>CAWINX010000003.1:0-1126118 GCA_963837585.1 uncultured Solirubrobacterales bacterium | reverse complement strand
GGTAGACACCGGGCTCGATCGTCACCACCTCCCCCGCCTCGAGCACGTCCTCGGAGCGCTGCGAGACGCGCGGCGCCTCGTGGACCTCGAGGCCCACCCCGTGCCCCAGCCCGTGGCCGAAGCGCTCGCCGTAGCCGGCGTCCTCGATCACCTTGCGCGCGACCCCGTCGACCGCCTCGCCCGAGGCGCCGGCGACCACCGCCTCCAGGGCCGCTGCCTGGGCCGCGCGGACCACCTCGTAGACCTCGCGGGCGCGCTCGCCCGGCTCACCGACGGCGAAGGTGCGGGTGCCGTCGGAGCAGTAGCCGTCGAGCTGGGCGCCCATGTCGAAGACGACCAGTTCGCCGCCGTCGATCACGCGCTCGCCGGGCTCGGCGTGCGGGAGGGCGCCGTTGGGGCCGGCGGCGACGATCGCCGGGAAGGACGGGTCGGCGCCGAGCTCGCGCATCCGCGCCTCGGCGGCCCGGGCGACCTCGCGCTCGGTCCGCCCGCGCAAGGCCGCGCTCGAGGCTCCAGCGCCAGACGTCGTCGGCCAGCTCGGCCGCGGCGGCGATCGAGGACAGCTCGTCGGCGTCCTTGACCCGGCGAAGCCCCTCGACCGTCCCCCCCGCGCCGACCAGCTCGACCCCGTCGGCCAGTTTCTCCGCCGAGGCGCTCGCGGGTCGCGCACCGACATCTGGTCGTCCTCGAAGCCGACCCGCCCGTCGAGCCGCTCGGCGATGCCCGCGAGCCAGTCGCCGCTGACGGTCACCGCCTCCCAGCCCTCGACCTCCGCGGCGGCGCGCTCGGTGTAGCGGAAGTCGGTGAGGAAGACGCGGGCGTCAGGGCCGCAGACGCAGGCGCCGTTGGTGCCGGTGAACCCGGTCAGGTAGCGGACGTTGACCAGATCGGTGACCAGCATCAGGTCCAGCTCGCGCTCGGCGAGCGCAGCCGCGAGCCGGTCGCCGCGCCCGCGCATCAGCTCGCCGTCGCGCCGAGCTCGCGGGCGAGCGCCTCGAGCGCCTCGCGGTAGCCGTCCGGCCCCTTGCCGGAGACCTTGGCGAGCACCAGGCCGTCGAAGACCGAGTCCTTGCGCCAGTCCTCGCGGGACTCGACGTCGGAGAGGTGGACCTCGACCGCCGGCAGCCCGGCGACGTCGAGCGCGTCGGCGATCGCGCGGCTGTAGTGGGTCCAGGCGCCGGCGTTGATCAGCGCCGCGTCGGCGAGCTCGGGCAGCCGGTGCAGGTACTCGACGAACTCGCCCTCGGAGTTGGTCTGGAAGAACATCGCCTCCAGCCCCAGCTCCCGCGCCCAGCCCTTGATCTTCATCTCCAGCTCGTTCAGCGAGAGGCCGCCGTAGATCTCGGGGTCGCGGCGATCGAGGACGTCGAAGTTGACGCCGTGCAGGACCCCGACCCGGTTGTGGGCGGTGGTCATCGGAGCAGCTCCTCCACGGCCTCGCGGACCCTATCCGGATCGAGGATCTGCCCCGTGCGGGGCTCGCCCGGCTCGGAGAGGAGGACGAAGCCGACCCCCTCGGCGGTGCGCTTCTTGTCGCGCTGCAGGGCCGCCACGGTCTCCTCGATGTCGACCGCGGGATCGAGCGCGACCGGCAGGCCGTGGCGACGCAGGATCTCCTCGACCTCCTCGCGCAGCGCGTCGGCATCGGAGAGCCGCAGCGCCGCCAGCAGGCCGAGGCCGACCGCCTCGCCATGGCGGTAGCGCTCGTAGCCGCTCGCCGCCTCGATCGCGTGGCCGACGGTGTGGCCGAGGTTGAGCGCCTGGCGAAGGCCCGCGTCGCGCTCGTCGGCGGCGACGACCTCGCACTTGTAGCGGGCGCAGGCGAAGACGATGTCGTCGAGCTCGGCCGGGTCGAGCGACTCGATCGACCGCACCCGCTCCCAAAGCTCCCCGCCGGCCAGCAGCCCCGTCTTCAGCGCCTCGACGAACCCGGCCGCCAGCTCCTCGGGCGGAAGCGTCGCCAGGGTCGAGGTGTCGGCGAGCACCGCCGCCGGCAGATGGTAGGCGCCGACGTAGTTCTTGCCCTCGGGCAGGTCGACCCCGGTCTTGCCGCCGTAGGCGGAGTCGACCTGGGCGACGAGCGTGGTCGGGACCTGGACGACGGGGACGCCGCGCTGGTAGACGTGGGCGCAGAACCCCGCCAGGTCGCCGACGACGCCGCCGCCGAGGGCGACGACGTGGTCCTCGCGCGTCACCCCGACGCGGGCCATCTCGCGCAGCACCCGCTCGGCCTCGGCCATCGTCTTCGTCGACTCCCCCGTAGGCACCTCGACCGTCGCCGCCAGCGGCGCGAGGCGGTCGACGTAGAGCGGGCCAACGGTGCCGTCGGTGACGCAGAAGCGCTCGCCCGGCAGCGGCCAGGGACCGGCGCCGAGCAGCCCGCGGCCGACGAAGACCGGGTACTCGCCGGAGCCGCTGGCGGCCCAGAGCATCCGGGTGCCCTCCGGCAGATCGGCCAGAGCCTGAATCGACGGCAGGGCGCGGGCGACCGTTCCGCGGTCACCCGGCGGCACGATCGCGTCGGCGAGCTGCTCGTAGAGGGGCAGACGCTCGGCGAGCAGTCGGGCGACGTCCTCGGCGCTGCGTGCCAGCGGCCGACCGGACCCGGCGATCCGTCGCCAGGCCTCCTCGGCGTCGACCTGCAGCCAGACGACGACGTGGCGGCCGAGAGCCTCGCGGACCCGCTCGGAGAGGACGCTGCCGCCGCCGAGCGCGATCGCGCCGCCGTCGGCCTCCTCGAGCAGGCCGCCGACCACCTCGGCCTCGCGGGCCCGGAACGCGTCCTCGCCGTCGCGCTCGAACGCCTCGGCGATCGGCATCCCCAGCTCGCGCTCCATCAACTCGTCGACCTCGGTGGTCGCCAGGCCGGCCTCGCGCGCGGCGGCGAGCGCGGCGGTCTTGCCGGCCCCCATGAAGCCGATGAAGACGATCGCGGGCTTGCTCACGGCGGTCTTCAGCCCCGCCAGTCGATTCGCTTCTTGTACGCGTCGACCGCGGCCAGCACGTCGTCGATGTGG
This sequence comes from uncultured Solirubrobacterales bacterium, assembly GCA_963837585.1. Taxonomy (GTDB): domain Bacteria; phylum Actinomycetota; class Thermoleophilia; order Solirubrobacterales; family 70-9; genus CAWINX01. The sequence goes on along the minus strand of CAWINX010000003.1, from coordinate 1,123,101 downwards.
TCGCCGCCGAACTTCTCGCGGTAGCAGCGGGCCAGGGTCAGGCAGACCATCGCCTCGGCGACGACCGCGGCGGCGGGGACGACGGTGGAGTCGGTGCGCTCGCGCAGCGCCTGGGCCGGCTCCTTGGTCTCGGTGTCGACCGAGCGCAGCGGCTTGGTCAGGGTCGAGATCGGCTTGATCGCGGCGCGAACCGAGAGCGGCTGCCCGTTGGTCATCCCGCCCTCGACGCCGCCGGCGTGGTTGGTCTCGCGGAAGTAGCCGCGCTCGGGCGACCAGAAGATCTCGTCGTGGGCCTCCGAGCCGGGGCGGCCGGCGACGTCCCAGGCCTCGCCGATCGCCACCCCCTTGACCGACTGGATCGAGGCGACCGCGCCGGCGAGGCGGCCGTCGAGGCGGTCCTCCCAGGAGATGTGGGAGCCGAGCCCGGGGACGAGGCCGAAGGCGCGCACCTCGAAGCTGCCGCCGAGGCTCTCGTTGGCCTTGCGCAGGCGGTTGATCTCCTCGACCATCGCGGCGCTCGCCTCGGGGTCGAGGCAGCGCACCGGATCCTCGTCGACGGCGGCGAAGTCCTCCGGGCCGAGGTCGGGGCGCTCCGGCGCCGTCACCGAGGCGATCTGGATGACGTGGCTGTGGACGCTGACCCCGAGGGCGGCGAGGAAGCCGCGGGCGAGCGAGCCGGCGGCGACGCGGGCGGCGGTCTCGCGGGCGCTGGCCCGCTCGAGCACGTTGCGGATGTCGGTGTGGCCGTACTTCTGGGCGCCGACCAGGTCGGCGTGGCCGGGCCGCGGCAGGTGGACCTCGTCGGGCTCGAAGCCCTCGACCGGCCAGGGGTTCATCCGCTCCTCCCAGTTGGCGTAGTCGCGGTTGGCGACGAGGACGGCGATCGGGCTGCCGAGGGTGCGGCCGTGGCGCAGGCCGGAGCGGATCTCGACCGCGTCGGTCTCGATCTTCATCCGGCCGCCGCGGCCGTGGCCGAGCTGGCGGCGCGCCATGTCGCGGTCGAGCGCCTCGCGTTCGAGCTCAAGGCCCGCCGGCATGCCCTCGACGATCGCGACCAGCCCGGGGCCGTGCGACTCGCCTGCGGTCGTGAAGCGAAGCGTGCTCATCGTCGCGCCAAGGCTATAGGCGCGACGCGGCGGCGCGCATCACCTCGACCGGCGCCTCGCGGCCCGTCCAGATGCGGAGGGAGAGCGCGCCCTGCTGGACGAGGACCTCGATGCCGTCGACCGTGGTCGCCCCGGCCTCTTCGGCCGCCTCAGCAGGCGGGTCGGTCCCTCCCCGTAGACCATGTCGACGACGATCTGGCCTGGCGAGAAGGCCGCGGGGGCGAGCGGAAGCTCCGCGAAGGGGTCCTCGCCGCGCAGGCCGACCGCGGTCGTGTTGACGATCAAGCCGTAGGACGCCTGGTCGGGGACCTCCACCGTCCTCCCCCCCAGCTCCTCGCAGAGGTTGCGGGAGCGCAGCGCGGTGCGGTTCCAGACCTCGACCGCGGCGCCCTCGCGGACCAGCGCCCAGACGACGGCCCGCGCCGCGCCGCCGGCGCCGAGCACCAGGGCGCGGGTCCCGGCGGGCGAGGCGGGCAGCGCGTCGAGCAGACCGGAGGCGTCGGTGTTGTCGGCGCGGATCTCGCCGTCGGCGAAGCTCAGGGTGTTGGCGGCGCCGATCTCCCGCGCCATCTCACTCGACTCCTCGGCGACGGCCATCGCGGCGCCCTTGTGGGGGACGGTGACGTTGGCCCCGGCGAACCCCTCCGCCGGCATCGCCCGCACCCGCTCCTCGAAGGCGTCGGGAGCGACCTCGATCGCCTCATAGCTCCACTCGCCGTCGATGCCGAGCGCCGCGAAGGCGGCGTTGTGCATCGCCGGGGAGCGCGAGTGGGAGACCGGGTGACCGAGGACGGCGAGACGGGGCATCGAGATGGATCTTCCCGCTTCGCGCCCCTCGCGCTACTGGCCGCAGCTGGTCGGAGAGTTGCCGCCGGCCGCGGCGCGCGCTGCGTTGTAGCGGGCGACGTCGTTTTGGAACTGCGCGTCGGTCGATGGAGAAGGCGAGCTTGCCGCAGGTGCCGGGCTTGACCACGTAGTAGAGATAGCCGGCCTTGGCCGGGTGGGCGGCGGCCTGCATCGAGGCGAGGCCGGGGCTGTCGATCGGCCCGGGCGGCAGGCCCTGGTTGAGCCGCGTGTTGTACGGGGAGGACGTCGCCAGCTCCGACTCGGTCAGCGGCTGGGTGTAGTTGCCGGTGGCGAAGCGGATCGTCGCGTCGATCCCGAGCGGGATCCCGGCGTGGAGGCGGTTGTAGATGACCGCCGCGACCAGCGCCCGGTCGGCGGGGACCTGCGCCTCGCGCTCGATCATCGAGGCGATCGTCACCACGTCGCGGACGGTGAGGTTCTTGGAGCGCGCGTAGCACATGTCGACGCCCTTGATCCGCCGCTTGAAGTCGTCGAGCTGGAGCCGGACGAGGTCGGAGACGGGCGCGTGGCGCTCCAGCTCGAAGGTGTCGGGAAAGAGGAAGCCCTCGTGCCCCGCACTCGCCTTCATGTAGTCGCCGCGGAGGCCGTCCCCCTTGGCCAGCGGCGCCACCTGGGCGCGGCTGTAGCCCTCCGGGATCGTCACCGTCGTCGTCGGCACGACCGGGGCCGGCGGCGGCGCCGAGCGATGGAAGTGGCGGTAGGCGAGCGCGGCGGCTGCCATGACCCCCAGCGCTGCGATCGCGATCGCGCCGACGGCGAGGCGGCGGCGCCTCACCGTGCGGCGGCGGTCGACCCTCCTGCGTTCGGCTCGTCGGTCCTCATCCATCCCCGCCGCCCTCCGTGCTGGCCAGATAGCTCTCCAGGAGGTGGGCCGCGGCGAGCGAGTCCTCGGGCGCCGTGGCGCCGCCACGGCGGCTCGCCGACGCCATCTTCGTCGTCAGCCGCTCGTCGTAGGTGGCCACCGGCACGTCGAGGATCGCCTCCAGCTCCGCGCAGAAGGTGCGGGCGAGGGCGGCCTGGGAGCCCTCCTTCCCGTCGAGCCCCACCGGGAGGCCGACGACGACCCGCTCGACGCCGTGCTCGGCGACGATGCTCGGCGACGACGCGCGGCTCCGGCGGCTCGATCGTCGGCAGCGGTCGGACCAAGGTTCCGGTCGGGTCGGAGATCGCGCAGCCGATCCGGGCGGTGCCGTGGTCGAGGGCGAGGATCCGGGCCACCTCAGGCTCCGAGAGTCCGCTCGATCGCGGCGCGCGCCACTTCCAGCGCCTCGTCGAGCTTCGAGGCGTCCTTGCCGCCGGCCTGCGCCATCTCGTCGCGGCCGCCCCCTCCCCCGCCGACGACCGCCGCCGCCTCGCGGACGACCGAGGCCGCGGAGAGCCCCTTCGCCACCGCAGCGCCGGAGAAGAGGAGGACGAGGCCGACCTTGTCGCCCTCGGCGCCGCCGAGGGCGATCGCCGCCTCGCCGCCGAGCATCGACTGGATGCGGTTGGCGAGTTCGAGCAGCTGCTTTTGGTCGGCCATCGGGGCCCGCGCGACCGCGACCTTGAGGCCGTCGACCTCCGCGGCCTCGGCGACGATCCGCTTCGCCTCGTCCCCGAGCAGTTGCTTCTCGGCCTGCGCGGCGCCCTCGCCGGCCTCGCGCAGGCGCTCGGCGGCGCGGCGCGCGCCGGCCAGCGGGTCCTGGGGCGAGCCGAGCAGCTCGCCGGCCTCGCGCAGCTGCGACTCGCGCTCGCGGAACCAGTCGATCGCGGCCGGCCCGGTCAGCGCCTCGATGCGGCGCACGTTGGCGGCGCTCGACCCCTCGGAGACGATTTTGAAGATCCCCACCTCGGCGGTGTTGGCGACGTGGGTGCCGCCGCAGAGCTCGCGCGAGACCCCGTCGACCTCGACGACGCGGACCCACTCGCCGTATTTCTCGCCGAACAGAGCCATCGCGCCGAGCCGCTCCGCCTCGGCGCGATCCATGTTGAGCCAGCGCACCGGGCGGCTTGCCTTCACCCACTCGTTGACGCGGTCCTCGACCTCGCCCAGCTCCTCGGGGGCGAGCGCCTGGCCGTGGGTGAAGTCGAAGCGCAGCTTGTCCGGGCGGACCGCCGAGCCGGCCTGGCGGACGTGGGTGCCGAGCGCCTCGCGCAGCGCCGCGTGCAGGAGGTGGGTGGCGGTGTGGTTTCGCATCGTCGCGTGGCGGGCTTCGCGGTCTACGACCGCTTCAACCGCGACGCCGGAATCAAGCGGCGTCTCCTCCGCTCCCGCGGGGGCGCGCTCATCATCACCGGAGTGCTCGCGCCCCCGCTCCCGCGTCCGGGGACGCCTTCCTTCGACTTCAAGGACTTGATCGTCGCCGACCCGGTAGACGTCGAGGACCTTGGCCTCCGCCCCGGCCCAGCGCAGCACGCCGGAGTCGGCGACCTGGCCGCCGCCCTCCGCGTAGAAGGGGCTCTGCTCGAGCTTGACGAGAGCGCGGCCGTCGTCGGGCTGCACCGCGGCGAGGCCGGTGGTCGCGGTCAACATCTCGTAGCCGACGAAGCGGGTCGGCGGCGCCTCCGCGGCGAAGGCGATCACCTTGGCGTGGCGGTCCTCGGAGCCGTGCGCGGTGGCGGTGCCGACCCGGGCCCGCTGGCGCTGCTCCTCCATCAACTCCTCGAAGCCACCGTCGTCGACCGAGAGGCCGCGCTCGGCGAGCAGCTCCTTGGTCAGGTCATAGGGGAAGCCGTAGGTGTCATGGAGCTGGAAGGCGTCGGCGGCGTCGATCCACGACGTCCCCGAGCGCTCCGCATCGACGACCAAGCGCTCGAGCAGGTCGCTGCCGCGCTCCAGGGTGCGACCGAAGCTCTCCTCCTCGTCGCCGACCCAGCGGGCGATGATTTCGCGCTGGTTCTCCAGTTCGGGGTAGGCCTCGCCCATCGTCTCGATCGCGCGTTCGGCGAAGCGGCCGAGCCAGGGGGACTCGAGGCCGAGGGTGCGGCCCTGCTGGATCGCCCGCCGCATGATCCGCCGCAGGATGTAGCCGCGGTCCTCGTTGGAGGGGACGACGCCGTCGGCGATCAGGAAGGCGGCGCCGCGGGAGTGGTCGGCGACGATCCGCATCGCGCGGGTGACCGCCCCGCCCTCGGCGTAGGAGTGCCCGGAGAGCTCCTCGGCGAGGTCGACCAGCGGTCGCAGCAGGTCGGTCTCGAAGACCGAGGGGACGTCCTGGAGGATCGCCGCCATCCGGTCCAGTCCCATGCCGGTGTCGATGTTGCGCATCGGCAGCTCGGTGAGGCCGCCGCCCTCGGCGAGGTCGTAGGTCATGAAGACGTGGTTCCAGAACTCGAGGAAGCGGTCGGTGTCGTCGCCCGGCCGCTCGCCGGCGGCGCCGAAGGCCTCGCCGCGATCGAGGTAGAGCTCCGAGCAGGGGCCGCAGGGGCCGGTCGGCCCGGCCTGCCAGAAGTTGTCCTCGCGGCCGAGCCGGACGATCCGCTCCTCGGGGAGTCCCTGGCCCCGCCAGATCTCGATCGCCTCCTCGTCGGGGCCGAGGCCGAGCTCCTCGTCGCCGCCGAAGACGGTCACCCAGACCAGCTCGGGGTCGAAGCCGAAGCCCTGCGTCGCCAGCTCCCAACCCCAGGGGATCGACTCCTCCTTGAAGTAGTCGCCGAAGCTCCAGTTGCCGAGCATCTCGAAGAAGGTGAGGTGACGGGCGGTCTTGCCGACCTCCTCGATGTCGGTGGTGCGGAAGCACTTCTGCACGTCGGCGACGCGGGGCGCGGGCGGCTTCTCGCGTCCCAGGAAATAGGGCTTGAAGGGCTGCATCCCGGCGGTGGTCAGCAGGACCGAGGGGTCGTGGACCGAGGGCACCAGTGAGGCGGAGGGCACGATCTTGTGCCCCCGCTCCTCGAAGAAAGAGAGGTAGGTGTCGCGGATCTCCTGCGCCTTCATGGGCCAGAGCCTAAGGACTATCGAGGTCGCCCGGGCGCGGCGTCAGGCGGCCGAGGTAATCGTGCCGTGGCCGACGATCGCGTCGCCGGCGAGCAGCGTGGCCGTCTGGCCCGGCGCTGCGCCGGCGAAGGGCTCGAGCAGCTCGATGTCGAGCGCGTCGTGGTCGCCCGAGTGGGCGGCGCCGACGCTCGCCGGCAGGACGCGCGAGTGGTAGCGGAGCCTGACCGCGTCGACCCGGGCGCCGTCGCGGTGCAGGACCGCGTTGCGGATGCGAACTCGGGTCGTCTCCAGCTCGGCGCGGGTTCCCACGGTGACGGTGTTCGAGGCGGCGTCGGTCTCGAGGACGTAGAGAGGCTGCGGGGCGCCGACGCCGATGCCGCGGCGCTGGCCGACCGTGTAGTGGTGGTGGCCGCGGTGGCGGCCGAGCACGCGGCCGCCGCGGTCGACGAGGGCGCCGTCGCGATCGCGCAGGTCGCCGTGGCGGCGCAGGAACTCGCGCTTGCCCTGGCCGGCGAGGAAGCAGAGGTCCTGGCTCTCGGCCTTGCCGGCGACGGAGAGGCCGTGGCGGGTGGCGATCTCGCGCACCTCGGGCTTGGTCAGGTCGGCGAGCGGGAAGCTGAGGCGGCCGAGCAGCTCGGGCGGGAGCGCCGCGAGCATGTAGCTCTGGTCCTTGGCCTCGTCGGAGGCGGCGGCGAGCAGCGGCCCGTCGTCGTCCTCGACGATCCGGGCGTAGTGGCCGGTGACCAGGTGGGTGGCGCCGAGGCGGTCGGCGAGGTCGACCATTGCGGCGATCCGCACCTCCCCGTTGCAAAGGACGCAGGGGTTGGGGGTGCGGCCCGCCGCGTAGCCGTCGACGAACGAGCCGACGACGCGGCGGCGGAAGTCCTCCTCGAGGTCCAGGGTGAAGTGCGGAATGCCGAGCGAGTGCGCGAGAGCGCGAGCGCCGAGCACGGCCTCGGGCGAGCAGCAGGCCTTGGCGCCGTCGGTCTCGGGATCGGCCCAGAGCTTCACCGTCACCCCGACGACCTCTGCCCCGCGCTCCCTCGCCAGCAGCGCCGCGACGGCGCTGTCGACGCCGCCCGACATCGCGACCAGGACGCGGTCCGCGGGACGGCGGCAGCGAGCGGCTCCGCCGAAGAGGCGGCAGCTGCGAGCGCTCGATGCAGGGCGTCGGCGGCGAGCTGCGCGGCGTGGCGCTTGGCGGGAGTCAGGCCCCCGAGCGCCGCGTCGACATCGTCGATGCCGATTGCCGCGGCGTCCAGCACGGGCGCATCGCAGGCCATCTCGACAGCGGCGGCGGTCGCCGCCCGGGTCGCCCCGCACCCCTCCGCGTCGAAGGTCGCGTCGACGACCCGTCCCCCGTCGAGGACGAGGGAGATCCGCGAGAGGTCGCCGCAGGCCGCCCCGCCGGCGGCGCCCGTGAAGGCGCCGTCGGGGACGGGACCGCATCGCGTCGCGTCGCGCAGGTAGTGCTCGAATGCCTCGCGCTCCATCGCCTACAGGGTAGGAGGCGCCGCAGTTCGCAGCATCCTGCGCAGGTCGTCCACCACAGCGGGCCCGTCGTCGCGCAGCTGGCGCCAGGTGACGCGCACCGAGCGGTAGCCGTTTGCCTGGAGGATCCGATCCCGCTCCCGGTCCCCCTCAAAGGCGCGCCTGGGCATGTGAGTCGCCGCGCCGTCGAGCTCGACGGCCAGGCGTTGCCCCGGCCAGAGGCAATCGAGCTCGAAGGTGCGTCCGGCGAGCGCCAGGTCGGCGTTGAGTCTCGGCCTGGGCAAGCCGTGCGCGTCGAGGAGCGCCACGAATCGATCCTCGAGGTCGCTGCGGGTAATCCCGTCGAGAGCGTTGGCCTCCAGCAGGGCCCGAAGGGTCGCCGCACCACGACGTCCCGGGTGGCGGGCGAGCAGCTCCGTCAGCGAGACCCGGTCGGTGAGACCGCGCACCTCGATCTCGTTGAGGACCTTCTCCAACCCGCGCATACTGAGAACGGCTGCGAGGTCGAGCACCGTCCGGAACACCGAGGTGGTCGGGATGCCGTCGACCGTCGCGATTTCGTCGGCGGAAGCGACGATCTATGTATGGAGATCTTGCGGTGCGCGCTCGCCGGCCCGCTCGCCCTCGTGACCTCGGGCCGTACGGCCGAGCGGGGCAACAGCCCCCAAAGCTGGCCCGCGGAGCGGTGGCTCAGAACGGCGTCGGGCCCCGCGGCGAGCACAGCGGCCATCCAGCGGGCCTCGACACGTCAGCACCCGGTGTCCCACCGCATAGACGCCCCGATGGATCGGGTGCAGGCTCCCGCGAACGATCCGCCCATCCACCGCCCCCCGTCCCGCCATTCTCAACAGCTGCCACCGCGCCACCACCCCGTGCTGCCGATCCGCGAGTTCGGCAATCGAGTGCGTCTAGGGGTCGAAAGTCGTTTTTTTCATCCCTGAGATGAAAAACATCGATTTCGATTGCCATGTGGCCGATGGTGGAGGACGGCCACGCGCGTGGGGCGCGCTGAAAGTGACGTTTGCGCAACAAAAGAGGCTCCAACCCGCCGTTGCCGCCTCTGGCTTTGATCCCTTCAAGTGAAGGTGGGTGCCTACTCCCGACCCCAAGGGGCCTGGAGAAACCGGCTCCCGCGCCGTTTGTGTTGGGTCAAACGGTGAGACGGCTCGCGAACGGGCTCGAGCCTCGGTTAAACCGTAGCACCGGGCGACAGCCCGCGAGCACGATTTTCAGCCGAGCGCGAAAGGCCTCAGTCCAGGTTGGAGAGGAGCAGCTCGGCCTCGCTCCAGTCCTCCGGCCGCACCCGCAGGGCGATGTCGCCGCGGCCGAAGCGGTCGAGCGGCCAGTCGGCGGTGAGGGCCGCCTCGATCCCCGCATCGCCGAGCGCCTGGTGCCAGGCCCGGGCGGTCTTGACGTCGACGAAGTCGCGGACGACCTCCCAGGAGTCGAAGCTCGGGTCGTCGACGTGGACCGGGGTCTGTCCGGGGCCGGGGGCCGGACGCCACGAGCGTGGCAGCCAGTCCCGAAGGCCCACGGCTAACGCTGCTCCGTTGGGCGCTTCGCGCGCGGCTGCAGCCCGACCTCCCGAAGCTGAGCCTCGTCGACCGGGGCCGGAGCGCCGGTCAGGGCGTCGGCCCCGGAGGCGGTCTTCGGGAAGGCGATCACATCGCGAATGGATTCGGCGCCGGCCAGCCGCTGGACGATCCGGTCCAACCCGTAGGCGATGCCGCCGTGCGGGGGGGCGCCGTAGCGAAGCGCTTCGAGGAGAAAGCCGAAACGGGCCTCCGCCTCGGCGGCATCGATTCCCAGCGCGGCGAAGACCTTGCCCTGTAGGGCGGCGTCGCTGATACGAATCGAGCCGCCGCCCATCTCCTGGCCGTTCCAGACGACGTCGTAGGCGAGCGCTCGGACGCCGCTCGGGTCTTCGGGTCGAAGTCTCCGGCGGGTGCGGTGAAGGGGTGATGCAGCGGGTCCCAGCCACCGTCGTCCCTTTCCTCCATCAGCGGCCAGTCGACGATCCAGAGCAACGAATCGGCATCGGCGGGAATCAGGTCGAACTCGGCCGCCAGGTCGAGCCGCAGCTGAGCCAGCACCGCATTGGCGACCTTGGGCCGATCGGCGACGACGAGGAGCAGGTCCCCCTCCTCGGCGCCCAGCTTCTCGTTCAGGGCGCTCAGCTCCTCGGCCGAGAGGAACTTCGCGGTCGGCGACCGCCAGCCGTCGCCCTCGCGGAAGGCCCAGACGAGCCCCTTCGCGCCCAGCTCCTGAGCGCGGGAGATCAGCCCGTCGAGGGCGGAGCGCGGCATCTCACGGCGCCCGGCGTTGAGGCCGCGAACCGCGCCGCCCGAATCGATCACCGAGCGGAAGACCTTGAACTCGGTCTCGGCGAGTGCATCGGCGAGGTCGACCAGCTCCAGGCCGAAGCGGGTATCGGGCCTGTCGGTGCCGAAACGCGAGATCGCCTCGTCATAGGGCAGGCGCTCCATCGGAAGCTGGAGCGAAGGCCCCCCGACGCGGTCGAAGACGTGAGCGAGCAAGCGCTCGTTCACCTCGATCACGTCGTCGAGGTCGACGAAGGACATCTCGATGTCGAGCTGGGTGAAGTCGGGCTGGCGATCGGCCCTCAGGTCCTCGTCGCGGAAGCAGCGCGCCACCTGGTAGTAGCGCTCCAGGCCGGCGACCATCAGCAGCTGCTTGAAGAGTTGCGGTGACTGCGGCAGCGCGTAGAAGGAGCCGTGCTGGAGGCGACTGGGGACGAGGAAGTCGCGGGCGCCCTCCGGTGTCGAGCGGGTCAGCACCGGCGTCTCGATGTCGAGGAAGCCCTCCTCGTCGAGGAACTCGCGCATCGCCGCGGTGACGCGGTGGCGCAACGCCAGGGCGCTATGCATCTGCTCCCGGCGCAGGTCGAGGTAGCGGTAGCGCAGGCGCGTGTCCTCGCCCACCTCGCCGGAGAACCCCTCGATCTGGAAGGGCGGCGTCTCGGCGTCGGCGAGCAGCTCGGCGTCGGCTACCCGCAGCTCGACCTCCCCGGTCGGCAACTCGCGGTTGACGGTCTCCTCGGAGCGCCGCACCACCGTGCCGGACGCGCTCAGCACGTCTTCGGCGCGGAGCTTGTGGGCGAGCTCGAAGGAGCCTTCGGCGGCGTCGGGATTGAAGACGAGCTGGACCAGCCCGGTGCGATCGCGAAGGTCGATGAAGATCAGCCCGCCGTGGTCGCGGCGGCGGTGGACCCAACCGGCGACCCGGACCTCGGAGTCGACCCGGTCGCCGAGCACCTGGCCGCACCAGGCGTCGCGGAACCCGTTCGGCCGCAGGGCGGGAAACTCGCTCTGAGGCGAAGCGCCCCCCGCCGTCACGCGGTTACCTCCTCGATCAGATTCGCCGTCTCGACCGGGCGCTGCTCGCCCGACTCCATGTCGCGCAGCTGGGCCGAGCCGTCCTCCTCCAAGATCACGAGCCGGCGGGCGCCGATCCGGTCGGCGTGCTTGAGCTGCCCCTTGAGGCCGCGCCCTGCCATGTCGAGCTCGGCCGAGAGGCCGGCGGTGCGCAGCTCGACGACCAGCGCCATCGCCCGGCCGCGCTGGCCCTCGCCGGCCGCGGCGACGAAGGCGTCGCGTCCCGGCGCCTCCTCGTCCTCGTCCAGCGCCAGCAGGATCCGCTCGATCCCCGCCGCCCAGCCGACCGCCGGGGTCGACGGGCCCGCCGAGCTGCTCGATCAGCCCGTCGTAGCGGCCGCCGCCGCCGATCTCCGACTGGGCGCCGAGAGCGTCGCAGACAAAGGAGAAGATCGTCCGCGTGTAGTAGTCGAGGCCGCGCACCAGGGACGGGTCGATCGCGTACTCGACCCCGGCGGCGTCGAGCAGGGCGCGGACCTCGGCGAAGTGCTCGGCGTCCTCGCCCTCCAGCCGCTCGACGATCGTCGGCGCCGAGGCCATCACGCCGCGCGTCCCCTCGTCGTCGGCGTCGAAGGCGCGCAGCGGGTTGACGTCGATCCGCTCGCGGACCTCCTTGGAGAGCTCGCCCTCGTGGGCGTGGAGGTGCGCCTTCAGCTCCTCCAGGTAGGCGCGCCGCGAGTCGAGGCTGCCGAGGCTGCCGAGCCGCAACGCCACTCCGGGGACGCCCAGCTCGGCCAGCAGCTCGGCGAGCAGCATGATCGCCTCGGCGTCGGCGAGCGGCGAGTCGGAGCCGATGCACTCCAGCCCGACCTGGTGGAACTGGCGGTAACGGCCGGCCTGGGGGCGCTCGTGGCGGAAGAAGGGGCCGAGGTAGGAGAGCTTGACCGGCTGCGCCAGCTTGTGCATGCCGTGCTCGAGGTAGGCGCGGCAGATCGGCGCCGTCCCCTCCGGGCGCAGGGTGATGCTGCGCCCTCCCTTGTCCTCGAAGCTGAACATCTCCTTGTTGACGATGTCGGTGGAGCGGCCGACGCCGCGCACGAACAGCTCGGTGTCCTCGAAGGCGGGCGTGGCGATCGGCTCGTAGCCGGCGCGGGCGAAGATCGCCGCGGCGCTGCGCTCGACCCGCGCCCGGGAGCGCGCCTGCTTGGGCAGGACGTCGAAGGTCCCTCGGGGTGCCTGGTACTTGCTCGCCATGCCGCTTGCGACCTTATTGGACGCGCCCGGGGGCTACCGCGCCAGAGGCGCGAGGAACACGTTCGTCGCCCGCTCGGCGCCGAGCGTCGTCGGCCCCATGTGGCCGGGGTAGACGGTCGTCTCGTCGGGGTGGGACTCGAGCAGGCGCCGGATCGACTCGATCAGGGTCGGCCCGTCGGCGCCGGGAAGATCGGTCCGCCCGACCGATCCCTGGAAGAGGACGTCGCCCGAGAAGATCGCCTCCTCGCCGCGCACCGAGTAGGTGACGTGGCCGGGGCTATGGCCCGGGGTGAAGATGACATCGAACTCCAGCCCGGCCAGCTCGAGGGTCTCGCCGCCGCCCACCGTCTCGTCGGCGTCGTAGCTCTCGAACGGGCCGAAGCCCTCCCAGGGGACGAAGGTCATGATGTCGGCGAGGATCGGCACCTCGATCTCCGGGCAGTAGACGGGGGCGCCGGTGGCCTTGGCGACCGGCGCGACGGCGCCGATGTGGTCGAAGTGGCAGTGGGTGAGGAGGATCGCGTCGACCCCGATTCCCATCTCCTCGACCGCGGCGAGGATTCGCTCGGGCTCCTCGCCCGGATCGACGATCAGGCCGCGGTCGGACCCGGCGCGGCTGATCAGGAAGCAGTTCTCGGCAATCGGGCCGACCGTGAGCATCTCGACATGGAGGCTCACTTGCTCGTTGGAGCGCAGCCGTGCCCGCTCGCGGCGTCGCCACATCGTCGTGTCGATGAAGTATCCGCCCGGGATGTAGAAGACGAGCATGAAGGCGCCGAGGGCGAGCGCCACGCCGATCGGCCTGCGGAAGACCACCAGCAGCAGGACGGTGAAGATCGCCGCCGCCGCGACGCCGCGGATGATCGAGCTGCGCCAGGTCGGCGGGCGGTCGGCACGGGCGGTCGGCTTGCGTTTGGCGCGGGCGCGAGCCTTCGCCTCTTCGCGGCTGCGGGGGCGCGCGGCGCGACGGCGGGTGTCGACGCGAGCCGCCCTGGGTGCCGCGGTGCTTGCGGCGGCGCTTCTTCTTCGTCTGGGCCATGGCGTGAATTTAGCGACTATTTGAGAGTCGCTTAGTCGGTCGGCCCGGGCAGCCGTCGCTCGATCACGTGAATCGCGGGGTCGAAGCCGCGGATCGGCACGTCGTCCGGGTAGGCGTCCAGGGCGCCCTGGGGAACCAGGCCGATCAGTTCGGCCTCGACCGGACGAGCCCCGAGCGGCGCGGCCAGCTCGCGAACCCGCTCGACGACGACGCCGAGCGGGACCTGAAGCGGGTCGTGGACGTTGGTCGAGACCTGGGCGCGACCGCCGGAGAGCGGCAGCCCGATCGCCCGCACGCCCGGCAGGCCGCCGCCTGCCTCGCGCAGCCCGGCCGCGACAGTCGCGGGCCGCATCGCGGTCGGCCCCCTCCAGCTCGACGTTGAAGGCGGCGAGCGGCGGGCGGGCGGTGACCAGGGTCGCGCCGGCGGTCAGGTGGGGCAGGGCGGGACCGTGGTCGGGGCGCAGCTCCCCCCCCTCCATGCGCAGCGCACAGCTCGGCGAGGCCGCCGTTGCGGAAGTAGGCGCGCTCGGCGTGCGCCGGGCTGGGTCGCCAGCTCGCCGTAGAGGAAGACGGGAACGCCGAGGCCGCCGATCTGCTCGGCGACGTCGATCGCCTCGGTGCGCGCGGCGGCGCGGTCGCCGGGGTCGAGCCAGACGACCGGGCAGACGTCGAGGGCGCCGATCGCCGGGTGGGCACCCGTGTAGGTGGTCATGTCGATCGACTCGATCGCCTCCTCGGCGCCGCAGATGAGTGCGTCATGCAGCGGCCCGGGCCAGCCGCCGAGGGTGAAGACGGTGCGGTCGTGGTCGGCGTCGGAGTGGCGGTCGAGGAGGGTCACGCCGCGGGAGAAGGCCGCCCCCAGCCGGTCGATCGCCGCCGCGTCGCGCCCCTCGGAGACGTTGGGGACGGCGAGCAGCGTCACCGCCACGCTCAGACCAGCAGCTCGCCGCTTGCGGACGAGTCGGCTCGCCGTCAATCTCGACAGTCGGCTCGAGGATGACGCAGTCGAGGTGGACCGGCACCTGGACGGTGCCGCCGATCGCCGCCGAGGCGCCGAAGGCGACGTGGGCGGTGCCGAGGATCTTCTCGTCCTCGAGGATGTTGCCGGTGAGGATCGCCTTCTCGTTGGTGCCGATCCCCAGCTCGGCGACGTTGGTCCCGTCGCGGCCGTGGGCGGTCAGCAGCTCCATCAGCGTCGCCCCCTCGGTGCCGGTGGCGTCGGCGAGGTGGCCGTCGCGCACGGTCAGCGTGACCGGCGCGTCGACCATGCCGACGCCGGCGATCGAGCCGTCGACGACCAGCGTCCCCTCCCCCGTCCCCTCGAGCGGGGCGATGAAGCCCTCGCCGCAGGGCAGGTTGCCGAAGGCGCCGGTGGCGGTCAGCTCGCCGGCGTCGGGGATCGCGGTGCGCCCCTCGAGGCCGAGCCGCAGGTCGCTGCCGTGGGCGCAGGTGATCCGCGCCTCGACGCCGGCGTCGAGGGCGGCGGCGACGGCGGCGCCCCGGCGGCGCAGCTCGGCCATGTCGGCGCTCATCACCCGGGCGAGCATCTCCTCGGTGACGCCGGGCAGTGTGGCGATCCGCACGCCCGCCTCGCTGGCGGCCTTGCGGGCGGCGGTGTGGGAGAGCGACTGGATCGGTCGGCGCGAGGACCACGTCGGCGGCGGCCATCGCGGCGGCGACCGGAGCGCGGCGGCTCGGCGGCGTGCGAGGCGCGCTCGGCGATCATCGCCAGGGTCGCGTCGGCGCCCGCGCCCTGCGCCTCGGCGCGCATCAGCTCCCCGAGGTCACGGGTGGCCGGGTTGCAGACGACGAGCACCTCCTCGCCCGAGGAGACGCCGAGGCAGTCCCGGACAACCGCTCGCACCGCCTGCTCAAGCTCCGCGCTCACGGGTTGAAGGCTATGCCCTCGGACCGGCAGCGGTCAGTCGTCGTCGTGCCGGTGACGCACCGCCCAGGCCTCGAACCAGACCAGCCCGAGCAGCAGCGAGCCGAAGGCGAGGAAGGGCGGAAACCACCCGCCGGGCCGAGCCAGGGCAAGCGCCGCCACCACAAAGGCGTCGGCGGCAAGCAGGAAGGCGACCAGCACCGGCCGCATCGCGGCCCATCCGGAACCGGGAGTCCGACCCGACGAAGGCTCCACCGACCAAGGATCGCAGGCCCCAACGACCCGCCGACAGCCGCCGCCCCGCCGCTACCATCCCGATCCCCGCCGGAGTAGCTCAGCTGGTTAGAGCAGCGGAATCATAATCCGCGTGTCGGGGGTTCGAGTCCCTCCTCCGGCATCGCGTTCTTCCTGTAAAGCGACGGTAGCGCCGGCATCGAACGAAAGGCAGATCGCCCTCTCGCGCAGCCCGGTAGACCCAGCTCTTCGGCACCTGCAACCGCGCAGCGACTTCGTCGGCTGTGAGCAGCGATTCGGCCATACATAGGCAAGACGTTGGAGTCGTCGATTTCGATCCCCCACCTTCGGAGCGGGGAAGACCTCGTCTTCAATAGATGCCTCTGCACGCGGCCCAGGGATTTAGACTCAACCCGCCATGGCTAAGGAATGCTTCTGCGGGTGCAGGCGCACCATTCCGAAATTCCCGATCGGCACACGGGCGATCAACACCCGCGGCAAGCAGGTTTCGGAACGCCTGGCTTTCGTTGACGACGAGCATCCGCATCTCAAAGACCAAAACGAGGAAATCGCCGCCTGGGTCGAACAGGGCTACGCGATCAAGGCGGCACTTGCGGCAGCCATGCATGGCGAGGCAGATCCCAGATCCCTGCAGGAAGGCCCGATCCGTGAGTGGCAAGTGGAAGGTCGCCACATCGAGCGTTACATCAAAGAGCAGTACGCCAAGCTCGGTCGGTGGGTGAAGGAAAGTGGCCTCTCCGAGGAGGAGGCCATAGAGGCGATTCGACAAGGCGAATACAAACCGTCCGAATAGCGATCCCTGCCGTTAGTCAGCCTCTGCTGGTGGCTTACCCCACAGAGTCACGTAGGCCAGGAGGCCGACTGCACCGCAGAGCAGAACACCTCCTCCAGCGGCCCGTGCGATGACCTTAGCCGGACCATAGGCATAGGGATGACCACTGATGTAATTCAGCTCGGTCAAACCGACACCGAGAAACACAAGCGCTGCCGCCGAGGCGAGCGCGACGACCACTTTCCCCATCACATGCCCCACTGGCCAAGTGTAGCCACGGCCTGTGCAGAAGAAGCCTCTTCGTGGCGATTTGTGCCATCGCCGTTCTCAAGCTTTCTGATCTCGATCGCGGCGGCAGTCCTCGTTCGCTGAACGGCCTGCTCAACGCAGGGCGTCGCCTCCGGCGAGGTAATCTTGTCACCGCATGCTCAACGCAGATTTGATCGAGGCCGCACTACATAAGTTCAAGCAGGGTGATATTCCCGGCGACGTGGCTGCCGTCTCAGCGGGTGAATGGCGCTGATCGGGAATCGACGGTCGACGGTGGACATTGGTCGTGACCAACGGGCATCAGGTGGACACGATTGAGGTCGACCTCCCTGGCAGCCAAGGCGTGAATACGTTGGCCCGGAGATTGAGGCGGCGACTCTTGAGGCGGCTGTCGAGCGGCGCGCCCTAAACAGCTTCCCGGTTGATAGTCGTTTTGCGGACTTGTTGTCAGCAAGTCCCCTGAGCCTACGTGCCGAAGGCCTCCACTGAACCTTCATGGCAAGGTCTTGGCAATGGATAGCGTCAGTGCCAGCAGCCAACATCGGAAACCAGGCCTAAGCGCCATGACGACGAACTCGCTAGACGCTCTTTCTGATCTTCAGCTTTTTGGTCGCTGGCGCCAGATCATGGATGCTCTAAAAGATCGAGGCCTCATCCGTTCGACAGCCCAATCCCCGCTTGGCGATTACGCAGAACACCTGGTCGCAACCGCCACTGGGACCCAGCGACCTTCGGGTGCGGATCGTGGAGTTGATCTCGTCGAGCTAAGTGAAGACGGCAGATCGATTGCCCGGATTCAGGTCAAAGCCCGTCGAGCTGCAGGCGGGAGAACACCGACACACCTCGGGGATCTTCACGGCCTCGACCGCGAAGATCTCGATGCGGAAGACTGCTTCACTCACCTCGCTGCTGTTGTCTTTGGAGAGGATTTTGTCGTCACCCGCGCCTGGCTGCTACCCCGCAATTCAGTCCGCTGGCTCGCTCAACTTCAGGGATCGGGGAAGTGGCGACTGCGGATAGCGGACATAGAGACTGCGGCGAGCGTGAGCGATGAGATTCAGCCACTTGAGCTCGACCAAGGCACCACCTGAAGACCACATCCTTCAGTTCCTCGGCAGATATTCTCGAGCCTAATCAGCTAGCAACTCAGAGGACTACGAGTTCGCGCTCGGGATGCTTTGCCGAGCCGAACTCGAAGCCGAGGACGGCGCGGGCGCCGAAGGCGTCACCGAGCTTCTTGAGGGTCTGAGGACTGGTGGCGTGCTGGCCGCTCTCAATACGGGAGATGGCGGAGGCTGTGGTGCCCATCCGGGCGGCTAGCTCTGCCTGGGTCAGGCCGAGAGCGGCGCGGCGCATGATGACAATTCGAGCCAGTTCCTCGTACGGGGCGAGACTCTCGTACGCGGCCTTGAACTCAGGGTCCTTGAGGGATTTCTTGATGTGGTCGGAAACGGCTCCTCCGACTGGATTGGCTCGCTTGCTCATGATCACTCCTAGTTGCCGTGTGGCAAGTAGGTTAGCAGCCGTGCTAACACGCAATTCCCGGCTCATGGCGCGTCGTGACCCGCTGCGCGCGGCGGTTTGCGGGGGCGGGCGTCCATCCGGGCCTTGAAATCGCTCCAACGCTTCCGGGCGGTTTCGATCTCCGCCTCCGACAGCTTCCCGGTCGTCTTCGGGAACGCGTTCAGCAAGACGACCAGACGGCCGGAGCGTCGATACAGCACCCGGTAGTGATCGGAGCCCATGTGGCAGCGCAGCTCTCGCATCTCCCCTTCGACTTGAGAGCTATGGGGAAACGGCAAATGCGGCATCGTGTCGGAGAGATCGTTGAGGCGGTCGATCTGGCGCAGGAGCGCGGCGCGGCGCTTGGCGTCCAGGCCGTCGATGAATTCGCGCACGGGCTCGCTGCCGTCAGCGGCCCGGTAATAGACCGCCTGGAGCGTGCTCAGGGCGCACCCGCGATCTGTCGAATCTCCATGCGCAGCAGGCTACGACCGGCCCCGGCGCTTGCCATTCGCCCCCTCCGGCACTTGGGCGTGAGCCAGAGGCTTGTCGTCCCCTCCCGGCATGACGCTAGCCTCCCGGCCGATGCCGTCCGTCAACCTCTACTCGGACACGCAGACCCTCCCCAGCGAGGGGATGCGGCAGGCGATCGCCGCGGCGGAGGTGGGCGACGAACAGCGCGGGCTGGACCCGACGGTCAACGCCCTGCAGGAACGGGTGGCCGAACTGCTCGGGCAGGAGGCGGCCCTGTTCCTCCCCTCGGGGACGATGTGCAATGTGATCGCGCTGCGGCTGCACCTTCGCGGCGACGGCGAGGAGGTCTACCTGCATAAATGGGCGCACCCGATCGTCGCCGAGGCCGGCGGCCCGGCGGCTCTGGCGGGAGCGATGGTCTCCCCGCTCGACGGCGAGGGCGGGATGTTCTCGGCGGAGGACCTGGAAGCGGCGCTGCGCGACCCGAGCGATCGGCACCAGCCACGTTCGCGGCTGGTCGCCGTCGAGCAGACCACGAACATCGGCGGCGGCCGGGTCTGGTCGCGGGACTCGATCGAGGCCGTGCTCGAGGTGGCCCGCCGGCACGGCCTGCGCACGCACCTGGACGGCGCCCGCCTGCTCAACGCCTCGGTGGCCTCGGGCGAGGAGCCCGGCCGCCTACGCGGCCGGCTTCGACACGGCCTGGATCGACTTCTCGAAGGGACTAGGCGCGCCCGTCGGCGCCTGCCTCGCCGGCTCCCGCGAGCTGATCGAGGGTGCCTGGCGCCACAAGCAAATGCTCGGTGGCGCGATGCGCCAGGCGGGAATCGTCGCCGCGGCGGCGCTCTACGCGCTCGACCACAATGTCGAGCGGCTGGCCGAGGACCACGCCAACGCACTTGCCCTGGCCGAAGGGCTGGCGGAGATCGAGGGGGTCGGCGTCGATCCGACGAGCACCGAGACCAACATCGTGATCTTCCTGGTCGCCGACGCGCCCGCGCTCGTCGACGACCTCGCCCAGCAGGGAGTCGAGATGAGCGCCCTGCACCCCAACGTCGTGCGAGCCGTGACCCATCTCGACGTCGACCGGGGAGGCATCGATCAAGCGCTCGCCGCGGTCAGAGCGGCACTGGGGCACTGAACACGCAGCCCCTTCCCCAACACCACGCCGTTTAAACCCCCATCACCGAGTAAGGCGTCGCGATGATCCTGGGATCGGGAGCGTTCGCCCAACGCCTTGCAGCAGGCCGCATCGGAGGCGGCAATCCCGGCGAGAACGGCCAGGGCCGCGGCCACGCTCGAGTACTAAGGGTCGGCTTCCTCCTCGCCTGCTGCGATCTCGGCCACCTCGAGGAACTTGCGGGCTTGGCTGTGCCGGCTCCGCGCCTCCGCCGCCGAACATCTCTGTGTGCGGCCACCGCGCTTGGCCATCAGCCAACGCCTCGCAGAACTCTTGCCACGTCTGGTCCAACCAGGGTGATCGCGTCGGCGTTGAGATCGTCGAGGACCGGCGGGTGGCGGCGCACAAGGCTGGGTAGATCGTCCTCTGAAAGCTCGACAACCCCAGCGTGGTTCCCCGTCCAGCTCCTTACGCTGTCGGCCAACTCATCGAGCTGACGACGCCAGACCGCATCCTCTACATCGACCTTCTTGGGGCGGACGACGAACAGATCGATGTCGCTCCTGGCGTCACCGTCCCCGCGGGCGGCCGAACCGAACATCGACACATGAAGCGGCGGCGTCTGCCATTCCGCGAAGGTTTGCCGAAGGCGCTTGAGGAGTTCGCGGCGAAGGTTGACAAGCAGATCGATTGCCGGCGCGGCCAGGTGCTCGCGATTGAGCCGGTAAAGCAATGCGGGGCCCGCCTCTTGGCGCTCCACGATTCCTTCGTCGACCAAGCGGCTGAGGGCCATTCCGACTCCCTGCTGGCTTCCCTCCGGCGTCATGCGCGCCACCTGACGTCCGGTCAAGGGCGCTGTCGTACCAGTCAGCACGAAAAGGACCGAACTGTCCAATGGGTGTGAGATGACGCCGTACGGCCGCGATACGTCCATGGTGGACTGACAACCATAGCAGTCATTCGACTACTCTAATTGTCGCTAACTTTCTAAGGCCGAACGTGGATCCCGGCGGCGATCAGCTCTCGCTTGACGTCGCCGACCGTGTACTTGCCGTAGTGGAAGATCGAGGCGCAGAGGACGGCGTCGGCGCCGGCTTCGAAGGCTTCGACCATGTGGTGGATCTCGCCGGCGCCGCCTGAGGCAATTACGGGGATGCCCACCGCGTCGCTTACGGCGCGGGTCAACTCCAGGTCGTAGCCGTCCTTGGTGCCGTCGCGGTCCATGCTGGTGAGGAGGATCTCCCCCGCCCCGCGCTCGGCCGCCTCGGCCGCCCACTCGACCGCGTCGCGCCCAGAGTCGTTTCGCCCGCCGGCGGTATAGGCAGTCCAGCCCTCGCCGTCCGCCTTCCGCTTGGCGTCGATCGCGACGACCAAGACCTCGCGGGCCAGCACCTCTTTGATCTCGTCGATCAGCTCGGGGCGCTCGATCGCCGCCGAGTTGACCCCCACCTTGTCGGCCCCGGCGTCGAGCACGGCCTGGGCATCGGCCAGGGATCGCACGCCGCCCCCCACCGTGAAGGGGATGAAGACGTCGTCGGCGACGCGTTTGGCCAGCTCGACCGCCGAGGCCCGCTTGTCGCTGGTCGCGGTGATGTCGAGGAAGACGAGCTCATCGGCGCCCTCGGCGTCGTAGCGCATCGCCAGCTCGACCGGGTCGCCCGCGTCGTTTAAGTCGACGAAGCGCGAGCCCTTGACGACGCGGCCGGCGTCGACGTCGAGGCAGGGGATGACGCGCCTGTAGACCTCCATCGCGGCTCAGGCGGCGGCGCGCTCGCCGCAGACCTCGACGAAGTTCTCGAGCAGGCGCAGCCCCTGGTGGGAGGACTTCTCCGGGTGGAACTGGACGCCATAGAGGGGCGGCTCCTCGATCGCCGTCGCGAACTCGCAGCCGTAGGCGGCCTTGCCGGCCACCCGGGGCCGTTCCAGGCTCGCGGGATCGGCGGGATCGAACGCGGCGAAGGAGTGCAGGTGGTAGAAGCTCGACTCCTCCGCAACGATCCCCGCCCCCAGCCGCGAGCCGTCGCGCCACTCGACCCGGTTCCAGCCAATGTGGGGGACCTTCAGCCCGTTGGAGGGAAGCGCGCGGATGCGTCCCTCCAGCAGCCCCAGCCCCTCCGAGCCGCCGTGCTCGTCGGAGCCCTCGAAGAAGACCTGGAGGCCGAGGCAGATTCCGAGAATCGGGCGACCGCGCTCGTGGCGCTCCTTCAGGACCTCGACCATGCCGCGCTCGCGCAGCCGCTCCATCGCCGACGGGAAGGCGCCGACCCCGATCACCACGGCGCCGTCGGCGGCCAGAACCTCCTCGCGGTCCTCGGTGATCGAGGGCTCCGCGCCCACGTGGGCAAAGGCCTTCTCCACCGAGCGGCGGTTGCCCATTCCATAGTCGATGATCGCGATCGAAGTGCTCATAGCGGCGCCGTTTCCCGGCGAGGCAAGCCTACCGAGCGACATTCGGTCTCCTTCGGAGGCCTCGCGGGGATAGCCTTGCGCCATGCCGACCTACCTCCACACCTGCTACCGGATCGGAAACATCGATCGCTCGGTCGCCTTCTACGAAAAGCTCGGCTTCGAAGAGGCGGCTCGGATGCCGATCGGCGACGAGGCGATCAACGTCTTCATGGCCCTCCCCGGCGAGGCGCCGCGGCTGGAGCTGACCTACAACCACGGAGTCGACTCCTACGAGCTGGGCACCGGCTACAACCACATCGCGATCATGGTCGACGACCTCGAGGGCACGCTGGAGGGCCTCGCCGCCGAGGGGATCGAGCCCGAGAAGCCGCCCTATCGCCCCGGCGGCCGCACCGAGGGCTCACGCATCTGCTTCGTCCGCGACCCGGACGGCTACCGGATCGAGATCATCGGAGCATGATGCGCCAACTGGCCGACGATGTCTGGCAGCTCTCGGGCTTCCCCCGCGACAACGTCAACGTGTACGTGATCGGCGACGTGCTGATCGACGCCGGCGCGCCGTGGGACCGGCACCGGATCGCCAAGCAGATCCAGGACCTCTCGCTCTCCACGCACGCGCTGACCCACGCCCACCCCGACCACATGGGGGCGAGCCACGCGATCTGCAACCAGTTCGCCCTGCCGCTGTGGTGCGGCGCCGAGGACGCCGAGGCGGTCGAGCGCGGCAAGACGGCGACGCGCTTCGGCAACGGTTGGTTCCCCGGCCCGGCGGCGCACCCGGTAGCTCGGCTGCTGCACGAGGGCGACAGCGTCGGCGGGTTCACTGTGCTGGAAACGCCCGGGCACTCCCCCGGCCACGTCAGCTACTGGCGGGAGTCGGACCGCACCCTGATCTGTGGGGACGTCGTCTTCGGCTACAACCCGTTCCTGCTGCGCGGCGGCCTACGGGAACCGCCACAGCTCTTCAGCTTCGACCCCGCTCTCAACCGCCGCTCCGCCAAGCGCCTCGCCGAACTCGAGCCGGCGCTCACCTGCTTCGGGCACGGGCCGCCACTGCGCGACCCGGCGGCTCTCACGGCCTTCGCCGAAAAGCTCCCCTAGTCTCACCCTTCTGATGGAGCCGGACGCCGCAGAGATCCGCGTGCTGGGCTGCTTGATCGAGAAGCAGCGGACGACCCCCGATGTCTACCCGCTCTCGCTCAACGCGCTGCGGACCGCCTGCAACCAGTCGACGAACCGCGACCCGGTCGTCTCCTACGACGAAAAGACGGTCATCGAGGCGCTGCGCCGGCTGGCGCTGCGAGGTTGGACGCGGCTGGCGAGCGGTGCGAACAGTCGGGCGCGCAAGTACCGCCACCTGCTCGACGACTCCTACGGACCGGACGAGACCTCGCTGCTCGCGGTACTGATGCTGCGCAACGCCCAAACGCCGGGAGAGCTGAAGCAGCGCACCGAGCGCCTCCACCCCTTCGCCGACCTCGCCGCAGTGCAGGAGACACTGGAGCGACTGATCGAGCGTGGCGTCGTCGCGCGGCTCGAGCGGCGGCCGGGACAGAAGGAGGAGCGCTACAGGCAGCTGCTCGGGGGCGAGGAGGCCCCGGACGCGGCTGAGGGCCCCTCGCCCGAAGAGGAGTCGGAGGAGGCGCCGGCCGCGCCTCCTCCCTCCTCCCGCAGCCCCGTCGGCCCGGTCGAGGAGCGCTTCGCCGCGATCGAGCGCGAGGTCGCGGAACTCCGCGAACAGGTCAACTCGCTGCGCGAGGCGCTCGGCGAATAGCCACTAAGGCGAGTTCTGGCCGCCGCTGCCGGAGTGCACCTGGCCGCTCAGCTTGTTGACCCGCTTGTTGAGCGACTTGATCTGGGCGCTGTTCGCGCTCACATCCCGGCCGAGCGCGGCGGTCTGCTTCGAGTTCGTCGCCGTCGAGGCCTCCAGTTTGTCGAGGCGATTGGAGAGGTTGACCACCGCGTTCTCAGAGTGCCTCAGCGCCTTGTCGGCGGTCCCCTGGGCGTTGCGCTGCTGCCCCTGAAGGGTCGCCTCGGCGATCCCGAGGCGGTCGATCAGCCTCGACAACTCGGTTGAGATCTGGTCGACGGAGCTCTGGGTAGCGGCCTTGTCGCTGGTGCTCTTCGCGTTGAAGGCGACGATCAGCGCGATCACCCCCAGTACCAGCCCGATCCCGGCGATCGCGGTGAGCAGCCAGGGCTGCCGGTCGTTGTCCTCCATTGGCTTCCTCCCTCGGTAGACGAGTCGCTGGGGCCACCCTCTCACGCCGCGCGGACCGCGGGAGATTTTGGCCGGGCGCGGGGGGTTTTGAGGCAGGTTCTAAAGGCCGCCGATGCCGCGAATGATCAGCCAGGCCCCGAGCCCGAAGCCGAGGACGATCTGGTTGCGGCGCGAGTGGCCGCCCAGCCAGGTCCCGATCGCGTCCAGCACGCGGCCGGAGCTGCGCGGGGCGAACGCGGTCAGGACGAGGGGGAAGAGGACGGCGGAGAGCGTGATCAGCAGATACGAGGAGAGCGACAACGACCTGGTCGGCGTGGCTGACGTCGGCGAGGGCGACGAAGCGCATCGCCGGGATGTAGAAGGCGAAGGTCGTCACGTTCGAGCTCATCGCCGCCAGGCCGAGGAGAAACGAGCCCTTGAGGCCGGCGGCGTGACGATGCTCCTTGGACGCCCCCTCCTCCGAAGCGCGCCGCAGCGCTCGCAATCCGACCGCGAAGAAGAGCACCAGTCCAAGGACCAGGTCGAAGAATGCCTTGGTCGTTCCCGAGGGGGAGAACGAGTCGGACTGGCCGAGGAAGACGGCGAACGCCCCGACCGCCAGCATCGGCACGGCCGCGCCGGCCGCCACCGCCGAGCCCCGGCTCAGGCGCCTCTCCCCGGTCAGCGTCGAGAGCTGGATCAGGAAAATGACGGGACTGACCGCCGCCGCGAGCGCCAGCGGGATCGTCTCCGCCAGGAGCTTGCTCACGGCTCAGCCTCCTAGACCATCTAGGCGAAGGTCCAGAGCTTGTTGCCCAAGAAGTTGAAGGGCATCGCCACGGCGACGGCGATTGCCTGTGCGGAGAGGTCGCCCATCCCGGTGCCGGAGATCAGCGCCTCAAGGACCACGAGGTTGATCAGCAGCGAGGCGACGCTGACCGCGAAGAAGCGAACGGCCTGGAAGGAGGCCCGTTTCTCGCCGGGCCCGAAGGTCCAGTAGCGATTCCAGACGAAATTGTTGGTGACGGCGACGCAGAAGGCCCCGACAGCGGCGATCGCGTGGTGGATGCCGAGCTTATTGGCCAGCAGCGCGAAGACGACGAGGTTGATCAGGTAGCCGAAGCCGCCGACGATGCCGAACTTGAACAGCTGCCACCAGTTGGCGGGCTGCTTGGCCGCCGCTCCCAGCCGATAGGCAAACTCCGACGCGGTCATCCCGACCCCCCTCCCGCAGGCGCCGGCAGGTCGACATTCGGCTCGCTGCCCGGAGCGATGAACTCGTATTGCCCCGGGGTCAGGGCGCCGCGCCCAGGGGCGCCGACCTGGCCCGGCTCGCCGTCGAGCAGAACGGCGTTCTTGCCGAAGTCGGTGGGCAATCCGCGCAGCACGTGGTAGGGGACCGGGGTCGGGCGCCTGGCCATATAGCGCGTAAGGGTAAGCCGCCCGAGCCTCACCTGCTTGACGACGTGGAAGGCCGGTGGCAGAAGTGCGCCGGGTTTGGTGATCCTGCGCTTGCGGACCACGTCGACCTCGCGCAAGCGCACCGTACCGCCCGCCAGATACTGGGAGCCGTCATCGAGGTAGAAGATCAACGGGTCGGTGCCGATCTTCCAGGTGACGATCGCCCGCGGCTGCGTCGGCGTGCCGAGGGCGCGCGCGGCGCGACTGAAGTCGAGCCGCTGCAGGCTCGGGGTCGCGTTGACGTGGATGTCGAAGGCGAGCCAGTAGGCGCTGAGGGCGATCGCAACGACGAGGCCGGTCCGGCGCGCCCGGTCCGAGGCGAGCGCGATCGCAACCGCGACGAGGAGGGGGAAGAGGGCCGGGAGGATGTTGCGGGCGATCAGATAGTCCTTGCCCCCCAGCGCGGCAAGGATCGCCAGCGCGACCACCCCGGCGCCGACGCTGAGCGCGATCCCGATCCCGCGCCGCTCGCGGAGGCTGCCTCGCCAGGCGCCGAGGCAGAGTGCGCCGAGCACCAGCAGGGCGGGGATGATCGCGAACTTGTAACGGATCGGCTCGGCGATCAGGTTGCCCGTCTCACCGCTCATGAAGATCGCGCCGGTGTCCTTGAGCCGGACCAGCAGTGGGCTGTTCTCGATCCAGCCGATGTGGGTCGGGTTGGACTGCGAGGAGAGCAGCGGCACCAGCGCCAGCTCGACCGCGGCGACGGCGCCGACCGCGGGCAGGACGGCCCGCCAGCGCGACCGCAGCGCGATCAGCAGCCAGGCGGCTTCGATCGCGACCGGGAAGGTCGCGAAGTAGTGGCTGCAGAGCGCCAGCGCCGAGGAGAGCGCCCAGAGGGCCAGGTCGCGGCGCTGGCCACCGCGCAGAACCCGCACGAAGAAGACGAAGGAGACCGCGGCGAAGAAGACGAGCAGCGAGTAGGAGCGCGCCTCCTGCGAATACCAGATCAACATCGGGTTGAGCGCGACGAAAGCCGCCGCCAGCAGGCCGGCCTTGCGGCTCGAGAGCTCACGGGCGGCGAAGTACGCGACCGGGACGGTCGCGGCGCCGAACAGCGCGGTGAGGGAGCGGACGGCGAACTCACCGTCGCCGAATGCCTTTGCCCAGCCCCAGGCGAGCGCGTAGTAGAGGGGCGGGTTCGACTCGCTGGCTTTCACCTCGTGGAGCATGTGGCGGAAGCTGCCGGGAATGACCCGGGCGACGGTAATCACCTCGTCGTGGTGGAAGGCCTGTGCGCCGAGGCTGACAAAGCGGATCGCCAGGCCGAGCGCGGTCAGCCCGGCGAGCGCCCAGAGCACGGCGGTGCCGGCCGGCAGTCGCTCGGACTCAGCGGGCGCAGGCGTCCCGCGGCGGCTTTCGCCGGGGGCCGTAGGAGGGTGGGAGGTCGGCCTTTGAGGCCCCCCAGCCGCGGACTGGGCTTGGGCCCAGCTGATAGGAGATGGTCCCGCCACGAGCTAGCGCACAATACGTGGTCCAGGGGCGGTCGTTTGCGCGCCCGTTGATTGACATCGCCCGGATGTATGGGGCGTTTATCGTGGAAAGGGGCACTTTGACGGCCTTGGGAGGGGGCGGCTTCTTCTTGCCGGGCTTCTTCTTCCTCAGCAGCCGCGACTTGGCGTACCTGAACGCGTCGGCCGTGATCAGCACCCGCCTGCCGTGAGGGAGACTGATCGCGGCGCGCCGGAAGAGCGGGCTGCTGACCGCCAGCACGCCCACCCCCGGCACCTCCGGGTAAAGGCCGAGCGCCCCGAACACGTACCAGGAGGAGAGCGTGCCGAGGTCGTCGTTGCCGGGGTAGCCGGTTGGGGTGTTGCCGTAGAGAGTGCGAAGGGCGCGACGCATCGCCTCCTGCGTCTTAAATGGCTTCCCCGCCCAGTTGAAAAGCCACGGGGCGTTGAGATTGGGCTCGTTGCCCAACAGCGCGTGGTCGGTGCGAGTGCCGTCGGAGTTGCCGTTCAGCTCGCGCATGAAGTAGATCAGGCGAGCCGCCGCCCGTTTGCGCCCGCCCATCAGCTTGAAGAGGCCGGCGGGGTCGTGAGGGACCATCCAGGTGTATTGGTAGGCGTTGCCCTCGACGAAGCCGACGCCCTGGAGATCGTCGTACGGAGACAGGAAGGCTCCACTTGCGTAGCGCGGCTCGATTAGGCCGGTGGCGGGGTTATAGAGGCGACGCCAGTTCGCCGAGCGCCGCATGAAGCGACGGTAGGTCGCGCGGTCGCCGGCCACCCGGGCGGCGTACTGGGCGATCGCGAAGTCGTCGGTCGCGTACTCGAGGGTCGTCGTCGCCGAGGCCCAGACATTGTCGGAGTTGCCGAGGATCGAGTTGGCGTTGCGGACGTTGGTGTCGATGTCGTAGGGGAGGTAGCCGAGCGCCAGGTACTGCGCCAACCCCTGGCGCTCCAGGTAGTCGCCGTTGGCACTGCGGCAGGGCTGTGTCGCCCCTTTGACCATCGCGGCAAGGGCGCGGCGCGAGTTGAAGCGGTCGGCGCCGAAGGCCGCCGCCGAGGCGATGAGGGGGTCGGCGGAGTCGCCGACCAGGGTCATGCTCTGGCCGTTCGCGTAGGGCCAGCGCGGCAGGCAACCGCTCTGCCCGGCGTCGGCGAGCAGCGAGCGGATCATGTCGTTCGCCCTATTCGGCATCAGGATCGAGAGCAGCTGGACCTCGCTGCGGTAGATATCCCAGCCCGAGAAGTCGGCGTACTTGGTGGTCTTGGTGTGGTGGATGCGGCCGTCCATGCCGGGGTAGTTGCCGTTGACGTCGTTGAAAGTGCGCGGCGCCATGAAGGCGTGGTAGAGCGCCGTGTAGAAGGTCTTGACGTAGCGGCTCGGGCCGCCGCTGACGCGGATCCTTCCCAGCGCGTCGTTCCAACTGTGGTCGGCGTCGGCGGCGATCTTGCCGAACGGCTTGCCCGGGTCCTCGGCGGCGAGGTTGGCGCGCGCGTCGGCGACGCTGACGAAGGAAATTCCGACGCGGGCGCCCACCCTGGGGTTCTGGGTCGTGTCGAAGGTCGCGTAGGCCCCTGCCTGCGCCGTGTCCCTGGTGAGGACGTCGACCGCGTGGCTGTCGCTTGCCGAGGTCGAGCCGGGATTCAGGGTCTGGCGATCCCAGGTCCCGAATGAGCCGAAGGGACGATCGAAGACAGCGGAGAAGTAGACCTTGTAGCGGGGGCGCTGCCCGCAGAAGAAGCCACTTGAAGCCGAACCGCTGATTTCATTGGCGGCGGGGTCGATCTGCACATCGGCGGAGTCGTTCTCCTGGGCGCTGCCGCCGGCGTTGATCAGGACGCTCGACTGCGAATTGGCGGGAAAGGTGAAGCGGGCAAGGCCGGTGCGGGTGGTGGCGGTCAGCTCGGTACGAATCCAGGAGCCGTCCAGTTGGGCGAGGTAGAGCGAGTAGTAGCCGGGCTTGGCCCGCTCAGCGGAGTGGACGAAGGCGGGCTGGAAGTCGGTGTCCAGCCGCGGGGAGTCGGCCACCGCCGGCGAGGAGACGATCGGCGAGGTCGTCGGCAGGAACGGGAAGTCGCCATAGATGGCGCAGCCGGCGCCGCTCATGTGGGTGAGGCTGAACCCCTTGAGCTGCGCGTCGCGGTAGTCGTAGCCGCCGGAGTTGAAATCGGTGGGGATCGTGTCGGGCCCCCACTGCACCATCCCGAACGGGACGGTTGCTCCCGGGAAGTTGTGGCCGGCGCCGAACGTCGTGAAGCTCGGCCGAGTCCCGGCAAGGGGATTGACGTGGCGGGTCAGGCGAGCGGCGGATGCCGGGGAGGCCGCCTGCGCAAGAAGAAACGCGAGCGCGAGACACGCGCCCAGAAGGGAGATTTTCACCTTGACGATCGTCAACCTGCTCTTCCCGGACAAAGCCTGCTGCGTGACGTGGACGAGCTCCGCACGTTAGACGGCGCCCATGAGGGAAACACGACGACGGGCGTAAGGAAGCGGCCCGGGCGCGTAATGTTCGCGCTTGCATGCGGGGCAGAATCGCCATCCTCGTGGCCGCCCTGGGGCTGGCCGCCGCGCTCGTGATCGTCCTCAGCTCGGGCGGCGGGAGCAGCGACAGCTCCCTCAACCAGCTCCAGGGACGCCGCACCCCCCACAAGCTCGCCCCGGTGCCCGGCGCACCCGGCGTCGAGGTGATCTCTCCGCGCAATGGCGCCCGTCAGACCAGCGGCGCGGTCGTGGTCAGGGTTGTGGTCCACAACTTCCACCTCGCCCCGGCGCAGTTCGGCGGGGAGCCGGAGTTGCAGGAAGGCCACATCCGCTTCCAACTCCACCGCGTCCCCAACTGCATCGCGGCGAAACGGCTGCGGCTCAGTCTCAAAAACCCACTCAGCAGCGGCAGCCTGCTCGGCGCCTCCTTCGACTACCCGGAGTACGCCGGGCTGAACGGCGTGCTCGCCGCGCGGATCGGCGTCGCCGGAAGCTACTCACCGTCGACCAGGCCGGTCATCTATTACCGGAACCTGCCCGCCGGCTTCTACCACGTCGTCATCGGGCTGGCCCAGAACGACGGCTCGATGACTCCCTACCACGGCGTCACCAACTTCGAGATCCTGCCCAAGCCCGGGCACGGCCCTTCGAAGCACTGCAAACGCGGCGAGATTCCCAGCTCCGGAGCCGCGGCCTCCCTGTAGCGACCCCGCGAGGCTCGCGGGCGCCTTTACTTCACTTTGTATAGTCGGGTGTCGATGCGCACCTATCGCCGCCTGATGGGCTTCCTGCGGCCCTATCGCCGCCAGCTCTGGGGCTCGCTCGCCTTCGCCTGGCTGGCGATGGGGATGACGGTGCTGATCCCGTGGCTGATCGGGCGAGCGATCAACGCGATCGAAAGCGGCAAGCAGCCCGACCTGCTGCCGTTGGCGCTGGCGATCGTCGCCGCCGGGATTCTGCGGCTGGGACTGACCGTCGTGCGCCGCCTGGTCGCCGGCAAGGTCTCGCTGGCGGTCGAGTTCGACCTCCGCCAGCGCTTCTACGCACACCTTCAGCGCCTCGAGCTGAGCTTCTTCGACTCACAGCAGACCGGCCAGCTGATGTCACGGGCGACAGTGGACCTGCAGTCGATCCGCTTCTTCCTCGGCTACGGACTGATCTTCATCACCCAGAACCTGCTGACGATCGCCCTGGCCAGCGCGGTGATGATCGCGATCGACCCCTGGCTGGCGCTGATCGCGCTGGTCCCGGCGCCGCTCGTCGTCTTCACCGCCTCTCGTTACAACCGCGTCTCCCGCCCCGCTCTGCAGGAGGTCCAGCAGCGGCTCGCCGAGCTGACCGCGGAGGCCGAGGAGAACGTCTCCGGCATCCGCATCGTCAAGGCCTTCGCCCGCGAGGAGCACCAACTGCACCGCTTCCGCCGCGCCGTCTCCCGCGTCTTCGATCAGAGCATCTACTCGACCCGCCTGCAGGCGTTCTTCTCACCGCTGATCGGGCTGCTGCCCCAGCTCGGCATCGCCCTCGTCCTGCTGATCGGCGGCCGCCAGGTGATCGCGGGCAACCTCAGCCTCGGCAACTTCACCGCCTTCTACACCTACCTGGTGATGCTGGCGGCGCCGATGCGCATGCTCGGGGTCGCGATGGGGATGGCGCAGCGGGCCGTCGCCTCCGGCAACCGGCTGTTCGAGATCCTCGACCGCGAGCCGACGATCGAGAGCCCGCCCGGCTCGCCGCCCCTGCCGGCGGGCCGCGGGCGCGTGCAGATGCGCGGCGTGACCCTGCGCTACGACGCCGCTTTCGAACTTGACCATGCTGGAACAGGGTCAACATCGAAAGCGGCGCTCAGCGACGTCGACCTCGAGGTCGAGGCGGGCCGAACCGTCGCCCTGGTCGGCCCTTCCGGCTCGGGAAAGACCAGCCTGGTGGCGCTGATCGCCCGCCTCTATGACCCCAGCGAGGGCGAGGTCGCGGTCGACGGCGCCGACGTGCGCGAGGTCGACGTCGGCTCGCTGCGCTCCGAGGTCGCCTTCGTCGCCGACGACAGCTTCCTCTTCACCGCCAGCGTCGCTGAGAACATCGCCTACGCGCGCCCGGATGCGAGCCGCGAGGAGATCGAAGCGGCGGCGCGGCGCGCCCAGGCGGACGAGTTCATCAGCGACCTGCCGGGCGGCTACGACACGATGGTCGGCGAGCGCGGTCTGACCGTTTCCGGCGGCCAGCGCCAGCGGATCGCGATCGCCCGGGCGCTGCTCGCCGACCCGCGGATCCTGATCCTCGACGACGCCACTTCCTCGGTCGACGCGCGCACCGAAGCGGCGATCAAAACGGGACTGCGGGAGGCGATGGAGGGCAGGACGACGTTCATCATCGCCCACCGCCTCTCGACCGTCTCGCTCGCCGACGAGGTGGTGGTGATGGACGACGGCCGGATCGTCGACCGCGGCAGCCACGAGGAGCTGCTCGAGGGCTGCAGCTTCTACCGCGAGATCGCCGAGCACGGCCTCGCCGACAGCGTCTACCTGCAACGCGACCTCGAGCAACGCGAGGAGATGGCGCGGCTATGAGGGATGCCTGGCTGCTGCTCAAATCCGTCTGGCGGCTGATCCGCGGCCAGGACCAGCGCGGGCGCAAGGTGCGCTGGATGGTCGGGCTGCTGCGCCCCTACCGCGGCCGGGTCGCGCTGATGTTCGTCGGACTGCTGATCGCGACCGCCGCCGGGCTCGCTCCTCCTTACCTGGCGGGCAGGGCAGTCGACTCGGGGATCGTCGCCGGCGACGTCGGCGCCCTCGACCTGATCGTCGCCGCCTTCGTCGTCGTCGCGGTCCTCTACGCCGCCGCCACCTACCTGCAGACCTACATGGTCGGCTGGGTCGGAACGCGGGCGCTGCAGGACCTGCGGGAACGCGTCTTCGCCCACCTGCAGTCGATGTCGATCGGCTTCTTCACGCGACGCAGCCCCGGCGTGCTGATCTCGCGGATGACCAACGACATCGAGGCGCTCAACCAGCTCGTCACCGACGGCGTCGTGACGATGTTCTCCAGCACCCTGACCCTGGTCGGGGTGGTGGTGATCCTGCTCTTCCTCGATATCAAGCTGGCGCTGATCACCTTCCTCACCTTCCCGCTGCTCGCCGTCGCCAGCATCGTCTTCCGGATCGTCTCCGCCGGCACCTACCGGGCGACCCGCGAGCGGATCGCGGCGATCACCGCCTACCTGCAGGAGACGTTGAGTGGGGTACGGGTGGTGCGCAGCTTCGGCCAGGAGCCGCGGCACGAGGAGGCGATGACCGACCTCAACGAGCAAAACCGCGCGATCAACATGAAGACGGTCTACCTCAATGCCTCCTACTTCCCGGCGGTCGAGCTGCTCTCTGCGGTCGGGATCGCGGCGATCCTGCTCTACGGGGGCACCCAGGCGATCGACCACAAGATCCAGATCGGCACGATCGTCGCCTTCATCGGCTACCTCCAGGTCTTCTTCGACCCGATCCAGCAGCTCTCCCAGCTCTACACGACCTACCAGCAGGGGATGGCGGCGCTGGACAAGATCTTCGACCTGCTCGACACCAAGCCCGACATGGTCGACGCGCCAGGCGCGATCGACCCGGGAGAGCTGCGCGGCGAGATCCTCATGGAAGGCGTCTCCTTCGCCTATGCCGACGACGCGCTGGAACAGGAAAAGGCCGGGGAGCAGGTCGAGTGGGCCCTGAAGGACGTCGACCTGCATGTCCCTCCCGGTCAGACGCTGGCGCTGGTCGGTGCGACCGGGGCGGGCAAGTCGACCTTCGCGAAGCTGGTCGCCCGCTTCTACGACCCTCAGGCAGGTCGCGTCTCGATCGACGGCCACGACCTGCGAGGAGTCCAGCAGCGGGCGCTGCGCGGGCAGCTGGGGATCGTCCCGCAGGAGGGGTTCCTCTTCTCCGGCAGCGTGCGGGAGAACATCGCCTTCGGCAGGCCCGAGGCGACGCTGGAGGAGATCGAGGACGCCGCCGCCGCGGTCGGGGCGACGGGATTCATCGCGGCGCTGCCGGAGGGGATCGAGACCCAGGTCGGCGAGCGCGGTGTGCAGCTCTCGGCGGGCCAGCGACAGCTCGTCGCCTTCGCCCGGGCGCTGCTGGCCGAGCCGCGGATCCTGATCCTCGACGAGGCGACCTCAAACGTCGACGTGCGGACCGAGAAGACGATCGAGCGGGGGCTGGAGCGCCTCCTGCAGGGACGCACCGCGATCGTCATCGCCCACCGCCTTTCGACGATCCGCCGCGCCGGCAAGATCGTCGTGCTGGAAGGGGGACGAATCGCCGAGGCGGGGCACCCACGAGGAGTTGATCGCCGCGAAGGGCCCCTACTCCCGCCTCTACGGAGCCTGGGCCGAGTCCTCAGCTGCCTGAGGACTCCGAGATGCGCCGGTTCTCGACCCGCTCAGCCGGGGCCGATGCCGCCGGAGCCGCCGCCGCTTGAGCCGCCCCCGCCGGTGGAGGTTCCACCGCCGGTCGAGCCGCCGCCGGTCCCGGTCGTTCCGCCGGCGCCACCGGTCGTCGGAGCGGGTGCGGGCGCCGGAGTGACCGGCGCCGCCGGGGTGGTCGTCGTCGGAGCCGTCGCCCCACCTGAGGGCGTCGTTGTCGTGGAAGTCGACGTCGGAGCGCTCGGCCCCTGGCCGCAGTCCTGGAACCCGTAGGACTGCGCGGCCGACTGGAGCGAGGCGAGCGCCGAGGACGCTTGGGACTGGGCCGTGGCCAGCGCGGCGCTGTCGTTGCGCTCGGCGGCGAGCTTCGCGTCACTCTCGGCCTTGGAGAGGTCGTTGGCGGCGGTGATGAACTCGGAATAGCCGGCGGTGTCGTCGGGCGCGCCCAGGCCCTCGAGGCTGTCGACCATGCCGGTGTAGAGGTCGGCGACCTGGCCGACCTGGTTGGAGGAGTCGCTACTGGCCGAGCCCACGGTCCCGACCGCCGCGTTCACCTCAGCGCAGATCGCGTCCCCGCGCGAGATCAGCTCGTCCTTGGTCAACGGCGTAGTCGTCGCCGTGGTCGCGACGCTCGCCGCGGTCGAGTCGCTCCCTCCCCCACCTCCACACCCGGCGATTGCCAGCGCGGCCAGCGGCAGGGCCGCGAAAAGAGAAAACCGGGGCTTCATCGGAGGCCGAAGGTAGCAGAGGGCCTAGACGATCAACCGCTCCTGAGCAGGGGCTTTACGCAGCCCGTTCGACCGCGGCGACCTTTCGACGCACCCCTCGCCCACCCCAATTGTCGGTCTGGGAATGGCAATTGCCGCAGAGCAGCTGAAGGTTCTCCAAACGGTTGTCCTCGCCATCTCCATTCACGTGATGAAGCTCCATGTTCAGCTGCTTCCCCTGCCACTCGGTTATGCCGCAATTCTCACAACGATTCTCCTTGAGTCCTTCGTCCGATGCAGCCTGCTCTTGAGGTGAGTTCGATTCGTGCCGTCGCGTCCGACCACCAGGAGCTGCTCCGATGGGCATCTTCGTTGGGCGCGGCACCACGTCGCCCTCGCGCTTACGGCCTTGTGCCAGGTACAAGCTGCGAAACCGAAACAAAGCGAGCACTCGCGCTAGACAGACCCGTGTCGTACGCCCGCTGGATCTGCATCCCAGTCGTAGCGACGTGCACACTTGTCTTGTGCGGGCACTCCAAGTCGACGAACGTGGTAGGAGACCGTTGGCTTCGCGAGATCGAGGCGCCTTGCAACTTCTGCCTGAGTCATCCCCTTCCGCCAGCATGCCGCGCTATCAGCGCAGCGCTTTTTGGAAGCTGGGAGAACCAGACGTTTAACTTCCTCCTCCATTGCGAACGTATGTTCGCATGCCATCGGACGGAGATAGGAACTGCGCCCCAGGGACTCGAACCCCAAATTCCAGCTCCAGAGGCTGGCGTGTTACCAATTACACCAGGGCGCAACGAACCACTTGAGGATATCCAGCCACGCGCATGAAGCGCATATCGCGGATGCGACCTACGAAATCTTGCCCAGGTCGCTGCTGGGATCGGCGACCGCGTCTTTGCCCCGAGACGTCGACGCCGTCGGCCAGCAGGCGGCGCGCTTCGGCCAGGTCCTCGGCGCGGCCGACGCTGAGACAGCCCGCCACCCTGCCGTCCTTGAGGTACCAGACCGAGAACTCGCCGCCGTCGCGATCGCCGCGCCAGAGCTCCTCGTCCCAGTCTCGCGCCGGGCCGACGTACTCGAGGCTCGCCCAGTCGGCGAGGTCGCTGAAGAAGTAGGGGACCACCTCGTAGTCGCGCTCGTCGCCCAGCATGTTGGCGGCGACGTGGCGGCCCTGCTGCATTGCCACGTCCCAGTGCTCGACCCGCAGGCGGCGGCCGTGGATGACGCTGTCGTAGGAGCAGCAGTCGCCCGCCGCGTAGATCCCCTCGACCGAGGTCCGCAACTTCGAGTCGCAGAGAACGCCGTCGTCGACCTCGAGCCCGGCCCGCTGGGCGAGCATCGCGTCGGCTCGCACTCCGGCGCCGATCACGACCGCGTCGCACTCGAGCGCCAGGCCGCTCTTCGTCAGGACCGCCCGGACCCGGCCGTCCCCCTCGAAGGCCTCCAGCTCCTCGCCGCCGTGGACGGTCACGCCCCGCGACTCGAGCTGCTCCTGGAACCAGCGCCCGGCGTCCTCGCCGAAGGTCCGCGACAGCGTCACGTCCTCAAGCATCACGATCGTGCACTTCGTCCCCTTCGCGGTCAGCGAGGCGGCGACCTCGGTGCCGATGTAGCTGCCCCCCACCAGCACCACGTGCTCCGCCGCCTCGGCATCGGCGCGAATCGCGTCTGAGTTGCCGAAGGCGCGCAGGTAATGGATGCCCTCGTTCTCGGCCCCCTCGACTCGCATGATGTTGACCATCGCG
Organism: uncultured Solirubrobacterales bacterium; assembly: GCA_963837585.1. Lineage (GTDB taxonomy): Bacteria > Actinomycetota > Thermoleophilia > Solirubrobacterales > 70-9 > CAWINX01. The sequence goes on along the minus strand of CAWINX010000003.1, from coordinate 1,086,951 downwards.
CCGGTGCCGAGCAGCGCCTGGCCGAACGACACCTCCTCCCCGCCCTGGAGTTTCGCGGTGCGCGCCTCCGGGTCGAGTGACATCACGTTGGCGCCGCTGCGCAGCTCGACCCCGTTCTCCTCATACCAGGAGAGCGGGTTGACGTAAGCGTCCTCGCGCGTCGCCTCGCCGCGCAGGTACTCCTTGGAGAGCGGCGGCCGCTCGTAGGGCGGCTCGGGCTCGCGGCCGACCAGCAGGATCGAGCCCTCCGAACCGCGCCTTCTCAGCTCCGCCGCGCAATGGGCCGAGGCCATCCCCCCGCCGATCAGCAGGAAGTCGACCTCGCGGTCAGCCATCCGCTCCGTTGCCGCCGCCCCCGGGGCCGAAGAGGGCCTTCAGTTCGTCCTCCTTGCCCGGGTCGAGCACGGCCAGCACCTCGTCGCCCGGCTCCAGCACCGTGTCGGAGCCCGGCACGAAGCCCTTGCCGGCGCGCAGCACCGAGATCAGCAGGCTGCCTTCGGGCATCTCGAGGTCGCCGACCCGCCGGCCGGTCACCCCGGAGTCCTTGCCGAGCAGGATCTCGATGATCTCCAGCTGCTCCTCCTGGAGGTTGAGCAGGTGGACCAGCCCGTACTCGGGCACCTCGTGCTCGAGCAGGCGGAGGATCAGGTCGGTCGCCGAGACCGTCGGCTTGATCCCGAGCAGGTCGAAGTGCTCGCGGTTGCGCGGGTTGTTGACGCGGGCGATCACCCGCTCGACCATGTACTTCTCCCTGGCCACCTGGCAGATCAGCATGTTGTCCTCGTCGTCGCCGGTGACCGCGATCACCATGTCGGCGCGCTGGATCCCCGCCCGCTCGAGCACCCAGAGCTCGGAGGCGTCCCCATAGGAGACGTTGTGCTCCAGCTCCTGCTCGACGGTCAGGTAGCGGCGACGATTGCTCTCGATCACCGTCACCTCGTGGTCCTTCTCGATCAGCTCGCGGGCCAGGTTCCACCCCACCTTGCCGGCGCCGACGACGATGATGTACATGCCTTAAGACCCCTCGCCCCGGCCGACGGTCTCCCGCACTTCGCTCGCCAGCATGTCGATCGCGACCCTGGTCGGGCAAATGGTGTGCAGGCCCTGGCGCTCGTACCACTCGGCCCGCAGCGGGTCGAGAACCCTGGCGATCACGGTCGGCACCTCGTAGCGGCGTTGGGCGATCTGGGCGATCACGATGTTGGTGTTGTCGCCGTCGGTGGAAGCGATGAAGGCATCGGCCTTCTCAATCCCCGCGGCAACCAGGGCATCGGTCTCGAGGCCGGCGCCGACCGTGAATTGGCCGCCGAGATCCTCCCAGCTCTTGTCGAGCCCGACCTCGAGTCGCGCGTGGGACTCGGGGTCCTCGTCGAGGCAGGAGACTTCGTGCCCCTCATGCAGCATCGCCCGAGCGACGGAGGAGCCGACCCGCCCGCAGCCGACGATCAGGATGAACATTGGCCGGATACTAGGGCCTCTAAATTTCCGGCGGGGCCGTGAGCAGCACCCGGCACGGAGCTTTCTTCAACACGTACTCGGTTGCCGTGCCGACCTCGGCCGGCCTGGCGGCGCCGACTCCGCCAAGCACCGCGCCGCCCTTGATCCTGCTCGGCGGCTCGGCGCCCATCACGATCGCCTCGACGCCGTGGCGGCGGGCGGCCTCGACGATCCCCGCTCCCACCTGGCGCGCGCGGATCGCCTCGGTGCTGACCTCGACGTCCTCGTACTCCTCGGCGACCTCGCGGGCGCGGCCCAGCGCCCGCTTTGCCCCCTCCTCCATCTCCTCGGGCAGCTCGGCGTCGAGCGGCAGCGTCAGCGGCACCTCGATCGCGTAGACGAGAGCGACCGAGGAGTCATCGACCTCGCCATCGGCCTCCTCCTGCTCCGCCGCGGCGAGGCGCCCCGCGGTGGCGACGATGTCGTCGTCGAGCTTGGTGCCGAAGATCGGAACGAGGATCTTGCTGTAGGCGACCTCGGGGACCTGCTTGGTGAGCGCCTTCTCGGTCACCGAGACGCGCCTGGTCAGCGTCGTCCCCTCGAAGACCTTGCGGTAGACGACGTAGAAGAGGAGCCCGAAGGCCATCCAGCCACCGCCAACCCAACGGGCCGTGTCGTGGTAGGCGAGGACGCTGAGGAAGGCGAGCCCGCTGAGCAGGGCGGCGATCAGCGCCGGCACCGGCAGCCTGGCCTGGCCCCACATCACCGACCAGGGAACGCGAAACGGCCGGGGACGATCCGGCTGGCTGACCCGCAGCCGGACGATCGAGAGGTGGGCAATGGTGATCGCCAGCGTCGCCCCGAAGGCGTAGATCCCGGCCAGCAGCTTGACGTTGGTCGGCGCGACCAGGCCGATCGCGATCACCCCCGAGAGGGCGATCGCCACGTAGGGCGTCGCGTGGCGTTTGCTCAACTTGCCCAGCCAGCTGGGGATCTGGCGGTTGATCGCCAGCGTGTAAATGTGGCGGGAGACGCCGAGCATCGAGGTGTTGGCGGCCCAGAAGAGGACCGGCGCGGCGACCAGCGCGACCATCCAGCGCATCGAGTCCGCGACCCAGGCCGGGTGGAAGGCGGAGACGACGCCGAGTACCGGCTCCTCGACGAACTCCTGCCCGAGTGCCGTCTGCGGCCCGTCCGGGCCGGCGATCACCGGCAGCGCCATCAGCGCGATCGCCGCCATCAGCGCGTAGACGAGCGGCACCGCGATCGCCCCCAGCGAGACGATCCGCTTGAGGTCGCGCGGCTCGACCTCGATGTCCGGCGCCAGGTCGGAGGCCGCCTCGATCCCGGCGTAGGCGAGCATTGCGACGACCAGCGCGTAGACGATGTCGGTGAAGTTTGGGTCGGTGAAGAGATTGAGCTGAGCGGTGAGGCGGTCCGGGTGCCAGACGGCGAGCACGCCGACCACGATCACCGTGACCTGGAGAGCGAAGTCGGCGAGGGCGAGCAGGGCGAGGGTGCGTCCCTGGCCCCGCCCGGTGACGTTGAAGATGTTGAGCCCGCAGGCGGCGACGATGACCAGGGCCGCGATGCCGATCTCCCAGCCGGGTTGGGAGAAGCTGCCGGAGATCGGCTCGAGGTAATGCGGCACCGAGATCGCCGCCAGGGCGATCACGATCAGGTAGTCGATCAGGATCGCCCAGCCGGCGATGAAGGCGATCAGCTCGTTGAAGGCGTGGCGGGCGAAGGTCGAGGAGCCGCCGCGCTCGCGGAACATCGCCCCGCCCTCGACATAGCTCAGCGTGGTCAGCACGAAGAGCAACCCGGAGGCGAGGAAGATCAGCGGCGTCAAGCCCAGGCCCCGGTCGGCGACGACGCCGAGCGCGAAGTAGATCGAGAAGCCGACCGCCGAGTAGGCGGCGGCAAACAGCCAGGGGACGCCAAGGCCGCGCTGGATCAGCGGCTCCCGCTCCGGCGGACTCTCGGGTTCGCTCATGGAACCTTCCGTCCGCTGAGCCAAAAACGAGCCACGCCGACGGCGAGGAAGGCCAGGCCCAGGAAGGTTCCGACCGAGAGGGGGCCGCCACCGCCGGTCAGCGTAACCGCGAGGATCGCCAGTCCCAGGACGACGAAAATCAGGGAAAAGGCCCGTACGGAGCCGTGGTAGATCCGCTCGGGCGAGGCCATCGCGCCGATTCTAGGCCGGGACGGGCTCGGCGCCGCGCTGGGCCGACGGGTTCGAGACGACGATCACCCGGCAGGGCCGCTCACCGAGCACCGTCTGCAGCGTCTTGTCGTAGAGCGGCGCGCCGCTGCGATAGCGCAGCCCGACCACGACCGCGGCGGCCTTGATCAGCTTCGCCTCATCGGCGATCGAGTAGCCGGCCTGGCCGGGGCGAACCCGCTCGACGTGCCCGGTGACGCGCTGGCCGCCGATCAGCTTCGCCTCCTCGACCTTGCTCTGCGCCTCCGCCTCCTGCTTCGCGCATTTCCGCATCGAGTGGCAGGTGGGTTGGGACGGTCAGCATCGAGTGCACGTGGATGCCGCGGCGTCGCTTCGAGGCGAGCTTGACCGCGGTCGCGACCATCTCCTCCGAGAACGGCTCCTCGTCCTCGAAGCCGACCAGCACGCTTCGGTACTCGATCTCCTCGACGCCGAGCGGCTCGGGCAGCAGCACCTTGACGGTCTCGGTCAGCGGCAGGCGCTGGTTGCGTCGATAGAGCACGTAGACGACGATCCCGAGCGCCATCCAACCGATGCCGACGACGAGGGTACGAGGGTTGAGCGCCATCACGACGACCCAGGCGGCAAAGGTGCCAAACCCTCCCAGCACCGCCGTCATCGGCACCTCGACGCCGAACGCCCGGAAGTTGAGGGGCGGCTTCCAGGTCCGCTCGACTCCACTGTTGTTGCGACGCAGCTGGATCACCGCGGCGTGGGCGATCGTGAACGAGAGCATCGCGCCGAACGAGTACATCGTCGCCAGGAAGGCGGTCTGGCCGGGGACCAGGGTGATGATCGCGACCACCGAGAAGATGATGATCGCGATGTATGGGGTGCGGTAACGGGGATGGACCTGACGCAGCCCCTCGGGCAGCTGGCGGTGCTGACCCATCGAGTAGGTGAGGCGGGAGACGCCGATCAGGCCGGCGTTGGTCGCGATCAGCAGGATCACCGCCGCCAAGCACGCCGACGTAGTAGCGCAGTATCTCGGTCGGGCCGCTGCTCAGCCCGAGGTTCTCGACGATGCCGAGGATCGGGTCGTCGGCGAACTTGGTGCCGAGGGCGGTGGTGAAGTGCCCGGCCGCATCCTTGACCACCGGCATCGCCGAGAGGGCGACGATCGGAATCAGCAGGTAAAGCCCCAGCACCGCGAGCACGACGAGTCCGACGCTGCGGGGGATCGTCCGCGAGGCGTCCTTCGCCTCCTCGGCCATGTTCGAGATCGTCTCGATCCCCGTGTAGGCGATCATCCCGACCGCGATGCCGAGGGCGAAGTCGCTCCAGGTGGGGGCGACGCCGAGGTGGACGTTGTCGACCAGGACCTGCGGGCTGAGCACGAGGACGACGCCGATCCCGACCAGGATGACCTGGGTGGCGAGGTCGGCGATCGCGAGGATCAGGTTGAGTTTCGCCGACTCCTGCGAGCCGCGGATGTTGAGCACGGCGAGGCCGGCGATCACCGCGGCGCCGGCGATCACGTCGCCGGGCCCGTGCCCGAGCGGGGCCCAGAAGACCGCCAGGTAGTGGGGCACGAAGAAGGCCGAGATCGCGACCGTGATCGTGTAGTTGAGCATCTGGCCCCAGGCGGCGATGAAGCTGACCAACTCGTTGAACGCGTGACGGGCGAAGCTGGAGGAGCCACCCGCCTCGGGGAACATCACGGTCGCCTCCGCGTAGGTGGCGGCGGTGCAGGCGAAGATCAGCCCGGAGATGACGAAGGCGACCGGGGTGAGGCCGAGCGCGAAGGCCGCGGTGACGCCGAGGGCGTAGTAGATCGAGGAGCCGACGTTGCCGTAGGCGGCCGCGAACAGGGCGCCGACGCCGTGAACGCGGCTCAGCGACTCGTCTCTGGGTATGCGCTGGGCCATCTAGAGAAGAAGCGAAGGGGCCATCTAGCCCGAATATACGGAGGCCGTCGGTGCCCGCCGCACGTGCGCCGCGGTCAGCGCGGCCGGAGAAGCGCAACCGCAGAGGGCGAGCGTCAGCTCGAGCTCGTGGCGCAGCAGCGAGAGGACGCGATGCGCGCCCTCCTCGCCGCCGACCGCGAGCCCCCAGAGGGCGGGACGGCCGACCAGCACCGCGTCGGCGCCGAGGGCGAGGGCGATTGCGACGTCGACCCCCCTGCGGATCCCCCCATCGACATAGACGGGGACGCGTCCGGCGACCGCGTCGACCACCTCCGGCAGCGCGTCGGCGGTCGCCAGGCAGCGATCGAGCTGGCGGCCGCCGTGGTTGGAGACGATGACGGCGGCGGCCCCGTGCTCGACTGCGAGGCCGGCGTCCTCCGCGGTCACCAGGCCCTTGACCACCACCGGCAGGCCGCACTCGGAGGCAAGCTCCTCAAGGTCCTCCCAGGTGAGAGCCGGGTTCATCAGGTCGAACGTCTCCTCGATCGTCACCGCGCGCCCCGAGCCGAGCGCCGCCTCGACGCTCGGAACTCCGACCTCCTCCGGTATCTCGAAGCCGGTCCGCAGGTCGCGCTCGCGGTTGCCCCCGCGGGGGGCATCGACCGTTACGACGATCGCCTCGAAGCCCGAGTCGACCGCCTCGGCGACGAGGGCGTCGGTGACGGCGGCGTCCTTGAAGCAGTAGAGCTGGAACCAACGTCGGCCCTCCGGCGCCTCCGCGGCGACCTCGCTGGGCCGTTTGGTAGCCAAGGTGGAGAGGCACATCACCGTGCCGGCCCGGGCGGCGGCCCGGGCCATCGCCGCCTCTCCGTCCGGCGCGACCAGGCCCTGGTAGGCGACCGGCGCGACCAGGATCGGCATCGAGACCTCGCCGCCCAGCACCTCCGCCTCGGTTCGCCACTCGGCGAGCCCGGCCAGGGCGCGGGGGCGCAGGCGCCAGCCACTCCAGGCGGCGACGTTCTCGGCCAGCGTCAGCTCGTCGCCGGCGCCGCCGAAGAAGTAGCCGGCCGTGCCGGCGTCCAGCTGCTCGGCGGCGGCGCGCTCGAAGTCGGCGACGTTGATCAGCTGCTCGATCATGCGCGCGCGACCCTAGCCGAGCTAGCCCGCCCGCCGCGCTAGCCTTCGCCCATGGACGAGCAAGAGGCGAAGCAGGAGTGCGCCCGCCTCGCGGGCGAGCATCCGGACCGCGCGACCAACCGCTGGGTCCCGGTCGAGGGAGAGGACGGCAACTGGTCGATCGCCCGGATCGGCCTCGCCCCGCCGCTCGACGACAGCTCGACCGAGACCCGAGCCGAAGAGCGCCCTCCGACCCCGGACGACCCGCGCGACAATTTCCCCTGGCTGAACCCGCCCTCAGGCGGAATCGCCTAGCCCTTCCGCTGTTCCTTTGCCCCCCTATAACCGGGGAAGGAACAGCGGAAGTTGAGAAGCTCGCGCGACGAGTGGCCATCCGCTCGTTCTCCGGACCACATCTACGCCCGAGAGGAGGGGCACCCCGCCCCTCCCCTTACCGCGCCTAGAAGTGAACGATCGGAATGATCAGGATCGCGACGATGTTCGCGACCTTGATCATCGGGTTGATCGCCGGGCCGGCGGTGTCCTTGTAGGGATCGCCGACCGTGTCGCCGGTCACCGAGGCGGCGTGGGCCTCTGAGCCCTTGCCGCCGTGGGCGCCGTCCTCGATCAGCTTCTTCGCGTTGTCCCAGGCGCCGCCGCCGGCGGTCATCGAGATCGCGGCGAAGAGGCCGACGACGATGACGCCGATCAGCAGGCCGCCGAGCGCGTCGACGCTGAGCAGGCCGACGATGACCGGCACGACGATCGGGATCAGCGAGGGCAGGATCATCTCCTTCTGCGCCGCCAGGGTGACGATGCTGACGGTCTCGCCGTAATCGGGTTTCTCGGTCCCTTCCATGATCCCGGGGTGCTCGCGGAACTGCTTGCGAACCTCCTCGACGACCTGGCCGCCGGCACGACCGACCGCCTCGATCGCCAAGGCGGCGAAGAGGTAGACCATCATGCCGCCGATGATCAGCCCGATCAACACGTCCGGGCTGGTCAGGTTGAAGAGGCCGTTGAGGTCATACCCCGACGGCGCCTGGCTTCCCAACTCGCTCTTGAAGGCCGCGAACAGCACCAGCGCCGCCAGAGCGGCGGAGCCGATCGCGTAACCCTTGGTGACGGCCTTGGTCGTGTTGCCGACCGCGTCGAGCGGGTCGGTGACGTTGCGGACGTCCTCGGGCAGGTCGGCCATCTCGGCGATCCCGCCCGCGTTGTCGGTGATCGGCCCGAAGGCATCGAGCGCGACGATCAAGCCGCAGAGCGAGAGCTGTGCCATCACGGCGACGCCGATGCCGTAGATGCCGGCGAGCTCATTGGCGCCGAGGATCGCGAGCGCCAGCACCAGCGCCGGAGCCGCGGTGGACTGGAAGCCCTGGGCGAGGCCCTGGATGATGTTCGTCGCGTGACCGGTCTCGGACGCGTCGGCGATCGTCCGCACCGGGCGGAAGCGGGTCGACGTGTAGTAGTCGGTGATCACGAAAAGCAAGCCGGTGACGGCAACGCCGATCACCGCGCACAGCCACAGGTCGGAAACGGTCACCGTGTTGGCAGCGGCGCTGAGGCCGAGCCGGACCGGGTCGCTCATCAGCCAATCGGTGATCGGGTAGAAGGCGGCGATCGAGAGGAGCCCCGAGACGATCAGACCCTGGTAGAGAGCCCCCTCGACCCGGTCGGACTTTGTCCGGACCGAGAGCGCCCCGATGATCGAGGCGAGGATCGCGACGCCGCCGATTACCAGCGGGTAGACCGCAACCTCGCGGGAAAAGTCGCCGCCGGAGCCGGTGAAGGTCAACACGCCGAGCAGCATCACCGCGACTGAGGTGACCGCGTAGGTCTCGAAGAGGTCCGCGGCCATCCCGGCGCAGTCGCCGACGTTGTCGCCGACGTTGTCGGCGATCACGGCCGGGTTGCGCGGGTCGTCCTCAGGAATGCCCGCCTCGACCTTGCCGACCAGGTCGGCGCCGACGTCGGCGGCCTTGGTGAAGATGCCGCCGCCGAGCCTGGCGAAGACGGAGATCAGCGAGCCGCCGAAGCCGAGGCCGATCAGCGCGTCGACGGCCTGCTTGTCGGTGCTGCCGGTGAGCAGGAGGACGCCGTAGTAGCCGGCGACGCCGAGCAGCGCCAGGCCGACGACGAGCATGCCGGTGACCGAGCCGCCCTTGAAGGCGACATCGAGCGCCGGCGGCACACCGCCGCGAGCCGCCTCGGCGACGCGCGAGTTGGCGCGCACAGAGAGGTTCATCCCGATGAACCCGGCCGAGCCGGAGAGGATGCCGCCGATCACGAAGCCGATCGCGGTTTGGTAGTCCTGGAGGATCCAGAGCACGACCGCCAGCGGCACTGCCACCGCGGCGATGATCGTGTACTGGCGGGTCAGGTAGGCCTTCGCGCCCTCCTGCACCGCGCCTGAGATCTCCTGCATGAGCTCGTTGCCCGGCGACTTCTTGAGAAGGCGCTGGGTGATGATCAATCCGTACACCACCGCCGCCCCGGCGCAGACAAGCGCGACGACGACTCCGTAATCGGTCAAGAAACTGGTCAAGTTAGGTTCCTCCGGCTGGTTTTGCGGCGCGGGAGTCTATCTACGAGCGCCGACATCGGCGGTGTAGGTGCGTTTCGTCTCCGCCACCGCGTCCCGATAGACGTCCTCGATCGCGACTCCCGAGTCGAGCGCCTGGCGGGCGCGCTGGGCGCCGTTGCGGTCCGGAAGGTCGACCTCGATGCCGAGCCCCGAGCGGGCCGGCTCGGTCCAGGCGAGCACCCCATCGAGCGCCGCCCGCGCCTCGACCTCGATGCCTTTCCTGAAGTCGATCAGGCGCCCGCTCATCCCATGGCGGATCGCCCGCCAGAGGTTTTCCTCGACCTCACGGTCGAGCAAAGGCCGCCCGGCGCCCTCATAGCCGCCCTCGTCGTAGTCCAACGCCGTCTGGGCGATGCAGGCCGCGATCAGCCCGGCGAGGGCGAAGGACTCCTCCCCCCTGGTCTGCGCGTCACAGATCCGCACCTCGACGGTCCCGAAGTGATGATGGGGGCGGACGCTCCACCAAAGCTGGGTCGACTCGACGATCGAGTTGGTCTGCTCCAGCAGGCCGACGAACTCGGCGTAGCGGCGCCAGTCGATGAAGGGACTGGGGATGCCGCAGCGCGGGAACGTGCGGGTGAAGATCTCCGTGCGGATCGTGTCGAGACCGGTGTCGCGACCGTCGAGGAATGGGGAGTTGGCGGAAACGGCGAGCAGCAGCGGCAGCAGCTCCCGCATCCAGTCGCAGACGGCGATCGCGCGGTCGGCGCCGCGCACCCCCATGTGGACGTGCATGCTCCAGGTGTTGTTGCGCTGCGCGACCCAGCCGAGGTCGTGGCTGAGGCGGCGGTAATGGGGAGTGTCGATGATCCGCTGGTCGAGGTAGGCGGCCCACGGGTGCGTTCCCATCGCCCCCAAAGCCAGTCCCATCTCGCCAACCAGATCGAAGAGGCGCCCGCGTCGCTCCCGCTGTTTCGCGACGGCCTCGGCAAAGGTCTCCGAGCGGCCGGAGCGGATCTCGATCTCGGAGGCGATCAGCTCCCCCGCCGCCGACTCGGCAAGCAGGTCGTCCGCCTCGCAGGCCGCGTAGACGTCCTCGAAGCGGTGCTCCAGCTCCAGCGTGGCCGGATCGAGGATCGCGAACTCCTCCTCCAGCCCGATCGTGAAGTCGGTGGAGGACTCGAACCGCTCCCGAACGAGGTCGAGGTCGAGGGACAACGGACTCAGGTCAGGTAGAAGTAGAGCGCGTAGAGCAGGTCGACCGCGGGGCTGGAGGCGTGGACCGTCACCTCGGGCGGGACCTGGAGCAGCTGCTCGGAGTAGTTGAAGATGATCTTCACGCCGGCCTCGACAAGGCGGTCGGCGACGGCCTGGGCGGCGGCGGCCGGGACCGCGAGGACCCCGACCACGATCTCCTCCTGGGAGACGACCCCCTCCAGCTCGGCGAAGTCGCGCACCCGCAGGTCGCCGACCTCGGTGCCGACGACGCCAGGGTCGACGTCGAACATCGCGACGATCTGGAATCCGTGGTCGGCGAAGATGTCGGAGCTGGCAATCGCCAGGCCGAGGTTGCCGGCGCCGAACAGGGCGATGTTGTGCTGGCCGGAGGTGCGGAGGATCTTGCGGATCTCGGCGACCAGCGAGTCGACGTTGTAGCCGACGCCCCGCTTGCCGAACTTGCCGAAGCCGGAGAGGTCACGGCGGATTTGGGTCGGGTTGATGTGGGTGTACTCGGAGAGCTCCTGCGAGGAGATCGTCTCCCGCCCCATCTTGCGCGCCTGGGTGAGGACCTGGAGGTAGCGAGAGAGCCGCGCAGCGACGCCGAGCGAGAGCCGTTCGCCATCGACGATCACCCCGCCCCCCACGTCACGCTCCTCGAGTGCCTGCTCCATGGATGCCCACAGTATCGAGCCTCGCCCGAAGAGCTGCCTCGTCGAGGATCAGCTCGGAGACGACCATCCCCTCGACCTCGACAACCGGGATGCGCTCGAGGTGGCGGCGCAGCAGCAGCTCGTCGCTCTCGATGTCGATCTCGTGCAGCTCGAAGCGGTAGCCCTCCCCGTGCAGGGCGACGATCGCCTCGATCGCCTTCTCGCAGAGGTGGCAGCCGGGGCGCGAGTAGACGACCACCCTGGTCATGCCGCCACCGGGGCCTCGCCGGTGGCGAAGGCGTCGTAGCCGAGGTAGTCGGGATACGGCAGGGGCGTGGCGAAACGCGCCGCCGAGCCGATCATCGCGGCGTTGTCGGTGCAGAGCTCCAACGGCACCAGCTTCAGCCGCAGCCCGCGCTCCTCACAGAGCGCGGTCACCGCTTCGCGCAACGGCCCGTTCGCCGCGACGCCGCCGCCCAGCGCCACCGCGCCCCACTCGCCACCGCGCAGCGCCCGCTCGAGCTTTGCGACCAACTGGCCGACCGCCGCCGCCTGGAAGCTCGCCGCGAGGTCGGCGCGCCGCTCCGCCACCCCGTCGGGCCCCAGCTCTCGACAGAGGTAGACGAGCGCCGTCTTCAGGCCGCTGAAGCTGAAGTCGAGGCCCGGGTCGCGGGTCATCGCGACCGGCAGCTCGAAAGCACCGGCGTCGCCCTCGGTGGCGAGGCGCTGAAGGGCGGGACCACCCGGGTAGCCGAGCCCGAGCATGCGGGCGACCTTGTCGAAGGCCTCCCCGGCCGCGTCGTCGAGGGTCTGGCCGAGAACCTCGTGCCCGGCGTGGTCGCGCACCGCGGCGAGCAGAGTGTGGCCGCCGCTGGCGATCAGGCAGAGGAAGGGCGGCTCGAGCGGATCGGGCTCGAGGAAGTTGGCGGCGACGTGCCCCTGCAGGTGGTCGACCGGGATCAGCGGCAGCCTGCGGGCGGCGGCGATCCCCTTCGCGGTGCTGACCCCGACCAGGAGCGCTCCGATCAGACCAGGGCCGGCGGTGACCGCGACGGCGTCGATCTCATCGAGGGAGACGCCGGCCTCATCGAGGGCCGCCTCTACCGCCGGCACCGCCAGCTCGAGGTGGTGGCGGGAGGCGACCTCGGGGACCACGCCGCCGAAGCGGGCGTGCGCCGCGGCCTGCGAGGAGATCACGTTGGCGAGGATGCGCGGGCCGTCGAGGACGGCCGCGCAGGTGTCGTCGCAGGAGGTCTCGATCGCCAGGATCAAGGGGTCAATCCAGCCACATGATCAGCGCGTCTTCGCCGTTGTCGTGGTAATAGCGAGGGCGGACGCCGGCGGAGCGGAAGCCGAAGCGCTCATACATGGCGATCGCCTGGTGGTTGGAGACGCGCACCTCGAGGGTGAACGGAAGCTCGCCCGCGGCCCTCCTCGAAGAGCCTCCTCAGCAGGCTGCTGGCAACGCCCGCGCGGCGGCGCTCCGGCGCGACCGCCACGTTCATCAGGTGCCAGACCTGGTCGTAGCGGGAGCAGACCAAATAGCCGATCAGCTCGTCGCCGTCGGTCGCGGCGAGGCAGATTCCGGTCGGCTTCGAGAGCTCCAGCACGAACATCGCCAGCGACCATGGAGTCGGGAAAGAGCGGCGCTCGACCGCGATCACGGCGGGCAGATCGCTGTAGGAAAGCCGCCTCAGCGTCAGTTGTCGGGCCGCCTCATTTGGCTGTTGGGAAAGTGTCTCGCTCACGCCACCGCTCCGCGTCGGGAAGTCTCAGGTAAATCGGGGCGAGCGGGCCGGCCACCGCGGTCGCCGCGAGAGCGCAAATCTGCCGCGCGGAGACCCGATGTACGGGATCGGCGTCATCGGCGATCTCGACACCGCTTCCGACCAACTCTTGGCGAAATCGTACCGCCCCCGATCCGGCCGCCCGGATGGGATGGGGAATCCCGACGAGCCGCTCTGCAAGTTCCCCCGGCGCCGCGACGAACGGCTCCCAGACCGAGTGCCCGTCGGCACCGTAGAGAGCCGCGAAGACCTCGCCGCGACGAGCGTCGAGGACGGCGAGGCAATGCGCCTCGGGCGCGGCGACCTCACGCAGGGCCGAACCGACCGCGTCGAGGGTGCAGACGCCCACCGCTTGCAGCCCCAGGCCGGCCCCGAGAGCGCGTGCCGTGGCGATACCGATCCGCAGGCCGGTGAAGGACCCCGGGCCGACCCCGACCCCGATCAGGTCGACGGCGTCCCAGCCGCCCGCCGCTGCGGCGGCCTTCTCCACTTCGGCAAGCAGCACCGTCGCGTGACGCGGCCTCCCCTCGGAGGAGAGCCCGAGCAGCGACTCGTGGAGAACCTCGCCGTCGCGGCTCGCGCAGACGGCGGTGTCCTCGGTCGCGGTGTCGAAGCCGACTACGACCGGCTCACGGCCGGCGCTAGCCGGGGACCTTGAAGTAGAAGAGGCCGACGCGCTTTCCTTCGACGAACCAGGTCACTTTGTGTTTGCCCGGGATGTTGGACTTGATCTTGTTCACATACAGCGTTCCCTGGACGGCCTGCTGTGGGGTGTCGGTGCAGATGTTCGTCTTGTTCGGGAACTTGACGCAAACCGTGTAGGAGACGTCGCCGACGTTGCTTTTGAAGAAAGCGCCCTTCTTCCTGCGCTTCGAGCATTTGTGCGCCGGCTTCGCCTTCTGGGAGACGCCGCAGGCCACGTAGTGCACAAAGGCGGGCGGCTTCTTCGCCGAGGCCGGGACCGCAGCCACCAGCAGCGCCGTCCCCAACAACGTCGCCATCAGCGTCTTCAGGCCCCTCATCGTGCGTCTCCTTCGGTCTGGATCGAGTTTGCCCCGCCGATGCTACAGCGCAGGGCCGCGTCTTCTCGGAACACACTCAACGCGCATTGGATGCGGCCCTTGAGCACGGGTATGGTGGCTTCGACCCCTCAAAAGGAGAACCCAGTGAGACTTCCGGAGCATCGCGTCGCCCCCGTCCTGGCCATACTCGCGATCGCCGGCGCCGGCGCCGTCTGGGCCGGCTGTGGAAGCAGCAGCACCAGCAGCGCCACCGACCAGGCCAACAGCGTCATCAAGCAGGCCCAGACTCAGGCCAACAAGGCAATCGACAAGGCGCAGAAGAAGCTCAACCAGGCCGACATTCCGGGCAAGGCCCAGGACAAGGTCAACGAGGCCAACAAGAAGCTGGACCAGGCTCAAAACAAGGTCAACGACGCCGCCAAGCAGGCCCAGGACCAGGTCAACAACTCGGGCTACTAAGAGCTGGGAGCTTCGGCCCACTCGATCTCGATCGTCCGGCGATCGCCGCCGGCGTGGCGGAGTCGCACCTCCACCGCCTTGCGCGGGAGGCGCGACTCCGCCGCCGCGGGCCACTCGACGAAGGCGATGCCGCGGGGGTCGAGGTAGTCGTCGAGCAGGGCAGGGTCCTCGCCCTCGAGGCTCTCGAGCCTGTAGAGGTCGAGGTGGGACACCGGCAGTCGCCCCTGCGTGTAGCGGCGGCCGATCGTGAAGGTGGGAGAGGTCACGGGCTCCTCGATCCCCAGTGCCCGACAGGCGCCGCGCACGAAGGTCGTCTTGCCGGCCCCGACCTCGCCGCGAGCGACGACGACATCGCCCGGCTCCAGGCGGGCGGCGAGCCGCGCTCCCAGGTCCTCGGTCTCCGCCGCAGAGCGACTCTCGAAACTCTCCACCTGGTCAGCCGAAGAAGTCGAGCTGGTCGGCGGAGGGCATCGGGGGCGGAGGCTCATCTTCGACCTCTTCGATCGGCTCCACCTGCCCTGGAAGCGGGGTGGCGAGCAACCCGGGAAGGCGCTCGAAATCTCCGCGCAGCGTCTCTTTCACGGCGGGCGTGCGCAGCGCCGCGGCCGGGTGGAACAGTGGGAAGAGGAAGACGGTCCTCTCGCCCAGGTCGTGAACCTGCGGCGCCCCTCTCACCTTGGTGATCCCAACCGGGCTGCCGCTGAGCAGCTTGGTCGCGAAGTTCCCCAGCGTGCAGACGACGCGAGGCTCGATCAGCCGCACCTGTTCAAAGAGGTAGGGGCGACAGGCTTCGATCTCCAGCGGCTGAGGGTCGCGGTTGCCGGGCGGTCGCGACTTGAGCACGTTGGCGATGAAAACCTCTTCGCGCGACAAGCCAATCCCCTCCAGCAGCTCGTTGAGGAGCTGTCCGGCGCGGCCGACGAAGGGCAGCCCCTGTCGGTCCTCTTCCGCCCCGGGCGCCTCACCGACGAACATCAGGTCGGCGTTGGCGTCGCCGGCGCCGAAGACGGCTTTGGTCCGCGTCTCGTGCAGGGGACACCGGGTGCAGGTGGAGACCTCCTGGAACAGCTCGACCAGCTCGGCGCCGGCGCTCCTCGGGCGTCCCGCTCACTTCCCCTTCCCCTTGCGCCGTGGCGGCGGGATCTCACCCTTCGCCCGCTTGCGCTTCGTCTCGGCCAGCCGCTCGCCGCGGGCCGCCTCGCGCTCGCGGCGCATCGAGAGGTCCGACTGGACGGCCGCCCCGCGAGGCTGGCGCCCGGGAGGGGAGATCGCCGACATCCGGCGCCGGGTCCGCGCCGATCCACACTCCGGGCACCCAGGGCCTGGAGCGTCGTCGGCGACCAGCTCCTCAAACCGGTTCCCGCAGTCCTCGCAGTCGAATTCGTAGATCGGCATCGTCTGGCTTTATAATCGCTGGCGGCCGTGACCCCAAGGGCATGGACCTCACACCCGGAAGCGCCAGGCGCGCTCGCAGTCGTCGGAAACGGACGATTGGGCGCGTCGATTTCGCGTGCCGCAACACACGCCGGCATCGACGTTCACGTCTCCGGACGGGAAGGAGCCCTGGACGCTGCCCGGCGAATCTGAGGTCGCGCTGCTTTGCGTGCCCGACGCGGCGATCCCCGAGGCCTGCGAATCGATCGCATCCGCGGTGCCGCCACTTCGCCTCGTCGGTCACACCAGTGGGGCCACGCAACTCGACGCCCTGGAAGCAGCGGCGCGGTGCGGCGCCGAGGTCTTTTCCCTCCACCCGCTGCAAACGGTGCCGGACGGCGGCGCCTCTCTCGCCGGAGCGCCGTGCGCGATCGCGGGCTCTTCCCAGCGGGCGGAAGATGCGGCGACCGCACTCGCCCTCGACCTCGAGATGAGGCCCTTCGAAGTCCCCGAGGAGAGCCGCGCCGCCTACCATGCGGCAGCCTCGATCGCCTCCAACTTTCTGGTCGCCCTGGAGGAGTCCGCGACGGAGTTGCTCGAGCGAGCCGGCATTGAGGACGGCCGTGAGCTGCTCGCCCCACTGGTCCTACGTACCGCCGCCAACTGGGCCGAACGCGGCGGCGAGGCGCTGACCGGGCCGATCGCGCGTGGCGACGAGGAGACGGTGCGACGCCATCTTGAGGCCCTCCGCGAGAGGAGCCCGGAGCTGGTCGGGCTGTACGAGGCGCTCGCCGAACGGACGAGGGAGCTGGCGCGCCAGGAGGCCTCGGCATGAAGGTGGTCCGCTCCAAAGCGGAGCTACGGGAGGCGCTCGACGTGCCGCGAGGCGAGGGCGCCACGATCGGGCTCGTCCCGACGATGGGCTTCCTGCACGACGGACACGTCTCGCTGTTGCGGGCCGCGCGAGCCGAGTGCGACTTCGTCGTAATGAGCCTTTTCGTCAACCCGACTCAGTTCGGCCCCGGCGAGGATCTCGACCGCTATCCGCGCGACGAGGCGCGCGACGCCGGGCTTGCCGAGGAGGTGGGCGTCGACCTCCTCTACGCCCCCCCGGTCGAAGCGGTCTATCCGGAGGGCTTTGCCACCCACGTCGAGGTCGGGGGCCTGACCGAGGTCCTCTGTGGCGACCCGGCGCGCCGGGGGCCGGAGCACTTCCGCGGCGTCACCACGGTTGTCGCAAAGCTCTTCAACTCCGTTCAACCCGATGTCGCCTACTTCGGCCAGAAGGACGCGCAGCAGGTCGCCGTGATCAAGCGCATGGTCCGCGACCTCGACATCCCGGTGCGAGTCCGAGCGATGCCCACCGTGCGGGAACCCGATGGGCTGGCGATGAGCTCGCGCAACGCCTATCTGGGAGATGCGGACCGCGAGCGAGCCGTCGCGCTCTCGCGGGCGCTGCAAACGGCCGAGGCGGCGGCCCGAGAGGGGTCGCTCGCGGCCGGGATCGAGGCCGCGCTCGCCGAGCTCGCCGCCGCCGGAATCGAGCCCGAGTACCTGGAGGCCCGCGACGCCGAGGGATTGGAGCCGGTCGCGTCGCTGAACGGCCGGCCGGTGATCGTCGCCGTCGCCGCCCAGGTGGGCGATGCGCGCCTCATCGACAACGTCTTGATCGAGCCCTGAGAACCGCAACCAGCAACACGGAGGCCCAATGCAGCGGCAGATGTTGAAGTCCAAGATCCACCGAGCGACGGTGACCGACTGTGACGTCGACTACATCGGCAGCATCACAATCGACACCGAGTTGATGGCCGGCGCCGACCTGATCACCAACGAGCAGGTCCACGTCTGGGACATCGACAACGGGGCGCGCTTCGTCACCTACGTGATCGACGGCGAGGCCGGCTCCGGGACGATGCAGGTCAACGGCGCCGCCGCCCACCTGACCCGGCCCGGCCACAAGATCATTGTCGCCTCCTTCGGCGCCTACGACGAGAGCGACCTGGAGGCCTACTCCCCGGTCGTCGTCCACGTCGACGACGACAACGCGACCGTCGCCGTCGACAGCCGCCCCGAGGTGCTGCTGTCATGAGCGCCGAGCGGACGCCGGTGACGCTGCCTCGCCTCGCCGAGATGAAGGAGGCGGGCGAGCCGATCGTGATGGTCACCGCCTACGACTACCCCTCGGCCCAGGTCGCCGAGGAGGCGGGCGTCGACGTCGTCTTGGTCGGCGACACCGCGGCGATGGTCGTGCTCGGCTACCCCGGCACCGAGCCGGTCTCGATGGACGAGATGATCGTGCTCGGCAAAGCCGTGCGGCGCGGCCTCCGCGCCCCGCTGATGGTCGGCGACATGCCGATGGGCAGTTACGAGGCGAGCAACGAGCTCGCCGTCCACAACGCCCAGCGGCTGGTCAAGGAGACCGGCTGCCAGGTCGTCAAGCTCGAGGCCGGAGGAACATCGGTCGAGCGGGCGCGGGCGATCGTCCGCTCCGGCATCCCGGTAATGGGCCACGTCGGTCTAACTCCGCAGACCGCGACCGCGCTCGGCGGTTACAAGACCCAGGGCAAGACGGTCGAGAGCGCGATCCAGCTCTGCGAGGACGCGCTCGCCCTGCAGTCGGTGGGCTGCTTCGCGATCGTCTTCGAGGCGATCCCGGCGGCGATCGCCGAAGCGATCGCAGAGAAGCTCGAGGTCCCGACGATCGGGATCGGCGCGGGGCGGGACACGGCCGGCCAAGTGCTCGTCTTCCACGACCTGCTCGGCATCACCACCGGGCGGACGCCGAAATTCGTCAAGCGCTACGCAAACGTCCACGAAACGATGGTCGACGCCGTGCGCGAGTACGTCGAGGAGGTCCGCTCCCGTCACTTCCCCGAGGCCGACCACGTCTACGGAGTCGAGCCCGGGGAGCTGGCGGATTTCCGCCGCTACCTCGAGCAGGAGAGCCTCACTTCGCAGAAGGCCTGGGACTGGGAGCCGCTGCCCTGAGGCCCCTCGGTAACCACGCCTGCTGCTCAGGGTAGTAGAGGTTGTAACTATCCGCATTATCTCCGCAGGAGGCGAGAGATGGAAACGCTCAAACGACTCGAGCCGGTAGCCCTTCTGGCCCTCGTACTTGGAGGCCTGAACTGGGGCATGGTCGGCCTCTTCGACACCAACGTGATCTCCGACGTTTTCGGCAGCGGCACGCTCACCGACGCCATCTACACGGTGGTCGGCGTCTGCGGCCTGATCTACGTCCCGCGGGTGCTGGAGAACATGCACATCCGCGACCACATGCCGCACCCCCGCGGCACCTGATCAACCGGGGAGATCGGGTTCCGCGGACCGGAACTCGATCTCCCGAATCACCTTCGCCGGGGCTCCGGCCGCGATCACCCCCGCCGGCAGGTCCCGTGTCACCACCGAGTTGGCGCCGATCACGCAGCGTTCGCCGATCGTGACGCCGCTGGTCACTACGCAGTTGACCCCGAACCAGCAGTTGGCGCCGATCCGGACCGGGCCCTTGCTGGTGAAGCCCTGCCAGGTAACCGGGGTGTCGGGGTCGTCGAAGCGGTGCTCGCCATCGCCGACGAAGCAGCCGTTGGCGAACATCGTGTGGTCGCCGATCTCGATCGACTCGTAGGCGGCGAGCATCGTGTTGCGGTTGAGGAAGCAACCCTCGCCGATCGCGATCCGCGCTCGCGGCGCCAGGGTCAGCCAACAGCCCGGCTCCAGCAGCGTTCCCTCGCCGATCGTCAGCCGCCCTCGTCGAGCGCCTCGAGCAGCTCGCCCTCGACGGGATGGCGAACAAAGAAGCGCCCGCCGGCCGCGTGCCGGTCGATCCGCCAGCGTCGCAGGCGCCGCCCGTTGCGCTCGTACCAGCGCCGCTTCACCCACCACAGCCTCCAGCTCGCCAGAGTGGCCACAGCCCTAGCTTTCCAGAGCGCCCGCGAGTAGGGTCGGCTCGCAAACCGGGCCACGGAGAGGATGCGCGAGTGGGAATGTTCGAGATGAGCCCCGATCAGGTGATCGAGTGGCGCCAGAAGTACAAGGACCTGGTCGCCCCGCACGTGAACGGCGAAGAGGTGGTTTCCGCCGCCGGTTTCCGCCGGGGCGGCGCCTCGGCCAGCATGGTCGCTTCCAAGGCCCAGCTGGGCGGCATCGTCTACGCCGGCATCAAGCTGATGAACAAGAAGAAAGCCGGCGGCCTGCCCGAGCGGGTGATGCTCGCCGTCACCCCGACCAAGCTCTACGCGTTCAACTTCGGCTTCAAGGGCCGCAACTACAAGATCAAGGAAGAGGTCGCCGTCTGGGACCGCGCCGGGCTGAAGATCAGCACCGAGCGCAAGTCCGGGATGACCGCGCTGACGATCGAATCGCCCGCCGAAGGGGAAAAGGCAACTTTGGTCGGCGTTGGGGTCAAGGACGACCCGCTCAGCCAGGAGTTGATCGGCGTGCTCCAAGGGGCGGCGCCGGCGAGCGCCTAGTGCAATGGCGATCCACAGGCGGCGCGGCGGCGGCTACTGGTACTACTGGGTCGTGATCGTCGGCGGAATCGCCTTCGTGATCGCCTACTACGCCACCGACGGATTCGGACTGAATCCGTGACCCCAAGGAAAGCAAAGCTGCGAGGCGGGATCGACCTCGGCGGCACGAAGATCCAGACCGCGATCGTCGATGCGAGGGGCAAGGTGCTCGGCGAGTCGCGGCGACCGACCCCGACCTCCGGCGGGCCGCAGGGAGTCGCCGACGAGATGGCGGCTGCGCTGCGCGAGGCGGCGGGCGAGGCCGGGGTCGAGTCGAAGGATCTCGAGGGCGTCGGCGTCGGCTCGCCGGGCGACGTCGACGGGAAGAGCGGCGTCGTTTCCGGCGCCCGCAACCTGCCCGGCTGGAACGGCAGCTTCGCGCTCGCCGAGACGCTGAAGAAGGAGCTGGACGCGCCGGTCCGAGTCGGCAACGACGTCCAGGTGGCGACCGAGGCCGAGTTCCACCTCGGCGCCGGCCGCGAGTTCTCCAGCCTGATCGGCGTCTTCTGGGGAACCGGCGTCGGCGGCGGCCTGATCCTCGACGGCAAGCCCTGGCTGGGGCGCGGCGCCGCCGGGGAGATCGGCCACACGGTCGTCAAGCGGGGCGGGGCGAAGTGCCCCTGCGGCCGCAAGGGCTGCCTGGAGGCCTACGCGGGACGCGCCGCGATGGAGGCCGAGGCACGGCGCCAGCACGAGGAAGGCCACAAGACCGACCTCTTCAAGCTGATGCGCAAACACGACCGCGACCGGCTGACGAGTGGAATCTGGGAGCGCGCTCTCGACCACGGCGACCACCTGGCCGAGAAGCTGATCGACCGCGCCATCGAGATGCTTGGAACCGGGATCGCCTCGGCGGTCAACCTGCTCGACCCGGAGGCGGTGGTGATCGGCGGCGGGCTCGGGGTCCGCTTCGGCGACCGCTACATGGAGGCGCTGACCAAGGAGATGAGCAAGCACCTCTTCGTCGACGAGCGCCCGCCCGCGGTGCGGGTCGCTTCGCTGGGCGACCTAGGCGGCGCGGTTGGCGCGTCGCTGCTGTTTGCGCGGTAGCTCGACCAGACCGGCGAGGAAGCCGCCGGTGTAGGAGGCCTTGACCGCCGCGACCTCCTCGGGGGTGCCGGTGGCGACAACCTCTCCCCCCTCGTCCCCGCCTTCGGGCCCGAGGTCGATCAGCCGGTCGGCGGTCTTGATCACGTCGAGGTTGTGCTCGATCACGACGACCGTGTTGCCGGCGTCGACGAGGCGGCCGAGCACGTCGAGCAACCTCTGCACGTCGGCGAAGTGCAGGCCGGTGGTCGGCTCGTCGAGGATGTAGAGGGTGTCGCCGGTGGCGACCTTGGAGAGCTCGGTCGCCAGCTTCACCCGCTGCGCCTCGCCGCCGGAGAGGGTCGTCGCCGGCTGGCCGAGGCGGACGTAGTCGAGCCCGACGTCATGCAGAGTGCGCAGGCGGCGGGCGATCTTCGGCACGTTCTCGAAGAACTCGACCGCCTCCTCGACCGACATCTCCAGCACGTCGGCGATGTTTTTGCCCTTGAAGCGAACCTCCAGCGTCTCGCGGTTGTAGCGCTTGCCGTGGCACTGCTCGCAGGGCACGTAGACATCGGGCAGGAAGTGCATCTCGATCTTGATCTGGCCGTCGCCGCGGCAGACCTCGCAGCGCCCCCCTTTGACGTTGAAGCTGAACCGTCCCGGTTTGTAGCCGCGCGCCCGCGCCTCCTGGGTCTGGGTGAAGAGCTGGCGGATGTGGTCGAAGATGCTGGTGTAGGTGGCCGGGTTGGAGCGCGGCGTCCGCCCGATCGGCGACTGGTCGATGTTGATGATCTTGTCGATCTGATCGAGGCCGTCGATGCCGTCGTGGGCGCCGGGGCGCAGCTTCGCCTGGTGCAGGCGGTTGGCGACCGCGTGGTGCAGGGTCTCGTTGACCAGAGTCGACTTGCCGGAGCCGGAAACCCCGGTGACGCAGCAGAAGACGCCGAGCGGCACCGCGACGTCGATCCCCTTCAGGTTGTGCTGGCGCGCCCCACGCACCACCAACTCGCCGCGAGGCTCGCGGCGCTCCTTCGGAACCTCGATCTTGCGCTTGCCGGAGAGGTACTGGCCGGTCAGCGAGGCGGGGTCCTTGGCGACCTTGGCCGGCGGCCCCTCGGCGATCACGTGGCCGCCGTGCTCGCCGGCGCCCGGCCCAAGGTCGACGAGGTGGTCGGCGGCGAGCATCGTCCCCTCGTCGTGCTCGACCACGATCACCGTGTTGCCGAGGTCGCGGAGGCGATCAAGCGTTCCGATCAGCTTCTCGTTGTCGCGCTGATGCAAGCCGATCGAGGGCTCGTCGAGCACGTACATGACGCCGACCAGGCTGGAGCCGATCTGCGTCGCGAGGCGGATCCGCTGCGCCTCGCCCCCGGAAAGCGAACGAGCCGAGCGACCCAGTGAGAGGTAGCCGATGCCGACGTTTTCGAGGAAGGCGAGTCGCTCGGAGATCTCGCGCACGATCAGTCGCGCGATCGCCCGCTCGGTCTCGGTCATCTCCAGCGCCGCGATCCACTCCGCCGCGCCGCGCGCCGACATCGCGCTGTACTCGGCGATGCTGATCCCGCCGACCTTGACGGCGAGGCTCTCCGGGCGCAGCCGGGCGCCGTCGCAGTCGGGGCAGGGCTGCTCGGCCATGTAGCCCTCGATCCGCTCCCGGTTGGTCTCGGAATCGGTCTCCTCGTAGCGGCGCTGGAGGTTGTTGACGATCCCCTCGAAGCGCACGTTGTAGGAGCGGCGGCGGCCGAAGCGGTTGGTGTAGGTGACTTTGTGGCGCTCGCCGCCGGTGCCGTTGAGGAAGATCTCCCGCTCCGACTTCTTCAGCTTCGACCAGGGCTTATCGATGTCGACGCCGTTCTCCTCGGCGACGGCGGCAATCAGCCGCCGCCAGTAGGCGGTGACGCCGCGGTTCCAGGGCTGCAGGGCGCCCTCGGCGAGCGACAGGGTCGGGTCGGGGACGACCAGCTCCGGGTCGATCACCCGCTGGAAGCCGAGCCCGTGACAGCGCTCGCAGGCGCCATGCGGGGAGTTGAAGGAGAAGATCCGCGGCTCCAGCTCGGGGATCGAGGTGCCGCAGTTGAGGCAGGCGAACTGCTCGGAGAAGAGCATCGTCTCGCCTCCGTCCTCCCCGATCGGCTCGATCTCGACCAGGCCCGCCGCCAGCCCGGCCGCCGCCTCGACCGACTCGGAGAGGCGACGCCTCAGGTCGGTCTTCATCGCCAGGCGGTCGACGACCACCGAGATGTCGTGTTTGAACTTCTTGTCGAGGACGATCTCCTCGTCGAGCCGGCGCACGACGCCGTCGACCTTGGCCCGCGAGTAGCCCTCGAGCCGCATCTGGTCGAGCAATTTCCCGTACTCGCCTTTGCGTCCCCGCACCACCGGGGCCATGACCATGAATTTGACCCCCTCCTCCATCGTCATCAGACGATCGACGATCTGCTCCTGGGTCTGGCCGGTGATCTCCTCGCCGCACTCGGGGCAGTGAGGGACACCGATCCGCGCCCAGAGCAGGCGCAGGTAGTCGTAGATCTCGGTCACCGTGCCGACCGTCGAGCGCGGGTTGCGCGAGGTCGTCTTCTGGTCGATCGAGATCGCCGGCGAGAGCCCTTCGATCGAGTCGACGTCGGGCTTCTCCATCAGGCCGAGGAACTGGCGCGCGTAGGCCGACAGCGACTCGACGTAGCGGCGCTGTCCCTCGGCGTAGATCGTGTCGAAGGCGAGGCTCGACTTGCCCGAGCCGGAGAGCCCGGTGATCACGATCAGCGCGTCGCGCGGCAGCTCGACGTCGATGCCCTTGAGGTTGTGCTCACGGGCGCCGGAAATGACGATTCGCTCAGAAGCGGCCACGGGCATCGATTCTACGCAGGCGAACAGATGTTCCCGAAGGGAAGCGGCGGTGAGTTTACAGTTTGCCCCGGGCAGGGTCAACCGAGACCCAAGGAGAGAGATGTCGAATGTCGACACCGCCCGGTCCGCCTACGAGGCCTTCGGCCGCGGCGACCTGGCCGCCCTGCAGGAGGACTTCGCCGAGGACGCCGTCTGGGTGACCTCGGACGAGTTACCGCTGGGCGGGGAAACCCGAGGGCGCGAGCAGATCATGGCGAACTTCGCCCAGCTGCCGAACTACTGGACGTCGTTCAGCGTCGAGCCGGAGGAGTTCATCGACGCCGGCGACGACGTGATCGTCATGGGAACCCAGCGCGCCGGCAACGACAGCGGCAGCTTCGAGGCGCCCTATCTGCACCTGATGAACTTCGCAGACGGCAAGCTGGTGCGCGGCGAGTTCCACGCCGACAGCGCCAAGGCCGCGAAGCTGCTCGCCTAACCGCCAGGGATCCGGCAGCGAAGCGGGCGCCGCGGCAAATGCCGCGACGCCCGTTTGGCGGCGGGAGCTGCCTCTCCCCGTTCCCTTCTGCCTACGCCCGGGCCGGCTCGACCTCCGGCTCGGAGTGCGCGCGCCTTCGGCAGCCAGCCGAGCGAGCGGGGCAGGTACCAGTTGCGCTCGCCGAGCAGCTTCATCGCCGCCGGCAACAGCACCGCCCGCACGATCGTCGCGTCGATCAGGACCGCGACGGCGAGGCCGATGCCCATCTCTTTCATGTCGATGATGGTCTGAGCGTGGCGAAGATCGAGAAGACCGCGCACCATCACCATCGCCGCGCTCGTCACCGTCCCCGCCGTCGCCGTGATCCCCTGGCGGACCGCCTCGTCGCTGCTCATGCCCCCGGTCGACGCCCTCGCGGACCCGGCTGAGGATCAGCACGTGGTAGTCCATCGAGAGGCCGAACAGGATCACGAACAGGAAGAGCGGCAGCCAGGAGCTGACGCCTCCGTTCGAGTGGAAGCCGAGCAGTGACTCGCCCAGCCCCTTCTGGAACACCAGCACCAGCACCCCGTAGGCGGCGCCCACCGAGAGCAGGTTGAGCACGATCGCCTTGATCGGGACGACGATCGAGCGGAACGTGACCAGCATCAGCAGGAAGGCGAAGCCGAGGACGAAGGCGAAAACGAGCGGCAGGCGCTGGGCCAGCAACTCGTTGAAGTCCTTCGACTGGGCCGCCTGGCCGGTGACGTTGACCTCGGCGCCCGCGACACCCGCGAAGGCGGCCGGGGCACGATCCGCTCGCGGATCCGCTCCATCGCCGCGGTCGCCGCGGCGTTGCTGCCGCTCCCGACCGTCGGCACGTCGATCGCCGCGGTCTTGCCGTCGGCGCTCGTGTCGCACCTTGACCGGGCCCTTGACGACCCGGTGCGTCGCCGCCTGCTCGCGGAACTCCGCGATCGCCGCGGCAACCGGCGCCGGAGGTGACGTCGTCGGCCTCGACCACGACGCGTCGACTCGCGCCCTTGTCGGGGAAGGCCTCGGTGACGCGGTCGTAGGTCTGCACGACCGGGATGTCGCGCGGCAGGTCGTCGCTGCCGCTGACGACCGTGTGCATGCTCGAGCGCCGGAATCGCGAGCGCGACCAGGAGGCCGGCCGAGGCCACCATCGTAGAGGACCGGCCGCCGCATGACGCGATCGACGATCGAGCCCCAGACGGACCGCCCGCCGCGACGCGCGCGGAAGCGGCGCAGGAACGGGATCCTCCCCTTCTCGACCCGGTCGCCGAGCTTGGAGAGGACCGCCGGCAGCACCGTCAGCGAGGCGAACATCGCCACCGCGACGACGGTCATCGTGCCCACCGCAAACGAGGTGAAGGTCGGGTCGCCGCTGAGCAGCATCCCGGCCATCGCGGCGATCACGGTCGCGCCCGAGACGAGCACCGCCCGCCCGGAGGTTGCCGCCGCGGCCGCAAGCGCGGCCTCCGCCGACGCTGCGCCCGCCCGCCTCTCCTCGCGCTCGCGGCGCAGGTAGAAGAGCGAGTAGTCGACGCCGACGGCGAGGCCGACCAGCACCACCACCGAGGAGACGTTGGGGTCCATCGGCACCAGCTGGCTGGGATGCGCCAGCAGGCCGACCGTCGCCAGCACCGCCGAGAAAGCGAGCAGCAACGGCACAAAGGCCGCCACCAGCGCGCCGAAGGCGAGCAGCAGGATCGCCAGGGTGATCGGCAGCGAGGTCGTCTCGGCGCTTCTTCAGGTCCTCGCTCGAAGACGGCCTGAAGCGCCTTCTCGGCGCTGGCCGCGCCGAACTGCTCGACCCGGAACCCCGGATGGCCGCGCTGCGTCGTCTGTAACCGCGGCGAGCGTGGCGTCGACCTTGGCCTCGGCCGTTGGTCAGGTCGCTGGGCAACTCGAACTCGATCAGCGCCGAGTGGCCGTCGGCCGGAGACCTGGCCGCCGCCGCTCTGCGGG
This sequence comes from uncultured Solirubrobacterales bacterium, assembly GCA_963837585.1. Lineage (GTDB taxonomy): Bacteria > Actinomycetota > Thermoleophilia > Solirubrobacterales > 70-9 > CAWINX01. The sequence goes on along the minus strand of CAWINX010000003.1, from coordinate 1,060,454 downwards.
AGAGCTGAGCTTGGAGACCGCGGGCAACTTCCCGAGGCGCCCGGTGACATCGGCGATCGTCGCCGCGAAAAGCGGGATCGTCGACGCTGAGGCTCTTGTTCTGGACGAGCACCAGCTCGCTGCTGTCGTTCAGCTTCGCCTTCTCGAGCGCGACCTCGGCCCGCCCGGCCTCGCCGGAGACGGCTTCCGCGTTGGTGAGGGTCCTTCTGCCCGACGGCGCCGCCGATCGACTACGGAGACGACCACGAAGGCCAGCCATCCGAAGATGGCGATCTTGCGGTGCGTCGCGCTCCAGCGGGCGGCGCGGGCGGCGATGTTCGTCTTGGCTTGCATTGGGTTCCTTTCGATCGGGTTGAATGAGACCGGTCCAGGCTCCCAATGCGGAGACGGCGTTCCAATGCGGCTGGCAGGCGTCTTCGGGTGCGGGTCAACCGACCGCCGAAGGTGTGGATAGCCGTACCCACGGGCACGCCCCCATACAAGGACAATCGCCGGCATGCCCACCTCGGTCCTCATCGTCGACGACCACCCGAGCTTCCGCGCTCAGCGCCCGGCGGATGCTCGAGGCCGCCGGCTACTCGGTGGTCGGCGAGGCCGACGACGGCGCCGCGGCGCTGGCGGCGGTGCGCGAGCTCAACCCGGACCTGGTCCTGCTCGACGTGCAGCTCCCCGACATCGACGGCTTCGAGGTCGCCGCGGAGCCTCGCGGCGGCCGCAGAGCGCCCGGCGATCGTCCTCACCTCGACCCGCGAGCGCTCCGACTTCGGCGCCGAGATCGCCGCCAGCCCGGCGCTGGGCTTCGTCACCAAGGGCGAGCTGAGCGGCGACGCCCTCGCCGCGCTGGTCGGATGACCGGACTCCGCCGCGCCCTGTTCGGCCTCGCCGCGCTCGCCTTCGTGTTCGGGCATCGGCTCCGCCGTGCTCGATCCTCACCAGCGACCACACAGAGCCCGCGCGGCCTGGCGACAGCGCTGATCCTGCTCGCCGGCTGGGGCTTCGCCGGCACCGGGCTCTACGCCTGGTACCGCCGCCCGGACGACAACGTCGGGCCGCTGATGACGGCGATCGGGTTCACCTGGTTCTTCCAGGCGCTCGGCTCCTCCAACAACGAGCGTCGTCTTCGCGATCGGCACGCTTCGGCAGCTCGCTCCCCTACGCGATCCTGATCCAGCTGCTGATCACCTTCCCGTCGGGCCGACTCGACGACTCGACCTGCAGAAGGTCATCGTCGCCGGCGCCTACTTCGTCACCACGGTCGATGCAGGTCGCCTGGGCGCTCTCTCACCGACCCAACGACGCGATGGCTGCCGACGACTGCCCTGCCAACCCGTTGCTGATCGAGGGCCACGCAGAACCTCGCCGACGCGATCAGCGCCGTCCAGATCCTCGGTCGCGATCGCCGGTGATCGCCGCGACCGTGGTGCTGGTCTTCTCGCCGCTGGCGCCGGCAGCGAAGCGCGCGAGCGGCGCGCCCTCGCGCCGGTCGTCTGTCACCGGCGGCCTGGCCTTCGCTGCTGGTACTCGTGCAGCTGATCGCTCAGCGCGGCCGGCGCCCCCGACTCGGCCGAGCTCGGTCGCCTTCATCGCCGCGATCGCCGTCTTCGCCTGCCTGCCGTTCGCCTTCCTGCGCCGGCCTGCTGCGCTCGCGGATTGGTCACGAGCGGAGGAGATCAGCTCTGAGCTGAGCGCCGAGAACGAGCAGTTGAACGCCGCGCTGCAGGCCAAGGTCGCCGAGCTGCAGGCGTCCCGTGCGCGGATCGTCGAAGCGGGCTACGAGGAGCGGCGGCGGGTCGAGCGCGACCTCCACGACGGCGCCCAGCAGCACCTGGTGGCGCTGGCGATGAGCCTGCGGTTGGTGCGCAGTCGGATCGAGAGCGATCCGAGGGCCGCGGCCGAACTGCTCGACGAGGCGATGGACGAACTCGGCGAGGCGACGGCGGAGCTGCGCGAGCTCGCCCGCGGCATCCACCCCGCCGTGCTCAGCGACCGGGGTCTCGAGGCGGCGCTTGGCAACCTCGCCGACCGTTCCCCGGTGCCGGTCGAGATCGTCGAAACGCCCGCCGCGAGCAGATGCCGAGCGGCGGTCGAGTCGACCACCTACTTCGTCGTCGCCGAGGCGCTCACCAACGTCGCCCGCTACGCCGCAGGCGTCGGCTGCGGCGGTGCGCGTCGCCGCAGGAAGACGGCGCGGTCGAGATCGAGGTCAGCGACGACGGCGTCGGCGGGGCCGATCCGGCGTCGGGCACCGGCCTGCGCGGCCTCTCCGACCGCGTTGCCGCCCTCGACGGCGAGCCTGACGGTGGTCAGCCCGGCCGGCGACGGCACCGTGGTCCGTGCGCGAATCCCGCTGGGCGGTTAGCGTCGGGCCATGCGCGTCGTGATCGCCGACGATTCCACCCTGCTGCGCGAGGGGGTGGTCCGGCTGCTCGAGGAGGGCGGCTGCGAGGTGGTCGGCCAGGCCGGCGACGGCGAGGAGTTGCTGCGCAAGGTGCGAGCCCACAAGCCCGACGTCGCGGTCGTCGATGTGCGGATGCCGCCCACCCACACCGACGAGGGCCTGCGTCGCCGCCCGCGCGATCCGCGCTGAGCTGCCGGAGGTCGGGAGTGCTCGTCCTCTCCCAGTACGTCGAGGTCGCCTACGCCCGCGACCTGCTCGCCGAGAGCGCCGAGGGGCTCGGCTACCTGCTCAAGGACCGCGTCGCCGACATCGACGCTCTGACCGACGCGGTCCGCCGGGTCGGCGGCGGCGGCTCGGTGCTCGACCCCGAAGTCGTCTCGCAGATGCTCGGGCGCGCGCCGTCGGGACGATCCCGCTGGAGGAACTGACCCCGCGCGAGCGCGAGGTGCTCGGGCTGATGGCCGAGGGACGCTCGAACGCGGCGATCGCCGCCGAGCTGGTGGTCAGCGAGCGCGCTGTCGAAAAGCACGTCACCGGCATCTTCGGCAAGTTCGGCGCTGGCGCCGGGCCCCGACGACCACCGTCGCGTGCTCGCGGTACTGCGCTTCCTCGACCAGCCCGGCTAGGCCCCGGCCCGCAGTCCGTCGAGGTCGCGGCGCAGCTCCTTCAGCTCGTCGCGGATTCGCCCCGCCTCCTCGAAGCGGAGGTCGTCGGCGGCGGCGAGCATCTCCTCCTCGAGGGCGACGATCGTGCGCTCCAGCTCCTCCGGGTCGCTGACCTCGGTGGCGCGGCCACGGCGCTTTTTTCGCGGCGCCCGGTCCTCCATCGCGAGGAACTCGGCCATCTCGGAGATGCCCTTGCGGACCGTCTCGGGGGTGATCCCGTGCTCGGCGTTGTAGGCGATCTGGATCGCGCGGCGGCGGTCGGTCTCGCGGATCGCGGCGCGCATCGAGTCGGTCTCGCGGTCCGCGTACATCAGCACCCGCCCGTCGACGTTGCGCGCCGCCCGCCCGATCGTCTGCACGAGGCTGGTCTCGCCGCGCAGGAAGCCCTCCTTGTCGGCGTCGAGGATCGCGACCAGGGAGACCTCGGGCAGGTCGAGCCCCTCGCGCAGCAGGTTGACCCCGACCAGGACGTCGTACTCCCCCAGCCGCAGGTCGCGGATGATCTGGATCCGCTCCAGGGTGTCGACCTCGGAGTGCAGGTAGCGGACCTTGATCCCGTACTCGAGCAGATAGTTGGTCAGGTCCTCGGCCATCTTCTTGGTCAGGGTCGTGACCAGGACGCGGTCGCCGGACTCGGCGCGGCGGCGGATCTCGTTCATCAGGTCGTCGATCTGGTTCTTCGTCTCGCGCACCTCGATCTCGGGGTCGACGATCCCGGTCGGGCGGACGATCTGCTCGACGATCCGGGCCGACTCCGCCCGCTCGAACGGCCCCGGCGTCGCCGAGGCCATCACCAGCCGCGGCACCCGCTCGAGGAACTCGTCGAACTTGAGCGGCCGGTTGTCGATCGCCGAGGGCAGCCGGAAGCCGTAGTCGACCAGCGTCTGCTTGCGCGAGCGGTCCCCCTCGTACATGCCGCCGATCTGGGGGATCGTCTGGTGGGACTCGTCGACGAAGACGACGAAGTCGTCGGGGAAGTAGTCGATCAGCGTGTGCGGCGGGCTGCCCTGCGGGCGGCCGTCGAGGATCCGCGAGTAGTTCTCGATCCCCGAGGTGAAGCCGATCTCCTTGAGCATCTCGAGGTCGTAGGCGGTGCGCTGGCGCAGGCGGTGGGCCTCGAGCTGCTTGCCCTCCGCCTCCAGCTCGGCGGTGCGCGTGTTCAACTCCTCGCGGATCTCATCGACCGAGCGCTCCAGCGTCTCGTCCCTGGTCACATAGTGGGAGGCCGGCCAGACCGAGACGTGGTCGATCGTGTCGAGCACCTCGCCGGTCAGCGGGTCGAAGTGCTGGATCCCCTCGATCTCGTCGCCGAAGAGGGAGATCCGGTAGGCCGACTCGGCGTAGGCGGGCATGATCTCCAGCACCTCGCCGCGCGCCCGGAAGCTGCCGCGCGCCAGGTTGGCGTCGTTGCGCTGGTACTGCATCTTCACCAGCTTGCGGAGCACCTCGTCGCGGTCGATCGACTCGCCGACTTTGAACAGCTGCATTTTCTCGTTGTAGACCTGGGGCGAGCCGATCCCGTAGATGCAGGAGACCGAGGCGACGATGATCACGTCGCGGCGGGCGAACAGCGCCGCGGTCGCCGCGTGGCGGAGCCGGTCGATCTCGTCGTTGATCGAGGAGTCCTTCTCGATGTAGAGGTCCTGCGCCGGAACGTAGGCCTCGGGCTGGTAGTAGTCGTAGTAGGAGACGAAGTACTCGACCGCGTTGTCGGGGAAGAACTCGCGGAACTCGTTGCAGAGCTGGGCGGCGAGCGTCTTGTTGTGGGCGATTACCAACGAGGGGCGCTGCACGGCCGCGATCGTCGCCGCCATCGTGAAGGTCTTGCCGGTCCCGGTCGCCCCGAGCAGGGTCTGGAACCGCTCCCCCTTCTCCAGCCCTTCGGCCAGGCCGGCGATCGCCTTCGGCTGGTCTGCCGTCGGCGTGTAGGCGGGGTTGAGCTGGAACTCGGTCACCGAATTCACCTTAGACTGCGCGGCCGATGAGCCGCTCGCAGAAAGCCCTCGCCGGCTTCTTCGCCTTCGCCGGGGCGATGCACTTCGTCAAACCGCGCGCCTACGAGGCGATGATGCCGCCGTCGCTCCCCCACCATCGCGAGGCCGTCGTCGTCAGCGGCGTGGCCGAGATCGCCGGTGGCGTCGCCGTGCTCAGTCCCGGCCACTCGCCGCTTCGCCCGCTGGTGGCTGCTCGCTCTGCTCGCCACGGTCTTCCCGGCCAACGTCCACATGGCGCTCAACCCCGAGCAGGTCCGCGGCCTCGATCTGAACCGGATCCCCCGCTGGGCACTCTGGGCCCGCCTGCCGCTACAGCCGCTGGCGATGCTCTGGGTCTGGCGGGCGACTCGGGACAGCGCCTAGCGCACCGTCGGCGGCCTTCGACGCCCTGAGCGCGCCAGCGCCCACTCCGCCTCAACCATCGAGCGGTAGAAGTGCTCGACCGCGCCGCGGGCGGGCTTGGTCCGGACCAGCTTCAAGGCACGGTAGCCGGCGAGAATCCTGACGTGGTAGCTGACCGTGGTCAGTGGGACAGCGATGCGGTCGGCGAGCTCGACCGGGCTGACCGCCTCCTTGCCGTCCAGAGCGCGGAGGATGCGCCGCCTCACCGGGTGGTTGAGGGCTGCGATCAGCTGGTCGGCTTTCACGCGAGAAATATAGACCAGAAGAAATGTTTTGTCTGTAGAGCTTCTGTCTTCGCACGCAGAAGATCACCGATGTGGAGCCCCGAGACCGCTTTGCCGTCAACCTGCGCAAGGCGCGCAAGCGGCGAAAAATCTCCCAGGAGGAGCTGGGGTTCCGCTGTGAGCTGCACCGGACCGAAATCTCGCTGCTCGAGCGAGGTGGGCGCGAGCCGCGCCTCGGCACGATCGTGAAGCTGGCCGGGTCGCTCGACACTCCCGTCGCCGAGCTCTGCGAGGGGATCAGCTGGCTCCCCTCCGCCGGCCGCTTCGAATTCCGCGGCTGAGGCCCGCTACGGCAGGAACTGCTGGAGCAGGCCCTGCGCGGGGCCGAGGAAGGTCTGGACGTTGTCGAGCAACGTGCGGGCGTTTTGGATCAGCTGGATCGCCTGGTCGAGCGGGATCTGACGAACCGCCTCACGCAGCGGCTCGGCCAGGATCGGGCTGAGCGCCCCGGCCCGCTCAGCGTCGTTGACCGCCCGCACCAAGCCGGCACGGATCGCCTCCGCCAGCTTCGCGTCGCTGATCCCGTGGCGGCGGGTGAAGCGCTCCCGCGCCGCCGGCGTCGCCAGTGCCTGGGCGAGCTCCTCGCGTGAGACACCCAACCGGCAGGCGGCCCCGTCGAGCGCCGAGAGGGAGAACTGCTCGGCGATCGCCTGGATGCCCTGAGGATTGCGCCACGACCGTGGCTTGCAAGGGTCCTGGACCTTGGCCGGGGTGTAGGACGACCCGCCCGCGGCCAGGTAGGTGAAGACCAGGGCCAGGGACGCCACGATCGAGAGGCCGACCAGCAGCCGCGCGCGGGTCAAAGCTCCACCCTCCTGGCCAGGCCGATCGGGACCAGAGCGAGCAGCGCGGCGAGCGCGCCGATCAGGAAGGAGGCGCTGAAGGCGTGGGTGGCGCCGCGGTCGAGCTGGTCCTGGAGGTCGCTGCGAAGTCGCAATACGGCCGCGCGGTCGCTCGGATCGCTCGGCAGCGGGTCGAAGGCAGGGCCGATCGTCGGCACCCTCCCCCGCTCATCGTCCATCCGCGCGACGATCCGCTGCGCCAGGTCGACCTTCAGCAGCGGGCTGACCTGGGAGTCGAGCACGACCGCGGTGCCGGCGTCGATCGCGTCACGGCGCTGCTGGGCGATGTCGGCGGTGAAGATCGGCGTCAACGCGAGCAGGCCGATCACCACCCCCGCGTGACGCGCCGAGATCGTCCAGCCGCCGTGGATCGCCTGTGGCGAGCGACCGTGCAGCGCGGTCTCGGTCAGCGCCGAGAGGACCAGCGAGAGGCCGATCCCAATCAAGACCTGGGGCGGCACGGTGAGGGCGACCTCGGCCCGCGGCAGCAGCGCCAGCCCGCCGAGGCCCCCCGCGACGAGGATCGCCCCGGCCGCCGCCCGGGCCTTGGTGTCGGGGACGAGCCGGCCGAGGCGGCTGCCGAGGATCGCCAGCAGCGGCATCACGCTGACGACGATCGCCGCCCCGATCGGGCTCAGTCGCCAACCCTCGATCAGGAGCAGGACGAGGAGGAAGAGCGCCGCGGCGATCGCCGCCGAGACCAGTGCCAGGGCGAGATTGGCGAGGGCGTGCGGGCGGCCCGTCCTGCGCAGCTCGCTCTCGACGATCCCCGTGGCCGCCTCATGCCGCGCCACCGCGAGGATCGGAACCGCGGCGACGATCGCCACCGGGACCTGGAGCAGGAAGATCGACTGCCAGGAGACGAGCTGGGTGAGGATGCCACCCACCGCCGGCCCCAGCGCGGCGCCCGTCGCCCCGGCGCTCGCCCAGATCGCCGTCGCACGACGCTCCGAGCCGACCGTGGCGGGGAGCAGCTCAAGCGCCGCCGTCACCGCGGCGGCGCCGCCCAGCGCCTGCACGCAGCGGGCGACGATCAGGGTCGAGAGGTGCGACGAGGCCCCGCAGGCCAGCCCGGCCCCGGCGAAGATCGCAAGCCCGACGGCGGCGGCGCGTCCCGGGCCGACGCGGCGAGCCAGATGGGCCGCCGGGACGGCGGCCAGCGCCATCACCAGGTTGAAGGAGACCAGGACCCAGGTGACCCCGGCGACGCTGGTGTCCAGCTCGCGGTAGATCTGCGGCAGCGCCAGGACGACGATCGAGGAGTCGGCCAGCACCAGGCCGACGGCGAGCGCCAGCGCTCCGACTCGCGGCCTGGGAGCCACGGCGCTCAATACCCCAGCTCCTTCGCGTACTCGTCGCGATAGGCGCGTCGCTTATTGAGGACCTCGGCGATGTAGGCGCGCGTTTCGGCAAAGGGAACGTCCTCGAGGGTCAGGTTCGCGCCGCCCCAACGATCGACGTTGGTGGAGCCGGCGTTGTAGGCGGCCAGGACCGCGACCTCATTGCCGTCGTAGCGGCTGAGCAGCTCACGCAGCCGGAAGGTGCCGTAGCGGATGTTGATCTCGGGGTCCGAGAGGTCGCTGACCTTGAAGGTGGTGCCGCCGCTGTGGCGCTCGACATCCCTGGCGGTCTCCGGAGTGATCTGCATCAGCCCCCGCGCCCCGGCGCTCGAGGTCTGATCGCGGAAGCGCGACTCGGCAGTAGATCACCGCGGCGATCAGCGCCGCGTCGACCTCCTTGTCCCGGGCCTGTTGGCGGATGATGTCCTCGTGGTGCAGGGGAAGGGTGAGCTCCTGGATTACGTGATCGACTCTCCCGACCACCCCGAGCAGCACTCCGGCGGCGACGCCGACAGCGACGACCGCGCCGCCCACCGCCACCCGTCGTCGTCGCCTCTGCTTCATTCCGTCAGCTTCTCGACCAGCGCGGACAACGCCCGCTCGAGATCCTCGATCGAGCCGTCGTTCTCGACGACGTGCTCGGCGCGGGCCGCCTTCTCCTCCTGGGCCAGCTGGCGCGCCTCGCGCTCACCGACCAGGGCGTGACCGCGCGCCTCGGCCCGGGCGCGACGCACCCCGTCGGCGGTGACCACGGCGAGTGTCGTGTCGAAGACGTCCTGCATCTCGGACTCGAACAGCAGCGGCACCTCGACCACGGCGATCCTCGTCTCCGGCGAGAGCGATCCCAGCCAGGAGCCGATCCGCTCCCCGACCAGAGGGTGAATTTGCCGCTCCAGCCAGGCCAGCTCCTCCGGATCGGCGAAGACGACCTCGCCGATCTTGGTCCGATCGACCCGTCCATTCGGGTGCGACTTCGGGACCCCAACGCTCGGCGAGGCGACCCAGAAGCGGCTCGGAGTCGAGCAGCTCATGGACCACAGCGTCACTGGAGACGATCGCCGCGCCGAGTCGCTCGAACGCCGCCAGAGCCTCGGACTTCCCCGCCGCGATGCCGCCGGTAAGGCCGATCGTCAGCGGCATTGGGACGGCTAGGCGTCTGCGTCGACCTGCTCGGGAGCTTCTTCTTCCGCGGGCTCTTCCTCCGCGGGCGCTTCTTCTTCCTCGGCCACGGGCTCCTCAGCAGGCCTCCTTCCTCGGCCACGGGCTCCTCGACCTCTTCCTCGGCCGGAGCCTCCTCGCCGCTGGCCGCGGCCAGTTGGGCGCCGAGGTCGCTCATCGGCATGTTCTGGTCCTCGACCTGCTTGATGCTGAGCGAGAGGCGGCGGCGCTCCTCGTCGATCTCGAGGATCTTGACGTTGAGCTTCGTGCCCGGCTCGACCACCTCGCTCGGGTTCTCGACGTGGTGGTCGGCGAGCTCGGAGATGTGGACCAGGCCCTCTACCCCGGGAAGGATCTCGACGAAGGCGCCGAAGGCGACGACCTTGGTCACCGCGCCCTCCAGACACGTCGCCGGGCCGGTGGGTGCTGACCACGCGCTGCCACGGGTCCTCCTGGGTCTGCTTGAGGCCGAGGGAGATCCGCTGGCGGTCGCGATCGATGTCGAGCACTTTGATCCGCACCGTGTCGCCGATCGCGACGACCTCGGAGGGATGGTTTACGTGGCTCCAGGAAAGCTCTGAGATGTGGATCAGGCCGTCGATCCCGTCGAGGTCGACGAAGGCGCCGAAGTCGACGATGTTGGAGATCTTGCCCTCGACGACCTGGCCCGGCGCGAGGTTCCCGAGGATCTGCTCGCGGACCTCCTTGCGCTCCTCCTCGAGGACGGCGCGGCGCGAGAGGACCACGTTGTTGCGGCTGCGGTTCAGCTCGATCACTTTGCACTCGAGCGTCTGGCTCATGAACTCGTCGAGGTTGTGGACGCGACGGATGTCGACCAGCGAGGCGGGCAGGAAGCCGCGCACCCCGAGGTCGAGGATGAGACCGCCCTTGACGACCTCGATCACGGTCCCCTCGACCGGCTCACCGGACTCGGCGGCGGCCTCGATGCGGCGCCAGGCCTTCTCGAAGCGGGCCCGCTTCTTGGAGAGGATCAGCCGCCCCTCCTGGTCCTCCTTGGTGAGGACGAGGGCGTCGACCTCCTCACCCAGCGAAACCTCCTCCGCCGGGTCGACCGACTTGCGGATCGAAAGCTCGTTGGAGGGAATGACCCCCTCCGACTTGTAGCCGATGTCGACCAGAACCTCGTCTTTGTCGATCCGCACGACCTTGCCGTTGACCACGTCGCCCTCGTCGAAGGAGACGATCGTGGCGGCGTAGTTGGGGACGACGTGCCCGTTTACCTGGAGCAGCAGGCCATTCGAGCCCTCCACGGGGGTGCCGACCACAGGGGACTCGGCAGGGGGTCGGCGACAGGAGCCGCAGGGGCGATCGGTGCGTCGGTCGGGGACACGGCGGCGAATAATGGCAGAATCGCTGCCGATGCCGATCCGGGCCACCAAGCGCGGTAAGGAACGCACTCCCCTGCGGGGGAACCGCGACGTGCTGATCTGCGGCGCGAGCTTCGCGGGACTGGCCGTGGCGCGCGAGCTGGCCGGCTCGGGGGCCGACGTGCTCGTTGTCGACCGTTACGAGATCGGCGAGCGCCAGACTTCCGCCTGCGGCATACCCACCGACTGGCTGCGGAGGACGGGGCTGATGGGCGCTGAGCGCCAGCGCTTCGACTCGCTGCTGATGCACACCCCCCACGGCGAGGCCCGCTACCGCCTGCCGTGGACCTTTTCGACCTTCGACTACCGCGAGCTGTGCGAGCTGCTCTGGGCGCAGTGCGACGCGACCTTCGAGACCGCAAAGGTGAACGGCCGCGTGGCCGCCGCCAACGGAGACGGCTCGATCCACATCGAGACCGACCGCGGCGTGCTTTCGGCGCCGCTCGTCGTCGACGCGCTCGGCTGGCGGCGCGTCCTCGCTGCGGGCGACGGCTTCCAGCCGCCCGACGCACCACTCTCGCGCGGCCTTGAGGTCCACCCGGAGGGGTCCGGCGACGACCTCGAGATCTGGATCGACCGGCGCTACGTGCCGGCCGGCTACGGCTGGTCGTTCCCGGCGCGCGAGGAGTTGCGAATCGGCGTCGGCTCCTTCGACCCGCGCTTTCACGTGCGTGAGACGACCGAGCTGCTGGCCGAGGACCTGGGTAGCGACCGAGTCCGCTACCAGGGCAACTGGATCCCCCACAAGCTGCGCCGCGCCACCGAGGGCGGCGTCTTCTTCGCCGGTGACTCGGCCGGCCACTGCCTGCCGCTCAGCGCCGAGGGGATCCGGACGGCGCTCTACTTCGGGATCGCCCTGGGACGCGAGTTGCGCGGGGTCGTCGAGGGAAGCCAGGACCGCGAGGCGGCAATGTCCCGCTACGCCGAGTTCAACGACTCCCACGAGTTGAAGTTCCGCTGGATGCTGCGGGTGCAGAAGCTTGTCCCCCGTATCCCACCGCGCCTGCTCGGGCCGATGATCCGCCTGCTGGGGTGGAAGCGCTTCATCGACTGGTCCTTCGACCACTACCTGCAGATCGCGCCGCCGGACTTCGCCGGCTCAGCGGACGACCAGCACCGTGCCGACCAGCAGCAGGGCGATGCCGATCAGGCGCTCGGGGCTGAGCGGGACCTGGTCGAGGCCGAACAGGCCTAGGCGATCAATCGCGACCGATGCGGTCAGCTGACCGGTGATCGTCGCCGCCGCGACGCCGCCGGCGCCGATCACCGAGACGGCGATCAACGCGTTGGTGACGTAGACCGCGCCGAGCAGCCCGCCGAGCAGGTAGTACCAGCTGACATCGAAGGTTGAGCTGAGCCCGCCGGCCTTGCCGCTGAGCAGGACGATCGCGGCCAGGGCGACGGAGCCGACCGCAAAGGAGACCAGCGCCGCCGGCAGGCTGCCCGTCTGCTTGCCCAGCCCGGCGTTGATCGGCGCCTGCAGGGCGATCAGCCCGCCCGCGGCGGCGGTGAGCAGTACCGCGAGGCCCCTATCCATGGGATTTGAGTCCAACCGTGATCTTTGCCACCGTCATGTGTTCTATTAAAGAGACCAGCCGGCCATGCCACCGCCACCTGCACAGGGATTCGCTTCAAGCTTCCTCCTCGCTCCGGCGCTGAAGGTGCAGCCGGATCGACGCCTGGTCGACCTCGTCCGCGACGGCTACGAGACCGCGTTCGAGGAGATCGTCCGACGTTACGGCTCTCCGCTGCGCCGCTACGCGGCGGCGATCGTCGGCGGGCGCGCCGAAGACGTGACCCAGGACGCCTTCTCGAAGGCCTTCCAGGCGTTGCGGCGCGACGAGTCGGAGATCGATCTACGGCCCTGGCTCTACCGGATCGTGCGCAACACGGCGCTCAACGACCTTCGCGACAGGCCGCCGACTTCGGCCGAGCTGGACGAGGCGATCGCGGGCGGGCGTTCGGCCGCAGAGGAGGCGGAGCGGCGAGAGGAGGTGACCGACCTGATGACGCGACTGCGAGCTTTGCCCGAGCCGCAGCGCGCCGCGATCGTGATGCGCGAGCTTGGAAGGGCTGAGCCATGAGGAGATCGCGGCGGCGCTGGGAGTGACCGGCGGCGCGGCGCGTCAATTCATCTACCGGGCGCGGGTGGCGCTGCGCGACGGCGTCGGCTTGATGATCCCGATCCCGCTGCTGAAGGCGCTGATCGACCACGGGGCGGCAGGCGCGGCCACGGTGACCGCCGGAAGCGGCGCGGTCGCGGCGGGCGCATCGCTGGGAGGCGCCGGCGCGCTCAAGGTCGGCGTCCTCACCGCCGTGGTAGCCGGCTCGATCGGCGCCGGCGTCGCGGCTCAGCATCACGCCTCGGCGCATCGGGCGCCGGAGGCGGCGACTCCGGGGCAGACGGCGGGAGCGACCGGAGCTGGGGGCGACGGCGCAACCGCGAGCGCCGCCAGTCAAGCCGATGCTCCCGGTTCAAACGACACCGGCGCGCTCTCCCGGAGACGCAGCGTCGGCTCGACGGCGACGGTGGGTAGCGGCGGACGCGACGGCCCACCGCCCGAAGGCGGTCATGCCCGCGGCCCCGATCGCGGCGGCCAGGGCGCTCGGGGAGGCCCTCCGGGGCCTCCTGGGGATACGCGCTCCGGCCCAAGGGGCGGCCGCGGCCCGACCGGCGCCGGGCCGCATGACGGACCCGGACCCGGCGGTCAAAATCTCGGCGAATCGCAGGGCCCACCCGCGGGAGGCAGACATGGTCCCGGGCCCGGCTCCGGCGAAGCGGGCAGCGGGGGCGAAGGCTCCGACGACGGTTCCGGATCGAGTTCGAGCTCGGGGTCGAGCCCCCGCTCCGGGCCGGGACCGAGCTCTTATCGCCTCGATGAGCCGTCCGATGCGCCACCGCAGGACTGACGCGCAGGACCTGTGTCCGCGGTTGTGATCTTTTCCTCCCGCACGGGTTGTTGGGGCAATCGATCGGCACGGCTGGATTGGTGCCAAAGGAGGAGCAGATGATTTCGACTCACGGGAAGCGCAGACGAACCGCGGGGGTCGTCTTGGCGGCGGTGTTGAGCGCCCTGATGGTGCTGGCGCTGCCGAGCATCGCGTCGGCGCGCCACGGCGGTCACCAGCGGGCCTCAGGCCACCACCATGGGAAACGCCACCATCATCGTCGTCACCATAGGCGTCACCGGCACCGTCACTTCTCGAGCGCCGACGGATCGGCCGGGACGATCGCGTCCTTCGACGCCGACACGGGCAAACTCGTGATCAGCCTTGACGGCGGGGACACGGTGAGTGGGCTGGTCACCGAGCGGACCCACATCCGCTGCGGCGGCGGTTGCGACAAAGGATCCGAGGATTCGTCCGAGAGCCAGGGCGCCGACGCCAGCAGTCTTTCCGAAGATCCCCCCGGTCACGACGGCACGCCTCCGGGCTCCAGCGAGGACCCCGGCCAGGGCGCCGATCACACGGCCAAATGCACCACTGACGCCCTCGTCGTGGGAGCCGTGGTCAAGAGGGCCGAGCTGGTGATCGTGGGCGGCAAGGTCTACTTCACCCTGGTGGCGCTCAGTAAATAGCAGAGGTCACTTGGCGTCGAGCCAGTCCGTGCCGATGCCGATGTCGACCTCGAGCGGCGGGTCGAGCTGGAAGGCGGCGCACATTTCGCGCCGCACCAGCTCGGCCGCGTCGTCCATCTCCCCCGGCGGTCCCTCGAAGAGCAGCTCGTCGTGGATCTGCAGGACGAGGCGGGTCTTCATCCCGGTCTCGGCCAGGGCTCGGTAGGCGCGGATCATCGCCACCTTGATGATGTCGGCCGCGGTGCCCTGGATCACCGTGTTGACCGCGAGTCGCTCGCCCAGTTTGCGCGTGTTGGGGTTGCCGGAGCGCAGCTCGGGGATCGCCCGGCGGCGCCCCATCAGGGTCGCCACGTAGCCCTCGGCCTGAGCCTGCTCGACGATCTGCTCGCGGAACGCGCGCACCGCGGGGAAGCGCTCCAGGTAGCGGGCGACGAACTCCTCGCCCTCCTTGCGGGGGATGTTGAGCCGGTCGGCGAGGCCAAACCCGGTCAGCCCGTAGACGATCCCGAAGTTGACCATCTTCGCCTTCGAGCGCTGGCCGATGTCGACCTCCTCGCGGGAGATGTTGAAGACCTCGGCCGCGGTGGCGGCGTGGACATCGTCGCCGGCCCGGAAGATCTCTTTCAGCACCTCCTCGTCGGCGACGTGGGCGAGCACCCGCAGCTCGACCTGGCTGTAGTCGGCGGAGAGCAGCCGGGCGCCGCGCTCGGCGACGAAGCAGGCGCGGACCGGGCGGCCTACCTCGGTGCGGATCGGGATGTTCTGGAGGTTGGGATTGGTGCTGGAGAGGCGGCCGGTCGCTGCCGAGGTCTGGTTGAAGGTGGTGTGGATCCGGCCCGTCTCGGGGTCGATCAGGTCGGGGAGCGAGTCGAGGTAGGTGTTCTTCAGCTTGGTCAGCTCGCGCCAGGATTCGATCTTCTCGACGATCGGGTGCTCGTCGGAGATCTGAGCGAGCACACGGGCGTCGGTCGAGAAGCCGGTTTTGCCGCGGCGCTTGCGGGTCAGGCCGAGCTTCTCGAAGAGGATGCGGCCGACCTGCTGGGGCGAACCGATCGTGAACTCTTCCTCGGCCAGCTCGTAAATCTCTTTCTCGAGCGTCGCGATCCGCTCCCCAAAGCCGGCGCCGACCTCGGCGAGCCGCTCGGCGTCGAGCTTCAGGCCCTCGCGCTCCATTGCCGCCAACACGTGGACGAGCGGCAGCTCGACCTCGCGCAGCAGCGGCCCCAGCTCCAGCTCCTGGATTCGCGAGCGCTGGACGTCGGCGAGACCCGCCACCAACCGGGCCTCCTCGGCCGGGTCGAGGCCCGCCTCGTCCTCCTCGCCGAGGGATAGCTGGCCGTCGTCGGGCTGCTCTCCCTGCGCTGGCGACGAGGCGATCCCGATCCCGGCGTCGGCGGCGAGCTCGGTCAGCTCGTAGGTGCGACGCTGGGGCTCGAGCAGATAGGCGGCGAGCATCGTGTCGTGGTCGAGGTCGAGGTCGACGCCCTCGCGCGCCGCCGCGGCGAGCAGCCCGTGGCGGCCCCCGCCCAGCGACTTCGCGTCATGGGCGACGAGCGGATGCGCGGCCAGCGCGACGGCGAGCTCGTCCAGCGTCGATTCCCCGGTGACGACGCGCTCCCCGTCGGCGCCCGCCCAGCGATCGCCGGCGATCGCCAGCGCGGCGGGCCCCTCGGCGAGATCGGCCGGCGCGCCCTCCACCACCTCGACCTCGAGCTCGGTCTCGACCGCGCGGCCCGGGACCGCCTCCTCCCCACCCAGCGCCTCCTCCAGCCGCTCGAGCACGGCGCGCAGCTCGAACTCGCGCATGAACTCGCGCAGGGCGCCGCGGTCGGGGGTCGCCCCCATTGCAGCCTCAAGGTCGACGCCCGTCTCGATGTCGTACTGGAGCGTGGCCAGCTGCTTGGAGATGCGGGCGTCATCGGCGTGCTCGACCAGGTTCTGCTTGCGTTTGGCGCCGGAGATCTCATCGACGCTGGCGAGCACCTTTTCCAGCGAGCCGAACTTCTGAAGCAGCTGGGTCGCCGTTTTCTCGCCGATCCCCGGCACGCCGGGGATGTTGTCGGAGGTGTCGCCGCGCAGGCCCATCAGGTCGGTAATCAGCTCCGGCGGCACGCCGTAGCGCTCGACCACCGCGTCGCGGTCGTAGACCTTGGTTTCGGTGATGCCCCGCGAGGTGCTCATCACCCGGATCCCGTCGCCGACCATCTGGTAGACGTCGCGATCGCCGGAGACGACCATCGTCGGGATCCCCGCCTCCTGCGCCCGCCGCGCCAGCGAGGCGATCACGTCGTCGGCCTCGTATCCCTCGACCTTGACGTTGGTGTAGCCGAAGGCCTCGACCAGAGGCATCAGATTCGGCCACTGCTCGCGCAGCAGGTCGGGCCGCGGCGGTCGGCCGGCCTTGTACTCGGCATAGGCGACATCCCGCCCCGACATCCCCGCATCCCAGGCGACCACCACGCCGGCCGGCCGATGCTCGTCGATGATTTTCACCAGCATCGAGGCGAGCCCGTAGATCGCATTGGTCGGCCGTCCGTCGCTGGTCGCAATCGACTCGGGCAGCGCAAAGTAGGCCCGATAGGCGAGCGAGTTGCCGTCAAGCAGAAAGAGCTCGGGGGGCCGTCCTCCTTGCTTACGGCGGCCATCGGCCGCGATCATAGGCCGGGGAGCGGAGCGTCGATCACCCGAGTCCGTCTACCGCCTCGAGCCCCAAGGCGGTTCCGCGGAACCGCCTTGGGTGGGCACAAACCACGCGTCCATCGGTGGCTTGGCGGCCCCGAACTTCCATCCGACCGGCTTCGTATTATCGAACATATGTTCGTAGAGCAAGGAGCGGTCGCGGCGGTTCAGCCCAAGATTGGCGAAGAGCTGGGTGCGTTGCCGACCGAGAGGATCGAGGAGGAGATCGGGGAGTTGGCGGCACACATCGCCGCGGCCACCTGTCGCTGGTTGGAGCTGGTTGCGGAGTTCGATCGGCGCGATGGGCATGAGGCGTGGGGATTTCACTCCTGCGGGGCGTGGGTGGCCTGGCGGTGCTCGATGGATCCGGCGCTCCGCGCGTGAGCATGTGCGGGTTGCGCGGTCGCTTCGCGACCTCCCCCTCATTAGGGAGAAGTTCGGTAGGGGCGAGCTGAGCTACTCGAAGGTGCGGGCGATCACGCGGATCGCCACTCCCGAGCAGGAAGTGGAACTGGTCGAGATGGCTCGGTTTGCCACCGCCGCCCAGCTGGAGCGGCTGGTTCGTGGTTATCGACGGGCGGTGTCGCGGGAGAGCGCGGAGGCGTTGCACCGCGAGCGGTTCCTCTCCCATTACTGGGACGAGGATGGCTGCCTCTGCATTCGCGGGCGGCTTTCGCCTGAGGATGGGGCCACGTTCCTCAAGGCGCTGGAGGCCGGGAGGGCAGCCATCCGCAAACACTCCGTCGAACACGTAGAGACCGCCAAGGCGGTTCCGCGGAACCGGGACCGCGCCAGCCGGTGAACAACGCCGACGCGCTGATGCTGCTCGCCGACAGCGGCCTGGCAAACGATCCAGACGTGCGGCCTGCCGGAGAGCGGTACCAAGTGGTCGTGCACGTTGATGCCGCAGCGCTGACCGGGGATGACGCCGATGCTTGCTGCGGACTCGACGATGGCCCGGCGATCAGCGCCGAGACCGCGCGGCGGCTGTCCTGCGACGCTTCGCTGGTGCCGATGCTCAACGGCCCGAAGGGCGCGCTTGACGTCGGGCGTAAGACGCGTGCGATCCCACCGTCGCTCAGACGCGCCCTGGACGCCCGCGACCACGGCTGTCAGTTCCCCGGCTGCAACAACCGAGAGTGGGTCGACGCGCACCACATCACCCATTGGGCGCGAGGCGGGGAGACCAAGCTCGACAACCTCGTGCTGCTCTGCGGCCACCACCATCGGCTCGTTCACGAGGGCGGCTTTGGGATCTCGCGGCGAGTTGACGGCGCGCTTGTCTTCCATCGACCGGACGGGCGGGCGATCCCCGCGGTGCCCTCCCCCGGTCGCGGCCGGTGCGGCGAGGTTCGGGCTCGCAATCGCATGGCGGGATTGCGGATTTCGTCGGAGACCGTGGCGCCGCTGGGGCGGGGCGAGCGGATGGATCAGGATCTGGCCGTGGCGGGGTTGCTGGCGCTGGCCGGACCTCCTTAGGCTCTGACCGGCAAGCGAGCGAGTGGAGGACGCGATGATCGATTTGATTCCGGATCTGCCGGACAACGTGCTTGGCATCGAGGCCAAGGGCGAGGTGACCGGCGAGGACTAC
Organism: uncultured Solirubrobacterales bacterium; assembly: GCA_963837585.1. GTDB lineage: Bacteria > Actinomycetota > Thermoleophilia > Solirubrobacterales > 70-9 > CAWINX01. The sequence goes on along the minus strand of CAWINX010000003.1, from coordinate 1,042,135 downwards.
GAGCAGGTGCTGATTCCGGCGGTCGAGCGGCATCTGGAGGGCCACGACAAGGTGCGCTTGCTCTACCTGCTGGGCGCGGATTTCGACGGCTACGCGATGGCGGCCATCTGGGACGACACGAAAATCGGGATGGAGCACCTCTTCTCGTGGGAGCGCATCGCGGTGGTGACCGACCACGACGCCTACCGGCGGCTGGTGAAGGGATTCGGGTTCCTGATCCCCGCCAAGGTCAAGGTGTTCGACCTCGCCGAGCTGGATGCGGCGAAGGCCTGGATCAGTACGCAGGAGTGACGCACGCTCCGAATCTGATTCGATAGCTGTCCATGGCGGTCAGCGCTCAATACAGCGTCACGATCCGGGTCGAGCTCGACGCGCGGCAGGAGCCCTTGGGCAAATTGACCGCGGCGATCGCCGAGGCCGGCGGGCAATTGCAGGGCGTCGACCTGGTGCCCGGCGCCGGCGGCGAAGGCAAGCGGGTGCGCGAATTCACGATCGACGCCCAGGACCGCGAGCACTGGGAGCAGATCCTGCGGGGGATCGGCTCGACCCGTGGCGCCAGGGTCCTCGACTACGTCGACCGCACGATGCAGATGCACCGCGGCGGCAAGATCGAGATCCACAACAAGTACCCGCTGAAGACCCGCGACGACCTCTCGATGGCCTACACCCCGGGCGTCGCCCGGGTCTGCCAGGACATCCACGAGGACCGCGACAAGGCCTTCGAGTACACGATCAAGAAGAACATGGTCGCGGTGGTCTCCGACGGCAGCGCCGTGCTGGGCCTGGGCAATATCGGCCCCGAGGCCGCGATGCCGGTGATGGAGGGCAAGGCGATGCTGTTCAAGGAGTTCGCCGATGTCGACGCCTTCCCGATCTGCCTCGACACCCAGGACGCCGACGAGATCATCAAGGCGGTCGAGCTGATCGCCCCCACCTTCGGCGGCATCAACCTCGAGGACATCTCCGCGCCGCGCTGTTTCGAGATCGAAGAGCGGCTCAAGGAGTCGATCGACATCCCCGTCTTCCACGACGACCAGCACGGCACCGCGGTGGTCACGATGGCGGCGCTCTTCAACGCGCTGAAGATCACCGGCAAGCCGATTGAGGACCTGCGGGTGCTGGTGGTCGGGCTCGGCGCCGCCGGGGTCGCCGTGACCAAGATGATGCTCGCCTCGGGCGTCACCCACATCGTCGGCTGCGACCGCCAGGGCGCCCTCTCCACCGAGCGCGAGGACTACCAGTCCGGCGAGATGAGCGAGATCAAGCGCTGGTACGCGGAGAACTCCAACCCCGACCACGTCGCCGGGCAACCGGCCGACGCGATCGAGGGAATGGACCTCTTCGTCGGCCTCTCCGGGCCGGGAATCATCCCGCCGGAGGCGCTGGGCAAGATGAATGACGACGCGATCGTCTTCGCGATGGCCAACCCCAATCCCGAGGTGATGCCCGAGGACGCCGCCCCCCACGTGCGGATCATGGCCACCGGCCGCTCCGACTACCCGAACCAGATCAACAACGTGCTCTGCTTCCCGGGGATCTTCCGCGGCGCCCTCGACGCGGGCGCCCCGCGGATCACCGAGGAGATGAAGCTCGCCGCGGCCCAGGGAATCGCCGAGACCGTCACCGAGGAAGACCTCTCCGAGGACTACATCATCCCCTCCGTCTTCAACCGCGACGTCGCCCCGGCGGTCGCCGCGGCGGTGGTCGAGGAGGCCAAGCGCGACGGGATCGCCCGCTTCAACACCGAGACGGGCACCTTCTCCACCGTGGAGACCGGCGCCTAGCTGTGCGAGTCCTCGTCACCGGAGCCAGCGGGTTCATCGGGTCGGCGCTCTGCGACTCGCTGTTGGTGAGGGGCGACGAGGTGATCGGCCTCACCCGCGACCCGCAGGCCGCCCGCCGCACCAACCCCGGCGTCACCTGGCATCCCTGGGAGCCGACCTTGGAGCGCCCGCCCGCCGAGGCCTTCGAGGCCGTCGACGGAGTGGTCAACCTGCTCGGCGAGAAGATCGACCAGCGCTGGACCGAGGAGTCGAAGCGGCGGATCATGGAGAGCCGTCGGATCGGCACCCGCAACCTCGTGCAGGCGATCGCGACGCTGAAGCGCAAGCCGCGGGTGCTGGTCAGCGGGTCTGCAATCGGCTTCTACGGAGATCGCGGCGAAGCTATCGTCGACGAGTCGGCGGAATCCGGCGGGGGATTCGACGCCGAGGTGGTCCGCGAGTGGGAGAAGGCGACCCACGAGGCAGGGCGCGCCGGCGTGCGAGTTGTGATCGTCCGCACCGGGCACGTCCTCGACCCGCGCGGCGGACTGCTGAAGGAGATGCTGCGGCCGTTCAAAATGGGCGTCGGCGGCCCGCTCGCCGGCGGTCGCCAGTACATGTCCTGGATCCACGTCGATGACGAGGTGGGGATCCTGCTCTGGGCGCTGGACGAAGAAAAGGTCAGCGGCACGATCAACGCCACCGCGCCCAACCCGGTCACCAACGCCGCGCTGTCTAAGGCGCTGGGCCGCGCCGTCGGGCGCCCCGCCGTCCTCCCGATCCCCGGCTTCGCGCTCGACCTGAAATTCGGCCGCGAGTTCGGCCAGGTGCTGCGAGGCGGCCAGCGGGTGGTTCCGCGGCGGGCGCTGGACCTCGGCTACGAGTTCAAGCATCCCGATTTGGACGAGGCGCTGGACGACCTGCTCTAGGTTCCGTTCAGGGCATCGTGAACCGACGCCCGCACGCTGCCCGAGCCCCCAGCCCGCCGAATCGCCCTCAGCAGCTTCGCCATCGCGGCCGTGCCGGAGCCGTCGTAGATCGAGGCGACATCGGCGGCGTCGAGGATCGGAGTGGTGAAGCGGGCGGCGCGGTCGGGCGGCGCGAGATAGGCGACCGAGGTCGAGTCCTCCGTGGTGCGGCGGGCGTTGGCGCCGGCCGTGGAGAGGTCCAGCCTAGCGCCGTGCAGAGAGTTCGGCAGGCAGACAAGGCGGACGCGGACCGAGTCGCCCCGTTGGCCGACCCGTGCCAGCTCTCGCTTGGCGCCTGGGCAAAGCGGAGAGACGACGTAGGCCGAGACGGTGGCCCCACTCGACACGCCCTCCTCCCCGCACCCGGCCGTCGTCGCCAGCGACACAACGGCAATCGAGAGGGCGAGGGCGCGGCGCACGGGCCGCGATCATAGACTCGGCTCGGATGAAGATCGGCGTGTTGACAGCAGGAGGCGACTGCCCGGGTCTCAACGCGGTGATACGCGCGGTCGCGCGTTCGGCGATGGAGCAGGGTGACGAGGCGGTCGGCATCCGCCGTGGCTACCTCGGCCTTGCGGAGCGCGACTTCATGCCGCTCGACATGCGCACCGTCTCCGGGATCCTCCACCTCGGCGGGACGATCCTCAGCACCTCGAGCTTCGAGCCGATCCGCGAGGGAGCGGTCGAGCGAGTGATCAAGGCCTGTGCGGAGGAGGGCATCGACGCGGTGGTCGCGATCGGCGGCGAGCACACGATGGAGATAACCCAGCGCCTGCACGCCGAGCATGGGCTGCCGCTGGTCGGCGTGCCGAAGACGATCGACAACGACGTCGGCGGCACCGACTTCACCTTCGGCTTCGACACGGCCGTCCAGATCGCCACCGACGCGATCGACCGCCTCCACACCACCGCTCAGTCCCACGACCGGGTGATGGTGGTCGAGGTGATGGGGCGAAACACCGGCTGGATCGCCGTCTACGCGGGACTCGCCGGCGGCGCCGACGGCATCGTCATCCCCGAGACGATCACCACCGTCGAAGACGTTGCGGCCGGCATCCTGCGCCGCCACGATCGCGGCAAGGACTTCTCGATCATCGTCGTCGCCGAGGGTGCGAAGCTGGCCTTCGCAGAGTGGCGAGGAGCGGCTGATCCAGCCGATCAAGGACACCGACGAATACGGCTACCCGCGACTCGGCGGGATCGGCGCCGCGCTCGGCGCCGAACTGGAGACGCGGACCGGATACGAAACTCGGGTGACCGTGCTCGGCCACGTACAGCGCGGCGGCACACCGACCGCGACCGACCGGGTGCTGGCGACTCGCTACGGCGCGCGCGCCTACCGACTTGCAAAAGAGGGGCAGTTCGGGAAGATGACCGCGGTGCGCGGAGCGGAGATGACCTCCGTGCCGTTGGAGGAGGCGACCAAGGTCAAGGAGGTCGATCTCGGCGTGCTTGAGATCGCCAAGCGCTTCTTCAACTGAGCGACGTCAGGAGCTGGGGCGGAAGGCGCGGATCGTGGCGCCGACCAGGAGGATGCCGAAGAAGACCAGGCCGGCGACGCCGCCGCCCTGCCCGAGAGCGGCGTAAACGACGGTCGTCGTGGCGAGCGCCAGAAAGAGGCTGACTGCAAGTCCCATGCGGCGCTGATCCTAACTGGTGACCAGGGCGTCGCGCGTCTCGCGCAGGAAGGCGCCGACCGCCTCCGCCGCGGACTCGGGTGAGCCGGCCTCACCGGCGGCGCGGACCAGGCGGCTGCCGATGATCACCCCGTCGGCGACCTCCCCCACCTGGGCAGCCTGGCGGGGGTTGCCGATCCCAAAGCCAACCGCCACCGGGACGTCGGCGTCGGCCTTGGTCACGGCGACCAGCTCGGCGAGCCCCGTGGGCAACTCGTCGCGCTCACCGGTCGTCCCGACCGTGGAAACGACGTAGACGAAGCCCTCGGCGGCGGCGCAGATCGCCGCGCGGCGCTCGGGCGGAGTGGTCGGAGCGACCAGCGGCACCAGGGCCAGCCCGGCCGCCGCAAAGGCGGCGCGCACCTCCTCGGCCTCGCCGAGCGGCAGGTCCGGGACGATCGCCCCGGCGGCGCCGGCCTCGACGGCGCGGCGGGCGAACTCGGCCGCGCCGCCGTGGGCGAGGACCATGTTCGCGTAGACCATGAAGACGACGGGCACCCGGCTCGACACCGACTCGCAGACCTCCAGCGCGGAGGCCAGCGTCGCGCCCGCCGCCAGCGCCGCCGTCGCGGCGGCGTGGATCGTCGGGCCGTCGGCGAGCGGGTCGGAGAAGGGGACGCCGAGCTCGATCAGGTCGGCGCCCGAGTCGGCGTAGGCGGCGGCGATCGCCAGCGAGGACTCGCGGTCGGGATAGCCGGCCATCATGTAGGGCATCAGGGCGGCGCGGCCCTCGTCACGGGCCGCCTCGAAGGCTGCGGCGATCCTCATTGGGCCAGGACTTCCGCCAGGTCCTTGTCGCCGCGGCCGCTCAGGCAGAGCACGTCGTAGCCCTCTCCCCCACCGTTCTCCAGCAGCCAGGCGATCGCGTGGGATGACTCCAGGGCGGGGATGATCCCCTCCAGGCGGGTCAGCTCGCCGAAGGCGGCCAGCGCCTGGGCATCGGTGACCGCAAAGTAGCTGGCGCGGCCGGTGTCGCGCAGGTATGCGTGCTCGGGCCCGACGCCCGGATAGTCGAGCCCCGCCGAGATCGAGTGGGCCTCGAGGATCTGGCCGTCCTCGTCGGCGAGCACCGAGGAGAGCGAGCCGTGCAGGACACCGGTGCGGCCGGCCTCCAACGAGGCGCCGTGGCGATCGGTGTCCAGCCCCTCGCCCGCCGCCTCGACCCCGATCAGCGCCACCTCCGCGTCCCCGATGAAGGGGGTGAAGATCCCGATCGAGTTGGAGCCGCCGCCGACGCAGGCGATCACCCGCGCCGGTAGGGCATCCTCGGCGGCCAGCGCCTGCTCGCGCGCCTCGTCGCCGATTACCCGCTGCAGGTCGCGAACCAGGGCCGGGAACGGCGCCGGCCCGACCGCCGAGCCGATGATGTAGTGGGTCGTCTCGACGCTGGCGACCCAGTCGCGGATCGCGGCGCTGCTCGCCTCCTTGAGGGTGCGCATACCCGCCTCGACCGGGACGACCTCGGCGCCGAGCAGCTTCATCCGCTCGACGTTCGGCCGCTGGCGGCGCATGTCCTCGGAGCCCATGTAGACGACGCACTCGAGGTCGAGCAGGGCGCAGGCCGTCGCGGTGGCGACCCCGTGCTGGCCGGCGCCGGTTTCGGCGATCACCCGTGGCTTGCCCATCCGCTGGGCCAGCAGCGCCTGACCGATCGCGTTGTTGATCTTGTGAGCGCCGGTGTGGGCGAGGTCCTCGCGCTTCAGGTAGACGCGGCGCCCGGCCCGCTCCGAAAGCCGCTCGGCGAGGTAGAGCGGCGTCGGGCGGCCGATGAAGTCGCGATGCAGCAGTCGCAGGCGCTCGATTGAAGCCGGCGTCCTCGCGCGCCTGCGCCCAGGCAGCGGTCAGCTCGTCGAGTGCCGCGATCAGGGTCTCGGGCACGTAGCGGCCCCCGTAGGGGCCGAATCGCTCTTCGACGGCGCTCATGGGGCCGGGACGCTAGCGGCCGTCGCGTTCTCGAAGAAGGCCTCCATCAGCGCGTGATCCTTGCGGCCGGGCTCGGCCTCGACCCCGCTGGCGACGTCGACCGCGTGGGGATGGGTGACCGCGATCGCCTCGGCGACGTTGTCCGGGCGCAGGCCGCCGGCGACGATCGTCGGCACCAGAGAGCGATGGTCGGCAAGCAGCCCCCAGTCGAAGCTCTCCCCCGTCCCGCCCCAGAGTCCCTTGCCGCGGCGGTCGAAGAGGTGGAAGTCGGTGCGGTAGGCCTCGGCGCCGTGGATGTCGGCGGCGCTGGCGACGTGGATCGCCTTGATCACCTTGGCGCCGGTTCGCCTCGCCACCTCGGCGCAGAACGACTGCCCCTCGGCCCCGTTCAGCTGCACCATCGTCAAGCCGGCGTTCTCAACCGCCCTGTCGACCTCCTCCAGCTCGGGATTGACGAAGACGCCGACGACCTCGCACTTGCGCCGGAAAGCGGCGCCGATCGCGGCGGCGGCGGCGGGCTCGCAGCGGCGCGGGCTGCCGTGGAAGTGGACGAGCCCGACGGCCCAGGCGCCGAGGCGCACCGCCTCGGCGGCGTCATCCATGTTGGTGATCCCGCAGATCTTGACCCGCATGCCCCCAGGGTAAAGGGGCGCGGGCCTGCGCCTACTGTCCGAAGGGCCCGGTCGAGCTCTGCTGCGACCCGCGGACCGAGGCCGGACGCTCGCCGAGCGTCACCGTGACGCTCTTCGTGGACCCGCCGCGCAGCACGGTGACGTCGAGCGTGTCGCCCGCCTTGGCCGCGTTGACGATGTTGACGACGTCGTCCATCGAGGTGATCGCCTTGCCGTCGACCTTGGTGATGATGTCGCCGCCGAGGCTGAAGTTGGCGCCGTCGATCGTCGCCGCCGTGTCGCCGCCCTGGATCCCGGCCTTGTCGGCAGGACCGCCCTTGACGACGTCTTGAACCAGCGCTCCCTCCTTGACGGGAAGGTTCACCGCCCTCGCCAGGTCCGGCGTGATGCTGGCGCCGCTGATCCCGAGGTAGGCGTGCTGGACCTTGCCGCTGCTCTCCAGCTGGCTGATCTCGGCGCGCGCCGTGTCGATCGGAATCGCAAAGCCGATGCCGACGTTGCCGCTGCCGCTGCCGCCGGTCTCGATCTGGGAGTTGATCCCGACCACGTTGCCGGAGGCGTCGATCAACGGGCCGCCGGAGTTGCCGGGGTTGATCGCCGCGTCGGTCTGGATCACGTTCGAGATCGAGAAGCCGTTGGGCGCCTGAATCTGGCGCTGCAGCGCCGAGACGATGCCGCTGGTCACGGTGCGGTCGAGGCCGAACGGGTTGCCGATCGCGACCACCGGGTCGCCGACCTGGAGCTGAGAGGAGCGGCCGAGCGACAGCGGGTGGAGCTGGTCAGCGGGCGCGTCCACCTTGAGCAGGGCGAGGTCGGTGGCGGGGTCGGTGCCGACCACCCGCGCGCTGTGGGTGGCGTCGGAGGAGCCGAGCTTGACCTGGATCCGGGTCGCGCCCGAGACCACGTGGTTGTTGGTGAGGACGTGGCCGTCGGTGTCGATCACGAACCCGGATCCGGTCGCGGTGCCCCCGCCCTGAGGCTGGCCGAAGGGATCGAAGGGGGACGGGGCCTGGGCGGGCTGGTCGGCCTCGATGAAGGCGACCCCCTGGCCGTCGTGGCGGTAGATCTGATTGACGACGTTGGCGTCGCCGCTGTGGTCGGCGATCGGAGCTGACACCGGCGCCGCAACAGTGGTCGTCGCGCTCGTCTGGGCGTCGATCCAACCGGCGGCGATCGCCGCCCAGCCGAAGAGACCGACCACGACGCCCCCCAGGAGGGCCGAGCCGAACGGCTTGCGGAAGAAGTCTCGTGCGCGGCGCATCGGGAGCGATGATCGGCCCCTTCGCTCAGGAAGCCCTAAACCGACCCCAAAGACTTCCTAAATTTGGGTCAGCTCCCGCGCCTTGGCCTCGGGGTCGGGGGCGCCCATCAGCGCCTCGCCGATCAGCACCGCGTCGACGCCGACCCGCTCCAGCTCCTCCAGCTCGGCCCGCGCCGAGATGCCGCTCTCGGCGACGACCGTCTTGCCGGCCGGCACGTCGGGCATCAGCTCGTAGGTGGTGGCGACGTCGACGGTGCCCTCGTCGAGGTTGCGGTTGTTGATCCCGATCACGTCGGCGTCGAGCTCCAGCGCCCGCTCCAGCTCGGCGCCGTCGTGGACCTCGACCAGACAGTCGAGGTCGAGCCCGCGGGCGATGTCGTACATGTCCCGCAGCTCGCCGGTCGTCGAGCGCGCGAACGATCAGCAGGACCGCGTCGGCGCCGTTCACCGCCGCCTCGTAGAGCTGGTAGGGGTCGACGACGAAGTCCTTGCGCAGGATCGGCAGGTCACAGGCGCCGCGGGCGGCGCGCAGGTCTTCGAGCGAGCCGCCGAAATGGGGGGCGTCGGTGAGCACCGAGAGCGCCGCGGCGCCGCCCCGCTCATAGGCGCAGACCTGGTCGGCGATCGTCGCCGTGGTCGAGATCTCCCCGGCGCTGGGAGAGCGGCGCTTGAACTCGGCAATCAGCGAGAGCCCGGGGCGCACGAGGGCCTCGCTGAAGGGGCGATCCTCGCCGCGAACGTGGAGCCGCGATTCGAGATCGGCCTGCGGGACCTGGCGGCGACGGTCGTCCACCCCTTCCCGGGCCGCGGAGATGAGCTGCTCGATCATTCCCACTTGAGGGTTCAGAGCCTAGACGGCCGGCGCGGTGGTTGCTGCAATCAGGCTGTCGAGGACCTTGCGGGCGGCGCCGGAGTCGATCGCCTGGGCGGCCTTGCCGACGCCCTCTTCGAGCCCGGCGGCGCGGCCGCCGACGTAGATCGCCGCGCCCGGCGTTGAGCAGGACCAGATCGCGACGCGGGCCGCTCTCGCCCTCCAGCACCGCGCGTGAGGCGGCGGCGTTCTCCTCGGGGCTGCCGCCGGCGACCTCCTCCAACTCCGCCTCGGCCAGGCCGAACTCGCCCGGCTCGACGAACCACTCCTCGGTGCGCCCGTCGGCGACCTCGATCACCCGCGTCCGCGCCGAGATCGAGAGCTCGTCGACGCCGTCCTCGGCGGTGACGACCATCGCCCGCACGCTGCCCAGCCCGACCAGCGCCTCGGCGATCGTCTCCTGGTAGTGGCGGTCGGAGACGCCGAGCAGCTGGCGCTCGGCGCCCGCCGGGTTGGTCAGCGGCCCGAGGAAGTTGAAGATCGTCCGCACCGCCAACTCCTTGCGGACCGGGATCACGTGAGCCATCGCCGCGTGGTGGCGGGGGGCGAACATGAAGCCGAAGCCGACCTCGTCGATGCAGCGCGCGACCGCCTCGGGGTCGAGGTCGATGTTGACGCCGAGCGCCTCGAGCAGGTCGGCGGAGCCGCAGCGGCTGGTGCTGGAGCGGTTGCCGTGCTTGGCGACAGCGCAGCCGGCGCCGGCGGCGACCAGGGCCGCGGTGGTCGAGACGTTGAAGGTCGAGGGGCCTCCCCCGGTCCCGGCGGTGTCGACCAGGTCGGCGCGGCTCGCGGTGACGTGCGCGGCGAGCGCCCGCATCGTGCGGGCCAGGCCGACCAGCTCCGGCACCGTCTCCCCCTTCGCCCGCAGCGCGATCAGGAAGGCGGCGGTCTGCACCTCGCTGGAGCGCCCCTCCATGATCTCGGCGAGGACCGCGGCGGCGTGGTCGGCGGTCAGGTGGTCGCCGCGGCAGACCGCGTCGATCGCCCGGGTGACGACGTCGTTAGGCAAGGAAGTTCTCCAGCAGGTGTTTGCCCTGCGGCGTCAGCACCGACTCGGGGTGGAACTGGACGCCCTCGGCGGGCAGCTCGCGGTGGCGCACCCCCATCACCACGTCATCGAAGCTGGCGGTCAGCTCCAGCTCCTCCGGGAGGTCCGGGTCGGCGACCAGCGAGTGGTAGCGGCCGGCGACCAGCGGGCTCGGCAGGCCCTCGTAGATCTTCTTGCCGTCGTGGGTGACCTCGGCGTCCTTGCCGTGGATCGGGTCGCCGACGACGACGCGGCCGCCGAAGGCCTCGACCAGCGACTGGTGGCCGAGGCAGACGCCGAGCACCGGCGTGCCGGCCTCGGCGAAGGCGCGGATCGCCTCGACCGAGATCCCCGCCTCGGCGGGAGTGCAGGGGCCCGGCGAGACGACCAGCCGGTCGGCGCTCGCGCTCGAGCAGCTCGCCGACCTCGGCCTTGTCGTTGCGCACCACCTCGATCTCCGCCCCCAGCTCGCCCAGGTACTGGACGAGGTTGTAGGTGAAGCTGTCGTAGTTGTCGATCACCAGGACGCGCACGGTCACTCCCAGTCCGGTTGCTCGCAGGCCAGCTCGACGGCGCGGAAGACCGCCTTGGCCTTGTTGACCGACTCGTTGTACTCGTAGGCCGGCACGGCGTCGGCGACGGTGCCGCCGCCCGCCTGCACGTGGACCTGGCCGTCCTTGACGACGACGGTGCGGATGTGGATCGCGGTGTCGAGGTCGCCGTTCCAGGAGAGGTAGCCGATCGCGCCGCCGTAGGAGCAGCGCTTGACCGGCTCCAGCTCGTCGATGATCTGCATCGCGCGGACCTTCGGCGCGCCCGAGAGGGTGCCGGCCGGCAGCGCCGAGCGCAGCACGTCCATCGCGCTGACCCCCTCGCGCAGCGTCCCCGAGACCTGGCTGACGATGTGGAGGACGTGCGAGTAGGTCTCGACGACCATCAGCTCGTCGACGCTGACGCTGCCGTACTCGCAGACCCGGCCGAGGTCGTTGCGGCCGAGGTCGACCAGCATCACGTGCTCGGCGCGCTCCTTGGGGTCGTTGACGAGCCGCTCGGCGAGGCGGCGGTCCTCGTCCTCGTTGGCGCCGCGCGGGTAGGTGCCGGCGATCGGCCGCGTCTCGACCCTGTTCCCGGTCACCTTGACCAGCGGCTCCGGCGAGGCGCCGGCGATCTGGAAGTCGCCGAACTCGAGGAAGTACATGTAGGGGGAGGGGTTGACCGCGCGCAGACCGCGGTAGACCGAGAAGGCCTCGACCGGCGCCGGGCGCCGAGAAGCGCTGGGAGGGAACGACCTGGAAGGCATCGCCGGCATGCACGTACTCGACGATCCGCGCCACCGCCGCCTCGAACTCCTCGCGCTCCATGTTGGAGTCGAAGCGCGGCGGCTCGGCGATCGCCGGGCTCTCCGGGACGCGGCACGGCGCCGCGCAGCAGCCCGCGCACCTCGGCGATCGTCTCGGCGGCGCGGGCGTAGGCGGCGTCGATCCCGCCGTCCTCCTCGGCGAAGGCGCAGGCGAGGATCGTCAGCTCGTGGCGCAGGTGGTCGAAGACGAGCATCACGTCGGTGACCATCAGCGCCATGTCCGGCAGGCCGAGTGGGTCGGGGTTGGGCTCGCCCAGCGGCTCGACCGTGCGGACCAGGTCGTAGCCGAAGAAGCCGACCGCGCCGCCGGCGAAGGGCGGCAGGTCCTCGACCGGAGCCGGCTGGAAGCGGGCGAGGTACTCGGAGACCGCCGCGTAGGGGTCGGGGGCGTCGCGATCGGAGCCGCCGGACTCCGAGAGGACGCCGTCGCTCCAGCGCAGCACGGCGCGGGGGCGGAAGCCGGCGAAGGAGTAGCGGCCGACCTGGCCCTGCTCGGCCGACTCGAGCAGGAAGCAGGGCGCCCCCTCGGGCTCGGCGGCGCGCAGCTTCAGGAAGGCCGAGACCGGCGTCTCGCAGTCGTCGACGAGCCGGGCGCGGATCGGCACGACGTTGCCCTGCTTGGCGAGCTCGCGCGCCTCCTCGAGGCTCGGCTCGAGCTTCAGCTCGGCTTCAGCCGCGACGGCCATTGAGCACTTCCATCACAGCCGACTGGGACACCTCGCGGGAGGCGAGCAGGACGCTGAGGTGGTAGAGCAGGTCGGCGGCCTCCTCGGCGACCCGCTCGTCGGACTCCTCGCGCGCCGCCCGCGCCACCTCCTCGGCCTCCTCCTCGACCTTCTCGCCGATCAGCTTCGGGTCGTCGAGCAGCTTCACCGTGTAGCTGCCCTCGGGCCGCTCGGCGGCGCGGCTGCGCAGGGTCCGCTCCAGCGTCGCGGGCGCCTCGTGGGCGACCGGCGCGGGGGCCTCGTCGCCGCCCAGCTCGCGGTAGAAGCAGCTGCGCTCGCCGGTGTGACAGGCGGGACCGGTCGGCTCGACCAGGGCGACGATCGCGTCGCCGTCGCAGTCGATTCGCAGCTGGCGCACCCGCAGGAAGTTGCCCGAGGTCTCCCCCTTGCGCCAGATCTCCCCGCGTGAGCGGCTGTAGAAGTGGAGGTCGCCGGTCTCCTCGGTGAGGCGCAGGGATTCCTCGTTGACGTAGGCGAGCGTCAGCACCTCGCCGCTGGCGAAGTCCTGCGCCACGCACGGCGCCAGGCCGCGCTCGTCGAATTCAACCTGCTCGAACATCAGGCAATCGTAGTTGGCGGCCGCTATTCGATCCCGAGGCGGTCGAGCAGGTCCTCGTCGCGGCGCCAGCGGCGGCGGACCTGGACCTGGAGGTCGAGGTGGACCTTGGCGTCCAGCTCCTGCTCGAGGGAGCGGCGGGCGGCGGTGCCGATCTCGCCGACCTTGGCGCCCCCCTTGCCGATCAGGATCCGCTTCTGGGACTCGGTCTCCGCCCAGATCTCGGCGCTGACGAGGACCAGGCCGTCCTCGCGCTCCTCGATCTCTTTGACCGAGACCTCGACCGAGTGCGGGACCTCCTGGCGGGTGCGATTGAGGACCTGCTCGCGGATCAGCTCGGCGAGCAGCACCTCGCTCGACTGGTCGCTGTGATCCTCGGGCGGGTAGAGGTAGGGGCCCTCCGGCATCAGCTCGGCGAGCCGCGCGACCAGCGCCTCCAGCCCCTCGCCGCTGCGGGCGCTGACCGGGAAGACCTCGTCGACCCCCTCCAGCTCCGCCGCGGCGGAGAGCGCCTCGACCGTCTCCCCCGGTCCGAGCCGATCGCACTTGTTGACGGCGCAGATCACCGGGACCTTCGTCTCGGCGCCGAGCAGGGCGCGGGCGATGAAGCGGTCTCCCGCCCCGACGCCCTGCTCGCCGTTGACGACGAAGAGGACGACATCGGAGTCGGCGAGCTCGCGCTCGACCCGCTTCTGCATCCGCTCGGTCAGCACGTCGCGGGGGCGCTGGACGCCGGGCAGGTCGACGAGGATCAGCTGGCGGCCGGCCTCGGTGTCGGTGGCGACGCCGCGAATCGCCCGCCGCGTCGTCTGCGGGCGCACCGAGACGATCGCCACCTTGTCGCCGACGATCGCGTTGACCAGGGTCGACTTGCCGGCGTTGGGGCGCCCGGCGAGGCCGATGAAGCCGGCGCGCGTCATCGCAGGCCGTCCATCACCGCGGCCTGGAGCTCGAGCATCTGCCCCGCGTCGGTCTCGTGGTCGTGGCCGCAGAGGTGCAGGGCGCCGTGGACCGCCGCCTCGGTGAGGTCGGAGCAATGCTCGGGGCAGATCACCACATCGCCCAGCTCGCGGGGGCCGGGGGTCGGGGCGTCCTCGTCGATCGGGAAGGCGAGCACGTCGGTCGGGGCGTCCCTTCCCCTGTGGTCGCGGTTCAGCTCGCGGATGCGATCGGCGTCGACCAGCTCGACCGCGAGGTGGCCGTCGGCGACCCCGGCCGCGTCGAGCGCCGCCGCGACGGCGTCGCGCAGCTCCGGGGGGACGTCGGTGAGGTCGACGGTCACCGCGGGCGCTGGGACTCGCGCTCGGCGTGTTCGCCGTAGGCGGCGACGATCCGCTGCACCAGCTTGTGGCGGACCACGTCCTCGCCGCCGAAGCGGACGAAGGAGATGTCGGGAACCTCGGCGAGGATTTCGCTTACCGCGATCAGGCCGGAGCGCTGGTCGGTCGGCAGGTCGATCTGGGTGACGTCGCCGGTCACCACCATCCGCGAGTTGAAGCCGAGCCGGGTCAGGAACATCTTCATCTGCTCGGGAGCTGGTGTTCTGCGCCTCGTCGAGGATGATGAACGAGTCATTAATTGAGCGACCCCGCATGAATGCCAGCGGCGCGACCTCGATCACGCCGCGATCGAGATAGCCGTTGACCCGGTCGGGGTCGAGCATGTCGAAGAGAGCGTCGAAGAGCGGGCGCAGGTAGGGGTCGACCTTGGCCTGGATGTCGCCGGGCAGGAAGCCGAGGCGCTCGCCCGCCTCGACCGCCGGGCGGGTGAGGATGATCCGCTGCACCTGGCGCTCGGCCAATGCCGCCGCCGCCATCGCCACCGCGAGGAAGGTCTTGCCGGTGCCCGCCGGGCCGATTCCGAAGGTGATCGTGTTGTCGCGGATCGAATCGACGTAGCGCTTCTGGTTGACCGTCTTCGGCGCGACCCTGGTGTTGCGGTGGCGCCAGACGACGTCCTCGAGCACCGCCGCCGGACTCTCGTCAGCGTCGAGCGCCCCGGTCACCGCCTCGATCGTCCCGGGGGCGATCTCGTGCCCCTGCTCGATCAGCTCGACCAGCTCATCGACGACTGTCGCCGCGGTCTGCACATCGCCGGAGTCGCCGTCCAGGGTGAGGACGTTGCCGCGCAGGTGAAAGTCGCAGTCGAGGTGCCCGCGCAGCTCCCGCAGGACAGCGTCCTCGGATCCCGCCAGCTCGGCGGCGACCGTGTTGTCGAGGGTCAGCTGCCTACGCGCCAAGGTGGTCAGGCACTTCTCTCGCACCGCCGCGCTGACCCGCTTGCCGTCGGCCCGGCCGCCCAGCTTCGGCATCAGCGCCGACATCACCTGGCCCATCTGCTTTTGCTCGGTCGCGCCGGTCTCGGCGACCGCGGCGTCGACCAGCTCGCCCAGCTCCTCGTCGGAGAGCTGCTGGGGAAGGTAGGACTCGATCAGCTCCGCCTCGAAGCTCTCGGCCGCCGCCTGCTCGGTGCGGCCGGCCTCGCTGAAGGCCTCGGCTGCCTCCAACCGCTTCTTACGCTCGCGCTGCAGGACCGCGATCTCGTCGCCCTTGCCCAGCTTGGCGTCCTGCTGGAGGGAGTCGACGACCATCCGCAGCGCGGCGGCGCGGTCGCGCTCGCCCGCTTTCATCGCGGTGCGAACGTCGGCCTGGACAGTTTCGAGAATCGTCATGGTTTTAAGGGTAGTCGCCGCCCGGCACCTCGACTCGCTCGACCTCGCCCAGCGGCATCTGCAGGAAGCGGGTGCCCAGCTCCTTGAACGAGTCGACCTCGCCGGTGCAGAGGAAGCGGTAGGCGCCCTCGCCGTCGGGCTCCCGAGCGATGCCGCGACGCTCCAGCGAGCGCTGCACCGCCGCCGCGACCGCGTGACCGCCGCTGACCAGGCGCACGTCGCGGCCGAGGATCCGCTGCAGCATCGGCGCGACCAGCGGATAATGGGTGCAGCCGAGGATCAGCGTGTCGACCTCGGCTCGCTTCAGCGGTGCGCAGTAGTCGCGGGCCATCTCGACGACACCCTGGTCGAAGGGGGATCCGTCCTGGATGAAGGGGGCGAGGTCGGGCGCCTCGACCTCGGTCACCTCAAGGGCGCGTCCCTCGGACTCCAGGGCGCGCCGGTAGGCGCCGCTCTCAACCGTGTTCGGCGTCGCCAACACTCCGACCCGGCCGCTATCGGTGATCGCCGCGGCGATCTCGGCCTGCGGCTCGACCACCGGCACGACATCCACCCCGCGCTCCGCCGCCACCTCACGGGCGACGTCCTCGCCGATCGAGGTCGCGGTGTTGCAGGCGATCACGACGAGCTTGGCGCCGCCATCGAGCAACAGCTCGGCGATCCGCCGGATCCGCTCCCGCAGGCGATCGGGATCGCGCGTCCCGTAGGGAAACCAGGCCGTGTCGCCGAGGTAGACGAAGTCCTCCTCGGGCAGCGAGACGAGGCACTCGTGCAGGACGGTGAGCCCGCCGACCCCGGAGTCGAACATCGCGATCGGGAGGGCGGCGTCTGACTGCGGGCTCGGGACGGACAGGACGTCAGGGCTGGACGACCATGAAGAAGATCGTCACGGCGACGATCGCGCCGGCGATTTTCCCGCCGGTGGCGATCTTCTGGGAGAGCGCCTCGTACTCGGCGCTGAGCGTGTCGCCGGCGGCAAGATCGCGCTCGGCCAACTCCAGCGCCTTCTGCCGTATTCGGCCTGAAGAAGCCGTGCGTCATGCCGAAGAGGACGATGATCGCAAGGAAGCCGACGCTCACCCATGACTCGCTCGCTGAATGTTGGCGTCGCTGAGCATGTAGATGCCGGCCAAGAGGATGACGATCAGCCCGGGACTGACCAGGATCCGGTCGATTTTCTGGATGCCGCGCAGGACAGTTGGGACGCTGCGCGGCGCCGAGGACTCCGCCTGGCCGATGAAGAACGCGTATCCGTAGGTCGGCCCGAAGGCCAACACGACCGCGAGGACGTGGATGAAGAGCCCGATGCTGAACCCGGTGATCGTTGCTGTCATCGGCGGGAAAGATACATCGCCGCCCAGTCGCCTTCGACGCGGCGCTCGATCACGTTCAGGCCGAACGGGGCGAACGCCGCGGCGACCTCGTCGAGTTCCGCGGGCAGTAGGCCGGAGCAGACGAGGGTCTGGAGGGTCGGGGAGGGGGTCGCCGGAGCAACAGCGGGGAGGCTCCGGAGACCCCCTCCCCGGCCCTCCGAATCGCTCGCAAGCTGCGCGGCGACAGCCGTGAGAACCGGGGCGGTCAGGTTGGCAACCACCGTGGGCGCGAGCGGCGGCAGCTCCTCGCGGAGGTTGACGTGTGCCAGCTCGAGCGAGACGCCGTTGGCCTCCGCGTTTGCAGCTGCCGCTTCCAGCGCCGCTGTCTCGTGGTCGTAGCCGCTCACCGGGGTCCAGCCGAGCTTGGCGGCCGCGATGGCGAGGACTCCTGAGCCGGTGCCCAGATCCGTGAGAGCTCCCTGGGCCTCGCCGGCCTCTTCCAGTTCCAGCAGCAGCTCGAGGCAGAGGCGGGTGGTTGGGTGGGCGCCGGTGCCGAAGGCTTGGCCCGGGTCGACGACCAGGTCGATCAGATCCTCGCGTGGGTCTTCCCAGGATGGGCGCAGCCAGATTCGCCCTCCGACCAGAACCGGTTTGTGGAAGTCCTGCCAGCGGTCCGCCCAGTCGTCGGGGACCTCGGTCGCGTTCACCTCGACCAGGCCGTCTCCGGTCGCGGCCTCGATCTCGCCCAGCTCGGGCAGCTCCCCCTCGCCGCCGTAGATCGCGTACTCGACGTAGCCGGGCCCGCGCTCCTCCTCGACGCCGTTGGGGGCGAGGACGGTCAGCTCGGCGAGGACCAGCTCCGCCTGCTCGGGCGCGCAGCGGACGGCCAGGCGGATCAACCGAAGGCCCT
This sequence comes from uncultured Solirubrobacterales bacterium, assembly GCA_963837585.1. Classification (GTDB taxonomy): domain Bacteria; phylum Actinomycetota; class Thermoleophilia; order Solirubrobacterales; family 70-9; genus CAWINX01. The sequence continues at coordinate 1,024,479 of CAWINX010000003.1, read as the reverse complement.
GCGCACGCGAGAGAAGATCCCCTCGCCGTGCGGGGACTCGAGGTTGGCGGGCTCGATCGTCTCCTCGAGTTGCTCGGCCAGCTCGCGCTGGTGCTCGGAGAGGTTGGTGGGGACGATCACGTTGAAGATCAGGCGAAGGTTGCCGCGCCGACCTCCCCCGAGCCGCGGCAGGCCCTCGCCACGCAGGTCCCGGTGGGCGCTGGGCTGAGTGCCCGCCTCGATCTCCACCTCCTGCTTCTCCATCGAGGGTGGGCACCGCGATCGTCGTCCCCAGCATCGCCTCGGTCGCCGAGAGCGACACCTCTCGGACCAGGTCGTCGCCCTGGCGCTGGAAGCGCTCGTCCTCGGCGACCCGGACCTCGACATAGAGGTCGCCGGCGGGAGCGCCCCGCGCTCCGGCATGACCGCTCCCGGAGATGCGCAGGCGTTGCCCGTCTTCGATCCCCGCCGGGATCTCGACCTCGAGTCGCCGCGTCCCCGCCGTGCGGCCCTCGCCGCGACAGACCTCGCACGGCGTCTCCGCCGTCTTGCCCTCGCCGTGACAGACGTCGCAGGAGACCGCCCTGACCATCTGGCCGAACGGGGTGCGATTGACCTGGCGAAGCTGGCCGGCGCCGCCGCAACGCTCACAGGTGTGGATCGGCGTCCCCGGCTCCGCGCCGTTGCCGTGGCAGTGCTCGCAGGCGCTGACCGCCTCGAAGGCGACCTCGCGCTTGGCGCCGCCGAGCACCTCGGAGAGGTCGACCTCGACCGTGGCGAGAATGTCGCCGCCGCTCGCCGCGCCGCCGCCACCGCCGAAGGGGTCGCCACCGAAGAAGGCCTGGAAGATGTCCTCGATCGAGCCGAAGCCGGCGCTGCGCGGCGCGAAGCCGCCGGAGCGCAGGCCCTCCTGACCGTAGGTGTCGTAGGTGCGACGTCGCTCGGCGTCGGAGAGGACCTCGTAGGCCTCGGCGGCCGCCTTGAACTTCTCCTCTGCCTCGGGGTCGTGGTCGTTGACGTCGGGGTGCAGCTCGCGGGCGAGGCGCCGGAACGCCTTCTTCACCTCTGCCTCCGAGGCGCCTCGGTCGATCCCGAGGACCTCGTAATAGTCCTGAGCCATCGGGATCAGGCTTCGTAGACGGTCTCGAAGTAGCGCGACAGCTCGCTCGCCGCCTCGGTCACCGAGGCGATTGCGTTGCCGTAGTCCATGCGCAGCGGGCCGACGACGCTGACCGAGCCGAGGTTGCGATGCCCGAGCCCGTAGTTGGCGCCGACGACGCTGACCGAACGCAGCTCCGGCTGCGGGTTCTCCTCGCCGATCCAGCAGAAGACCGAGCGCTCCTCCAGCGCCGTGCTGAGCATGCCGAGCACGTCGGCGCGGCCCTCCAGCGCGGTCATCAGCCGATCGACCCGCGGCAGGTCGGCGAAATGCGCCTCCGAGAGCAAGCGCGCGATCCCGTGCATGTAGAGGGTGCCGCCGTGGGGCGGCGCGGTCGCCAGCGCCATCAGGTCGGTGACCTGGGCGAGGACGGTCGTCGCCTCCCGCATCGCCTCGTCGACCTCGCGCCGCAGCCGCGAGAGCTCCAGCTCGACCCGGGCGTCGCCGACCGGCGCGCCGGCCTCGACCAGCATGTCGACGTAGCGCCGGTAGCCGGCATCGGTGGGGACGCGGCCCGCAGAGGTGTGCGGATGGGTCAGGTACCCCTCCGCTTCCAGGGCGGCGAACTCGGCCCGGATCGTCGAGGCGCCCCACTTGACGTCGGCGCGCCCGGCTATCTCCTTGGAGGAGACGGGATGGGCCGAGCCGAGGTAGGCGTCGACGACCAGGCGGAGGACGAACTCTTGTCGCGGGGAGAGCATCTGCCCTCCATTCTAGGAACCGCTAGACCTGAACTTCGGCCTCGGCGTTGCGGATCGTCTGATTCTCGCCCTGGGCGGCCACCGTGTCGATCGTCACCCGGTCGCCATCGACGGCCTTGACGGTGCCCGTGACGACGATCTCGGTCTCCGGCGCGCCCATCCCGCGGAACTGGACCGAGAGGCGCTTCAAGGCCCGCGGGTCGCCGCCGGCGACGGCCGCATTGGCCCGCGCGACCAAGCCCATCATGTAGAGGCCGTGCAGGATCGTGTTGGGGAGCCCGACCGCCTTGGCGAACTCGGGGTCGATGTGGATCGGGTTGAAGTCGCCCGAGGCGCCCGCATAGCGATGGGGCAGGTACTTATCGGGGGTTACCCGCAGCTCCTCGATCGAGTCTCCGACGTTCAGCTCAGCCATCTCAGACCCCCCTGACGATGTTGGTCCAGGTTCCGCGCACGACCTCGTCGCCGTTCTGGTTGACCGAGACGGATTCGAAGACGTAGAAGCCCTTGCCGTCCTTCTCGGAGATGTCGAGGCACTTGGCGGTGGTCGTGATCTCGTCGCCCACGCAGGCCGGCTCGTTCCAGGCGAACTCCTGGCCGCCGTGGACCATCGCGGCGAAGTTCATTCCCACCTCGGGGTCGAACATCGCCGGCGCCAGCGCCGGGGCGCTGTAGACGACGCAGAACATCGGCGGCGCGACGACGTCGCGGAAGCCGGCCGCCTTCGCCGCCTCGCGGTCGAAGTGAACCGGGTTGTCGATCCCGATCACACGCGCGTACTCGGCGATCTTCTCCTTGCCGATCTCATACGTCGTGGCGGGGAACTCTTTGCCTATCGCTTCGGTCTTGATTGCCATGGCGCGGCACCCTACCTACTCGTCGATCTCCAAGACGGCGAGGAACGCCTCCTGTGGGACCTCCACCCGGCCCACCTGCTTCATCCGTTTCTTGCCCGCTTTCTGCTTCTTCAGAAGCTTCTGCTTGCGGGTGACGTCGCCGCCGTAGAGCTTCGCGGTGACGTCCTTGCGCAGCGCCTTGACGGTCTCCCGTGCCAGCACCCGGGAGCCGATCGCCGCCTGCACGGGGATGTCGAAGAGCTGGCGGGGGATCGTCTTGCGCAGTCGCTCGACCAAGACTTTTCCCTGCTCGTAGGCGAAGTCGCGGTGGACGACCACCGAGAGCGCGTCAACCTTGTCGCCGGCGAGGAGGATGTCGAGCTTGACCAGGTCGCCCGGCCGGTTGCCGATCGTCTCGTAGTCGAGCGAGGCGTAGCCGCGGGTCGAGGACTTCAGGTAGTCGAAGAAGTCGAGGACGATCTCGGCAAGCGGCAGGTCGTAGCGAATCTGGACCCGCTGCGGACTGAGGTAGTGCATGTCGACATGGGTGCCCCGCCGCTTCTGGCAGAGCTCCATCACCGCGCCGACGTAGTCGGAGGGGGCGATCACGGTGGCGCGGATGTAGGGCTCCTCGATCTCGACGATCGAGCCCGGGTCGGGCATCTCGGTCGGGCTGCGGACCTCGACCGACTCGCCGCTGTCCAGATGGACCTCGTAGCGCACGTTCGGCGTGGTCGCCAGCAGCTCGAGGCCGTACTCGCGCTCCAGCCGCTCGCGGACGATCTCCATGTGGAGGAGCCCGAGGAAGCCGCAGCGGAAGCCGAAGCCGAGCGCATCCGAGGTCTCCGGCTCATAGGAAAGGGCCGCGTCGTTGAGCGCCAGCTTGTCGAGCGCGTCGCGGAGGTCCTCGTAGCGATCGGTCTCGATCGGGAAGAGGCCGCAGAAGACCATCGGCTTGACCTCGCGGTAGCCCTCCAGCGGCTCTGAGGCGGGGTGCTCCAGCGAGGTCAGCGTGTCGCCGACCCGCAGCTTGGCGACGTCCTTGATGCCGGTGATGACGTAGCCGACCTCGCCCGCGTCCATGCCGGCGACGGGCGACATCTGGGGACGGAAGAAGCCGATGTCGTCGATGTCGGCCTCGGTGCCGTTTTGCATCGCGACGACCTGCTCGCGCTTGCGGAAGGAGCCGTCGACCATCCGCACGTAGGCGATTACGCCGCGGTACTGGTCGAACTCGGAGTCGAAGATGAGGGCGCGCGAGGGCGCGGCGGGGTCGCCCTTGGGGGCGGGGATGCGCTCGACTATCGCCTCCAGGACCTCGACCACGCCCTCCCCGGTCTTGGCCGAGATCTTCAAGACGTCGCCCGGGTCGCCACCGAGCAGGTCGGCGATCTCCCCTGCCACCACCTCCGGCTCAGCGCCCGGCAGATCGACCTTGTTGATCACCGGGATCAGCTCCAGCCCGTTCTCGATCGCCAGGTAGGTGTTGGCGACGGTCTGCGCCTCGACTCCCTGCGCGGCGTCGACGACGAGCAGAGCGCCCTCGCAGGCGGCGAGGCTGCGCGAGACCTCGTAGGAGAAGTCGACGTGGCCGGGAGTGTCGATCAGGTGCAGGTGGTAGGCCTGCCCGTCGGAGGCCTTGTATTCGACCCGCACCGCCTGGGCCTTGATCGTGATCCCCCGCTCGCGCTCGAGGTCCATCGAGTCGAGCACCTGGGCGCGCATCTTCTTCGGGTCGACGGCGCCGGTGATCTCGAGGATGCGGTCGGCCAGGGTCGACTTGCCGTGGTCGATGTGGGCGATGATCGAGAAGTTTCTGATGCGGTCCATCGGGTGCCGGAGTATGGCGACCCGACCTCCAGGGACGAAGCGCTCGGCCCGCGGGTCCTGTCGTCGGGGGTCACCCGGACGCGCTCTGCGCGCTGCTTCGGGCACCGGGACCATTCGCGATCAGGGATGGAGCCTTGCCCTCAGCAGCCTCCGATCGCGTCCGTCCAACCCCCGACGCCACCCGCTGGAGAAGCGCTACGGACAGGACGACGGATCGAGGGATCCCGTCAGCCGAAAGACGGCCGTGGGAGGCTTTCGCAGGACGAGCGCGGCGTTCGGCCCTGCGGTCCAGCGAGCTTGCGCGGGATAGGCCGCCTTACCTGCCTCTGTTCGGTCGAGGGTGGCGACGACGTAGTCGTAGTTGCCTTCGTTGAGGAGGCGACGCCATTGGGGGCAGGTCGTGGGGGCGACGAAGCCGCCGTGGGGCGTTTGGGTGCCTACGTACTGGACGTGGTTGGAGAGATCGCGGCCGTAGAGGGGGTACTGGCGGGTGCTCGTTGTCGCTATGCGGGCGCCCGAGATGGATTGGGCCCACTTGAAGGCGGCGTCGAGGCCCTGGGTGGTGAAGCCGGGGTCGGCGTAGCGATGCTGGAGGTAGCCGCGTTGCTCGCGATAGCCGACGGCTATCAGTGCGAGGCAAGCCAGGGCGAGGCAGGCGAGGGGAACCCCTCGCCCGGACAAGTGCCGAGCCAGCTGGCTCGGCACTTTGAGTATCCGCCCGTTCGAGGGGTTCCCCTCGCCTGCCGGACGGAGCCGTCCGCGCAAGACAACGGGGACAAGCGCCAAACCGAGAACCAGGCTGGGCGCCAGATAGCGCAGGCCCGATTCGAAGCCGCGGGGCATCCCGAGCGGGCCCGAAGCCGAGGTCGGGGCGATCAGCCAGGCGGCTATCACCGCCAAGCCGGTTGCTCCCATCACTCGCAGCAACGGTCCGGCGCCACGAGCGAAGCAGCCCAGGAGCCCGGCGAGGGTCAGCGCGAGGAAGAGCGGCCAGAGGATCGTCAGCCCGTGATGCAGGCCGGGGAGGAACCAGTCCGACCAGACCGTGCCGTCGGCCAGGTAGCCGAGCGCGCTGTGTCCTTCGCGGCCTCCCAGCGCCTGCTGGGGGGCCGGCAGGGAGATCGGCCCCAGATGACGCACCCAGGGCAGCGGGTTGCCGGTGTGGACGAGGTTGCGTAGGTACCAGTAGCCGCCTCCGGCGAGGGCCGCCAGTCCCGCCGCGGCGAGCGAGCGCCACCGTTTCCCGCGGGGCGCGATTGCGGTGAGGCCGATCACCAGCGTCGCGGCGGGAAGCAGGAAGTTGAGCTTGGTCCCGGCGGCAAGTCCGGCCGCGAGGCCGACGACGATCAACGCACCCGCTGGGAGGCCCCGATCGGAGCGCAGCTGCCAGGCGTTGACGGCAACCGCGACAGCAGCGAGTAGGAAGAAGATCCCGACGATGTCGTTGCGCGCCTCCCCGGCCTGATCGGAGAGGGCGGGAACGCTGAGTGCGATTGCCCCCAGGGCGAGGGACCAGGGCGCGACCTTGTACGGCCGCCCGATGCACCAGGCGGCAAGCAGACAGCCCACAAACCAACCGAGGTTCAGCAGCGGCGAGAGAGATGTCTCGGCTGAACGCCGCCATCCCGATCGCGTGGAAGACCTCCGAGTTGGCCGGGTAGAACCAGGCGAGGAACTGCGGCGCGATGAAGTGCAGGCTCCAGGTGTCGCCGCTCTGGAAGAACCCGGCGGCGAAGGGGCCGTGGTACCAGGTGGAGTCGAACCCGGTCATTCCCGTGCTCAGCCGTAAACGCACGTTGGCTGCGAAATGCACAACCGCCAGGACGGCAATTGCCAGGGCGATCAAGGTTGAGATATCGACCGCTCGACCGCGGGTCCTGTCGCCGGGGGGCGGGGGGCGCTGCGGGCCGAGCTGTCCTCGACCCCCCGCCCCCCGGCGCCACCCGCGGGTGAGCGCCCACATCCCCAGCCCCAGAGCCACCACGGCAGAGGACGTAGGGCAGAGCCATGAATGCACCGAACAGGCCCAGCAGCTCAGCCACCCAGAGCAGCAGAGCCAAGTGCGATCACCGCCAGTCGCCAGCCATGCGGGCGGTCCGGAGAAGCTGGGAAGCAAGCGCCTGCGGAGCTGAACGCTCCCGAGAGTGGCGAAGCCCGGCCAGGAGCGCAAGCTCGACCACGCCCAGGAGGTAGCGCGAGAGGCTGAGCATCTAGCTGCGGCGAAGCAGGCGGGTTATCTGCTCCAGTTCGGCGATCTTCAGCAGCTTTGACGCACCCAAGTAGGCCAGACCACGCCGAAGCCGAGGGCCACGCCGAGGGAGACGATCTGGGCGACCAAGCCGCGGCCGAGTGCCTGGTCGAGCGCGTCCCAGACGCCGAAGGAGACCCCGGCGAGCGCCGCCGAGGCGAGGACGATGCGCAGTGTCGTCGAGAGCAGCCGATCCAACTCCAACCCGCCGAACTCCCTGCGCAGGACGAAAGCCTGGAGGACGGCGGCGACGGTCGTGCCGATGCCGGTGCCGGCGACGATCCCGCCCACCCCGAACGGCCCGTACAGGGCGGCGGCGGCCGCGGTCGAGACGACCAGGTCGACGACCGCCAGGCCGGTCGCCCGCCAGGGCTGCTGGAGGCTGAAGAAGGTACGGGTCTGCAGCAGGTAGAGGCCGTTGGTGGGTAACGAGAAGGCAAACCAGAAAAGCGCCGTCGCGACGAGCGTCGTCTGCGCCGCGTCGAAGGCGCCGCGCTGGTAGACGAGGCGGATCATCGGCTCCGAGAGGACCAGTACCGCGGTTGCGGCGGGCAGCAGGACGAAGAGGATCTGCCGCATCCCATTGGCCATCGTCGCCCGTAGGTCGTCGATCGCGCCGCGGGTCGCGTAGCGCGCCAGGGTCGGGAACAAGACCGTCGCGATCGCCACCGAGAAGATCCCCTGCGGCAATTGGTAGATCCGGAACGCCTTGTCGATTGCCGCCGGCGCCTGGTCGGAGACGAGGCTGCCGAAGAGGCTGTTGATCAGCATGTTGAAGTTGATCAGGCCGAGGCTGATCGTCACCGGCAGCATCAGGAGCAGGACGCGCCGCACTCCGGGATGGCGCCACTCGAAGCTCCAGTTGAACTTGAACGGCGTGTTGCGCAGGTCGAAGACCGGGATCAACAGCTGGACGAGCGTGCCGATCAGGATCCCGATCGCATAGGCGTAGATCTGGTTGCGCCCATGAAAGCGCGGCTCCAGGAAGACGAGCACCGCGATGATCGTCAGGTTCCAAAAGAACGGGGAGATCGCGAAGGCGCCGAAGCGGTCGTAGCTGTTGAGGATCCCGACCACGACGCCGCTGATCCCGAGCAGGATCAGGATCGGAAAGAGGACCTGAGAGAGGGTGATCGTCAGGTCGAGGATCTCCCCCTTGAAGCCGGGGGCGAACAGCGGCATCACGACCGGGGCGATGAGCACGAACAGGGCCGTGATCGCGCCGAGGACCATGGTGACGATCAAGAGCAGGGTCGAGGCGAGGCGGAAGGCCTCGCGGTAGTTCTTCTGCTCGAGCTGCTCGGTGAAGACCGGGACGAAGGCCGGCTGCAGCGCCGCGTCGGCAAAGAGGCTGCGAACCAGGTTCGGGACCTGGAAGGCGATCGTGAAGGCCGACATCGGGCCGCTGATCCCGTAATAGCTGGCGGCGACTATCTCCCGCACGAGGCCCGCGACCCGCGAGGCCGCCGTCGCGATCGAGAAGAACGCGGTCGAGCGGGCAATCCGGCCCGCCTGGCGTCCCGGGGCGGGCTCGCCGGCCGAGCCCTCGACCGGGTCGAAGGCCTCCGCGGCCCGCACGGCGGCGTCGACGGCGAGGGCATCTTCCTCGCGCTCGTTCTTGTCAGGTGCCTCGGGCGTCTCCAAGCTGGGTCTCAGTCGCTATAGTCGGCGGCCGCCCGGAGCCGGCCGACGCCCGCTCTTGGCCCACGACTCATGGCCAACATAGCCTCACAGAAGAAGCGGATCCTACGCAGCGAGCGCGAGCGCACCGAGAACCGGCTCCTGACGAGCACGGTGAAGACGCACTTTCGCCGGCTCGAGAGCGCCGTCGAGGGCGGCGACTCAGCCGCAATCGAGGCCGAGCACCGCGATCTGATTTCGAAGATCGACAAGGCGGTGCAAAAGGGCGCGCTGCACAAGAACACCGGCGCCCGCAAGAAGGCCAAAGCGGCTCGCATCTCCGCGGCCGCCACGAAGTAGCTACGCCGCCGCCCCCGCCGCTTGCCTCAGCGCGAGCGTAAGCGCCAGCTCGTCGCCATAGTCGGCTCCTCCGCGGCACCAGACCTCGAGGTCCGCGAGCGTCTCCGTCGCCTCCCTCAGCTCACCCAGATCCGCCTCGCGGAGTCGGGCAACCAACTGCTTGGCTGCGTAGGGGTGCATGCCGAGGCTCGACTCGACCTGCTTTGGCGGGACGCCGTCCTCGAGCTGGGCGACCGCCGCGCACGCTTTGCGCAAGCGCGAGGCAAGGCCGTAAATCAACCCGGTGACGTTCTCACCCTGGTCGATCAAGCGCTCCCCGATCGCCAGCGCTCGTGCCGCGTCTCGTTCAAGCAGAGCGTCCGAGAGCGACCAGACCGCCGCCTCGGAGGTATCGGCGATCATCGCGTCGAGATCGGCCGCGCTCACCTCGCCCCCGTCGCCGGCCCAGAGAGCGAGGCGCTCCAGCTCGCGGGCGAGGCGAACCGGGTTCGCCCCCATCCGATCGACCAGGACCCGTGCCGCCACCGGCTCAAGGCGGAACCCGAGTCGCTTCGCGTCGGCGACAAGGGCGCGGGGCATCTCGCGCGCTTTGGGCGCCTCGAACTCGTGGACCTCCCCTTTCGCGGCCTTGACCGCTTTGAGCAGCTTCGGGGGGGCCTTGCCGCGTGCGATCAGAACGATCGAGAGGTCGGGAGGGAGCCCCACAACGGCGGCCGCCACCGCCTCCTGCTGACGATCGCGCCAGCGCTCGACACCGTCGACCAGCAGGTAGCGTCGCGTGCCGGTCAGCGACATTGCCGGGATCGTCCCGATCAGCGCCTCGTGGTCGGGCGCTCCGCGTCCCTCACTGGGCTCGAAGACCTCAAGCGCACCGGCGCCCCCCTCGCCCTCGGCGCGAGTCCGGAGGCGGGCCCGGGTCGCGTCGATCTTCGCCGAGTCGGTGCCGGCGATCAGGTAGAGGGGGTTCATCTCGGCGATCCGACGAGTTTAGAAGCGCGGCGCCGGCGTCAGCCGGAGGCATCGACGGGGGAACGAGCTCCCCGGTCGGACACTCGATGACGACGGGGCCGTCGAGGTCGGTCCTCAGCGTTCTGACGCCATGCCGGGCCAGGATCGCCATGGTGCCAGGGGTTGGGTGCCCGTAGGAGTTGTCTGCGCCCACCGAGATCACCGCCAACTTTGGCCGGGTCCGCTCGAGCAGCGGCCCGAGCCCTGCGTCGTCGCTGCCGTGGTGGGCGACCTTGAGCACCTCGATCGGCCCCGGATCGATCGGCACCGCCTCGGCCTCGGCGTCGGCGGTGAGCAGCATCGAGAAGCGGCGCCAGCGCGCTACGGCGACCACGGCCCGCTCGTTGGGATCTGCACCGGCAAGCGGCTCGGCGGCGAGCGAGCCGGGCGGCCAGATGACGTCGATGCGAAGGCGGCCGGAGCGGATTTCGCCACCCGCGACGACCTGGTGCGCAGTGACGCCGGCGGCGCGAGCCTCGCCGAGTAGGCGCCTGTTCGGCTGCGCGTAGAGCAGCCGTTGGATCGGAAAGCGGCCGAGGAGCTCCTCGATCCCGCCTGCGTGGTCGGATTGGTAATGGGTAACGACGGCCGCGCCGAGCCGATCCACCCCGGCGCTGTGCAACTTGGCGGCGAGATCGTCGCCCGGCGGCCCTCCGTCGACGAGGATCGCCGGGGCCTTCGCCGGCTGCAACAGAATCGAGTCGCCCTGGCCGACGTCGAGCACCTCGATCCGCAAACCTGGGGTCGGCGCAACGCCTTGGGCGCCGTCCCCCGCCCTGACCAGGACAAGCACAACGACCGCCACCGTCGCGATCGCGATCGCAGTCGGTAAAGCGTGTCGTCGCCGGTGTAACGCGTTGGCGTTGCCACAGAACGCCAACGCGTTACACCGGCGAGTTTCTTGGGCTGAGACGGCGCGCTTCGCGGCTCGCGCCGCCGCGATGCGACGCGAATGGGCAAGTCGGAAAGCGAGGATCACTGCCATCGCCAGGCCCAGGTAGGAGGTGACCAGGCCGGCGGCGCTCAGCCGCACCTGCAGGTAGGCCCAACCCGGACGCCCGCACCAGGCGGCGACCTGCGCGATGTAGCCGAGCAGCAGCGCATTGACCGCGTTGAACGCCTCGACCGGAAAGCCGGGGACCTGCCCGGCCGCGGCGGAAGCCATCCCCAGCCACATCGCCGGCGCCACCGCCGGCATCGCCAGCAGGTTGGCGGCCAGAGTCGCGGTCGAGACGGTGCCGAAGTCATAGGCGATCAGCGGCGCGGTGGCCAGCGTCGCGGCCGTCGTCACCGCAGCGCCCTCGGCCAGGGCGCCGCGCCAGCCGCGCCTCCCGATCCTGGCGGCGATCGCCGTCCGCAGCGGCGCGGAAAGCAGCAGGATCCCGACCACGGCGGCGAAGCTGAGCTGCCAGCCGACGTCGGAGGCGACCTTGGGATCGACCGCCAGCGTCAGCAGCGCCGCGACCGCCAGCGCGTAGAAGCGCGACGCGCGACGCCCGGCCAACGTCGCGAGCACTCCCATCGCGCCCATCACGCCGGCTCGCTGGATCGAGGGCCCGGCGCCGGTCAGCGGCACGTAGACGGCGATCAGGCCGAGCACCCAGAGCAGGCGCTCGCGAAGCCCGATGCCAAGCGCGGCAAGCAACGGCATCGCCAGCAGGGCGAGCAGGGTCACGTTCTCTCCCGAGACGGCGAGGAGGTGACTGAGGCCGGCGCGACGGAAGTCGTCGACGGTCTGGGGGTCGATCCGCTCATCCCGCCCGAGGACGAAGCCGCGCGCCAGCTCCGCCTCGCGCGGCGGCATCCCTCGCGCCAGGGCGCTCTCGGCCCGACCCTCGATTCGGCTCAGGTTGAGCAGCGAGATCGCAACAACCGCCAGCACGCCGAACAGGACCGGCAGGGTCGACCGGCGCGACACGATCCCTACGGTTGGAGGCGGGCTCGCAGCGCCTGCATGGTGGCCGGCCCGATGCCGCTCACCTGGTTGAGTTGGTCCACCGAGGAGAGCCCTCCGTGCTGATCGCGGTACTCGACGATCTTCTGCGCGGTTACCGGGCCGATCCCGTCGATCGTGTCGAGTTGCTCGGCGGTCGCCGTGCCGAGGCTGATCGGAGCGTCATCCGCACTCGCGCCGGCGACGCCGACCGCCGCGCCGCCGGGTCCCTTTTCCGGGACGACGATCTGCTGCCCGTCGGCGAGGCGGGCCGCGAGATTGACCGCCTCCAGCAGCGCCCCGCCGTCGGCGCCCCCGGCGCGTTCGACGGCGTCGGTGACCCGGGCGCCCGCCGGCAACCTGTAGACGCCCGGCCGGCCGACAGCGCCGGTGACGTCGACGACGACATCGGTTCCACGGCCGTCGCCGATGCTGAACCCTCCTCCGCCACCGCTACTCGACGAAGAGCTCGATCCCGTCGAGTACGAGGGTGAAGTCGAAGGACCGCCGCTGCCCTCCGCCCGGATCGCCCGGGCGCCGACAAACAGAAGGGCGACCGCGACAGCGCCGTAGACGACCAACTGCGAGCGTGAAACGTCGGGCATGACCCGAAGCGTCGCGAACGGCGGCGCGCGAGTGGCGCGCCAAATCAGACGATTGAGTTACAGATCTTCGTCGTCGTCGTAACCGTTGACCTCGGCCATCCGATCGCCGTAGAGCTCGGCCACGGTGACCGGCGGCGACTGGACCGAGACGAGGGCGAAGTCGGCGTCGCCATCGTTGGCGATCGAGTGGTCGGTCGCCGGCGGGACGAGGATCAGGTCGCCCTCCCCAACCCGCTGGGTGTCGCCGGCAACGGACATCGTCCCCGAGCCCCGCACGATCACGTAGGCCTGCTCGGCCTCCTCATGCGAGCGCAAAGTCTGCTCGGCGCCGCCGGGTACCACGAGCCAGGTGACCGACATGTTGCGCGAGCCCATCTCGCCCGCGTCCATGAGGACGTGGGACCGAAGGCGATGCCACTCCTCCACGGGAGCTTCGTCGAGGCGCCTGACGAGCACGCGCGCTTTCTAGCAGAAGCTGGCCTCGGCCGGGGGAAACGCCGACTAACGGACCACGAGGTTGACCAGCTTGCCAGGCACGACGATCTCCTTGACCACCTCTTTGCCGTCGAGGTGCTTGGCGACCTTTTCGCTCTGTCGAGCCAGTTCCAGGAGCTCCTCGCGGGAGGCGTCGGCGTCCGCCTCGATCCGGTCGCGCAGCTTGCCGTTGACCTGGACGACGAGGGTCGCCGTGTCGCTGACCAACAGGGCGGGATCGGCCTGCGGCCAGGACTCCTCCCAGATGCGGCCTCCCTGCAGACGCTCCCATATCTCGGCGCCGAGGTGGGGCGCGAAGGGAAAGATCAGCGAGGCGGCGGTCGCTGCGGCGAAGCGAATCGCCGCCACGCCCTCGGGCTCGGCGTAGAGGTCGTCCTTGACCCGGTAGGCCTCGTTGACCAGCTCCATCACCGCGGCGATCGCGGTGTTGAACTGGAAGCCGCGCTGAAAATCCCGCGTGACCTTGTCGATCGCCCAGTTGGCCTTGGCGAGAATCGCCCGGCCGTCCCCATCGGCGCTCGCGGACACCTCGCCCGCGCCCATCTCCTCGACCTCTTCGCAGAGCCGCCACAGCCGCGAGAGGAAGCGGTTGACGCCTTCGACGCCTTCGTCGGACCAGTCGCCGCCGCGCTCGGGCGGCCCCATGAAGCAGACGTAGGTTCGAGCCGTGTCGGCGCCGTGGCGCTCCACGTACTCGGCCGGGCTGACCGTGTTGCCCTTCGACTTCGACATCTTTGCCCCGTCGCGGGTGATCATCCCCTGGGCGAAGAGGTTGGCGAACGGCTCCTGCACGTCGAGCAGCCCGATGTCGGCGAGCGCCTTGGTGAAGAAGCGCGCGTACATGAGGTGGAGGATCGCGTGCTCGACCCCGCCGATGTACTGGTCGACCGGGAGCCAGTGGTCGGCCGCCGCGCGGTCCCAGGCGGCGTCGGCGTTGCGGGGGTCGAGGTAGCGGATGAAGTACCAGGAGGAATCGACGAAGGTGTCCATCGTGTCGGTCTCGCGGCGGGCCGGGCCCTCGCAGCGCGGGCAGGTCGTGGCGACCCACTCCTCTGCCGCCGCGAGGGGACTGCGGCCCTGCGGGGCGTAGTCGTCGACATCGGGCAGCTCGACGGGCAGCTGGTCGTCCGGCACCGGGACAATCCCGCACTCGTCGCAGTAGACAACGGGGATCGGCGCCCCCCAATAGCGCTGCCTGGAGACGAGCCAGTCGCGCAGCCGGTAGTTGACGGAGGACTGTCCCCGATCCTCGGAAGCGAGCCACTCGACGATCTCCGCGTAGGCCTCGCGGTTTCCCCTGCCGTCGAAGCGTCCGGAGCCGACCATCGCCCCGTCGCCGGGGTAGGGAAGGCCCTCGTCGTCGCGGGCGACCTCGGGGTCGATGCCCTCGATCACCCGCTTCACCGGCAGGTCGAAGGCCTTGGCGAACTCGTAGTCGCGGGTGTCGTGACCGGGCACGGCCATGATCGCCCCGGTGCCGTACTCCATCAGCACGTAATCGGCGACGAACATCGGTATCTCCTCGCCGTTGACCGGGTTGACGACGCTGCGCCCCAGCGGCACGCCCGTCTTGGGGCGGTCCTCGGCGCCGCGCTCGTCGGCCGACTCACGGGCGACCTGGTCGACGTACTCGCGCACGGACTGCTCGGCTGGGGTGCCGGCGACCAGACGCTCCAGCTCGGGGTGCTCGGGGGCGAGGACGAAGAAGGTGGCGCCGAACAGGGTGTCGGGGCGAGTCGTGAAGACGGGGAAGTCGAGATCGAGCTCTTCACAGCGGAAGGTGACCTCGGCCCCCTCGGAGCGGCCGATCCAGTTGCGCTGCATGGTGATCACGTGCTCGGGCCAGGACTCGAGCCGGTCGAAGTCGGCGAGCAGGCGCTCGGCGTAGTCGGTGATCCGGAAGAACCACTGCTCGAGGTTGCGCCGCACCACCGGCGTGCCGCAGCGCTCGCAGCGCCCGTCGACGACCTGCTCGTTGGCGAGCACGGTGGCGTCCTTGGGGCACCACTGCACCGGCGCTTCGGTCCGGTAGGCGAGCCCTTTCTCGAACAACCTCAGGAAGATCCACTGGGTCCAGCGGTAGTACTCGGGCGTGTGGGTGCCGAGCTCACGCGACCAGTCGATTGAGATCCCCCACTCGCGGAACTGGCGGCGGAAGGAGGCGATCGAGCGCTCGGTTGCCTCGCGCGGGGGCTCGCCGGTCTTGATCGCGTTGTTCTCGGCCGGCAGGCCGAAGGCGTCGTAGCCCATCGGGTGGATCACCTCGAAGCCGTGGCGGCGGCGGAAGTGGGCGATCGCGTCGCCGACCGCGTAGCACTTGAGGTGGCCGACGTGGGGCTCCCCGGAGGGGTAGGGCAGCATCTCGAGCACGTAGGACTTCGGCTTGGAATCGTCAAAGCCGGGCTGCCCCGGGTTGGCGACCTCCCAGGTCTTCTCCTCGGCCCAAACCTGCTGCCACTTCGCCTCGATCGTCTTCGGGTCGTATCCCGTTCGCTCCACACTCATGAACGCGATCTTATGAGGGCGCTTGGCCGCGGGTCCTGACGCCGGGGCGAGGGTGGCCTCCCTGGCGCTGCGCTCTGCTCCGCTGACCGGGACGGAAGCGCGTCAAGGGCTCAAGCCCTCAGCTCCGCAGACTCCGCGCGGGCGGGACACCACCCCCGCCCCGGCGCCACCCGCGGAGAAGCGTCCTGCCAAGACGTGGCTCGCGGTGGGTGACGCGGTTTTGGGGGACCGCCCCGAGGAGGTGGCGCAGCCGCCCCCGCAGGGGTGGTGGCGCCAAAACGGCGGCAGCCGCCGCGCCGCGCGCATGAAGCTTCCCCGCCCCGGCGCCAGGACCCGCGGCCGATGCGTCAAGCCACAGGGGATAGGGCCCGGAGGATGTGGGGCCAGATGTAGACCTCCACCGTCGCGGCGGCCACCAGGGTTGGGACGGCGAGCAGGACGGTGATGAAGGTTGCGGCGAGGAGCTGGTTCCATTCGCCGCGCCGACTGGCGATCAGCCAGGCGGCGAGGGGCAGGAAGAGGGCGGTCAGTTCGGGGATCGCGTGGGGCAGGACGCTGAGGATCAGCTCGAGTCGAGTGATGTGGAGTTGGAAGGCGATCGTGGAGCCCTGGAAACCGAGGTAGAGCGCCTGGGTGGAGAGGGAGAAGATCGTCACCGCGCAGACGAAGAGGATCGCCAGCTCGCCGGCCTTGACGTGGACCCAGCGGGAGAAGCCGGAGCGCTGAGCGGCGGCAATCGGCATCGAGGCGCCCGCGATGAAGCCGGCGACACAGGCGGTCGCGTGCAAGGCGAGGACGAGGGAGTTGCGCTCGAGGATCGGCAGCAGGTCGGCCGGCTGAGAAGGTGAAGTGAGGCCCGGCAGGTGGATCGGGGTCAGGTCGGGGGTCAACAGCCCGGCGACGAACCAGACCGCGACGAGCAGGGTGAGCGCGATCGCAACGCTCAGCGCCAACCAGCCGCGCAGCACCGACCAATGCCGCTCGTTCCAAGCCTCGAAGGTGGCACGCGTGTCCCGTATCCCATGCGAGAAGACGTGCTGGTTAGCGTTCATCGCTGACTCATCGGCAAAGCAAGGGGCGAGTTTGAGGCGTGACCACGAGGCGTCACGCGACTTCGAGCCGGTGGAAGTGCACGGCCGCCCTGGTCGGCAAGACCAACTCGCCGCAGCGACGCAGCAGGCCGGCGCCGACCAGATCGCGCACCGCCCGCTCCACCGCGTCGCGCTCGGCGAAGTCGTGGGAGCCGGCGGTCATCTCCCGGATTAACTCGTCGAGCGTGAAGTGGTCCGGGTGCATCGCCAGCACCAGACGAGAGCGCGCCGACCTGAACGGCCTGGTCATTCCCGAGACGGAGAGATGACATCATGACTCGTTTACCGCCGCGGCGTACCTAGGCGGCTCGATGGGGCGACCGTGCCCGGCGGCCCAGGATCTCCGTTCCTCCGGCCTCCAGCCCTCATGTACTGGGCAAGCTTGCGGAACTCGCCATGCCGCCCATCTCTTTGAATCGGCGGGGCTGGATCCGGAAGTAAAACCCTCCGGACCCTTGATGGAAGTGGAGCTGGAGGGGCTCGAACCCTCGGCCTCCCGCATGCCATCGCGGCGCTCTTCCAGCTGAGCTACAGCCCCAAGCTCGTAATCTGCGGCGAAGTTTATCGCGGCGCTTGACTATTCCTTGCAGGGGCCGTTCGCAAATGCATCGCGTGCTTGCCGGCCACCATCGCAACAGGCAAGAGGTAACAGCGATCGAGCGCCTGGCAATAGGCCGCGAGGGCATCAACCTCATGCGCTTGATAGGTTGGCTCGAATGTATCCGCGCCTGCCGAGTGCGGCAGCGACCAACATGGACGCACACCACATTCGCCATTGTGGCTCGCCCATTTGCATTGGACGCGAAGTAGACGCTTCGCCGATGCCGAGAGCGAGGTCGTAGCGCTCATGTTCGGTCAGCGGCTTGAGAACCGACAGGCCAAGTCTTGCCGCCTCCGTGGCTATCGCCAACTCGGCGACGTTGCCCTTGTCGTTGGGATTGTTCACGAACATATGTTCGTATAACCGCCACCCCAAAGCAAGGTTCAAACGTGACAAAAGTGCAACAAATGCGTGACGCGCGGCGGGGCGCTACGCGGCTTGCTGCTCGGGGCCCTGGTCCTCGTCGACGTCGAGGATGAGGCTGTCGTCCGCCGTGTGGCGGACGCGGAACTCCAAGGGCGAGCGCTCTTCCAATTCGCGCAGCAGCTCGACCGGCTCGTCCAGTCGCATCGAGAGGGTCGCCCGACCCTCCGAGAAGCGCTCGACAGAGATCTCAGAGGTGGCGCCGATCTGCTCGGCGGCGTCCTCGAAGCCGACCAGCTGCGAGAAGTCGCCGAGCGGCCCGATCTCGACCCGCACCAGCCCTTCGAAGACATCGCGCGGCTCGACCTTCGCGTGGCCGTTGCCATTCGCCTCCGGCCCGGCGCCGTTCGTCGCGTCCGCCTGTACCGCCTCGGCCATCGCCTGCGCCCGCAAGCTCATCGCGACCGCCTCGTCAAGCGCCTTCATCCTGATCCGCGTCGCCTGGCCGCGAGCCTGGGCCTGGATCTCCTCCAACCGCGCCGACACCGCCTCCAGCGAGGCGGCGTTGCGGTCGTAGCGCGCGCCCGCCTCGCGCAGCTGTTCGCGCAGGCCGCGGATCTCGCGCTCTCGCTCGATCACCATCCCGGACAGCGACTCCAGCTCCACTTCGAGAGCCGTCGTCTCCGTCACCTGGCGCTGCAATTTGGCCGCGTGACGCTCCAGCGTGCCGCGCGTGGCGCTCCAGCTTGGCGATGCGCGCGGCCTTGGAGGAAAGTGCCGTATCGACATCGGGCCGGCGGTAGCCGAAAAGAGCCCTCTTGAAGCTGGCCATGGCGGCACCGTAGGGGGGCCTTCGGACGGTATTTGTGACAAACGCCTCGGAATCGAACAGGCGTTCGGCGAAGCCCGGTCAGGCGCCGGCGACGGAGGGTGCCTCGACCGCATCCAGGCCCAACTCCAGCCGCGGCGCCTCGCGCCAGAGGTCCTCCAACCGGTAGCGCTCGCGCTCCTCGGCCGTGAAGACGTGGAGCACGCAGTCGAGGTAGTCGACGACGATCCAGCCCGCCGTTCCCTCGCCCTCCATCCCGCCCGGCAGGAGCCCGTCGTCCTGCTTCACCCTCAGCTTCGCCTCGTCGACGATCGCCCGCGCCTGGCGCTCGTTGCGCGCAGTGCAGATCGCCAGGAAGTCCGTGTAGGAGACGAGACCGCGCATGTCGAGCACGACGATCTCGCTCGCCGCTTTGGAGTCGGCGAGCTCCGCCAGTCGCCGCGCCAAGCCTTCCGAGGAGAACTCGCCGCTCACGCGTAGATCCCCTTCTCCTCGATGAACCGCGCCACCGGCTCCGGCACCAGGTAGCGCAACGGACGTCCCGCCGCGGCGCGCTCGCGCACCGCCGAAGAGGAGACGCCGAACTGCGGCATCTCCAGCATCGTCGCCCGGCCCTCGGCGCCGAGGCTGCGCATCGTCGCGGCCGACCTCGGCGTCGGAGACTCCCGCCCGCCGCGCCACCGCCAGCCGCGCCAGCTCCACAACTCGCTCCGGCATCCGCCAGCTCTCCAGCCCCACGGCGGCGTCCGCCCCCATCACGAACACCAACTCCGTGTCGCCTCTTTCTCGCCCAAGCAACTCCAACGTCTCATACGTATAGGACGGCCCCTCGCGGTCCACCTCCACGGTGGAGACGGAGAAGCGCGCGTCGTCGGCCGCCGCCAGCCGGGTCATCGCCAGCCGCAGCTCCCGCCCCGGGTCGTCGACGATCCGCTTGTGCGGCGCCTCGCCGGTCGGAACCAGGACGACCTCGTCGAGCCCGAGCTGCCATAGCGCCTCCTGGGCGAGCGCCAGGTGCCCCAGGTGCGGCGGGTTGAACGCCGAGCCGAGGACACCGATGCCCCCGCCCGCGCTACTCACGCACCTGGCCGTCGCCGTGGACGACGTACTTGAACGTGGTCAGCTCCCGCAGGCCGATCGGCCCCCGCGCGTGCAGCTTTTGGGTCGAGTTGCCGATCTCCGCCCCCATCCCAAACTCGAAGCCGTCGGTGAAGCGAGTCGAGGCGTTGGTGTAGACGACCGCCGCGTCGACTCCGGCGACGAACCGCGCCGAAGCGTCCTCGGAGGAGGTGACGATCGCCTCCGAATGGCCGGTCCCGTGCCCGTTGACGTGCTCGACCGCCTCTTCGAGGGAGTCGACGACGCCCACCGCCATCTTCAGGTCCAGGTACTCGGTATCCCAGTCCGCGTCCCCCGCGGCGCCGACCTCGACGTCGCCGGACGACGCTCGCGCCCGCTCGTCGCCGACCAGCTCGACCCCGGCGTCGCGCAGCTCGGCGAGGGCGCTCGGCAGGAAATCCTCGGCGAGATCGGCGTGGACGAGCAACGTCTCCGCCGCGTTGCACACCCCGGGTCGCTGCACCTTCGCGTTGAAGGCGATCCGCCGCGCCATCTCGAGGTCGGCGTCGGCATGGACGTAGACGTGGCAGTTGCCCGCCGCCGCGTACATCACCGGAACCGTCGCGACGTCCTTCAGCGCCGCCTTCAGGCCCTCGCCGCCGCGAGGGATCAGCAGGTCGACCAGTCCGTCCTGGGTCGCCAGCTCAGCCAGGTCCTCCCGCCCGCCGCCGGCAAGCAGCAGCACCGCGTCCTCGGGCAGGCCGACCTCGGCGAGCGCCTCGCGGACGATCGCCGCCAACGCCCCGTTCGAACGCTCCGCATAGCTCGACCCCCGCAGCACGATCGCGTTGCCGCTCTTGATCGTCAACGCCGCGCAATCGATGGTCACGTTTGGCCGCGCCTCGTAGACAACCGCGACCACCCCGAGAGGCACTCGGACCTTGCGCAGGTCCAGTCCGCTCTCCAGCGTCCGGTGCTCGAGCTCTTCGCCGATCGGGTCGGCCAGCGCCGCCACGGCACGCACTCCGTCGGCCATCGCGGCAACCCGCTCCTCGGTAAGCGTCAACCGATCGCGAAGCGCCTCGGTTAGCCCAACAGCGCGCTCGTCGGCCAGATCGGCCGCATTCGCCTCCAGGATCTCCGCAGTCCGCTCGCCCAGCAGCCTCGCGGCAGCCTCCAGGGCGGCGTTCTTCTTCGCCGTGCTCGCGCTCGACAGCGCCCGCACAGCCACCTTGGCGGCGGCGCAGGACTCGGCGACGGTGGTCGTGGTTACAGCCATCTGGACAAGGGTAGCTGGGGCCCTAGACCAGGACGAAGCGGTCGCGGTGGATGACCTCGTCCGCCCCGTCCGGAAGCAACTCGCGCGCCTGCTCACTCTTCATGCCGATCACCCGCATCAGCTCGCTCGCTGAATAGTCGGCGATCCCCTTGCCGATAACCGAACCGCTTGCGGTGACTTCGACGGCATCGCCGGCGTCGAAGTCACCCTCGACATCGGTTATTCCAACCGGCAGCAGGCTTGAGCCGCTGTCACGCAGGACCCGGGCGGCGCCCTCGTCGACGACGAGCCGGCCGTGTACGGGCTTCGCATATTTGAGCCAGAGCTTGAAGCTCGATGCTTTTGACGGCTGGGCCGCGAAACGCGTCCCAACTTCACCGCCGTTTGCCGCACCGCTGAGCGTGCCCTCCTCGGTCCCGTTGCAGATCACCGCCGGGATTCCCGCTTCGCTCGCCATCTCGGCCGCAGCGACCTTGCTGCGCATGCCGCCCGAGCCGAAGGCCGAGGTGCGGTCGCCGATCTCCAACGACGCGAGCTCGGCGAAATCGTCGACCTCGGAGATCAAGCCGGCATCCGGGTCCAGCCGCGGGTCGGCCGCGTGCAGGCCGTCGACGTCGCTGAGCAGGACAAGTAGCCGCGCATCGAGCAGGATCGCCACCTGGGCGGCGAGGAAGTCGTTGTCGCCGAAGGTGATCTCGTCGGTCGCGGTGGTGTCGTTCTCGTTGACGACCGGCACCACCCCCCACTCGACCAGCCTGCGCAGCGTCTGGCGGGCGTTGAGGTAGTTGGTCCGCGCGGCGATGTCGGCGGCGGTCAGCAGCACCTGCGCGGCGCGCGTCCCGTAGCTCGCCAGGCGGCTCTCGTAGGCACGGAAGAGATCCCCCTGGCCGATCGCCGAGGCCGCCTGCAGCTCGTCCATCGCCCGCGGCCGGATCGACAGCTCCAGGAGCCGCATGCCCCGGGCAATCGCCCCGGAGGTGACCATCACCACCCGCTCGCCGTCCTGCTCCAGCGCGGCGACCTGCGCGCAGACCGAGTCGAGGACGTCGGCGCGCAGCTCACCGTCGTCGGCGGCGACGATCGAGGATCCAAGCTTGACGACGAGGGTCATGACTCCCGCAGTCTAAGAACCTAGGAAGCCGGGTCGAGTTCGAAGACCTCTTCGCCGATCCGCACCTCATCGCCCGACTCGAAGCCGGCCCGCTTCAGGGCCGCGACCACGCCGATCTCCTTGAGCCTCTGCTCGAGGTAGGCGAGCGCCTCTTCGTTGGAGAGGTCGTGGCGCTCGAAGAGCAGCTCGACGCCCCGGCCGACAACCCGGAAGGCGCCCTCCCCCTCCGCCTCGATCCAGTAGCCCCCTTCGCCGGCAGGTCGGTAGACCCGGTGCTCCGCCTCGAAGTCACCGGACGGCGCCCCGCCACCGGCGGCCTCCTCGGGAAGTCCAGGCAATGCAGCGAGGATGCGGCCGCGCAACTCCTCCAGCCCCTCGCCGGTCGCCGAGGAGACGGCGAGCACGCCGAGCGCCCGGTCGCCAAGCCACTCGCCCCACTCCTCGAGAGCCTCCTCGACCTGACCGGCCTCGAGCAGGTCGCGCTTCGAGAGAACGACCAGCTCGGGAAGCAGGTCGAGGCCGGCGCCGTGAAAGGAGAGCTCGTTTCGCACCGCCTCGTAGTTGGCGACCGGGTCCCCCTCCAGCGGCGCCACCTCGACCAGGTGGACGAGCATCGCGCAACGCTCGACATGGGCGAGGAACTCGTGGCCCAGGCCGGCGCCGTCGGCGGCGCCCTCGATCAAGCCGGGGATGTCTGCCAGCACCGCCTGGCGGTCGTCGCCGTCGATCGTGCCGAGCACCGGCTCCAGGGTCGTGAACGGGTAGTCGGCCACCTTCGGGGCCGCTCGCGTCAGCCTCCCCAGCAAAGAGGACTTCCCCGCGTTGGGCAGGCCGATCAGCCCGACGTCGGCAAGCAGTTTCAATTGCAGCTCGATCCACCCGGACTCTCCGCTCGTCCCCTTCTCGGCGAAGCGAGGCGCCTGCCGAGTGGAGGTGGCGAAGCGCTTGTTGCCGTGACCGCCACGCCCGCCGTGGGCGACGACGGCGCGCTGGCCGGGCGCGACGAGATCGATCTCGCTGCCGTCGACTGCGACCGCCTGAGTCCCGGAGGGAACCTGGATCAACCGCTCCTCCCCCCGCGCCCCATGCTTGTTCGACCCCTGCCCGTGCCGCCCCCGGCCGGCCCGGAAGTGCCGGGTCCCCCTCATCTCCCCCAGGTCCCGCCGCGAGGCGTCGCAAACGAGCACCACATCGCCACCATGCCCCCCATCGCCACCATCGGGCCCGCCCATGGGCACATGCGCCTCACGCCGGAACGAGACGCACCCATTCCCGCCGGCACCGCCCTCAACCCAGATCTTCGCCCTGTCGTACATCAGCTAGCGAGCAGGGTACGGACTACTCGGTTCTTCAATACGTGCCGCAGAGGGGGTCGGGGGTGTCTCCCGAGTGCGGCGCTACCCGAAGGGATAGCGCTCGGGAGACACCCCCGACCCCCTCCCCCGCATCTAGTCCTGAAGAACCGAAATGGTCCGGCCCCTGCGAGCCGCTTGAACTCGACGGTGCCGGGCCGCGTCGCGAAGATCGTGTGGTCGCGGCCGAGGCCGGTGCCCTCGCCGGGCCAGAAGCGGGTGCCGCGCTGGCGGACGATGATCTCGCCGCCGCTCACCTGCTGCCCCGCGAAGACCTTGACCCCGAGCATCTTGGGGTTGGAGTCACGCCCGTTGCGGCTGGAGCCGAGCCCCTTCTTATGAGCCATCGGCGGCCTCCTCTTTCGGGGCTTTTTTCGCCGCCGGTTTGCGCGCGGTCATTTTGACCTCGGTCACCTCGAGCTTGGTCAGCTCGGAGCGATGGCCGGCGCGGCGGCGGTAGCCCTTCTTCGGCTTGTATTTGAAGACCTTGATCTTCGGCCCGCGCAGGTGCTCGGCAACGGTCGCCTCGACCTTCACCTTCTCCAGCTCCTTCGGCTCGGCGACGACCTCTTTGTCGCGGAACATCACCGGGCGGAGGGAGACCTTCTCGCCCTCTTTGGCGCTGAGGCGATCGACGAGCAGCGACGTGCCCTTTTCGACCTTGTACTGCTTGCCACCGGTTTCAACCACCGCGTACATGCTCTACCTGTCCTTGCCGCCGTTGCTGGAGCCGGAGGAGTCTAGCGAGGCCACCGCGGCGGAGCGCTCGACCCGCTCGATCCGGACCAGCTTTCGCTCCCCCACGAAGCGACCGCCGCCGGTCACGCTGACGATGTAGGAATCGACCCGGGCGACCGCGTCGTCGGCGTTGTACATGTGCGGCTCGTCGATCTTGACCAGCACCTCCTCGCCGACTTTGAAGGGCAGCGCCCGCTCCTCGATCTCCTCGCGACTGCCGCTCTCGACCAGGTCGAAGGTGTCGATCGACAGCGCCTCGCCGCCCTCGAAGTGGAACTGCTTCCCGGTCTCGGCCTCCAGCTCGGCGAGCCCGCTGTCGGGGTCGATCAGCTGCGCGGCGACTTTCGGGTTGACGCGCATCAGGAACGCCTCCGGCTCGGAGTGCTCGGCTGCGACGTCGCGCATCTCGCGCAACCCCTCCAGCGCCACCGTCTCCGCGGAGAGGACGACGCCCTCGCCGGCGCAGGTCGGGCAGGGACCGGTGAGGATCTCCCGCACGCCGTCGGTGATGTTTTGCCGGGTCATCTCAACGAGCCCGAGCGGCGAGACCTCGACCACGTAGCTCTTCGACTTGTCGGCGTCGAGCGCTTTGCGCAGCGTTTTCAGCACTTTGTCGCGGTTGCGGGCCCGTGCCATGTCGATGAAGTCGATGACGATGATCCCGCCGATGTCGCGGAGCCGAAGCTGGCGCACCACCTCATCGGCGGCCTCGGTGTTGACCTTGGTGATCGTCTCCTCGAGGCCGCCTTTGCCGCGGCCGGTGAAGCTGCCGCTGTTGACGTCGATCACGGTCAGCGCCTCGGCGTAGTCGATGATCAGGTAGCCGCCGGAGGGCAGGTCGACCCGGCGGTTCAGGGTCGACTCGATCTCCTTGTCGATCCCCCATTTCTCGAACAGCGGCTTGCGCTCCTCGTACAGCTCGACCGAATCGACCAGCTCCGGCGCGGTGCGCTGGAAGAAGGAGGTGACCCGCTCCAGCTGCTTCGGCGAGTCGATGATCGCTTTCTCGAAGTCGACCAGGAAGACGTCGCGCAGGACCCGGACCGGAAGGTCGGCCTCCTGGAAGACGAGGTCCGGCGCCTTCACCTGCTCGGTGCGCCGATCCAGCACGTCGTTGAGCTTGTGCAGGTAGCCGACCTCACGCACGAAGTCCGATTTTTTCGCTCCGTGCGCGGCGGTGCGGACGATCAGCCCGCCCGGGCCTTTGTAGGTGCGGTCGACCATCTTGCGCAGCCGGTCGCGCTCGGAGTCGCTGAGTCGCCGGCTGACGCCCACTCCACCCCCCTGCGGCGCGTAGACCAGGTAGCGGCCGGCGATCGAGACGTTCATCGAGAGCCGGGCGCCCTTCGTCTTCAGCGGGTCCTTGACGACCTGCACGACGATCTCCTGCCCGGGCTTGATCAGCTCGTCGATCCGGCGACCGGTGCCGCGACCCCGCTTCGGGGCCTGCTCGCCGTTCGGCAGGACGATCTCGTCGACGTGCAGGAAGCCGTTGCGCTCGAGGCCGATGTCGACGAAGGCGGCCTCCATGCCGGGAAGGACGTTGTCGACCTTCCCCTTGTAGATGTTGCCGACGATCGAGCGACGGCCGCGGCGCTCTATGTAGAGCTCCGCGACGTCGGGCTTGCCGCCTTTCGTCTTCGACTCGAGGACGGCAACGCGTGTCTCGCCGCGATCGGCGGACACCAGAATTGTCTTTTTCATTTTTTGCTCAGTTCAGATAGTTACGCGCTCGCCCGGGGCCTCGTTCGAGGGATCACCAGGCGAACCCGCCTCTCTGGCTGAGTCGCGCTTGCATGTGAATGCTCTGAAGAACCCCGATCGCCAGGAAGGTCGCCAAGACAGACGACCCCCCGTAGCTCATCAGCGGTAGGGGTATCCCGGTGATCGGCATGATCCCGAGGCTCATCCCCACGTTGACGAAGACCTGGAACAACAGCATGACGGCGATGCCGCCCGCCACCAGGGCCCCGTAGGAGTTCTTCGAAACGCTCACTATCCGCAGCGCCCGCCAGATCAGCAGGGCGTAGAGGGACAGGACGAGCGCGGCTCCCGCGAATCCGTAGCGCTCACCGATCACCGCGAAGATGAAGTCGGTGTGCCGCTCAGGGACGAAGTCGAGCCGCGTCTGAGTTGCGTGATTGCCTCGGCCGGTCTTTTCACCGGAGCCGATGGCGGTCACTGACTGTTGCTGCTGGTAACCCGCGCCGCCGGGATCCTGGCTGGGGTGCAGGAAAGAGGTGAGCCTCTGCTCCTGGTAGCCCTTCAGCACCGGCGTCCCGATTGCGGGAGCCACCACCAAAACCAGGGCTATGAGTGCGACGAGGGCCCCGCCGATCACCGCGAAGTGCGTCCAGGGGACGCCTCCGAAATACATGACGGCGAGGGTTGCGACCGCGAACACCATGGAGGTGCCGAGGTCGGGCTGCAGGAAGACAAGAGCAGCCGGTGCAAGGCCCAAGCACAGGTAGCGCACCGTGCGCTGCCTGTCCGAGCCCCGCCTGGCGCCATCGATTACGAACCCGGCAAGCGCGAGCACAAGCAGGAGCTTGCCGAGCTCCGATGGCTGGAAACTGAAAAACGGCAGGTCGAAGGCGCGCCGTGAGCCGCGCGCCGCAAAGCCGAACAGAAAGACCATCGAGACGCTCACGCAGAGGAAGGTGTAGATGCCGACCCGCAGCTCGCGAAAGCGCGAGTAGTCGATGCGGGTCAGGGCCAGCATGCCGGCGATGCCGAGCAGCCCATAGACGGCCTGCCGGTCGACGTAGTAGTGAGGATTGCCGGGCACATCGCCGAGCGTAGCCTGACCGAGGGTGAAGATGCTGAACCCGACCAGGGCGATCGCCGAGAAAGCGAGCGTGCCGTCCATGTAGGAGAGCCCGAGCCGCTCGGCGATGCTCGGCCGTACGGCGAAGGCCTCGGGGCGAGCCTGGCGGGCGCGAGTCGCGTACATCAGCCCGGGCTCCCGCCGTTGGGGCCGCTCGGGCCGCGCGAGTGCTTCTTGAAGTACGCCGAGAGGATCTGCTCCGCCGCGGGGGCGGCCGACTCGGCGCCGAAGCCGCCGCCCTCGATGGTGACGGCGGTGACGATCTGCGGGTTGGGATATGGGGCTAACACGATGTACCAGGACTGGTCGGGATGCGGCGTCGCGCTGGGCGGTTCCGGTCTTGCCGGCGACCGGGACGGGGAAGCCGCCGAATACAGCGTAGGAGGTTCCGCCCGGAGTTTGCGCCGCGTCGTGGAGGCCCTGAAGGATGACAGCACGGTAGGCGGGGTCGATGTGAACGTGGCGACGAGCGGGCGGGTCGAACTCCCGCACCACCCGGCCGGCGGCGTCGTTGACCTGCATTCCGACGTGCGGGGTGACCACCGTGCCGCCGTTGCCGAGGGTGGCGTAGGCGACCGCCATCTGCAGCGGATTGGTCTGTAGATCGCCCTGGCCGGTGGCGAGCTGGATGTTGTCGCCGACCGACCAGGGCCGGTCGGTCAGCTTCTTGCGGTAGAGCCGGTCGCGCCAGCTCGGGGTCGGCAGCAACCCGGTCGCCGCGCCGGGAAGGTCGATCCCGGTCAGGCGCCCGATCCCGAGCCTGTGGGCCCAGCTCTGCAGGTCCAGAGTGCCGTTCATTTTGGCGCCCAGCGTGTAGAAGAAGACGTCGTCGGACACCTGCAGCGCGGGAATCAGGCTGAGCGTGCCGTAGGCGGCGCCGCCGGCATTTTGGAAGGGGATCCCTCCGGCCCTGTAGACGCCGTTGTCGGTGATCGGCGTGTTGGCGGTGATCACGCCGTCGCTGAGCGCCGCGAGTGCGGTGATCAACTTGAAGGTCGAGCCGGTCGGGTAGAGGCCCTGCATCGCCCTGTCGGTGAGCGGCGCCGAAACCGGATCGCGGTAGAGGGCGTTCACCTGGCTCTGGGTCATCGGCCGGGTGAA
Source organism: uncultured Solirubrobacterales bacterium (assembly GCA_963837585.1). GTDB lineage: Bacteria > Actinomycetota > Thermoleophilia > Solirubrobacterales > 70-9 > CAWINX01. The sequence goes on along the minus strand of CAWINX010000003.1, from coordinate 996,849 downwards.
GACGGAGGGGTCGAAGGTGGGAAAGGAGCCCATGCCGAGGATCTGGCCGTTGTTGACGTTCATCGTCACGAAGGCGCCGGGCAGCCCCTGCGCGGCCAGCGCCGCCTCTCCGGCGACCTGCACGTCGGAATTGATCGTCAGCTGGAGGTTGTCGCCGGGCACCGGCGGCTTCGACACCAGCTGTCCGTGCGGGGTGGGCTGGCCGAGCGCGTTGACCTGGATCTTCGTCGCCCCCGCCCGACCGCGCAGATAGCGGTCGTAGGTGTACTCGACCCCCTCTTTGCCGACCTCATCGCCCGGCTGAACGCCGCGGTTGCGCGCCTCCTTCAACTCCCGCACGCTGACCTCGCCGACGTTGCCGAGAATGTGCGCGGCCAGCGTGCCGTCCGGATAACGACGGATGAAAATGCGCTGGACCTGGACCCCGGGAAAGCGACGCTGATTCTCCTGGAGGTAGTAGACGAGGTCGTAGCCGACGCCTCGCCGCAGGGTGACCGACGCCCCCGGATCCAGCCGCAGGGCGTCGCGCATCGTGCGGCGCACGTGGCGCGTCGAGATGTGCGCGAGCGCGCCCAGCCTGGACAGCTCTGCCCTCCGCTCCGCCGGGTCGGGGGGCAGCTTCTGCGGGTTGACCTGGAGGGCGAGGCTGGTGCGGTTCTCGACCAGCACGTTCCCACTGCGATCCGAGATCCTGCCGCGCGGGGCGATCACCCGGATCTCCCGCGTGCGGTTGTTGTTCGCCTCGGTCAGGTATTTCTTGCCGGAGAGCACCTGCAGGTACCAGAGGCGGAAGAAGACGATCGCGAAGAGGACGACGGCGACGCCGCACCACCACCGCGATGCGAAGCGCCATCCGGTTGCCGATCACGTTCCCAGGCACGGTTGGCTGTTTGCGGCGCCGCACCGCCTCCTCCTCGACCAGGGCGGGACGCAGGATCCGACGCACGCCGAGGTAGATCGGCCAGCCGAGGAAGAAGGCGTAGATGCTCTTGATCAGCATGTCGCGGACGACGAGGCCGCTGACCGGGGCGCCGTCGACTCCGAGCATCAGCTGCAGCGCCGCGAACATCAACTCGGCGAAGAGGGTGAGGACCATGCAGAGCAGCGGCGCGACGAAGCGGCCGGAGATCGGCAGTCGCTCCCGGTAGAGGCCGGCCAGGTAGCCGGTGGTGAGCAGGACGAGCGAGGTGGCGCCGAGCGCCTCGACCAGCAGGCAGTCGACCAGGAACCCGATCGAGAAGCCGCTCACCGCGCCGGTCATGCTGCCGCCGAGCAGGCCGAGCGAGACGACCAGCGCCGGCAGGACGTCGGGGCTGATGTGGAAGAGCGCGACGCGCGAGAAGAAGGAGAGCTGGAGGATCACCCCGGCGATCGCGATCGCGGTGACCCGGGCGAGGATGTTCGGGGTGACGATCATCGGCGCGAGCCCACCGGTCAAAACCGCGACCAGGTCGAGGTTGCGGAAGTCGGCGAAGGGTCGCAGCTTGACCTGCTGCTGAGCCTCCTGGGCGAGGATCGAGGCGTCGGTGACGCTGCCCACCGGGATCCCGTGCGGGAACAGCGAGGCAAACCCTTGGGAGCGCCAGCCGGCGGTCACGACCGTCTCGCCACTGGTGCACCCGCGTGCTGGAGTCGATGAAGTCGAGGACCAGCTCCTCCGGGTTGCCGACATCGGGCCTGATCACTCCCTGCACGCCCTGCGGCACGACCTCGGCCGAGACGGCGCTGGTGTGGTCGGTGATCAGCGTCACCTGCGAGGAGCCGCCGCTCACCGACCTGATCCGACCGACCAGCCCGTCGCCGTCGACCACGGGGTCGTTGACGTGGACGCCGTCGTCGCTGCCGACGTCGATCGTCACCGTCGCGTACCAGATCGTCGGAGAGCGGGCGATCACCCGCCCGGCGACCCTGTGGTAGCCGGCGGGCACCCGCAGGCCGACCAGCTTGCGCAGCTGCGCGTTCTCGGCGCTCGCCGCCTCGCCCGCCGCGACCTTGTGGCGCAGCTCGTCGAGCTGGGTCTTGAGGCGACTGTTCTCGCCGCGCGCGTCGAAGGTCTGGTCGAACCAGTTGACGAGGTCGCGGGCGGGCTTCAGCGCCCGGTCGGCCACCCCCTGGACGGGGCTGAACACCGCGCTCACTCCGCGCTGCAGGCCCCCCGAGGATTGCCCGTAGGTGAACGTCAGCAGCGCGAACGAGCTGATTACGAGGAGCGCGAGAACCGCTCTACGGCGGCGAACTTGCTTTCGGTACACGGCGAAGGTCCAGGTTTGCAGCTTGTTCTGAGCGGTGGCTAAGCATTGCGCCCCGCTCCCGAATTCTTGCTGGCGCGGTGAATCGCCTCGAACTCCTCGAGCGAGATGCCCGAGCCGACCGCCACGCACGTAAGCGGTGACTCTGCCAGTTCGCAGGGCATCTGGCACTCGTCGCGCAGGCGCTGTTCGAGTCCTTGCAGGAGCGCGCCGCCGCCGGCCAGCGTGATTCCCCGGTCCATGATGTCCCCCGCCAGCTCCGGCGGAGTCCGATCCAGGGTGTCCTTGACGGCGTCGATGATGTGGCCGACCGGCTCGCTGAGGGCTTTGCGAACCTCCTCCGAGGAGAGCGTCACCGTCTTCGGCAGGCCGGAGACGAGGTCGCGGCCGCGGATCTCGATCTCCACCTCCTTGGGCAGGGGCGAAGCGGAGCCCGCCTCCAGCTTCACCTGCTCGGCGGTCTGGGCGCCGATCGCAAGTTTGTGCCGGTGTTTGCAGTAGGCGACGATCGCATCGTCCAGCTCGTCGCCACCGATCCGGATCGACTGCGAGACGACGATCCCGCCGAGTGAGATCACCGCCACCTCGGTGGTGCCGCCGCCGATGTCGACGACCATCGAGCCGGTCGGCTCGGCGACCGGGAGGCCGGCGCCGATCGCCGCCGCCATCGGCTCCTCGATCAGGTAGGCCTTGCGGGCGCCGGCGGAGAGGCAGGCCTCCTCGACCGCGCGCTTCTCCACCCCGGTCACCCCGGAGGGGACGCAGACGACGACCCGCGGGTGGGCGAAGCGGCTGCGATGGACCTTCTTGATGAAGTGGCGCAGCATCTGCTCGGCGACGTCGAAGTCGGCGATCACCCCGTCCTTGAGCGGTCGGATCGCGGTGATCGTGCCCGGCGTGCGGCCCAGCATCCGCTTTGCCTCGGCGCCGACCGCGTGGACCTGGCCGTTGCGGGAGTCGATCGCCACGACCGAGGGCTCGGAGAGGACGATGCCGCGCCCACGCACGTAGACGAGCGTGTTGGCGGTGCCGAGATCGACCGCCATATCGCGACTGCCAAAACCTTTTAGATAATTGAGTAGTCCCATTCTTGAAATTGAGGACTGAGAAGCGCATCATCTCAGACAGACGGCTTGGGAATTGGCGCTACGGCAACCCGGGGCGTATAGTCGAGAAATCCAGAGCAATCACGCCAGACCGGCGGAGTGACCGGTGCAACGTGCTTCAGCGGTAGGCAGGCCCGAGAGAGCCGGCTCGACGTTTGAGCAATTCCTCGAATTTGTGCCCGACGCAATCGTGGGGGTCGGGCGCGAGGGCAAGATCGTCCTGGTCAACCGGCACGCCGAGGAGTTGTTCGGCTACGCCCACGACGAGATGATCGGCCAAGACGGTCGAGATCCTGGTGCCGGAGCGATTTCGCGAGGCCCACCCCGGCCTATCGCGCCGACTACTTCAAACTGCCGCGCACCCGAGCGATGGGCGCCGGCGTCCAGCTCTACGCGGTCCGCAAGGACGGCAGAGAGTTCCCGGCGGAGATCAGCCTTTCCGGGATCGCGACCGAGGAGGGGATCGTCGCCACCGCCGCCGTTCGCGACATCAGCGACCGGGCCGAGAGCGAGCGCGAGAAGGCCCTGCAAACGCAACTCGACCGGGCGAGGCGGCTGGAGAGCGTCGGCCAACTCGCCGGCGGCATCGCCCACGACTTCAACAACATCCTCGGCGTGATCATGAACTACGCCGAGTTCGTCGCCGACGAGCTCGACGCCGACTCCAAGGCCCGCGAGGACGTCGAGGAGATCCGGCGCGCCGCCGAGCGCGCCGCGGCGCTCACCCGCCAGCTGCTGATCTTCAGCCGCCGAGAGGTCGCCAAGCCGGAGGTGATGTACCTGCGCGACACCATCGCCGACCTCGAAAACCTGCTGCGCCGCGCCCTCGGTGAGCGCATTGAGCTGGAGGCCCATTTCGAGTCCGAGCGAATGGCGGTGCTGATCGACCCGGGCCAGATCGAACAGGTGCTGGTCAACCTCGCGGTCAACGCCCGCGACGCGATGCCCGACGGCGGACGCCTCGTGATCGAGATCGAATCGGCCGACCTCGACGACGAGTACGCCTACATGCACCCCGACACCGAGCCCGGGTCCTACGTGCGCCTCAAGGTGAGCGACACGGGAATCGGGATGAGCCCCGAAACCGTCGAAAAGGTCTTCGAGCCCTTCTTCACCACGAAGAGCGACGGCACCGGGCTGGGGCTCGCCACCGTCTACGGAATCGTCACCGGCGCCGGTGGCCGGATCGACGTCTACTCGGAGCCCGGTATGGGCACGACGATCAAGATCCACCTGCCGGCCGTCTCGGAGTCGCCCAGCGAAACCAAACCCGAGCCGCGCACGACCTCAGACGGGAACGGAGAGACGATCCTGGTCGTCGAGGACGAGCCCGGGGTGCTGCGGATGGCCGAGCGCATCCTCGGCCGAGGCGGGTACTCGGTGATCGGCACCTCGAGCGGCGCCGAGGCGGTTGAGATCTGCGCACAGCAGAGTCAACCGATCGACCTGCTGCTCACCGACGTGATCATGCCCGAGATGCTCGGCACCGAGCTGGTCGAAAAGGCGGAGGCGCTCCGACCAGGCCTCAAGGTCATCTTCATGTCCGGCTACAGCCACGCCGTGCTCGCGCCGCAGGCGCTGGCCGAGGAAAACGGCAGGGCCTTCATCGAGAAGCCGTTCAATGCGAACGGCCTGCTGACGACGGTTCGCGAACTGCTCGACGACGGTGCGAAGATGACTAGGTCGAATCAGACGGCGGTCGCCGAGCCGGCCGGGTCTGTCGCAGGCCGAGCGCATCCTTGTCGTCGACGACCGGCCCGAGGTCCTGCGACTGGTCGACCGCACGCTTGGCGGGCAATACCGTTGCGAGTTCGCCTCAGGCGTCGCCGAGGCGAGGCAAAAACTCGCGGATGGAGCATTTCAGCTTGTCCTCTGCGACATCCAGATGCCGGGCGAGTCCGGCCTTGTCCTGGTCGAGGAGATCACCGACAACTACCCGGAGACGGCCGTGGTCCTGGTCACAGGCGTCGACGATCCCGACGTTGCCGAAAAGACCTTCGGATTGGGCGCCCACGGCTACCTGGTCAAGCCGTTCTGGCCCGGCCAGTTGCTGATCACGACGATGAACGCGCTGCGCCAGAGGAAGCTGGAGCTGGCCCAGAAAGCCCACAACCGCACCCTCGAGGAGCGCATGCAGCTGCTGATGGACATGGCCCCGGTGCCGATCTACATCAAGGACACCGAGGCTCCGCTACATGCTGGCCAATCGCGTCGCCCAGGAGAGCGCGGGACTGGAGCCAGGCGAGCTGGTCGGCAAGACCGACGCGGCGATCATGTCGCCGGAGGCCGCTCGCTCACGCTCACTGGATCCGATCGGCGTCGTCCTCGACGACGGCCAGGCACGTACACCTCGGAGGAGACCGTGAGTCGGCGGCAAGGAGAAGTCGTTCCTGACCGTCAAGTTCCCCTATGTCGACGACACTCGGCGAGGTGATCGGCGTCTCCGGGATCTCCGCCGACATCACCGCCCAGAAGGAGGCAGAGCGCCTCCAGGCCGAGTTGACCGTCGCCCAGAAAGAGGCAATCGAGAACCTGCGCGTCTCGCAGCAGGAGACCGTCGACCGGCTGACCCGGGCGATCGAGATGCGTGACACCAACACCGGCGAGCACGTCACGCGGATGGCGGCGATCGCGGCCTGCCTGGGCGAGAAGATGGGCCTCGACCAGGAGGAAGTGTGGTTGCTGAGGGCCGCCGCGCCGATGCACGACATCGGCAAGATCGCCACCCCGGACGAGATCCTCCATAAGACGGGGCCGCTGACCGACGAAGGAGCGCGAGGAGATGCAGCGTCACACGACGATCGGCCACCAGATCCTCGTCGACTCCGACAGCGAGCTGCTCCAGATGGCCGCGACGATCGCCCTCACCCACCACGAGCGTTACGACGGAAGCGGCTACCCGCGCGGCCTGGAGGACGGCGACATCCCCCTGGTCGGACGGATCGTCGCCGTCGCCGATGTCTTCGACGCGCTGCTCAGACGACCGCAGCTACCGGCCGGCGATGTCGGTCGAGGAGGCGACGAAGCTGATCGAGGACGGTCGTGGGACCCACTTCGATCCCCAGATCGCCGACATCTTGCTCGGGCACCTCGACGAGGCGCTCGCGCTACGCGGCTGACCCAGCGGCCCCGGGTCGGGCCTCCCTTTCCCGGCCCGGGGCTCAGCCGCGAAACAGCTCGGGCGCCAACTCCAGCAGCAGCCCGACCGGCAGCCCGATCACGTTGGAGATGCTGCCCTCAACCCGCTCGATCAGCGTCGACCCGAGCGTCTGGATCGCATACCCACCGGACCGCCCCCGCCACTCTCCGAACGCGACGTAGCGCTCCTTGGCCTCCTCGTCGAGTTCCCTGAAAACGACGGTGGTCCGCTCCAACCCACTGCGGTCCTCTCCATCCGCCAGGACCACCAACCCGCTGAGCACCTCGTGCGGCGCGCCCGACATCCGATCCAGATACTCCCGTGCCTGGTCCTCATCGGTGGGCTTCCCGAGGGCTTTGCCGTCCAGGACGACATCCGTATCGCAGGCGATGACCATGTCATGCTCCGTCAACCGCGGCGGCCTTCCGACGCGCGTTCTCGAGCACCTCCAGCCTCAGGATCCCCACCGGTCAATTCCTCGACCCCGGGCACTACGACCTCGAACTCAACGCCCAGCTTCCGCAACAGCTCAGCTCTCTGCGGCGATCCGGATGCCAGCGTGACCGTCATGCGTATCTGGCGGCGGGGGGTGGCGCGTCTTGTCTTTTGCGCGGACCGCTCCCGAGGAGGCGGCAGCAGTCCGCCGCCCGCAGGGATGGTGGCACCAAAACCGGCGACAGGACCCGCCGGCCCAATTCGCCTACGTCAACTCCGGAAACCAGATCCCGATCTCGCGCTCGGCCGACTCGTCGGCGTCAGAGCCGTGGACCATGTTGAAGGTCACCTCGAGGGCGTAGTCGCCGCGGATCGAGCCGGGCGCGGCCTCGACCGGGTTGGTCGCCCCGATCAGCTGGCGAGCGGCGGCGACAGCTTCGTGCCCCTCGAGCACCGCCGCGACGAGCGGCCCACCGGTGATGAAGTCGACCAGCTCGCCGAAGAACGGCTTCTCCGTGTGCTCGGCGTAGTGCTCGTTGGCGATCGCCTCGTCGGCCTGGATCAGCTTCAGCGCCACGATGCGCAGGCCCTTGCGCTCAAAGCGGGCGAGCACCTCGCCGGTCAGGGCGCGCTCGAAGGCGTCGGGCTTGACGAGGATCAGAGTCCTGGACACGGCGCGGGAACCTACCGGTTACGACTTCTCGGCGGAGTCCTCGCCGGCCGGAGGCTCCTGCACGGCGGCGGCGGGGCGAGAGGGCGCCTCCTGAGAGGGCGCCTCTTTGGGGCGACGGGTCGCGGGGCGGGCCGGCTCCCGTTTCGACGCGGTCGATTTCTTCCGCTCTGAAGACTGGCGTTTGGCCGGCGGCCGCTCTGACGGTCGCTCCCGCTCTTTGACTGCCGCTCACCGCGCGAGGACGACTTGCGTCCCTCGGCGGAGCGTTTCGGGCGACGGGCGCGCTCCGGCAGGGCGGTCTCGCAGTAGGGACAGAGCGACCAGCGCGGGTCGACGGGCTTGCCACAGCTCTGACAGGGGTCCTTGAGGCGGCGCTGGCACTGCGGGCAGCGCAGGTAGTTCTTCTCGATCGGGTAGGAGCAGTTGGGGCACGACTGCTCGGTCAGCTGGCGTACCCGCAGGTCGGCCGCCTTGATCTCCAGCTCGCGCTCGTGTGCGTCCTCGAGGAACTCCGGCGGGCGCACGATCGCGTAGACCGCGGTGCCGATGTAGGGGAAGAAGGAGGCGATCGTCGCGCAGGCGACCAGGAACGGGTCCGAGAGTCGGCGCTTCGCGTCGAGGTAGGTGTAGACGATCAGCGCCAGCCAGACGACGACGAGCGCAAGGATGAGCAGGCTCACGAACAAGTTGAGACCGCTGTTGCTGATGCCGAAGATCGCGAGTGCCATTGCTGGGTCCGCCGAAGGGGAGCGGGCAGTCTACTTCGCCGCGCGGGTCACGATCCCTGTCCCTCCCGAGGGCAAAGAGTCAGAGGAACATACTTCCGAACAGGTAGCCGATTCCGAAGAAGACGAGGATCACGAGGGCGACCACGGCGGCGACCAGGCCCATCATCGAAAGCAGCTCGGAGCCGGCTCCTCGTTCCATCGCCGAATCCTCGCACAGGCCGGAGTTTCAGGCGGGTGGAATCGCACCGAGCGCGGCACGCGCGGGGGCCAGCGCGTAATGGGACCCGGCGACGATCAGCACCCCGTCGATCTCCACAGCCAGGGCCCGGGCGCGCGCCAGCGCGCGCCCGAGGTCCGGCTCGGCTTCGGCGGTCAACCCGACGCCGCGACACAACTCGGCCAGCTGATCGGCCTCCACCGCGCGCCGCTGGACGGGAAGCTCGGCGCAGACGGCGCGGTCCAGGGCCGGGGCCAGGGCCTCGACCATTCCCCCGGCGTCCTTGTCGGCGAGGATCGCCATGCAGGCGACCACCGGACGACCCCCGGTGACCTCCGGCAGCGCCTCGGCGAGGGCGGCGGCGCCGTCGGGGTTGTGGGCGGCATCGAGGAAGGTGGGCGGATCCTCGGCGATCCTCTCCAGCCTTCCGGGGATCGAGACGGCCGCCGCGACCGCGGCGACCCGGCCGCAGTCCAACTCGGTTCCGAGGAACGCCTCGGCAGCGGCGCAGGCAAGGGCGAAGTTACGCCGCTGGAACCCACCGGGGGCGCGAAGACCGGCTTCGGGAACAACGGCCTCCGACGCCCGGACCAGGCGCGCTCCGCGCTCCGCGGCGGTGCGCTCGGCCAGGGACGCCACGCTCGGCCGCACCTCACCCAAAACCAGGATCGAGTGATCGCGCAAAACCGCCAGCTTCTCAGCGGCGATCTCCTCCTCGGTGTCGCCCAGCCACTCGGTGTGGTCGAGGCCGATCGAAGTGAGCACCGTGACCTTCGAGGGGATCGTGTTGGTTGCGTCGAGCCTCCCCCCCAGCCCGGCCTCGACAACCGCGACCTGGACCCGGGCCGCTGCGAGGGCGACGAAGCTCGCCGCCGTCGCCGCCTCGAACTGGGTGACGAACTCGCCCTCCTCGAGCGCCCTGTTAACCGTCTCCGCTGCTTGCGCGGTTCGCTCGACCGCCGCCGCGAACTCGGCCGCGCCGATCTCCTCGCCCCGGATCAGGGTCCGCTCCGACCAGCGCTCCACATGCGGAGAGAGACAGGCCCCGGTGGTGAGGCCGTGCGCCTCCAGCAACGCCGCCGTCATCCGCGTCACCGAGGACTTGCCATTGGTGCCGACGACGTGGATCGAGGCGAAGCGGTGCTGGGGCATGCCCAGCGCGGTCGTCAGCCGGCGCATCCGATCGAGGCCGAGCTTCCAGCCGATCGGCTCCAGCGAATCGAGGTAGGCCTCGGCGTCTATTCGCCGAGCTCCTCGAGCTCGGCGCGGTAGCGCGCCAGCTTCCCCTTTTCCTCCTCGACGACCTCGGGGGGCGCCTTGGCGACGAAGCCCTGGTTGGCGAGTTTCTTCTCGCCCCGCTCGACCTCGGCGCGCAGCTCGGCGCGGCGCTTCTCGAGCCGGGCGGCCACCGCCTCGGCGTCGAGCTCCGGGGAGGAAAGCACCTTGACCGGGCCGACCGAGGCGACCGGGTCGCTTCCGTTCGCATCGAACTCGAAGCGGGCGAGGCGACCGACGAACTCCTGCGGCCCGGCGCCTTCAGCGCGCGCGGTGAGGACGGTGGCCACCGGCACTTCGACCAGGTCCCGCCAGGCCCGCAGGCGGCGAGTCAGCTCGATCCCCTCCTCCACCCGGGCCTCTGCCTCGACGTCGAAGAGCGACTCGTCGGCCACGGGGAAGGCGTGGACGGCGAGGTGGCCGCGCCGCGACGGGTGGTAGGCCCAGATCTCCTCGGTGACGAAGGGCATCAGCGGGTGCAGCAGGGCGAGGACGCGCTCCAGGGCCCACAGCAACGTCGCCGAGACCTCGGCCTCGCCGTCGTAGAGGCGGGGCTTGACGATTTCCAGGTACCAGTCGCAGAACTCCGACCAGAAGAACGCGTAGGCCTCCTGGGCGGCGTGAGCGAAGTCGTAGGACTCCAGCTTCGTCGTCACCGAGGCGATCGTGCGCTCCAATCGGGAGAGGAGCCAGCGGTCTTCGATCGAGGCCGGCCGGGGCGCGGCCTCGACTTCGGCCACGTTCAATAGCACCAGCCGACTCGCGTTCCAGAGCTTGTTGGCCAGGTCGCGGCCCTGCTGGACCTTGGCGTCGGAATAGCGCACGTCCTGGGTCGAGGACATCGCCAGCAGGCCGAAGCGCAGCGCGTCGGCGCCGTGGACGTCGATCTCCTCCAGCGGGTCGATCCCGGTGCCGAGGCTCTTCGACATCCGCCGTCCGTCGCGGGCCTGGATCACCGAGTGCACGTAGACGTCGCGGAAGGGGACGTCGCCGGCGAACTCAAGCCCGGTCATGATCATCCGCGCCACCCAGAGGAAGAGGATCTCCCGCGCCGTGGTCAGGAAGCTGGTCGGGTAGAAGGCGCGCAACTCCGGCGTGTCGTCGGGCCAGCCAAGCGTCGCGAACGGCCAGATCGCTGAGCTGAACCAGGTGTCCAGCACGTCCTCCTCCTGGCGCAGTTCGCCCCCACAGGAACCGCAGCCCTCCGGCGCCTCTTCGCCGACGAAGGTCTCCTCGCAGGGGTCGCAATACCAGACCGGGATCCGGTGCCCCCACCAGAGCTGGCGGGAGATACACCAGGGGCGGATCTCCCGCATCCAGTCGAGGTAGACGCGCTTCCACTGCGGCGGCGTTATCCGCACCTCGTCGCGCTCGACCGCCTCGATCGCCGGTTTCGCCAGCTCGTCCATGCGGCAGAACCACTGCAGGGAGATCAGCGGCTCGATCCGCTCGCCGGAGCGGTGCGAAAAGGGAACGGAATGCTCGTAGGGCTCCTCGGCGCGCAACAGGCCCCCCTCGCGCAGCGCCTCGACGACCGCCACCTGGGCCTCCGCCGCTGTCATCCCGGCAAACTCTCCCGCCTCCTCGGTCATCCGCCCGTCCGGGCCGATCACCCCGATCTCCTCAAGCCCGTGCGCACGACCGATCTCGAAGTCGTTGGGGTCGTGGCCGGGGGTGATCTTCAGCGCCCCGGTGCCGAACTCCGGGTCGACGTGCTCGTCGGCGATGATCGGCAGGCGGCGGCCGACCAGCGGCAGCACGCAGTGCTCGCCGACCAGGTCCCCGTAGCGCTCGTCGTCGGGGTTCACCGCGACGGCGGTGTCGGCGAGCATCGTCTCGGGGCGGACGGTGGCGACGGTCAGCACCCGGTCGGAGCCCTCGACCGGGTAGTCGATAGAGAAGAGCGTGTCGGTGACCTCGCGGTTTTCCACCTCGAGGTCGGAGATCGCCGAGTGCGAGCCCGGGTCCCAGTTGACCATGTAGTTGTCGCGGTAGATGTAGCCCTTGTCGTAGAGCTGCTTGAAGACGCGATAGACGGCGCGCACGTAGCCCTCGTCGAGGGTGAAGCGCTCACGCTCGTAGTCGCAGGAGGCGCCGAGTCGCTTGTACTGCTCGACGATCCGCGACCCGTACTCCTCTTTCCACTGCCAGACCCGCTTGACGAACTCCTCGCGGCCCAGCTCCTGGCGCGAGGTTCCCTCGGCGGCCAGCGTTTTCTCGACCACGGCCTGGGTGGCGATCCCGGCGTGGTCGGTGCCGAGGATCCAGAGCGCCTGTCGCCCACCCATCCGGTTCATCCGCACCAGCGCGTCCTGCATCGAGCCGTTCAGGGCATGACCCATATGCAGCACCCCGGTGACGTTGGGCGGCGGGATCGCGACCGAGAAGTTCTCCGCCGGCGACCCGGTGGCCTCGGGGTGGAAGTAGCCGCCCTCGATCCACTCGGCGAAGACGCGCCGCTCGACCTCGGTGGGGTCGTACCGCGTCCTCGTCTCCAGCGCCTCAAGCCGTTGCTCGCCCATTGCGGCCGAGTCTAGTTTCAGGACGCGGCGACGGGGAGGCCGGCGAATAGGATCGCCAACGGATGGAACCCGATCGACAGCCGGCGAATGGCGATGACGCCGAGTTGGCGCGAGAGCTTGCGGAGGCGATCGACCGAGGCGAGCTGGAGCTCTACTACCAGCCGATCGTCTCGCTCGGCGACCGCTCCGTCACCAGGCTGGAGGGGCTGCCGCGATGGCCCCACCCGCAGCGAGGCATCCTCGCCCCCGCCGACTTCATCGAGGCCGCACGAGCGAGCGACCTGCTGCCGGCGCTGGAGCGCTGGGCGATCGAGGCCGCCTTCAGCCGGCTCGCCGCCTGGAGCGAAGGGGTCGCCGGCGAGCTGACGATCTCCCTCAACCTCTCCGAGGAACACGCCTTCAACGCCGACCTCGCCGGCTTCGTCTCCTCCACCGCCGCCCGCAGCAGCGCCTCGGCGGAGCGGCTCGGCTTCGAGATCGCCGAAGCGGCGTTGATCGAGGCGGGCGGGCGCAGCGTCGAGAAGTTGCGGGCGATCGCGGCGCTGGGGCCGACCTTCACCGTCGACGACTACAGCGGCGGGCTTTCCGTGGATCTGCTCCGCGAGCTGCCGATCGACGCCCTCAAGATCGGCCGCCGCACGGTGGAGGGAATTCCCGACGACGCCCGGCGGCTCGAGTCGGCGACGGCGGCAATCCGGCGCGGGCGCGAGCTCGACCTGGCGACAATCGCGGTGGGGATCGAGAGCCCCGGGCAGCTCGCCTCGCTGCGCGAGCTCGGCTGCGACTACGGCCAGGGGTTCTTCTTCTCAGTGCCGATGCCGGTCGAGGCGCTGGCCGAGCGGATGTCGCGGCGCTGAGCGCCGCGGGCGGTTAGGCGGACTCTTCGGTCAGCTCGTCGGCGGCGCCGATGTCCTGGTGCGTCGCCTCCGTGACCAGGGTCGGGCGGCGGCCCTGGGCGATCGTCTCCTTGGTGACGACGCACTTGGTGACGTCGCGTCGCGAGGGCAGCTCGAACTGGACGTCGAGCAGGGTCTCTTCGAGGATCGAGCGCAGCCCGCGGGCGCCGGTCTCACGCTCCAGCGCCTTGTCGGCGATCGCCTCCAGCGAGTCCTCGGCGAAGACCAGCTCGATGTCGTCGAACTCGAAGAAGCGCTTGAACTGCTTGGTCAGCGCGTGGCGCGGCTCGGTGAGAATCGTGATCAGGTCGTCGCGGCTGAGCTGGTGGATCGCGGTGATCACCGGCAGGCGGCCGATGAACTCCGGGATCAGCCCGTACTCCATCAGGTCCTCCGGGAGGACCTGCTCGAACCACTCGCCCGTGTCTTTGTTCTCGCGCGAAGAGATCGCCGCGCCGAAGCCGACCCCGCGATCGCCGATCCGCCGCTCGATCACCTTGTCGAGCTCGGCGAAGGAGCCGCCGCAGATGAAGAGGATGTTGGTGGTGTCGATCGTCAGGAACTCCTGGTGGGGATGCTTGCGCCCCCCCTGCGGCGGCACCGAGGCGGTCGTCCCCTCGAGGATCTTCAGCAGCGCCTGCTGGACCCCCTCGCCGGAGACGTCGCGGGTGATCGACGGGTTGTCGGCCTTGCGGGCGATCTTGTCGATCTCGTCGATGTAGATGATCCCCGTCTCGGCCTTTTTGACGTCGAAGTCGGCGGCCTGGATCAGCTTCAGCAGGATGTTCTCGACGTCCTCGCCGACGTAGCCGGCCTCGGTCAGCGCGGTTGCATCGGCGATCGCGAAGGGGACGTTGAGGATGCGGGCCAGGGTCTGGGCGAGCAGCGTCTTGCCGCAGCCGGTCGGGCCGAGCATCATGATGTTCGACTTCTGAAGCTCGATGTCCGCGGCCTCATCCGACTGGGCGATCTGGACGCGCTTGTAGTGGTTGTAGACGGCGACCGAGAGCGAGCGCTTGGCGGCCTCCTGGCCGACCACGTACTCCTGAAGGACCTCGTGGATCTCGCGCGGTTTCGGCAGGTTCTCCAGCTCGAAGACCGGCGGCGCGGTCAGCTCCTCGTCGATGATCTCGTTACAGAGATCGATGCACTCGTCGCAGATGTAGACGCCGGGGCCGGCGATCAACTTCTTGACCTGGCGTTGCGACTTTCCGCAGAAGCTGCAGAGGAGTTGCTCGTTGGAGTCTGTGGGTCGGGCCAAGCTGAATCTCCTCCTTGCGGGGATCGTGCCTCCCGGCCGCGCCCCCAAAGCTTAAAGGGGTCTGCAAGCCGGGCCTGTAGGCGGCCCTTTACGCCGCCACGGCTGGGTCCCCTTCCGCTGACCGCAGCCTTGCGTCGCGGTAGCGTCTCTTTATGGCCCCAGTCGAGGTCAAGCCGATTGCCGAGTCCGAGTTCGAGGCGCTGCTGCCGATGATCGCCTCCTACCAGCGCTTCTACGAAGTCGCCGACATCGACGCCGAGCGCAACCGAGCCTTCTTCCGCCGCTTCATCGCCCCCAGCGAAGACGGCATGCTGCTCGGCGCCTGGGGCGAGGGAGAGCTGCTCGGCTACGCCTGCCTCTACTGGAGCTTCACCTCGCTGATCCCGGCCGAGACGGTGCTGATGAACGACCTCTACGTCGACGAGGCGGCGCGGGGACAGGGCGTCGGCCGCACCCTGATCGAGGCAAGCGCCGCGGTCGCCCGCGAGCGCGGCGCCGCGCTGCTCACCTGGATAACCGCCCCCGACAACACAGACGGCCCGGCGCCTCTACGACTCGACCGGCGCCACCGCCGAGGACTCGGTCGAGTACGAGTTACCGACCCAAGAGTGATCGAAATCGATGTTTTTCATCTCAGGGATGAAAAAAACGACTTTCGTCCGCAGTCGACCGGCTCAGCTGTAGCGGTCCCAGCGGTTGCAGGGACGGCTCTGGGTTGATCGGGCGGCCGTTGACGTGGATTTCGAAGTGGAGGTGACAGCCGACCGTGCGGGCGTTGCCGGTCTTTCCCACCCTGCCGACCCACTCGCCGGGCCAGACCCGTTGCCCGCGGTGGACGCGGGCCGGGCGCGGCATGTGGGCGTAGAAGTAACTGCGGCGCTCGCCCTGGCCGTGGATCAGCAGGTAGTTGCCGTAGAGGACCGGGTCATAGCCCCGCCGCAACACGCGGCCTCCGGCGGCCGCGACCAGCTTCGTCCCGCAGGCGGCGACGATGTCGAAGCCCTCGTGAGTGCGGCCGCCGCTGCGCGGCGCGCCGAAGTCGCCGATCGCCCCCCGCGTCCAATGCGGCCCCTGGACCGGGAAGACGTGACCGTAGTAGGGAACGCCCCCGTTACGGGTGGCGATGCGAGCGCCTGCCGGAGCAGCGCAGGCGCAAGCGAGTGCGAGCGAGAGGAGCGCGGCGCGCTTCAGTGATGCTCGATGACGCGGTCGACGAGGTTGTATTCCTTCGCCTCCTCCGCGCTCATGAAGTAGTCGCGATCGGTGTCTTTCGTGACTTTCTCGAAGGACTGGCCGGTGTGCTTGGCGAGGATCTCGTCGAGGCGACGGCGGACGTCGATGATCTCTTTGGCGTGGATCTCGATGTCGGTCGCCTGGCCCTGGAACCCGGACGACACCTGGTGGATGAGGATTTTCGAGTTGGGCAGCGACATCCGCTTGCCCGCCGCTCCACCGGCCAGCAGCAGCGCGCCCATGCTCATCGCGATGCCGACGCAGATCGTCTGCACGTCGGGCTTGATGAACTGCATCGTGTCGTAGATCGCCAGGCCCGCGTAGACGGAGCCACCCGGGGAGTTGATGTAGAGGCTGATGTCCTTGTCCGGATCCTCGGACTCCAGATGCAGAAGCTGGGCGACGATCAGGTTGGCGATGTCCTGGGTCACCTCGGTGCCGAGGAAGATGATCCGCTCGTTGAGCAGGCGCGAGTAGATGTCGAACGAACGCTCGCCGCGCGAGGTCTGCTCGACCACCATCGGTACCAGAGGGCTCATGGCACGCACTCTATAGAAGGCGCCAGGCGTGCTCGCCGCTCAGTCGGAGCCGGGAGTCCAGAGGCCCCCGGCGGCCTCGCGTTCCTTCTCGGGGGTCCAGAGCTTCTCGCGCGCCTCGGCCTGTTCCATCGCGATCGGCTTCGCCGCCTCGGCGACCAGGTCGATCGCTTTGCGGACGCGGATGTCGTCGCTGACCAGCACGTCGCGGCCGTTGGAGCGCAGCCTCTCCAGCAGCTTCTCCGGGGTCGTCCGCTCGTGCTCGGCAGTGTGCTCGAGCGCCTCGACCATCTCCTCCTCGGAGACCTCGATCTCTTCGGCTTCGGCGATCGCCTCCAGCACCGACTCGCGCTTCAACTCGCGCTCGGCGTCGGGCTTTGACTCCTCGATCACCTCCTCGCGAGTTTTCCCCTGCATCTGCAGGAAGGCGGCGGGGTCCATCCCCCGGCCCGCGATCTGGCGCTCGACCCGCTCCCAGCGCTCCTCGGCGCGGGCGGCGACGATCTCATCGGGCATCTCGACCGTGGCGTTGTCGACGGCCGCGTCGATCGCGGCGACCCGGAAGTCCTGTTCGATCCGCTGTCCGACAGCCTCGCCGAGGCGAGTGCGGATGTCGTCGCGCAGCTCTTCGAGCGTGTCGAACTCCGAGGCCTCGGAGGCGAAGTCGTCGTCGAGCTCCGCCAGCACCTTCTCGCGGACCTCCTTGACGCTGACCGCGAAGACGGCGTCTGCGCCGGCCAAGTGCTCGGCGTGGTAGTCGCCCGGGAAGGTGACCTTGACCTCGCGGCTCTCCCCCGCCGAGGCGCCGCGGAGCTGCTCCTCGAAGCCCTCGATCAGCTGGCCTCCGCCCAACTCGAGCAGATAGTCGGAGGCCTTGCCGCCCTCGAAGGGCTCGCCGTCGATCGAGCCCTCGAAGTCGATCAGCAGGGCGTCGCCGTCGGCGCCGGCCCGCTCGACCTGCTCGAGCCGAGCAAAGCCCTCGCGAAGCCGCTCGACCTCGCGCTCGATGATGTCGTCGGGCACCTCGGTGTCGGGCCGCCCCACCTCGAGGCCCTTGTATTCGCCGAGCTTGGCCGCCGGGCGCACCCCGACCTCGAAACTGAAGCTGAGCGGCTCGCCCTCGTCCTCGGGCGCCGCGGTGATCTCGATCTTCGGGTTGCCGACCGGGCTCACCCCGGAGTCGAGCAACGCCGTCTCGTACCACTCGGGCAACGAGTCGCGCAGCGCCTCCTCGAACACCGGGCCGAAGCCGAGTCGCTGAATGACCAGCGAGGGCGGCGCCTTGCCCTTGCGGAAGCCGGGCATTTTCATCTCCCGGGCGAGGCTGCGGGCGGCGCGCTGGGCGCCGCGGTCGACGTCGGCGGCCGCAACCTCGACCTCGACCTTCACGCGGGAATCGGAAAGCTCTGTGACCTCTGTCTTCACGGCGGCGGACCCTAGAGGATCAGCGACGGCGGGCAACTGTCGTGCGCAGAGCGACCGCGAAGTCGATCGCGAAGGAGAGACCGCGGCCGATCGGCCCGGTGACCAGCCAGGCCTTCGCCCTGTCAGCCAAGGATCCGCTCCTCCAGCCGCTGCCCCTGCCCGGCGGCGACCGCCCGCTGCGCCCGGCGCTCGTCGAGCGGCACCCCGCGATCCTGGGCGAGGTCGAGCAGGCGCTGCTTCTCGATCCCCTCGCGGGCGACCTGGAAGAAGACCCAGGCGAGGACGCCGAGGGCGAGGAACGTTCCCTCGATCATCATCACCACCCCGGCGGTGCTCTGATCGGCGAGCGGCGAGATGTGCCAGTGGCGCTCCCCCGGCCCGTAGATCGTGTAGAGCACGGACCCCGACCACATCAGGACGTTGCCGAGAATCGCGCCGACGAACCGCACCCCGATCACGTAGGCGACCTTCCAGCCGGCGGTAAACCACTCCGGCTTCGGCAGCGGCCCGAAGATCGGCATCCACATCAGGCAGCCGAAGAAGATGAAGGTCGTGTGCTCGAGGGCGTGCATCGGCGCGGTTCCGTAGGCGGCGTCATAAAGCGGCGGCAGATGCCAGAGGTAGAAGTTGAGCGCCCAGAGCGGGAAGGCGACCGCGGGGTGGGCAAGGATGCGCAGCCGATCGAGGGCCGGCACCGCGAGGATCGGCTGCAGCAGCGGCCCGGTCAGGCCGAGCACCATCAGCAGGGTCGCGATGTCGCCGAGCAGCAGGTGCTCGACCATGTGAGCGATCACCAGATCCTCGGCGTATCGGCTGATCGGCGAAATCAGCGCCGCCGCGATGACCAGCAACCCGGAGGCGAAGCAAACCTGCCGCCAGACCGGAACCGGGCGGCCGCGGGCGGCCAGGGTCGAGGCGCGCTTCGTGTACAGCGCCGCCGCAATCAGCAGCGGTGCGATCTCCAGCGGTCCGAAGACGCCGGTGACATGCGCGATCGGCAGGGTCACAGTGGTAGCTTGGCACCTCCGTGAGCGCTGCCGCGAACCGCTTCCCGCCAATCGGCAGCTACGGCTTCCTCTCCGACTGCCACACCGCCGCCCTCGTCTCCTACGACGGCTCGATCGAGTGGCTCTGCCTGCCCCGCTTCGACTCCCCCAGCGCCTTCGCGGCGCTGCTCGACCGCGACGCCGGCCATTTCCGGCTCCGCCCCAAGGGCGTCGTCGTGCCGATCAGCCGCCGCTACGAGCCCGGCACGCTGATCGTCGAGACGACCTGGGTGACCGACACCGGCTGGGTGGTGACCCACGACGCGCTGACGATCGCCGAGTGGGAGACCGCGGACGGCAAGGGCAGCCGCCCCCAGGTCGAGCATGAGTCCGACCACTCGCTGCTGCGGACGATGACCTGCATCGACGGCGAGGTCGAGCTGGAGATGGAGTGCGCGCCGCGCTTCGCCTACGGCGCCGAGCCGGCCGTCTGGAGCGGCGGCGAGCTGGGCGAGGCGACCGCCCGCGGCCCCGACGGGGTCGAGTTGCAGCTGACCAGCGACATGGACCTGACCATCGAGGACGGCGTCGCCCGGAGCCTCGTCCGCCTGCGCGAGGACGAGACCGCCTTCTGCTCGGTCTCCTGGGGGGAGGGCGACCTGGGCGGCCCGCGCAGCGCCCCCGAGGCCCTGGAGCGACTCGAATCGACCTGCGAGTTCTGGCGCGACTGGCTGCGCGACGGCGACTTCCCCGACCACCCCTGGCGCATCCACCTGCAGCGCTCGGCGCTGGTCCTCAAGGGGCTCACCTACACCCCGACCGGGGCGATCGTCGCGGCGCCGACCACCTCGCTGCCGGAGACGCCGGGCGGCGAGCGCAACTGGGACTACCGCTACACCTGGATCCGCGACTCGACCTTCAGCCTCTGGGCGCTGCACACGCTCGGCTTCGACGACGAGGCGCGCGCCTTCATGCGCTTCATCATCAGCATCTGTCGCGAGGACCGCGACCTGCAGATCATGTACGGAATCGGCGGGGAGAAGGATCTGACCGAGCGGACCCTCGAGCACCTCGGCGGCTACGCCGACTCGCGACCGGTGCGGGTCGGCAACGGCGCCTACGACCAACGCCAGAACGACGTCTGGGGCGTCCTGCTGGACTCGATCTACCTGCACGAGAAAGCGCTGCGCGGCGCCGGCGCCCCTGCCGACCGCGATCTGATTCGCTACCAGGTGCAGGCGGCGATCGACGCCTGGCACCACCCCGACCAGGGGATCTGGGAGTCGCGCGGGGAGCCCCAGCACTACGTCTCCTCGAAGTTGATGATCTGGGTCGCGGTCGACCGCGGCGCCCGCCTTGCCCGCGGCATCGGCTTCGAAGAACAGGCCGAGGCGTGGGAGAAGAAGGCGGCGGAGATCAAGGCCGAGATCCTCGAACGCGGCGTCCGCGACGGCGTCTTCCGCCAGCACTACGACACCGACGCGCTCGACGCCTCCAACCTCTTGATCCCGCTGCTGCGCTTCCTGCCCCCCGACGACGAGCGGGTCGTGGCGACGGTCAACGCGATCGACCGCGAGCTGACCCAGCACGGCCTCGTCCTCCGCTACAAGGTCGGGGAGACCGACGACGGGCTCAGCGGCGAGGAGGGGACCTTCCTGATCTGCTCCTTCTGGCTGGCCTCGGCGCTCTCGGAGATAGGCGAGTGCGAACGGGCGCGGACGCTCTGCGAGAGACTGCTGGAGTCCTCCGGCTGGCTCGACCTCTACGCCGAGGAGTTGGAAGCCAAGAGCGGCCGCCACCTCGGCAACTTCCCCCAGGCCTTCACCCACCTGGCGCTGATCAACGCCGTCACCCACGTGATCGCCGACGAGCAGCGCGAAGAGGGCGGCTTCACCGCCGTGTTCAGCGAGATGGGCGGCGTCCGCGAGGACGCGTAGAAGCGGCGGCGCTCAGCGGTCGAGGGCCAGGTGGCGAAACACCGGCCGCAGCCGGGAGGCCAACTCCGTCGCCGCGGCGTTGCCGGCGGGGTCGTCCTCCAGGGAGCCGGTGGCGAGCAGCACCTCGGTGGCCGGAAAGGTCTGCAGCTGGTCCTCGACCGCCTGGACCAGGTCCTCGTCGCCGACCCGACCCTCAGCGGCGACCTCGGCCTTGGCCAGCGAGGCGACTGTGATCACAAGGTTGCGCTGTGCCGCGCGGCGGGCGCCCTCGACATCGGAGGCCCAGCGGTCGAGGAAGCCCAGCCTGGCCGGGGCGAGGACGCGGACCTCGGCCTCCACCCCCTCCCCCTCGACCCCCGCCTCACCGGCGATCCGCTGGATCGTCTCCGGGTCCTCGACCGGGCGGCTGGCGACGACGAGGATGTGGCGCCGGCCGTCGGCGGGCGCCGGCGCGACGATTGTCCCCCGCGGCCGCTGGGCGACGGCGACGGCGACCAGCGCGACCGCGGCGAGGGCACCGATCGCGACGCCAACCCCCGGGCCCCCGAGCAGAAAGGCGGCGACCACCGGGACGATGATCGCGGCGACGATGATCGGCAGCTTCCAGGGAACCATCGCCCTAAGAGTGCCAGCTCGATCGGCCTAGCCGACCGCCTCTTCGGCGTGGCGCGCGGCGAGGCGGCTGCGCAGCTCGGCGCGGTCGATGTGGACCGGCTCGGTCTCGGCAAGGAAGCGATCGATCGCGGCGACGAAGTGGATCGGCGCCTCAAGCTGGGGAAGGTGGCCGATCCCCTCGAAGACCTCGAGGCGGCTGCCGGGGATCGCCTCGTGGGCGTCCTCGCCGTGCTTGACCGGGATGATCGGGTCGCGCTCGCCCCAGAGGATCAGCACCGGCAGCTCCTGCGCCAGATAGAGGCGATCGCCGGCGGCGATGCGCTGCCCGCCCGTGCCGATCACCCCCCGCACGGTCGAGAGGAAAGCGGTGCGGCGCTCCGCGTCGGCCAGTGACGCGTACCCGCGGGCGACCTCGGCGACATCGGCGCTGGGGCGCAGCCCAACCGCCGAGAGGCCGCGACCGAGCGCCCCTCCGGCCACCCGGCCGACCCCCGCGGTCGCGCTGATGAAGAGGTCGGCGCCGGGCAGCGCGGCGGCGCGCAGGACGAGGCTGACATCGCGGCCGAGACCACCGCTGGAGACGAGCACGAGGCGCTCGACCATCTCCGGAAATTGGTAGACGAACTGCATCGCGATGCCGCCTCCGAGCGAGTGGCCGACCAGGGTGGCGCGGTCGTGTCCCAGCGCCAGCAGAAGGTCGCGTAGCGTCGTCGCCAGGGCGCCGATCGAGTAGTCGCCGCCGCCCGGCCCGGACCTGCCGTGGCCGGGCAGGTCGGGGGCGATCACGGTGTGCTCGCGGGCGAGCGGCTCGACCACCTCCGACCAGTTCTCGAAGTTGCCCGCCATCCCGTGGATCAGCAGCAGTACCGGCCCGGAGCCGGCCTCCACGTAGGTGACCGGGTGGCCGTGCAGGTCACCGTCTTGGCTTCTATCGGGCTCATCGGCTCGGCTAGGCCGCCGCACGCGGGACACCAAGTAGTCGGTCGGTGTCGCGTCCGTATCAACCCGCAGCCATGCGGGGATCCGCGGACTCCCTGGTGCGTCGTTGTAGACGACCTCGAGGTCCGAAGTCCAGTCGATCAGGCCGCGGCGGCGATTGGTGAAGAGGATCGGCAACAGGCCGATGCCCAGGGTCAGGATGCAGAGCCAGAGGCCGAGCAGGCGCCCGAGCGCCCGCCGCAGGCCGATCTCAGTCGAGCCGCGGAAGATCAGGCGGATGCCCATCAGGCGCATCGCCGGCGTCTGCCCGGAGGTCGACCAGAAGACGAGGAAGTAGAGCGCCGCGCCGATCACCCAGACGGTCGCCCCGACCGCGACGACGACCGCCTCGTTGGGGAAGAGCGCTGAGGCGACCAGGGCAAAGAGCCCGGAGAGGATCAGGAAGAGGGCGTTGATCAAGCCGACGTCGAGGGCGATCGCCATCAACCTGGTGCCGGCGCCGGCCTGCGGCGGCGGCTCGGGGCGCGGGCCGCGCCTCGCCAGCCACCTGAAGGGGCGCTCGATCCCGGCGTCGATCCGTTTCGCCACCTCGCGCGCCTGCTGCTCCAGATCCTCGAGCACACCCTTGCTCTGGGCCCGGACCGCGGCGCGCAGCTCGGGCGCCTCGGCGATCCGCTCAATCAGCTTCTGGGTCTCCTCGCTGTCGAGCAACCGCTCCCAGACGCGGTCGACCGCGTCGCTGTCGAGCGCCGCGTCGACCGAGCGCTCCAGGGCGGACTCGATCATTTTGTCCAGGCCGGCAACGCCGGCGACCCGGCGGGCGCTGCGCGCCCCGCCATCGATGAGCCGCTCGCCGAGCGTGGTCGGGCGGCCGTTGCGTTGCGCCGCCTCGGCCGGCGTTTGGGGCGCGGTCGTCTCTTCGGCCATGCAGACGAGTCTAGCCCCGCTCGGGTGTGACAGCATCCCGAATTCGGCAGGCGACGAATGGGGGGCAAATGCGGCGGATCGACAGGCACAAAGCGGCAATTGCGCTAACCGCGACCGTGCTGGTCGTCCTTGGCGTCGCCGGATGCGGGGACAGCTCCACCACGACGATCATCACAACGGCCCCCGGCACGATGCCCAGTGGCGGCGGCAACTCCTCGGCCCAATACTTCGTCGGCACCACCGACCAGGGCCTCCAAATCTCCTTCGGGGTGGTCGCCAACACCGTCAACGGAGTCCGCTTCGGCTGGCGCGCCAAGTGCGACGACGGCCAGGTCCACTCCAACACGATCGCCCTCGGCTCCGCCCCCGTCCAGGACGGCTCCTTCTCAGTGAGCGGCACCCTCACGACCGGCGGCTACGGGCAGGTCGACGGCAAGATCGACGGCGACAGCGCATCCGGCACCCTCTCCCGCAGCCACGGCTCGGCCTTCAACACCAACTGCGTCGCCAAGGACGTCTCCTGGACCGCTCACGCGGCCTCGCCCTAGATCGGCGATCATCGACCACCCCCGACGACGAGCCCGAAAGGAGCGCCATGGCGAACGCCGGCCAACCCGACCCTGAAACCACCCGCGACGCGCGCGTCGCATTCGTGCAGGCCTGCTGGCACAAGGAGATCGTCGACGAAAGCCGGTCGGCCTTCCTCAGCCGAGATCGCGCGACTCGGCATCGAGGAGTCGCGAGGTCGACACCTTCGAGGTCACGGGCGCCTTCGAGATCCCGCACGAAGTCCATCGCTCCTTCTTCACCGAGCACTTCAAGGTCAAGGGCGCGGAGGCGGCGCGAGCCTGTGCCGACACGATGGGGGCCCTTGCACGGCTCCCGGTAGCCGCCTAAACGCAGAGGGACGGGCGGGGCTGTGGCCGGCGCGGCGGCAATCGAGACCGAGGGCCTGACCAAGTTCTACGGCGCCCATCGCGGCATCGAGGAGATCAGCTTCGCGGTCGAGCCGGGCGAGGTCTTCGGCTTCCTCGGCCCCAACGGGGCGGGCAAGACGACGACGATCCGCACCCTCCTCGACCTTCTCCACCCGAGCGCCGGAAGCGCCCGCGTCTTCGGCCTCGACAGCCGGCGAGACAGCGTCGCGATCCGCCGCCGCCTCGGCAACCTGCCCGGCGACTTCGGCTATGGCAAGCACTCGACCGGCCGTGAGGCGCTGTCGTTGCTGGCGCGGTTGCGAGGCGTCTCCGGGCTCGACTCCGCCGAGGCTCTCGCCGCGCGCTTCCGCGCCGACCTCGACCGGCCGCTGGGACAGCTCTCGCGCGGCAACCGGCAGAAGATCGGCCTGATCCTCGCCGTCTTCCACCAGCCCGACCTGCTGATCCTCGACGAGCCGACCAGCGGGCTGGACCCGCTGATGCAGGAGGAGTTCCTCACCCTCGTGCGCGAGCAGCGTCAGCGCGGCTGCGCGGTCTTCCTCTCCTCCCACGAGCTCGACGAGGTCGAGCGGGTGTGCGACCGGGTCGGGATCATTCGCGAGGGACGACTGGTCGCGGTGGAGCGTGTCGACGAGTTGCTCGACAAGACCCCGCGCCGAGTCTCGGTCGAGTTCGCCGAGGAGGTCGATCCGGCGGAGCTGCGCGCGCTGCCGGGAACGACCGACCTCGAGGTCGCCGAGGGGCGCGTCACCTTCAAGGCGACCGGCGACATCGACCCGGTGCTGCAGGCGATCGCCCGGCACAAGGTGGTCGACCTCGAGTTCTCGCGGCCCACCCTGGAGGAGATCTTCCTCACCTATTACGAGCCGGAGAGCGCCTGATGCCGCTGGTCGTCGGCCAGCTGTGGGAGCGGCGCCGGTCGCTGCTCGCCTGGGGCCTGCCGCTGGGCCTCTGGTCGGCCTTCATCGTCTCCATCTACCCCTCGATCGAGGACGCGATCGGCAAGGCGGTCAAGAACTACCCACCGGCCCTCAAGGAGGCCTTCGGCATCGGTGAGCTGAGCTCGGTCGAGCAGTACCTGCACGCCGAGATGCTCAGCCTGATCGTCCCC
The DNA here is from genome assembly GCA_963837585.1 of uncultured Solirubrobacterales bacterium. Taxonomy (GTDB): domain Bacteria; phylum Actinomycetota; class Thermoleophilia; order Solirubrobacterales; family 70-9; genus CAWINX01. The sequence goes on along the minus strand of CAWINX010000003.1, from coordinate 971,701 downwards.
CTCGCGCTCGGCTACCTGGCGGCGCGCTCGATCGCCAGCGGCCTCTCCGGCGCCGCCGAGAGCGGCCGCCTCGACGTGCTGCTCTCGGCGCCGGTGTCGCGCAGCCGCCTGGTCGCGGCCGGGTTCTGCGCGACCGCGATCGAGCTCGCCGCCGTCCTCGCCGTCACCGTCGCCCTGACCATGCTCGGCAGCCTCATCTCCGGGGCCGGCCTCTCCTTCGGCAATGCCCTCGCCGGCTACGCCGAGGTCTGGCCGCTGGCCCTCCTCTTCGCCGGCCTCGGCGTAGTCGTCACCGGCTTCTCGCTGCGCACCAGCATCGTCACCGGCGCCGTGGCGGGCGTGCTGGTGGGGATGTACGTGGTCGACCTGATCGGCCGACTCGACACCAGCCTCGACTGGATCCGCTACGCCTCGGTCTTCCGTTACTACGGCAACGCGATCGAGGGCGGCATCGACCCGCTCGCCTTCATCGGCGTCACCGCGGCGGCGGTCGCCCTCGCCGCGCTCGGCGCGCTCCTCTTCGAGCGGCGCGACCTGGCCTCTTAGCTGGGCGAAATCGTCAGGCCTCTGACAGCCTCGGGGCGAACTTCGATCCCCCCGCCGCTTCCCCCTGTTGCCGGAGAAAGCGACACAGGGAGGCACCCATGTTTCCGAAGGCGATTCTCGCCACCTTTTGCGTGGCGCTGTTAAGCGCGCTGATGCTCGACGGGTTGGCGTCGGCGCGAGGTCAGCGGACCCAGCTCAGGGGGCACACCTCGCAGGGACACCAGATCAAGCTCGCCGTGCGCAGCCGCAGCGTTGTGATCAAGCACCTGAAGGCGCGGCTGCATTGCCGCGGCGGGGCGGTGCTGATCGACGACGAGAGCGGCTTCCTGCCGACACCGGTTCGCCACGGGCGGATCAGCGACAAGCAGTTCGGCTCCACCGACGAGGTGACGATTCGCGGCAGGCTGAGCGGCAGGCGCCTGCATGGGAAGGTCCGCGTCCGCGACCGGCTGGGAAGGGCGCGCTGCGACTCGGGGTGGGTCCGGTTCGCCGCCAAGCGCTGAGGAAATCGACAGGGAGCGGGGCTACGCTGTCGCCGATGGCGACCGTCCCCGTCCTGCGCTTGGATCCCGATCTGGGCGCGGGAATAGAGAGCTCGAAGCGAGAAACCGCCGAACGCACCTGCCTCGCGCGGGTGCTCGAAGCGGAGGCGGGCGCCTGGGACGCCGAGGAGGCGGTCAAGGATCACCGCACGGGCTTCGGGCTGCTCGTCCTCTCGGGAACCCTCTGCCGGCGGGTCGCGCAGGGGACGCTGCGCGGGGCCGAGCTGCTCGGCCCCGGCGATCTGCTGCGACCCTGGGACCGGGTCGGCGAGTGGTCGAGCATCCCGGCCGAAGCGGACTGGGTCGTGATCGGCGACGCCCGCCTGGCGATCCTCGACGCTGACTTCAGCCGCCAGGCGGCCCCCTTTCCCGAGATCGCCGTCGCCCTGACGCGCCGGAGCCTGCTGCGCTCCCGCTACCTGGCGATCCTGGTCGCGATCGTCAACCAGCGCACGGTCGAAACCAGGCTGAACCTGCTCTTCTGGCACCTCGCCGACCGCTTCGGCTACGTTCGCGGCGAGTGGATCGACATCCCGGTGCCGCTGACCCACAGCCTGCTCAGTGAGCTGGTGGCCGCCCGGCGGCCGTCGGTCTCAACCGCCCTGTCGAGCCTGCGAGACCGAGGCGTCCTGGTCCGCAACGACGACGGCTGGGCGCTGCGTGGCACCGCGCCGGAGGGATTCGGGCTGCTGCGCGACGCCTCGGGCTGACTGTCAGAACTCTTACCGCGCAGCCGTTTCGACTCCAGGAAAGCGGACGGGGGATCGAATGAATAGACGTGGCCTCCGCAATCCACCAGCTGCTGAGGGACGAATCCGGCCTCACCCTGGTCGAGATGTTGATCGTGATGTTGATCGTCACCATCCTGGCGACGATCGCGATCCCAGCCTTCGGCGACCAGGCCAGCAAGGCCCGCGACGCCCGCGCCAAGGAGACCGCCCACAACGCCGACATCGCGCTCGAGACCTGCCGGCTCAGCACCCTCTTCGGCACCTATGACAGCTGCGACGCCGACGCCCTGCGCGCCGTGGACCCGACGCTGCCACCGAATCCCAAGCTGAAGGTGAACGGCCTCGGCCCCACCACATTCACGATCGTCGTCCAGTCCGAGCCCAGCTCCCAGAAGTTCAAGATCAAGCTCAACGCCAAAGGCGTGCTCAGCTTCCCCTGCACCAAGAAGAACGCTCGGCGGCTGCCCGGCGAGCGGGGACTGGGGCGGCTAATTCTCAAGCGACGCGTCCGCAGGCGATATGATGTTTTCATATGAGTCGCCTGCTCTCCGTTTCCCTTCCCGACGATCTCGCTGATGAAACCGACGCCCTCGCCCAGAGCCTCGGCAAGACGAAGAGCGAGGTCGTTCGCGATGCGCTGCGCCGCCAGGTGCAGATTGAGCGCTTCGCCGAGCTGCAGCGCTATGGGCGCGAACGGGCCGAGATGCTTGGGGTCGGGCCCGACGACAGCGAGACCCTGATCGACGAAATGCGCGCCAAGCGCGGCTGACCCTGCGCATCGCCTGCGACACCAACGTTCTGGTCTCCGCGTTGATCGCGAGCGGGCCGCCGAGCCGAGTGATCGAGGAGGCGATCGACGATCGCCTGGAGTTCGTCCTCCTGCAACCGGTGATGGTCGAGCTGGAGCGGATCCTTACCGAGAAGCTGGATTTTGCGCCTGAGCGCTGGCGCCAAACCGAAGAGTTGCTCGTCGACCTGGCTGCGGAACTCGCCCCGGTTCCCAGTTCCCCGCCCAACGCCGTGACGGGTGACCCCGACGACGACCTGATCCTCGTCTGCGCAGTGGAGGCGAAGGTGGATGTGCTCGTCTCAGGCGACCGCAAGCACCTGCTGCCCGTCGGCGAACATCGCGGCGTTCGAGTGATCACCTCCCAAGCGCTGCTTGCCGAGTTGCGTCAATAAGGCCCCCGAAAACCACCCCGGTCGCCAAGATTGCGGCGCAAGGTTTTCGCGGCCGCCGCACACTAGGTCTGTAGATGCGCGCAGACCCAGTTAAATCCGAGGCGAGCTCGATCGCCGTCGAGGTGAAGCGCTATCGCGAGGGGGACGCCGACGCGGCGGAGGCGCTGGCCCGTCGCGCCACCCGCCTCGCCCTGCGAACGGCCGCGGCGCTGCTGGCGAGCCGCGAGGAGGCTGCCGACGTCGCCCAGGACGTCGCGGTCGACGTGCTGGGCTCGCTCCGCAAGCTCCGCGATCCCGAAGCATTCGACGCTTGGGTCCACCGGATAACGGTGCGTCACACGCTGCGCCTGCTGAAGCGTCGCCGCCGCGCCCACCGCGCCGAAACCCCAATCGTCCTGCTGCCGGAGGCCGCCCATCCGGTGGTTCGCGAGAGCGCCGATCGCGAGACGCTGCTCGCCGCCCGCCAGGCCCTTGCGACCGCGCTCGCCGAGCTGCCGCCCAAACAGCGCCTGGCGCTGGCGCTCCGCTACGTGCACGACCTCTCCGACGCCGAGATCGCGGCCGCGCTGGGCTGTCGGGTGGGGACGGTCCACGCGCTCCTCTCGCGCGGCCGCAAAGAACTTCGAAAGGACACCCAACTGGCCGAGCTTGCGCTCGCCCTCAAAGGAGGTTGACGATGCCGACCAATCTGAACGAGAACTCGATGCGGGCGGCCTTTGCCCCGATTCGGAGCCTTGAGCCCAGCGAGGGGGATGTCGCCCGCGTGATCGCCAGGCTGAAGACCCTCAGACAGGCGTTCCGCGAGCCTGCGTGGATCCGACCAGTGGCAGCGCTTCGCCGCTCCAGGGCTCGCGGCCTTGGCCCTGGCGGCCGCCGGCCTCTACGCCGTGCCGACGACCCGCGCCGCGATCGACGACGTCACCGGCAGCATCGCCGGTGTCTTCGGCGGCTGGATGGGCGGCGACTCGGCCGATGCGCCCGGCCGGCCGCTCGGCGCGACCGAGCAGGCCCCCGACTACTTCAACAACGGCAGCTGGTCGAAAGAGCACATCCACCAGCCCCGGGTGATCGCCGAGGCGGGCGGCTACAGGCTCTACGCCTACCTCGAGCCCTCGGGGACCGTCGGCTTCGACCTCGGCGACACCGGTTTCGGCATGGGCGGGATGACAGCCAATGAATTCAACGACCAGGCTCTCTACGTGCTCGGCCCCGGCTCAATGAGACATGCCGACCAAAACGGCCACGTGCCCCTGTTCGGGATCACCGCCCGCTCGGTGACCAGCGTCGAGCTCGCCTACGCCTCAGGTCCTCCCCTGCGGGTGGACGGAGTCGACGGCGGCTTCGTCCTCCTCGCCGAGCCCAGCCGCGACCCGCAGGAGGTGCGCGCCCTCGACGCCGACGGCAACGTGGTCGGGAGCAAAGCGATCGACGGCCCGTGGTGGGACTGGCAGCACTACGTGCAGGTCACGCCGGCGCAGTCTCCGGCGCCATGACCTGGGCCTCGCCGCCTTCCCCCTCGTTTCCGGCCGAGCCGATCGCCCTGGGCACCAGGAGGCCGGCGACAAAGCAGAGCGCCAGGAAGCCGGTCGCCATCAGGAAGGTCTCGGTGAAGCCGGTGACCGTGGGCTCGCCTGCGGCCATGTGGGCCGAGATGAAGGTCGCCGACAGCTGACCCCCGAGGGCGCCGCCGAGCGTCCGCATCACCGTGTTCATACCGCTGGCGACGCCGGTCTGCTCGGGCGGAACCGCCCGCACGATCAGGTTGCCGAGGGCCGCGAAGGCAAGCCCGATGCCAACCCCGAGCAGGGCGGCGGCGATCAGTAGCTCGTAGGGGTGGTCGTGGGCCACCGCGAGCATGGCGAAGGAGGCGATCGCGAAGACGGTCCCGGCAAGCAGCGCCACGCGGGACCCGAAGCGGGCCGAGATCGCCCCGGCGCGCAGTCCGAGGATCGTCATCCCGATCGTCGCCGGCAGCAGGTAGAGCCCGGAGACGACGACCGAGGCCCCGAAGCCGAAGCCGGTGCTCTTCGGCAGCTGGGCGAACTGGGGGAAGACGACGAAGGAGGCGTAGAGGCCGGCGCCGAGCAGGAAGGCGGCGGCGTTGGTGGTCCAGACGCCGCGCACCCGCATCATCGTCATGTCGATCAGCGGCTCGCGGCTGCGCACCTCGACCCGGATCCAGGCCAGGGTGAAGGCGACCCCGACCAGGGCGAGCCCGAAGGTCTTGGTCGAGACCCAGCCCCAGGTGGTGGTCTGGCTGATCGCCAGCAGCAGCGCCGAGAGGCCGAGCGTCATCAGCGCCGCCGCCAACCAGTTGACCCGTCCCGGGGTGCGGACCGGGGACTCCGGCACGAACCGCCAGGTGGCGACCGCGGCGAGCACGACCGCGACGAGCGGGAACCAGAAGAGCCAGTGGTAGTTGAGGTGCTCGATGATCACCCCGGAGAGGACGATCCCGAGGCCGCCGCCGACGCCAAGGATCGCCGAGAGCAGGCCGATTCCTCCCGCCACCTCGTCGGCCGGGAACTCGTCGCGGACGATCCCGTAGGCGAGGGGGAAGATGCCTCCCCCGGCGCCCTGAATGAAGCGAGCGGCGATCAGCAGCGGCAGGGAGCTGGAGACCGCGGCCAACAGGGTGCCGGCGCCGAGGATCACCAGCGTCCACAGCAACAGCCGCTCCTTCCCGTACATGTCGCCGAGCCGGCCGATGATCGAGGTCCCGACCGAGGCCGCCAGCAGGTAGCCGGTCAACAGCCAGGTGATCCCGGTCTCGGTCGTGTGGAGGTCGCGCTGCATCGTCGGCAACGCCGGCACGACGGCAGAGCTCAACATCGCGTAGGCAAGCCCGCCCAGCGCGAGCACGGCGAGGGTCAGGTGCGGATGGGTGCGATCGGAAGTCGAGGAGGTCATCGCGGCGGCGGCTGGCTGCAACCTAGCGAGCGGGATCCGCCGGCTCCGTGAAAGCATCGGCGACCGATGAGCGACTTCCTGGTCAAGCGCGACGACCTGCGCGAGTGCCGCATCGCCGAGTCCGAGCCGCCCGAGGTCGGTCCCGGCCAGGCGCTGCTGCGGGTCGACACCTTCGGGCTGACCGCCAACAACATCACCTACGCGGTGATGGGCGAGGCGATGTCCTACTGGGACTTCTTCCCGGCGCAGGAGGGCTGGGGGCGGGTGCCGATGTGGGGTTTCGCCGAGGTCGAGCGCAGCGAGGTCGACGGGGTCGAGGCCGGGACGCGGATCTACGGCTACCTGCCCCCCTCCTCCCACCTGCTGGTGACGCCGGTAAGCGTCGACGGGCAGGGGTTCGTCGACGGCTCCCCACACCGGGCGGCGCTGCCTTCCGCCTATCACCGCTACCTGGCGACCGACGGCGACCCCTTCTACCGGGCGGACACCGAGGAGATCCAGATGCTGCTGCGGCCGCTCTTCTTCACCTCCTTCCTGATCGACGACCAGCTCGCCGACGAGGGTCTGGTCGAGCGGGGGCCGATCGTCATCTCCAGCGCCTCGAGCAAGACGGCGATCGCCGCCGCCTTCCTGCTGGCCCAGCGCGAGGGCGTCGAGCTGGTCGGCCTCACCTCGCCGCGCAGCGTCGAGTTCGTCGAGGGGCTGGGGATCTACGGCCGCGTCGTCCCCTACGACGACATCGACTCCCTGGGCGAGGGACCGGCGATCTACGTCGACATCGCCGGCGACGGCGAGGTGCGCCACGCGGTCCACTCCCACTTCGGCGACGAGCTCGTCCACAGCATGGCGGTCGGGGTCACGCACTGGGAGGAGCTTGGCGCCGGCGAGCGGCGAGCTGCCCGGGCCGAGGCCGACCTTCTTCTTCGCCCCCGACCGGGTGGTCAAGCGCTCCAAGGACTGGGGCCGCGCCGGCCTCGAGCAGGCGGTCGCCGACGCCTGGCACCCGTTCTGCGAGTGGATGGACGGCTGGCTCGAGACGATCCCGGCCCAGGGATTCGACGGGCTGAAGGGCGCCTACGCCGAGGTGATCGAGGGGCGCGTGGACCCGAAGACCGCGCACGTGATCTCGCTTTCCGACTGACCAGAGAGCCTTGCCCGCTCAGCCGATCAGGCGGGCCCTGACCGTGGCGGCGATGTTCAGGCGCAGGGCCCTCCAGGTCGCATGCGCGGCCGCGAGCAGCGCCAGGGCAAGGGCGGGCAGGATCACCAGCAGGAAGCTCGGCGGCTCCGGGTGCAGTCCGATCTCGAACCAGGCCTCCGCGATCCGTCGTGAGAGCGGCGAGGCGATCAGCACCCCGAGCGGGATCGAGAGAGCGGCCGCGACGAGCGTTTGGGTGAGCGCCTCACCGGCCACCGCCCCGCCGATCTGGCGCCGCCCGTAGCCGAGCGCCGCCAGCGTCGCGAACTCGCCGCGCCGGTCGAGGTAGGAGAGTGCGAGAGTGGAGACGAGGAAGAGGGCGCCGACGCCGAGGCTGATCGCCTGCAGGACGGAGATCAGCCCGGTCAGCTCGCCGAGCAGCTCCCGCTCCGCGGTCAGGGCCGAAGCCTTCGAGGTCACCCGTGCCACGGCGGGATCGGCGCGCAGGCGGCGCGCGACGGACGCGTCGCCATCGACGAGGACGCTGGTCGCCCGGCCGGGGAGGCCGAGCAGGCGAGCGGCTTGGCGGCGCGGCAGGTAGCTCTGTTCGGTGGCGAGGGTGCGAGCGATGCCGGCGACCCTGACCGGCGTCCGCCGGGCGTCGGTGCGCAGCGTCAGACGACTTCCGGTCCCCACACCGAGCCTGTGTGCGATCTGCGCGCTGAGCACGATCCGGCCAGGAGCGGGGCCCGACCCGGAAGTCAGGTCGAGCCGCAGCAGCGACGGATGGCGCGGCAGGCCGGCGAGCTGGATTCCGGTTGCTCCTCCGCCCCCGCGCACCGAGCTCAACTCCGCCGGCCCCTTCACGGTCGCCTCGGCGCGGGCGGCGCCGGCCCCTCTCGCGAGCGCCGTCGCCTGGCTGTCGGGCAGGGAGCCGGCGAGGTCTACCGAGTGGGTCCAGCCCTGGTTGGCGAACTCGGCGTCAACCGAGCTGTTGGTCGAGGAGACGAGGATGTTGAGCGCCGCCGCCAGTCCGATCGCGCCGGCGATGCTGACCACTGTCGCGGCGCTGAGCAGCGGCCGGCGCAGCAGACCGCGCAGCCCGTAGGTGAGGGCCGGCGGGCCGATCGCTGTGAGCCGCTGCATCCAGCCGGGTAGCTCGAAGGACCCGACCCTCTCGCCGCGCAGCGCCTCGATCGGATCGAGGCGGGCGAGCCGGTAGGCGGGAAGCACCGCCGCCAGCAGTGTCGCGGTCAGCGCCAGTCCCCCTGCCAGCGCCAGCGGCTCGAGCGCCAGCGGGTGCTGCGTCACCGGGAAGCCGACGGCGCTGGAGTACTCGTCGGCGACGAGCCGGCCGACGGCGATCGTGACGCCGACGGCGAGCGCGGCGCCGAGCAGGGCGAGCGCCGCCGCGGGCAGCAGCACCGTGGCGACCACCGTGCGCGGCGGGTAGCCGATCGCCAGCAGCGCGCCGAGCTCGCGACGCTGGGAGCTGACCAGGCGGCGCAGGCTGAGCGCGATCAGCAACAGCCCGACGATCCCGAACACCACTCCCATCACCGGCGCGAAGATCGAGAAGCTGTGGACATCGGCCTCGGTCAGGCGCAGGCCGTACTGGCGGGAACGGGGCGTGACCCGCGCGGTCGGCAGGCCCGCGGCAAGCCGGCCGGCGCGGCGGCCCGTTCCCCCGCCGGGGAGGTCGACTGCCAGGTCGTTGGCCCGCCCGCGAAGCCCGGTCAGCCGCTGCAGCGAGGCGCGCGGCAGGAAGGCGACGGCGAGCGAGCCGCGCTGTGGCACCAGGTAGTCGGGGTTGGCGGTCGCCAGCAGATACTCGGGGCTTCGCGCCAGGCCCCGGACGCGCACCGTGAGCCCGCGCCCGCCGACCCGCAGGCGGAGGCGGTCGCCCGGACGGATGCCGAAGCGATCCGCGTAATCGGCATCGACCACGGCACCGCGGCGCGCAGAGCTGTCCAAGCCCCGGCCGGCGGTGACGGCGAGGCGGTTGAGCCGCGCGCCCGCCGGCATGCCGACCAGCTCGGCGGAGCTCTGCCCGCGGCGCCCCCGCAGGGCGGCGCCGTCGAGGATGAGGCGCGCCTCGGCCCGGGTGGACCCCGCCCCTCGGGCGCGCGCCAGCAGAAGCTGCTGGGCGAGCGGGCGGCGCAGGCGCAGGTCGAGGCCGGCGAGCGCGTATCGCGAGTAGAAGGCCTCGCGAGTCTGCCTCACGTCGTGCAGGGCCAGGGAGATGCCGGCCGCGGTTCCCGGGCCGGCGCCGATCACCGCGACGATCAGGACGGCGCGCAGGCCCATCGCGCGCAGGTCGCGGTATGCCTTGCGCGCCAGCATCAGGGCGCCGCGGACTCCGGAGAGACCGCTCCCGACTCGGCGAGGCGCCCCCGGGAGAGCCGCACCACGTGGTCTCCCGCCCGGGCGATCGCCGGGTTGTGGCTGACGATCACGAAGGTGACGGCGGTCTCCCTGTTCAGCTCGCGGATCAGGTCGAGGACGCCGGCTGAGGTCTCCTCGTCGAGGTTCCCGGTCGGCTCGTCGGCGAGCAGCAGGCGCGATCGCTTGGCGAGAGCACGGGCAATCGCGACGCGCTGCTGCTGGCCACCGGAGAGCTGGGCGGGGAAGCGCCCGGCGAACTCTCCGAGGCCGACCCGATCGAGCAGCGCGCTGCTGCGCTCGCTCGCCTCCTTCCGCTCCACACCGGCCACCCGGACGCCGGCCTCGACGTTCTCCAGCGCCGTCAGGGTGGGGAGCAGGTTGTAGAACTGGAAGATGAAGCCGACCGAACGGGCGCGGTAAGCGGTCAGCTCCTGGCGCGAGGCGTGCGTTAGGTCGGTCCCGCAGGAGCGGATTCGCCCGCTGTCGACGCGGTCGAGACCGCCGATCAGGTTGAGCAAGGTCGTCTTGCCGCAACCCGAGGGGCCGTGTACGACGGCGAGCTCTCCCGCGGCTATCTCGAGCGAGAGGTCGTCGAGGACGAGCTGCGCGGCGGAGCCGCTGCCGTAGGACTTCTCGACGCCCTCGAGGCTGACGAGCGGCTCAGCCATGGCTCTTTCCGCCGTCCGGCCGGGGCGCCGCCCCCTCCAGGAAGAGTCCGGTGATCAGCTCGGGGATCTGTTCGAGGCCGGGCCAGGCTCCGTCGGAGCCCCAGTGCTGGATCAGGGCCAGGTCGCCGAAGCCGACGAAGACGAGCGCCAGCTCCTCGACCGGGACGTCTGCCCGCACCTCGCCCCGCTTCACCCCGTCGGCGAGGATCTCCTGCACGCGCGAGATGAACGGCGCCGCGGCCTCCAGCACCCGCGGGTAAAGGCGCGGGTTGGGGGTGAGCACCTCCCGCACCAGCACCCGGGCGAAGGCCTCATGCGAGCGTGCCCACTCGACGTCGGAGGCCAGCGCCGCGCACAGTCGCTCCCGCGTCGGAGCATCGGTCGAAACGTTCCGGGCGCCTGCCGCGGCCAGCTCACAGGCCTCCTCGACCACCGCCAGGAAGAGCGCCTCCTTGGAGGGAAAGTGGTTGTAGACGGTGCCCTTGGCGAAGCCGGCGGCGAGCGAGATCTCGTTGATGTTCGCGTCCTCGAGCCCCTTGCGGGCGAACTCGTCCGCGGCGGCCGCCAGCAGGCGTCTGCGGTTCTCGGCCTTGCTCTGCTCGGTCAGGCGTGGCATCGGAAGCTGATTCGAACCCTAGCAATATGGGTGACTGCCCACCCATATTCTTTTAGGAACTCTGAACGCCCCTCTGACCTCAACGAGCCGCAAACGCCGCGGCGAGAGCGTCAGCCGTTTCCCGCCCTGCCTCCGGCGCCTCGATCGAGAGCAACAGCTCGCCGCCCTCCTCGCTTAAAGACAGGTCGAGGAACGAGCAACACTGCGACTCGGCGGCGACGATTGCTTCGAGTCGACGGCGAGTGGCCGCATCCGGGCGGAAGCGGAGCAGGTGACGATCGTCGACGGTGCGGCTCTCGATCAGGCTCTCCTCACCCAACGCGGCTATCTCGGCCAGGCGCTGTTCCAGGTCGCTGAGCGCCAAGCGAGCAGGCCACCGGCTTCTCATCGCTCATCTCACTCCTTCGGTTCGAGGTGTGCACCGGCTAGCCTTGGACATAAACCTGGGTGCAGGTCAAGGAGAAGGTCGATGACGGAAGCAACGCTCAGCATCGGGCAGGTCGCCGAAAGGTCCGGCCTCGCCGTGTCGGCGATCCGCTTCTATGAGCGCAATGGCCTTCTTCCACCGGCCGAGCGCGTCGGCGGTCAGCGTCGATTCGACGAGGAAGCGGTCACCCGTCTCGGGCTGATCAGGACCGCTAAGCGGGCCGGATTCTCGCTCGCAGAGATCGCACGCATGCTGACCGCTATCGACAATGGTGCCCCGGCCCACGAGCAACTGCGCAGCCTCGCGAACCGCAAGCTTCCGGAGATCGACGCCTTGATTGAAGATGCCCAGGCCAACGCATCGCGCCCCGCCGCAGTGCGCTGGTGTCTGCCGCCGGCGCGTTCGCCGAGGCTGCAACCCCGACGCGTGCGACAAGCTCGCGGCCCTCTTCGTGTCACTCTGGAGGCGATCACCGAGCGGGCGCCGGCGGCCCTGACCGCGGCCGAGAGGGTGGCGACGTCGTAGGCGCCGTCGTGGCGGCGATCGTTGACGAAGAAGGTCGGGGTGCCGGTGACGCCGCTGCCGTCGGCCGAGTCGACGTCCTCCTCGATCCGCGGCGCGTGGGCGTGCCGGTTGAGCTCGTCGCGGAAGCGATCGAGGTCGAGGTCGAGCCGCTCGGCGTAACCCTCCAGGTCGTCGAGCCTCAGCGCGCCCTGATGGTCGAGCAGCAGGTCGTGCATCTCCCAGAACGCCCCCTGGGCCGCCGCCGCTTCCGATGCCTCCGCGGCGAGGTCGGCGTGGGGATGAACGTCGGAGAGCGGCAGGTGGCGCCAGACGTAGCGGACGTCGCCGAAGTCGGCGAGCAACTCGCGCACGACCGGCTCGGCCCGGCCGCAGTACGGGCACTCGAAGTCCCCGTACTCGACCACGGTGACCGGCGCCTCGGCCGGGCCGCGCAGGTGATCGCGCTCGGGGTCGACCGGCACGGCGAGGTCGACGAGCGTCTCGGAGGTCCCCAGCAGGGCGCGGATGCGGGCCCGCCGGGGGAGCATGGCGGTGGCCCGGAAGACCAGCCAGGTGAGGGTCGAGGCGCAGAGCGCGGCGCTCAACACGCCGAGCTTCGCCTCGCGCAGCTCGACCCCGTGGAAGGCCAGCGCCGCGATCAGCAGTGAGACGGTGAAGCCGATCCCCGCGATCGTGCCGCCGCCGATCGTCGCGGCCCAGCCGACCGGCGGTCGCAAGCCGTCCGCCGCTCATCTTGGTGACGAGCCAGGAGGTCCCGGCGACCCCGACCGGCTTGCCGAGCACGTAGGCGAAGATGATCCCGAGCGTGATCGGCGATGAGTAGGCCCGCGCGAGGAAGTTCCCGTCGATCGCGATCCCGATGTTGGCGAGGGCGAACAGCGGCACGACGACGTAGCTCGTCCACGGGTGGTAGAGCTGGAGCAGGCGGGCGTTCGCGGAGACGGCCGCCTGCAGGCCGCTGCGCGCGGAGCGGGCCAGCTCCGGCGTCGGCTGCTCGCGGAAGCTGCGGAACAGATCCGTCGCCCGTTCCAGCTCGCCGCGGCCGGCCGGATAGGCGCCGATCACCAGGCCGATCGCCAGGCCCAGCACGACGGGGTCGACGCCGGACTCGAACAGCGCCACCCAGGAGATGACGGCGAGCAGGAAGTAGACGAGGCTCTGGCGGATCCGCAGGGCGAGGCCGACCAGCGCCAGGCCGAAGACCCCGACCGCGATCAGCAGCGGCGCCAGGTCGACGTCGCCGCTGTAGGCGACCGCGATGACCAGCAGCGCCACCACGTCGTCGACGACGATGATCGTCAGCATGAAGCCGCGCAGTCGATCGGGGAAGCGCGGCCCGACCAGCGCCAGCATCCCCAGCGCAAAGGCGGTGTCGGTCGACATCGCCACCCCCCACCCGTGGGCCGAGTGGCCGCCGCCGTTGAAGGCCAGGTAGATGGCGATCGGGATGGCCATCCCGCCGAGCGCGGCGAGCATCGGCAGGGCGAGGCGACGGCGCTCCCGCAGCTCGCCGACGTCGAACTCGCGGCGGACCTCCAGCCCGACCACGAAGAAGAAGAAGGTCATCAGCCCGCTGTTGACCCAGGCGCGCAGGCTCTGGTCGATGCCGGAGCCGCCGACGTGGATGGAGAGCTGCGTCCGCCAGACGCTCTCGTAGGAGGAGAGGTCGATGTTGGCCCAGGCCAGGGCCGCCAGCGCCGCGGCGAGGAGGACGCTGGCGCTCCCCGTCTCGGTGATGAGGAAGTCGCGCAGCGGCGCCTGCAGGCTGCGAGCCCAGGCCGTCCGTCCGCTGAAGGTCGATCGAGGCGAGGGGCTCATCGGGGCTAGCTTTTCACTCCCCGGCCGGTCCGAACATCTAGGCTGAGCGCATGGCTCGCCCGGTCAGTCGAGTTCTGTCGAAGTCGCAACTGGCGACGCTTGCCGCGCACGGTGAGGAACGGACCGCCGAGGTCGGCGAGAAGCTGTTCGAGGTCGGCGACGAGACCTACCCGTTCGTTGCGATCATCGAGGGCGAGGTCGCGGTAACCGACGCGGCGGGGAGCGAGATCATCCGCCACGGAACGTCGGGCTTCCTCGGCGAGATGAACCTGCTCTCCGGGCAGACCGTCTTCCTCACCGCCGTCGTGACCGAGCCGATGCGCTACATCGCCGTCGACCGCGAGGTCCTGCGGCAGCTGCTCTTCGAGGACGGCTCGTTGTCGGACCTGCTTCTCTCCGCCTTCATCGAGCGCCGCGAGTCCCTCCAGCAGCGCGAGGGGATCGGGCTGGAGATCGTCGGCCCGCCCGATTCGGCGCAGACGCGCCGCCTGCTCGAGTTCGCCAGGCGCCTGCGACTCCCCCACACCTGGGTCAAGCCCGAGGAGAGCGCGGAGGCGGCGGCGCTGATCGAGGGGCTCGACCCCGCCGAGATTCCGCTCGTCCGGCTTCCCGGCGGCGGCGAGCTGCGAGCGCCGAGCAACGGCGAGCTGTCGCGGACCCTGGGAATCGGCCTGGAGCTGGGACAGCGCGAGGAGGTCGACCTGCTCGTCGTCGGCGGCGGGCCGGCGGGCCTCGGCGCGGCGGTCTACGGGGCCTCGGAGGGCCTCGACACGCTGGTCATCGAGGGCACCGTCCTCGGCGGCCAGGCCGGCGCCTCGCGGCGGATCGAGAACTACCTCGGCTTCCCGGCCGGCGTCAGCGGCACCGAGCTGACCAGCCGCGCGATCGCCCAGGCGCGCAAGTTCGGCGCCCGCACAGCGACCCCCTACCGCGCCGAGGCGCTCGAGCCGGGTGACGAGCGCCACGTCGTCAAACTCGAAGAGGGCAACGAAATTGCGGCGCGGACGGTGCTGCTCTCCACCGGCGCCGACTACCGGCGCCTGCCGGTCGAGGGACTCGACGACTACGAGGGGATCAGCGTCTTCTACGCCGCCGGCCCGCCCGAGGCGCAGCTCTGCGGCGGGCAGCGGGTGGGGGTGATCGGCGGCGGCAACTCGGCGGCCCAGGCGGCGGTCTGGCTGGCCCGCGGCGGCGCCCTCGTCAACCTCCTGCACCGCCGCGCCGACCTCAGCGAGACGATGTCGCACTACCTCGTCGAGGAGCTCGACCGCTACGGCGTCGCGGTCCGCGACCGCAGCGAGGTCGCGGAGCTGCACGGCGAGGACGGCCGCCTCGAAGCCGTCACCCTCACCGACGACACCCGCCTGCCCCTCGCCTTCCTCTTCCTCTTCCTCGGCGCCAACCCCTGCACCGACTGGCTCGGAGACGTGGTCGCCCGCGACGCCAAGGGGTTCGTCCTGACCGGCCCCGAAGCCGCGGCCGACGGCCTGCTCGAAACCAGCGTCCCCGGCGTCTACGCAGCCGGCGACGTCCGCGCCGGCTCAATCAAGCGCTGCGCAACCGCGGTCGGCGAGGGCGCGACGGTCGTCCGCTTCGTCCACGAGCGGTTGGCGAGCGCCGACGCCCCAGTAGTTGCAGATCAGCGCGCCACCAGTCACCAGAGCGCCGATGCGTAGTCAGCTCGAGACTCAGGCAAGAGAACTGCGCCTACGCCGTCACAGCTTGCTCAATGCCGCGCAGGAACACGGCGTAACCGAGATACGCATATTCGGCTCGTTCGCATGCGACGAAGCAGAGACTGGGAGCGATATCGACCTACTCGTCGACCTAAAGCCCGGCCGGACACTCCTGGACCTCGTCGCCTTTCAGCGTAAAGCCCGAGAGATCCTCGACATGCCGGTTGATGTGGCAACCGCCGACATTCTTAAGGAACGTATTCGCGACGAGGTGCTGGCCGAAGCCTTGCCGATATGAGCCGTAGCGCGCAAGAACGCTGTTAGGGACTCATCAGCGCAATCGGCACCGAGAGCCCGGCGGAGCGGCGCAGGGTCGCGATGCGACGGCCGGGCTGAACCGCGGGACGGATCTCACTCGCCTGATTCCCGAGATAGGCGACGGTCGCGTCCAGATCGGGAGCAACGAAGGCAAGGCCCCAGAAGAACGCGGGCTGGTCAGGCCCCCCACGCTTCTCAACCTCCTCTTCCGGCTGCTGAACGACCTCGAGGATGACCGAGCCGAGACGAAAGAACGCCTGCCGCGGCGCCCCCGCCGGGGTCGGCTCCTCGCGAATGCGGCGGAGGTCGAGGCCGGCGCCCTGAAGCGCCGTAACGGTGCGACCGAGGTCCGGAGTGATCGCGACGACATGGTCGATCGCGGTGATGCCGTTCGGGTGCTCGGGCGAGGCCTCCGGCAACTCGCGATCGGAGCGCTCGGTGCGAAGACCGTCCAATTCGGTGGAGCCGACTTCGCGCAGCGTCCAGCCGACCAATCCCCTTCCCGCCTCGGGCCCGGTTAGCCGGATCCGCGCCTCGCCGACCACGCAAACATCGCCGTCGACCTCGAAACCCGATTCGCCCCAGGTGTCGGGGGTGTCGGCGAGGATGAGTTCGTCCAGCATCGGTCGCATGGTTGCTAGGCGACCTCGCGCAACGCCCCCGTCTCCACCTCATAGACGAAGCCCCGCACCCTGTCCCTGCGGGGGATGAACGGGCACGCCTTGACCGTGGCGATCGCGTCCCGGACAGCCCGCTCCACATCGGTGAATCCGCGCGCCTTCCAGTCGGGCCGGGCTCCGGTCGCCGCCTCGAGCCTGTCGGCGAAATCCTCGTCGGAGAGCCCATACAGGCCGCAGCCCGTGTGGTGGATCAGCACGATCTCCTCGGTGCCGAGCATGTGCTGCGACAGCGCCAACGACCGAATCGCGTCATCGGTGACGACCCCGCCCGCATTGCGGATCACGTGCGCATCGCCCACCCCCAGCCCGAGCAACGCGAACAGGTCCATGCGGGAGTCCATGCAGGCCAGCACGGCGACCTTCTTCGCCGGCGGCGTCGGCAGATCGCCCTTGTCGAAGCCGGCCGCATAACGGCGGGCCGCGGCCAGCATCTCCTCTGTTGCGCTGATCGACGCCATGGACGCGCGAACGTATCAACCTGGCTAGTGCGACTGCTAAACGTAAATACGTTTAGACGATTTTACGCTTAATCGTCTAGAATTGGCCCGTGATCTACCGCACCCCACCCATTAATTCGGCCCTGAAAAAGCGCCTTGACGAGCTATCGGCACTGCGGGGTCGGCTCGCCGATGGAGTCGGCACCCGAACTCGGTGGATGGGCTCGCTGAGACGGGAGGTTCGCGCCAGCACCATCGGCAGCTCGACCTCGATCGAGGGCTTCAGCGTCTCACCCGAGGAGGCGCTGGCGCTGACCAGCGGACGTGCGGCCGCAGAAGGTGACGATGAGAATCGCCAGGCGGTCGCCTGCTATGCGCAGGCCATGGACCACGTCGGGACGATGGCGATCGATCCCTCCTTCCGCTGGCTCGACCGGGTGATCCTCGACCTCCATTTCGAGGCCTGCCACTTCCAGCGAGACAAAGACCCCGGCCTGTGGCGAACGGGGCCGATCGGCGTCACCGGGGCAGACGGCTCCCTTGAATACCGCGGGCCGGCCGGAGACCAGGTCGTCGGACTGATGAGCGAGGTCGTCGATTGGCTGGCGACCGGAGATCTCGACGCCCACGTGGCGGTGCGAGCAGCGATGGCTCACCTTCACGTCACGTCGGTCCATCCTTTCCGCGACGGAAATGGCCGAATCTCGCGAATCGTCCAGTCGCTCGTCCTCGCCCGCGAGGGG
Source organism: uncultured Solirubrobacterales bacterium (assembly GCA_963837585.1). Lineage (GTDB taxonomy): Bacteria > Actinomycetota > Thermoleophilia > Solirubrobacterales > 70-9 > CAWINX01. The sequence continues at coordinate 954,359 of CAWINX010000003.1, read as the reverse complement.
CTCACCGCGCCGGAGTTCTTCTCGATCGAGGAATACCTGGGCACCCACACCCGCGAGTACTACGCCGCGCTGCGCAAGGTGCAGGCCGGCAGCTACCAGCCCGAGCGAGATGCCTCGAGTTGGGTCGCCTTCTGCCTCAAAGCCCACATCGCCCAGGCCAAGGAGCGCCTGACCCAGATCGAGCGCGCGGCTGAGCGCTGGCAGGCGCTCGAACGGGTTGTCGACGAACGAGGCTGGCCCGACCGCATGGCGATCGCCCTCGAGCAGAGCCTGCACCGGACAACCGACCGCAAGCGCTACGGAGCCGAGGCCGATGTCTCGGCGGCAACCGCAAGCGCCGACCTTCGCCGCCTCCTCGACGCCGGGTTGATCGTCGCGCGCGGTCGCGGCAGAACGATCAGCTATGTGGCGAGCGATTCCCTGCGGAGCCCCATCGGGCGTTCAGCCGGATCGAACTGAGACTCGCGCCTCGATAAGCTCCCGCGGCTTACATGGCGGCCATAGTTCAACGGTAGAACTTCGCGTTGTGGTCGCGACAATGAGGGTTCGATTCCCTCTGGTCGCCTTGTGTGATGTCTCGCGACATCGGAGACAGATGTCGCGAGACACGCGGGCTACTCGCCCGCGTTGAACTCCCAGATCGCTATGCCGAGCATCGCCAGGCCCAGGGCGAGGACGGTCGCCACCTCGAGGGCCGTTGGGACGGGCCAGCCGAACCAGGTGATCGACGGGTTGAGGGCCTGGTGGGCCGCCGGGCTCAAGCTCAGGTGGGCGAAGACGAGGCTGCGCATCGGCTGGACGGCGTAGGTGAGGGGGTCCAGTCGGTTGAGGACGGCGAGCCAGTTGGGCAGGTTGGCGATCGGGAAGAGGGCGCCGGAGATGAAGAACATCGGCATCACGATCAGCTGCATCAGGCCCATGAAGGACTGCATCTGCTTGACCCGGATCGCCGCCATCACGCCGAAGGCGGTGATGCTGAAGGCGAGCAGGAGCTGGAGGGCGAAGATGCCGAAGATGAGGCTCACCGAGTAAGGGACGCCGACGACCGGGGCCAGGCAGATCATGATCACGCCCTGGAGGCCGGCCACGGTCGCGCCGCCGAAGCACTTGCCGATCACGATCGAGCTGCGGCGCACCGGCGCCACCATCATCTCGCGCAGGAAGCCGAACTCGCGGTCCCAGACGACCGAGGCGGCCGAGAACATCGCGGTGAACATCACCGAGAGGCAGAGCACGCCCGGGTAGATGAAGGTCTTCAGGTTGAGGCCGTGGGTGCTCGCCGCCGAGAGCTGCTGCAGACCCGCCCCGAGCACGAAGAGGAAGAGCAGCGGCTGGACCAGGGAGGTGACGATCCGCATCCGGTCTTTGGAAAAGCGGATCAGCTCGCGCCGCCAGACGACCTTGATCGCGCGCAGCTCGCTGCGCATGGTGCGCGCCGGCACCCGCACGGTGACGACCTCGGGCGGACGCTCTGCCACCGCCGCGCCCTCGCCCGGCGCGCTCATCGCCTCCCCCCTCCGCCGCCCATCATCTGCGCCACCATCCGGTTTTTGGCTTTGTCGCCGGACTCCTCGGCGTCGCGGATCGTCGTCCCGGTGTGGGACATGAAGACGTCGTCGAGGGTCGGCCGCGAGACGCTGACCGAGCGGATCGGCACGCCCAGCTCGGCGAACAGCCGCGGCACGAACTCCTCGCCCTCGGAGACAGCGAAGGTGACCATGCCCTCGGCGATCTTCGCCTCGAGGCCGAAGCGCTCCTTCAGCGCCCCGATCGCCGCCTCGTCGTCCTCGGTCTCGATCTGCACCCGGTCGGCGCCGACCTCCTCCTTCAACGCCTCCGGCGTGTCGATCGCGACGATCTCGCCGTGGTCCATGATCGCGATCCGCCCGCAGAACTCGGCCTCGTCCATGTAGTGGGTGGTCATGAAGATCGTGATCTCCTCGCTCTCCTGGAGCTGGCGGATGTAGTCCCAGATCGAGTTGCGGGTCTGGGGGTCGAGGCCGATCGTCGGCTCGTCGAGGAAGAGCACCCGCGGCGAGTGCATCAGGCCGCGGGCGATCTCCAGGCGCCGCCGCATCCCACCCGAGAAGTTCTGGACCTGCGTGCCGCGTCGCTCCCACAGCCCGACCATCTCCATCACCTGTCGCATCCGCGGCACAACCAGCTGCTTCTCAACTCCGTAGAGCTCGGCGTGCAGGCGCAGGTTCTGCTCGGCGCTGAGGTAGCCGTCGAGGGTCGGGTCCTGGAAGACGAGGCCGATGTGGCGGCGCACGTCGTCGCGCTCGGTGACCACGTCGAAGCCGGCGACGGAAGCGCTGCCGCCGCTGGGGTTGGACAGCGTGCAGAGCATGTTGATCGTCGTCGTCTTGCCCGCCCCGTTGGGGCCGAGGAAGCCGAAGACCTCTCCCGCGCCGACCTCGAAGCTGACCCCGCGCACGGCTTCGAAGTCGCCGAAGGACTTGTGGAGGCTGCGGACGGAGATCGCGGCAGGCACTGGTCGATCCTAGGGATCGCGGGCGACCGGCTACGCGCCGGCGGCCTCGACCAGCGCGGCGAAAGCGCGGAAGGCCGGAGTCGAGCGGCGGACCAGTTCCGCCTCCGCTTCGCGGGCGCGCTCCGGGAGCGCCGCCAGGCCCTTCTCGCCGAGCACCGCGCTGGCCTCCTCGGCCATCGAGGGCTCCGCAAGCCAGGTGTCGAGAAGGGCGGCGTCGGCCTCGGGATGGAACAGCAATCCCCAGGCGTTGCCGAAGCGGAAGGCCTGGTTTGCGGTCTGCGCCGAGGAGGCGAGGAGCGTGGCGCCGTCAGGGAGATCGAAGACGTCGCCGTGCCAGTGCAGGACGGTCGTGCGGGGGGCAAGCGGGCCGACGATCGGGTCGGCCGGGTCATGCACTTCGATCTCGGCGAAGCCGATCTCCGGTCTCTCCCCCGGCGCCACGCGAGCGCCGAGCGCCCGCGCCAGGAGCTGGGCGCCGAGGCAGATGCCAAGTACCGGCATCCCCCGCCGCACCGCCTCGGCGAGCCACTCGCGCTCGGCGGCGAGCGCCGGATACCGCTCCACCTCATCGACGTTCATCGGCCCGCCCATCACGAGGGCGCCGGCTACAGCGTCGTGGTCCGGCAACACGTCGCCGCTTCCCGCGCCGTCGCCCACCGGCGGCTCGACGGTGAGGATGTCCATCCCAGCGAATGCGTCGAGGATCCGGTGCGGTCCCTCCCAGGGCACGTGCTTGACGACCAGTAGTACGGGCGGCCGACTGCTCACGCGGCGCAGGCTAACCGCGCTACGGTTGCCGGGATGCTCAAGCCACGCGCAATCGGAGCAGTCGCGACCGGCGCACTCGCCGTCGGCGCCGCCGCTGTAGGCGGCTTCGCGATCGGGCGGCTCAGCGTCGGCCGTCTGGCGATCGGGAAAGCCGCGGTGGGCAAGCTGAAGGTCGGCGAGCTGGAGATCGGGCGGCTGCGCATCCGGGAGACCGAATCGGAGCCCGACCTCGAACGACGCATCGCGTAGTTTTGCCCTGCTATAGCAAGGTCAAACGTCGCAGCGCGTTGAGTATCGCGTCGCTCGCGCGATTGCAGCCGCGCTCGCGGCCTGATCGCTTCGGACAACGGCCGGCGCCCTCGGTCCCTATCCCAACCTCGGCGGCTGCCCCGTCTTCCCCGACCCGCCCGCCTCGCTGCCGGCGACCGCGCCGTCGCTCCCCAACGAGGCGGCCTGGAACCAGGACATCTCCCGCGCCCCGGTCGACCCCCGCTCCGCCGCCTACATCTCCTACATCGACTCCCACGGGGGCGACCACCTCCACCCCGACTTCGGCTCCCCCCGCGCCTACGGCTTCCCCTATGCCGTGGTCGGCCGCCGGCAGCGCAAGCTGCCGATCCACTTCACCGCCTACGGCGACGAGAGCGACCGCGGCCCGTACCCGATCCCCGGCGGGGCGCCGGTCGAGGGCGGCCGGCGCAGCGACGGCGACCGCCACGTCCTCGCCATCGACCGCTCACGCTGCAAGCTCTACGAGCTGGGCCGGGCCTTCTTCAAGCGCGGCCGACACCCACACTGGAACGCCGACGTCGGGGTCAGCTGGAACCTGCGCTCAACCGCCCGGCGGCGCGACTCCTTCACCTCCGCCGACGCCGCCGGCCTGCCGATCTTCCCGGGGCTGATCCGCTTCGACGAGGCCGCGGCCGGGCGCGTCGAGCACGCGATCCGCGTCACCTTCGACAGCACCCGCGACGCCTGGGTCCACCCCGGCTCCCACTGCGCCGGCGACACCTCCAACCCCAACGCCCCGCCGATGGGCCTGCGCCTGCGACTCAAGAGGAACTACCGACTCGGCGGCCTCCACGGCGTCGGGAAGACGATTGCCGTCGCGCTCAAGCACTACGGGCTGATCGTCGCCGACAACGGCTCCAACTGGTTCTTCGGCGGCACCAGCGACCGCCGCTGGAGCGACACGAGCCTCGACCAGCTGAAGCGAATCCCCGGCAGCGCCTTCGAGGTGGTCAAGAGCGCCGCGCCGGTCCACTCCTGCTGAGCGCACTCAGCCCCGCGTGCCGCCGCCGCTGCCGTCCGGGGACCAGCCGGGGCCGCGAAAGAGGTAGCCGAGGCGCTCGCCCCAGGTCTTGGCGCGCGCGCACGTCGGCGGCGATCGCCGCGAACTCGTGGAAGGCGACGCGGGTCGGGCGGAAGCTCCTCAGGTTCTTGGTCAGCCCGTAGCGGACCCGCTCGGTCTCCCCCTGGAAGGTGCCGAAGAGGCGGTCCCAGACGATCAGGATGCCGCCGTAGTTGCGGTCGAGGTAGATCTCGTTGGAGCCGTGGTGGACGCGGTGGTGCGACGGCGTGTTGAAGACGTACTCGATCGGCCCCGGCAGCCGCCCGATCCGCTCGGTGTGGATCCAGAACTGGTAGATCAGGCTGATCGCCTGCTGGGTGAGGATCATCCAGGGCTGGAAGCCGAGCAGCGCCAGCGCCGCCCAGAACGGCAGCGCCGTCATCGGCGTCCAGGTCTGGCGCAGCGCCGTGGAGAGGTTGTAGTGCTGGGAGGAGTGGTGGACGACGTGGCTGGCCCAGAAGACCCGCACCTCGTGGTGGATGCGGTGGAACCAGTAGTAGGCGAAGTCGTCGGCGAAGAAGAGCAGGGCGTAGGTCCACCACTCGTCAGCCGGCATCCGCAGCGGGGTCAGCTCGTAGAGGCCCGCGTAGACGACCACGACGACCAGCTTCCAAGCCAAGTTGATGACGACGTTGCCGCCGCCCATCGTCAGGCTGGTGCGGGTGTCGCGCGCCTCGTAGCCGACCAGGTCCTCGTCGGCGGCGAGCCGGAAGGACCACAGCTCGACCGCGAGCAGCAGGACGAAAGCGGGGATCGCGTAGAAGATCAGTTCCGCCACGGGGCGGAAACTCTAGACGGACGCGACGGTCGGGCGAAGGCCTAAGAAGCGAGCGGCTGGACCAGCTCGCGCGGGTCGAGCCCGAGGAAGGCGTCGACGACCTGGGGATCGAACTGGGTGCCGTCGAGCCGGCGAATCTCTGCGGCGGCGTCGCCAGTCGACCAGGCCGGCTTGTAAGGACGCACGTGGGTGAGCGCGTCGAAGACGTCGGCGAGGGCGACGAGCCGGCCGCTCAACGGGATGTCCTCCCCCGCCAGACCGTGCGGATACCCGCTGCCGTCCCACCACTCGTGGTGGGTGAGCGCAATTTCCTGCGCGAGGTCGAGAACCTCCGAGGTGCTCCCGGAGAGGATGTCGGCGCCGAGCGCGGCGTGGCCCTTGATCTGCTCGAATTCGTCCTCGGTCAGCTTCTCGGCTTTCAGCAGAATCGAGTCGGAGACGGCGAGCTTGCCGATGTCGTGCAGAGGGGCGGCTTGGCCGATCAGCGAGATCCGAGGCTCGGGCAGCCCAAGCCGGCGGGCCAGGAATCTGGTGGTACGGGCAACCCGCTGCGTGTGCTCATAGGTCGCGTCGTCGCGGTACTCGGCGGCAAGCGCCAACCGCTTCAGCGTCTCCAGCCGCTCGTCCTCCATCTCCTGGTAGACGCGGACGTTCTCCATCGCCACGGCGGTGGAGTCCGCCAGCGCCTGGAGGAGCTCCACCTCCTCCTCGGTGGGCTGATGGGGCTCCGCCCAGTAGTTGCCGATCGCCCCGACCGGGTCCATGGTGCGGATCGGAACCATCACCAGGCTCTTGACGAACGTGGTCCGGTAGGCGCCGTGCGGCATCCGGTCGTCGGCATAGACGTCCTCGATCACCGCGGGTTGGCGGTTGATCATCGTCCAGCCGCTGACGCAGTCCTCCAGAGGGAAGCGCTGACCTTTCCAGAGCGGAGTGATCGCGTCCTCGTCGGCGTAGAAGCATTTCTCGCCGTCGCGCAGGACGAACGTGGCGCCGTCGGCTCCGGTCAGCCGGCGCGCCGCGGTCCGGACGATCTCCTGGATCTTCGGGATCGAATCGGCCAGCGACAGCAGCTGGATCGCGCCGACCAACTCCCGCGCCTGCTCAAACCCCGAGAGCGGCGCAAAGGTGTAGAGGGACCGACCGTTTGAGGCCATCGCAGGGGCCTCGATGGAATTCACAGAATTACTTTAAATACTTTTGAGCATTCCATGTCCCTTTGCCGACATCCTCGGCCGCAGGCACGTGGCTCCCCTCTTCGTCACCGCGCAGTTCTGCCAAAGTCGTGTCCACAATGGTGAGACTGCCCCGGGAAAAGACGCTGCAGCGGACCTCCGCCCTGGTGGCGTTGATCGGGATCGGCGTCGCCACCTACATCGCGATCGCCGACTCTGGCGGGGGCGCGCCGGCCTGCTTCGCCGGCGGCGGGGGTTGCGAGACGGTCGCCAACAGCTCCTACTCCCACCTCTTCGGAGTCAACGTCGCGGTCTTCGGCATCGGCGGATACGTGCTGCTGCTCGGCGCGGCGCTGCTGCGCGGCGACGCGGCGCGATTCGCCGGCTTCGCGATCTCGCTGGTCGGCTTCGGCTTCAGCGCCTACCTGACCTACCTGGAGCTGTTCGACATCAACGCGATCTGCCAGTGGTGCGTGACGAGCGCCGTGCTGATGACGATTCTCTTTGCCCTCAACGCCACCCGAGCCCTCGGCTACGTTGGCAAGCCACCCCTTAGCCTGAGCTTCAGCCTGACCAAGACACGACAGGAGAGCCAATGAGCAACAAGCGGGAGCGAGAGAAGCGTCGCGAGGAGCGGCTGCAAGCGGAGGCGGAGGCGCAGGGCGAGGATCGCCGCAAGCGCCTGATCCAGCTCGGCAGCGCCGCGGTGTTCCTGGCGATCGTCGTCGTCGCGGTCCTGATCGTCGTCAGCCAGAGCGGCAACGGCGGTGGCGGTGGCACCGACATCTCCGACGTCTCTCAGGTCAACGGCCAGCTGAAGGGGATCCCGCAGAGCGGCATGGTGCTCGGCGACCCCAAGGCCAAGGTGACGCTGCTCGAGTTTGGTGACCTTCAGTGCCCAGTCTGCGCGGAGTACTCCAAACAGGTGCTGCCCCAGGTGATCGACGGCGACGTGCGCCAGGGGACGGCGAAGATCGACTTCCGCAACTTCACGATCATCGGCCCGCAGTCGACGCCAGCCGGAGCGGCGGCGATCGCCGCCGGCAAGCAGGGACGCGGTTGGACCTTCGTCGAGCTCTTCTACCGCAACCAGGGCACCGAGGGCTCCGGCTACGTAACCGACGACTTCCTCACCGCGCTCGCCAAGGCGGCGGGAGTGGCCGACATCGCCAAGTGGAACGCGGACCGCAAGAGCAAGAGCGTGCTCCACGAGGTCGCGGCGACGACCGCCCAGGCGAACAACCTCGGCTTCACCGGCACCCCCTCCTTCGCCACCCAGACCCAGAGCGGCGGCCTGAATCCGCTGGGCACACCCGGGTCGGCGACGGCGATCGAGTCGGCGATCCAGCAGGCGGGCGGTTAGAGCGAGCTGCCCGCTCGACGCCCCCGGCTGGATTCGAACCAGCGACCCACGGCTTAGAAGGCCGTCGCTCTGTCCACTGAGCTACGGGGGCCAGGTGCGGCGAGGGTACAGCGCCGATCCCGCTTTGTCCGAATTCGGACACTTTCCTTGTCGGCCGGGACGACCCCGCCTACCCTGCCGTAGGCAGACCAGGGTCGATCTCGGGAAGGACAACGATGGCTGAGCGACTGCGCGACAAGCTGACGTACGCGAACGTGATCGCGACGATCGCGCTCTTCGTGGCGCTGGGCGGCGGGGCGATGGCGGCGAGCCGGCGCAAGAACAGCGTCGGCACCAAGCAACTGAAGAAGAATGCGGTCAACGGCTCCAAAGTCAAGAACCATTCGCTGACCGGGGCCGACATCAAGCTGTCCAAGCTGGGGACCGTTCCCAATGCGAGCCACGCGGGCGAGCGCCGACAGCGCGACCAACGCGAGCCAGCTCGGCGGCATCGGCGCCGGCGGCTTCCTCCAGTCGGGCGCGGCAGCGGGCGGCGACCTGACGGGCACCTATCCGAATCCGACGCTGGCGAAGAAGCCGCTCGTCTTCTCGAGAAGCACAGACCGGAACGTCGACATGCATACGCGACGCCACTCTGCACGAACTATCACGGGCAGCGGCGTGACCGTCAACGCCCCCTCATCGGGCACCGTCGTGATCAACGCAAACGTAGACGTGTTAACGAATCACGTGAATCTGCACCGATGACGCGATCTACGTCATACTCGGATCCACGGCAAGCGATTGCTCGCAGCCCTATGGCTTTACGGCCGAGTACGACATCCCGTCCGGCCTGGCCACCTATGGATCGAGCGAGAGCGTGACGATCCCGGTGTCCAGGGTACTAGCTCAGTGGCATCTGGATCGCATACCTACTACATCGTGGCGAGGCTATTGGAGCTCGAGCTCGGACGTTCAGAAATTTGCCGCACTCGCAGATGACCGCGGTCTTCTACCCGAACTGATCCTCTAGCCAAGATCTTGCGCCAAGCGCCGGTCAAGGACGCCAAAGCACTGGGGCTGGCGAAGCGTCTACCGCTGCGCGGCTCGCCCTTCAAGTCGCCGAAGTCGGCGACCCGACCGCCCTGGGCGGTTCCGCGGAACCGCCCAGAACCACGCTGACCCCCGGAGCGCTACCCGCCGGCGTGCCGCTTGTGGTGCTTGTGCTTCTGCTTCTTGTGCTTCTTCGGCCCGTAGCGCACCACGACATTGGCGCGCTTGGCCTTCGATGCGCCGCCGACCGATGACTTGAACGCGACAAGGACGGCGACCTTCAGGCGCTTGCTCTGCTTCAGCAATGCCCTGCCCGTGCGTGAAGGGGAGATCGTGAAGGTCACCCGCGCCGGCCGGGCAACCGCTGCGCCTCCCTTGCCGTAGAGCCGGCTCTTGCCCTTCTTCTTGCCCTTGTGATGGCGCTTTCCCTTGTGGCGACGATGGGCCTTGGAAGCGACCGCGGATCTATGGCTCTTGCCCTTGTTGTGCTTCTTGGACTTCTTGGACTTCAGGCTCGCCTTGCCGCTCACGCGCCCCCGACCGGTTGCGACGAAGCTCACCCTGATCTTGCCGTTACGAAGAGCCCGAGCATGGAGATGGGATAGCGGATTGCAATTAAGCACCAGCCGAAGGTTGGTGACCGGCGGCGGCACGGTGAGCACTCCGGTGGAAGCCGATCGGTCGGTCGGGTGGGTGGGATTCGCGCAGCCCGGCTTGGTCGCGCTGACCTTGTAGTAGCCGGCAATCACGTCCCACCCGAAGCGTCCGGCCGAGTCGGTTGTCGACGGGTTGCTGCGGTTGTTGGGCGCCATGATCGAGCTGCCGTCGGGGACCATGGCGAACGGGCCGTCTGCGCTGTCTGACCTGGTCAGGGTCACGGTCGCCCCGCGGACCGGCACACCTTTGGTGTCGACTACGTGCCCGCTCGGATCGACGTAGATGTCGAAGGAGCCGATCACCGGCGCCGACGGCGACGGGCACTCGATCGTGACTTTGATCTGCGCGAAGCCGTAGAACGGGTTCAGCGGCGGGATCGTGCCGGTGTAGGTTCCGCTCGGCCCCTCGCTGAGCGGGCCGGATGTGATCGTCCTCGGATCGCCGCTCGGGCTGTTCGCCGGCACCACGATCTCGAATTTCGCCGAGGTCCCGCCGGCGCAGCCATTGGTCGTAAACGGAGTCGACTCGTTCCAATCCAGTTTCGGCTGCCCGTTTCCGAACGTGCCCGAACCACCGACCACCGTGCCCGTCGGCGGCGGGGTGAGCGTGCTCATCACGATGTCGCGGTTGACCGGAGCGGAGTTTTTGATCTGCACCGGCCCGACTTTGGTCGTCTGGCTAATTCGATCGCCGCTGGGCGGATTGGCGGTGACGTTCCAGAGCCCGTCGGCCAGTTTGGTGAAGCTGTATTTGCCCTGTCCGTCGGTCTGGGTCGTCGCGCAGTAGGGCGCCCCGGAGCCGTCCGTGCAGGCCTGCACCCAAGCGCCGACCAGCGCTTCGTTGTGGCTGCTGACCAGGCCGTGGAGGCCGGCCTCTCCCTGTCCCTGACCGCCGAGCACCTGGTACACGTACATCCCCGGAGTGCCGCTGTTCGCGGCCCGCGAAACGAGCGCCGCCGGGCCACCGTCGAGGAAGGCGCCGTTGGTGCCGGAGCCCGACAGCTCCGAGGAGCCGCCGCCGGCGAGACCGAAGCCGACCCGCGCCGAAGACCCTCCCAGACCATTGACGCCGCCGCTGGCACTGCCGGTCTCCCACTGGATCTGGTCGTAGTTGAAGATGATGTCGAAGTCGCCCGCAGCGCGGTCAGGGCGACTGGCCAGGATCAACTCGAATTTGTTCAGCTTGTCCGTGTGCGCGCTGAAGTAACCGACCCCATCCCACTCGACACAGAAAGCGGGATGACCCTGGTAGGAGGTGGTGCCGTAGGTGACCGCGTTGCCCGAGCTGGTATCGACATCGGCCCAAAACGGCGCGATGATCGGCGACGGGCTGGTGCCGATTGGCGACGGCGTATACGCGCTGAGCGAGCCGCCGAAGGTGACGTTACCGTTGTTGTTGACGAAGACATGGTCGTAGTTGGTGCCCTGGAAGTAGAGCTGAAAGCCGAGAGGCACCGAACCCGTCGAGCCGTCGTCGTTGCCCGGGAGAGTGCTGGCCGTGCAGCCCGACAGGCGCTGCATCGCAGCCGCGCTCGCATTTGCCGCCAGCCCGAGGCCGACCGCCAACGTCGCCGCCAAGACGGCTCCCAGGACGATGAGCTTGGCGAGAACGTTGTTGAGCCTGCGCTGGTCGATGATCATGGAGCAGTTGATACATACGGCCAGATCGTTTGACAATGGGCCGTCTTGCCCATCTTCGACCCAGGTCGCTCCTCAGCGGCGCCGGTGGTGAGGCTTACGGAAGGTCACCGCTCGCGTCTTGCCGACGGCAGCGCCTCCCTCGGGCTTGAAGACGAACTTCACCGGCACCTTCAGCTTGCCGCGCTTGCGCAGAAGACGCTTGCCGAGTCCTGTCAGGCGAATCGTGACGTATGCCTTGCCGGCCCGTTTGACGCGGCGCTTGGCCGACGCGATCAGCTGCGGGCTCCTCATCTTCCTCTGCTTCCGACGATGCCGTGAGGTCGTTGCGGTGGAGCGCGCGGCTGCGCGCGTGCGGACCCGCGGCTGCAACGCCCGGAGAAGCCCCGGGCCCGGCACCTGAGCGCCCAATCTGGCGCGCGTTCCGTTGCGCAGCAGCCTCGTCCGCGGCAGGAGATTGAAGCCACCCGGCCCGTTCGTCGCGCCGGGAGGCACTGCCGTCGTCGGCGCCGGATCGAGGTCGGCGGCGATCAGCGGCATGACGTTGGAGACGCCGCCACTCTGCAGCGCCTGCTGACCCTGGCGCATCGCCGGGATGAAGTACGAAAGACCCGCTCCAGCCGCGGGATCGGCGCCCGTCGTCGCCTGGTGCAGCGGCAGGGTGGCGCTCGGGTCGAGCAGGCTGATCCCCAGGTAGTCGATGACCTCGACCGGCTCGCCGTCGATTGACTCGACGGTGTTCACCACGGGCATGTGGGTCGGCACCTCGGTGACCGCGTTCGGCGCCGGGGTGAAGACCCCACTCTCGACCGGCACCGTGCAGCAGATCGCGCCGCTGCCGGATTTCGCCTGCGAGCGCAGCACTCGGATGACGGTGAAGACCATCGGCCCCACGCTCGCCCCGGCGCGCACCCGCGCCCGCTTGATCACCCAGTTGCCGCTCGGCGTCTGCATCGTCCAGCGCGCGGCGGGATCGACACCGAGCAGGCTGCAGCTCGGAGCGATCCCAAAGATGAGGAAGCTCTGGCAGGTGGCACCCGCGTTCGGAGAGGAGTCGATCGGCGCGCCGATCGTCACCGCTGGGCTGGAGCTGGGCCACAGCAGCCCAAACCCGACGACGATCGTCGCTACAACGCTTGCCGCCCGTCGGTGTGCCACCACCAACAGAACAGCAACGACAGCCTGCGTCGACAATGGGCCGTACAGCCCAAATTTCCCGACTTCAGGTGCGCAGCAGGTGGCCGATCACGCCCGACCTGGTGCGGACGTCGAGCTTGTCGTAGACGTTCTCCAGATGGCGCTTCACAGTGGGCGGGCTGACGTTGAGATCGGCGGCTATCTCCGCGTTGGTGCAACCCGCGGCGAGCAGGGCGACCACCTCGGTCTCGCGCTCGGTCAAGCCGAGGCGCTTGATCCGCGTCGGCGCCAGCGGGGCGACCTCCGTGTCGAGCACGAGCGCGTCGGGCTCGTCGGCTTCGATCCCCTCGATCATGCAGGCACGTAGGCGTGTCGCCTTGCCTTCGAGCAGCAGCTCGATCGGCGCCCCGGACAGGTCCTCCTCGGCGGCCATGCGACCCCGGCGCACGAACGACGTGAGCGCTTTCGGCAGCGCTGCGCCGATCTCCACGCCACGGCCGAGATGGGCCTCGAGGAACATGTTCGCTCGCGGGCTCAGCGCGGCGGCGTGCCCGTTCGCGTCGAGAACGATCACCGCGCTGCTCAGCGAGAGCTCCAAGTCGACCGCGCCCAGGACGGCCCGCGCCAGGGAGCGCGCTCGCGCCACCACATAGGCGCGGCCGAGGTGCGGCGCGACGAGATCGAGGAAGGCGCGATCGCGCGCCGGAGAAGCCACGCTTGCGACGGCTGATCGTGACGCCGAGCACCAGTTCGGGCGATCCCGGCAGGCCGAAGACAATCTGGTCCTCCACCTCGACCTTGCGGTAGAGGTCGCGGTAGAGGTCGAGTGCGTGGAACTCCTCGACGTTGAGGAAGTCGGAGATAGCCCGCGGCGCCAGGTCCCCGGTCTTGTCCATATGCGCGATCACCGGGTGCTGGTGGGCGAGCCGCGCGAAGGTGGCGTAGTCCTCTTCCTCGAAGAGGAAGGCGGGTCCACCTGCGTGACCAGCTTCTCGTTGACCAGATCGACCTCGTTGTAGGAGGCGATGTGCCCGGGCACGTGCTCGATCACGCCCATCACGCGCGACCGGTAGGACTCCAGGTCCGGCGCCAGCTCGCAGGCGCGCACCAGCTCCAGGGCGGCGCGAAAGTCGCCCTCACCCAACTGATTTCGGTGATCTTCTGCCTCCCCGACTGCACGGAGCCTTATACCAATACCGCAGAACCGCTTGCGGGTGGAAGGTGAGGTGCCTCCGAACTGGCGGATACTCAAAGCGCCGGTCTAGCTAGCCTTCCCGCATGCCGAGCGTCGAGGTCGCCCCCGGGACCGAGCTGCACTACCTGCGCGAGGGCGGCGGTGAGCCGCTGCTGATGATCCAGGGGATGAGCGCCACGCACCTCGCCTGGGGGGAGCCGTTCATGGCCGCGCTGCGCGAGGACTTCGAGTGCATCGTCTTCGACAACCGCGGCATGGGCCTGTCGGGGCGGGCGGAGATGCCGTTCACGATCGCCGACATGGCCGGCGACACGGCCGGGCTGCTCGACGCGCTGGAGCTGGAGAGCGCCCACGTCCTCGGCATCTCGATGGGCGGGATGATCGCCCAGGAGCTGGCGCTCGCCCACCCCGAGCGGATCCGCTCGCTGACGATCGGGGCGAGCTACTGCGGCGGGCCCGACGGCAAGCTGATGGACCCCGAGGACCTGCAGCGGCTCGGCGCGGCGTTCGCCGCGGGCGACGCCGACGCGGTGCACCGGGCGATGTGGGAGATCAACCTCTCCCCCACCTTCCGCGAGGACGACTCGCGCTTCGCCGCCTTCGAGGAGATGGCTGTGGCGCTGCCCTCACCGGCCCCGGTGATCATGCAGCAGATGCGCGCCTGCGGGGCGCACAAGACCGCCGATCGCCTCGGCCGGATCTCACTCCCGACGCAGGTCATCCACGGCACCGCCGACCGGCTGCTGCCGGTCGAGAACGGGCACGAGATCGCCTCGCTGATCCCCGCCCCGCTGGAGCTGCTCGAGGGGGTCGGGCACCTGTTCTGGTGGGAGCAGCCGCAGCGCTCAGCCGAGCTGGTCCGCGATCACGCGCAGGCGGCCGGGTCGAGCTTGCCGACCACCTTGAAGACGTAGTCCGGCTCCGGCGTGATGTTGGGCTCGGAGATGATCAGCTTCGCGGCGGGGTCGGTCTCCAGCCAGTGGTAGATCCGGAACCAGTAGGGGGAGTCCGGTGAGTCGACGGTGTAGCGGCTGACGATCAGGTAGTCGTAGTTGCCGGCGTTGACCTGGCGGCGGAACTGGCCGCAGGTGGTCGCCAGCCGGTAGGCGCCGTGCGGGCCCGGCACGCCGATGTACTGGACGTGGTTGCTGACGTCGGCGCCGTAGAAGCCGTACTGGCCGAAGTAGATCTCCCCCGAGCCGGCGATCCCGATCCGTTTGTCGTGCTGGCGGCGGGCGAAGTCGTAGGCCTTCTGCGGCCCGCCGTCCTGGAGGAAGAGGGTCGACTTCGTGTAGTGATGGTCGACGTACTGGACCTCCTGCGCCCGTCCCAACACCACGGCGAGCAGGACCACTCCGGCGACCGTGGCGGCGACAAGGCCGCGGCCGATCCGCCGCCGCCCGCGCAAGCAGGCCGAGCGCCGCCGGCGTCCAGACCAGCGCCAGGGTGAGGAAGACCGTCCCGACGATGTAGCTGGGGTACCAGCGCGGCGTGGTCAGGACCATGATCGCGTAGACGACGGTGAGGAAGATCAGCGTCTGCCAGGCGCGCTTGTCGGGCGAGCGCAGCGGCCGGGCGATCGGCAGCAGGACAAGTGCCAGCACCAGGCCCGGCATCAGATAGCGGGTGTTGGTGAAGAAGCCGGTCGGCGAGCCCTCCTGGCCGGCGGCGGTCAGCGGCGTGAAGATGTAGACGAGCGCGGTCAGCAGCGCCGCGGCGGCGAGGACCCGCAGGATCCGGTTGCTGGAGCGCACCGCGATGTAGACGGCGGCGGCGACCGCGACGATCAGGATCAGCGGAAAGAGCGGCCCGAGCGCGTCGTCGAGCCGCGGGAAGAACCACTTGCGGTAGACGGTCGGGTTGAACAGGTAGTGGGCGACGGCGAAGCGGGGGCGCGGGTCGAGGGGCATCTGGTCCGGCCTCGGCAGGTGCAGCGGCCCCCAGCCGATCTGCGGGATCGGGTTGCCGCCGGTCTTGATCGCCGCCCGCACGTACCAGTAGCCGCCGGCCACGAAGGCGGAGGCGCCGAGCACCCAGGCGGTGGTCCAGCGCCTGCCGCGGCCGCTGACCAGGATCATCCCGGCGGTGATCGCGACGACCGGGACCAGCAGCGGCAGCTTCACCGAGACCGCCAACCCGGCCGCGATCCCCGCCATCACCAACGGCCCCTTGTCGAGCAGCGGCGCGTTGGTCTCCGGCGCGTCCTGGACGGCGCCGGCGTCCGGCGCGCGCCGCTGGTGGCCGTTGATCAGGAAGGCGGCGAAGGCGATCAGGAAGGCGAGGCCCATGATGTCGTTGCGTCCCTCGCCGGGCTGGGTCTCGATCATCACCCCCGAGTCGAGGACCAGCGCGGCGGCGACCAGCGTCGCCGGGCCGACCTTGTAGGGACGGCCGACGCACCAGGCGGCGAGCAGGGCGATCGCCAGCCAACCGAGGTTGATCAGCGGCGAGAGCCAGTCGCTCTTCATCAGGACGATCCCGGTGGCGTGGACCAGCTCGGAGCTCTGCGGGTAGTACCAGGCGGCGAGGCGCAGCGGGTCGGTGAAGAGCAGGTGGACGGTCGAGTGGTCCTGCGCCATCCGGGCCGCCAGCGGCATGTGGTACCAGGTGGTGTCGCCGCCGAACATCCCCTGGTCGAGGCTGAGCTGGGCGGGGAAGGTCCACTCGGCGACGGTGAAGGAGGCGACCCCGAGCGCGATCCACAGCGCGATCGTCTGCACCTGGGGCGCGGCGATCGCCTGCCCGTCGCTCGGCGCCTTGCGCCAGCCCGAGCAGCGCGGCGAGCAGGCCGACCGCGATGCAGACGACGATGATCGGGCCGAGGCGCAGGATGCTGAGCGTGCCGAGCAGCTCCAGCGAGAGGACCAGCAGGGCGACCGCGATCGTCAGCGTCGGCGAGGCGGGCGAGCGCGCCGGAGAACTCGGGGACGATCCAGCGCCGCAGCCAGTAGCCGCCGAGGCCGACGGCGGAGAGGATGCCGATCACGGCGAGGCAGCCGACGATGTAGGTGCCGAAGGAGGGAGTCACCGGCGCGGAATGCTATTCGCGCGCCGGGATGCGGGTTATTGCGAGGGCGTTGGGATGCGGCAGGAGACGCCTGTCCCGGCCAGGCCGCAGTAGCCGTTGGGGACCTTGTGGAGGTACTGCTGGTGGTAGTCCTCGGCGTAGTAGAAGGGCCCGGCGGGCTCGACCTCGGTGGTGATCGGCTCGTGCCCGGCGGCGCGCAGCGCCTCGTCGTAGGCGGCCAGGCCGGCCTCCGCCATCGCCTTCTGGGAGTCGTTTGCGAAGTAGATGCCGGAGCGGTACTGGGTGCCGACGTCGTTGCCCTGGCGCATCCCCTGGGTGGGGTCGTGCTCCTCGAAGAAGACCTTGAGCAGGTCGGCGTAGGCGACCTTGGCCGGGTCGAAGGCGACCAGGACCGCCTCGGCGTGGCCGGTCTTGCCGCTGCAGACCTCCTCGTAGGTGGGGTTGGGCGTGGTCCCGTTCATGTAGCCGACCGCGGTCGTGTAGACGCCGTCGAGCGTCCAGAAGAGGCGCTCTGCCCCCCAGAAGCAGCCGAGCGCGAAGTAGGCGGTCTCGATTCCCTCGGGGAAGGGAGGCTTCAGCGGGGCGTCGAGGATCGCGTGGCGCTCGGCGATTTCGAAGGCGGGCTCCGAGCGCCCCGGCAGCGCCTCCTCGGAAGAGGGCATCCGGGTCTTCTGCGGATTCAGCATCGTCATCAGGTCACCAAGGCGATTCATCGCCCACTGACGTTAACGCTCACGGCCCGCGGTGTAACGCGTTTGCCCCCTGAGAGAGGACCAACGCGTTACACCGAGAGCGCCGCAGGCGCAGGTCGCGGCGGCGATCGCGAAGGCCCAGCGCGGTCCGAGGGCGTCGACGACGAAGCCGGCGTAGAGGAGGGAGACGGCGAGGGCGCCCTGCGCTACCGCCTCGGCGGCGGCGACTGACCCGGGCGCGGACCTCGTCGGGCGCATGGCGCTGGAGCATCAGCTGCCTGGTCACCTCGCCGATCCCCTCCGCCGCGCCGCCGCAGGCAAGCGCCGCCAGGAGGACGGCGAGGAACGGCGCCAGGCCGCCAACCAGGAAGGCGACCGCGACGCCGGCAAAGGCAACGAAGAGAGCCTCCCTCTCCTTCCACCGGCCCAGTAGACCGCCGGCGACCCGCGCGCCGAGCAGCCCACCCAGCCCCCAGGCGGAGACCAAGGCCCCGTATCCCGTCGCCCCACCGCCGAGCGCGTCGACCAGGGGCAGCTCCGCCGGCAGCGTCGTCCCGATCCCCAGCGAGACGAGGCCGACGCCGATCGCCAGGCGCCGCAGCGCCGGGTCGCGCCGCAGCAGAGCGAACCCTGCGCCCGGCGTCCGGGGCTGAGGCGTCGCACTTGGATGAGGCGTCGCCTCGGAGGCCGAAGGCCCACCGAAGCGCAGCGTCGCCAGCAGCAACGCCGAGACCAGGAAGGTGACCGCGTTGAGGGCGAAGACGAGCGACCCGCTCGCCAGCGCGACCAGCACTCCCCCCGCCAGCGGCCCGGCGAGCGCGCCGACCGTCCCTCCCACCGCGAGGGTCGAGTTCGCCCGCGCCAGCCCACCCTCCGGAGCCAGGCCCGGCAGGGCTGCACTCGAGGCCGGAACCAGCGGAGCGGCGACGAGCGCCGCGACGACTTTGATCCCGACCAGCGCGGCCGGCGCGCCGACCAGAGCCATCGCGACGAAGCAGAGCGCCCCCAGCAGGTCGGAGCAGACCATCACCGCCCGGCGGTCGTGGCGGTCGGCCAGCGCACCCGCCCACGGGCTGGCCAGCGCCGGCGTCGCGAAGGAGGCGAGCGCCACGGCAGCGACCCAGGACGCCGAGCCGGTGCGCGCGTAGACGACCGACGCCAGGGCGACGAAGGCGGAGGTGCTGCCAAAGAACGAGACCGCCCTGGCCAAGGCCAGGCGGCGCACAGGATTGCGGGACGCAACCGCGACAGAAAGCATGGAACTGAGCCCTTTGGAGGGGGACGGACAGGCGGTGCTCGGGGCTCGTCTCTACATGCTGGCTTTTAGCCTAGCGCCGATGTAACGTAGGCCCATCGGCTGCCTCGTCGTCCTCTTCGCCTTCATCTCGCCACGGCTGGCGCTGTTCGTGCTGTGGATCTTCACCGACCTGCTCAGCCGCGCCTTCGAGAGCTGGTTCGTCCCCTTCCTCGGCTTCTTCCTGCTGCCCTGGACGACGCTCGCCTACGCGGTGATGTGGAGCTCCTCGGACGGGGTCGTCGGCTTCGAGTGGTTCATCGTCATCCTCGCCTTCCTGATCGACCTCGGCTCCTACGCCCAAGAGGGCCGGCGCCGCGGGGCGACGGCCTGAGAAAGGGGTCCACCAGATGTATGACTACGTAATCGTCGGCGCCGGTTCGGCTGGGTGCGTGCTGGCAGCGCGGCTCAGCGAGGACCCCGACGTCGAGGTCCTGCTGATCGAGGCGGGGCCGCCGGACACCGCCGACAACGTCCACGTCCCGGTCGCCTTCAGCTCGCTCTTCCGCACCCAGTACGACTGGGACTACTCGACCGTGCTGGAGCCCTTCGCCGACCGCCGCCGCATCTTCCTGCCGCGCGGCAAGGGCCTCGGCGGCTCCTCCTCGATCAACGCGATGGTCTACATCCGCGGCAACCCGCTCGACTACGACGAGTGGCGCGACGCCGGCTGCGAGGGCTGGGGCTTCGACGACCTGCTGCCCTACTTCAAGCGCAGCGAGGACAACGAGCGCGGCGAGTCGGCCCTGCACGGGGCGGGCGGGCCGCTGGCGGTTTCGGACGGGCGCAACGAGAGCCCGATCACCGACGCCTTTCTGGAGGCGGCGGTCGCCGCCGGGCACCCCGCCAACGACGACTTCAACGGCGAATCCCAGGACGGCTTCGGCCGCTACCAGGTGACCCAGCGCGACGGCAAACGCTGCAGCGCCTCGGTCGCCTACCTGCACCCGGCGCTGGCCCGTCCCAACCTCACGGTCGAGACCCACACGCAGGTCCACCGCGTCCTCTTCGAGGGCGAGCGCGCGGTCGGCGTCGCCGGCGAGCGGGCCGGCGAGCCGCGCGAGTTCCGCGCCGAGCGCGAGGTGCTCCTCTGCGGCGGCGCCTACAACTCGCCACATCTGCTGATGCTCTCCGGGGTCGGCGCCGCGGAGGTGCTGGGGCTGCTGCAGCTCCCGGTCGTCGCCGATCGCCCCGAGGTGGGGAGCAACCTCCAGGACCACCCGGCCGCGGGCGTCGCCTTCGCCCACGACGAGCCGGTATCGCTGCTCGGTGCGATGAACGAGGAGAACCTGGCGCTGTTCGCGACCGAGGGACGCGGCCCGCTCACCTCCAACATCGCCGAGGCGGGCGGCTTCATCCGCACCGGCGAGGACCTGCCCGCCCCGGACATCCAGTACCACGCGGCGCCCGCCCTCTACGTGGACGAGGGGCTCTCGCCGGTCTTCGAGCACGGCTTCGGGGTCGCGCCCTGCATGATCAAGCCGGCCAGCCGCGGCGCGGTCGGCCTGCTCTCCCCCGACCCGACCGCGAAGCCGCTGATCCTCCACAACTATTACTCCGAGGACTCCGACATGAAGGCGATGGTCGCCGGCCTGCGCACCGCGATCGAGGTCAGCAAGCAGGCGCCCCTCGCCCCCTACACGACCCGGCCCTATTACATGCCCGACTCGGACTCCGAGGAGGACATCCGCGCCTTCATCCGCCGCCAGACCTTCACCCTCTACCACCCGGTCGGCACCTGCCGGATGGGCAGCGACGAGGGCGCCGTGGTCGACACCGAGCTGCGCGTCCGCGGGGTCGAGGCGCTGCGAGTTGTCGACGCCTCGGTGATGCCCACCGTCCCCCGCGGCAACACCAACGCGCCGACGATCGCGGTCGCCGAGCGCGCCGCCGACCTGATCCGCGGAATCGAGCCGGCCACGGCGGCGCAGGCCGCCGGCGAGGCCGTCTGAAACGCCTCCCACCCAACCGAAAGGACCACTCACCAGTGCGACACCGGACACGCTTTGCGGTCGCAATCGCCCTCGCCGCCCTTGCCCTGTTCGCAGCTGGGTGCGGGAGCTCCGGCTCCTCGAGCGACAGCACGAGTGCGAACACCTTCCGAGTCGGGCTCGAGGCGCCGCTCTCCGGCGACCAGGCCGTCCTCGGCAAAGGGATGCTGGACGGCGCGCAACTGGCCGCGGCGCAGCTCAACGACCACGGCGGGATTCTCGGCAAGCAGGTCGAGGTCGTCCCGATCGACGACGCCGCCGACCCGGCGACGGGAGTGAAGGCGGCCAAGGCGGCGATCGCCGACGGCCTCGACGGGATCGTCGGCCCCTACAACTCCGGCGTCGGCATCGAGACCCTGCCGCTCTACATCAAGGCCGGCCTGGTGCCGATCAGGCTGACCTCGGACAACTCGACCAACGGGCTCGGCTTCACCCTGCAGCCGATGACCTACCAGATCGCCCCGGTCGCCTCGCAGGCGTTGACCGACTGGCTCGGCGCCAAGACGGTGGCGATCGCCTACGACCCGACCCAGAACTACACGGTCTCGGTCTCCAAGGCGCTGAAGAGCTCGCTCGAGAAGGCCGGCGTCACCGTGACCGCCTACAAGAAGGTGCAGCCCGGCAAGAAGAGCTACACCGACGTGGTCAATCAGCTCGCGGCGGGCAACCCCGACGTGATCTACGCCGCCGTCTACTTCCCCGAGGGCGGGCTGATCGCCAAGGAGATGCGCCAGGCCAAGGTCAAGTCCCGCTGCGTCGCCGACTACGCCTCCTACGACACCGGCTTCGTCCAGACCGCCGGTGTGGCGGCGGCGCGGGCCTGCCCGGTTGTCGGCGTCCCGGCCCCCGAGGACTTCGCCGGCGCGGCTGCCAAGGTCAGCGCCTACCGCGCCAAGTTCGGCCAGGCGCCCGGCACCTGGAGCCCCTACACCTACGACTCGTTGAACCTGCTCGCCTACGGGACCAAGCAGGCGGGCAGCGCCGACGCCAAGAAGCTCACCGCCGCCCTCAACGGCGTCAAGGGCTGGAAGGGCTGGACCGGCTCGGTGACGATCGACCCCAGCAACGGCAACCGCCAACCGGCGACCGTGGTGATCGTCGATACCGACGCCCAGGGGAACCTCCACGTCGACAAGGACTGGGCGAAGGCGGTCGGCGCGCCCTACTAAGCAGTCGTTATAATGGCCATATGACTAAACAAGTGACCGCTACCGACGCGAAGGCGACGATTCTCCGGCTTCTCGACGATGCCGCCGCCGGCGAGGAGATCGAGATCACCAAGCACGGCCGTTTGGTCGCGCGCCTGGTGCCGGCGTCCGGGGCCCGCTCGCTGAAGGGGTCCTTCGAGGGAGTGGCGATGACCGCCGTCGACGAGGAGGAGCTGTTACTCGACCGGCGAGCGCTGGAACGCCTCCTGAGAGGTGTCCACCGTCCTGCTTGACACCCATGTAGTCCACTGGTGGTCGGCTGAGCCAAAGCGAGTCAGCGCACCGGCGCGCAAGGTTCTCGAAGAAGCCGACGAACTCGCGGTCGCAGCCATCTCCTGGTACGAGCTGGCCTGGCTGGCCAGGAACGAGCGGATCGTCGTCAACGTCCCGATCCGTTCCTGGCTACAGGGCCTCGCCGATCAGATTCGCACGATCGGCGTAACTCCCGCGATCGCCGACACGGCGGTCTCGCTAGCCTTCGTCGTTCCCCGGCGACCCCGCCGACCGGCTGATCTACGCAACGGCAATCGAGCACGGGCTGAAGCTGGTGACCAAGGACCGAGCGATTCGGGATCACGCTCACCCCGGCTCAGCCGTGGTCTGGTAGCCGGATCGAGTCCGTTCGCCCCATCTTTACCCAATATTCACCCCTCGCTAAGAGAGCGGCCCGACACTCGCCTCTACGACCACCAGAGAAGGGAGCAGACAATGCCGCAGATTCTCGTAATGGCCGACAGCCATGAGGACATCGCCGACACGGTCGTGTACCGGGAGCGGATCAGCCCCAGCGACCTCGAGTCGGACCACTTCTCGGGTCAACTGGTCGAGCGGGTCGGCTGGGCCGTGCTCGATGCCGACGAGCTCGAACAGGAAGACGGAGCCGATCAGGCCTGAGCGCGCTGGGCGGCGCGCTGCCGCACCTCGGTCTTCTGATCGAGAGTCAGCGCGCCGGGGTGGCCGTCGCCCGGCCAGGGGGTGAGAATCAGCAGGAGGCGGGCGTCGGATCGCGCGGCGACCGTGCGGCGCTCGCCGGGGGCGAACTCGAGGAGGTGGCCGGCGCTCGCTGACGTTGTCTCCCCGGAAGGGGCGGTGACGTCGACCTCGCCCTCGACCACGACGATCCGTGCCCGCTCGTGCACCTCGTGCTCCTGCAGCTCTTCGCCCTTGGGGAGCTGCAGGACGACAGCCGCGCATCGTCGGCCGAGGCGAGGATCTGCGGGTGGTGCGGCTCCGCCTCGATGGCCTTCAAGTCCCAAGCCTGCATAGCCGTTTGTTGTACCAGGACCGATGCCAGATTCAAAGAAACCGGGAATCCGACCGATCAATCGGGGCGGCTGGATTTGAACCAGCGACCTTTCCGACCCAAACGGAATGCGCTACCAGGCTGCGCCACGCCCCGAACTATTCAGTCTACGACCAGCTGGCTCGCAGCAGTCCATCCAAGCCTCCAGGCGTGCCCGAAAAAGCGTGTCATTTGTCCGAGCCGTAATGACGCCGTATCGGGATCTCCAGGTGCGACCGGCGAGCTGATTGCTATTCGACTTCCGCTGGAGGGCGATTGAATCCGGCTCAACTTCCAGCTCCTCGCCCCAAAAAGCGCGGAGCCGATCAGGACATTGGTCGGCGTGGAATTGAAGTTGGAAGCCGACAGACTTCCTGCTCAGGACACCCATCCAGCGGGCCGCCAGTTTGACTATGGCCGGATCCGAATTTCCCAAAGCCACGGTGTTGCGATTTCTCTTGTATCCCGGAGGCGCTCGGCCAGCTCGTCGATCGTCAGCTTCTTCTCGAGTCGAAGCTCTCTCGCTTTCTCTTTCACGTAGGCCGGATATGCCATCTATTGATCGAACATATGTTCGCATCTGAGCCGGACGGGAGAACCGCTAGGTTTCGCCGCCGTGGCCGACGTCCGTCCCTTCAATGCCCTGCGCTACGACCTCGACCGGGTCGGGCGGCTCGGCGACGTGGTCTCTCCCCCCTACGACGTGATCGACGTGGCGATGCGGGCCGAGCTGTTGGAGCGCTCGGCGCACAACGTCGTCGAAGTCGACCTGCCGAAGCCCCACGAGGAGCTGGGCAAGGACTCTCCCGACGACGCCGCCCTCTACGCGCGCGCCGCCGAGACGGTCGCCGCCTGGCGCGCCGACGGCGCCCTGGTCACCGAGGACGAGCCGGTCCTCTTCGCGCTGACCCAGGACTACACGGCGCCCGACGGCTCCACTCACACCCGCCACGCGATTCTCGCCCGGGTCGGGGTCGAGGACTACGGCGCCGGCAAGATCCGCCCCCACGAGCGCACCCTGCCGGGCCCCAAGAAGGACCGGCTCGACCTGACCCGCGCCACCCGGCTCAACCTCTCGCCGATCTTCTCGCTGACCACCGAGGACGCCTGGCCGCTGGTCGCCCCGGCCGCGACCGGCGAGCCCTGGGGCGAGGTGACCGACGAGGACGGCACCCTCACCCGCGTCTGGCGGGTCGCCGACCCCGCCGTCCACGCCGCCGTGCACGAGCGGCTGTCCCGCGCCGAGCTGCTGATCGCCGACGGCCACCACCGCTACGAGACCGCCCGCGCCTACCGCGACGAGATCGGCGGCGAGGGCCCGCAGGGCTACACGCTGATGGCGCTGACCGGCCTCGACGACCCCGGCCTCACCGTCTTCCCCACCCACCGCCTGCTCTCCGGCTTCGCCGAGGACCCGGAGCGCCAACAGCTGCTCGGCAACGGCCTGCGCGAGCGCTTCGAGGCGACCGAGGTCGCGCTCTCCGACCTCGACCCGGGCGGCGAGGAGGGCCCCGGCGTCTTCGGCCTCTACGACTCCCACCACAAGAAGGGCTTCCGGCTGCGGCTCAAGGACACCGAAGAGCTGGACCGCCTGCTCGAGGGTAAATCGGAGGCCTACCGCCGCCTCGACTCGGCGATCCTGGAGACCGTGGTCTTCGAGGGCATCCTCGGGATGACAAAGGACGACATCGCCGCCCGGCGCGGCATCGAGTACGCGAAGAGCATCCCCGACTCGCTGTCGCTGGTCGAGGAGGGACCGTACGACGTCGCCTTCATCCTCCGCCCCACCCCGGTCGAGCAGGTGCGCGAGGTGGCCGGCGCCGGCGAGATCATGCCGCCGAAGTCGACCTACTTCTTCCCGAAGATCCTCACCGGCATCGCCTTCAACCCGGTCGGCTGAGGGCGCGGTGCGCTCACGGCGCGCTTAGGATGAGCGCGTGGTGAAGATCTACACGCGCAAGGGCGACGACGGGACGACCTCGCTCTGGTACGGCGGGCGCATCCCCAAGCACCACGGCCGCACCGAGGCCTACGGCACCCTCGACGAGGCGGCCTCCGCCCTCGGCCTTGCCCGCGCCCTCTGCGGCGCCGATCAGGCGGAGCTCGCCGCCGACATCCTCCGCCTCCAGGACGACCTCTTCGTCGCCGCCGCCGAGCTGGCGACCGCGCCGGAGGCCGCCGACCGGCTCGAGGACGGCGTCAGCCGCATCACCGAGGAGATGGTCACAACGCTCGAGGAGCGGATCGACCACTACATGTCCCAGGTCGACCTGCCGCCGAAGTTCGTGATCCCCGGGGGCACGCAGCTCTCGGCGCAGCTCGACGTCGCCCGCACCGTCGTCCGTCGCGCCGAGCGCCGCATCTCCGCCCTCGGCGAGGCCGGCGAGCCGATCGGGGAGGCACTCGTCCACTTCGTCAACCGCGCTTCCGACTTCGCCTACGCGATGGCCCGCTTCGCCGACGTCGACGACCCGGCCCTGTTCGAAGGCCGGGGCAAGAGCGAGTAGCGCCGTGAAGGTCGTCGCGCGCCGCCGCAAGGGCTTCACCCACGAGGTGGAAATCGAGGGCGGCCACACGGTCATCGTCGACGAGCCGACCGAGCTCGGCGGCGACGATGCCGGCCCCCGTCCCACTCGCCTGGTCGCCGCCGGCCTCGCCGCCTGCACGGCGGTGACGATGGAGATGTACGCGGAGCGCAAAGGCTGGGACATCGGCGCGGCCGAGGTGGAGGTCGACGTCGATTACGAGGGCTCGACGCCGATCTCCTTCGCGGTCTCCCTGCGGCTTCCGGAGGAGCTGAGCGACGAGCAGCGGGAGCGGCTGGCGGTAATCGCCGCCAAATGCCCCGTCCACAAGATCCTCGCCGGCGAGACCCCGGTGACCGTCTCCGACCGGGTCGAAGCCCTCTAGATGGACCTCGGCCTGGCGGGACGCGGCTGCGTTGTCACCGGCGCCAGCCGGGGGATCGGCCGCGAGACGGCGCGGCTGCTCTGCGCCGAGGGCGCGAACGTCCTCCTGATCGGCCGACACGAGGAGCGACTCGCGGCCGCGGTCGAAGAGGCCGCCGCGGCCGGCGCCGACGCCGGTGGGGCCGCCGCCGGCCTGGCCCTCGACGTCACCGACTCCGACGCGGGCGAGCGGATGCTCGCCGAGACCGTCGAGCGCTTCGGCGCCCTCGACGTGCTCGTCAACAACGCCGGCTCGGCCAAGTGGCGCGACCTCGACGAGGTGCCGGACGAGGACTGGCGCGCCCAGTACGAGCTGAACGTGATGGCGCCGCTGCGGGCGATGCGCGCCGCCGCGCCGGCGATGGCCGAGCGTGGCTGGGGGCGCGTCGTCAACGTCTGCTCGACCGCCGGCAAGCGCCCCTCCGCGGCGATGCCCGAGTACTCGGTGGCGAAGGCGGCCGAGCTCTCCCTCTCCCGCCTCTTCGCCGACCGCTACGCGAAGCGCGGCGTCCTCGTCAACGCGATCTGCCCCGGCCCGGTGGCGGCGGAGATGTGGATGGAGCCCGGCGGGCTGCTCGACCAGTCGAAGGAGATGTCGGGGGCGGAGAGCCGCGAGCACGCGCTCGCCGAGGCGGGCGCGAAGCGACCGATCGGCCGCCTTGCCGAGGTCGGCGAGATCGCCGCGGCGATCGTCTTCCTCTGCTCCGAGCGCGCCTCCTATGTGGCCGGCGCCGCCTGGTCGGTCGACGGCGGCACCGTCCAGGTGATCGTTTGAGGAAAGAGGTCGACGCCGCGGTGCTGCTGCCGCTGTACGGCTGGCCCGAGCAGCCCGGACTGATCTTCACCGAGCGCCGCGCCGACCTCAGCCGCCACGCCGGAGAGATCTCTTTCCCGGGCGGGCGACCCGACCCCGACGACGCCGACCTGCGCCAGACCGCACTGCGCGAGGCCGAGGAGGAGATCGGCCTCGACCCGGCAACGGTCGAGCTGGGCGAGGCTCTGCCGACCACCGGCACCTTCGTCACCGGCTACCGCATCCACCCCTTCGTCGGCCGCATCCCCCACCCCGAGGAGCTGTCGCTGCAGCCCAACCCGGCCGAGGTCGAGACGGTCCTCACCTTTTCGTTGGGCGCCCTCCGCGAGGGCTATGAGATCCGCCGCCTCGTCCGCCGGGGCGTGCCGATCCACACCCCGACCTACGAGGTCGACGGGCACCTGATCTGGGGAGCGACCGCCAGGATCCTCGGCGACCTGCTGGAACGCCTCGGCTAGGAGGCGGCGACCCTCTCGGACTCCGGCTGGGGAACGATGCGGATGTAGGGCCGCGGCTCATCCCAACCGTCCGGGTAGATCTCCCTGGCCTGGTCGTTGCTGACCGAGCCGGAGATGATCACGTCGTCGCCCTGCTGCCAGTTGGCCGGCGTCGCCACCTGGTGATTGGCGGTGAGCTGGAGGGAGTCGATCACCCGCAGGACCTCGTCGAAGTTGCGACCGGTCGTCATCGGGTAGACGAGGATCAGCTTGACCTTCTTGTCGGGCCCGATCACGAAGACGTTGCGCACGGTCTGGTTGTCGGCCGGCGTACGGTCGGCGGGGTCCCCGGAGACGTCCCCGGGCAGCATCCCGTAGAGCTTGGAGATGTGGAAATCGGCGTCGCTGATGATCGGGTACTCGGGCGCCGCGCCCTGGGTCTCCTCGATGTCCTTGGCCCACTCCTCGTGCTTGCCGAGCGGGTCGACCGAGAGGCCGATGACCTTGACGTCGCGCTTCTCGAACTCGGGCTCGATCCTCGCCATGTAGCCGAGCTCCGTCGTGCAGACGGGAGTGAAGTCCTTGGGGTGGGAGAACAGCACGGCCCACGAGTCGCCGATCCAATCGTGAAAGCTGATCGGGCCCTCGGTGGTGTCGGCCTCGAAATCGGGTGCTACGTCACCAAGCTTCAACATCGGGCGCTCCTCTCGGGGTGCTTGCCTTGATCATTTACCTTAATCCCTATCGGAGTTTAGACATATCGGCCGGTCGGCCTCAGCGGACGAGCCGGAGAGTCGCTTCGAGCATCTGCTCCGCCCAGCCGGTGGCGTCGGCCGGATCGGCCTCGACCACCTCGGTCGGGATGCGCCAGGTCGCGGCGGCGGCGCGGACTATCCCCCCGCCCTGCTCCAGGAGACGGGACTCGACGCCCCCCCGCGCCTCGTAGACGAAGCCGCGCACCGGGGTGTCGACCAGCTTCTCCATGAAGCGCTCCAGCCGCGGGCCGTGGATCGCCGCGATCGCCTCCGTCTCCCCCCGCGCGGAGCCGAGCAGCCAGTGGACGACGGTGACGTCGCCGACCAGGTCGAGCAGGCCTGCGGGGCGGTCGGGATCGGCGAGCGCCGGCTCGATCCCGGCGGCGTCGATCTCCGCCAGGCCGGCGGCGGCGCGGCTCGTCCCGCGCACCGCCCAGCCCTCCTCGAGCAGGAGACCGCCGAGCATCCGCCCGCGGCAGCCGCAACCGACGATCAGCGCCCGGGCCATGCGCCGACGTTACTCGCCCTCGAACGGGCTGCGCCGCAACTGGTCGATCTCCTCCGCCGCGACCTCCCGGCGCAGGTCCTCCTCGCTGATCTCGGCAGCGCCACGGCGGCGGCGCATCTCGTTCTGCGCCTCGACCATCTGGCGGACGTCGTCGAGCTCGTTCTGCGCCTCGACCTCCGGCGAACGGGTCGGATACCAGTCGACCAGGTCGGCGCTGCTCGCCGGGAAGTAGCGCCCGACGATCACGAGCACGATGACCAGGATCGCGAGCAAGGCGATGGTCCCAAGGACGAAACCCACGCTGTCAAGAATACGCGTGAGACCGCGGCCCCTGTTTAATCCCGCCCGATGCCGGAGGCCTATGTAGTCGACGCGATCCGCACCCCGATGGGGTCCTACCGAGGCGCGCTTTCCGGCGTGCGGCCCGACGACCTCGCCGCCCACGTGATCCGCGCCGTTGTCGATCGCAACGGCGTCGACCCCGAGCAGATCGCCGACGTCTACTTCGGCGCCGCCAACCAGTCCGGCGAGGACAACCGCGACGTCGCGCGAATGGCGGCGCTGCTCGCCGGGTTGCCTGTCAGCGTCCCGGGGGCGACGGTCAACCGCCTCTGCGCCTCCGGCCTGGAGGCGGTCAACTGCGCCGCCCGCGCCGTCAAGCTCGGCGAGGGCGACCTCTACCTGGCGGGCGGGGTCGAGTCGATGAGTCGCGCCCCCTGGGTGGTCGCCAAGCCCGAGCGCGGCCTGCCCCGCGGCGAGCAGACGATGCACGACACGACGCTCGGCTGGCGACTGGTCAACCCGCGGATGGCCGAGCTGGGCGTCTCGACCGAGTCGATGGGCGAGACCGGCGAGAACGTCGCCGAGCGCTACGGCATCAGCCGCGAGGACCAGGACGCCTACGCGCTGCGCAGCCACCAGCGCGCGGTCGCCGCCGCCGAGGCGGGGCGCCTGGCCGAGGAGATCGCGCCGATCGAGGCGCCGAAGGGGCGCGAATCGGTCCTGGTCGAAGCCGACGAGGGGCCCCGGCCCGATGCCTCCGCCGAGAAGCTCGCGTCCCTGCGCCCGGTCTTCCGCGAGGGCGGCACGGTGACCGCCGGCAACGCCTCGACCCTCAACGACGGCGCCGCCTGCCTGCTGATCGCCTCCGAGGCGGGCGTCGAGAAGCTCGGCGCCGAGCCGCTCGCCCGCGTCGTCTCCTTCGGCGTCGCCGGCGTAGACCCCGCCTACATGGGCATCGGCCCGGTCGAGGCGGTGCCGCGGGCGCTCGCCGCCGCCGGCCTCTCGCTCGAGCAGATCGACCTGATCGAGCTGAACGAGGCCTTCGCCTCCCAGGTCCTCGCCTCCGCCCGCGAGCTCGGGATCGACGAGGAGCGACTCAACGTCAACGGCGGCGCGATCGCCCTCGGCCACCCGCTCGGCTGCTCCGGCGCCCGCCTCGCCGGCACCCTGGTCCGCGAGCTGCGCCGCCGCGACGGCCGCTACGGCGTGGCGACGATGTGCGTCGGCGTCGGCCAGGGGCTGGCGACTGTCTTCGAACGGGTCTGAGATAGCCTCGCCGCGCCGATGACGGACGCCTTCACAGAGCTGGCCAGCGTCGATGGGCGGATCTCGCCGACCGCCGAGGCCGTCGTGCCGATGCGCGACGACGGGCTCTACCGCGGCGACGGCGCCTTCGAGGTGATCCGGCTCTACGCCGGGCGGACGTTCGCGCTGGGTGACCACCTCGACCGGCTGGAGCGCTCGGCGGCGGCGATCGAGCTGGACTTCGACCGCGCCGCCCTGGAACGCGAGATCGACGCCCTTCTCGCCGAGCACGGCGAGGGCGACGGGCAGCTGCGGCTGATCGTCACCCGCGGCGGCCGGCGGATCGCCGCGACCGAGCCGCTTCCCCCCCACGCCGAGACGCTGCGCCTCGCCGTCGTCACCTACTGCCCGAGCGTGATCCTCAACGGGGTCAAGTCGCTCTCCTACGCGGCCAACATGCAGGCGACGCGGATCGCCAAAGGGCAGGGCGCCGACGAGGCGGTGCTGGTGAGGCCGGACGGGACCGTGCTGGAACCGCCCACCTCTTCGATCTTCTGGGTCAGCCCGCAGGGGGCGCTGCGCACCCCGGCGCTCGACAACGGCGTCCTCGAGTCGATCACCCGCGACCGCCTCGTCAAGGCGCTGCACGTCGAGGAGGGAGCCTGGCCGATCGCCGACCTGCGCGCCGCCCACGAAGCCTTCCTCGCCTCGACCACGCGGGAGATCCAGGCGGTCTCCGCGATCGACGGCGCCGAGCTTCCCGATGCGCCCCGGCCCCCGCACCCGCGAGGCCCAGGAGGCCTTCGCCGCGACCTTGGGCCAGGAACTTCCATGAACAGACCCGGTGCAAACCGAAGAGCAGGAGCGATATGGACTTCCAGCTGAGCGACGAGCAGCGACTGATCTCCGAGGCGGCGCGCGAGTTCGCCGACCGCGAGATCATCCCGCGCGTCAAAGAGAACGACCGCGCCGCCCGCTTCGACCGCGAGCTGGCGAGCAAGCTCGGCGAGGTCGGCTACCTCGGGCGCGCCCGTCGCCGAGGAATACGGCGGCCGCGGCCTCGACTACATCGGCTACGGGCTGATCGTCGAGCAGGTCGGCCGCGCCGACTCCTCGGCGCGCACCGTCGTCTCGGTGCAGACCTCGCTGGTCGCCGGCTCGATCGAGAAGTGGGGAACCGAGGAGCAGAAGCAGAAGTGGCTGCCGCGGCTCTGCTCGGGCGAGGCGCTCGGCTGCTTCGGGTTGACCGAGCCCGACACCGGCTCCGACGCCGCCAACCTGCGCACCCGCGCGACCAAGACCGACTCGGGCTGGTCGATCAGCGGCCAGAAGATGTGGATCAGCCTCGGCAACTTCTCCGAGGTGGCGCTGATCTTCGCCCAGACCGATCCCTCGCTGAAGCACCGCGGCCTCGCCTGCTTCCTCGTCCCCACCGCCAGCGAGGGCTTCACCAGCCAGGAGATCCACGGCAAGCTTGGGCTGCGCTCTTCTGACACCGCGGAGCTCTCCCTCGACGAGGTCGAGGTCGGCGAGGACGCGATGCTCGGGGAGATCGGCGACGGCTTCAAGGTGGCGATGAGCGCGCTCGACAACGGCCGCTACAGCGTCGCCGCCGGCTGCGTCGGCATCTGCGACGGCTGCGTCGACGCTTCGGTCGCCTACGCCAAGGAGCGCAAGCAGTTCGGCGTGCCGCTGGCCCGCTTCCAGCTGGTCCAGGAGATGATCGCCGACATGATCCTCAAGCGCGACGCCAGCCGGATGCTGGTCTACCGCGCCGGGGTGCTCAAGGACGCCGGCAAGCCGAACACGATGGAGACCTCGGTGGCGAAGCTCTACGCGACCGAGTCGGCGGTCGAGTGCGCCAACCTGGCGATCCAGGTCCACGGCGGCGCCGGCTACGTCGACGATTACCCGGTCGAGCGCTACCTGCGCGACGCTCGCGTGACGACCCTCTACGAGGGGACGTCGCAGATCCAGAAGCTGATCATCGGGCGCGCCGCGACCGGCGTGAACGCGATGACGCCGATGGTGGAGGGGGCCTGAGCGGCCGGTGGCCGAACTGGTCGAGACCTCGCTCGACGGCAGGGTCGCGCTGCTGCGACTGAACCGCCCGGAGGCGCGCAACGCGCTCTCCCCGGAGGTGATGGAGAAGCTCGCGACCGAACTGGAGCGGCTCGACCCCGACCCCGAGGTCCGCTGCATCGTGATCGCCGGTTCCGACGAAGTCTTCGCCGCCGGCGCCGACATCAAGGCGATGAGCGAGCGCAGCTTCGCCGAGGCCCTCTACCACCCGGCCGCCGCGTTCTGGAAGCGCCTGGCGGCGGTTAAGACGCCGCTGATCGCCGCCGTCTCCGGCTGGGCGCTGGGCGGCGGCTGCGAGCTGGCCCTGGCCTGCGACATGATCGTCGCCTCCGAGACCGCCAAGTTCGGCCAGCCGGAGATCAACCTCGGGATCATCCCCGGCGGCGGCGGCACCCAGCGACTGGCGCGGGTGCTCGGCAAGCAGCGGGCGATGGAGTACGTGCTGACCGGCAAGCGGTTCGACGCCGAGACGGCGCGGAGTCTCGGCCTGGTCAACGAGGTGGTCGAGGGCGGCGGCTGGCTGGAGGCCGCGATGGAGCTGGCCCGCACCGTCGCCGAGAAGCCGCCGATCGCCGCGCGACTCGGCAAGCAGGCGGTGCTGGCGGCGGAGGAGACCGGGATCTCGACCGGCCTCGACAATGAGCGGCGGCTCTACGAGCTGGCGATGGCGACCGAGGACCGGGTCGAAGGGATGAAGGCCTTCCTCGAGAAGCGCGACCCCGAGTTCAAGGGACGTTGAAGGTCGAGCGGGTCGGCGTCGTCGGCGCCGGCACGATGGGGTCGGGGATCGCCCAGATCGCCGCGCTGGGTGGATATGAGACGCGGCTGCACGACCCGATTGCGACGGCGCTGGAGGGCGGCATCGAGCGAACCAGGGCGGCGCTGGCCAAGGGGGCCGAGCGCGGCCGATGGAGCAGCGGGGACGCCGAAGAGGCGAGTGCCCGGGTGGGCGCCGCAGCGAACCTCTCCGACCTCGCCGAGTGCGATCTGGTGATCGAGGCCGCCCCCGAGGACCTCGATCTGAAGCGCGAGCTGTTCGCTGCCCTGGCCGATGCCTGCGGGCCGAAGACGATCCTCGCCAGCAACACCTCCTCCCTGCCGGTGACGGCAATCGGGGCGCTGGTGCCGCATCCGGAGCGCGTCGTCGGCATGCATTTCTTCAACCCGCCCGCGTTGATGAAGCTGGTCGAGGTCGTAGCGACGGCGGAGTCGTCCGCCGAGGCGCTCGACGCGACAACCGAGGTCGGGCGGCGGATGGGACGCACGCCGATCCGCGCTGTGGACAGCCCCGGCTTCATCGCCAACCGCCTCGCCCGCCCCTTCACCCTGGAGTCGCTGCGCATGCTCGCCCAGGGAGTGGCCGACGCCGAGACGATCGACCGCGTCTGCCGGCTCGGCGGCGGCTTCCGGATGGGTCCGTTCGAGCTGATCGACCTGATCGGCCTCGACGTCAATCTCAGCGTCGCCCGCTCCTTCTACGCGCAGGGCGGCGAGCCGGAGCGCTGGCGGCCGAGCGCGATCCAAGAACAACTGGTCGCCGGGGGAAAGCTGGGACGCAAGTCCGGCGAAGGCTTCTACGCCTACGGCGAGGAAGGCGCCCGGGCGGACGGTGCAACGCGTAAGCGGGCTAACACCCCACAAAAACGTTTCACCTCGGAGGGGGTGACGCTTGACCCGGAGGAGCTGGCCGCGATCGATCCCGCCGCCCCGGAGATCCTCCCCCGCCTCGTCGCCCAGGTCGCCAACGAGGCCGCCTTCGCGCTGGAGGAAGAGGTCGGCGCACCCGCCGACATGGACACGGCGATGCGGCTCGGCTTCAACTGGCCGCTTGGCCCGCTCGAGTTCGCCGAGCTGATCGGCACCGAGCGGCGCATTGACGATCCTCAAGGGCTTGCGCGAGCGCCACGGCGACGCCTACCTGCCGGCCCCACTTCTCCATCGCGCCGCCGAGCGCGGCGAGGCCCTTCGCGATGTCGCTTGAGGAAATGTCCAGCCGCGGTCGCAAGCCGGCGACCGAGCACACCGCCCGGCGCAACCGCGAAGCGCTCGCCTCGCTCCCTCCGGACGACGAGCAGGACTTCGCCGACGCAACCCGGGGACTGGTCGCCGCGTTCGACCCTCCGGTCGTCGAGACGGACAACGGCAGGACAGCTTGGGAACTCCGGTCCTACTGCGTTCCTCGACGAGGACCCCCCGGATACGGCCCACCCAAGCCTCTGGCGCCAGGGCCGACTCAGCCGCATCGCCGGACTCTTCGAGATCGCGCCGGGCTTCTACCAGCTTCGTGGCTTCGACCTCTCCAACATGCACGTGGTCGAAGGTGAGGAGGGGATCATCGTCATCGACCCGCTGGTCTCGGCCGAGACCGCCGCGGCGGCGCTGGCCCTCTACCGCGAGCACCGCGGCGATCGCCCCGTTACCGGTCTCGTCTACACCCATAGCCACGTCGACCATTTCGGCGGCGCCAAGGGCATCCTGTCCGAGGAGGAGATCGAGGCCCGCTCGGTCCCGGTCCTCGCCCCGGCCGGCTTCCTTCACCATGCGGTAAGCGAGAACGTCTTCGCCGGCATCGCAATGGGCAGGCGCGCCGGCTACATGTACGGGGCGCTGCTGGAGCGCGGCCCCGACGGACAGGTCGGCGCCGGGCTCGGCCAAACCACCTCACTGGGGACGATCACGCTGATCCCCGCCAACCTCGACGTCACCGAGACCGGCCAGGAGGAGGTCATCGACGGCGTGCGGATGGCCTTCCAGCTGACTCCCGGCACCGAAGCGCCGGCCGAGATGAACATCCACTTCCCGGACAGCCGGGTCCTCTGCATAGCCGACAACGCGGCCCGCGCCATGCACAACATTCTCACCCCGCGCGGCGCCCTGGTCCGCGACCCGCGCATCTGGGCGCACTACCTCGACGAGGCGATCGAGCTGTTCGGCCGCGACTCCGACGCGCTGTTCTCGGGACACCACTGGCCATGCTGGGGGACGGAGCGAATCGTCGACTACCTGGAGAAGCAGCGCGACCTCTATCGCTACCTCCACGACCAGACACTGCGCCTGCTCAACCAGGGGCACACCGGGCCGGAGATCGCCGAGCTGGTCGAGCTACCCCCGAGCCTCGCCAATGAGTGGCACTGCCGCGAGTACTACGGCTCGATCAGCCATAACGTCAAGGCGATCTACCAGCGCTACATGGGCTGGTTCGACGGCAACCCCGCCCACCTCTGGGAGCACCCACCGGTCGAGCGGGGGCGTCGCTATGTCGAGTCGATGGGCGGAGCCGACGCGGTGCTGGCGAAGGCGCGCGAAGCGCTCGAGGCCGGCGACTACCGCTGGGTCGCGGAGCTGGTCAACCACCTCGTCTTCGCCGAACCTGAAAACAGGGCCGCGCGGGACCTCCAGGCCGACGCGCTCGAGCAGCTCGGCTACGGCTCTGAAAACGCAACCTGGCGCAACTTCTTCCTGATGGGCGCGAAGGAGCTGCGCGAGGGGGTCGCCGGAACGCCCACCGCCACCGCGCCGCGGGACATCGTCGCCCGTTTAACCGTCAGTCAGCTGCTCGACGCGATGGCGATCCGCCTCGATGGGCCGCGCGCCTGGGATCTGCACCTGCGGATCGACTGGATCGTCACCCACCCCGACGAGCAGCACTCGCTCACGGTCCGCAACGGAGTGCTCGGCCACCGCCCGGGCCGGCATGATCCGGCCGCCGACGCCGCCCTCGTGATCGAACGAGAAGCCCTCAACCTGCTCCTCCTCAAAGCCGCCGACCTCGGCGAGCTGGTCGAGGGCGGGCGGCTACGGGTCGAGGGGGACGGCGCGAAGCTCGGCGAGCTGCTCGGCCTGCTCGACGAGCCCGACCCCGGCTTCCCGATCGTCACTCCATAGAGTCGCCGAGCCGCGCGGGTTCAGCCGGAGCCAATCCGGAACGCCAGCTCGTCCACGTAGCACCAGCTCCACTCCTCACCGGGCTCGGCAGAGCGGATGATCGGGTGCCCGCTGGATTGGTGGTGCGCGGTCGCGTGTTTTCCCTGCGAGTTGTCGCAGCAGCCGATGTGGCCGCAGGACTGGCACATCCTCAGGTGGACCCACTGCATGCCGAGGGCAAGGCACTCCTCGCAACCGGCGATCTCCGCCGGAAGATCGAGACGCTGGATCGAGTCGAGGTGTGTGCAGGACGCAGCCGTGGCCCCACGATAGCGGGGTCATTTGAAAGGGTGCGCGAGATGAGTGGAAGCAAAATCGACAGGGAGGCGATCACCGCCGACGGCATCGAGGCGCTGCGCGCGGAGATCGCCGAGCTGGAGGGTCCGGCGCGCACCGAGATGGCCGCCCGGATCAAGGCCGCGCGCGAGCTCGGCG
This sequence comes from uncultured Solirubrobacterales bacterium, assembly GCA_963837585.1. Taxonomy (GTDB): domain Bacteria; phylum Actinomycetota; class Thermoleophilia; order Solirubrobacterales; family 70-9; genus CAWINX01. The sequence continues at coordinate 917,847 of CAWINX010000003.1, read as the reverse complement.
ACCTCAAGGAGAACGCCGATTACCACATCGCCAAGGAGGACCAGGCGCACCTGGAGACGAAGATCAAGCGCCTCCGCGAGCGCCTCAACAACGCCGAGGTGGTCGAGGTCGACGGCGGCGCCGACACCTTCGCCTTCGGCCGCACCGCCGAGGTGCTCGACGAGGCCTCCGGCAAGGTCAACACCTGGACCCTGGTCGGCTCGACCGAGGCCAACCTGGCCGAGGGCCGCCTCTCGGCCGAGTCGCCGATCGGCCGCGCCCTGCGCGACGCCAAGCTCGGCGAGCCGGTCCAGATCGAGACGCCGAAAGGCGCGAAGGCCTTCGTCGTCCAGAAGCTGATCGATTAACGCTTGACTCGCCCGCGACGCGGGTGTAGACCAGATGGAGTTCTGCGGGGGAATCCGTGTCAGCGTCTACCGAGTTGGAGGTTTCCGATGAGTCGAGTGATGGCAGATTGCCGAAGGTTCGAGAGCGAGAAGAACTGCTCGTTGACGATCATCGGCGAGGAGGACGAGGTCGTGGCGGCGGCCACCGAGCACGCGGTGTCCGCGCATGGTCACGAGAACACCCCGGAGCTGAGCGAGCAGATCCGCGGCACGCTCGAAGCCGAGGCCGACTACACCCCCGGCGAGCGCCAAACCGAGCCCTTCCCGGGCTGACGCCGTCCCGCTAAGCGCAGCTCCGTGGCGCGCCGGCCGCCGATCACCGAGCCGGAGCTGCTTGAACGCCTTGCCCTGGACGATGGGGAGTTCAGGGAGCACGTCCGCGATCTGATCGCCCAAATCCCTCCCCGCGCCTACGACGACGAGGCGCTCGCCCGCGCGCTTGGCTACCCCTGGGCGCGACCGGGGGGCTCCTATCTATTGACCGGCGGCGAGATCGTCCTTCTCAGCGAACAGGCGAAGGAGGAGCGGGACCGAATCCTGCGCAAGTTCGCCGCCGCCGATGGCGAACGTCTGCCGATCCTCGCCTTCGGGTCCAACGCCGCGCCCGGCGACGCTGAAGCGCAAGTTCGCCCACTTTCCCGACGAGGAAGACCGGGCCGTCCTCGCCATAACCGGTCGCCTGCACGACTTCGACGTCGGCGCCTCCGCGCAACCCGCCCTGTACGGGTCGATGCCGGCGACGCTGTTCCCGAGCGCCGGGACGGCGGTGTCGGCGACGGTCCTCTGGGTCACCCCCGCCCAGCTCACCCAACTCACCTGGTCGGAGCTGAGCTACAGCCTGGGCGAGCTGCGGACCCGCTTCGAGGTGGATGACGGGGGCGAGCATTTCGACGAGGTGCTCGCCTTCGTCTCCCGCTTCGGCGCGGTTTGCCTGGACGGCGACCCGGTTGCGCTGGCGGCGGTCCCGGCGACGAGAGCGCACCGCCTTGGCGCTCACCCAACGCGAGCTGCTCGATGCCGTCGCCACGCTCGCGATCGGGCCGGGGGCGACGGCCGAGGCACTGGTGCGAGCGATCTTCGAAGACCTCAGCGGCACCGCCGCAAAGGTCGCCGCGGCGATCCACGCTGACGCCCGGCCCTTCGCTTCCGAGCGCTGGACCAAATTCGAGCCGCGGACGGACTGAAGCGCTCAGGCACGAATCGAGGCAGCCAACACCTGGGGTATGGGCGCCTTAGCCCTGGGGTGCCTTGTGCGAATGCCCGGTCTGGGCTTTCGTGATCGTCGGCAATTCCAAGCGCCGCGACGGCGACAAACAGGAGGCGAGAACGGATGAGGTCGAGACGGATCTGGAAGGTGGGGGCGCCGGCCGCCGGGGTGCTGGCTCTGGCGATCTGCGTCGGAGTGGCGTCGGCGGCGGCGCCGATCGTCGGTGACGACGGCGACAACGTGATCATCGGCACCGGGCACGCCGACCGCATCAAGGCGCTGGGAGGCAACGACACGGTCGCCGGGCTCGGCGGGCCGGACCGGATCAACGGCGGGACCGGTGACGATGTCCTCGCCGGTGGGCCCGGTCGCGACCTCATCCGCGGCAACCTCGGCGACGACCGCGAGTACGGCGGGCCTGGCGGCGACGTGATGTTCGCCGGCCAGGGCGTCGACGTCGTCGTCGGGGGGCCGGGCCCCGACACGATCTTCGCCCGCGCCAGGGCCGATGTCGCCACCCCCGGCGCCGACACGGTCTTCGCCGGACCCGGCAACGACGTCGTCTTCGTCCGGGATGGGGAGGCGGACGTGGTCGCCTGCGGCCGCGGCTTCGACATCGTCTTCGCCGACCCCCAGGACGTGGTCCGTTCGAGCTGCGAGCGGGTCATGGTGCGGGCGCCGAAGCCGGGCAAAGGCGCCTCCGAGTAACGGTGCGGCGAATCGGCTCCCTGGCAAGCGAACTCGCGGGAGGGGCTCCTGGCGCCTCTCCCGCGAGTCGTTTACGGGAGGTGGGCGGCGTTGCGCGCGGAGCGCGAGACGAGGTCTCCAACCGCCACGCAGTTCGACCCCAGGCCGTAGCCGAGAGCCCCGGCCTGGACCTGGCCGGCGGCGAATGTCAGCTCGGCGACGACGTCCTCCTGTCGCCCGGTGCCGGCGCTCGGGGGGGCCTGAGCGACGATGCTCGTGAAGTCGGCGGCGCGGTCGAGTCCGGAGCGAAAGCGAGCCAGCGCCAGGCTCGACTCGGCCGGCGCCGGCAGCGAGGCCAGCCTCCCCCGCACGGTCTCGATCACCTCCAGGTAGGAGCCGGCCCGCTGTTGTGCGGTGGGCCCCGCGCCACCGTCGGCGCCCGAAAGCGCGAGGCGGCAGAAGCCGCGCACCGCGCGCTTGTAGGGGACCACGGCGGTGGACTCTGCGGGGCCGCCGGAGAACGCGCCGACGATGACGAGAATCGCGAGAACCAGGGCCACGCCCGCGGCGGTCACGATCGAGGCTGCGCCGAGGCGCCGGCGACGACGACCGGGAGCTTTTGTGGAGACGGGAGCTGGAAGCAGCGGCCGGGAGTCGGCTTCGGCGCCGGTCCGGCCGGAGAGGTGGCCGCCCTCGAGGACCAGCTCCACAAGTCGCGCTCGCTTCTGGTTATGGGGCAGCTCCTCGATCCCGAACTTGCGGTACAGAGTGCGCAGGTGCGCCTTGACCGCGTCGACGCTGAGGTAGACCTCGCCGGCGATTTCCTGATTCGTCGCCGGCGTCGCGTACCGGTTGCCGGCCAGCGCCGGACGACACAGCGCTTCGAGAATCTGGCGCTGGGTGGCGGTCAGCTGGACCTCGGCCGCCGCCGCAGCTCCGCCGTCAACCGGCCCGGACTCTCCGTCTGCAAAATCCCCCGACATGCTTACACCGGGACAAACACCCATCTACCTGGTTTGTACCCCTGGAGGATGAAATGAGAAACGGACGCCTCGTCTTCACAATCGCCCTCGCGCTCATCGCTGTCTGCGCAACCGTCGCCCAGGCCCGTGGCGGCTTCGCGGCCCATGCGCGCCGTCCGGCCTACGACAGCTCCAGCCTGCAGCTGGTCGGGACCGGCGTCTACCGCACCCGTGCCGTCCGCCCGGGGCTCCAGGTCACCGTCTGCCTGCGCAAACGCTTCGGCCGCCGCTTCTTCGACGTGCGCTGCGCCACGACGACCGCCGGCAAGGGACGCCGCGTCGTCGGACAAGTGAGCGTGCCCGGCTGCGTCCCCGGCGTCTGGCGCACCACCGCGGTCGGCCAGGCGCTCAACCGCAAAGGCGAGTGGGTGCACCAGGCGCGCTCGGTCAGTCGTCGTTTCCGCTGCTAGAGGCAGGATGGTCATACTCGGAGTGTGCCCGCGCCGCTGATCGAGTTCCCGGCCGATGACCCCGATCGCGCCCTTGGCTTCTGGCAGGAGCTGCTCGAGGTCGAACTTGCGCCGAGACCCACCGAGGCAGGATCGGGCTGGGAGGTCGAGCACGACGGCCTGCGGCTGGGAGTGCACGAGCGAGGATCCGGCCCCGGCGACACCGGCTCCCTCCCCTACTTCACCGTCGCCGACCTTGCCGCGGCGCTCGAGCGCGTCCGCCGGCTCGGCGGCATCGTCATCCACCCGGGAGAGCGATGGGCCGTCTGTCGCGACTCGGAGGGCACCCCGTTCGCGCTGGCCGCGGCCGTCTCCCAGCCGGCGGATTAGGAATCTGCGGCTGGGGCGGTACGATCACCTGGGCTATCGAAGGGGTTGAGATGAAGCTGAGTTCGTCAGTGCTGCGTCCAAAGCACCGCGCTTTCTCCCTTGCGGCCATGGCCGCAACCTGGGCTCTGATCTCCGTTTCGAGCGCTCAGGCCGCGACGGTGACGATCGGCAGCCCGTTGACGGCGTCGTTCGGGTCAGGCCAACCTCTGCGGCGTCCTGTGCACCTGGAGCCCAGACGGCGCTCCCGGGGGCGGTTGTCGCGTCTCCGAGCGACGGCACGATCGTGCGCTGGCGGGTCAAAAACGCGTCCGGGCCGGGTGGGTTCAAGTTGCGGGTCCTGCATCCGGCGGGCTTCGACACCGAAACCGGGGCCGGCACCAGCGCCGAAGGGAAACCGCTCAGCATCGGCACGCAGGTGTTCGAGACCAACCTGCCGATCCACGCCGGAGACTTGATCGGCCTCGACAACACCGACGTCAGCGAGCATGATCGGAGAGGCCTCCACCTCAGACTCCGACGATGGCCGTGTGGTTCCCATCGCTCGCCGACGGCTCGACCCTCGGGCCGAACGGCTCGCACTTCGGACCCCATGAGCTCGCATTCAACGCCGACGTCCAGCCGCTGCCGGGGATCTCTTCGCTGAGCCCCTCATCCGGCTCGATCCGCGGCGGAACCTCGGTGACGATCAGCGGACACGACTTCAGCGGCACAACCGCGGTCAGCTTCGGCGGCGCTCCGGCGAAGAGCTTCTCGGTGGACTCCGACGGCCAGATCACCGCCGTCTCGCCGCCAGGGTCGCGGGGCACGGTCGACGTCAGCGTCCAGAATCCCGGTCAAAGCCCGACGGTGCGCAACCGACAGGTTCAAATACACCGCCTGCGTCGTCCCCAACCTGAAGCGCAAGACCCTGAAGAAGGCAAAGAAAGCGCTGAAGAGGGCCGGCTGTCGCCTCGGCAAGGTGAAGAAGCCAAAGGGCAAAAAGCACGGCAGCAGCAAGGTGAAGAGGCAGAGCCCCAAGCCGGGCAAGGTGCTGCCACCCGGCGCCAAGGTGAGCGTCAAGCTGGGCTAGGAGCCCGGCGTCGGGGCGATCTCGACGGGCTCGCCGCCGGACATCCAGTGCGCCTCCGGCGAGGGGGGCGTGTCGCGCAGGTACCACTCGGCATCGAGGGCGCCCATGCAACCGGTGCCGGCGGCGGTGACCGCCTGGCGGTAAACGTTGTCGACGACATCGCCGACCGCGAAGACGCCGCCCAGGTTGGTGCGGGTCGAGCCGGCCTGGGTGACGATGTAGCCCTCCTCGTCGGTGTCGACCTGATCCACGACGATCTCGGATTTGGGGATGTGGCCGATCGCGATGAAGGCGCCGCCGGTCTGAACGTCCTCGGTCTCGCCGGTCTCGGCGTTGCGCAGCCGCACGCGGTCGAGCTTGCCGGCGTCGCCGCCGACGAACTCCTCGACGACGAAGGGGGTCTTGAAGGAGATGTTGGGGCGTTCCTGGGCGCGCTCGAACATGATCTTCGAGGCGCGGAACTCGTCGCGGCGGTTGACCACGATCAGCTCGCTGGCGAACTTGGAGATGAAGATCGAGTCCTCCATCGCGGAGTCGCCGCCACCGATCACGATCACCTTCTGGTCTTTGAAGAAGGCGCCGTCGCAGACGCCGCAGGTGGAGACGCCGCAGCCGCCCAGCTCGATCTCACCCGGGACGCCGAGCCGGCGAGGCTCCGCCCCCATCGCGAGGATCACGGTCCTCGCCAGGTGCTCCTCGTCGCCGAGGTAGACCTTCTGGACGCCACCGTCGGAGAGCTCGACCCGATCGACGTCGTCGGTGACGAACCGCGTCCCGAAGCGCTCCGCCTGGGCGCGAAACTGGCCCATCATCTCCGGGCCCATGATCCCCTCGGGGTAGCCCGGGTAATTCTCGACGTCGGTCGTGTTCTGGAGCTGTCCGCCCCACTGAAAGCCCTCGAAGACGAGGGGCTCGAGGTTGGCGCGCGCCGTGTAAAGCGCCGCGGTGTAGCCGGCGGGGCCACCGCCGACGATGATCACGTTTTCGACCTTCTGTCCTTCAGCCATTTCTGCCGCCTTAGACTAATACTTCACTTTCGATAGTAGCGCTCCGGTCAATCGGCAAACCTTCGTCTTCCCAGCGCGCAACCCGCTTGCGGAGCTGGAAGAAGGCGACGATCCCAGGCGGGATCGGCATCCAGAAGGCGACCAGGCGGTAGATCAGAATCGCCGGGAAGACCGCGTTCTCGGGGATCCCGAAAAGGACGAAGGCGCCGATCATTCCGGCGTCGACCGCGCCGACGCCGGCCGGCGCGAACGGAAAGAGGTTGGCCACCATGCCGAGGAAGAACCCCTGGACGACGACGGCGAGCGGCACGTGGACTCCGAGGGCGTGGAAGGAGGCCCAGAGGATGCCGATGTTGGCCGCCCAGTAACCGGCGGCGCCGATTACCGCCAGCCCGCCGCGCGAGGGGTGGGCGAAGAGGCCGAGCGCGAAGCGGAAGCCCTCCCCCACGGTCGCCGGCACCTGGGCGACGGTATTGGCGATCGCCTTGCCCCGCTCCCCGCGCACGAACGGCGCCACACGCCGCTCGAGGTCGGGAGGGATCAGCGCAATCAGAACCCCCACGACAAGCAGCAGGCCCGCGACAGCCGCCGGGATGATCGTCAGCTCGACCGAGTTCTCCCCGTTCAGCACTCCGGTGCGCAGGAGGATCCCGAAGACGATCAGGGCGATCGGGTAGAAGGCGTAGTGGAGGGTGAGGAAGGCGACCATCCGCCGCGCGACGTCGCGGCGGCGCATCCCGGCCTTGCGCAGCGCCCAGTAGGTGAGCGCGATTCCCCCGGCGCCCGCCGCCGAGAAGAGCAGCGTCGCCGCCAGGCCGGCCATGTTGATCTCGTAGGTCTCGGCCCAGGTGAGTCGTAGCGACTTGCCGCCGACCACGGCCTTGAAGAGGGCGACGTAGGTCGCGAAGGCGACGACGTTGAAGGCGATCGCGATCGCGATCCAGATCGGTTCGGCGTCGCCGAGCTTGGCGAGCGCCCCGCTCAACCCGACCAGCTTCGGGAAGAGGAAATAGATCCCGACCAGGAGCGCGACGACGACAAGGACTGTCTGAATCACGCGGCGCGGCGTGAACAGCGGCAGCTCGGCAGTGTCGTCGCCGTTGCGCAACTCCTCCTCAGACACGCTGAAGACGCTACCCGCTCGCGATCTTCTCCAGGCGCCTGAGGGAGCGATTGACCCCCTCGACCAGCGGCTCGGCGAGCGGCTCCCCGGCGCGCACCGCGGCGACCAGCAGCGCCCCGGCGGCCAAATCGGTGACGTAGTGCTCGCCCAGGTAGACGAGGGCAAATCCGAGCGTCAGCGAGTAACCCCACCCGATCGCCCCCTCCACGGGACCCGCCTCGGCCAGTGAGATCGCCGCCGAGAGCGAGGTCGCGAAGTGCAGCGAGGGCATCGCCGCCCACGGATTGCCGCCCAGCGCCCCATACATCTTCGGCCAGGCCGACTTCCAGGTCTGTTCGCCGACCTCGACCATCACCCGGCGCACCTCCTCCCCGGTCTGCCCTTGCTCAGAGGACCACCAAGGAGGCGCGGTCGGAACCAGGAAGTAACCGGCGCAGCCGAGGTCGAAGACGGCGGCGAGCTGGCGCGCGGCCCGCGGGAAGCGCTCGTTGCGGCGCAGGAGGATGAAGGTCATCGCCAGGTAGGGCTCGAGGAACCAGAGCCAGTGGACCCAGGTGAGGAAGCGGTCGAGCACCCCGACGCCGCGGAAGCGCGACAGCGCCCGTTGCAACCGGACATTGGGCAGGCGGCCGGCGCCGAGCGCGCGGTCGAGGACGATCGGATAGCGGGTCCGCAGCCGCGACCGCAGCCGCTCGGGGTCGTCGTAGGGCATCTCGTGGACGACGGTAAAGGCCCACATCTGCAGGGCGAAGAGGACGACGTCGCGCGACTTGGAGCGCGGCCGCAGCACCGCGACCGCCAACGGGCCCCCGGCGCAAGCCGCGATCACCGCCGGCGTCGGGATCCCGAGCCGTCGGCGCACGAACGGGGTCGTCACCGCCGCCCCCACCACGGCGGCCGCTCCAACGCGCACCGCCATGCGCAGTGACGGGGATGTCCGCTGTCGCCTACGCATAGGGTCGGCGAGTATAGGTAGAGACCCCGGGCGCCGGAGAGCGGCGGCGCGCCGCCTTTGATGTCTGACACGTGATTAGAATGGCCGCGCTTTGGCGCCCCACTCTCCTGGCACCGACCAGATCGACACTCTGTACTGGATTGGCTTCGTCGCCGCGACGATCGTCATCGTCGCGATCAACGTCGGGCTGATCTACGCGGTGCGCCGCTACCGCTCCGAGCGCGGCGCCGAACCGCGCCAGGTGCGCGGCGGCCGACGGGTCCAGCTCCGGGTCGGCGCCCTGCTCACCGTCTTCGCCGCGGCGATCCTCGTCGTCAGCATCGTCTTCACCGACCGGGCGCGCGAGGAACCGACCACCGGCCCGGCCGGGCTCCAGGCCGCCCATTCCCAGCCCTTGTCGATCAAGGCGACGGGCCAGCAGTGGCTGTGGCGCTACGACTACCCGAACGGCGCCTTCTCCTATTACAAGCTGGTCGTCCCGGTCGACACGACCGTCGTCCTCAACCTCGTCTCCACCGACGTCGTCCACACCTGGGACGTACCGGACCTGGCCGGCAAGCGCGACGCCGTCCCGGGCAAGCACGACGAGGTGATCTTCCGCGCCGACAAGACAGGCACCTACACCGGCCAGGCGGCGACCTTCTCCGGCCAGGCCTACGCGGCGATGCGGACCGAGGTCGACGTCGTCTCCCCGGCCGCATACAAGGACTTCATCTCCAGCCAGAAGACCGGGATCCAAGCCGCCCAGGACCGCGTGGTCGGGCTGATCAAGAACGGACAGGTGCCGTGAGCGAGCGTCGCCCCCCCGAGCTGGTCGTCGACGACTACCCGCAGCGCCGACCGCGCTGGGTCGAGCTGGCGACCAGCGCCGACCACAAGGACGTCGGTCGCATCCTGATCGGCGGCGCCCTCGGCTTCCTCTTCGTCGCGCTGGTCGAGCTGCTGCTGATGCGACTGCAGCTGGCGGTCCCCGAGAACACCTTCCTCGCCCCGCAGACCTTCAACCGGATGCTGTCGCTCTATGGGGCGACGGCGATCTTCCTCTTCGCGATCCCGCTGGCGCTGGGCTTCTTCTATTACGTGGCGCCGCTGCAGATCGGCGCCCGCGGCACGGCGCTGCCGCGACTCGGGCAAATCGGCCTCTGGCTCTACGTCGGCGGCGCGACCGTGCTCTACGCAGGCTTCCTCTTCACTCCTTCGGAGGCCGGGGTCAACCCGCTGGCGCCGCTCTCCGAGCTGGCCTTCCTGCCCAACAACGGAGTCGACGCATGGGCGACGGCGACCGGGATGGCGACGCTCGGCTTCGTGCTGATCGCGGTCAACCTGATTACGACGCTGCGCAACATGCGCGCCCCCGGATTGGCCTGGCGACGGGTGCCCGTCTTCTCCTGGGCGGCGGCGATCTGCTCCTGGCTGCTGGTCGTGATCGGCCCCGTCCTGCTCGCCGCGCTGACGATGCTGATGATCGACCGCAACTACGACGGGATCTTCTTCGCCGACGGCTCCGGCGGGGCGCCGCTGCTCTGGCAGCACCTCAGTTGGATCTTCTTCAGCGGCGCCTACATGCTGATCCTGATCACGGCGCTGGGGGCGATCGCCGAAATCGTCCCGACCTTCGCCCGCAAACCGCTGTTCAACCGGGGCGCGGTTATCGGCTCCCTGGTCGCGATCGCCGTGATCGGCACCCTCGCCTGGATGCAGAACATGTTGACCGCGCCGATCGGAATCGGCTGGATGTACTTCGGGATGATCATGGCGCTGGCGCTGATCGTTCCCTTCGGCCTGGTGATCTTCAACCTGATCTCGACGATGATCGGCGGCACGCTGCGGATGCGAGCGCCGCTGCTCTTCTCGATCGGCGCGCTCTCGATGATCTCGATCGGCCTCGGCTCGGAGATCTCGCACTCGATGGTCGCGGTCGCCTGGCGCCTGCACAACACCACCGACGCCACCGCGGCGACCCACTTCGCCCTGGTCGGCGGCAGCGTCTTCGGCGGTTTCGCCGCCCTGCACTACTGGTTCCCGAAGATGACCGGACGCACGATGGGCGAGAGCCTGGCGCGAATGTCCTTCTGGACGATGGTGGTCGGGATCCTCGCCGCCTTCGTGCCGCTCTTCATCGCCGGAAGCGACCACGGCGAGGTCGCCGACGCCTACAAGTTCTTCGACGGCACCGGCGTCAACGCCGACAACCTGATCGCTTCGATCGGCACCCTGATCCTCGCGACCGGGATCCTCCTGACGATCGTCAACGCGATCGTCAGCCGCACCGGCGGCGCCCGAGCGGGTCACGACCACTGGGGCGGCGACTCGCTCGAGTGGTTCACCGTCTCCCCGCCCGATCCCCACAACTTCGACGTGCTGCCCGACGTACGCAGCGCCCAGCCGATGCGGGACATCCGCGAGGCGATCGCCCACCGCACGGGCAACTCCGCGCCGACTGAGCGCGAGTCTCAACCAGTAGCCTGACGGGCATGGAAGCCGGCGCCGGCGCGCGGACCGCCAACCAATCGGTAGCGACCGACAGACAGCGGTCCCGGGCCTCGATCGTCCTGCGCGACTATCTGACGCTGACCAAGCCGAAGGTGCAGTCGCTGTTGCTCTTCACAACGGTGACGACGATGTACGTGGCCGGCGACCCCTCGCTGGGGCTGATCCTGCTCACCTGCCTCGGCGGCGCCCTCTCGGCCGGCGGCGCCGGGGCGATCAACCACGCGGTCGACCGCGACATCGACCAAATGATGTCCCGCACCGCCGATCGGCCGGTGGCGAGCGGCCGCGTCTCCCCCGCCGCGGCGATCGCCTTCGGGGTGACACTGGGGACCGCCTCCTTCCTACTGCTCTCGCTGACCGTCAACCCGCTGGCGGCGGTCCTCTCGCTCTCGGGGCTGCTCGGCTACGTCTGCGTCTACACGCTCTGGCTGAAGCGCACGACCCCGCAGAACATCGTGATCGGCGGCGCTGCGGGCGCGGTGCCGCCGCTGGTCGCCTGGGCCGCGGTCACGGGCGGGCTGAGCGGCATGGCCGTCTTCCTCTTCGCGATCGTCTTCTTCTGGACGCCGCCGCACTTCTGGGCGCTCTCCCTGCTGATGAAGGACGAGTACGCCAAGGCCGGCGTGCCGATGCTGCCGGTGGTCCGCGGCGAGGCGGAGACGCGCCGCCAGATCCTCCTCTACACGATCCTTCTCTATGCGGTGACCCAGCTGCCCTTCTGCGCGGGCGGGCTCGGCGTCGCCTACGTGATTCCCTCGATGGCGCTGGGCGCCGCCTTCATCTACTTCGCGGCGCGACTGCTGCGCAGCGCCGACCGTCGCTGGGCGCTTCGCACCTACCTCTTCTCACTCGCCTACCTGGCGCTGCTGTTCGCGGCGATGGCGATCGACGCCCACGTCTAGCCACCGCCGACCCTGATAGAAATCCGACCGTGGACCGCGAGCTGGCAAGACGAAACCTGAAGGGCGGCCTGGTGGCCGGCGGCATCGCCGCGGGCGTCTTCGCGCTCAGCTTCGTCGTCGCAATGCTCTACATCGCCTCCTGAGCAATGGCCGAGCACCGCGACATCCCAGAGCCCGGCGAGCTTGTCTACGCGTCCCGGCCCTCCTGGGCCCCCGCCTTCCTCGCGCTCGGCGTCGCCGGCTTGCTCGCCGGGGTCTACGCCAACGGCTTCCTCTTCCCCGCCTGGGTCTACGCGGTCGCCGGCCTGGTTTTCTTCGCCGGGGCCTTCCGCAGCCTCACCCGGGGCGCGATTCGCGACTACTTCCGCCTGCCCCGCAAGCAGAAGGTTCGCGGTGCGGTCCTCCCGGTCGAGACGATCTCGGCGCCACAGGACTGAATCACTCCGGCGTCATCCCCGAAGTGGCTCCGTCCGAGGTCCAGACGCGAACGATGTCGCGCATCGAGAGCACGCCGACCAATTCGCCCTCTTCGAGGACGATCAGATGGCGGACGCCCCGCCGCGACATCTCGCCCGCGGCGCGTTCCATGCTCCAGTCGGGCGCGGCGACGATGACGTTGCCGCTCATGTGGTCGGCGACGACCTCGACGTCGGGGTCCTCGCCGTTGCCAACCGAGTTGAGAAGGTCGCGCTCGGTGATGATCCGCGGCACCGGGGCCTCCGCGTCGGTGACCAGTGCGGCCCCGATCCCCTTCTCGACCATCATCACCGCCGCCTCACGCAGCGTGTGCGAAGGACCGACCGTGAGAACCACTTCCGACATGCCTTCCCTCACCTGCATCGAGCCACCTCCCGCGGAGATTCGGACGTCGTGCGAATTGCCTCAAGCCTACCCCACCGGCCACGCCTGGCAAGCCGCTTCGACGGGGGCCTCGACATATAGACTCCGGCGCGCCCCGCGCCGTATATGCCCATCTCCCTGAACCTCATCCGCCTGCCCCTCGCCCTCGCCGCCCTCGCCGGGATCGCGCTTGCCGCCTCCGGCTGCGGGACGAGCACCGCCAACGAGGAGCGCGGCCGCGTCCTCTTCGTCCAGAAGTGCGGCGTCTGCCACACCATGGCCCAGGCAGGGACGACGGCCCAGATCGGCCCCAACCTCGACGATGCCTTTGCGGCGGCGCGATCCGCCGGAGAGGGAGGCGACACGGTCGAGGGGATCGTCAAGGCGCAGGTCGAGTACCCGCGGCCGAGCAACGCCGACCCGGCCGTCTCAATGCCACGTGATGTCGTCACCGGCCAGGACCTCGAGGACGTCGCCGCCTACGTCGGCCGCTACGCCGGAGTGCCGGGCGCGGCGCCGCCCACCGTGCCGGGCGGCCCGGGCGCCCAGGTCTTCGCCAACAATGGCTGCGGCGGCTGCCACACGCTGGCGGCGGCCAAATCGGGTGGAGTGACTGGCCCCGATCTCGACAAGGTTCTGCCCGGCCAGAGCGCGGCGATGATCCACCAGTCGATCGTCGACCCCAACGCCCGCATCGCCAAGGGCTACCCGGCCAACGTGATGCCGCAGAACTTCGGCACGACGATCACCGCCCAGCAGCTCAACCAACTGGTCCAGTATCTGATTTCCTCCACCTCCAAGGGTGGTAAGTGAGCGTCTGAACATCACGCCGCAGCGCTACGCGCAGGTGACTCTGGTCGCGCTCGGAGCGCTCTCGCTGATCGTCCTCACCGGGGCGGGCGTCCGCCTCACCGGCTCCGGCCTCGGCTGTCCGGACTGGCCCAAGTGCTACGGCCAGACCGTGCCGCCGCTCGACACCCACGCGGTGATCGAGTACGGCAACCGCGTGCTGACCGGCTTCGTCGGCTTCGCGGTGATCGCCGCCAGCGTCGGGGCCTTCTTCCGCCGCCCCTACCGCTGGCACCTGGCGCTGTTCGGCGCCCTGCTGCCGCTGGGGGTGATCGGGCAGGCGATCCTCGGCGCCGAGGTCGTCAAACACCACCTGGCGCCCGGCCTGGTGATGCTCCACTTCATCCTCTCGATGATGCTGCTCGACGCGGCCTTCGCGCTGGCCTGGTGCTCGCGCTATGAGCCCTGGGAGCGACGGCGCTCCAGCGACCGGCTCGGCGTCTGGGCGGTCCGCGCGCTTATCCCGATCGGCCAGCTGACGATTCTCGCCGGGACGATCGCGACCGCCTCGGGGCCCCACGCCGGCGCCCACGCCGGCCAGCTCGTCCACCGCTTCACCTTCGAGGGCAACGGAACCCTGGAATGGGTCGTCCAGCGCCACGCGGCGATCGCCACGGTCTTCGGCGTCGCGACAATCGCCGTCTGGCTGCTACTGAGACGCGAGGGAGGCGACAGGAGGGCCGTGAGGCCCCTCACCGCGGTAATCGCCCTCCTCGCCCTCCAGGGGGCCGTAGGGGGCCTCCAGTGGGCCCTGAAGCTGCCGACGGAGATTGTCTGGGTGCACGTCGCCCTGGCAACGGTGACCTGGCTGGCGATGCTGTGGACGGTGGCGACGGCCGGACGGCTGGAGCCGCGCGGAGAGACGGCGCCGAGACGCAGCGGAACTTCGGCCGAAGATGCCGCCGGCGCCCTGATTCAGAGCTGAGTCGCGATCAGCGCCGCGATGCCGCCGAAGCCGGTGAGGATTGCGGCTGTCAGCGCGATCACGCCAAATGCGATGGCGCGTTGCACCGAATCGATACGGTCGTTGACCCTCTCGAAACCGCCCTCAACTCTCTCGAAGCGGGCGTCCACCTGCTCGAAACGGCCCTCTACTCTCTCGAAGCCCGCTCTCATCTCCTCGCGCAGGGACCGCATCTCCTCGCGGGTCTCGCGAAATCCATTCTCGACCCGACGACTGAGATCGTCGAGGCGCTCGTCGGTCCAGGTCTCCCTCACGGCTGACATGCTGACAGCCTAGGAGGGAATGTGTTGTCTGTCACGCGCACAGAGTGCCGAAACCGCAACAACTTCGTCAAGCCTTCGTCACGCCCGACCCCTCCACCAGCGATACGCATAGGCCAGGCCGCCGCAAACAAGCGCCAGTCCCCATAGCGCCCCGACCAGCGGCCTGGTCAGCAGCGTCAGCCCGATCACCGAGGCGGCAGCCACGCCGACGATCACGACCCATTTGAAAACCGCCTCTTCGGAGATGCGCATCGGCTGCGCCAACCCTGAGCGCAGCTAGAGGATGTAGACGGTCGTGAAGACGACGATCCACATTATGTCGACGAAGTGCCAGTAGATGCCCGGCACTTCGACGCCCAGGTGATCCTTGGCGTCGGGGCCGAAGTGGCCGCGCAGGGCGCGGATCGTGGCGAAGCTGAGCAGCATCAGGCCGACGAAGACGTGGGCGCCGTGGAGGCCGGTGAGGCCGTAGAAGATCGAGCCGAAGGAGAGGTCGCGAATGCTGAAGCCGATATGGGCGTACTCGTTGATCTGGATGAAGAGGAAGGTCGCGCCGAGCATCCAGGTGAGGATCAGGCCGAGTTTGAGGCCGGCCTTGTTGCCGCGGCGAATCGACTCCAGCGCGTAGTGGATCGTGAAGCTGGAGGAGACGAGGATCGCCGTGTTGACCCCGGCGACAGCGACCGGCAGCGTGTAGGGGTGCGGCGGCCAGGCCGGCGGGTTGACGACCACGCGGAGGAAGAAGTAGGAGGCGAAGAAGGCGCCGAACAGCATCACCTCGGAGACGATGAAGAGGAGGATCCCCAGCGTCTGGCGATCGATCCGCGAGCTCTGGTTGGCCTCGGGCGGCCCGTGGTGATGCTCTTCGTGCCCGTGGTCCAGGGCGACGGTGGCGCTCTCCATCAGGCCTCTCCTCCCTCGGCGACAGCGGCGGCGACGGCCTCGGCCGGGCGACCCACCTCGATGTGCTCTACCGGCTTCTCGGTGACCTCGCGGACGCGGCCGATCAGGTCCTCCTCCAGCCAGCGCGACATCTCGCCGGCGAAGGTCGAAATCAGCACCTCGTCGATGAGGTAGTGCTCGACCGCGTTCTTGACCGCGTGAAAGGGATCGGGGCTCATCGGCTGGCCGGTCGCGTCGATGTCGGCGCGGTAGAGCTCGGCCATTGTCTTGGCGAGAGCGCGGGAGATCTCCGCCTCGGTCATGTCGTCGGAGCGCGGGCAGATGATCGTGTAGCGGTGCGGATGCCCGGCAGCGCGCTCCTTGAGGCGGCTGACCAGGTCCGGCGTGGCGACGGTCTGGGTGGCGACGACGAGGGTGTGGCTTTTCTCCCAGCTGATCGAGTCGTCCTCGATCCGCACCGGGACGTGGGTCAAGGCCACCTCCGGCTCGAAGCGCGCCCTCGCCCACTCGACCAGGTCCTTGCGGGTGAAGCCGAAGCGCGTCTCATACAGGCAGGAGAGCAGCACCTCGCCGGGCTCGTGGGCGCGGACCGCATCGTCGAGCGCCAGCGCCGGGTCGGGGTCCATCACCTCGCCGACCGACTCGATCCCGAACTCGGAGAGGATCGCCATCGTCACCTCGACTCGCGCCCGGGCGGCGTCACGCAACTCGGTCGAGTCGATCAGCTGACCGACAGCGGGCTGATTCTGCGGCGCCGCGACGGCGACATAGGGGACGCTCTCGGCGCGCTCGCGGACGGCCGCGAGCAGCTTGCGCCCTCCCGCGACCTCGTTGAGGAAGACCAGCAGAGGCTGTGCCTCCTGCGATGTGGGGCTCATGTCGATCCCACCACGCTGGGCTCGGGGGCCGGAACCTCGGCACCCTCGCCGGCCATGATCGCGTGCCGGGCGCCCGGCACGCCGAACTCATAGGGGCCGCCGACCACACGCGGAATCTCGTCGAAGTTGAAGATCGGCGGCGGCGAGGAGACCTGCCACTCGATCGAGTTGGCGCGCCAGGGGTTGGCCTCGGCCTTCGGCCCGAAGCGCCAGCTGACGATCATGTTGTAGAGGAAGACGAGCTGGATGGCGCCGAGCATGAAGGCGAAGCAGCTGATCAGGAGGTTCCAGTTGCCGAACTGAGCCGCATAGTCGGCGACGCGTCGCGGCATCCCGTCCATCCCGATCCAGTGCATCGGGATGAAGGTGCCCCAGGTGCCTACCAGGGTGCCCCAGAAATGGACGCGGCCGAGCTTCTCGTCGTACATCCGACCGGTCATCTTCGGGAACCAGTGGTAGATCCCGGCGAAGATCGTGAAGACCGAGCCGCCGAAGAGGACGAAGTGGATGTGGGCGACGATGAAGTAGGTGTCGGAGACGTGGATGTCGAGCGGCACCATGCCGAGCATCACGCCGCTGATGCCGCCGATCGTGAAGGTGACGATGAAGGCGAGCGCGAACAGCATCGCGGTCGAATAGGTGTGGATCTTGCCGAAATAGAGCGTGCCTAACCAGGAGAAGATCTTGATCCCGGTCGGCACCGCGATCAGCAGCGTGGTGAGCATCATCGGCACCCGCAGCCAGCTGAACATGCCGGCGACGAACATGTGGTGCGCCCAAACCGAGTAGCTGAGGACGACGATCCCGAGCAACGCCAGCGCCATCAGCCGGTAGCCGAAGATCGGTTTACGGGCGTGAGTGGAGATGACCTCGGAGATGATCCCGAACCCGGGCAGCATCATGATGTAGACGGCCGGGTGCGAGTAGAACCAGAAGATGTGCTGGTAGCTGATCACGTCGCCGCCACCGCTGAACTGGAAGAAGTTGGTGTGCAGGGCGCGGTCGAGGAGGACCATGAACTGGGCGCCGGCGATGAAGGGCGTCGCGGCGACGACCAGCAGCGAGGTCGAGAGGTTGGCCCAGACCAGCAGCGGCATCCGCCAGAAGTTCATTCCCGGCGCACGCATGGTGATGATCGTGACCAGGAAGTTGAGCGCCGTGGCGATCGAGGAGGCGCCGGCGAACTGCACGCCGAGGTTGAAGAACGACTGCCCCAGCGGCGCCCCGGTCGAGAGCGGCGCGTAGCCGGTCCAGCCGGCGTCGAAGGCCCCGCCCGGCGCCAGGAAGCTGCCGACGAAGAGCAGGCCGGCAATCGGCAGCATCCAGAAGCTGAGCGCGTTCAGCCTCGGGAAGGCCATGTCCGGCGCGCCGATCATCAGCGGCAGCACGTAATTGGCGATCCCGGCGAAGACCGGGATCACGAAGACGAAGATCATCAGCACCGCGTGGGTGGAGAAGAGGCTGTTGTAGGTCGCGGCGTCGACGATCTGGGTGCCGGGCTGGGCCAGCTCGGCCCGGATCAGCATCGCCATCAGGCCGCCGATGAAGAAGAAGAAGAAGGTGGTGCAGATGTACTGGATGCCGATCACCTTGTGATCGGTGTTGAAGCGGAAGTAGTCCTTCCAGCTCTTGGCGCCGTGCTGGGAGTGGTCGTCGGGGATCGTCGGCATTCCCGCCGCCCAGCGCAGCCAGTAGTCGAAGCAGCCGAACCCGGCGAGGAAGCCAAGTGGGCCGGTGATCAGCGGCACGACAACGTGCGGGTAGCCGGTCTGCTCGGTCTGGAAGATCGGCAGGCCGGAGATCGCGCGCAGCGCGACGACGAGGCCGAAGCCGAAGGCCGCGCCCAGCACCGTGCCGAGCGCTCCTCTGATCCATCCCGGACGCTTGATCGCAGCAATCATCAGGTCGCCCCCATTATGCCCCGCCCGCGCCAAGCGGGACCGGGTTGGTCTCGGTGTCCTGGGCCACAGACTCGCGGAATGGCTGGGGGACCTTCTCCTTCAGGCCCGCGACCCAGCGGCGGAAGTCGGGCGCCGGCTCGACCACGACCTTGGCCCGCATCGACGCGTGGCCGAAGCCGCAGAGCTCGGTGCAGATCAGCTGGTAGGTGCCGACCTTGTCGGGGGTGATCACCGCGGTCGTCGTGATCCCCGGCACGTTGTCCTTCTTGATCCGCCACTCGGGCACCCAGAAGGAGTGGATGACGTCCTGGGAGTGCATCTTGAAGGAGACCTGGCGGTTGACGGGGACGTGGAGCTCGCCCTGGGAGAAGACGTCGCCCTTGCCCGGGTAGCCGAAGCTCCAGGCGTATTGCTGGGAGAAGACGTCGACGGTCAGCGGGTCCTTGGCCGGCTTCTCGATGTCGCTCAGCACCGACCAGCTGTAGCCGCCCCCGAAGAGGACGATGATCGTCGGGATCAGCGTCCAGGCGACCTCGAGCCGGGTGTTGCCGTGGATCGGCTCGCCGTCTGACTCGTCGCCGGGCTTGGCGCGAAATTTGTAGAGCGCGTAGAAGAGCATCACCATCACCAGCGAGAAGACCAAGGACGAGAGGACGATCATCACGTTGAGCAGCTGGTCGATCTTGGGGGCCGCCGTGGAGGCCTGCTGGCCGTCCCAGTTGATCGAGACCATCACCGCCGAGATCGCCGCGGTCATCGCAACGGTGGCGGCGAGCATCTTCGCTATCGGGAGGCGACCCATCATCGGCGGCCCGGCATTCTATGCAAGCGGCAGACGGTCAAGCTCGCCCCGCGACGCGGCGATGGCGCCACGGGCCACGCCCTCCCAGCTCCACAGCCTGCGAGCGGTCCCGACCAATGCCTCGCGAGCGGCGGCCCGCTCCTCCTCGGAGAGCGAGAGCCAGCCGTCGAGACGGGCCGCGATCGCCTCGACCGCTCCCCTTTCCACCGAGAAGGTGGTCAACGGAGCGCTCGACGGCGGCAGGGCGGCGGCGAGTTGCCGAGAGACCTCCAGCATGCCCGAGTGCCCCGCGGAGACGGGCAGCGTCCCGCAGGCGGCTGCTTCCGCGGCGACCATCCCGAAGGCCTCGGGAAAGGTGCTCGGCATCACCAGGGCCTCGGCGCCGGGAAGCAACTCGGCGACCTGGTCGTGTTCGAGGCGCCCGATGAACTCGACCGAGTCCGCCATTCCCCTCGCCGCCTCGATGTAGCCATCGGGGAGATCGTCGAGGAAGGCGCTGAGGATCGACAGCGGTTCCGCGGAACCGCCCTCAAGTCCCCACCCCAGGCGCGCCACCTCGCCCGCGTCCTCGAGGTCGCCACGCTCCAGTGCGGCGAGCAGCCGCCGCAATCCCTCCTCGTAGGCGCCGAACCCCGCGATCCGCAATCGCGCCTCGGGGTGCTGTGCCCGCACCAGAGGCCACGCGGCGAGCAGCAGGTCCACCCCCTTCGACACGATCAACTTCCCGACGAAGACGACCGACCGCGTGCGCTCACCCCGGGGTTTGAACTCGTCGGTATCGACGCCGGGCGGGCCGAGCCTGGTCTTCCCTCGGCAAGCTCGTGACGTCCGGCAACGCCTCCCATAGGGACTCGGCGGTGTGACGGGAGCCGACGAGGACCCCGGAAGCAGCCTCCATGCCCTCCCGCGCATAGGGAAGGAAGCGAGGATGCGGTTTGACCGTGTACTCGAGCGCCGAGCCGTGGATCTTGGCCGCGAAGGGGGCGACATCGGCCCGGGCGAGGATCGCCGGGCCCGATGATCAGGTGGTTGGCGAGGGCGATGTCGATTCCCCCGGCGTCGGCGGCGACCCGTCGAACGGCGGCGACGTTGGCCTCGACGTAGCGATCCAGCTCGGCGTCGCTCAACTCCGGGAAGGCCTTGACCTCGAAGCCCTCGTATGGGTCCTTGACATAGACGGGCAGAAGGCCGCCGATGTCGGGGTTGTGGATCTGCACGCCCTCCAACTCCACCTCGCGGTCCTGGCAGAGCAGGTGGACCTCGTGGCCGAGCCGAGCCAGGGCGCGGGCCAGGTTGGCGTTGTAGATGTTGCTGCCGGTGCCGCGCAGCATGTAGCCGTGGAAGATGAGAATTCGCAAGCGGCCATTGTTATTGTGCGGCCCGATGAATGCCCGGCAGCTCTACCGCATGCGCGCCCCGGCCTCCGGCCGCGAGGCCCTCGCCCATGCCGAGCCGGGCTCCGTCTACGTCGACCGCGAGACCGGCGAGGAGATGGCGCCGGTCGCGATGGTGCTGCCCCTCGCCCCCTCGGACTCGGCGCTGCCGCGCACGCCGGACAACCTGCGGGCCTGCCGTCGCTGCGACCAACTGATCGGCCTCGACATCAGCGACTGCCCGTACTGCGGGCTACGTCAGCCCGCGCTTTAACCCTGGGCGGGACGGGGGTCGGTGGGGGCCCTCACTCGCCTGACTGGCCGAATCGCCTGAGCCGTCCGAGGTCGAGCGCCCGGCCAGCGGCGCAAAACGTTCGGACCCCCATCGACCCCCGTCTCATGTCAGCTTCAAAGGCGGGGGCGCCAAGCGCGCCGGAGGGCCCGTCGCCAACCTCTCGTCCCCGGAGCTTTCGTGGGACGGCATCCCGGTGAGCCAGCGGCCTCCGCCACTATCGCTTTTCGTCCAAGGCGGGCGTCTGAGCGACGCTCAGCGGACGCGCGCAAATCGCGCGAAGCGGAACCCAGCGTCGAACCCGGACTAGGACACGTAGGCCTCGCGCACCATGGCCGCCGTCCATCGTTTCGTTCCGTGAAACGCGGGGGTCTTCTTGCGGTTCAGCGTGTCGGCGATGTCTTCCAGTGATTCGCCTGCAAGAAGCAGTGCCCCGATCTGCTTCCGCCGCGTGTGGTCACGCTGATTGCACTCGATATGGGACAGCCGAACGTTGTCGGCACGTAGCTTTCCACCGGCCGAACTGAGGATCGGGTAGTGGTCACGCGAGGGCGCCCACAACCTGCGCTCCGTCGCGAGCGATTCGAACTTGTCGCGTCCGTTGGGGTGATAGCACTGCGGCATCTCGCACTTCAGCTCAAGAATCTGCCCACGTTCGGCCATCTGCACGAGGATGCCCTTCACGCCGAATCCGCGGAGTCGGTCCGCGACCGATTCATCTGCCATGCGGCGATCCTGACACAACTGCTCCCGCGTGGAGGCAGGCACCTCGCGGCCGTCCGGCGACGCTTCTCCTTTGGACGAGGAGCGACAGCAAGCAGATGATGTTTCCCGCGGAAGGCAGTAGCGGCCCTCAGACCAGCAAGTGCGGAGGACATTCCCGGGACGGCGGTGCTGACGGGGCGTCCGGTGCCCCTCCGAACGTTTTGCGCCGCTGGCCGAGAGCGCTTCCTCGGACGGCTCCAGGCGATTCAGCCAGTCAGGCGAGTGAGGAGGGGTGCCGGACGCCCCGTCCCTAACGCCCCCGCGGCTCTACGGCTTCTTGACCAGCGTCGCGGTATAGAGCAACCGCGCGTTGGAGTAGTAGCAGCCGTAGGTCTTGGTCTTGCCGACCACCTGCTGCGGGTGACCGTTCTGGATGTCGCTCTTCGAGGAGCAGTGCTTCGGCAGGCGGCTGCCCCGCCAGGTGTTGTTGGCGGCGACGTTGAAGGCGAACATCGGCGCCCAGGTCGGCACCGTGAGGCCGAGCACCTGCCCCCTCAGCACGGACAGCGGGTGATCGAGGGCGAAGATGACGGTGCTGCCGAAGTAGGAGTTGAGCACCTGGACCGGGCTCTGGCGAGCCAGCGTGTACTGGGGCGGCTTCGAGCCCTTGACCGGCCGCAGGACGCTGATCCTCGCTTCCGCCGGGTGGCCGAGGAAGTCGTCGAAGAAGCCGACCTCGTCGGTCGTCGTCGAACTGGATCGGGTCGAAGGCTTCGAGAGGGAGATCGACCAGGCGACGATCTTGCCGTCGAACGGCGCCTCATACGCCCTGGAGACCCCGCCGGCCCTCGCCTGGAAGCCGGTGACGTGACCCTCGACTCGACAGGGGACGATCTCGACGTTGTTGATGACCTTCCCTGGACAGGACGGCCGGGGAGTCGAAGCGGTCTGGCCGAGGACGATGACCCTGAGGGGCGCCGAGTCGGCGGCGCCGGGCCAGGCAATCGCGACCAGGGCGGCGAAAAGGCATGCGGCCGCAGCGGCTGTACGCAGCGCGCTGGTCCTGCCAGGTTGGCTTGTCGATGCTCTTGACACGTCGGCCGTCTAGGAACACGGGTTAACTGCCCCGGTTGCGGCGCCATTCTGTCGTCCATGGCGGCCGGATGCTTCGCCGACGCCCAACTGCACGATCCCGGCCACACCTCCGCTGTAGGGTTGCCGACGCAATATGGAAGCCTCGGATCGCGCAGAAGACTTCATCCCGGCCGGTCTCGCTTCCTTCGGAATCGAGGCCGACGAGATCGAGCTGGCGGTGATGGGAGCCGCCCACCAAATGTTCTGGCCGGCGATCCGCGAAATGCTCTCGCTCGACCTCGGTGACCTCCAGCCCGAGCGCGCCCCCGACCTCTCGCGGGCGCCGGAGCGAGCGTGAGCAATCCGCTCGACCTCCCCCTGCGCGAGCAGGCCGCGGCGATCGCGGCCGGGGAAACCGACCCGGTCGAGTTGCTCGATGCGACGCTGGCCCGGATCGAGGAGCGCAACCCGGCGATCAACGCCGTCGTCGAGACCTTCCCGGAGCGTTCCCGGGAGATGCTCGACGCGGCGCCGAACGGGCCGCTCCGCGGTGTCCCCGTCGTGATCAAGGACGAGTGGCCGCTGCCCTGGCGGGCGCAGCGCTTCGGCGCCGCGGAGATGCTCGTCCCGACCGAGCCGGGCGAGTCCGGCCCCTACCGCGCCCTGCGCGACGCCGGGGCAGTCATCGTCGGAGTAGCGAACATGCACGAGCTGGGAGCGAGCAGCACCGGCAACACCTCGGTCTACGGGCCGGCCCGTAATCCCTGGAACACCGAGCGCTGTCCCGGCGGTTCCTCCAGCGGCCCCGCGGCCGCCGTCTCCGCCCGGCTGGTCGCCGGCTCGGTCGGCGCGGACGGAATCGGGTCGATCCGCTTTCCCGCCGCCTACTGCGGCCTGACCGGACTGAAGCCCACCTTCGGACGCTCGGCGATGGCCGGGCATCACATGGCCGGCAGCTCGAGCACGATCGTCTCCGGGCCGCTCTGCGCCGACGCGGCCGACTCCCGCCTGCTGGGTTCGGCGCTGTTCGGCGAGGAGCTCGCCGCGGGCGACGCGGCCGGGCTGCGCATAGGAGTGATTCGCGACACGGTCTCCGAAGACGCATCTCCGGAGGTTCGCGAGGCCTGCGAGGCGGCGATCGCGGCGATGCGAGCGGAAACTGGCGGCGAACTGCGTGAGGTGACCCTCGCCGACATCGAGATGGCGTCGCTGGCGACGGTGCTGATCGCCAACGTCGACAGCCTCGGGGGGATCTCCCCCGAACGACTCAACCACCTTGATCCCGAGATCAGCCCGATCAACCGCGGCTTCATGAAGTACCGAATGCTGCTGCCCGCCGCCGCGAGCGTGCAGGCGGCGCGTATCCGCACCCTGATGCGCCGGCGTCTCGCCGACCTCTTCGAGGAGATCGACGTATTGGCCTGGCCCACCGTCCCGGCCGTCGCGCCACCGCTGGAGTCGCCCCTCGTCGAGCTCCCCTCCGGCACGCTCACCGCCGATCAAGCAAACGTGAGGGGCGCCGGGCTCGCCAACCTGACCGGGATCCCCGCGATCAATCTGCCGGTGGGACTCAGCTCCGACGGACTGCCGATCGGACTGCAACTGCAGGCGGCCTGGGGGCGGGACGAGTTGCTGCTCGACGCCGCCGAAGCTCTGGAGCGCGCCAACCAGCGGCACTGGGTCGAGGCGCGGCCGCCGCTGGCCCAGCCCGAGCCGACCGAGGCGTAGCCGTGCCGGCGATAGTCGTAGAGGGGCTGGAGCGGGCGTTCGGCGACGTGCTCGCGGTGCAGGGGGTCGACCTCGAGGTCGGCGAGGGAAAGATCTACGGCTTCCTCGGTCCCAATGGGGCCGGCAAGACGACGACGGTGCGGATGCTGACCACCTTGCTGTTGCCGACCGGTGGGCGGGCGACCGTGGCCGGCCACGACGTGGTCAAGGAGGCGCGCGCGGTGCGGGGCTCGATCGGGGTCGCGCTGCAGGAGGCGGCGCTCGACCCGCTGATGACCGGCCGCGAGTTGATCCGCCTTCAGGCAACCCTGCAGGGCCTTCCGACCGAGGAGGGCAAGCGCCGCGCCGATGACCTGCTGGAGCGAGTCGACCTCGTCGCCGCGGCGGACCGTCGCGTCGGCACCTACTCGGGCGGGATGCAGCGCCGGCTCGACCTCGCCGCGGCGCTCGTCCACGAGCCGCGCGTGCTCTTCCTCGACGAGCCGACCACCGGCCTCGACCCGGTCAGCCGCAAAACGATCTGGGAGGAGGTGCGGGAGCTGAACGACGAGGGCACGACCGTCTTCCTCACCACCCAGTACCTGGAGGAGGCCGACCAGCTTGCCGACAACGTCGGGATCATCGACAGCGGCAGGATCGTCGCCGAGGGGACGCCCGAATCGCTGAAGGCCGAGGTCGGCAACCCGTACATCCAGCTGACGCTGGGCGGCGGCTTCACGCCGCAGGCGGAGGAGATCTTGGCCCGGATCGGCAAGGTGCTGCCGCCCCGCGACGGCAAGGTCCTGGTCGAGGTCGAGCGGGGCGCGGCGGAGATCCCGCACGTGGTGCGGGCCCTCGACGAGGCGGGGATCGAGGTCGACGCCCTGGAGCTGGTCCACCCCACGCTCGACGACGTCTTCGTCGAGAAGACCGGCCACCGCCTCGAGGGCGAGGAGAGCGCCCCGGGAGAGCCGCTCGAGGCGTGAGCGCCCTGCTGGTAAACCTTCGCGTGGTACGCGGCCTCGGCATGCGCTCGGTCCGCCAGACCTTCCGCCGCCCGCAGCTGATGGCGCCGATCGTCGTCTTCCCCACCCTGCTGCTGGCGATCCAGACGGGCGGGGCGGGGGCCGCGATCAACCTGCCGGGCTTTCCGCCGGTTCAGAGCTTCCTCCAGTTCATGATCGCCGGGGCGATGATGCAGGCGATGATGCTGGCCGCAAACAGCGGCGGGATCGCGCTGGCAGTCGACATCGAGATGGGCTTCACCGACCGCCTCTTCGCGGCGCCGATCCCCCGCTTCGCGATCGTGCTCGGACGGCTCGCCGGAACCGCGGCGCTGGGGCTCTTCTCGGCGCTCTGGTTCCTGGCCATCGCGCTGATCTTCGGCGCCCACATCGACGGCGGCGTGCCGGGCGTAGCGCTCGCCGTCCTCCTGATCACGACCTCGGCGCTGGCGGTCGGCGCAATCGGCGCGGCGATCGCCCTGCGGACGGGCAGCGCCAGCGTCGTCCAGGGCCTCTTCCCGCTCGTCCTTGTCGTCCTCTTCCTCTCCTCCGCGTTCTTCCCGGTGGACCTGATGATCGAGCCGGCCCAGACGATCGCCCGCTACAACCCGTTCAGCCTGATCGTCTCGGGGGTGCGCGACCCGATCATCTCGGGGGTCTCACTCTCGAAGACCCTGGAGGCGCTGCTGGCGATCGGCGGGATCGCGGCGCTGGGTCTGATCCTCAGCGCTCGGGCGCTCCGACACCGGCTGAAGGTGGGCTGATGGAAGCCGCGTCGACAGCAGCGGTCGCCCCGATCCCCGCTTGGCGGACGAACCTGGCGACGATCGCGGCGCTGATGACGCGCGCCAAGAACGAGCTGATCCGGGTACCCGGGGCGGCGATCCCGGGGGTGCTTGCCCCGACCATCTTCTTTCTCGGAATCAACGGGGTGTTCGGGGCGCTCACCCATCTGAACGGCTTCGACACCGGCAGCTACGAGAGCTTCGTCGTCCCGGTCAGCATGCTCCAGGGCGCGGGCTTTACGGGGGCGGCGACCGGAGTCAACCTGGCCCGCGACATCGAGCAGGGCTGGCTCGACCGGCTGCTCGTCTCCCCCGCCCCCCGCTGGGTCCTGCTCTCCGGCACGGTCCTCTCGGCGAGCGCCCGGGCGCTGATCCCCGCGACCTTCGTTCTCGCCATCGCGTTGCTGCTCGGGGCTGGATGGCCGGGGATCGACGGCCTCCTGATCAGCTACCTGATGGTCGCGACGATGGCGGCCGTGGCCGCCTGCTGGGGCTCGATGCTGGCGCTGCACTACAAGAGCCAGTCAGCGGCGCCGCTGATGCAGGCGGGGATGATGGCGCTGATCTTCACCACCACCGCCTACGCGCCGCTGGCGCTACTGCAGGGCTGGATGCACGACGCGGCCAGGATCAACCCGGTGACGCAGGTCGTCGACGCCGCCCGGCAGGGCTTCGTCGGCGGAGTCAGCTGGGCGGGGACGTGGCCGGGAATCGCCGCCCTGGTGGGCATGCTGGCCCTGTTCGGCGCTCTGGCGCTGCGAGAAATGCGCCGCACCGGGGTGTGACCGCCGCGGTCGAGATCGCCGAGCGCGTCCTCCGCCGCAACTGGCTGGAGGGTGAGCGAGACGGGACGCGCTACTCCTACACCCGGCCCAGCCCGGGCCACTATCCCTGGCAGTGGTACTGGGACTCCTGCTTCGCGGCGATCGTCTGGCGGCGCTTCGACCCGGCCCGCTCGCGACTCGAGCTGGAGAGCCTGCTCGCCGCGCAGCGTCCCGACGGCTTCATCGGCCACACGATCTTCTGGCACCGGCGCGTCTCGCTCGCCCGGCTGCCCTTCTACAACGTCGCCTCGCGCAACTCCTTCCAGACCGAGACGATCCAGCCGCCGCTGCTGGCCTGGGCCTGGCGAATCGCGGTCGGCGACCCCGCCGAAGAGCCGCGGATCGCCGCGCAGCTCGACTGGCTAGCGGAGCACCGCGACCTCGACGGCGACGGGCTGCTGTGGATCCTTCAACCCGACGAGTCGGGGCTCGACGCCTCGCCGAAGTTCGACCCGGTCTGGGGCCGGCGAGCGTGCACCCGAGTCGGCTTCCCCCTGCTGGTCCACCACAACCGGCGACTCGGCTTCGACGCGCGGCGGGTGCGCGACCGCGGCGGCCCGGTGCTCTGCGAGGTCCTGGTCAACACGATGTGGTCGCTGGCCCTGCAGGCCTCGGGTCGCCCCTCGGCGACACCGGCGCTGGTCGAACGGCTCTGGGACGAGCGGCGCGGAATGTTCATCGACGAGGTGGCGCCGGGCGGCGAGCGGCCCGGCGTCCTCACCTGGGCGGCCTTCGCCCCGCTCGCCCTCCCCGACCTGCCGGAGGAGATCGGCCGCCGCCTCGTCGAGGAGCACCTGCTGAACGACGGCGAGTTCCTCACCCCCGTCGCGCCTCCCTCGGTCGCCGCCTCGGAGCCGAGCTATGAGCCCGGCGGCGGCCGCGGCCCGATCCGCCGCTACTGGCGCGGCCCCACCTGGGTCAACTCGGCCTGGATGGCCTGGCTGGGGATGCGCCGACTCGGCTACGAAGAGGAGGCGACGCGGCTGGCGCAGGGCCTGATCGGCGCAGTCGAACGCGAGGGCCTGCGCGAGTACTACGACCCGCGCACGGGCAAGGGACTTGGCGCGAAGTCCTTCGCCTGGTCGGCGCTGATCGCGGAGCTGGCGGAGCCGGATCCAGCCGACGCGGCGAGCCATCGGCTAAGGAAGAATGTCCGGTCGATGGAAGGCCGCTCGTCAGCGTGTCATTCCCGGCGCTCAACGCGGAGCCGATTTCTCGGCGAGGCGATCGAGAGCGCCCTGGGCCAGACCTATTCGCCGGTCGAGACGATCGTCGTCGACGACGACTCCGACGATGCCACCGCCGAGGTCGCGCCGCGCTACGAGGGCGTGACCCTGCTTCGCAACCCGCGGAGCAGGGGGGCCCGGCGGCGGCCGCAATGCGGGTGTGGCAGCGGCGCGCGGCGAGATGGTCGCCTTCGTCGACGCCGACGACGTCCTCCTGCTCGAGAAGCTCGCGTTCCAGGTCGAATGGCTGCTCGCGCACCCGGCGGCCGTCTGCGTCCTCTGCGCTCAGGAGCACCTGATCGAGCCGGGAGCCGAACTTCCCTTTTGGGCCGCGGGTCGCCCAGTGGCGGCAATGCCCGAAACGCCGACCGGGGTCGACGACGAGCCCCCGATTCTACCGATGACCATGGTGCTGCGGAGCGACCTCTTCGAGCGAGTCGGCGGCTTCGACGAGACGATCCGCTACAGCCGAGGATGTCGACTTGCTGTTGCGCCCCATCGAGCCTGGCGTGATTTCCCGCCGCCCGAACGTCGTTTTGAAGCGCAGAATACACGCCGGGAACATGACCCAGGACACCGAGGCCGCGCGGGCCGGCCTCTACACTTTTAGAGCTCGGATTGCAAGACACCGCGCTCGCGCCGGCGCCACCTAGAGAAAGCCCGCGCCCTGTAGGCGGGCACTCCCAGGCTGTGTCCAGGCCCCAGTCTCGCTCGCAAACGAGACGAAACCGACCCGGCTGAGCCCGAAGCGGGCCATCCTCCGTGCCCCGTGCGGTCAGCAGTTGCCAGGGGTTATCGAAGTCCCAAACCGAAGCGGCATAGGTGAGGAACCCTGGGTGCCAAGGCGCCTCGGCGCGCAGGGCTCGCATTCGCCAATGGCGCTCGCCGATGAACACCAAGGTGCCCCAGGGAGTGCGCTTGCGCGAGGCGGCCCGAAACGCCACCCGCTCCCAGAAGGGCGACTGCACGCCCGCAGAGAGACGACTACTCGGCACGGGATCTCCAGTGAGAATTCGGCGCGCAGATAGGCAAGGGCAGCGCCGGCAACGGTGGTGAGGCGGCGACGGCGAGCCTCGGCGACGAATCGATCCCAGTCGAGAGAGTCAGAGCGGACGATCGTGACCGCATCGGCGATCCAGCGGAAGGCGGGCACTGGTTGACGCGGCGAGCCATGGGCGCAGACGTTGAGCAGGGAATCCGCCGAGACAGGGCGCCAGGGTCGGCTCTCCGCCGATCTCCAACGGCACGGCCGCTTCCCAGAGAGGCGCATCGCCACTGGTCGTCCAGAGCGAGAACCAGTGCAGATCCACCTCACCGTGGGACGGATTCGAGATTCCGTAGGAATGGTGGACGCGGATCATCCGCTCGGGGCTGCTCAACGCCGGCCTGCCAGCCGGCGCTGAGCAGGCAATCCATGGCAATCCGCGCCTGCGCGGGCGGCACCAGCACGTCGACATCCGCCATCGGCCGAACACCCATGTCGCGGTAGTTGAGAAGACTGAGCGCAGCCCCCTTGAGCAACAACGTCGGGACCCCCTGAGCGGCCAACTCGCGCACAGCCTCAGCCCCAGCCGACGCAAGCAATTGATTCCGCGTCCATGTGAGGCGGTAGACGCCGCGCATCCTGCCCACGACGGGGTCGTCGGCGAGCTGGGTGCCGAGATTGCGATAGACGAGCGGCAGAAGACGATTCTCGGGTTCGTCGAGATCGTCGAACTCGACCAACTCACGCCAGCGCCGCCATGCCTTCATCGCGGCTTCGGCCTCGTCGAGGGCCGCATGCAAGAGCAACCGATGACGCGGGCCCGGCCAGAAACCCACCCCGCTCACCTTGAAACCTCTTGCTGTTGCTGCAGGCGCCCGTCGCGCAGCTCGACGATGCGGTCTGCCTCCGCGGCGATCAGGGGGTCGTGGGTGACGATCAGCAGGCTCGGCGCCGGATCGAGGTCCCGCAGGCCGGCCATCAGCGCCATCGCAGACTGCGCATCCAGGTAGGTCGTCGGCTCATCGAGGATCAGCAGGGCTGGGCCTCGCAGCATGGCCCGCGCGATCGCGACCCGCTGGCGCTGACCGCCGGACAGAAGAACCCCCTCGTCCCCGACTTCGGTCTCATAGCCGGCCGGAAGCGATTCCGCGAACTCATCGACGACGGCGAGGGCGGCGACTCGGCGCAACGCTTCCTCGTCGACGTCAGGCATCGCATAAGCGATGTTCTCCCGGATCGTCGCCGAGAACAGAATCGGATCCTGCAGGACCGCCCCGACTTGAGCCCGCAGGTGCGACATGTCGAGATCGTCGTAGGGAATGCCCTCGGCGTAGAGGCGCCCCTCGTCGGGACGGTAGAGGCCGAGCAGCAGGCTGACCAAGGTGCTCTTGCCGGCGCCGTTGGGCCCTACGATCGCAACCCTCTCACCAGCGCCGATCTCAAGGTCCAGGTCGGAAATGACGGGAGCCCCATCGGGATAGGAGAAGGACACCGACTCAATCCGCACCGATCCCGTGAACTCGATCCTCCGCCTGCCGCGATAGGGCTCAACCGTTTCGACGGCCAACAGCCCCTCCACCCTCTCAAGCGACTCCATTCCCGAAATCACCACCGGAATCGCGGTCAGCATCGTCGGCGTCTGTCCCCGAAGCAGGGCCAGCAACGTGAAGAAGGAAACGAGGTCGCCAACAGTCATCGAGCCGGCGGCGACTGCCCGGCCGCCGACGACGAGAACGATCACCGCCCCGATCGCCATCACGGTCCCGTTGGCCAACGAGTACGCCGTTTGCATGTAGGCCATGGTGCGGCCGAGGAGGCCCAATTCGTTGAGCTGGCGCCGTCGCCCCGCGATCTCCGTGGAGTCGACCCCGTGAGCCTTGGTCAGCGTGATCGCCCGTAGGGCGAAAAGGGTCTGGGCGTCGAACACCTCAAAAGCCTCGCGCCAGTTATGGGTGCGACGGCGAACAGAACGACCGATGACAACCGAACCGAGCAGCAGGAGAGGCGCGACGAGTGCCAGCAACAGGAACAGGATCGGGTTGAGGACCAGCATCGCCACTGACAGGCCGACGGCGATCACCGCGGTGGGCAGGAGCTGAGCGACCAGGGCGTTGGCCATCTGGTCGATCCGCTCACTGTCCTGGACGATCGTGCCATGCAGCTTGGCGACTTCATTGAGATCGAAGAACGACCGTGGCAGCGCGTAGACCTTCTCCAGCAGATCAACGCGGAGCGCGGTGATCGCCTCCTTGGTCACCCGCAAGGACACCGACCGCGCCCAGAGCCCCAGCGCAGAGCTGGCGAGGTAGAGCGCGAGGATCGCGACGCCCACGCCCAGCAGGCCTGTCTCCTTGCGACCGGGGATCAGGTCGTCGAATGCCAGCTCGACCAGAAGTGCGATCGGCACCAACAGGATCGTCTGGGCGGTTGCGATCGCGACGCTTACGGCGATCAGGCGGCGCGAGCCGCCGAACAGCCGTACCAACGAGCGCCACGACGTGGTCAACCGGCCGCCCGCCTGCGTCGCTCATCGATCGACCGTTTGAGGAAGTGGGCGAACTCACCGGCTTCATTGGCGTTTTGGCGCGTGTAGTTGGCGTCGTGGACGCGGCGCCTGATCACCGTCTCGGTGAGCATCTCTTCCTGCAGGTTCATCGCCCTGGCGCGCAACAGCCACTGCAAGCCGTCGCTGACCTTTACGTCGTCGCTCCATGGTCCCACCCGCTCCCATATCGAGCGCGGCGCCAGCATCGCCGGCAGGAACAGCCCCGGCTGTGGCTCTGACGGGATCGCAAGCCGACCGTGGAGAGCGGGATCGTAGGAGGGATCGGCAAATTGCTGGACGTGTCCAAAAACGAGATCCAGCCGGGGATTGAGCCGGAACGCCTCGAGTTGGATCTCGTTCTTGCACGGATCCCAAAGGTCATCGCAGTCAAGCATTCCGACGAAGTCGCCTCGCGCCGCCGCCAGGCCGGCGTTGCGAGCCGGTCCGATGCCCTTTCGGGGTTCGTCCAGCAGGGTGACCGCCGGCTCATATCGCGCGGCGATCTCTCTGCTTCGATCGGTAGAGCCGTTGTCGACGACGATCACCTCGGCGCAGGACACGGTCTGACCCAGCACACTCTCGATTGCCTCGGCGAGGAATCGCTCTCCGTCGCGAACCGCGATCACGGCGGTAACGGCTGGATCAAGCACCGCGATCGACCGCCTCCGCAACCGCTTCCGCATTGGCGGCGACGTCCTCACACAACTCGAGCTCGAAGCTGCGCACCCGGCGAACGAGATCGCCAAGCGAGGCCAGCAGGCGTGGCGGCGCCACCCGTGACTGCAGCGCGGTGCTGGGCGCAAGCGCCCGTAGAGCCACCGGGGCGGAAACCTCCACCAACCGCGGCTCTCGCCGGTCGGACAGGCGGGGAGCGACGAGCGTCGTAATCGGAAGCTCGGCGCTCAAACGACCCGGTGCCACCTCCTCGATCCCGACGACCGCCTTCGCCGGACCCTCCAGGGTCGAATGAAAACGCCAGGCCGCCGTACGCACCGGATCGATTCCGAGCAGTCGCGCTGTGGCCAGGGACAGCTTCGCCATCGAGCTCAGAGCGTGGGCACGTGGATTTTGCCCTGGCTCCAGCACGATGTAGTCGTCGCCGGCGATCTCCATTCCGGCCTGTGCGCAAGAAAGGGCCAGCGTCGACTTGCCCGAGCCGCTCGCGCCGACCAGAAGCGAGGCGCTTTCCCGATTGCCGACCGCTGCCGCATGGACCAACCAGCGACGCGGAGCAAGCAACATCTGGAGCGCGTCTCGAAGGAGGGCGGCCTGCTCATGCAGGCCAACCGCATCGGCATCCGGTGTGTGGAAGACCGCCCGGGACCTGGCGCTGTCCACGACGATCGCCGGCCCACCGACGAGGTCACTTACGACGCAGACATCGCCCACGACAAATCGAGCAAATGGAGCCACCCCGGGGAGATCATCGGGCACTGGCCACGGAAGGTCGGGCATCGAGGCGCCGGTGGAGGCGGAATCGAAAAGGCGCACCTCCAACCTCGTATCCAGCGCCGCCGTCGAAAGGTGTTCGAAGGGAGCCAACAACGGCGCGGTTGCCGACCCCGCACAGGCGAACCGCACGGGAATGCCGCCGATTTTCAGGTGGCGCTCTTCAACGCCTCCGACCGCATCGGCGGCCTGTTCGAACCTTTCGTCCAACAGCGCCAGCCAGCCCCGCACGCCTGCCTCGTCGAGGGTCTGCTGAACGGCGCGAGGAGACTGCACGGGCCGCGTTGTCAGGCGGCGTCGGTCGTGTGTGGCCAGCCGGCGGTGTCAACCTCATGAATCGGATCGATCAAGAAATAGTCCTTGAGGTCGTCGTATTTCTCAAGGACGGGCCTCGCGTACTTGACAGTCGATCCGGGGGGATCAGGCGATTCGTCCTCCACTGGCTGATCGACAACCGGAGCTATCAGCGCCTCGGCGAAGAGGCGCTCCATGAGATCCATGACATCCCCACGAACCTCACCCACATCCTCGGGCGCAGAGGCAAGTGCGGCGATGATGTCGTCGGCGCTGGCACCGACGACAAGCCGTGACCAAATCGATGGGCCGCCGCCGGAGAGGCTGTAGTAGCACCCTCCGGCAAGGTTGATCACGATCGTCTCACCGTCGATCTCTTCGTGGACGATGTTGGAGGAGCTGACGCGAAAGCGGGTGCCGGGGTCAACCATTGCGGGTTGCCCTATTTGTAGCGATATGTGATGCGGCCGCGATCGAGGTCGTATGGCGAGAGCTCGATCTTCACCCGGTCTCCGGGGAGGATGCGGATGTAGTGGCGGCGCATCTTGCCGGAGATGTGACCGAGCACGTCGTGTCCGTTGTCGAGTTTGACCCGGAACATCGTGTTGGGGAGGGCCTCGGTGATCTCGCCCTCCATCTCGATCTTTTCCTCTTTCCCCATGCGGCGGAGAGGGTAGCGGACCGGGGCTGAATTCCCAGCTATCCCCGAACTTGCCGGGCGCGCTCGACCGCCTCGTCGCGGGTGCTGACCTCCCCCGCGTACTGGGCCGCCTCCAGCTCGGCGAGCAGCTCGCCCAACTCCGGGCCCTCGTCGATTCCCAGCTCGGCGGCCAGCTCGTCACCGCGAAGCAGTGGGGTCGGCGGGCCGTTTCGGCGCCAGTCGAGCCCGGCGGCGACCATGTCGCGGGCGAGGGCGAGGTGGGCCTCGATCATCTCGTCGGTGGCAAAGGGACCGCCGCCGCGTGCCGAGAGGCGATCGGCGACGGTGAGGAGCGTTACGTCGACGGAAACGGGGTCCGTGGCGCGCAGGTACTCGTGGATGCGGCGACGGGGCAGTGGGGCCTCGTGAACGAGAAACCCGAGTCGCAGGTGGTGAAGGGTGAGCGCCTGGAGGTGTTGGGTGAGGCGCCGACTCGCCTTCAGCCGCCCACAGAGCCCGCCGATGATTTCGGCGCCGTCGCGGTCGTGGCCGATGAAGGTGACGTAGCCGTCGCGCTCGCCGCGGGTTGCGGGCTTGCCGATGTCATGAAGGAGGGCACCGAAGCGGAGCGCCGTGCCGCGGGTGGCGCCGTCGGCGAGCGGCTCGGCCAACAATTCGGCGACCTCTGCCGCTCGCTCGCCGGCGAAGCGGTCGAGATCGGCCTCGACCTCCAGCGTGTGAGCCAGCACGGCGAGGGTGTGACCGTGGACGTCGAGATGGTGGTTGGGACCCTGCTCGACCCCCCGCAAATTCTCGACTTCCGGCAGGGCGACCGCCGTCACGCCCAGCTCGTCGAGCGCCGCGAGGCCGCGCAGCGGATCAAGGGCGGCGAGCAGCTGGAGCAGCTCGGCGAGCTGGCGCTCCCCCGCCGGCTCAGCGGCCCTGGTCGCCTCCGCCCGGGCGAGGGAGACCGTGTCGGGATCGATCTCAAGCTCCAACTCGGCGCTCAGTCGTCCGGCCCGCAGCAGGCGGAGCGGGTCCTCGGCGAAGCTGCCTGGACCGACGGCGCGCAGGAAGCGTCGGTCGAGGTCGCCGAGGCCGCCGTAGGGGTCGAGCGGCTCGCCCCCGGCCAGCGACACGGCGACTGCGCCGATCGTGAAGTCGCGCGCCGCCAGGTCGGCCTCGATCGTCTCCCCCCGCAGCGGAGAGACGTCGACCTGCCAAGAGCCGTCGCGATCCACCGCGCGCCAGGTCGCGAACTCCGAGGACAACTCGAAGGCGTGCCCGTCGCCCAGGCGAGCAATCGCCTTCGCCGCCCGCGCGGGGTCGCCGGCCACCGCGAGGTCGAGGTCGGTCACCTCGCGCCCCAGGGCCGCGTCGCGAACGGCGCCGCCGACCACCCAAACGCCCTCGCCGCCCGCCAGCGCCTCCCGAGCCGCGGCGACCAGCGGCGCGGCGCCGAGCCGTTCCGCCAGGCTCATGCCGGTTCCCGCGGAACACGGGCGGAGATTCCGCAGGTGACCTCGTAATTGATCGTGCCGAGGCGCGTCGCGACCTCCTCGGCGAGGATCGCCTCCTCCCCCTGAGCGCCAATCAGCACCGCTTCGTCGCCCGGCTCGACCTCGGTCTCGGGCCCGAGGTCGATCGTCACGTTGTCCATCGAGACGGTCCCGACCAGCGGCCGACGACGGCCGCGCACCAGGACCTCGGCGTTGTTGGAGAGGCCGCGCCTGACGCCGTCGCCGTAGCCGAGCGGCAGCACGCCGACCCAGGTGTCGCGCTCGGCCCTCCAGGTCCGGCCGTAGCCGGCTGAGCTGCCGGCCGCAAACCGCTTCACGTCGGCGACATAGGAGTGCAGCGCGAGCGCCGGCGCGAGGCCACGCTCGGCCGGGTCGCCCTGGAAGGGGTCGAGGCCGTAGACGGCGACGCCGCAGCGAGCCATGTCGAAATGGGAGTTCGGCTCGCGGAAGACTGCGGCGCTGTTGGCTGCGTGGACGGTGACTCCGGGGAACTCGGCCCGGACCGCGTCGGCGACGGCGGTGAACCGTTCCAGCTGCTCGTCGAAGTAGTCCGACTCGGGCTCATCGGCCGTCGCGAAGTGGGTCCAGACGCCCGCCAGCTCGTAGGTCGGGGCTCTCGTCGCAGGCGCGAGCGAGGGCGAGCACCTCGCCGGGGTCGGGGTTGCCGAGCCTGCCCATGCCGCTGTCGTGCTTGACGTGGACGCGGGCGGGGCGCCCCTGCGCCCTGGCGCGATCGGCGAGAAGAGCGCGAAATCCCTCGCGCCAAACCGCGACCTCGGAGCCCGCCGCCAGGGCGATGTCGACCTCCTCCTCGGTCAGAGCGCCCATGGTCAGTAGGGGGACGTGCTGGAAGCGGCGGCCGACCTGGGCGGCCTCGGTCGCGGCGGCGACCGCCAGCCGGGTGGCGCCGCCGGCGAGGGCGGCCTCGGCACAGCCGTCGGCGCCGTGGCCGTAGCCGTCGGCCTTGACGACCGCACACAGCTCGGCACCCTCGCGCAGGGTTGAGCGCAGCAGGGAGCAGTTGCGCTCCACGGCGCCGAGGTCGATCCGGGCGATTGCCCGCTGGGTCATCGCCTAGTCGTCGGCGACAAGCGCCGCGAGCGCGTCGGCCCGGGTCACCAGCCCGGCGAGTCGGCCGTCGGCGTCGACCACGGGCAGGTGGTTGTGGTGCTTGTCGGCGATCGTCTTGGCCACCGCCCGGGCATCGTCGTCGGTGCGAGCCGTAATCGGATCGGCGGTCATCAACTCGGAGACCTTCGTCGCGAACGCTTTGTCGAGACGGTGCTCGAAGCCCTTCATCGAGCCGATGAAGACGACGCCGCCCATGATGTTGAGGTAGTGGGGAAGGTGGAGATCGGACTCCTCGTCGCTGAGGATCAGGTCCGACTCGCTGACGATCCCGACCACGCTGCGATCCTCATCGATGACCGGGATCGCCCCCATCTCGGTCTTGGCGAGCAGGTCGATCGCGGCGCGAGCGTCCTCGTCCGGAGTGACGGTAGGCACGTCGGCGTCCATGATCTCGGCAGCGGTCTTCATCGGGTCCGGCGAGATTATTCGACGCGCGAGTCGGGGAGCATCCCGGCGGGAATCGCCTCGATCACATCGCCGGCGAGGACCGACTCGGCGGCGCCGATCCGCTCCGCTGCGATCCGGCCGGCCCGAGCGTGGGCGATGACTCCGGCGCAGGCGGCAGCGAAGGGGTCGAGCCCGCGCGCCAGCAGGGCGGCAATCACCCCGGAGAGGACGTCGCCGGTGCCCGCGGTGGCCAGCCCCGGAGCCGACAGGGCGTTGACCGCGATTCGCTCGCCGTCGGTGACGATCGTGTCGTCCCCCTTGAGCACGACGACGGCCCCGGAGAGTCGCGCCGCTTCGCCCGCCGCGGCGAGGCGGTGGGCCGCAATTTCCTCGGAGGGGCGGTCGAGCAACCGTCCCAACTCGCCGGCGTGAGGAGTGAGGACCGTCGGGCCGGGCCGGGCGGCGATCTCGCTGAGGCGTCCGGCAAAGGCGTTGAGCCCGTCTGCGTCCACGACCAGGGCGGCCTCGATCCGGCCGACGACATCGCGTGCCAGCTCGACCGACCCCGGGTCGCGACCCAGTCCGGGGCCGAATACCCCGGCCGCGGCCCGCTCGAAGGCGCCGAGCACGGCCTTGCCCGAGGCGAGCGCCAGGCAGCCGTCGCCGCCCGGGCAACCGACCGACATCACCTCCGGTCGCCCCGCTTCGAAGATCGGCTCGAGGTCGGCCGGCACGGCGACGGTCGCGTAGCCGGCGCCGGCGCGAACGGCCGCCTCCGAAGACATCCGCACCGCACCGGTGAGGCCGCGCGACCCGCCGGCGATCACCACCTGGCCGGAGCTGAACTTGGTCGAGCGGGATCCGCGGCGCGGCGCCAGGCTGAGCACCGAGGCGTCGATCGTGCCGCCGGCAGGCTGGGGCGGCGCGCCGCTCGGGGATCCCGATCGGCGACGACCCGAAGCTCCCCGGTGTGCCACTTGCCCGGAGCAATCCGGTGTCCCAACTTCGCCGCGTGAAAGCTGACGGTCAGGTCGGCCTCGACGGCTGTGCCGGCGACCTCGCCGCTGGAGGCGTCAACCCCGGAGGCGATGTCGCAGGCGACCACCGGCGCCCCGCAGCGGTTGATTGCCTCGATCGCCGCGGTGACCGGCTCCTTGGGCGTTCCCGCAAAGCCGGTGCCGAAAAGAGCGTCAACCACGGCGCCGGCGCCCTCGAGCCACGCGTCGAGGTCGACCGGAAGCTCCCCGGAGAAGAGCTCCAGCGCCTCCACCTCGAAGCCCATCCGCCGCAGGTGGCGCGCCGCCACAAGTCCGTCCCCTCCGTTGTTGCCCTTCCCACAGACGATCCGCACGGGGCCCTCGGGCGCCAACCCGGCGACAGCCTCGGCAAGCGCCGTACCCGCGGCCTCCATCAGCTCCTCGCCGGGGATCCCTCGCTCCTCGATCGCCCAGCGGTCGACGGCGCGAATCCCCTCCGCGTCATACAGCGGCTGCAGCCAGCTCTCCATCCTCAAGGAGTTTCGGCTATCGCAACCGCCGCGGCAAAGTCCCGCGAGTGGGTGAGAGAGATCTTGACGCTCCCCCCGCCCGCGGCCCGAGCGGCTTCTCCCTCGAGTCGAACCTCGGGCGGCTCCCCGGTCACGACCTCGATCTCCCGCAGGCCGAAGCCGTCAGTTCGCCCGAGCGCCTTGACGACGGCTTCCTTGGCGGCGAAACGGGCAGCAAGGTGACGCGCGGGACGGGCTCGCGCCGACGCGTAGGCGAGCTCGGCTCCGGTGAAGATCCGGCCTGCGAGGCGCGGATAGCGCTCCAGCGCCCGCTCCAGTCGATCGATCTCCAGCAGGTCGATGCCGACGCCGGCCATCGCGGGGCTACTTGTCGAAGCCGACGATGACCTTTGTCGTCGCCAGGTCGCCCTGGTCGACGGCGCCGAAGGCGAGGAAGCGGACCTTCGACAGGTACGGCCTCGCCGTCTGGAATTTCTGGTCGGTGGCTGCGCCCAGCCCCTCGGCAAGCTTCAGCGCCGCCGCCCCGTCGACGAAGCCGCTGAGCGGAGCACCGCCGAGCGCATCCGCCGCAGCCTTATAGGTCGAGTTGTCGCCGAGGCTGCTCGAGCTCGATGTCGCGAGACCGCTCAGGGTGGCGGCGAGGCCGTATCCGATCGCGATCCGCTCTCCCTTTGCGGCAACCACGAGCGGTTGGCGACCGAGCTGGGGGCTGTGCACGGAAAAGCCGCTCGCACCCCCGCCGACCGCGGTGATCCCCGGCGTGCCGGTCCTGCGCAGCAGGAGACCGATGTTGGCGACGGTCTCCTTCGCGGTGTTTGCGTTATCGGTCGTCAGAACGGCTGCGCCGCCGAGGCTGCTTTGGCTCGTGCCGGTCGCGAAGACGCCGGCCTCCTGAATCGAGCCGACGATCTTGTCGAGGTCGATCCCGGTCGCCGCCAGGGCGCTCTTCAGCTGGTGGGGCGGCACTTTGGGAGGAATTCCGGAGGCGTCGATCTGGTCGAGCGCCTGCTTCAGGCTCGCGCCGAACCCGGAGGAGGCAAAGGCGGCAATCGAGTCGGCCGGGAAAGACTCGAGCAGGTCGGCGGCGGCGCCGGTCGGCACCTTTTTGTTGCCGGCGGCGTTGGTGCTGAGGTCGATCTCGATCTGGTCGGAGCCCGGCACCGCGCTGGCCAGGGCGGTGGCGGCGCTCGGGTCGACTCCGACCGCCTTGAAGGCCTGGGCCGCCTGCGGGGCGACCGAGCCGCCGGACTGCTTGATCAAGCTGCCGATGTCGACGAAGACGTCGGCGAGGCTGCCGCTGGGCTGCGCGGAGATCGCCTTGGAGTAGGTGTCGGCGCCGTCAAGGGCGTCGCCCTGCGAGGCGTCGACCACATCCTTGAAGGTCTGTTCGTCCTCGGCGTAGACGAGAAAGTCGTTGACGATCCCCAGGACGCTTCCGTCGGAGCTTTTTACCTTGTAGTCGACGCCGTTGTAGGAGGCATCCTTGGCGTGGTTCGACTTGGCGAGCTTGTCGATCAAGCTCTGCGTGGCGGCGGTGTCGGTCGACTGGACGATCGCACCGGTGCCGGTGAATTGGTCGCCGTCGTAGTGCTCGAAGAAGATCGCCGCCTGCTCGCCGAGCCAGGGCTCGATGTCGTGGGCGTAGGTGATGCCCCGATCCGAGTCGGCGAGCGAGCTGTCGAGCTTGGAGACGATGAAGGCGCCGGGATCGTCGATGCCGGCGACGTTCTTGGCGAGCGACTCGACGTTCTTCTGCACCTCGCCCTGAGGGCGCACGGCCGCCTCGACGTAGACGGGGACGCCGGGAGGCGTGACGCTGGCCGGGTCGGTGCTGGAGCTCCCGCCTCCGCCGCAGCCCGCGATTGCGAGCGCTGCGGCCAGTGAGGCGAGGGCGAGGACCGGACGAGACTTGATCGCGTTCATTGCGCGCCATCCTAGTCGCGCTACTCAACGGTGACCGTCTTCGCCAAGTTTCGCGGCTGGTCGACGTTGAGGCCGCGGGCGCGGGCGATCTCGTAGGCGAGGAGCTGAAGTGGCAAAACCGCGACGATCGGCTGCAGGATCCAGTCGGTGCGGGCAACCTCGATCGTTTCGTCGGCGACATCGGCGACCTTGCCGGTGCCGGCGGTCGCGATTGCGATCGTGTCGGCGCCGCGGGCCCGCACCTCCTCGACATTGGAGAGGACCTTGTCGAGGACGGGGCTGTCGGTGGCGACGCAAACGACCGGGGTCGACTCGTCGAGCAGGGCGATCGGGCCGTGCTTCATCTCCCCGGCGGCGTAGGCGTCGGTTGGGATGTAGGAGATCTCCTTCAGCTTCAGCGCGCCCTCCAGGCAAACCGGCAGCCCGATGTGGCGACCCAGGTAGAGGAAGAAGTGCTGCTCGGCGTGCTTGGCGGCTGCCACACGCACCGGCTCCTCGACCGCCTCCAGGGTCTGCTCGATCTTCGAAGGCAGCGCCTTCAACTCGACGACCAGGTGGGAGAGCTGCTCCGCCGTCAGCGTCCCGCGCAGCTCGGCCAGCCGCAGGCCGATCAGGTACATCGCGGCGACCTGGGCGACGAAGGTCTTGGTCGCGGCGACGCCGATCTCAAGGCCGGCCCGGGTGTAGAGGACGGCGTCGGCGTCGCGGGTCGCCTGGCTGCCCATGATGTTGGTGATCGCCAGCACCTTGGCGCCGCGCTCGCGCGCCAGGCGCATCGCGGCGAGCGTGTCAGCCGTCTCGCCGGACTGGGTGATCCCGATCACGAGGTCGTCGGGATCGACCACCGGGTTGCGGTAGCGGTACTCGGAGGCGATGTCCATCTCGACCGGCACCCGCGCCCACTCCTCGATCGCGTAGCGACCGATCAGCCCGGCGTGGTAGGAGGTGCCGCAGGCGACGACGACGATCCGCTTCACACCGCGCAGGAAGTCGTCGCTCAGCTCGACCTCGGAGAGGTCGACGCCGTCGTCGGTGGGCAGCCGGTCGGCGATCGTCTCGGCGACCGCGTCGGGTTGCTCGTGGATCTCCTTCAGCATGAAGGTCTCATAGCCGCCCTTCTCGGCCGCCTCCTCGTCCCAGTCGACCTCCTCGGCGGCGCGCTGCACCGGAGTCCCCTCGGCGTCGGTGATCGAAATCCCCGAGGCGTCGATCGTGACTATCTCGCCGTTCTCGATCATGACCGCGCGGCGGGTCTCGGCGAGGAACGCCGGAATCGCGGAGGCGAGGAAGGACTCGCCGTCGCCGACGCCGGCGACCAGCGGGCACTCCTTGCGCGCCCCGACCAGCAACCCCGGCTCGTCGGCGTGCATCGCGACGAAGGCGTAGTGGCCGCGCAGCTCGGCGAAAGAGGCGCGGACCGCGGCGGCGAGGTCGCCGTCGTAGTTGCGCTCGATCAGGTGGGCGACGATCTCGGCATCGGTCTCGGAGCTGAACGAGTGGCCCTCGGCCTCCAGCTCGCGGCGCAGCGTCGCGTGGTTCTCGACGATCCCGTTGAGGACGATGCTGATCCGCCCGCTGCAGTCGCCGTGTGGGTGGGCGTTTTCCTCGGTGACCCGGCCGTGGGTCGCCCAGCGGGTGTGGGCGACGCCGGTGGTGGCGGGAGGGGCCTCGACCGCGACCCCGCCGCCGTTCTCAGCGTGCTCCTTGACGGCGGCGCGCAGGTTGGAGAGGTTGCCGACCGCGCGGACGCTGTCGATCCGGCCGTCCTCGATCACCGAGACGCCGGCCGAGTCATAGCCCCGGTACTCGAGCTTCTCGAGACCGGCGACCAGCAGTTCGCGGCAGGGGCGCCCACCGACGTATCCGACGATTCCGCACATGGAGACGAGTAAGGGTAGAGACAGCGCTGCTTAGGCCAGCTCTTGCCTGACGAGGTCGGCGAGCCGCATGCAGACGGCGTCGGCCTCTTCAGCTGTGGGCGCCTCGACCATCACCCGCACCAGCGGCTCGGTGCCGGACGGTCGCAGCAGGACGCGGCCGCGACCCTCGAGGCCCTCGCCCTCCCGCTCAACCGCTTCCCATACCGCGGCGGCGCCGGCGATCGCCTCACGATCGGCGACCTCGACGTTGACCAGGGTCTGGGGCAGCTTTTGCATCGGTGCGGCGCCGGCGAGGTCCCCCCCACCCAGCTCGCGCATCGTCGTCAGCGCTGCGGCGATCCCGTCGCCGGTCTCGGCAAAGTCCGTCGAGATGATGTGGCCCGACTGCTCGCCGCCCAGCTTCCAACCGCGCCCGCGCAGCTCGTCGAGCACATAGCGGTCGCCGACCTTGGTCACCGCCACCTCGATCCCGGCCTCCTCCATCGCCGCGTGGAAGCCGTAGTTGGTCATCACGGTCACCGCGACCCCGCCGCCGAGCTCGCCGCGCCTCGCCATGCCGAGAGCGGCGAGGGCGATCAGCTCGTCGCCGTCGTGGACGCGGCCGTCCCCGTCGACCGCCAGCACCCGGTCGCCGTCGCCGTCGAAGGCGAAGCCGACCGAGGCGTCGGAGGCGGCGACCCGTTCCGCGAGGCCCTCGACATGGGTCGAGCCGCAGCCCTCGTTGATGTTGCGCCCGTCGGGCTCGTCGGCGATCGTCTCGACCTCGGCGCCGAGGCGCTCGAAGATCGCCGGGGCGGCGCGATGGGTGGCGCCGTTGGCGCAGTCGAGGAGGACCTTCGTGCCGGAGAGGTCGAGTGGGAAGGCCGCCTCAAGGGCGCGCAGGTAGTCCTCGAGCCCCCCGTTCAGCTCCCGCACGCGTCCGACCTCCGTGCCGTCGACGACCTCCTTGCCGAGCAGCGACTCCATCCGCGCCTCGGTCTCGTCGTCGAGCTTCGTCCCCTGAGCCGAGAAGAACTTGATCCCGTTGTCGCGGTAAGGGTTGTGGGAGGCGGAGACGACCGCGGCGAGGTCGAGCCCGAGGCGCTTGACGAGGATGGCGGCGGCCGGAGTCGGCAGTACGCCGCCCAGCAATGCGTCCCCACCGGCAGCGGCGACGCCGGCCGCGAGGGCGGCTTCCAGCATCGGCCCCGACTCGCGGGTGTCGCGGACAATGAGGACCTGCGGCCGTTCGGCCTCCAGCGAGGCGGTCGCCGCCCTTCCCAGAGAGGTCGCCAACTCGGCGGTAAGGAACGTCCCGGCCTCCCCTCGGACCCCGTCGGTTCCGAAGAGCCTGCGCGCGGTAGCCATGTGGGTCCTCAGCGCTTGCTGAACTGCGGCCGCTTGCGCGCCTTCTTGAGCCCCGCCTTGCGACGCTCCTTGACGCGGGCGTCGCGGGTGAGGAAACCGCGGCTCTTCAGGTCGCCGCGCAGCTCGGGGTCGATCTCGATCAGCGCCCGGGCGATGCCGTGGCGGACCGCGCCGGCCTGGCCGCTGATGCCGCCGCCGTGGACGCGGACGCGGACGTCGACGCTGCCCTCGTAGCCGGTCGTGACCAAGGGCTGGACAGCCGTGGTCTGGTGAAGCGGGCGGGGGAAGAACTCCTCGAGCGGACGCTTGTTGATTTCGACCTTGCCGTCACCCGGCAGCAGGATGACGCGGGCAATCGAGCTCTTGCGTTTGCCGGTGGCGAGAAAGCGCGAGCCTGCCTCCATCTTGGCCGGTGCGCGGGTCGTGGCACCTGTCTCCTCCTCGACCTCGCCGACCAGCTCGGCCTCGCGCTTGGCGCGCTCCTCCTCCTCGGCCTCGAGACGAGCCCGCTCCTCAGCGCTGAGCGGCTTGGACTCGGGCTCAACCGCGATCGGCTCCAGATCGGCGCCGGGAATAACCGCAGCCTTCTCCTTCTTCTCCTCGGCCTTGGGCGCTTCGGCCGGGGTCTCAGCCTCTTCAGCGGCGTCTCAGCGCTCTTCGGCCTCAGGCTCCTCGGCCTCGGGCTCTTCAGCGACGGGCTCTTCGGCCTCAGGCTCTTCAGCGACGGGCTCGGGGGAAGTCTCCTCAGCCGCAGTCTCGTCGACGGCCTCGGGCTCCTGCTGCTCTGAAGTCTCTTTGTTCTCTTCTTCGGTCATCGACTCTCAAGTTCCATTGGTTTCGGCATCTGCGCCGCGTGCGGGTGATCCGGCCCGGCGTACACCTTCAGCTTGGTCAGCTGCTGGCGGGCAAGGCGATTGCGGGGAAGCATCCCCTTGACGGCCTTGCGAATGACCTCCTCGGGCCGGCGGTCGAGCATCTCGGCCAGGGTGCGGGACTTGATCCCGCCCGGGTAGCCGCTGTGGCGCCAGTAGGTCTTCTGCGAAAGCTTGTTGCCGGTGACGCGGATCTTCTCGGCGTTGATCACGACGATGAAGTCGCCGGTGTCGATGTGGGGCGTGTAC
Organism: uncultured Solirubrobacterales bacterium; assembly: GCA_963837585.1. Classification (GTDB taxonomy): domain Bacteria; phylum Actinomycetota; class Thermoleophilia; order Solirubrobacterales; family 70-9; genus CAWINX01. Next base: position 873,098 of record CAWINX010000003.1, on the reverse strand, counting down.
TCCGGCTTGCGCTTGCCGCGCAGTGCGTCGGCGATCCGGGTCGCCAAACGGCCCAGGGTCTGGCCCTCGGCATCGACCACATACCAGTCTCGCTGGCGGTCGGCGGGTGTGGCTACGTAGGTCTTCACCGGCGGGGGATAATAGGGGTCCCCGCATATGCCCGCAGGCGAAGCCGAGGATCTGACTCCTTTCGGGGGCCGGCTGGGGTCGTATACTGCCGCGCCAACAACGCCTAATCCCGTCCGGTCATCCGGCCGGGAGCGGAGGAACCGAAGAGACCGACGCAGGTCTCCGGGGCGAATCGGACGAATCGGTCCGTAGCGCATCTCTTTCAGCGCGAGCCCGACAGCTAACTCCGCAGGCGATGGAAAGAGAGGGCCGGTGGCGGGAAGCTCAAGGTTTCGGCACGGATTCGTCGCGAAGCTGGTCGTGGCGTTCGCGGCGACCCTGCTTTCGACCGGAGGCGTCGCCTCGGCGACGACCGGCGGCGCGCCGTCCCCCGGCAGCACCCCGTCGAACCCCAGCCCGGTCGGCGCCCCTGTAAAGGGCTTCCCCAGCAGCGGGTCCGTCAGCGTGGCCTTCGCCAAGGTCACCCCTCGCAGGTCCTTCTACTACGGCTTCCGCTTCCCCAGCCTCCGCTTCGCGATCTCCAGCGACCAGCCGCAGAACGACCTCCGCATCGACGTCATCGACGCGCGCGGCTTCGTGGTCCGCTCCTTCTACCGCAACGATGTCGCCCCCAACGCGGTCACCACGATCCGCTGGGACGGCAACACCTTCAACGGCACCGCGGCCCGCAACGGCACCTACACGTTCAAGATCGGCCCCCAGGGCGGCGCCCGCAAAGCTCGGGCCCGGTCCGCTCACGCAGTGAAGCGGAAGAACCTCGCGTTCAACTTCTACAGCTACACCTTCCCGATCATCGGGCCGCACGACTTCGGCGGGCCGGCCAACCGCTTCGGCGCCGCCCGCTCCGGCCACACCCACCAGGGCCAGGACGTGATGGCCAGGTGCGGCCAGACCGCTGGTCGCCGCTCGTGGCGGCACGGTGCAGCATGCGGGCTTCGAGGGCAACGCCGGCAACTACATCGTGATCGACGGCAAGGGCACCGGCTTCGACTTCATGTACGCGCACCTCGCCCGTCGCTCCCCCCTCCACACGGGCGACAACGTCCGCACGGGCCAGCCGATCGGCATCGTCGGGCAGACCGGCGACGCCACCGCCTGCCACCTCCACTTCGAGGTCTGGACCCCGCCCGGCTGGTACCAGGGCGGCAGCCCGATCGACCCGCTGCCGCTGCTGAAGCAGTGGGACCGCTACAGCTGAACCTGCTTAAACGAGACTGAGTCTCATTCTCTGATACTGTGCCGCCCGTGAATTGGGCGGAGCAAGCGACTACGCGTCTGGATCAGGCCGGGTACCGGAGCGGCAGCGCGCGGCGCAAGGTGGTCGAGCTGCTGGCGGCGGAAAAGTGCGCGGTGACCGCACTGGAAATCGACCACCGACTCGAGTCGGTGGGCCGGGCCAGCGTCTATCGCACCCTCGAGCAGCTGGAGGGACTGCGGCTGGTGCAGCGGATCGACATCGGCGCCGACGCGGCCGGCTATGAGCGACTCGACCCCAGCGGCCACCATCACCACCTCGTCTGCGAGGAGTGCGGCCTGCTGGCGCCGTTCGAGGACCAGGCGCTGGAGCGGGCGATCGATGCGGTCAGTCGCAACGCCGACTTCGAAATAGCGACCCACGACGTGGTCCTGCGCGGCCGCTGTCCCAGCTGCAAGACGACGGACGCGAGCTGACGGCCGCCGATGCCCGCCGTCGCCATTCCCCTCGCCGGCCTCACCGTGGTCGCCACTCTGATCGGCGGTCACGTGGCGCTGCGGCTTTCCCACACGCTGCCGACGGTGATCGCCCTGACCGGCGGCGTCGTCGTCGCGGTGGCGCTGTTCGACGTCCTGCCCGAGGGAATCAACCTCCTCGGAGACGCGAACAAGGCGACGGCGCTGGTCGGGGCCGGCTTCCTCGCCTTCTTCTTCGCCGAGCGAGCGCTGGTTCTGCATCACCGAGACGACCCCTCGGAGGCGCAGGCGCATCACCATGTCGGCGTGCTCGGCGCCCTCGGGCTCTCGATCCACAGCTTCATCGACGGCCTTGGAATCGGCCTCGCCTTCGCGCTCAACAGCACCACCGGGTTCCTCGTCTTCATTGCCGTCGTCAGCCACGACTTCGCCGACGGACTGAACACGGTCAGCTTCGTGCTCAGCCAGTCCGGCGACCGAAAGCAGGCGACCAAATGGCTGCGGATCGACGCGATCGCACCGCTTCTCGGGGCAATCGTCGGTTCGATCCTCGCCGTCCCCGACCAAACCCTCGGCTACATCCTCTGCCTCTACAGCGGCTTCTTCCTCTACATGGGCGCGACCGACCTGCTGCCCGAAGCGCACGCCCACGCCTCATGGGCCCGGGTCGCGCTGACCGCCTCCGGCTTCGCGCTGATCTTCGTGATCACCCGCCTCGCCGGCGTGTGATCACTCCCACTCGATCGTCGCCGGCGGCTTCGAGGAGATGTCGAGGGCGACGCGATTGACGTCGCGGATCTCGTTGATGATCCGGTTGGAGACTCGCTCCAGGAGGTCGTAGGGAAGGCGGGCCCAGTCGGCCGTCATCGCATCATCGGAGGTGACGGCGCGGATCACGATCGGGTAGGCGTAGGTGCGGCCGTCGCCCTGGACGCCGACCGAGCGGACGACGGGCAGGACGCAGAAGGACTGCCAGAGCTGGCGGTAGAGCTCAGCGGCGCGGACCTCTTCCTGGAGGATCGCGTCGGCGGCGCGGAGGATGTCGAGGCGCTCCCGGTTGACCTCGCCGCCGACGATCCGGATCGCCAGGCCCGGCCCGGGAAAGGGCTGGCGCCAGACCATCCGGTCGGGCAGGCCGAGCTCGGCGCCGACCGCGCGGACCTCGTCCTTGAAGAGCATCCGCAGTGGCTCGACCAGCTCGAAGTCGAACTCCTCGGGCAGCCCGCCGACGTTGTGGTGGGACTTGATCGTCTCCGCGCCCTCGCTGCCACCGGACTCGATCACGTCGGAGTAGAGCGTCCCCTGGACCAGATAGTCGACGTCTTCGATCTTCTCCGCCTCCTCCTCGAAGACGCGGATGAACTCCTCGCCGATGATCTTGCGCTTGCGCTCCGGCTCCTCGACCCCGGCCAGCTTGGCGAGGAAGCGCTCCTCGGCCTCGACGTGGACGAGGGGAATGCCGAACTGCTCAAAGGCCGCGACCACCTGCTCGGCCTCGTTCAGCCGCATCAGCCCGTGGTCGACGAAGACGCAGGTCAGCCTCTCCCCCACCGCCCGGTGGACGAGCAGCGCCGCGACCGAGGAGTCGACGCCGCCGGAGAGGCCGCAGATGACCCGGCCCTCGCCGACCTGGGCCTGGACCTTGGCGATCTGCTCGGCGATCACCGACTCGGGCGACCACTCCTGCTCGCAACCGGCGACGTCGCGCAGGAAGCGGGTGAGGATCTCGGTCCCGTAGGGGGTGTGGACGACCTCGGGGTGGAACTGGATGCCGTAAAGGCCGCGGTCGGGCGCCTCGCAGGCCGCGACCGGCGAGCCGGGGCTGGAGGCCAGCGCCGTAAACCCCTCGGGCGGCTCGAAGACCGAGTCGCGGTGGCTCATCCAGCAGCTCTGCTCCTCCGGGAGACCGCCCAGCAGCCGTCCGCCGCCGTCGCGGAGGATGAGGTCGGTACGCCCGAACTCCCCCGCCTCGGCAGCCTCGACCACACCGCCGAGCGACTGGACCATCGCCTGCATCCCGTAACAAATCCCCAGCATCGGAATCCCGAGGTCCAACAACTCGGTCGGAAACCGAGGCGCGCCCTCCTCATACACCGACGCCGGCCCCCCCGAGAGAATCAGCGCCTTCGGCGCCCGCTCCCTCAGCTTCTCAACCGGAGTGGTCGACGGCAGCAACTCGGCGAACACGCCGCACTCCCGGATCCGTCTCGCTATCAGCTGCGAGTACTGCCCACCGAAGTCGAGGACCAGCACTTCCTCGGTGGCATTGCTGCCGGGGGGTGGCGCTGTAGGGGGGCCCACCCCCGAGGAAGCTTTAGCTACCGCAGGGGGTGGGGGGTCCCCTGCAGCGACAGGACCCGCCGGCCCAACCGCCCCGGGGTCCTCAGTCATCCGATACGGCCACTCCCGTCGCGAACCGCTGCGCGCCCGTTCGACCCCATGCCCACCGACTGCTCATTCTGCAGCTTCTTGCCTTCGCTCATCAACGCCGGAGCGACCATCACCTCGGCCCGCTGGAAGGAGCGGATGTCCTCGTAGCCACAGGTGGCCATCGAGGTTTTCAGCGCCCCCATCAGGTTGAAGGTGCCGTCGTTCTCCTGGGCGGGGCCGAGCAGGATCTCCTCCATCGTCCCGTCCTGCGTGGTGGAGACGCGGGTGCCGCGCGGCAACGAAGGATGGAATGTCGCCATCCCCCAGTGGAAGCCACGGCCGGGCGCCTCCTTGGCGCGGGCCAGTGGCGAACCGACCATCACCGCGTCCGCCCCGCAGGCGATCGCCTTGGAGACATCTCCGCCCGTCCGCATGCCGCCGTCGGCGATCACGTTGACGTACTCGCCGGTCTCCAGCATGTGCTGGGAGCGGGCGGCGGCGACGTCGGCGATCGCGGTCGCCTGGGGCACGCCGATGCCGAGGACGCCGCGGGTCGTGCAGGCGGCGCCGGGGCCGACCCCGACCAGGACGCCCACCGCGCCGGTTCGCATCAGGTGCAGGCCGGTCGAGTAGGAGGCGCAGCCACCGACCACGGTCGGCACCGGCACCTCGGCGATGAACTCCTTCAGGTTGAGCGGCTCGACCGTGGTCGAGACGTGCTCGGCGGAGATCACCGTGCCCTGGATGACAAGGATGTCGAGGCCCGCCTCAACGGCGATCTCATAGTGCTCGCGGACTTTCTGCGGGGTCAGGGAGCCGCAGGCAACGGCGCCGCGCTCCTTGATCTCGGCGATCCGCTTGCCGATCAGCTCCGGCTTGACCGGCTCGGCGTAGATCTCCTGCATGAGCTGAGTCGCCAGGTGCTTGGGCGCGGCGGCAACCTTCTCCAGCTGCTCCTCGGCGTTCTCGAACCGAGTCCAGATCCCCTCGAGGTTGAGCACCCCGAGGCCGCCCAGCTCATTGACCAGAACCGCGGTGTCGGGGCTGACCACGCCGTCCATGGCCGAGGCGACCAACGGCAGGTCGAAGCGATAGGGGCCGAGGGTCCAGCTGATGTCTATGTCGTCGGGATCGCGGGTGCGGCGCGACGGAACGATCGCGATGTCGTCGAATCCGTAGGCGCGCCGCCCCTTCTTGCCTCGACCGATGTCGATCTCCATTGGTCCTCCAAGGGTGGCGTTGAGCAGCCAGACTACACCTCGACGGGGACCTCCAATTCGCGTACCTCGATCGCCGACAGGATCCGCTTGACCTGATTGGGATCGACGACCCCGGCTCCGAAGTGCTGAGTCGACTCGGCGCCGCAGGCGACCCCGAGCGCGAGGCACTCTTCAGGCGAGCGGCCCTCATATCGGGCGCCCACGAAGCCGGCCAGGAAAGCGTCGCCGGAGCCGACGGTGGAGACGGGGTCGAGGGGGTCGGTGACCACCTCGACGAAGCGTCGCTCGGCGCCTTCGCCGACGACCGCAACGCAGCCGTCGGGACGGGTGATCATCGCCTCCTCGGCACCGAGCCGGACCAGCTCGGCGAGGCCGTTGGCGAGATCGCTCCGGTCGGCGAACTCCTGGCCGACCAGCTCCTCGGCCTCGCGCTCGTTCGGAGTGACGATCGAGGCGCCGGCCCGCAGGCCGGCGACCATCGCCTCGCCCTCGGCGTCGAGCACGACGGTGACACCACGGTCGCGAAGGTCCTTGACCAGGCGGGCGTAGAGATCGTCGCCGGCGCCCGGAGGGAGCGAACCCGCCAGCACGCAGATCCTCGCGCCGTCCGCCAGGTAGCCGATCCGCTTGAAGAGGATCTCGACCTCCTCCGGGCTGACCGCCGGGCCGCGCTCGTTGATCTCGGTCTGCTCACCGGAGGTCGGGTCGATCACCGCGAGGTTGATCCGAGTCTCGCCGGCGATCCGGGTGAAGTCGGTGAGCACCGACTCCTCGCGCAACTGCTCGAGTACCCGAGTGCCGGTCGGCCCGCCTGCGAACCCCGTGGCGATCACCGGATGGCCCATCAGGCTGAGCGCGCGGGCGACGTTGATCCCCTTGCCCCCGGCGACGGTGCGGCTCTCGACCGCCCGATGCCGATGGCCCAGGCGGAAGTTCGGCACCGCGACGGTGCGATCGATCGCGGCGTTAAGGGTCACGGTGAGAATCACCCGGCGACCCCCTCGACCCGGCTACGCCGGTCTTCTCCTCGCCTCTCCTCGCGACTCACCGGATCGTTTCCTCTCCTTCGGTTCGGCGGCGCCGTCGGCGCCACAGGAGCGCTGCTGCAATCAGTATCACGAACGCGCCGACACCGATGGGGATCGCCTGGCGGGAAGCGGCATCGCCTGTCCGATCAATGACATCAGCCCGACTGATCACCGGCCCCGCCCGGAGGCGAGTCGCGGCGATCGGGATCGCCCGGCCGGGACGGATCGAAGCGGGTCGCGGGTAGAGGGAGAACCCGTAGTCGAGGAGGTCGAGTGCGCCCTCGAAGCGATCCTCGTCGGTCTCAGCGCCGACGACCGCGGCGATCAACTCGACATTCTTGCGCCGGCCGGCGCCGACCAGGACGAACCGGGCCCCCAGCGTGTGGCCGGTCTTCACGCCATTGACCCAGGGGGCCATCCGCAGCAGTGCGTTGACGGAGGCGATCCGCCGCCGCGGATGAAGGCTGTTGAGGACGGCGTGGCGGGAGGCGGCGATCCGGGCGAAGAGGGGAATGCGCAACAGGCGCCGGGTCAGCGTCGTCAGGTCCATGGCGCTGGAGTAATTGCCGGCCTGGTCGAGGCCGATCGGGTTGGCGAAATGGGTGTCGGCAAGACCCAGAGCCGCGGCGTGCAAATTCATCTCCCTGACGAACCCCGCCTCCGAGCCCGCGGCCGCCCGGGCGAGGTCGTAGGCGGCATCGTTACCACTGCGCAGGATCAGCCCATAGAGGAGGTCGCGCACGCTGATCCGCTGCCCCCGCCTCAACCCGAGCAGCGACTCGCCGTAGGTCGGCCGGTAGCGAGACGGCCCGCACGATCCGATCGAGCGGCAGATCCCGCAGCGCGACATACGCAGTCATCAGCTTCGTCGTGCTGGCCACCGGTAGGCGGCGTGTCGCCCGCGTGGGAGTACAAGCACCCTGCCGCTGCGAGCATCGACCAGCGCCCAGGCGCGGGCCTCGAGCTTGGGAGGCGCCGGCGCCCTTGCCGCGGGTGGCGCTGTAGGGGGTCCCACCCCCGAGGAAGCTTTAGCTACCGCAGGGGGTGGGGGGTCCCCTGCAGCGACAGGACCCGCGGCCAGGGCGATGCATCGCGGCGAGCAGAAACGCCCCGAATGGCGATTGCGACTCACCGCAATTTCAGTTTCTCTCCCGAGATCAGGATCTGCGGGTCGACGTTCGGGTTGAGGTCCTGGATCCGCACTACGGAGACGCCGGTCTTGTGGGCGATCGAGGTGAGCGTGTCGCCGCTCTGAACCACGTAGACCGCCTTGGTCGGGACCTTTCTCTTCTTCTGGGTCGTCGTCTTGCTCGAAGAAGTCGTCCCGGGACCGGTCGAGCTTCCGCCACCGAGCGAGTTTGCGACTACGACGATCAGCACCAGGAAGGCCGCCACAAGGGCGACCAGGGCAACGGCCCGAGCGGGAGCTGTGGAACGTTTCTGCATGGGACGGACCGGAAAATCGGATGAGCGTCGCTGATCGTATAGCCGCTCAGAGCGCTTTTACCTGGTCGAAATCTCCCAAACGGCGTCCCGCAGGCGCTCCGCGGCGGCCTCGGGGTCGGGGTCGGCGGCGATGCCGCGAGACGCCGCCACCAGCCCGGAAGCGGGTCCCGCCGTAAACGCCGCGCCGAGCAACTCCGGCCGCCCGCCCTGCGCGCCGACCCCGGGGATCAGGAAGATCGAGCGCGGCATCAGCTCGCGGAGTCGGGCCAGGTGCTCGGGCTCGGTCGCGCCCGTCACCGCCCCCATGCCGCTGAGGCCGCCCTCGCCGAGGAGGCGACTCCGAGAGCTCGTCGACCAGGACGGCGAGCCGCTCGTGCAGGGGCCGCTCGGGAGCGGGCAGGTCCTGGAGGTCGGCGGCCCCGGGATTGCTGGTGCGAACCAACGCGAAGACCCCCGCCCCGCTCGCGGCGGCGGCGTCGACCAGCGGCTCCAGGGCATCGGCGCCGAGCAGCGGGTTGGCGGTGAAGGCGTCGGCCCCAAGGCCGGAGACCGCCCCCCAGGGCGTCGGTGTCTCGCCGACCAGGGCCTGCGCGTAGGCGGCGGCGGTGACCGGAACGTCCCCCCGCTTGCCGTCCGCAACCACCAGCAGCCCCGCCCCCCGCGCCGCCTCACAGACCTCCTCGAGCGCCGCCCAGCCGGGCGGGCCGAGGCGCTCGAAGCAGGCGAGCTGGGGCTTGACCGCGACGCAGGCCGGCCCGGCCCGCTCGATCAACGCCAGGCAGTGGGCCGCGACCGCAGCCCCCGCACGCAAAGCGGCCGGCGCGTCTTCGGCGCCGGCCGCGGCGGCCTCGCCCTCCGGGCCCAGCTTCGCCGGGTCGGGGTCGAGGCCTAGGCAGATCTGGCTGCGGCGCTCATCTACGAGCGCCGCGAGCCGATCCGCAAAAGGCTTCAGGGCTAACTCAGCCTTTGACCTTGGTCTTCAGCGCCGAGCCGGCGGAGAAGCGCGGCACCTTGCCGCCCGGGATCGTGATTCGCTCGCCGGTGCGGGGGTTGACCCCCTGGCGCGGGCCGCGCTCGGCGACGTGGAACTTGCCGAAGCCGGTGAAGTTGACCTCGCCGCCTCCGCTCAGCACGTTGGTGATCGTGTCCAGCACGGCGTCGACGGCGTCGCCGGCGGCCTTCTTGCTACCCAGCCGCTCATCGCTCGCCAGTTGGTCCAGAAACTCAGCCTTAGTCACGTCGAAGCTCCTCCTCGGTGTTTGAAGACGGCCGCAATCTAACAGTGGGCTCGGCTGACTCACGCCTAGGGGGTCAGGAACCGCTGACGGTCATCTCGCCGACCAGCAGCGGCGGCGTCTTGACCGACCCCCCGAACGGGACCCAGCGTGCCTCCACGCCTGCGCCACGCACGGCGCGCAACATCGAGACGAGGTCGCCGGCGATCGTGAATTCGCGCACCGGGGCGCCGAGCTCGCCGTCGGCGATTTCGCGACCCGAGGCGCCGACCGAGAAGACGCCGGAAACCGGGTTGACGCCGGAGTGCAGGCCGGCGACGTCGGTGACGTAAACGCCTCCTCCAGCCTCTGCGAGCAGTTCCTCGAACGAGAGCGACCCCGGGGCGACGATCAAGTTGGAAGCCGCGACAGCCGGCTGGGACCGGTAGCCGGCGCGCCCGGCGCTGCCGGTCGAGGCGGCGCCGGCGCGGCGCCCGGTGTAGGTGTCGTGGAGGAAGGCGCGCAGCCTGCCGCCCTCGATCAGGGCGGTGCGCCGTCGCGAAACGCCCTCTCCGTCGAACGAGCCCGAGGCGAGCCCCTCGGGGTCGAGGCCGTCGTCGTGCAGAACCAGCGCTTCGCCGGCGACCTCGTCGCCGAGCCGCTCGGCGAACGGGGAGCGACCGCGCTGCACCGCGTCCGCGCACAGCACGCCGCCGATCAAGCCGGCGAAGCTGGCGGCGACGGTGGGGTCGAGGACAACCGGGCAGGAGCGCGAGGTGGGCTTGCCGGCGCCGATCATCGAGACGGCGCGCTCGGCCCCCTCGCGGCCGATCGCGGCCGGGTCGAGGCCGGCCGGCCCCCGGGACAGGCCAAAGCCCAGGCCGGTCTCCTTCCCCCCGTCTCCCTCGGCCAGCGCCTGCAGATAGGCGTAACAGCTGGAGGCCTCATACGCGGCGGCGAGGCCGACCGAGGAGGCGATCGCGACGCGCTCGGAGGAGTCGGCATAGACGGCCTGCTCGATTCCGCCGATCCGCGAATCCGCCTCAAGCGCCGCTCGCTCGACCGCGAGCGCCAGCTCGGCGACCTCGCCCGCCGACCACTCGTCGATCGAGGGGTCGCGGAGACCGTCGAGGTCCGGCACCGTTCCGTCGAGGCGAGGTGGGCCCGCGAACTCGTCTTCGTCGGAGACCTTCGCCGCCTCGGCCGCCCGGGCGGCGATCGCCCCGACCCCCGCCTCGGTCAGGTCGGTGCCATAGGCGTAGCCGACCCGTCCGCCGATCCAGGCTCGCACCCCGACCCCGCGCTGAGTGGCGGCGGTCAGGCTCTCGACCGCGCCGTCGTGGACCCGCACCTCGCGGCCCGCGTCCTCGGCGACGTAGGCCTCGGCATCGCCGGCTCCCGCCCCGAGCGTCGCCTCGACGGCGCGCCTCGCCACCTCGCCAAGCTCGTTCAAACCTGCGTCCCCCCCACGGTCAGAGCGCCGATCCGCACGTGGCCCTGGCCGGTGCCGACCGGAACTTTCTGACCGCCCTTGCCGCAAAAGCCGGTCTTCATCTCGAAGTCGTCGCCGACCGCGTCGATCGCAGTGAGGGCATCGAGGCAATTGCCGACCAGGGTCGCGCCGCGACACGGCTTGGTCACCCGGCCGCCCTCGATCAGGTAGCCCTCGGAGACGCCGAAGACGAAGTCCCCGGTCGCGGGGTCGACCTGACCGCCGGCGAAGGAGACGGCGTAGAAGCCCTTCTCGACCTCGGCGATCATCGCCTCCGGCTTGGCATCGCCGGGGGCGATGTAGGTGTTGGTCATGCGCGGGATCGGTAGGTGGCGGAAGCTCTCGCGCCGCCCGTTGCCGGTCGAAGCGACGCCATCGCGGTCGGCGCGAATGCGGTCGTAGAGGAACGAGGTGAGGCGGCCGTCCTCGATCACCAGCGTCTTCTGACAGGGAGCGCCCTCGTCGTCGATCGCGCCGCTCCCCCACTCGCCCGGAAGGCGACCGTCGTCATAGGCGCTGAGCAGCGGCTGAGCAACCTGCTCGCCGAGCTTGCCCGCATAGACGCTGGCGCCCTTTTGGACGTGGTCGGCCTCGAGCCCGTGTCCGGTCATCTCGTGGAAGAGGACGCCGCCGAAGCCGCCGCCGACCACGACCGGCATCGTCCCGGCGGGGGCGGGATCGGCGTCGAGCAGGGTCAGCGCCTTGCGCGCCGCCGCCTCGGCGATCCGAGCCGGGTCGCCGTCGAGCAGCTCGAAGCCGCGATGGGCGCCGAGCGTCTCGAAACCGGTCTCGACCACCTCGGCGCGGCGAGCGACGGCCTGGGCGCCAAGCCGCACCCGGGTGCGATCGTCGCCGCTGAAGAGCCCGTCGGAGTTGGCGACGGTGACCTGACGACGCGCCTCGGCGTAGGAGGCAGAGAACTGGACGACCTCGCCGCCCTGTGTGCGGCCGCGCTCGTCGAGCTCCCGCAGCAGCTCCGCCTTGCGCTCGGCGGGGACGTCCTCGGGGCGGCGTTCGATCGGCTGTGGAGTGGTGGCGACGGCGCGCAGCGGGCGCGGCTGCGCCCGCTCGCCCCGCAATGCCGAGGCGGCCTCGCCCGCAGCGCGCTCGAGGTCGGCGGGGTCGAGGCCGTCGACGTGGGCGAAGTAGGTGGTGCCGTTGCTGAGGACTCGCACCCCGGCCCCCTCCTCGGCGCCCGACTGCACCGCCTCGATCCGCGACTCGTCGATCGAGATCGAGAGCCCGCCACGGCGCTCCGCGAAGACCTCGGCGAACTCGCCACCGGAGGCGAGTGCCCGGGCGAGGACGCGCTCGGCGACCGCGGGCTCGATCAAGCTCATGGCTTGGGCCGCTTCCCGGCGACCTCGATCAGGCGCCCCGCGGCGACGAACAGCTCGCCCCCCGCCACCGAGTCGGCCGCGTGGTCGCCGCTGCGACCGCCGGGGTAGTAGAGGCGAGCGAAGGGGCGACGCGCGACCCGGCGGCGGCGCATGTAGGCGGCGGCCTCGTCGGCGTAGCCGGAGACGCGGTCGAGCAGGATGCGGTGTGGCTTGGGGGGCATCAGCCGGCCCCGTTCCCGCCGGCGGCGAGGTCGCGCAACGTCTGGCGCATGTCGAAGAACATCAGCGAGGCGAGGGCGAAGCGCTCGGTCACCGCGACCGCGGCGAGCCCGGCATGGCGCAGCGCGAAGACCTCGCCCTGCTCGGTGGCGATGTGGACCTGCTCGGCCGGCTCCTCGTCCGCCCGGTCGGCGACCTCGAGCAACGCGGCGACGTCCTCTCCCCAGCGGTCCGGCTGCCCACTCGCGGCCAGCACGGCGCCGTCGGAGTCAAGGATCGCGCCGCCGCGCAGGTCCGGCGACATCTCGGCGAGGAAGGCGAGTGCACCCTCGGCGGCTTCGCCGGAAACGACCTCTGAAGAGTCACCGTCGGGCATCTCGGCCAAAATACCGGGCGTGTCGCTTGCCCGCGCCTCCTGGATCACCGTCGTCGTCATCTGCGCGATCGCCGTAGTGCTGTTCGCGGTGAGCGGCTACACCGGCTACTCGGTCACGGTCGGCGCGGTCGGCCTAGCCGCCGCGGTCAATCTGCTGCCGAGTCCCTAGATGGTTATCTAGCCGGCGCGGTAGGGGCCGCTTTCGCCGTCCGGATCCCGAAACGAGGTCTCCGGCTCGACGTGGATCAAGACCTCGGCGCGGGGGATCTCTGCCTCGATCTCGTCGCGCATTCGGTGGGCCAGCTCGTGGGCGCGCTCGAGGCTGGTGCCGGAGCGGTACTGGACGTGGAGGTCGATATAGCGGCGGGCGCCGGCGCGGCGGGCACGCAGCTTGTGGTACCCGGCCACCTCGGCGGTCCGCGCCGCGGCGATCGCGGCCTCGATCCTGTCCATCTCCGCCGCCGGCAGCGCCTCGTCGACCAGGACGCCGGAGGAACGCCTGAGGATCCGCAGCCCCGCGACGACGATCACCGCGGCGACGACGAGCGCCGTGATCGAGTCGAAGGCGGCGTTGCCGGTGACCTTGACGATGGCGAGGCCGACGAGGACGCCCAGCGAGGTGAGCGCGTCGGTGCGCAGGTGAGCCGCGTCGCCCTCCAGCGCCGCCGAGTCTTCCGCCTTGGCCCGGCGCGAGAGCACAGTCGAAACGCCGAGATCGGCGACCACGGAGACGCCCATAACCGCGATGCCGACCCCGAGGCTCTGAACGGTGGCGCCGACGACCAACCGATGGGTCGCCTCGTAGACGATGATCCCCGCGCCGAGCAGGATCAGGACGCCCTCGGCGGCGGCGGCGAGGTTCTCGACCTTTTCGTGCCCGTACGGATGCTCGGCGTCAGCCGGCTCGTCGGCCTTGCGGACCGAGACGAAGGCGACGACCGAGGCGATCAGGTCGATCAGCGAGTGGACGGCCTCGGTGAGGATCGCGATCGAGCCGGTAATCGCCCCGGCGGCGAGCTTGATCGCGATCAGGACCGCGTTGGATGCGATCGAGAGCGCCGCCGCGCCGCTCTTGGTGCGGATCATTGCGCGGTCCCAGGCGAGGGGAGGCCGAGATGATCGGCGAGCAGGCGCACGGCCCGGCCGCGGTGGCTGATCGCATTCTTCTCGCCCGGGCTCAACTCCGCCATCGTCCGCTCGTCGCCGGGGCCGGTGTCGTCGGGGACGAAGGCGGGGTCGTAGCCGAAGCCGCCGTCGCCACGAGGATCCATGATCAGCCGGCCCTCGCAACGCCCCTCGAAGGTCAGCTCCTCGCCGCCCTCGCCGACCAGGGCGATTACGCAGACGTAGGCGGCGCGGCGATCCTCGCCGGCCGCGGCGACCTCGCGCAAGAGCTTGGCGAGGTTCTCCTCGTCGCTCGCCCCCTCGCCGGCGTAGCGGGCGGAATAGACGCCGGGGCGGCCGTCAAGCGCCATCGCCGTGATTCCGGAGTCGTCTGCAATCGATGCCAGGCCGGTGGCGGCGTGCGCGGCCCTCGCCTTGATCAGGGCGTTTGCGACAAAGCTGTCCCCGTCCTCGGGAGGCAACTGGACTTCGGGCGGCAGAGCGCTCAGCTCCACCCCGGGCAGTATCTCGGCCAGCTCGCGCAGCTTGTGAGAGTTGCGCGTGGCGACCACGTAACCGGCGCCGGGCGTCGTCAATCGACCCGCTCCTGCACCTCCCGCAGGCGGGATATCCCCGTCTCGGCCAATCCGAGCAGCTCGTCGAGCGAGGCGCGGGAGAGCGGCGTCCGCTCAGCGGTCGCCTGCACCTCGACCAATCCCCCGTCGCCGGTCATCACCACGTTCGCGTCGACCTCGGCGGTCGAGTCCTCAACGTAGTCGAGGTCGCACAGCGCCCGGCCGTCGACCATGCCGACGCTGATCGCCGCCACCGACCCGGTAAGCGGCATCGCCTCGATCTCCCTGGCGTCGAGCAGCTTCTGGAAGGCCAGCCGCAGCGCCACGTAACCGCCGGTGATCGCCGCGCAGCGGGTGCCCCCGTCGGCCTGGAGGACGTCGCAATCGACATAGACGCTGCGCTCGCCCATCGCCTCGAAGTCGACGACGACCCGCAGTGAGCGACCGATCAGCCGCTGAATCTCCACCCCGCGCCCGTCCTGCTTGCCCCGCGAGACGTCGCGCGCCTTGCGGTCCCCGGTGGAGGCGGGCAGCATCGCGTACTCGGCAGTCACCCAGCCCTTGCCCCGACCCTGCATCCAGCGTGGGACAGAGTCGCTGACCGAGGCGGTGCAGATCACCCGCGTCTTGCCGATCGAGATCAGCGCCGAGCCGTCGGCGGTGGCGACGAACCCGGGGTCGATCGTGACCGGCCGGATATCCGCGGGAGCGCGGTCATAGCTGCGACTGGCTGGCATCGGCGCAGTCTCTCAGAGCCGCGCCCGCTCAGCTTGGGACCACACTGAGCCCTCGCTGTCGAAAATGCCCGTCGAGGGCGAACGCTTCGCTCGTCCCGTCTCTTTCGATCAACGCGAAGGACGTTGCATCGACATAGCTCCAACGCTTGTCGCCATGGTCCTCGAGGATCTTCCAAGCGTCCTCCTCGATGTCCTCGTCGACGCGCACCAACCCGATCGCCCCACCGGCGCGAAATCGACGACCCCACTCGATTGCCTCCTCGCGACCGACGCGCACCATCAGCGCCGTGTAGGTCTCGGCGAATACGTAGTTGGAGGTGAAGAGGGCAACCCCCTCCGCAAGCAGGGTCGAAAGTGCCGCCTGTGCCCGTTCATGCTCCCCCTCATCGGGGTTGAGCAAAGCGACGAACGCGCTCGTGTCGACGAAAGCGCTCCTCATTTGCCGTAGAGATCTCGGTCCAACGTCGTGACGCTGGTCTTCGCACCGCCTTTGGATGGACGCTCGGCGACCAAGTAACTGAGCAGCGGGTCGGCGGCGGCATCGGGCTGCTGCGCGCGAGCAGAGTCGATCAGCTCGCGCACCACCGCCGCAATGCTGCCCGACCTGCCCGCTTGCTGCTTGAGCCAACGGTGCTGGCCTCGTCCAAATACAGCTGCGTTCGATGCTTCATGCTGTTATACAGCATACAGCACCTCTCTCCTGAATCGAGTGAGTGGCTCGCGCACATCCACCATGGCGCGAGCCACTCGTTCCCTATTTGAAGCTGACCTTGTTCACCGCCTCCTTGATCTTGTTGACGATCACGTCGGCCAGCTCGGTGCCCTGCTTGCCGTTGAAACCCTTCATCGCGGCGACCATCCCGACCATCAGCAGCGAGACGAGCAGGATCAGGCCGACGTACTCGACCGTCCCCTGCCCTTTCTCGTCGCCAGCCAGCCGGCGGATCGCCTGTGCCCGCCGCTCGATCGCAGCGTGCACGTACCCCATCAGCGCGTAGACCATCGATGCCTCCTTGTCGCGGTTTGCGCCGATGTTCGGGCGAGGCGGCATACCGATCCAGACCTCCGTGCAACAACTCTGAGACGGAAAACTGGCTAAACAGACACGGGTCGCGAGGTAGCCTGAGGAAATGCCGGGGTTCGGAGCAGGGGCCTAACGCTCGTATGGCTGAGATGGTGCCGGCCGTCTGCGATGTGCTCGACACGATCGAGCGGCGCAACTGGTCGCGACTCGAACGACTGCTCGACCCGGAGGTTCACTGGACCACGGCGGTGGAAGAGCACCTGCACGGCCCAGGCGAGGTGATTGCCTGCCTTTCCACCGATCCCCCGCCTGCGCCCCCGGCCTACCACGAGGTGCGCAACGGACTGATCACGCGCTGGATCGACACGCCGGGCTGACCGCGCGCACGCGGGATACCCTCACCGCGTGCGCGTCTTGGTCGTCACCAACTTCGAGCCCGATGCCGCCGCTCCGCAGCGGGGACGCTGGGTGCGAGACCAAATCGACGCGGTGCGGGAGCGCGGGGTCGAGGTCGAGGTGTTCAGCTTCCCGCCCGGCTCGCGCCAGTATGTGCCGGCGACTCGGCGGCTGCGGAAGCTCTTGCGGCGAGAGCAATACGACCTCGTCCATGCCCATTACGGGCTGCCGGGGTGGTGCGCGCGACTGGCCGGGGCCGGCCCGCTGGTCGTCACCTTCCACGGCACCGACGTCCGCCATGGCGTGGTCGGGCCGATGTCGCGTCGCCTGGCCTGGCGTGCCGACCTCGTGGCCGGCGCCTCGCGGGCGCTCTTCGAGACGGAGAACGACAGGCCGGGCCTACCGCCCGTCCCTGGCTCGGCTGTGCTGCCCTGCGGAGTCGATGTCGGTCGCTTTCGCCCGATCCCCCGGTCCGAGGCGCGAAACGCGCTGGGCCTCGACCCCGACGGCCGCTACCTCCTCTTCCCCGCCAATCCGGCGCGTCCCGAGAAGCGCAGTGAGCGGGCGGTCGACCTCGCCGCCGCCTGCGGAGCCGAACTGCTGACCGGAGGCGGGATCGACCCCGACCAGATGCCGCTCTGGATCAACGCGGCCAACGCGGTCCTCGTCACCTCCGACTACGAGGGCTTCGGCCTGGCCTGCCTGGAATCGCTCGCCTGCGACGTTCCAATCCTCTCGACTCCGGTCGGAATCGCCCCGTTCGCGCTGGCCGGAGTCGCCGGCGCCCTCTGCGCGCCCTACGACACGTCGACCTGGACGGCAGTCGCCGGGCCCCACCTCGAAGCGGCCGACCCACGCGTGGAGGGAGCGGGCCGGGCGGCATCGCTCTCGGCCGAGCGAATGGCCGAGCGAGTGGTCGAGGCCTATCGCGGCGTCCTCAGTAATAGATTGGGGGCGCGTTGACTGAGGAAACCGGCAAGACGAAGGGGTCGGGCTTCGACGAGCGGATCGAGGAGGCCGAGCGTCGGCTCAAGGAGGCGGCCGAGTCGGCGGCGGTCGTGGAGGACCGCGCGATCGCCGAGGTGCGCGCCCTCGAGGGAAATCTGGAAGAGGAGCGGCGCCGCGGAACCGAGGCGCTCGAGGAGCTGCGAAACGCCCACGCCGAGGAGCTCGAACGTCTGCAAGCCGCCCACGCCGAGGAAATCAACAGTGAACGGGAGGCGAAGCGGAAGGCGATCGCCGCCGCCGAGGATCGCCTCAGCGAGATCGAAGCGCAAACCGATTCCGCCGAACGGCGGGTCCAGGAAGCGGAACGCCGCGCCGAAGCCGCCGAGGGCGCCCTTCCCGACGCCGAGGCGCGAGCCCGCGAATCCGCCGCCGCTTGGCTGCGCGGTCAGGTCGACTCGATCCGCCGGGAGGCGGAGCGGCGATAACCGCGCAGAGTGAGTTCGACGTCGTCGTCGTGGGCGGCGGCGCGGCGGGGCTGTGGACGGCATTGCGAGCCGCCGAAGAGGGCGGCTCCGTATGTCTTGTCTCGCGGACGCCGCTCTCCCAGAGCGCCAGCTTCTGGGCGCAGGGCGGCCTCGCCGCGGCGCTGGAGCCCGGCGACTCCCCCGAGCAACACGCCGCCGACACGATCGCCGCGGGCCGCGGGCTGTGCAGGCCGTCCGCGGTCAAGGTTCTTGTCGACGAGGCCCCGTCGATCGTGCGGGAGCTGCGCGAGCGAGGCGTGCTCTTCGACCTCGACGAGGCCGGCGACCTCGACCTGGGCCTCGAGGGCGGACACACCCGACGCCGCATCGTTCACTCCGGGGGCAGCCAGACCGGACATGAGATCACCTCGAAGCTGGCGGCGATGGTCGCCGCCGAGGCCCGCATCGAGGTTCGAGAGAGCGACTCGGCGCTCGCCCTCCAGGCCGACGGAGAACGCTGCAGCGGCGTGCTGACCGAGGCCGGCCCGATCGGCGCCGCGGCCACCGTCCTCGCAACCGGGGGGGCGGCGGCGCTGTGGCGACGCACCACCAACCCGCGGGGGGCGATCGGCGCCGGCTCCGTCCTCGCCCAGGCGGCGGGGGCCGACCTCGCCGACCTCGAGTTCTGCCAGTTCCACCCAACCGCCCTGGCCCTCCCGGGGACCCGCTTCGACGGGCTCCTGATCACCGAGGCGGTGCGCGGCGAGGGGGCGACTCTGCTCGACGCCTCCGGGCGACGCTTCACCGACGAGCTCGCCCCTCGCGACGCGGTGACCGCGGCGATCCTCGATCGCATGGAGGCCGACGGCTCCGCCCACGTCCTGCTCGACCTGCGCTCCGTCGACTCCTCTCGCTTTCCGAGCATCTTCGCCTCATTGGAGGAGGCGGGACTGAGCGCCCGGACGGCGCCGGTCCCGGTCGCGCCCGCCGCTCACTACGTGATGGGCGGGATCGCGGTCGACCTGCACGGACGCTCCTCCCTCCCCGGCCTCTACGCGGTTGGCGAGTGCTCATGCACAGGCCTGCACGGCGCCAACCGGCTCGCCTCCAACTCGCTCAGCGAATGCTTCGTGTTTGGCGGGCGGGCCGCGGCGGCGGCGCTGGCGGAGCCTCCCGTAAATGGGACCCCGGTCGCCCCCGAGTGGCGCTTTGACGCGCCGACCGAGGCGACCCGGGATGCGGTCTGGCGGCTCGCCGGACCGCTGCGCCGCCCCGAGCTGCTCCGCGAGCTCAGCGCCGATCCCTACCCGCTCGCCCGCGCAATCGCCGCCTGCGCACTGGAGCGCCGCGAGTCGCGCGGCGGGCACCTGCGCGCCGACTTCCCGGGGATCGACCACGAGCTGGACGGCATCCACCTGGTGCTCGACGCGAGCGGTGAGATCAGCCGCGAGCGCTGGGCATAGAACCTGTCTCAAAACTCCGCGTGTGCGACTGACGAGCGCCGGACCGAGCGATGCAAGGACGCAGGAGGCCGGCCAATGCCGGGGGCATTGCCGGTCTCCGAGGACGCCGCAGCGCGAAGCGTCCGCCGCCGTCAGGTGTGCGCGGGGGGTTTTGAGACAGGTTCTTAAAGCCGGCTCCGAGGTCGGGTAGCGTCTGGGCGTGCTGCTCGGGGTCGACGTAGGCGGGACCTTCACCGACGCCGTCATCTTCGACGGCGAGCGGGTTCACACGGCCAAGGTGCCCACCACTCCCGGCGAGGAGTCGGTCGGGGTGATGGAGGCGATCGCGGTG
Source organism: uncultured Solirubrobacterales bacterium (assembly GCA_963837585.1). Taxonomy (GTDB): domain Bacteria; phylum Actinomycetota; class Thermoleophilia; order Solirubrobacterales; family 70-9; genus CAWINX01. The sequence continues at coordinate 853,551 of CAWINX010000003.1, read as the reverse complement.
GCGCTGGCGCGAGCCGAGGCCGACGCCGAGCGGATCGACGCCTTCTCGCACGGAATGACGGTCGGGACCAACGCCCTGTTGGAGGAGCGGGGAGCCCGCACCGCGCTGATCGCGACCCGCGGCTTCGCCGACCTGCTCGAAATCGGCCGCCAGGACCGCCCCGACCTCTACCGCCTCTGCACCCCCAAGCCGGCGCCGCTGGTCGAGCAGGAGCTGCGACTCGAAGCGGCCGAGCGAATCGGCCCCACCGGGACGATCGAGCCCCTGGGCGAGGGCGAGCCGCAACGGCTGGCGGAGCTGCTGCGCGCCGGCGGGGCCGAGTCGGTCGCGATCTGCCTGCTCTTTTCCTATCTCGACCCCGCGCACGAACAGCGCATCGCCTCTGAGCTGCGCAGCGAGCTGCCGGGCGTCCACGTCTCGGCCTCGCACGAGGTGCTGCCGCGCTTTCGCGAGTTCGAGCGTTGCTCGACGACGGTGATCGACGCCTACCTCTCCCCGCTACTGGGGCGCTACCTGGATCGGCTCGGCGAGGCGGCAGAGCGGGCGGGGCTACCGCGACCCCTCGTCATGCAGTCCTCGGGCGGAGTCGCGAGCGCCGCGGAGGCGGCGAAGGCCGGAGCGTGGAGCGTTCTCTCGGGACCTGCCGCCGGGGCGGTCGGGGCCGGCCTGATCGCCCGCCACAGTGGCGACGGCAACGCGCTTGGCTTCGACATGGGCGGCACCTCGTGCGACGTCTGCGTGGTCGAGGGGGGCGTGGTGCGCCGCACCGACTCCCGGCAGATCGGCGGGCGGACGATCCAGCTGCCGATGGTCGACGTGCACACGGTCGGCGCGGGCGGCGGTTCGATCGGCTGGCGCGACCCGGGTGGGGCGCTGCGGGTCGGGCCGCGCTCGGCGGGAGCGGCGCCCGGCCCCGCCTGTTACGGCCAAGGCGGCAACGAGCCGACGGTCACCGACGCGAACCTGATCCTGGGGAACCTCGCCGCCGACTCGAGCCTGGCCGGCGGGGTCTCCCTCGACGCCGATGCGGCCCGCACGGCGATCGCCGGCCTCGCCGCCTCGCTGGGCCTCGACGAGCTGGCGACGGCCGAGGGCATCGTCCGCGTCGCCAACCAGGAGATGGTTCGGGCGCTGAGGGTGGTGACCGTCGAGCGAGGAATCGACCCCCGTGGCTTCGCGCTCCTCCCGTTCGGCGGCGCCGGCCCGATGCACGCCGCCGGCATCGCCGCCGAGCTCGGCATCGACCGGATCCTCTGCCCGCGCGCCGGAGGAGTCCTGTCCGCGCTCGGGCTCTGCGCTTCCGAACGCCGTCGCGACACCGCCCGGACGGTGATGTTGAGCGGCTCCGACCTCAGTGCCGAACGGATCGCGACGGAGGTGAGCGAGCTGACGGCGCGGTTGAACGGTGACCTGAGCGAGGCCGAGCCCGAGGTGATGTACGAGATGCGCTACGCGGGCCAGGCCTTCGAGCTGTCGGTGCCCGGCCCGACCGAGCCCGACCCGGTGGACCTCTGCGAGCGCTTCGAACGGGCCCACGAGGAACGCTACGGCCACCGCGACCCCGAGGGCACGGTCGTCCTGGTCGACATCCGCCTGGCGCTGGTCGCCCCGGGACCGGAACCACGCCTCGCCGCGGCGCCCGCCGGGCATCTCGAGGAAGGCGAACGAAGGGTTCGCTTCGACGGCGAGTGGATCGAGACCCCGGTGCTGCGCGGCGAGCCGGCGGCCGGGCTGCCGATCGAGGGCCCGGCGATCTTCGAGCTGCCCGAGGCCACCTTCGTCGTTCCCCCCGAGCTGGCGCAGCGAGGTCGACGAGGCGGGAACGATTTGCGCGGAGCTCCGACGATGAGCGGGGTCGACGCGGTAACCCTCCAGGTCCTGATCGGAGGCCTCCGAGCCGCCTGCGACGAGATGGGCGCGGCCCTGATCCGCTCCGCCTACTCGGCCAACATCAAGGAGCGCCACGACTGCTCGACCGCCCTCTTCGACGCCGGGGGCGAGCTGGTCATGCAAGCCGAGCACATCCCGGTCCACCTCGGCTCGATGCCCGACGCGGTCGCCGCGGTGGTCGACCTCGAACAGGCCCCCGGCCGGGCCTGGATCCTCAACGACCCCTACCGCGGCGGCACCCACCTGCCCGACATCACCCTGATCTCGCCGGTCTTCTCCGCGGGCGAGCTGCTGGGCTTCGCTGCCTGCCGCGCCCATCACGCTGATGTCGGAGGGCCGACGCCGGGCAGCATGCCGGCCGGCTCGCGGACACTGGCCGAAGAGGGGATCGTGATCCCCCCCACCCCGGCGAGCGACGCCGAGCTGGAGCGACTGGCCGCGCAGATGCGCTTCCCCCACCAGCGCCTCGCCGACCTCCGCGCCCAGGCCGCGGCGAACCGAATCGGGGAGAAGCGGCTGGCCGAACTGGCGGAACGTCACGGCCTCGCAGGGTTGCGCGAGGGAATGGACGAGATCCTCGCCTACTCCGAGCGCCGCACCCGCGCCGCGCTCGCCGCGCTCCCCGATGGCGCCTACTTCGCCGAGGACGTCCTGGAGGACGACTTCCCGTTCCGCTGTTCCTTGCCGGGTTGAGGCGAGGAACGCGGACGGCTTGCGCGACGTGGCCCTGCGGTCACCGCGACGATCGACGGGGATCGCCTCGCCCTCGACTTCGACGGGACCGACCGGCAGGTCGACGGCAACCTCAACTGCCCCCTCTCCGTGACCAAGTCGGCGGCCTTCTTCGCGGTTAGGGCGCTGACCGACCCCGACGCGCCACCCTGCGCGGGCGCTCACCGGCCGATCGAGGTAATCGCACCCGAGGGTTGCCTCGTCAACGCGCGGTTCCCCGCCGCGGTGGCAGCCGGAAACGTCGAGACCTCGAGCAGGATCGCCGACCTCGTGATCGCGGCGCTCGGCGGCGCTCGGCCGGTCCCGGCGCAGGGCCAGGGGACGATGAACAACCTGACGCTCGCCAACGAGGACTTCACCTACTACGAGACCCTCGGCGGCGGCCAGGGAGCCTGTCCGGACGCCGACGGGCCGAGCGCGATCCACGTGGCGATGTCCAACACCCTGAACACCCCGATCGAGGCGCTGGAAACCGAGTTCCCGCTGCGGGTGCGCGAGCTGTCGCTTCGGCGCGACAGCGGTGGCGACGGTGGGCACTCGGGGGGCGACGGGATCGTCCGTGAGCTGGAGGCGCTGGCGCCGATGCGCTTCTCGCTGATCGCCGAGCGTCGCCGCCATCCCCCGCGAGGCCGCAACGGAGGCACCGACGGAGCGCCGGGCAGAGACCGGCTCAACGGACGCCCGATCCCGGGCAAGGCAGAGGGCGAGATGACGGCCCGGTGACGTGCTCAGAATCGAGACACCGGGGGGCGGTGGCGGGCCTAAAGAATGATTAATTTGGCGATTTGGCCGGCCTCGTCTAGAATCCGCGCCTCGGGCGGGTCCGCCGCCCAGGCAGGGTACGAGGCGTCACTCCCCCAGTCATTAAGAATCACCCGACCTTCTTAGGTAGAGCTTTTAAATGCCGATCGCTTTCAAGGAATGGGCCGTAACGGTCCGCGCGCTCGCCGAGGGCGAGCAGCTCCTCACCCTCCGCAAGGGAGGCATCCGCGAGGAGAACAAGCACTTCGAGCTCGAGCACGAGCGCTTCTTCCTCTACCCGACCTTCGACCACCAGCAGAACGACCTGGTGCGCGAGTCCCACCACCCGGAGCTGCGCCGCGCCCTCGAAGAGGGCGTCTGGCCCGACGAGGAGCCGCCCCCGAGGGCGTTGATCCAGGACGGCGGGATCTCCCAGCCCGACCGCGTCCGCCTGCGCGCCTGGGCCGAGGTCACCGACCACTTCACGATCGCCGACCGCCGCGCGCTGGACGGCCTCTCCCCCTTCTACGTCTGGACCCCCGACTACGCCGAGAAGCGGCTCAACTGGAAGCGGCGCCACCCGCTGCACGTCCTGCTGCTGCGGGTCCACCGCATCCCGCGCCCGGTCACCGTTCGGGTCCGCGAGGAGTACCACGGCTGCCGCTCCTGGGTCGAGATCGATCGCGACCTGCCCTTCGAGGGCACTCCGGTGATGGCCGACGACGAGTTCGACCGCGCCCGGCAGGAGATCCAGAGCGTCTGCGGCGACGCCGAACCGCTCCTGGTCTAAGGACCCCAGGCCACTGTGCCATGGGTCGAGACTGAGTCCTTAAGCTTTACCGCCCGCCACGACAGCGGCGACGCCTCCTTCGCGGAGCGCACGCTGGACCGGATGGAGGACCTGCGACTGCGGCTCGAAGACCGCTTCGAGGAGGTGCCCGGCGACGTCACCGTCGTCATCCACACCCATCCGTCCTGGCTCGCGATGGCGCACCCGTTCCTGCCGGCGGCGCGCTGGTCGGCGGCTCCGGCGGGGCGCCGCTACATGGCCGGCTGGGCGATGGCCACCGAGCTGCACGTGCTCAACGACCCCCACATGGAGCGCCGCGCCGGCGGCGAGGACTCACGCGAAGCGCTGCGCGGAACCGCCGAGCGCCTCTACGCGCAGCTGGTGGTCGCCGCCAACAATCCGGACCTGCCCCCCTCCTGGACGCCGCGGCGATTCGCCCGCTACCTGGGATGGGCCTGGCTGGTGGAGGGGGCGGCTCAGTACTTCTCGCGCCAGGTCGGGCTCTACAGGGCGGCGGTGATCCGACGCCTGCGCGAGAGCTCCCGCCCCTCCTTCCCGCCGTCGCGACGCGACGCGGTGATCCTCGGCGGCACGATCTTCGACCTGCTGGAAAACGAGCGCGGCCCCGAGGCCTGCGAGCAGCTCGCCCTACGACTGCGAACCGGCGGCGCCGACGCCAACGCTGGAGGCGGCCTTCGAAGCGCGAATCGGCGAAGTCGAGGACGCCTGGCGTAGCTACCTGCGGGCGCGTGGTCAAGCCGTAACCGGCTAGCCCTCGCCAGGGGTTCCCTTGAGAACCTCTCGCGCCTGCGCAGCCTGCCGCTCGTCGACGAACACCTGGCGAGGGCCAACCGGCATGAACTCCGGAACGTCGAAGCCGGGCCCGCGTTTAAGCAGGCTGGGGATGCCGTGCTCGGAAAGCAGCCCCTGGATCATTTCGGCTTCGACGAGATTGGGGGCAAAGGCGACTTTGACCAGCTTGCCGCCACCACCTCCACCGCCGCCTTCGTCGTCCTCGCGCGAGCCGATGCCACCGTCGCGTGAGTCGGTGAGGTCGGCGCTGCTGCCGGGGCTATGAGATGTTGAGTTTCGGCATCGGCGATCTTCAGGTCCTTGAGCAAGTAGGCCTTCACGTCGGGGGCTTCGCGGTCGGCCGAGCGAGACGATCAAATAGACCTGGTCCGGCCAGGCTACCGCCTGGTTGACGTCGGTCTGCGACGGATAAGCGGGCTTTTGGTGTGGGAGTGGTAGATCGCCAGCAGTCTCCTCGCCAGCCCATGCATCTCTTCGACTCGGAGATCTTCATCGCTGTGGCGTCTGTAGCGCAGGGGCTTTCGCTCAGTTCCATCGGATAACGGTAGCGCTACGCCGATCCCGGCCGCCGATCGTCCGCGCACTCTTTGGGATCCTCGTCGGCTGGCCTCGCCATCGACTAGCGCCGGCGACGCATCCCGCAATTTCGGACTACGGGTGTGCCTGGCCAAGCAGATCCAGGACGCAGGCAGCGTGGCGCGCTCTGCATCTCGGCGATCGAGGCGCTGCGCTATGCCGCATCAGGCGGGCCCCTACCACCAGACTGTCGAATCAATCCCCTCCAGCTCTTCGATCGGCTTCGTGTAGACGCCGGAGGAGAGGTACTTCCAGCCGTCGTCGGGGATCAGGAAGACGACGTTGCCACCGTCCAGCTCGCCGGCGATCCGGGTGGCGATCGCGGCGATGGCCCCGGAGGAGACACCGGCGAAGACGCCCTCCTCCTCGAGCAGCTTCTTGGTCCAAACGATCGCGTCGCGGTTGGAAACCATGATCTTGCGATCGAGGATCGAGAGGTCGATGATCGGCGGGATGAAGCCGTCGTCGAGCGAGCGCAGGCCCTGCACGAGCTCGCCCTGCATCGGCTCCGCGGCGACGATCAGCGTCTCGGGGTTGGCCTCCTTCAACCGCCGCCCATTGCCCATCAGGGTGCCGCCCGTCCCGAGGCCGCCGACGAAGGCGGTCACCTCGTCGAGCTCGTCGAGGATCTCAACCGCCGTGCCTTCGTAGTGGGCGCGGGGATTGGCCTCGTTCCCGTACTGGTAGGGCATGTAGTAGCTCGAGTCTTCGGCCATCTCCAGGGCCAGCTCGACGGAGCCGTTGGACCCCTTGGGACCCTCGGAATAGACGATCTCCGCCCCGTACATCCGCAGTAGCTGGGTGCGCTCCTCGGTGACGTTGTCTGGCATCACCACCTTCAGCGGGTAGCCCTTTCGCCGACAGATCATCGCCAGCGAGATACCGGTGTTGCCGGAGGTCGGCTCGAGGATCGTCTGCCCCGGCGCGATCAGCCCGTCAGCCTCGGCCGCCTCGATCATCGCCTTGGCGACTCGGTCCTTGACCGAGCCGGTCGGGTTGCGGCCTTCGAGCTTTGCGTAAATCCGCACCTCGGGCTTCGGCGAGAGGCGGGGCAACTCGACCAGCGGGGTATTGCCGATCGACTCGACGATATTGCCGAAGCGTCCCCCGCAGGGGCGGTTGAGGAGTTCGTCGTGGAGCATCGCCGGTGATCCGCTGGTACTTCAAAAAGTATAGGGGCGGCGAGCCCCCGCGTGGGAGCGTTCCGGTCGGCTCAGCCGCGAACCTGTTGCGGGCTCCCGAGGATGAACTGCTCCTGCGGGGCGCGAACGCCGAACTGGACGCCGCTGCGAAGCGCGACTCGCACGTTCTCCAGGAGGATCAACGAGTCGAAGTAGACCGATCGATGCTTGAGGTAGAAGAGGTCGTGGCAGAGCTTCCAGCCGGTGCCCTCCTCGGAGCCGCCGTAGCCGCAACGCGCCTGCGCCCAACCGGCGATCCCGGGCTTGACCAGGTGACGACGGTCGTAGTAGGCAAGCTGGCGCTCCAGCTCGACGATCAGCTCGCGCCGCTCGGGGCGGGGGCCGACCAGCGTCATCTCGCCGCGCAGGACGTTCCACAGCTGGGGCATCTCGTCGATGTGGAGGCGCCGCATGATCCGGCCGACCGTGGTGACGCGCTGGTCTTCGGCCTCGGACCAGCGGGCGCCGTCGCTCTCCGCGGTGACCCGCATCGAGCGAAGCTTCAGCATCGAGAACTCGCTGCCTCCCTCCCCGACCCGGCTCTGGCGGAAGAAGATCGGCCCGCCGTCGGTGAGCTTGACGGCAATCGCGAAGGCAGCCAGGACCGGCGTCAATACGAACAGCATCGCGCTGCCGACGATCAGGTCGAAGACGCGCTTGGAGGCCGGCGAGCTGCCCCTGTAGCGAGGGTGGAGCAGGTACTGGAACCAGGCGGAGTTCGACTGGCCGAGCGGGACGTGGCCGAGCAGGTCCTCGTAGAGCTGGCCCGCCTCGATCAGCCGCACCGGCAGGTCGAGGCAGGTCGCCGCGACCCGCTCGAATACCTCAAGGCGGGAGTGACGAGGCTCGGCGTCCTCGGTCGAGGGCCCGGTCGAGTGGACGAGAAGGTCGATCGCGTGGCGCTTGACGACCAGGCGGACCTGCCCGAGGGAGCCGAGCCGCCGGGGACCGCCCTCGGCCCGCTCGGTAGTCGGCTGATCGCCGTCGACCCAACCGACCACCTCATAGGAACGGATGCCGGCGGAGCGCAGCTCTTCGGACAAGCCCATCGCGAGACCCGGCGAGCCGATCACGGCGACGCGAATCCGCCGCGAGACCTCGAAGCGCACCGTGCACCATGCCGCGAAGGCGGTGACGATCCAAGCGCCGATCACCGGCGCGACCATCTCGCTCGCGGACTCCGGCCGACCGGCGAGCGCGAAGGTCGCCAGGGCGAGCGCCGAACCGATCACCGGGACGGCGGCGCGAATCGCGAAAGCCGCGAGCGGCATCAGGTGCAACGGGTAGCGCTCGCGCTCGAGCAGCCAGCTGGCCACCAGTATCGAGACAAAGACGAGCGCGCCGAGGCCGGCGCTGCCCAGGTGGCCGCCGGCCATCAGGCCGGCAACGGCGGCAGGAGCGACACCGAAGGCCGAAATCCCCAGCAGGCGCTGCGCGCGCAGCGCCGTCAGGTGGGGAAAGGTCTTCTTGCCGCCCATTGCGTCAGCCCTCCTGGGCGCTCAGCTCTTGCCAGGCGCGGAGAGGCGCCGCAGCGCGAAACCGGCAGCGGTGAGGGCGCCGGCGACCGCCAGCAACGCGGCCAGGTCGAGGCCAGTGAAGGGCAGCGAGCCGCCCGAGGAGGTCGAAACCCCCGCGGTGCCCGACGAGCTCGGCACGGAGGCCGTGGTCGAGGTCCCCTGGTTGCCGCCGCCACCATTGGTGGGGGAGCAGTACTGGGCCTGGGTGGGATCGGACCCCACGTTGGAGCAGTCGGTTGTAGCCAGCGCCTGGGCGGGCAGAACGAACGCGGCTACAAGCGCCGCGACCGCGATTGCCGCGCGAAGGCCGGTTCTGATGTTGCGGGTGGAAGTCACTATTGCTGGGTCTCCTTCTCTTCTGCCATTGCCAAAATCAGGTCTGCCGGCACGTCGGCCCCGAGGTCGGGGTGGAACTCGCTGAAGTGGAGTCGTGCCAACTCGACCAAGCGCTGTTTCCCGCCTGCGATAACGATCGTTCCGCATTCACATCGGAGCGCAAGCTGTGAGGCTTGAGCGCCAAGTGTCAAGTTGCCTGGCATCGGAGCCGATCTTGCACTCAGAGTGTTGCCCTTCCGTCATGACAGCGTTTCCGTATCGTTTCCGTCGATGCCCCCTTCCGAAGCGGGCACGACTCGCATCCAGCTGTGCGGACGCCTCAAGGCTGACGTAGAGGGTCGGCACGTCACTCCGGCCCTTCGCGGACGCCAGGGTCGAGTGCTGCTCGCCTACCTCATCCTCAACCGCGGCCGCCCGGTCAGCCGCGACGAGCTGATCGCCGCGATCTGGCCCGAGGAGCCGCCGGTCGACCCGGCGGCGGCGCTGCGCACCCAACTCTCCCGCCTCCGCAGCGCCCTCGGGCCGGAAGCGCTGGCCGGACGAGACACGGTCGAGTTGCGACTTCCGGACACCACCTGGATCGACATCGAAGCCGCCGAGAGGGCGATCCGAGTCGCTGACTCGGCGCTGAAGGCGAATGACTGGAAGGACGCCTGGGCCCACGCCCACATCGCCCTCAACATCGCCGGCCGTCCCTTCCTGGCGGGTTTCGAGGCCCCCTGGGTCGAGGAAGTACGGCATGAGCTCGAGGAACTCGAGCTGCGGGCCCGCGAGGTGATCGCCCGAGCCGGGATCGGCCTGGGCGGATCTGAGCTGGCCGGAGCCGAGCGTTCGGCTCGGGCGCTGATCCGCGCCGCCCCCTTCCGCGAGTCCGGCTACCTGAACCTGATGCGCGCCCTGGTCTCCTCCGGCAATACCGCCGAGGCCCTGCGCACCTACGACGAACTGCGCAAATTGCTGGCCAAGGAACTTGGCAGCGCTCCGGGCGTAGAGATCCAGGCGCTGCACCGCAAGCTGCTGGGCGGCGATCGCAACGGCAGCCAGGCGTCGGCGGAGGCTCGTCTCGAGGAACGCGCTCTCGAATCGCTCTGGCGAGCCATCTGCGACCCTCCCCCTCCCCAGCTGGCTGTCGCCGCGACGAAGCGTCCCCTTCGTCAACCGCGTCGAGGAACTGGCCTTCCTCTCCGGGCTCTGGGACGAAACGCTCAAGGGAACGCGCCACATAGTCCTGGTCGGCGGAGATCCCGGCGTCGGCAAGACCCGGCTGGTTACCGAGTTCGCCCAGAGCGCGCACGGCGCCGGCGCCACGGTCCTCTACGGCCGGGCCGACGAAGAGGCGACTCTCACCTATCAACCGTTCATCGAAGCATTGCGCCACTGGGCCATCAACACGGCCGCAGCCGATCTGGAGCGGGACCTCGGGCCCAATGCCCAGGTTCTCGCCTCCCTGGTGCCGGAGATCGCCGTCCGCCTACCGGGATCGCCGCCCGCCGAAGGCGAGGTCGCTCGCGACCGCCTCTTCGACGCGGTGACCGGCACCCTGGCGGCGATCGCAGCGCAACACCCGACGCTGCTCGTCATCGACGACCTGCAATGGGCCGACCCCGGCTCGCTGCTGATGCTGCGCCACATTGCCCGCTCCGCGCACGACGGCGGGCTGATGGTGCTGGCCACCTACCGCGAGACCGAGCCGAGTCCGGCGCTTGCCGAGACCCTCGCCGACCTCGGGCGGGAGCGGCTGTTCGAACGCCTCCGCCTCAGCGGCCTAAACCGCACCGAGGTGATCGAGCTGGTCGCCTCCCTGCGCGGCGGCGCGCAGGAGCCCGCGCTGGCCGAGACGATCCGCGGAGAGACCGGCGGCAACCCCTTCCTGATCGAGGCCCTGGTCAACCAGATCGGCCCCCCGGACGGCGAGCCTGAGACGGTCCCCAAGGGCCGCGAGGCGGTCTATGCGCACGGCATACCCCAGCTGGTGCGCGAATCGGTGGCGCATCGAATCGGGGAACTGGGGCCCGGAATCGAGGCGCTGCTCGAAATCGCCTCGGTGATCGGGCGAGAGTTCGAGGCGGAGCTGATCGTCGACGTGGGCGAGCGCCCCTCCGAAGAGGTGACCAATGCTCTGGAAGCCGCCGTCGAGGCAGGGCTGCTGACCGACGTGCCCGGCACGCTCGACCACTACGCCTTCTCCCACGCGCTCTTCCGCCAAACCGTCTACGCGGGCATCCCGAAGCGTCGGCGGGCGGCCCTCCACGGCAAGGTCGCAGACGCGCTCGAGCGCCGTCATGGCAGCGACCCGCGCCATGTCGCGGAACTCGCCCGCCACTACGCCGGAGCGGGGCCGTCCGACGCGCCGAAAGCACTCGAGTACTGCGTCCGAGCGGGGGCCAGCGCGCTCGGCGCCCTGGCCTTCGAGGAAGCGGTCACTCATTACGAGGCCGCGATCTCGGCGCTGAACTCAATCGACAACGTCGACGAGAGCCTGCGCTGCGAGTTGCTGATCGCGCTGGGTGAAGCCGAGTGGCGAGCCGGCGACGCCAGCTCCTCGAGGGAGACCTTTGGGCGGGCGGCGAGAATCGCCGGCGCCGCGGGCGACGCCGAGGCGTTCGGGCGCGCCGCCCTCGGCTTCGGCGGATTTGGTTGGCAGCGGTACGGAGTGCAGGACGCCGAGGCGATCAACCTGCTCCGCTCGGCACTCGCCAAGAAGGGGCTGCCCGACTCGCTGCGAGCGCGCCTCTTGGCCCGACTGGCGGCCGCCGTCCAGTTCGCCGGTCGCGCCGAAGAGGCCGACGAAAAGAGCGCCGAAGCGCTCGACCTCGCTCGCGCCGGGGATGACCAGGAGGCGCTGGCCGCAGCGCTGGTCGGGCGCTGGCACGCACGCTCCGGGCCGGACGGGCTCGACGAGCGAGTCAAGCTGACCCGGCAGCTGGGAGCCCTGGCGGGAGAGCTGCGCAACAGGGACCTCGAAATGCAGGCGCTGGCCCTGCGGGTGATCGTCTCACTGGAGCTCGGCAAGTTCACGGAGCTGGACGTGGCGATCGCCGAGCACGCCCGCCTCGCCGACCGGATGAAGCAACCGCTCGGCCAGATCCACAGCCACGCCTTCCAGGCGATGCGGGCGCTGATGGAGGGTCGCTTCGACGACGCCGAGGGCCTCACCACGGACGTGCTCGAGCTGGGAGCGATGGCCAGGTCCGCCAACGCGGTCCAATCCTCCGGCGTCGAGCTGTTCGCGCTGCGCTGGGAGCAGAACCGACTTGACGAACTGGAGGGGCCGGTTCGCGATCTGGCGGCCACCTACGAGACGATCGCCGCCTGGCGAGTGGCCCTGGCCTTCCTGCTCGGTCGACTCGGCAAGCGGGAAGAGGCGGCAAGCCTCCTCGACGAGCTCGCCGACCGACGACTTCGCCGCGATCCCCGATGACGCGACTCGGCTCGGTGCGCTTGGCTTCCTGGCGCTCACCGCCGAGGCGCTCGGCGACGTCGAGCGGATGGAGCAGATCGAGGACATGCTCGCCCCCTACCGCAACCGGCCGATCGCGATCGGTGGCGCTTCCGCCTACGGCGGGACGAGCTCCTACTACCTGGGCCTGCTCGCCTCACGCCTCGGCCGGCCCGACGATGCGATCGAGCACCTCGAGGAGGCCGCCCGGCTGAACCAGGAAAGCGGCGCCCTGCCCTGGCTGGCCCGCTCGCGCTACGAGTTGGCCAAGGCGCTTGCCACTCGAGGGAAAGATGGCGACGCCGAACGCGCGGGGCAACTCCTCGCCGAGGCGGGGCGGGCCGCGGAGCGCCTCGGCATGGCCGACGTTGCTGGTCCAGATGGGCGAGGCGCCGAAGCTCAGCAGCCGCCGGCCATCGCCGGCAGGATGACGACCGTGTCGCCGTCGGCGACCGCGGTCTCGAGCCCGTCGAGCACCCTCACGTCCTCGTCGTTGAGATAGACGTTGACGTAGCGGTTGAGGTCTCCGTCGGCGCCGAAGAGCTGGTCGGCGGTGTCGGGGTACTCGCCGGTCAGGGTGCGAAGCACCTCGCCGACGGTCGCACCCCCGGCGTCGACCTCGGGCTTGCCGCCGGTCTGCGGGCGCAGCACCGGCGGTATGCGAACGGTTGCCATCAGGCGGGAAACCTACTGGCTATCCGGCGCAGAAGAGTTCGTAGTCGGGGAACTTGCCCAGGTCCTCCGTGGCGATCTCGGGCACGTCCTCGCCGCAGATCGGGCAGGCCGGATCACGCCTTACCTTGAGCTCGGTGAAGCGGGTACTGAGCGCTTCGTAGAGAAGCAGGCGACCGATCAACGGCTCACCGATCCCGAGCACCAGCTTGAGGACCTCGTTGGCCTGGAGCAAACCCATCGTCCCGGCCATCGCGCCGAGCACCCCGTTGGCCGAGCAGCTCGGCGCCAACTCGGCCGGCGGCGGCGTCGGGTACAGGCAGCGGTAGCAGGGCCCCTCGAAGGGGACGAAGGTCGAGATCTGGCCGTCGAAGCTGAGGATCGAGGCCGAGACGACCGGCTTGCGCAACCGCACCGAGGCGTCGTTGAGCAGGTAGCGAGTGGGGAAGTTGTCGGCCCCGTCGACGATCACGTCGTAGTCCTCGAGGATCTCGAGGATGTTGGAGGCGTCGAGGCGCATCCGGTGCTCGACCACATCGACGTCGGGGTTGAGCGCCTCGATCGTGAGGCGGGCCGACTCGGTCTTCGGCATCCCGATCCGCTCGGTGTTGTGGATTACCTGGCGTTGCAGGTTGGAGGCGTCGACCACGTCGTCGTCGACCAGGCCGAGCGTGCCGATCCCGGCGGCGGCGAGGTAGAGCGCGGTCGGGGCGCCGAGCCCGCCGGCGCCGACCAGCAGCACCTTCGCGTTCAGCATCTTCAGCTGGCCCTCGACGCCGACCTCGGGAAGCAGGGTGTGGCGGGAGTAGCGCTCGCGCTGCGCGGCGCTCATCCCCTCGGTCGCGACGACGGGAAGGCCCTGCTCCTGCCAGGCGAGGATTCCCCCCGCCATCGAGGCGACGTCCTCGTACCCGAGTGCCTCCATCTGCGCGGCGGCGACCGCCGAGCGCTGGCCGCTGCGGCAATAGAGAATCGTGCGGGCCGACTTGTCGGGTGCGGCTGGCGGCGATCTCCTCCGCCAGCAACCCGGGCGGCACCAGCTTGCCGCCCTCGAGGTGTGCCTCCTGGTACTCGTGCGGCTCGCGCGTGTCGATCAGGACGACGTCGCCGCCGTCGATCTCCGCCGCCGCTTCGAAGGGCTCGATCTCCTCGATCGGCGCCTGGGTATCGATGGACGCCATTGAATCTCCTAAATCCGGATCAGCTTTACTTCAAAAAGTATAGCGAGGGTCTGCTCAGCCGAGGCTGGGCCGCATCTGGCGAAGCCTTTTCACCCGCTCCTCGATCGGCGGGTGGGTCGAGAAGAGGCCGGCGATCCCCTTGCTGGAGAAGGGCTTGACGATGTAGAGCGGCTCCGCCGCCTGGTTGACCTGCATCGGCATCGCCGCGGCGCCCTGCTCAAGGCGCAGCAGGGCGCTGGCGAGGGACTCCGGGTTGCCGCAGATCTCGGCGCCGCCGGCGTCGGCCGCGTACTCGCGCTGGCGCGAGATCGCCAGCTGGATGATCGACGCGGCGAGCGGCGCCAGCAGGAAGATCGCGAACTGCCCGACCAGGGCCAGCGGCGAGTTGTCCTCCTCGCCGAACCAGAGCAGCATGTAGGCGATGTAGGTGATCGCGGCGCCGATGCTGGAGGCGACCGACTGGATCAGGATGTCGCGGTTGCGGATGTGGGTGAGCTCGTGGGAGAGCACGCCCCGGAGCTCGTCGTCGGAGAGCAGCCCGACGATCCCGCGGGTCACCGCGACGGCCGAGTGCTTGGGGTTGCGTCCGGTCGCGAAGGCGTTTGGCTGGTCCTGGGGGATCATGTAGAGGCGCGGCATCGGCAGGTCGGCGCGGGTGCTCAGCTCGCGGACCATCTGGTAGAGCTTCGGCGCCTCCGACTCGGAGACCGGCTTGGCGCCGCTCATTTTCAGCGCCAGTTTGTCGCTGAAGAAGTAGGAGAAGAAGTTGATCGCCAGCGCCATCCCGAGGAAGAGCAGGGTCGTGCTCGGGTTGCCGCCGCTGATGAAGTAGCCGATCGCGACCAGTAGCCCCGAGAGCGAGGCCATCAGGATCGTCGTGCGGAGGGTTGCTCCGAAAGTCGACTGCTTGGTGGTGGTCATTCGGGGTGGCGCTCCTCAGTCAGGGTTGCCGGCGGATTATGACGCAGCCCCATAACCGACCGCTTCAGTAGGATTTAGGTCGAATGCTGTTCTCGACCAAAGCAGAGTACGGAGTGCGCCTGATGGTCGAGCTGGGCCGCCAGCCCGGCTCGGTCCCGGTGTCGCTGAGCGCGGTCGCCGAAGCGGAGAAGCTGCCGCTCTCCTACCTCGAGCACCTGGTCGCGAAACTGCGCAAGGCCGGGTTGGTCACCTCGACCCGGGGGGCGCACGGCGGCTACAGCCTCGCCCTGCCGGCCGAGGCGATCACCATGGACGCCGTGGTCGAGGCCCTGGAGGGCCAGATCGCCCCGATGGAGTGCTTCCACGAGACGCCGGAGGGCAAGGTGCTCTGCTCGCACGAGAGCGACGGCGACCGGGCCTGCGCGACGAAGCTGCTGTGGACGCGGGTCCAGGGCGGCGTGACCAAGGCGCTGGCGGGCACGACGCTCGCCGAGCTGGTGGAGTTCTCCGGGCAAGGGGAACTCCGCGAGCCCGCGGTCGCATCGGTCGGCAGCGCCGCATAACTGGGCCCACGGCCCGCGAACAATCGATGAAACGGAGACGAGTTGGCTGAGCTGGAGATTCGCAACCTGCACGTGAGGGCCGAGGACAAGGAGATCCTCCGCGGCCTCGACCTCGACGTCGAGAAGGGCAAGGTCCACGCCCTGATGGGGCCGAACGGGTCGGGCAAGTCGACCCTCGCGAACGCGATCATGGGACACCCCGCGCTCGAGGTCACCGAGGGGACGATCACCTTCAAGGGCGAGGACTTCACCGAGGCCGATCCCGACGAGCGCGCGCGCGCCGGCCTCTTCATGGCCTTCCAGTACCCGGTCGCGATCCCCGGTGTCTCGGTCAGCAAGTACCTGAGGACGGTGATCAACTCCCATCGCGAAGCACGTGGCGAGGAGCCGATCAAGATCAAAGACTTCGCCAGGGTCGCCCAGGAGGCGATGGCGCTGGCGAACATCCCCAAAGACTTCTCCAGCCGCTACCTCAACGACGGCTTCTCCGGCGGCGAGAAGAAGCGGATGGAGCTGCTGCAGCTGGCGCTGCTGCGGCCCGAGATCGCGGTGCTCGACGAGACCGACTCCGGCCTCGACATCGACGCGCTGCGCACCGTCGCCGAGGGGGTCAACAAGTTCGCCGGGCCGGAGATGGGCGTGCTGATCATCACCCACTACCAGCGCATCCTGCACATGGTCAAGCCGGACTCCGTCCACGTCATGTTCGAGGGGCGGATCGTCAAGGAGGGCGGGCCGGAGCTGGTCGGAGTGCTCGAGGAGAAGGGCTACGGCTGGATCCGCGACGAGGTGGAGGCTGGGGCTGCCGCCTAGCCTCGCGACGATGGAGCCGACCACCGCCAAGCGCTCCTCCCCCGCCGCGACGTTCCCGATCGAGAAGGTCCGCGCCTCCTTCCCGGCGCTGGAGCGCGAGGTGCACGGGCGCCCCGTCGCCTACCTCGACAGCGGCGCCAGCGCCCAGCGAGTGCTGGCCTCGATCCAGGCGGTCGACCGCTACGAGCGCCGCCACCACTCCAACGTCCACCGCGGCTCCCACACCCTCTCGGCCGAGGCGACGGCCGCCTACGAGGGCGCCCGTGCGACGGTCGCCGACCACCTCGGCGCCGCCGACCGGCGCGAGGTCGTCTTCGTCCGCAACGCGACCGAGGCGATCAACCTGGTCGCGCGGGCCTGGGGCGACGCCAACCTCGGCGCGGGCGACCGGATCGTCCTCACCGAGATGGAGCACCACTCAAACATCGTCCCCTGGCAACAGCTGGCCGAGCGGGTCGGCGCCGAGATCGACTGGGCGCCGATCACAGACGAGGGGCTGCTCGACATGGAGGCGCTGGCCGGCCTGCTCGAGAAGGGGCCGAAGCTGGTCGCGGTCGCCCACGTCTCCAACGTGCTGGGGACGGAGAACCCGATCGCCGAGATCGCCCGCCTGGCGCACGAGGCCGGCGCGCTGGTCCTCGTCGACGGCGCCCAGGCGGCGCCGAAGCTGCCGCTCGACGTCGCCGCCCTGGGAATCGACTTCTACGCGTTGACCGGCCACAAGATCTACGCGCCAACCGGGATCGGGGTGCTCTGGGGGCGGCTCGACCTGCTGCGGGCGATGCCGCCGTTCATGGGCGGGGGATCGATGATCCGCAAGGTCGGAAGGGGCGGAACTACCTACGCCGATCCGCCGGCCCGCTTCGAGGCGGGCACGCCGGCGATCGCCCAGGCGATCGGGCTGGCCTCGGCGCTGCGCTGGCTCGACGGCCTCGGCATGGAGACGGTGCTGGAGCACGAGCGCCGGATCGCCGACTACGCGCTGGAGCAACTCGTCGAGGTGCCGGGCCTGCGGGTCTTCGGCCCGCCGCGCAGCGCCGAGCGGGTCGGCCCGGTCTCCTTCGAGCTGGAGGGAATCCACGCCCACGACGTCTCCGAGATCCTCGACCGCCACGGCGTCGCGGTCCGCGCCGGCCATCACTGCGCGCAGGTGCTGATGGATCGGCTCGGCGTCGCCGCCACCGCCCGCGCCAGCTTCGGCGTCTACACGACGACCGAGGAGATCGACCGCCTGGTCGAGGGGCTCCACGACGCGCGAAAGGTGTTCGGCCTCTGATGGACGAGCTCTACCGAGACCAGATCCTCGAGCACTACAAGCGCCCGCACAACTTCGGGCGGATCGAGCATCCCGACCTGGAGTTCGAGGACACCAACCCTTTCTGCGGCGACGAGCAGCATGTGACGATCCGCCTCGGCGAGGACGGCAAGGTCGCCGAGGTCGCCTTCGAGGGCAAAGGCTGCGCGATCTCCACCGCGGCGACCTCGCTGCTCACCGACGAGCTGGTCGGCAAAACCCGCGAGGAGCTGCTGCGGCTGCCCAAGGAGTTCGTCCTCGACCTGCTCGGGATCGAGATCTCCGCGACCCGGATGAAGTGCGCGATGCTGGGACTGAAGATCGTCAAGTCCGCCGGCCTCGGCGAACCGGCGGACTGGGAGGACGAGGGCGAGACCGGCGACCCCACCGAAGCGGCCGCCGACCTCGGCTCCCTCTAGGCGTTCGCCTGCGCCTCCTCGCTGAGCGCGATCACCGCGAACGAGGCGCCGTGAGGGTCGGTGAGGATCGCGAAGCGGCCCGCAGGGATATCGATCGGCTCGACCATGACGCTCCCGCCGCGCTCCTTTGACCTCCTCGACGGTCGCGTCGGTGTCCTCAACCGCGAAGTAGACCTGCCAATGGGCAGGCACCTCGTCGGGGGCGCGGCCGGTCAGGTCGATCATCCCGCCGACCATGCGGTCCCCCACCTTGATGCTGGTGTAGGTGCCCATCTCCCCCATGTCGTTGTCCTCGAAACCCCAGCCAAACACGGCGCCGTAGAAGGCCTTGGCCGCCTCCGAGATCACGGGTGTTGACCTCGTTCCAGGAGATTGCCCCCGGCTCGTTGACGACTCCGGCGCCGGCGAAAGTCCCCGGCTGCCAGACGCCGAAGACGGCGCCCGCCGGGTCGGCGAAGATCGCCATCCGGCCGAGGTCCATCACGTCCATCGGCTCGGCGATGACCGCGCCCCCCGCCTCCTTGACGGCGGCAGCTGTGGCATCGGCGTCCTCGACCGAGACGTAGGTCGTCCAGGCGGGCGGCTGGCCCTCCTGCATCAGGGGCATCATCCCGCTCGCGGGCCGCTCGCCCGACATCGCCTGGCGATAGCCGCCGAACTGCTCGGAGTTCTCGGTTACCGGCACATCCCAGCCGAACAGGGCGCCGTAGAACTCAATCGAGGCTTCCAGGTCGGGTGAGCCGAGGTCGACCCAGGAAGGGGTCCCCGGCGCGTAGCTCGTCATCTCGGGCATCTCTGTCTCCTCTGATCGAAGGTTTCTTCGATCCTCTCACCCTGGCGCTGCCGGTGGTCAAGCGCCTGTTACCCGAGCCGACCGCTAAAATCCCGACCGATACACTAGGAATAACGTGACGGACGGCACAACCACAAACAAGATCCAGGTCTGCCCCGCGGCCGAGCTACCGCCGGGCGCGATGCACCTGGTCGAGCACGAGGGGCGCAAGATCGGCGTCTTCAACTGCGACGGCACGCTGTACGCGATCGAGGATCGCTGCTCGCACGACGACGGCCCGCTCGCCGAGGGCGAATTTGACGCCTCCTCCTGCACCGTCGAGTGCCCCCGCCACGGCTCCCTCTTCGACCTGACCACCGGCAAGCCGAAGACACTCCCCGCCTATGCTCCGGTGCAGACGTTCCCGACAGCCGTCGAGGACGACACCATCGTCTTGGAGGTCGAATAGACATGGCAACGCCCGAGGCAGTCGCCGAACAAAGAGAAGTCGCCGGGATCAACGCCGACTACAAGGAGAAGTTCGGCTTCCACGATTCCGAGTCTGGCTACGCCTACAAGGCGCCGAAGGGGCTCAGTCGCGAGGTGGTCGAGTCGATCTCCGAGTACAAGGAGGAGCCGCAGTGGATGCGCGACTTCCGGCTCAAGGCGCTCGAGCACTTCTACTCGCGCCCGACCCCGTCCTGGGGCGGCAACCTCGGCCAGATCGACTTCGACGACATCCATTACTTCGTCCGCGCCTCCGAGAAGAACAGCCGCGACTGGAGCGAGGTCCCCGAGGACATCAAAAACACCTTCGACCGGCTCGGCATCCCCGAGGCGGAGCGCAAATTCCTCTCCGGGGTCGGCGCCCAGTACGAGTCCGAGGTCGTCTACCACCAGGTCAACGAGAAGCTCGAGGCCCAGGGCGTGATCTTCACCGACATGGACACCGCCCTGCGCGAGCACGAGGACCTTGTCCGCGAGTACTGGGCGACCATCATTCCGCCCAACGACAACAAACTGGCGGCGCTCAACTCCGCGGTCTGGTCGGGCGGCTCCTTCGTCTACGTGCCGGCCGGGGTCAAGGTCGAGATGCCGCTGCAGGCCTACTTCCGGATCAACACCGAGAACATGGGCCAGTTCGAGCGGACGCTGATCATCGCCGAGGAGGGCGCCGACGTCCACTACATCGAGGGCTGCACGGCGCCGGTCTACTCCAGCGACTCGCTGCACTCGGCGGTGGTCGAGATCGTCTGCAAGCCGAGCTCGCGGGTCCGCTACACGACGGTCCAGAACTGGTCCCAGAACGTCTTCAACCTGGTCACCAAGCGCGCCGTCGCCCATGAGAAGGCGACGATGGAGTGGGTCGACTGCAACCTCGGCTCGAAGCTGACGATGAAGTACCCGTCGATCTACCTGCTCGGCCCCGAGGCCCACGGCGAGATCCTCTCGATCGCCTTCGCCGGCGACGGCCAGCACCAGGACGCGGGCGGCAAGATCATCCACGCGGCGCCGCGGACCAGCTCCTCGATCTTCTCCAAGTCGATCTCCAAGGACGGCGGGCGCAGCACCTACCGCGGCCTTTTGGAGATCGCCGACGGGGCGACCGAGGCGCGCTCGAAGGTGGTCTGCGACGCGCTGCTGCTCGACGAGGACTCGCGCTCGGACACCTACCCGACGATCCGCATCGACGAGAACGACGCCGATGTCGGCCACGAGGCGACCGTCTCGAAAATCGGCGACGAGCAGCTCTTCTATCTGCAGAGCCGCGGGCTCAGCGAGGAGGAGGCTTCGAAGATGATCGTCAACGGCTTCATCGAGCCGGTCACCAAGGAGCTGCCGATGGAGTACGCGGTCGAGCTCAACCGTCTGATCGAGCTGCAAATGGAGGGCTCGATTGGCTGAGGCAGCCAGCTTGGCGCTGCCGCCCCTTCCCGACCAGAAGTCGAAGGGGTGGGAATTCACCGACCTCTCCAGCCTCGACCTCGACGCCTACGGGGCCGGCTCCGCCGCCGCCTCGATCGAAGGCGGCGAGGGCGCCACGGTGCTCTCGCTCGAAGATGCGCTCGATTCCCATCGCGAGCTGGTCGAGGGTCGCCTCGGCGCCCTGGCGCCGGCCGACGACCCCTTCGTCGCCCGCAACGACGCGGCCTGGCATGACGGCCTTCTCATCCACGTCCCCGCCGGAGTCAAGGTCGATGAGCCGATCCGGATCGAGGTGGCGCTGGACGAGGACGGCGTCGCGATCAACCGCCGCACCCTGATCGTGCTGGAGGAGGGCGCCGAGGCGGAGGTCTGGGAGCACTGGTCCTCCGCCGGCGACGCGACCGACGCGCTGCTCAACTCGGTGGTCGAGCTGCACGTCGGCCAGGCGGCGACGCTGCGCTACGTCAGCACCCAGGACATCTCCGAGCGAGCCTGGGTCTTCGCCACCCAGCGCGCCGAGGTGGCGCGCGACGGCCGGCTCGAGTGGACGGCGCTCGGCTTCGGATCGGGGCGCGGCAAGGTGCGGATGGAGACCAAGCTCGCCGGCCCCGGTGCCGAGGCGCGGGTGACCGGCGGCTACGCCGGCGGTGCCGGCCAGCACCTCGACTACGACACCACCCAGGAGCACGCGGCGCCGAACACCAACTCCGACCTCGCCTTTCGCGGCGTGCTCGCGGCGGGGGCCACCGCGGTGTGGCGCGGGATGATCAAGGTCGACCCCGGCGCCCAGGGAACCGATGCCTTCCAGGAGAGCCGCAACCTGCTGCTCTCCACCGACGCCCACGCGGACGCGATCCCCGGGCTGGAGATCCTCGCCGACGACGTCCGCTGCACCCACGCCGCCGCGATCGCCCAGATCGACCGCGACCAGCTCTTCTACCTGACCTCGCGCGGGCTCGGCCCGGCCGAGGCGAAGGGGCTGATCATCGAGGGCTTCCTCGAGTCCCTGGTCGAGCGGCTCGCCGAGGGCCCGGTGCGGGACGAGGTCTCCGCGGCGCTCGAGCGCCGCCTCGCCGAGATCCTCTAGGCGTCGGCGCGCCGGCGGAGGAGCTTTTTCCTCCCGCGCCTTGCGCTTTTCGGAGATCGTCGTCTTGGCGATCGAGAAGACGATGATCAGGACCGGCAAGACGTAGAGCACCCAGAGCCAGTGGCCGACGTGGGCGAGGGGAAGCATCGCCAGCGAGTATGGCGACGCAGTCCCTGAAGTGAAGTAGCGTTGACAGCGGTGCCGGCCGCAGAACCATCCACCCGCCCCGAGCGCGCCGGCCTGGTCCTCACCGCGCTGATCCTGGTCGCCGCCGTCGCGAACCTCAACCTCGCGGTCGCCAACGTGGCGCTGCCCGACATCGGCGACGCGTTCGACGCCAGCCAGACGGCGCTCGACCTGGTCGCGGTCGGCTACTCGCTGGGGCTGGCGGCGTCCGTCCTCTACCTCGGCGCCCTTGGCGACCGCTACGGGCGCAAGATGATGCTTTCGCTCGGCATGGGGCTGTCGATCCCCGCCTGCCTGCTCGCCGCGTTCGCGCCCTCGATCGGGGTCCTTTTCGCGGCCCGCGTGCTCGGCGGAGTCTCCGCCGGCATGGCCTTCCCGACCACCCTCGCCCTGATCACGGCGCTGTGGTCGGGGCCCCCGCGAACCAAATCGATCGCGCTGTGGTCGGGCATCGGTGGAGCGATCGCGGCACTCGGGCCGCTGCTCTCCGGCGCCCTGCTGACCCAGTTCGACTGGGGGTCGGTGTTCCTCGTCACCCTGCCGCTCGCCCTGCTCGCCCTCTTCCTGGCGCTGCGCTACGTGCCGGCGCACGTCAACGAGACGACTGAGCCGGTCGACAACCTCGGCGGCATCCTCTCGATCCTCCTGGTCGGGGCCCTGGTGATGGCGATCAACATCGCATCGGCGCCCGGCAAGGGAATGGTGGCGCTGGAGCTGGGAGTCGTGGCGTTGGCGCTGGGCGTCGCCTTCGTGATCCGCCAGCGCCGGGCGCGCTCGCCGCTCTACGATCTCAAGATCGCCGGGCGGCGGGTCTTTTGGGTCGCCGCCTGCGCCGGGATCATCGTCTTCGGCTCGCTGATGGGAGCGATGTTCATCGGCCAGCAGTTCCTCCAGAACGTGCTCGGCTACTCGACCCTGGGCGCCGGGGCGGCGATCCTGCCGGGGGCGATCTTCATGGTCTTGGTCGCGCCACGCTCGGCGAAGATCGTGGAGGCGAAGGGGGCGCGCTTCACCCTGCTTACCGGGTACGCATTCTGCCTGCTCGGCTTCCTCGCGATGCTGCTGCTCTGGAAGCAGGGCATCCCCTACTGGAAGGTCGCCCTGGCCTACGCGCTCGTCGGGGCGGGGGTCGGTTTCGCCGGCACGCCCGCCTCTCACTCGTTGACCAGCTCGGTCCCCGTCACCCGAGCCGGCATGGCCTCCGGAACCGCGGACCTGCAGCGCGACCTCGGCGGGGCGATCATGCAATCGATCCTCGGGGCCCTGCTCACCGCCGGCTACGCCGCGGCCGCCAACGCCGCCATCTCCTCCGCCCCCCATCAGGCGGCGATTACCGACAACATCGAGAACGAGCTGACCAAATCCTTCTCCAGCGCCGCCAACGTCGCCTCGCAATACCCGGGGCACTCGAGCCAGATCATCGCCGCCGCGAAGACCTCGTTCCTGCAGGGCGACCAGTGGGCCTACACGGCCGGGATCGTCGCGATCGTGCTGGGCGCGGGGCTGGTCTTCTTCCTCTTCCCGAAAAGGGACGAGGAAGAAAGGCTCCTCGCCGAGTACCGCGCCGAGGACACCCCCGGTGCCGGTCACGCGTTGGCCACCGAGAGCAGGTAGAGGCCGAAGCAGGTGAAGGCGACCATCACCGCCAGCATCCAGTACTGAGATCGGGAAGCCTGGCGGTAGTCGCCCCAGTAGGCGACGGCGCGGTCGTGGGCGAGGGTGAGCCCGACGACGTGACCGACCACCAGCGCCCCCACCTGGACGTACCAGATCGCGTTGGCGCCGAGGACTCCGAAGTCGATCCCGCTGGAGGCGGTGCCGAAGAGGTCGGTGGTCGCGGTCCCGAGCGGATCGGAGAGCAGGTAGGTGAACTGCGCCTGCTCCTGGAAGACGACGAGGCTGAAGTAGTGGGCGACGAGGTAGGCGAAGGCGATCGGGATCAACGTGTGCGCGAAGCCGGTTCGAAGCTTGCGAAGCGGCGGCGCCCCGCGCACCGTCTCCATTCCCCGGACCCCGATCAGGTAGACCAGCCCCACCCCCACGAAGCACAGCGCCATGAAGATCGTGTCGGTGAGGCGCAGGGAGCCGGTGGGCGACATCCCGGCGCTGACCAACCGGTTGAAGACGCTCTCTATCGCGCTCTTGAACGCCCCCTCCTGGGCGCCGTCGAAGCTGGTCGAGGCGATCGAGGCGACCACCACGGCGAGCGAGCCGGGCACGGTCGCCCAGCGCCCGGCGGCGGTCAGCGGCCGCCTCACCCCCAGCCGACCGTCCCTGGCCTCGAAGCAGCCAAGCTGGGAGAACATCCCGAAGTAGACCGAGAAGACCTCGCCCGTCCGGCACCACTTCTCGACGCCGAACAGCGCCATCATCGCCAGCGTGTAGGCGCTGTAGGCGATGGCGGCGACCCCGGCGGCGTGCGGTGAGAGGCCGACCGCAACACCGCCGCTGGTCCCGTAGACGACCTCCAGCCAGACGAAGGCGAGCAGGCCGATTGCGGCGGGCCAGCGACCCACCGCCTCGGGATAGGCGAGGTGCGCCGGCGACTGGCCGACGAGCGACCTGAAGGTCCCCCCCACCGCCCGCCCGATCGCCCGCCATGGGTTGAACGGGCGAAAGACGTCGCCGAAGACGACGCTGAGCACCGGGAACCCAAGCCAGGCGGTGACGAAGAGGAAGGTCAGCGCGAAGTTCCGGTCGGGCGCCTCGGTGCCGTGAAGGCCCGCATAGATGGCGACGCCGAGCAGGAAGACCCCCACCGCGCCGTAGAGCGCCTGCGCCGGCGGGCTGAGCAGGACGCGCGAGAGCCCCGCCCCGAGAGGGCGCCAGCGCTCCTCCTCGAGGCGGGGCGTGCGCCAGGCGACCGAGAGCGCGAAGAAGGAGACGATCAGGACGATCGACGCCCCCCAGGCAAACAGCCACGCCGGGATCGGCAGATCCTGGCGCGCG
Organism: uncultured Solirubrobacterales bacterium; assembly: GCA_963837585.1. Taxonomy (GTDB): domain Bacteria; phylum Actinomycetota; class Thermoleophilia; order Solirubrobacterales; family 70-9; genus CAWINX01. The sequence goes on along the minus strand of CAWINX010000003.1, from coordinate 828,753 downwards.
ACCAGGGCGTGCGCGAAGGGCAGGAAGGTCACGGGTTTACCCGCAGCTCGATGATCTGCTCTTTGCGACCCTCCAACTCCGCTTCGAAGACGCCCTCCAGGTCGGCCGGGAAATCGAACCTGACCGAGCCGCCGGCCTTGACGTCCTTCATCAGGTCATAGCCGTGGACGTGGATCTCGTCGCTGACGTCGGAGTCCACCTGGAAGCGGATCTGGTCTCCCTTGCAGTACGTCAACTCCCTGATGCCGCCGACCGGCTTGCCGTTCTTGACGACGATCGTCGGGACCGCGCCAACCGCGGCATTGCTCGTCGTACTGCCGCCGTTGTCGCTGCCGTTGTTCTTCAGGACCACCAGCAGGACGATCGCCACGACGATGATCAGGATCCCGCCCACTACGCGTGCGGTATTGCCTTTCATGCTCACACTCCTCGCTCATCGCGCGAGCGTCTGCCCGCGCAAATTTCCCGCGGCCGGTTGGCCGCGTAAACCGTTCAGGTCGCTAGAGCGAGAGCGGCGGTGGGCGAGTGGCGATCCCACAGGCAAGCAGGAGGCCGCCGCTGGGGGCAAAGCGGCGCGGCGGCGTCGGCCGTCGCGTCCTCGCCGGCCTGGGAGTTCTGCGGTGACGGCGGGTGACGATCCGCTCCGACAACCGCACGATTGTGCGATGACCGGGGTAGCGGCCCAGCAAAAGCGAGCCGACCAAGAGGATCAGCGGGACCGCGGCCAGCAGCACCTCGGGCATGGCCTGAACCTAGCGCACCGGTCGGCCCGCCGGGGGCGCCGGCGGGGCGGTTCTGGTCTGCGCCGCCCCCTGTCCTGAATTCACCCTGGGCGAATCGATCGTTCCCTCGCTGCCGAAGAAGACGAAGACGACGACGATCGCCACCCCGAGGGCGATGCCGAGGGCGATCCCGACTATGCGATCAGCAGGGCGTGACCCCATCGAGCAGGCGCCAGTTCGCCTTGAAGGCCGACTCGGCCGCCGCGACCAGCTCGTCGGGGTCGGCGCCGGCGAGGTGAGCCTCGATCAGCGAGCGGCCCTCGGCCGCGTGCTCGACGTCGGCGTGCTCGTGGACCCGGAAGTACTCGTTGCCCGGCCCGTCGCCGATCCCATAGTGGGCTGCGAGGCCCTCCCGCTTGGTCCGGGAGATGGCGGGCTGGCCGCTCTCGATCGCGTAGAGGCGAACCAGCTGGGCGAGGCGTCCGTCGGCGGCCGTCCAGGCCTCGACGCACTCCTTCGTCTCCGCCGTGGGGGCGGCGGCAACCTCGCCGCCGACCGCATCGACGAAGCCGTCCCAGAGGGCGATGTGAGCCTCCTCCTCCGCGGCGTGGCGACGCAGCTCGGCGCGCTCGGCCTCGGGGGCGGACTCGGCGACGTCGGCGCTGAGCTGGGCGATCGCCGCGGTCGCGTGGCGGTACTGGCCGGAGTACTCGGCCAGCTCCTCACGGCTCAGCTCGCCGGCGGACCAGCGCTGGTAGAAGGGGTGCTCGAGCACGTTCCAGCGGGTGCGGGCCTCCTCGATCCTCTGCCAGACGTCGTTGCTCACTTGACTCCTCCTTGGTTCGCCTATCCGGGGGGCGGCCCAGGATAACGTGCCGCACCCCCGCCAATGCGCCCTGAACAAGACGACATCGCCGCCCCCGACCTGCCGCCCGGAATCGAGTGGATCGGTGAGGCCCCCGCTTCGATGCCGGCGCTGACCGCGGGCGGGCCGGCGCTGGTCCACTTCCTCGACTTCGCCCAGCTGAACAGCGTGCGGACGCTCCCCTACGTGTCGGAGTGGCACCGCCGCTACCGCGACGACGGTCTCGGCGTGATCGGCGTCCAGGCGCCCCGCTTTCCGTTCGGCATGGACCGCGACACGGTCGCGACGGGGCTGGCGCGGCTCGGCGTCGAGTTCCCGGTCGCGATCGACGCCGACCGCACCCTCTGGCACGACTACGGCTGCAACGGCTGGCCGAGCCTCTTCCTCTGGGGAATGGGGGGCGTCCTGCGCTGGGCCCACTTCGGCGAGGGCGAGTACCTGGCGAGCGAGGAGGCGATCCAGGCCGAGCTGCGCGAGCTGGACGCGCTGCGCGACCTGCCGGCGCCGATGGCGCCGCTGCGCCCCACCGACGCGCCGAACGCACGGGTGATGGCCCCGAGCCAGGAGGTCTTCCCGGGCGGCTCTTGGGAGCGGCCGTGGACGGCGGGCGAGGACGGCGACGAACTCGAAGTCCCCTACGAGGCCGGCGGCGTCTACGCGACCGTCGAGGGCAAGGGCGAGATCGCGGTCACTCTCGACGGTGACCCTCGCCCACCGGTCGAGATCGACGGCGCCGGCTCTCTACGCGCTGGCCGAACACGAACGCCACGAGCGCCACGCCCTCACCCTGAAGCCCTCCCCCGGCCTGCAGCTCTGGTCGGTCAGCTTCGCGGCGGGCCTTCCGTAGTAGAGGCGGAGGTGGGGGCCTTCCCGACGGGCGGATACTCAAAATGCCGGCCTCATTAGGCCGGCATTTGTCCGGCGGGGAGGCCCCCACCTCCGCCTACACCGCGGCCTGGGCCTCGCGAATCTTCTTCGGCAGCATGAAGCGCACGTCCTCGTGGACGGTGCGCAGCTCGGAGACGTCGTCGGCGCCGCGCTCGCGGAAGAAGTCGACCAGCTGCTCGACCAGCTCCTCGGGGGCGCTCGCTCCGGAGGTGATGCCGACCGTCTCGATCCCTTCCAGCCACCCCTCCTCGACCTGGGTGTGGTTGTCGATCAGGTGGGAGGCGGCGCCGTGCTCGCGGGCGACCTCGACCAGGCGGTTGGAGTTGGAGGAGTTGGTCGAGCCGATCACGAGGACGAGGTCGCACTCGCGGGCGAGCTGCTTGACGGCGATCTGGCGGTTGGTCGTCGCGTAACAGATGTCGTCTGACTTGGGGCTGGTGATCGCCGGGAAGCGGCTGCGCAGGGCGGCGATGATCTCGGCCGTCTCGTCGACCGAGAGGGTCGTCTGGGTGATGAAGGCGACCCGCTCGGGGTCCTCGACCTCCAGCGAGTCGACCTCCTCGGCGGTCTGCACCAAGACGATGCTGTCCGGCGCCTCGCCGGTCGTCCCCTCGACCTCCTCGTGGCCCTCGTGGCCGATCATCACGATCGTGTAGCCGTCGGCGGCGAAGCGGCGCGCCTCGACGTGGACCTTGGTGACCAGCGGGCAGGTGGCGTCGATCGTGCGCAGGTGGCGGGCGGCGGCATTGTCGTGGACCGCCGGGGCGACGCCGTGGGCGGAGAAGACGACCATCTCGCCCTCCGGCACCTCGGTCTCCTCCTCGACGAAGATCGCGCCGCGCTTGGAGAGCTCCTCGACGACGTGCTTGTTGTGGACGATCTCCTTGCGCACGTAGACCGGCGCCCCGTGCAGCTCGAGCGCCCGCTCGACCGTCTGCACGGCGCGGTCGACCCCGGCGCAGTACCCGCGCGGGGCGGCGAGAAGGACCTTGCTGGGAGCGGAAGTGGTGGTGCTGGGCATGAGCGACAGGGTACCGTTGAACCCTTGAGCACCAATGGTGGACACCTTGACCGGCTGACGGCCGTCGACGCCTCGTTTCTGACCAACGAGACCTCGGCCAGCCACATGCACGTCGGCGCGGTCCTGGTCTTCGAGGGACCGCCGCCGCGCTACGTCGACCTGGTCGAGCACGTCCGCGGGCGGCTGAGCCAGGTGCCGCGCTTCCGCCAGCGCCTGGTCGTGCCGCCGCTGGAGGCCGGGCGGCCGCTCTGGGCGGACGACGTCAACTTCAACCTCACCTACCACATCCGCCACACCGCGCTGCCGGAACCGGGAGGCGAGGAGGAGCTGAAACGCCTGGTCGGGCGGGTCTTCTCGCAGCAGCTCGACCGCTCCAAGCCGCTCTGGGAGCTGTGGCTGGTCCAGGGCCTGGAGCGCGACCGCTTCGCGATCCTCACCAAGACCCATCACGCGATGGTCGACGGGATCTCCGGGGTCGACATCGGGACCGTCTTGTTCGACCTCGAGCCGGTGCCCGAGCCCGCGATCGCCGAGGACAACTGGTCGCCGCACCCGCAACCCTCCACCACCGACCTGATGACCCGCGGCGTCAGCGACCTGGCGGCGACGCCGGTGGGCCTGGTGGAGCGCGCGGTCGAAGCGTTGAAGCATCCCGAGGCAGCAGCGCGCAAAGCGGCCGATGCCCTGGAGGCGGTCGGCGAGGTGATCGGCGCCTTCGCGGACCCGGCTCCCCACGTGCCGTTGAACTGCCAGATCGGGCCGCACCGTCGCTTTGTCTGGGCGCGCTCCGATTTGGCCACCTTCAAACGGATCAAGAACGCGCTGGGAGGAACCGTCAACGACGTCGTGCTCGCCGTGGTGACCGGCGCGCTGCGCGACTGGCTGCATGGGCGCGGCATCCGCACGGAAGGGCTGGAGCTGCGCGCTCTGGTGCCGGTCTCGATCCGCGGCGAGGACGAGCACGGCGACCTCGGCAACCGGATCGCGGCGATGCGCGGGCCGCTGCCCGTCTACATCGAGGACCCGGTGCGCAGGCTGCGCGTGGTCAGCGAGGGGATGGAGGGAATGAAGCGCTCCAAGCAGGCCCTGGGCGCCGAGGTGATCTCCCGCTTCAACGACTTCGCCCCGCCGACCCTGCTCGCGCAGGCCTCCCGGATCAACTTCTCCACCCGCCTCTTCAACACGATCGTCACCAACGTGCCGGGGCCGCAGATCCCCCTCTACGTTCTGGGCAGAGAGCTGGAGGAGGTCGTCCCGATCGCCTTCCTGCCGGAGAACCACGCGCTGGCGATCGCGATCATGAGCTACAACGGCAAGGTCGACTTCGGCCTGCTCGCCGACTACGACTCGATGGAGGACATCGAGGTGATCTCCAACGGGATCACCGAGTCCTTGGCGGCGCTCGAAGAAGCGGCCAGCACCGCCGGCGCCCCGGCCTGAGCGCTCCGCCTCTCTAGGCTTTGGGCATGGCCCTGCTCGTCGTCCTCTTCATCGTCGTGCCGATCGCCGAGCTGTACGTGATCATCCAGGTCGGCGGGCTGATCGGCGTCTGGCCGACCCTGGCCCTACTGCTCGCCGACGCCCTGCTCGGCTCCTTCCTGCTGCGCCACCAAGGCCGCGGCGCCTGGCGGAAGTTCAACGAGGCGATCGCCGCGCGGCGCTTCCCCGGCCGCGAGGTGGCCGACGGCGCGATGATCGTCGATCGGCGGCACCCTGCTGCTGACCCCGGGCTTCATCACCGACATCTTCGGCCTGATCTTCCTGTTTCCACCGACCCGGGCAATCGTCAGGCGCCTCGGCCGCTCCTACTTCACACGGCGTTTCGTGGTGATGGGGATTCCGGGTCGCGGCAACGGGGCTAGCGGACCAGAAACCGGGCCTCGCCCATACGACTTCGACGGGACCGCACACGAGGTCCGCGAGGACGAGCCGCGACTGCCGGGCTCGTCGGCCTCAGAACCCCAGCGCGAACTTGGCGTCCTCGGACATCATCTCCGGGGACCAGGCGGGGTCGAAGACCATCTTCGGGTGGACGGCGCTGACGCCGGCGAGGTCGCCGACGAACTCCTTCATCTGCTCGGAGACCTGGGGGCCGATCGGGCAGGCCGGGGTCGTCAGGGTGAAGGTGACGTAGACGTCGGAGCCTTCGATGTCGACGTCGTAGACGAGGCCGAGCGAGACGAAGTCGAGCCCCAGCTCGGGGTCGATCACCTCTTCGAGGGCTTCGAGCACGTCGTCTTCGGTCAGCACCGCGGTTTCGTTCTCAGACATGACGCAATGGTAGCCGGGCGGCTCATCTAGGCTTCCCGCCGTGCTCCCCACCCCGACCCACCGCGCATGAACGATCCCGAAGCGGCACTGCGCAGATCGATCGGCATCGTCTTCTCCGACGGCGGGCTGCTGGCGCTGACCGCGCTGCGGCCGCGAGGGGCCGGCGGGCACGGCGAGGAGGAGGTCGCCGCGGTGATCTGCGATCCCGACGCCGCGCCGGTCGAGGTCTCCGAGGCGCTGCTCTCGACCGAGTACGGCGAGGACGGGGTGCAGCGCCGCGCGACGCTGGAGCTGTGGCCCGACGGCGACGACGGCCGGCCGCTGCGCGGCGCCGGCACGCTGATCAGCTCGGCGCCGGTCCTCCGCCCAGGGCTGAGTGCCGAGATCGCCTTCTTCCGCTGGTCGGTCGAGGGGCGCGAGGGGCTCGGCCACTACGAGATCGTGCGCGCCGATGGCTGACTCTCAGATCAAAGCGATCGTCTCCGACTTCGGCGGGGTGTTGACCACGCCGCTGGTCGGGTCCTTCATGGCCTTCCAGGACGAGACCGGGATCTCCACCGAGAACCTCGGCAAGGCGATGCAGGCGGTCGCCGAGGCCGACGGCGAGCACCCGCTGTACGCGCTGGAGCGCGGCGAGGTCACCGAGGTCGACTTCCTGGAGCGGATCGCCGACGGGCTGGAGCCGCTGGTCGGCCACCGCCCGGAGATGCACCGCTTCAAAGAGATCTACTTCCGGGCGCTGAACCCGAACCCGCCGATGATCGAGCTGATGCGCGAGCTGAAGGCGGAGGGATACCGGATGGCGATGTTGACCAACAACGTGCGCGAGTGGGAGCCCCTGTGGCGCTCGATGCTGCCGGTCGACGAGATCTTCGAGCTGGTCGTCGACTCGGCCTTCGTCGGGCGCCGCAAGCCGGAGCCGGAGATCTACCGGCTGACCCTGGAGCGGATCGGCCTGCCGGCCGAAGCGTGCCTCTTCGTCGACGACGTCGAGGTCAACTGCGTGGGCGCGCGGGAGGTCGGCCTCAGCGCCGTCCACTTCCGCGAGAACGCCCAGGCGATCGCCGAGATCCGCGCGGCGCTCGCCGCGGCTTAGTTGTCGCGAGCCGGCGCGGTCCCAGATGTAGAGCTCGACCGCCTCGACGGCGAGCTCCATCAGGCGCGGCCCGGAGAGCAGGCCGAGGACCAGCTCGAGCGCGTGCTCCTCGGTGACGCCGGCGTCGACCGCCTCCTCGCCGCGGAAGCCGGCGGCGAGCTTGAGCGCCTCGCGACGGTGCTCCCCCAGGGAGCCGAAGGCGCCCATCAGGAAGTCGCGATTGGGAAGCGGGTGGCCGACCTCGAGCGAGCCGTGCCAGGCGGCGAGCATCGAGAGGTCGTGCTCGTCGAGCTCGGAGAGCGCCTTCGCGTAGTGCGTCTCCAGCTCGTCGTCGGGGATCTCGTCGACCCAGGCGCGGACCGCCTCGCCGAGTAGTTGGCGACGAGCCTCGCGGCCGACCGAGTCGGCGATGGCGCGGATCGCGTCTGCTGGGTCTACGAAGCAGAGGGCCATGCGTGGGAATCAATCTAGAGGCGGTGGTAGACGGCAAAGCGGGGCCGGGAAGTCGCAGTTTGCGGGGGAGCGCGCCGAGGCGATCCATAGGCTGAGGCGATGGCCCTGAAGCTGATCCTCGGACCCCCCAACTCGGGTCGCGTCGCCTTGATCCGAGAGCGCTTCTCCGCGGCGCTGGAACGCGATCCGATCCTCGTCGTGCCCAACGAGGACGAAAGGTTCCGTATGGAGCGAGAGCTGTGCGAGCGAGGCGCGGCGCTCGGCGGTTCGGTGATGACCTTCGGTGCCCTTTTTCGCACGGTGGCGATAGCCGGCGGCTCTCCCCCGGGCCCGGAATTGACCGAGTCGCAGCGCCTGCGGTTGATTGAGATCGCCCTCGCGGCGCCGCTCGGGCCATTGCGGCGTTCCGCGGAACGCCCCGGCTTCGCCCTCGCCTTCAGGCGATTGCTGGACGAGCTTCAACGCGCCGGCATCGACCCCGATGCAATGCAGGCAGGCACCGGGACGCTCGAGGGGTCCGCCTACCTGAGCGACATCGCAAGCCTGTTCGGCGGCTATGCGGAGGCACGGGACGCGCTCGGCCGCGTCGACTTGCACCAGATCGCCGCCGAGGCGATCGCACTCCTGCGCGGCGCCGGGGATTTCTGGCGTGAGCGCCCGGTCTTCCTCTACGGGCTCGACGACCTGACCCCGAACCAGTTCGAGCTGGTCGCAGCCCTCTGCGATGTCGCCGAGGTAACGATCGCGCTGCCCTATGAAAAGGACCACGCGATCCTGCGAGAGCGCGTGGCGCTGCTGGACAAACTGCGCGAGAGAATCGGCGGCGACGAGGAGACCCTGCCGGCCGATCCCCGCAACACGGAAAGCCCGCTCCTCTTCCACCTCGAGCGAAGCTTCGGCGCGATCGATGCCGAGACTCGCCCGCCCGTCGAGGGCCTGACCCTGCTTCGCTCGGCCGGCGAGAGGGCCGAGGCGGAGGCGATCGGAGTCGAGATGGCGAAGCTGATTTCAGCCGGCGCCGACCCGGCGGAGATCGCGCTCGTCCTGCGCGATCCGGCTCGTCGCGGTCCGCTGATCGCCGCGGTGCTCGAGTCCTACGGAATCGAGACGGCGCTGGAAGCCGATCTGCCGGCCTCCGGGACAGCGGTCGGCGGTTGCCTGATCGCCCTGCTCGAGGCCGAGTTCGGGGCACGCCGGGCGAGCGACCTGCTGCGGTTCCTGCGCGGCCCCTCGGGAGCACCCCCGTACATGGTCGACAGGCTGGAGGCGAAGGTTCGCGGCCGCCGGGTGCGAGATGCGGCGACGGCGCTGGAGCTTTGGCGAGGAGAGGGCGACGCACTCCCCCCGGACCTCGAGCGGGTTCGAAGGGCCGCCCGCGGCCCCCGGGCCGAATTCGCCGAGGAGCTCGCTCGGATCGTCGCGAAAATCGCTGTGCGCGCGCAGCTGGGCGAGTCGGAGGAAACCGGCGAGGAGACGGACTCGCGCGCAATCGCGGCGATCGCGAGCACTCTCGCCGACATGGGGGAGCTTGACGAGCGGGCGCCGTCACCCCGGGAATTGATCGGGGTGTTGAAGGGGCTTACCTTCCGAGCCTGGAGCGGACCGGTGGGAAGCCGGGTGCGAATCGCCGAGCCCCAGCAGCTGCGCGCCTCCCGCTTCGACCACGTATTCGTCGCCTCCCTCCAGGACGGCGAGTTTCCGCGCCGTGACCGCGGCGGCGACCCGTTCCTCTCCGACCGACAGCGGGACTTGCTTGGCCTCGATCCTCGCCACGACACCGACGCCGAAGAGCGCTATCTCTTCTACGCGAGCATCTCGCTGCCCCGCGAGCGCCTCTACCTCTCCTACCGCGACAGCGATGAAAGCGGCGGCGCCGAGGCGCGCTCGCCCTTGATCGACGAGGTCCGCCGCCTGCTCGACCCACCGCCGGGAACCGAGGAGCCCGACCCGGTGGAGGAATCGATCGCGCGCGGGCGCGACCTTGCCCAGGTCGTCCACCCCGTTGTCGAGGCGCCCTCCGTGGACGAACTGGCGCGCGCAATCGCCGCTCGCGGAGCTACGGCCGATGCGGCGGAGTCGCTGGCCGCCGCGGGGGTCGATGGTGAGACAGGGCGCCGCCTCGACGTGAGGCTGGCGACGGCTCGCGCCGCGGACGCCGCTTCGCGGGCACCGGGGCCACTGGCGAACACCGCGGTGCTCGAGTCGCTCGCCGCGGTCCAGGCCTACGGCGGCACCACCCTGGAGGAGTTCGACCTCTGCTCGTATCGCTGGTTCGCCGGACACGAGCTCGATCCCCAGCCACTCGACCCCAAGCCGGACCCACTGGTCCAGGGCGGGCTGATGCACGCCGCACTCGACCGCCTCTACAAGGAGCGGCCCGGAGGCGACCCGCTCCCCCGCCCCGATTCGCTGCCGGCATGGATCGATCGGGGGCGGGAGCTGGTTACCGAGATCGCCGCCGAACGCGAGCTCGGCGATCACCCGAGCGAGCGAGCCATCGCGCGCCGGGTCGAACGACTGTTATGCCGCTTCCTTGCCGAAGAGGCCCGGCGTGAGACCGGAGGCTTCGAGCCCTGGCTGCTGGAGGCCGGCTTCGGTGAGCAGGAGGGCAGCGAGAGGCCGGTGCTGAGGATCGACGACTGGGGGCTGCACGGCGCGATCGACCGGGTCGACCGGGCGCCCGACGGCAGCGCCCTGGTCCTCGACTACAAGCTGGCGGGATCGGTGACGCCGCGCGAGAAGTTCGAGGAGAAGGCAAAGCTGCAGCTGCAGCTCTACCTGATCGCCGTCGCCGAACACTGGGGTGGGCGACCGGTCGGCGGCCTCTACCACCCGCTGCGCGGAACGTCCAAACGGCGCCCCCGGGGAGCGGTCCTCGAGGAATTCGCGGAAGAGCTCGGCTCCTACGGGATCGTTCGCACCGACCTGGTCGACGACGAGGGGCTGGAGGAGTTGCTCGCCGATGCGCGGCGGCGGGCCGGCCAGATCGTCGCGCGGATGCGCTCGGGTGAGATTCGCCGCGACCCCGGCCCGCGCAAAGGGCTGCGCGGGCATGACACCTGCCCGACCTACTGCGACTTCGCCCCGATCTGCCGGCGCGACCGGGCGCCGGTGGTCGAGGAGGACTTCGATGTCGAGGAACGCTGTCCTAGCGAGGAGGCGCGGCGTGAGCGAGAGAACGCCCACCCCGGAGCAGGCAGCGGCGATCGAGGCGACCCGGCTCGACGTGCTGCTGGAGGCGGGAGCCGGCACCGGCAAGACCGGCGTCATGGTCGACCGCTACTGCCGGCTGACCTGCGATGACGGCATAGACCCCGACACGATCCTCGCCTTCACCTTCACCGACAAGGCGGCGGCGGAGCTGCGCCAGCGGATCCGTGCCGAACTCGAGCGCCGGGCGAGGGACGGCGAGGAGCGCGCCCGAGCCCTGCTGGCGGGAATCGGCGGCGCCTGGGTGACGACGATCCATGGCTTCTGCAGCCGGCTGCTGGCCGGCCACCCCGTTGCGGCGGGGATCGACCCCGGCTTCCGAGTGCTGGACGCCCCCGAGGCCGAGCGGGCGGCCCAGGAGGCCTTCGAGGAGGCGCTCGACGAGTTCCTGGCGGCCGGCGGGGCGGCGCGCGAGGAAACCGTCGCGGCCTATGAGGTCGAGGGACTGCGCTCGATCGTCACCGGCATCCACGCCGAACTGCGCAGTCGCGGCATAGCCAACCCCCGGCTGCCCGAGCCCCCTCAGCCCAATGTCACCGACTCGTTGCGCCGGGCGGCCGAGGCTGCCGCGACGACGCTCGAAGAGCTGAAACCGGCCAACTCCAGCCGGGAGCTGGTGGAGCGCGCCCTGGACCTCCTCGAGCTGACGGGCGAGAGCGCGCCGGAGCTGGAGGAGCTGGCGGCGCTGCGCACCGAGAGCAAAGCGAAGGCGATGGCTGTCTATCGGGAGGCGATCGACGCCGCCGTCGCCAGGGTCGCCGAGGCGGGCGAAGGCGGCGAGGCCTACGGCCACCTGGCCGAGCTGCTCGAGCTGTACTCCACCTCGTTCGAGGCGGCGAAGGGCCGGCGCGCGGCGATCGACTTCGAAGATCTGCAAATCCTCGCCGCCGGCCTCTTGGAGAGAGCCGAGATCGGCGGGGACTACCGCGACCGCTTCAAACATCTGATGGTCGATGAGTTCCAGGACACCAACGGGCTACAGCTGCGGCTGATCGAGGCACTGCGCGGCCCCGGCAGCGAGCTGATGGTCGTCGGCGACGAGTTCCAATCCATCTACGGGTTTCGCCACGCCGACCTCGACGTCTTCCGCGAGCAACGACGCCTGGTGGAGGAGCGTCCGGGCGCCGACTCGATGAGCCTGAGCGGCAATTTCCGTTCGCGGCCCGAGGTGATCGGCGCGGTCAACGCGTTTGGCCATCAGCTACTTGGCGAATCGTTCCAGCCGCTGCGGGTAGGCGCCGAGCCCGCCACGCCACTCCCCGAGAAAGGGGCGGCGGTGGAGTTGTTGCTCACCGCCCGCGACGGCTGGGACGAGGAGGGGATCGACCTACTGCCGACCGTCGACGGACGCACTCCCCTCAACTGCCTGGCCGAGGCCCGCTTCGTCGCCGAGCGACTGCGTCGCCTGACCGACGCCGGGGTCCCCCGCGGCGAGATGGTCGTCCTGCTGCGGGCCTTTACCCACCTCGACGCCTACGAGGACTCGCTGGAGCGGGCCGGCCTGCGCCCCTACGTGGTCGGCGGTCGCGGCTACTGGTCCCAGCAGCAGGTTGCCGACGTCTGCGCGCTGCTGGCGACGATCGCCAATCCGCTCGACGACAAGGCGCTCTTCGGCGCACTCGCCTCCCCCGCCTGTGGGGTGACCCCCGACACGCTGTGGCTGCTGCGCGCGAGCGCTGGAAGGCGGCGGCGCGTTTGGCCCGCGGTCGAGCGGGCGGGCGGCCTGCGCGAAGCCGATCTGGTCGAGCCCGAGCGGCTGGCGCAAATCCCCGAGGCGGAAATCGCGCTCCTGCGTCGCTTTGCCGAAGCGGTCGCGGCGCTGCGCGAGCGCGGCACGCGCCTCTCCCTGACGGATCTGGTCGAGGCCGCCGTCAGGGAGACCGGCTACGACCTCGCCGTGCTGATGCGCCCCCAGGGCGAAGCCCGCTTCGCCAACGTGCGCAAGCTGATGCGGCTGGCGGCGGAGTTCGAGTCGCGCGAGGGCCGCGACCTGCGCGGGTTCCTGGACTACCTTGCCTCCCGAGCGGAGAGCGGTGCGGAGGCCCAGGCGGCGACCGCGGTCGAGGGGCACGACGGCGTGCGGATCATGACCATCCACAACGCCAAGGGGCTCGAGTTCGGCGTCGTCGCCGTCCCGGACCTTTCGCGCAGCCTCCTGGCGGGCTCGCGCGCGCCTCTGCTGGTGCTCGGCCGCGAAGCGGAGGAGCCGCGAATCGGGATGCAGCTTCGCCGGCTGGGCGCCCCGGCGATCAATCTCTTCTCATACGGCGAGCTGTGCGAGGAGGGGAACGCCCGCGACTCCGAGGAGGGGTTGCGACTCTTCCACGTGGCGGCCACCCGCGCGCGCGAGCACCTGATCCTCAGCGGCGTCGTCAAGCCCGGGCCAGGCAAGGAGACGAAGCCGGGCACCCCCGTCATCGAGCGCATCGTCGACGCCTTTGGAATCGACCGCGAGAGCAACTCGGCCGTGGAAGTGCCCCCGCCGCAGCCGCGCGCCGGCCTTGAGGCGGAATTCCCCCCCTCCGAGATCGCGGTTCACGTCAGCCTTCCCTCCGCCGAGCGAGCCGCCGAGCTGACGGCGACGGCGCGAGAGGCCGGCGACGCGCTTCCCCTCGGCGAGGGACCGGCGCCACTTGCCCGTCCCCCGAGCCCGAATGTCCCGACACGGTTCCTCTCCTACACGGCGATCGCCGAGCGCTTGGAGGACTCCGATCGCCGCTCAGAAGGCGGCAGCGCAACCGGGGAGGATCGGGCGGCGCACGGCATCGCCGTCCATTCCCTGCTCGAATGGAGCCAGGCCAACGGTTGGCGCGAGCCGCCGCCCGACCTGACCCGCCGCTTCGCGCTCGCCGCCGGGCTCGACCCCGACGCCGAGGAGGCGGAGGCGCTGGAGGCGGTCCGCGCCTGGCTGGGATGCGCCTTCTTCTCCAAATGGGTTCGCGACGCCGAGCGCAGCCGCGCCGAGGTCCCGTTCCTCCTTGCGCTGCCAGACACCGTCATGCGAGGCTCGATCGATCTTCTGATTGAGACCGCGGGACGGCCCCCGCTGGTCATCGACTACAAGACCGATCGCCTCGGGGCTGTCACGCCCGCCGAGCGAGTCCAACGCTACGAGACCCAGCGCGACACGTACGCACTCGCGGTGAGCGAAGCGCGCGGAGCGGATCAGGTGGAGGTCGCCTATGTCTTCCTCGAGCGAACCGATGAGCCCCTCGTCGAGACCCTGGACAGGGCGGCTATCGAGGCGGGGCGACAGCGACTGGAGGCAAAGATCGACCGACTCGGTCAGGCCGATTCGGGCTTGCTCGCAGCTTCCAGCTGAGAGGCCAGCTCTTCGAGCTTCAGTTCCTTCAGGCCCTCGCCGACGGCGTCCAGCTCGGCGCCACAGTAGGTGACCAGCTCGCTGCCCTCCTTGCAGAGGTCGAGCGTCTCCCGCAGCCCGGCCTGGCCGGAGTCGAGGCGGTCGATGATCGCCTCCAGCCGCTCCACCGCCGCCTCGTAGGAGTCAACTTCCCCCCGCGTCGTCTGATCTCGCTCGGAATCGGCCATCGGCAAAGCGCAGACTAATCCGATCGGCGGCGCGGGCCTGCCCGGCGCTTGTAACCGGCTCTCCATCGACGGTCTCGACCAACGCGTAGCCGCGCTCCAGGGTGCGCTCCGGCTCGTGCGCGCGCAGCGCCACCGCCGCCCGGTGGAGCGAATCGCGCCGCCGTTTCATCTCGGGCCCGACGGCGCGCCTGCGCGCCCGCTCGAGCACCACGACGGCGAGTCGACGCTGGTAGGAGACGCGTTCGACGACGCCCCGCTCGGCCGCGGCGCGGATCTCTCGAATCTTCTGGTTGAGGGCTGACCGCTCCCGTCGCAACGCCCGTCCCGGCCCCCGCGCCAAGGCGACGAGATGAGGCGTTCGCGCGGTGAGCGCACCCTCGGCCACCCGGCGCAGTGTTAGCGCATGGCGCACGAGGTCCCGCCGTGCCGCATTGCAGTCGAGCGGAACGACGGCCTCGGGAGCATGCGTGGGCGTCGAGCAGGCGAATGCGGCGACGTCATCCACCAGGGTTTCGTCGCGCTCGTGACCTACCGCGCTGATCACCGGCACCCGCAGCATCGCGACGGTGCGGCAGAGCGTCTCGTCGCAGAAGGCCCAGAGGTCGGCGAGGCTGCCGCCGCCGCGGGTCACCACGATCGCCTCGACCTCCGGGCGGGCCGCCAGACCCTGGATCGCGGCCGTGATTGCGGGTGCCGCATGGCGATCCTGAACCGGCGCGAACGCCCAGACCACCGTCCCCGCCCAGCCTCGTCGCTTCAACCCGGCAAGCAAGTCGCGCCTGGCGGCCCCTCTCTCCGCCGTCACCACCCCGATCGTCCGTGGCAGCGACGGCCGCGCCAGCTGCTTTTGCAGCTCGAACAGCCCTTCGGCCCGCAGCTGTTTGCGCAGCGCCTCGAGCCGCGCCAACAGGTCGCCCTCCCCCGCCATTCGCACGTGGGTGGCGCGGAAGGCAAAGCTCGGCGAGGACTGGGCGCCGCCCGGGTAGTAGTCGGGGCCGCCGGCGATGACCAACTCCGCCCCGTCGCGCAGTGCCCCCTCCGGCAGGCCGGCCTTCTCGAGGTCGTTGAGCCAGATCGCGCAGGGCACCGCCCCCTCCGCGTCGCGCAGCTCGAAGTAGGCCTGGACCTTGCTGCGACCGACTCCGGTCACCTCGCCGATCAACAGCACTCGGGCGCGACGCCGCAGCTCCTCCTGGAGCTTGCGCGCGTAGCGGCCTACCGGGAACGGGCCCGGCAGGTCAGGGTCGTCGCCGGCTTCGTCGCTCGTTTGCCAGTCTCGCCGCTCCACGCCCGTGGAGGATCACCGCCGACGATTCCATAGACGCCGCATCCCGCCGGGAGGGCCACGCTGGTGGATCACCGCCGCCATCAGCGACTTGCGTCGCGTCGCGCTGAGAAGCGACTACGCGCGGGCGGCGTCGAGCAACAGCCGCTGCTCGGCCACAGCGATAAGGCGGCGGCCGCGATCGACCGCGTCGATGTTGACTGAGATCGCGTCGATCCCGGCGCGAACCAGAAGCTCGGCGTACTCGGGGTAGACGGACGGCGCCTGGCCGCAGATCGAGGTGCGCAGGCCGAGCTCGCGAGCGCGGGCGAGGAGTCGCGAGATGTACTCGGTGACCGCCGCGTCGCGCTCGTCGAAGATCTCGGCGGCGAGCTCGGAGTCCCGATCGGCGCCGAGGATCAGCTGGGTGAGGTCGTTGGAGCCGATCGAGATGCCGGCGATCCCCAGCTCGGCGTAGCGCTCCAGGTGGAAGAGGACCGAGGGCACCTCGGCCATCACCCAGAGCTCGAAGTTCGGCCGCGCCAGCAGGCCGGCGGCCTCAAACTCGCGCTTCGCCGCGACCAGCTCGCGGGGGGTGCGGACGAAGGGCAGCATCACGTGGACGTTCTCGTAGCCGGACTCCCAGACTCGCGAGATCGCGTCCAGCTCAAGGCGCAGTAGGTCGGGCTCGCGCATGTAGCGGAGGGCGCCGCGGTAACCGATCATCGGGTTCGACTCCTGCGGCTCGAAGCGGTCGCCGCCCTCGAGGCCGGCGAACTCGTTGGTGCGGAAGTCGATCGTGCGGTAGGTGATCGGCCGCGGCGCAAAGGCGGCCGCGAACTCGCCGAGCCCCTTCGCCATCCGCTCGACCAGCTGATCGCCCTCGCCGCGCTCGAGCAGCAGTCGCGGGTGCTTGCCCTCGAGCGCCTCGACCAGCATCAACTCGGCGCGCAGCAACCCGACTCCCTCGACGTCGAGATTCGCGACCCGGTCAAGCTGGGACGGCTCGGAGAGGTTGACGAAGAGCTTTGTCGCCGTCACCGGAGGTGCAGCGCCGACCGCGGCCGACGCCTCCAGCGAGGCTAGCCGAGGGCCGGCCGCGGCCGCCGCCGCACCTCCGCCTTCCACGACAGTTCCGTGGGTCGCGTCGACCGTGACGAGCTTTCCGTCCTCGAGGACGGTGGTGGCATCGGCGGTTCCGACGATGCAGGGAATGCCCAACTCCCGGGAGACGATCGCGGCGTGGCAGGTCATCCCACCGGAGTCGGTGACGATCGCCGCGGCGCGGCGCATCAACGGCACCCAGTCGGGAGCCGTCATGTGGGTCACAAGCACCTCACCGTCCTCCAAGGTGTCGGCGTCTTCAAGGGCGCGAATCACGTGCACCGGACCCGAAGCCGCACCGGGGGCGGCGCCGAGGCCGCGTGCCAGGGGCTCGGCTGAGGAGGCGGAGGCCCCGTCGCCGTCAACGTCGGCCGGCACGATGCTCCCGGAGGCGGTTATCGGGCGGGACTGGAGCATCCAAACCTTGCTGCCGGCGTCGATTGCCCACTCGGTGTCCTGGGGCGCCTCGTAGTGCGCCTCGATCCGCTTCCCGAGCGTCGCGATCGACTTCGCCTCCTCGTCACTGAGGACGGGCAGCTCGGCTTGATCGCGAGGCAGCGAGCGCGTCACGGTCCCGCCGCCGGCGCGCGGCTTGATCATCAGCTCCTTGTGGCGTATTTCACGCGCAAACAGGTTCATGGTCGACTTCTCGACCACGTAGCGGTCTGGAGAAACTGAACCCGAGACGACGGCCTCCCCCAACCCGAAGGAGCCCTCGATCACGAGCATGTCGGTGGCGCCCGAGGAGGGGTCGATGGTGAACATCACCCCGGCTCGGATCGCGTCGATCTGGCGTTGCACGACCACCGCGATGTCCATGTCGGCCTGGCCGAAGCCTCGCTTCGCCCGGTAATAGACCGTGCGAGCGCCGAACAGCGAGGACCAGCAGCGTCGAACCGCCTCAACCACCTCCTCCTCCCCACGGACGTTGAGGAACGTCTCGTTCATGCCGGCAAAGGAAGCGGACTCGGTGTCCTCGGCGGTCGCGGAGGAGCGAACCGCGACCGGCGTCCCTTTCCCCCCTCCAGTCGGCGGTAGGAATCGACGATCGCCGCCTCCAACCAGTCCGGCATCCGCTTCGACTCGACCAGCGCACGAACTTCGGTGGCAGCCTTGGAGAGGAGCCCGGTGTCCTCGACGTCGACCTTGGAGAGACGCGACTCGATCTCCTCGCGCAGGCCGGTTTCCTCGCAGAAGGCCGCGTAGGCGGGGGCCCCGACGACGAAGCCGGGCGGGACCGGGAAGCCCGCCGCGGTCAGCTCGCCGAGGTTGGCGCCCTTGCCCCCGGCGAAGTCGACGTCGGAGCGGGAGAGGTCGTCGAAGAGGCGGACGGCATCGGCTCGGTCGGCCTCCGCAGGCGGCACCGGAGCGAGCTTCGTCTCTGCAGCATCCATCTCCACGCACGCTAGACAGCCGGCCCAGGGATGCCATCGGGGCTTTCACCGACTTCGCGTCAGTGTTTTCCCGTCAGTCTTCTGCCGCTACTTCCAGCGACGTGCCCAGGCGCGCAGCTCGGCGATCGCCGGACGCAGCTCAGCTCCCTTCGCGGTGAGCGAGTAGGTGACGCGCACCGGCGAGCCGGCCTCGACCGTCCTCTCGACCACCCCGCTGTCCTCGAGTTCGCGCAGCCGCTGGGAGAGGAGCCGGTCGGAGAGCCCCGGCACCGCCCTGGCGAGCTCTCCGAAGCGCAGCGGGCGCTCGGTGAGGGCACAAACGATCGCCCCGGTCCAGCGCTTGCCGATCAGCTCGATCGCGGCGTGGAAATACGGGCAGACGCCCGAGGATGCAGTGGCAGTCGCCTCCACGTAGATCGAGCTTACTGAACGTAAGTGACGGGCAAGGTGAAATTGCGCCCGGGGGTCAACTCGTGCAGGGCCCGGTGTCGACGCCGCCCGCGGCGACCTCGCGGTGAGCCGCACGGGCGAGTTCGTCGGGAACGGCGAACCCACCGGCCACCCCGGACGTCGTCGCAGCGAAAACGGTGCCGAGCACGCGCCCGCGCGAATCGACGATCGGGCCCGCCGGAGTTGCCGCTGCGCACGGCGCCGCGCAGCGAGACGATGAGGCGATGGATCGGCCCCCGCCCGTAGGAGTCCTCGCTGATCGCCTCGCGCGTCTCGCCGAGACGCGCCGGAGCGACCGAATAGGGGCCGTTCTCCGGATAGCCGAGGATGGCGCCCGCCGTGCCGCTGTCTGGATTCGGGGCGAAGCGGAGGGTCGGCAGGTCGGCGTCGACGCGCAGCAGGGCAAGGTCGTTCTCGGGGTCGTAATGGACCGGAGTCGCGTCGAGCGAGGCGCCGTCCCGAGTGGTCACCGTGGTGTCGTCCTCGCCGGCGATCACGTGGGCGTTGGTGACGACGAGGCCCGGGCCGACGGCCCAGCCGGAGCCCTCGATACCAAGGCCGCATGCGGTGCCGAGGACGCGCACCACCGAGCGACCCGCCGCGATTACATCCGGGTCGGAGGCGATCGCCGGGTCGGGCCGTCCGACCGGAGCGGCCGGCCCGGTGATCGACGGCGCCGGATCGACGCGATTGAGGGCATTGAGAACCGGCCCCGACGGCGGCAGAACGTCGTTGAGGCTGCGCAGGATCAGCGAGCGCTGCACGTCGGCGCGCAGCTGTGGCGTCCCCGGCGCGTGCAGGGCAACGGCGCCGAACACCCAGACGAGGCCGAGGGCGACCGAGGCGATCAACGCCGCCCCTCCCGCTCCGTCGGCCAGGTGCAGCTCCCCGGCCGCGGACCAGCTTCGACCTCAGGCCCAGCGCGAGGCTCTCCAAGGTCACCGCCACCAGCGCCCCCAGCAGCAACGCCCCAAGCGCCGCCAGCAACGGCGCGTAGGGCGAATCCGACCCCTGTCGCAGCAGCAGGGGCGCAATTCGGCTTCCCGCGAAGGCGCCGACGGCGAAACCCACAAGGGTGAGGGCGCCGACGATCAGCCCCTGGCGGTAGCCCCAGAGGCCGAGCGCAAGGGTGAAGGCGACGATTCCCCAATCCAACACGGTCACGGTTCAATACAAGCAGGCCCGCCTCACCATTACCTTTATCGCAGTGAACGACCTCCCCCCCGAGGTGGAGCGGCGACGTCGCCTCATCACTCGCTCGCTTCCACTCACCGTGATCGCACTCGTCTCCTTCGTGGTGGGAGCTTCGGTGGGCGCGCCCGGGTCACCGCAGCGCGATGCGGCATCGCGGTTTACAAAGGCCTGGGCGAACGGCGACTTCGCGGCGATGTACCGGGAGCTGAACCCCGCTTCCCAGAAGTCCATCGACGTCAGCAACTTCGCAAAGGCCTACCTCAATGCGGAGGGAACCGCGACCGTACGCTCGCTGGACCCCTCCTCCCCGAGCGACGCCGTAACGACGAACGGCGCGACCCTGGTCCCGGTGACGCTCGCCGTTAACACCGCGGCCTTCGGCTCGTTCGACGCGGACCTCGAGCTCCCCTACTCCGACGGCGGCATCGCCTGGAACCGCACCCTCGTCTTCCCCGGGTTGCGTGAGGGAGAGCACCTCGAAAACCGGATCAACCTTGCCCCCCGCGCCCCGATCCTCGCCAGGGACGGCTCCCCTCTTGCCACCGGCCCGGCGGCGGCGAGGGCGCACCCGATCGGCAGCGCCGCGATCGACGTCACCGGCGAGATGGGTCGAGCCGACTCCACCGACCTCTCGACCCTGGCGCGGCAGGGATTCAGCGCCGACACTCCGGTCGGGACCGGCGGCCTCGAGCAGGCCTTCAACGCCCGGCTTGCCGGCAAGCCGGGGGGCGAGCTGCTCGCCGTCCCCGATTCGAACGGCACGGCGCGAGTGCTCGCCCACTCCGACCCCAAGCCCGGCGCGCCGGTGAAGACGACGATCGACCCGCACCTGCAGGCAACCGCGGTCTCGGCGCTGGCGGGGCGCTCCGGCGGCGTCGCGGTGCTGGACGCCCGCAGCGGCGACGTGCGCGCACTGGCGGGCCAGGCCTACTCCTCGCCCCAGCCGCCGGGCTCCACCTTCAAGATGATCACCACCACGGCGGCGCTGCAGAAAGGCGTGGTCTCCCTCGACGACTACTTCCCGATCGTCAGCGGAGTCAACGTCGGCGGGCGGTTCATCAACAACGCCAACGGCGAAAGCTGCGGCGGCAGCTTCAGCGAGGCTTTTGCCGAGTCCTGCAACGCGGACTTCGCGCCGCTCGGCCCGAAGATCGGCAACGACGCGCTGGTCTCGACCGCCGAGCGCTTCGGCTTCAACGCCAGGCCGGCCCTGTATGCGCCGAAAATCATCCGGATCGCCAACCTGCCGGAGTCGAGCATCCCGACCGAGATCGGCACCGACCTCGACCTCGGAGTGACCGCGATCGGACAGGGCGAAGTTCTGGCCACGCCGCTGGAGATGGCGAGCGTCGCCCAGACGATCGGCAACGACGGAGTGCGAGAGCCGACCTCGATCGTCACCACCAAGAAGCTGCGGCCCGATGCAAAGCCGGTGCGGGTGATGTCGAAGAAGCTCGCCCACGAGCTGACCGGCCTGATGATCGGCGTGGTGACCGGCGGCACCGGCACCGCGGGAGCGATCCCCCAAGCCCAGGTGGCCGGAAAGACGGGGACCGCGGAGCTGGGCCCCGAACCGGGCCAGGAGAACTCGCCCAATCCGGTTCAGATCAAGGATGCCTGGTTCGCGGCCTTCGTGCCGGCGGAGAAGGCGAAGCTGGCGATCGGCGTGTTGTTCGTCGACGCCGGCGCCTCCGGCGGCGAGGTCGCCGCACCGGTGGCGTCGCAGATTCTCTCGGCCGGCTTCTGAGCCGCTAGAGGTCCAGTGTGACCTTGGCGGGCCCGTCCGGCCCGAGGATGTGGAGGGTCAGCGGCCGGTTGCTCGAGGTCGCATCGGGAAGCTTGAAGAGCACCAGGGAGCCCTCGATCGGCCCCTGCTGAGGAGTCGAGTCGAGCACCGGCTGCTGGTCCTCCGCGTCGACCTTTCCACCGAGCGGAAGCGCGTAGAGGCTGGTGCTGGGAATGGCCGTGTAAAGGCGACGGGTCGCGTCGGTGATCGTCATCGTCTTGGGCAGCGCCTGTGGGCGCTTGGAGTCGTTTTGGACTTGCAGGAAGACGCCGAAGTAGCTGCCGTTGCGCGGCGGCGCCGGCTGGCCGACGAGGTAGGCCGCGTCCTCCGCGTCATGGGGGTTGAGGAGACGGGAGAAGACGACGTTGTACTGGAGGTCTCCGAGCTTCACCGGCTCCCCCTCCGCGACGCTCTTGGAATCGCTCGAGTAACCGCAGGCGGAGAGGCCGAGCGCCGCCAGCCCGAGGGCGACGGCGAGCAGCGCGGACGAGGCGATTCGGCGACGGAGGATCATGCGCGCGGCAGTCTATTAAGGGATGCCGGTCGCGTAGCGGTTGCCCCCGGCCACGGCGACGCGGTCGCTCGGCGGGGAGTCGTCCTCGAGCAGGTCGCGCAGCCTGCGCAGCGCTTCGCGCCAGTCGCGCTGGTACCAGAAGGAGGCGGCGCCGAGGACTTCCTTGGCGCGGTCGATCGGGTGGGAGGGCTCGGTCCGGTAGGAGACGCGGACCGTGGTCAGGCGTCCGGGCCCCTCGGTCAACTCCCACGCCGTGGTCGACGGAATCCGGTTCGTCCGCCCGCCCCGACCCCGCTCGACGATGCGGAACGGCTCGTCGAGCTCGACGATCGAGGAATCCATCCAAACCGCCTGCGGCGGAGCGAAGAAGCGAAACCGCGCCCCGGCGCCGATCCCCGAGGAGTCGATCCGCGAGAGGTGGAAGTCGGAGACGAAGTGGTCGGTGAAGGAGGGCCGGTTGGCGAGGTCGCCGAGGAACTCGAATGCCCGCCGGCGCGGCACGTCAATCTCGATTTCGGCGCTGACCGGACCCATAGCCGGCGCGATTCTAGAGATCGCGCTACCCTCAATGCGAGGCGCCGGGAAGGAGTTCGATCATCTTCACCAGTGGCAGCCCAAGTTCCAGTTCCGCTGTAGCCGATCGCTACGAGACCGGGACCTTCCCTGGATCGGGAACCTTCTTCTGCGCCGACTGCGGCTCCCAGCTCTCGCTTCGCGAGACCGACAAGCTCCCCGACTGCCCGCGCTGCGGAGCCTCCAGCTACCGCCGCGACTCGATCTTCGAGCCGATGCAGGAGCACGATTCCCAGACCGCCGAGTTCGAGATCCCGACCGGGGATCACTCGCCGGACTGGCTGGCTGAAGCGCGGGCCCGACTTCCCGCCGCCGGCCGCTACCTCGCCTGGCGGGGCGAGGACGACGAGACCTCCGTCTTCGAGCTGGAAGAAGGCTGGAGCCGGATCGGCCGCAGCGCCAACGCCGACGTGCGGCTGGACGACCCGAGCGTCTCCCGCCGTCACGCGCTGATCGTCTCCGAGCCCTCCGAGGGACTGCGCGTCCTCGACGACCGCAGCCTTAACGGAGTACTCCTAAACGGCGAAGAGATCGAGTGGTCGGCACTTGCCGACGGCGACGAGCTGACCATCGGCCGTTACCGCATCTTCGCCCTCGAGCGCTGAGACAGGCCCTGATTCACGCCTGAGAGAGCCCTGGGGGCCTGCTCTGCGCCTGAAAACACCCAGTGGTATCGACCCACAGCAAATTTTGATGGGCCTTTGTACGTTCTGGCAGGTCACCGAAAACTGCCGCTACGGTGGATTGACTCCCGAAAGCAAGGAATCGACCCCAGATGAGCATTTTTGGCAGACAGAAGAACACCCATGGCGTGACCACGACGATGCGACGCACGGCGCCGAAGCCGTCCTCGCGGCGACCTCACCACCCCCCGTCGACGTCCCCCGAGGCGGCGCTGAAGCGGATCCATGACGCAGCCGAGGAAGCTCGCGCCGAGATCGCCTCGCTCGTCGAAGATGAGTTGAAGCGAATCGAAGAGACCGAAGCGACGATTCACACCGACCTCCAGGAGGTCGTGCGCGCCGAGGTCACCGCGGAGCTCGACAAGAGACGGGCCTCGCGCCGCAAATCGTCACGGACGAAAAAGGCCGCGACGACGGCGAAGAAGTCCTGACCCGCTCTCGCTCCTCGTCGCTACTCGGTCGAGATGCTCGGGTCCGCCTGGACCTTGTGCGGCAAGACCATGAGGAAGCTCTCCGGAGCGTCGGCGGCAAGGCTCAGTACGCGCACGGCCTCCTCGGCCTGCCCGGTCGCCTTCAGTTCCTCGGCGTAGTGCGTAAGCAGGTCGTCGACGTCGAGTAGCCCCTTGGCGTCGAGGTCCTTGAGCTCGACTTTCGCGCCCTCGCCAAGCCGTCGCTCGATCGCCTCGCGATCGATGCCAAAGGCGTTGTGACGTACGTAGACGCGCCCACCGGTCATCCCGGCGCAGGCCCAAGGGCCGATGTCGCCGAGCACCACGGCGCGGCCCGAGGTCATGTACTCGAAGGCGAAGCCCTTGGCGTTGGCGCGATCGACGAGGCAGCCGCGGGCGTCGTCGATGTCTTCCTGCGGCTCGCCGGCGAGCACGACGTCGGCGCCGGAGAGGCGGATGCAAAAGCGTGAGTCGGCGGACCCCTGGACGAAGAGGCGACCGCGCTGGGCGCCGTAGGCAAACGACTTGCCCACCGAGCCGTTGACCCGCTTGCCCTTGACGCCCTTGCCCTTCAGGACGGCGACGGTGCCGCCGAGCATCGTCTTGCCGACGCCGTCCTGGGCGCCGCCCTCGACCCGGATCGAGACCCCGTAGGCGTTGAAGGCGCCGAGGCCCTGGCCGGCGACCGAGCCGCCGTTGAACTCGAGGCTGGCGAGGACGTCATCGTTGGACTCGGGGCCGTCGTCGAAGATGCGGGAACGGGAGATTGCCCCGGCAAGCTCAGTGCCGAGCACGCGGTCGTTGGCGTCGGTGGGACGGGGGAACTCGTTGCGCACGGTCCGCCCCGAGCAGATGTCGCCGGCCAGGGCGCCGATCTGCGTCGAGGCCTGCTTCTCCTCCATCCTGATCGGACGGGCCATCACCAGACCCGCCTCGGCGCGCGCCTCCGCCTCGACCTCGGCGACCGGCAGGTCGAGCGGCTCCAGATCGAGGAACTCGTCGAGCGGGGTGATCAGCGGCGCCAGGTCGATCGCCTCGTGGGCGGCGACCTGCTCGAGCAGGTCGTAGCGGCCGACCAGATCCTGGGCGCGCTCGTAGCCGAGTGAGGCGACCACTTCTTTTACCTCCTCGCCCATCGCCGAGAAGAAGCGGGCGCAGCTCTCGGCGGCGCGGTCGACCTCCTGAGGGGTGAACTTCTTGAGGCCGTGCTCCTGGGCCTGCTCGACCGTCTCGATCTGCGTCGCGATGCCGACGTGGCAGGTGTCGAGCTGGCAGCCGCGGCAGATCGTGCAGCCGAGGCTGACCATCGCCAGCGTCCCGAACCCGACCCGGTTGGCGCCGAGGCAGTGCAGCTTGACGATGTCGTGACCGTGGCGATACCCGCCGTCGGCCCAGATCTCGACCCGGTTGCGGATCCCCGCCTCCATCAGTGCCCGGTGGACGGCGCGGGTGCCGATGTCGGAGGGCAGGCCGACGTGGCGCAGCGCGTGCTGGCGCGCCGCGCCGGTGCCGCCCTCGAAGCCCGAGAGGGTGATGATGTCGGCGCCGGCCTTGGCGATCCCCAGCCCGATCGTGCCGATGTTGGGGACGACCGGGACCTTGACCGAGACGCGTACGTCGGGATTGACCGTCTTCAGCTCGTCGATCAGCTCGGCGAGGTCCTCGATCGAGTAGAGGTCGTGGTTGTTGGAGGGCGAGATCAGGTCGGTTCCGGGCGCCGCGTTACGGGCGGCGGCGACCTTCTCGGAGACCTTCTTGCCGGGCAGGTGGCCGCCCTCGCCGGGCTTGGCGCCCTGGCCGATCTTGATCTCGGCGACGTAGGAGGAATTGATCATCTCCGCCGAGACGCCGAAGCGGCCCGAGGCGACCTGCTGGCCGCGCCACTTGCGGTACTGGCCGTACATGTCGCGGATCTCGCCACCCTCGCCGTTGATGCAGAGCACGTTGATCGCCTTCGCCGCCTCGGCGTAGGCGCGGAAGGCCGGCTCTGACTGCGAGCCGAAGCTCATTGAGGAGATCACCACCGGGTAGTCGTGGTGGCCGACGCCGGCGTCGACCGTGGCCGGGTCGACCGGGTCGCGATCCCCCTTCAGGCCCATGATGTGGCGCATCGAGATCGGGCTCTGCTTTTCGAGGTCGCGGACCTTCTCGGAGTACTCGGCGTAGTCGCCGGAGCCGTTGGCGGTGGCGATCGCCGCCTTGTAGACCTTCGGGTAGAAGCGGAACGTCTTCGACGGTTTGGCGTCCTCGTCGCCCTTCAGGTCCCCGGCCCGCTCGTTGGTGTCGACGTCGAGGTCGGAGAAGCCGACGCCGCCGGACTCGGTGGCGGCAAACGCCTCGGTCTGGAAGATCTCGGCGAGCTCCGGCTTCACTCCGATCGAGGAGAACTGCCGCGCGTAGCCGCGCACCTCGTGGATGCCGATCGTCGAGATCACTTTCTCGATGCCCTTGGTGAGCGCGTCGCAGAGGTTGGCGACGTCGGTCTCGTAGTCCTCGACGCAAACGACCTCGACCATCGTGTACGGGCAGACGCCATTGGCGCCGAGGCCGAGCGCCAGCATCGTGTCGTGGACGTTGCGGATCGCGGCGGAGCGCAGGACGAGGCCGCAGCGGCGGCGCAGGTTGACCTCGCCCGGCTCGACCCGGAACTGCTTCAGCGCCTGGTCGACCGCGGAGACCGCCAGGTGCGGGTCGAGGTAGCGGCGCTCGGCGTCATAGACGGTGCGGTCGGTGAGGACGAGCAGCTCGGCGCCGTCGCGGACCTTCTTCACGGCCTCCTGTTTGATCCGCTCGATCGCGCCCTGGGTCGTCTCGGCATCGAGCAGCGAGATGTCGACGGCGCCGGCGCGGCCGCGGAACTCCTCCCAGAGGTCCTCGAGCAGGTAGGTGCGGTGCTCGCGGGCGATGCGGCGGTAGGCGGTGTCGGAGAGCGGCGCCATCTCGTGATGGCCGCCGAGGATCACCGGGAAAGCGGTCTCAACCGTGGCAGTGTCCTCGCCGGCGGCGTCGATCGAAGGGCGCCGGCCGAACACGGCGCGGGTGGAGAAGTGCTCGATCTCACGCTCGCGGTCGATCGCCGGGTTGGTGACCACGGCGACCGTCTCCTTGAAGTAGTCGGCGAGGTTCTGGCGCTCCGGGGAGAGCGCGGCGAGCGGGCCGTCATAGCCGAGCGAGCCGATCGGCTCGGCCCCGTTGGAGGCCATCTGCTGGACGAGTTTGACGTCGTCGCGGTGCCAGCCGAAGCCGGCGAGGATGCGGTCGGCGACCTTGACCGGCTCCTCGGGGCCGGCGTCGGAATAGCCCGGGACGTCCTCGCCCTGCAGCGGGCCGCCGGCATCGAGGGCGCGGTCATAGCCCGCCGCGTCCTCGGCGCCGGTGCGCGCCAGCCAGCGCTCGCGAACGATCCCCAGCATCGCGTCGTGCGGGTGCAGGGTCGAACGCTTGCGCTCGACGTCGATCGTCACCAGCGCCTTCTCCCCCGGCGCCAGCGGCTTGGGCTCGGAGGCCATCTCGGAGACCGAGACGACCCCCGGCTCGGAGCTGAAGACGAAGTCGTCGGTGGTCTCCACCTGCCAGAGCGGCCGCAGCCCGAGCGCGTCGGCCGAGAACACGCACTCGTCGGCGTGGCGGGCGATCAGGGCAACCGGGCCCTGGGCGAACGGCCCCATCGCCTGGCGCAGGTACATGTAGAAGGGGTGCAGCTCGGCGGGCAGATCGCGGACCTCGTGGACGATCGGCGGCAAGACCATTTCCATCGCCTCGGCGAGGCTGAGCCCGTCGCGGCTGAGCAGCGTGTCGATCGTGCGATCGAGGTCCTGGGAGTCCGAGGAGCCCGGCTGGATCGGAACGCCGAGCATCTTCGCCTCCTGGCGCAGCTGCTCGATCGTGTTGATCTCGCCGTTGTGGCCGAGCACCGAGAAGGGCTGGACGCGCTTGAACGAGGGCCAGGTGTTGGTCGAGTAGCGGTTGTGGCCGAAGCAGCCGATCGTCTCGAAGCGCTCGTCGAGCAGGTCGGGGTAGTACTCGCCGAGGATCTTCGGCGCCCCCATCACCTTGTAGACGCAGGTCGTCGCCGAGAAGGAGGGGACGTGGACGCCGAGGCGCTGCTCCAGCTCGATCAGCAGGTCGAAGAGGACCCGGTCGCGATGAGCGGCGTCGGCGACGAGGCCGGCAAGCTGCCAGAAGTGCGGCTCCTCCTCGCGCGCGGTCGGCCCGAGCGCACTGGAGTCGACGACGCCGACTCGCTCGGCGAGGATGCGGAAGCCGCCCTGGCCGAGCAGCTCACGGGCGTCGTGCTGGACCTTGACCAGGTCCTGAGAACGATCGACGAAGACATGGGCAACGGCAAAAGCGTCGTCAAGCGTCAGCGAGGGGTCATGCCCACCGGCACGAACCTCCTCGGCCCAGATCTTGCGCGGCAGGTCGAGCAGCAAGCCGCACCCGTCCCCTTCGCCGTCGACGTTGCCGGCCCGGTGGAGCATCTTCTGCAGCGCCGGGATCGCCAGCTCGATCGGCGCGTGGCTGGGTGTCGCGTCCTTGCGCACCGAAGCGTAGATCGCGCATGCGTCCTTGTCCTCGACGCTGGGCGGAGAGACGAGCGGCCGGTAGGGCAACTCGGGTGAGAAGCGTTGAGGGCGCTCCCCAGATGCGTGACTGGCGCTCAGACATCAAACCTCCCGGGTTCCGCGCCTTCTTCGAGCGGGCGCGCGACGGGTTGACGAGAGCGAGCATTATAGGGGCCGCACGCTCGCGGCAAGTCAAGGTGCCGGTCTGGCTTTATTACCCCGGCCCGACGATGGCGGCAGCGACCAGGCCGCCGCTGACCCCGATGAAGGAAACGACCGCGAGCGCTCGGTACCAGAGGCGGCGCTCCACATCGGGATCGAAGGCGAGGGGCACGAAGAGGAACGGGTTGACCAGGGTGCCGAAGACCAGCGCCGCGGCGACGGCGGTCGGGAGGTCGGGGACGGCGAGGCCGACGCCGATCAGGATCAGGCCCATCATCACGTAGTCGAGGTGGACCTGGCGAATCCGCTGCGGGGCGACGATCCCGATCCGTCGCAACAGATCGGGGCTTTCCGCCCGCACCACCATCGCCCAGCCGAGCAGGCCACCCAGGGCGAGCTCAGCCAAGCCGATCCGGATCATCCAATCCATCGGCTCAGAGTTCCGGGACGTCGGCGCCGAGAGGAGTGAAGGGGAGACGGCGGATTTCGGCCCAGCCCTCGCAGCGGCGCTCCAGCTCTTCGGCGACCTTGCCGGCGTCGTCCCAGGTGGTCCAGACGAGGACGGTGGGTCCGGCGCCGGAGATCGTCGCGCCGAGGGCGCCCAGCTCGCCGGCGGAGTCGACGATCTCCATCGAGCGGGGATAGAGGTCGCGGCGGCGCTCCTGGTGGATGCGGTCGGCGAGGCCGCGAGCGACGAGGTCGAGGTCGGCTGAGCGCAGGCCGAGGACAAGTTGGGAGGCAGCGGAGACGTTGGCGACGGCGTCGGCCAGCGGGATCTGCGACGGGAATCGCCTCGCGGGCGCGCTCGGTCGAGACCTCCTCGGCCGGGATCACGGCGATGCCCTCCAATCCCCCCGGGGGGTCGAAGCGGGTCGCCGCGGGCGCTCCGTCCAGCTCGCCGCAGACGACGAAGCCGCCGTAGATCGCGGCGGCGACGTTGTCGGGGTGCCCCTCCAGCGCCGCCGCGCGAACGAGCATCTCCTCCTTGGAGAGCGCCAGCTCGAATAGGTGGTCGGCGGCGAAGAGCCCGGCGACGATCGCCGCGGCGCTGGAGCCGAGCCCGCGAGCCAGCGGAATCTCACTGCGCAGGCGAAAGGCGATCCCATCGGCGGAGTGGAGACTCTCGAAGGCTCTGACGACGAGGTTGTCTCGGCCCGTGGAGACGTCGAGCCCGCCAGGGTCCAGCGAGAACTCGCCCGCCTCCTCGACCTCCAACTCCAGGTGCAAAGCGACCGCCGCGGCCATCACGTCGTACCCCGGCCCGAGGTTGGCCGAGGAGGCGGGGACGCGAATCAGGCGGCGACGGGCTGGTCACGGACGATTCAGCCTACCCGCGGGGGTCGCGCGCTCAGTCAGTGCCACCACAGGTGCTCGGACTTCCATAACGACGACGCGATCGGGTGCGGCGAGAGCCGCTTGCGTTGCGGCAACCAGCGCCGTTCCGTCGAGGCCATATCGCTCGGCGGCAACTTCGAGTAAATCCAGATGCCTGGCCGGGTTGAGCAGTTCCACCGCAACCACCTTGTCGTCGACTATGCCGACGTTGCAGTAGTCGTCATCGACCTGCTCGCCCCGATCGAAGCGCCGAGTAGCACGCAACTCGATCCAGATGGCATCTACCTCGCTGTCGTAGTCGGCTCGCATCATCGTTTCCTTTCATGGATTGTGACGATCAAGTCCGGCTCGTCAAGCGCAACCACTATGCGCACGCGCAAGCCCCGAATCTCTCCTGTGTATCGCGGCTTCCCGTCTCCATCTGAATCGACCTGGAGGGGATTTGCAATCACCCCTTCAGCGTCTGTCACGTCAACTCCCAGCGATCGAGCCCCATTCTTGGCATGCCGCGAGAAGCGCATGCCATGTCAATCCTCCAGCGTCTCGAATCTCTCCCCCTTGAGTGAGCACGATCAGTCGAAGACCGCGCGCTCGACTGCGCTGAGGTCGTTCTCGCAGTTGAGGACGGCCGGGGCTTTGCCGAGGGCGGTGTCGGGGTCCTTGAGGCCGTGGCCGGTGAGGACGCAGACGACCGACTCGGGAGGGGCGGCGCCCTCGACCACCGGCAGCCCGTGCGCGAGCAGGCCGGCGACCGAGGCCGCCGAGGCCGGCTCGCAGAAGACCCCCTCGCTCGCCGCCAGCCAGCGGTAGGCGTCGAGGATCTGCTCGTCGGAGACGGCGGCGACCCGTCCGCGGGAGGTGGTGAAGGCGTCCATCGCCTCCTCCCAGCGGGCGGGGTTGCCGATCCGGATCGCCGAGGCAACCGTCTCAGGGTTCGCCACCGGCGCGCCGTTGACGAGCGGCGCGGCGCCCTCCGCCTGGAAGCCGTAGAGCACCGGGGCGACGCCCAGCTCCTGAAACCCCTTCCAGTAGGCGGTGACGTTGCCGGCGTTGCCGACCGGGATCGCCAGCGCGCCGGGTGCGCCGCCGAGATCCTCGATCACCTCGAAGGCGGCGGTCTTCTGGCCCTCGATCCGGTAGGGGTTGACCGAGTTGACCAGCTCAATCGGGTGCTTGTCGGCCAGCTCGCGGACGATCCGCAGCGCGTCGTCGAAGTTGCCCCGCAGGGCGACCACTCGCGCCCCGTGCATCAGCGCCTGGGCGAGCTTGCCGATCGCGATCTTGCCCTCGGGGACGATCACCGCCCCCCGCATGCCCGCGCGCGCCGCGTAGGCCGCCGCGCTCGCCGCCGTGTTTCCGGTCGAAGCGCAGATCACCGCCTCCGCCCCCCTGCCCTTGGCGCGCGAGACCGCAACGGTCATCCCCCGGTCCTTGAAGCTCCCGGTCGGGTTGGCGCCCTCGAACTTGAGGTAGGCGCGGGCGCCGATCCGCTCGGAGAGTCGTGGCGCCTCGATCAGCGGCGTCGACCCCTCGTTGAGGGTGACGACCGGGTCGCCCGGCTCCAGCGGCAGCGGTCCCTGTAGCGCTCGATAAGCCCGGCGGGCATCAGACGAACTCTTCTTCGATAACCCGAATCGACCGCGGCGCGGCGCGCAGGTAGTCGAGCGCGCCGAGCTGCTCGACCGCGGCGCCGAAGCGCGACTCCAGGCACTCGTGCAGGACCATCACCAGGCGGGCATCGTCGCCGATCCCCCGCTGCACGACGCTCTTCACCGAGATCCCGTTGTCACCCAGCACCTTGGCGATCTCGGCCAGGACCCCGGGCTGATCGGCAACCTCCAGGTGCAGGTAAAAAGATGACGTAACGTCGGTGACGATCGGCAGCGACTCGCGCGGCTCGTGGACCGGAGCCTCGCCGGAGAGGATCGAGACGACGTCGCCGAGCACCGCCGAGGCGGTCTGGACCCCACCGGCCCCAGGACCCGACATCGTCACCTCGGTAATCGCCGGCGCCTCGACCATCACTGCGTTGAACGGGCCTTCGACCGGCGAGAGGGGGTGGCCTCGGTAGAGGAAGCATGGGAAGACGCGAACGCTGATCCCGTTCTCGCGCTGCTCGGCGACGCCGAGCAGCTTCAGCGAGAGGCCCAGCTCCTTTGCGTAGGCGAGGTCGTCGGGCTGGATCGTCTCGATCCCCTCGTAGGCGACCTCGGAGAGGGTGACCGGCGTGTGGAAGGCAAGCCGGGCGAGGATCGCCATCTTGGCCGCGGCGTCGGCGCCGTTGACGTCGTCGGTCGGATCGGCCTCTGCGTAGCCGAGCTCCTGGGCGCGAGCCAGCGCGTCGTCATAGGCGGCGCCGGTCGCCGCCATCTCGCTGAGGATGAAGTTGGTGGTGCCGTTGACGATGCCGAAGACCTTGGAGATCTCGGTGACGCCGAAGCTCTCCTGGATCGTGCGGACGATCGGGATCACGCCGGCGACCGCGGCCTCGAAGCGCAGCTGCACCCCGGCCTCGCGGGCCACGCCGAAGAGCTCGTCGCCGTGCTGGGCGAGCAGCTGCTTGTTGGCGGTGACGACGGGGCGGCCCGGCGCGCAGCGCATCGATCACGTACTGGCGCGCCGGGTCGGTTCCCCCGATCAGCTCGACGACGAGGTCGGAGCGCTCGAGGATCGCGCTGAAGTCACCTTCCTCGCGGGTGAGGACGCCGGAGATTTCGGGCGTCCGCCCGGTCGCCGCCTCGACCGCGGCGGCGCGCTCGGCCAGCAGGTCGGCGAAGGCGCCGCCGACCGTGCCGCGTCCCAGCAGCCCGATGCGAACCGGTTCAGACATCGCGGGAGGTCAGGTCCTCGTAGGTCTCACGGCGCACGACGACCCGCGCCTCGCCGTCGCGGCAGAAGATCACCGGCGGCCGCGTTACCCCGTTGTAGTTGCTCGCCATCGCGTGCCCGTAGGCGCCGGTCGCCGGGGTGACGAGCACGTCGCCCACCGCCGGCTCGGCCAGCATCGCGTCGCGGACCAGGATGTCACCGGATTCGCAGTGCATCCCGGCAATCGTCACCAGGGTGTCGGGCGCGGCGGCGGCCCGGTCGGCGATCAACGCCTCGTAGCGAGAGCCGTAGAGCATCGGCCGCATGTTGTCGGACATGCCGCCATCGACCGCGACGTAGGTGCGGACCCCGGGGATCTCCTTGATCGTCCCCACCCGATAGGCGGTGAGGCCGGCGTTGCCGACCAGCGAGCGCCCCGGCTCGATCAGAATCCTCACCCCTTCGCCGAAGACCTCGCGCACGCCGCGCACCTTGACATCGACGTATGCGTCGATCGAAGGTGGCTCGTCCTCGGCCGTGTAGGCGATTCCCAGTCCGCCGCCGACGTTGACAACCCGGCACCAGTCCCCGGCCAGCTCGCCGATCGCGCGGATCGCCAGCGTGTATGGCTCCAACTCGAAGATCTGGGAGCCGATGTGGGCGTGCAACCCGACCAGGTCGAGGACGTCCGAGGAAAGCACCCGCTCGATCGCCCGCGCCGCCAGGCCGTCCTCCAGCCCGAACCCGAACTTGGAGTCGAGCTGGCCGGTTTGGATGTAGTCGTGGGTGGAGGGCTTGATTCCGGGCGTGACCCGGATCAGCACCCGTTGCGGCTTGTCGAGAAGGCGCTCGCAGCGATCGATCTCGTCGAAGGAGTCGAGGATCAGGTGGCCGACGCCCGAGCGCGCCGCGAAGAGGATCTCCTCGTCGGTCTTGTTGTTGCCGTGCATATGGATGCGCTGCGGGTCGAAGCCGGCGTGCAGCGCGATGTGCAACTCGCCCCCGGAGGCGACGTCGACCGATAGCCCTTCCTCGGCGAAGAGCCGGTAGGCGGCGGTGCAGGGAAAAGCCTTGCTGGCGAAGAGGACCTCGAAGTCGGCATCGCGGCGCTCGAACGCCTCGCGATAGGCGCGGGCGCGGGCGCGCATCTCATCCTCGGCGTAGACGTAGGCGGGAGTGCCGTGCTCGGCGACGAGGTCGACGAGGTCGCAGCCGGCTATCTCGAGCCGGCCGCGGTCATTGACGCGGGCGCCGGCGGGGAAGACCGCCGAGCCCTCGATCGGGTCGCCGACCAGGGCGCCCGAGCCTGAATGTGCGCGTGGCTCCGCCATTGGACGGGCATTGTGACGGTTGGAGCCGAACCCTCGGCTAGTGGTGGACGCCAAGCAAGCCGTCGACCGCGCCAGCCGCTTTGTCGACCGCATGGCCGACCGCCGAGTCGGGGCCGGCGACGCCGTTGACGACGCCCTGGGTGACGTTGGTGACCCCCGCTCCCTGGAGGGCGCCGCCGAGGGCGCCCTGATCGACCTGGTTGACGGCGCCGTTGACCGTGTCTGTGACCGTCGAAGACGGGGAGTTGCTGCCGCCGCCCGAAGTCGACCCGGAGCCGCCGCCTGAGGAAGAGCCTGTTGAAGAGGCGCCGCCGCCGGAGCCCTGGCCGGCGGTCGAGCCCGCCGGGGAGTCGGCGGTGGCCGCGTTGTCGGAGCCTCCCCCGTTCTGCGTGGAGACCGTGCCCGATGTCGAGGTCGAACCGCCCTTGGGGACGTTGCCCACGCCCCCGCTGCGAGTCGAGGTCGCACCTCTCGCGACGCTCCCTCCCGGCGCGGATTGACCGGCCCTCAGCGAGGAGCTCTGATCGGACCCGCTGCCGAAGCTCGAGATCGGCCAGTTCCGGAAGACCTGCGCGGAGACCAAGAGCACGAAGGCGACGACAGCCGCCGCGATCAGCGCGGTGCCCGACACTGCGCCCACCAGATAGGCATGGGCCTGACGAATCATCCCTCGCCTCCGTTGCGGTCGATTCGATCCGTTCCGGCCCACCCAGGGTAGGCCGGTCGAACCGCTATCTCATACCAAGTAATGGGTTTTCCGAGCGATATTCGGTACGACTGCTAGAGATAGCCCATCGGGTCGGTCACCGATCCGTTGATCCGCACCTCGAAGTGGAGGTGGGGGCCGAAGCAGTAGCCGGTGCAGTCGCTGTAACCGATCACCTGGCCCTGCGAGACGCGCTGGCCGGCGCTGACCGCGAAGGACGCCTGATGGGCGTAGCAGGTGGAGAGCCCGCCACCGTGGTCGATACACGTGTAGTTGCCGTAACCGCCGCTGGAGGACTCCGGCTCCGTGAAAGCCACTGTCCCCGCCGCGGCAGCGCGGATCGGGGTGCCGCTGGGGACGGCGATGTCGATTCCCGGGTGGTTCTCGTAGTGGCCGTTGATCGTGCGCGGCCCGAAGCCGGAAACGACCGGGCCGTTGACCGGCCAGATGAACTGACCGGAGCCGTTGCGGATCGGCCCGGCCGGCAGCGGCGCGAACGAAGTCCCGGTCAGCCGGGCGGAGATTTTGCCCTGGATCGCGGCGACCGAGCCGTCGAGCTCCTGCTCGTGCTTCTTGATCTTGGCGAGCGCTCCCAGGCGCTTTCCGCGAGCCGCCTTCAACTCCGAGCTCCGACTCTGAACGGCGGCGCGGGCAGTGGCGAGTGCCTGCTCCTGGGCGGCAATCGAGTCGCGGGCGGCTTTGATCCGGTCCTTTGAGGTCCGCAGGCGATTCACCGTGTTGCGAACCTCGTTGCGCAGCTCGCGCACTCGGCCGATAACCGCGTCGTCCATGCCACGAATCCGGTTGAGGTACTCGGTGCGGTTGACCAGGTCGTCGTAGCCGTTGGAGCCGACGATTACGCTGAGAACGTCCGGCGAGCCCGTCTCGTATATCGCCACGAGGTGCTCGCGGAGCGCCACGAGTGCCCGCTTCAGATGCGCCCGCATCGTCGCCAGGTGAGCCTTCGCGACGTCCAATTCCGCCATCGCACGATTGAGCTCCGCCTGTTTGGCAGCGAGGTGGGCGCGGACGCCGGCCTCCTGATTGCGCAGCTGGGCAACCTCTGTTGTCAGCCGCCCGATCCGGTCGTTGTAGCGCGAGATCGTCGTCGTCAGCACGCCACGGCGCTCCTGCACCTTGGAGAGCTTGGCCTGCTTGGCGTCGAGCTGTGACTGAAGGTCCTGGGCGGGCGCGGCAGCCGCAGAGACGAGCAGCACGCCGAGCGCCGCCACAGCGAGGCGAGCCTTGAACATTGGAGCGAGGCTAGCCGAGCGCCGACGTCGGCCCACATAGGTGGACCCGGTGCAATCCCCCTTGCGATCAGCCTTCGCGGGGTGCGTTCTCGACCGTCAGGAGGGCGTTTTCGGCCTCTTCCTCCATCTGCAGCGTCGTGTGGTCGATGCCGAACCTCTCCCCCAGCATCACTTCGAGGCGGCGGCGAGTCAGGTCACGATCCGACCCCGTGGCCGCGACCACATGGGCGGCGAGCGCACCGAAGCCCGCGGTCACGGTCCAGACGTGGAGGTCGTGGACGGCGCGGACGTCGTCGACTGCGCAGATTGCCGCGCCGATCGCGTCGACGTCGAGATCGGCCGGGGCCGCCTCCATCAGCACGTTGAAGGGCTCTGCGATCAACCGCCAGGAAGAGGCGACAATCAGGCAGGCGATCGCCAACCCGACGATCGGGTCGACGATCGGCGAGCCCCCGGCCAGGACGACGGCGCCGGCGACTAGTACCCCCAGCGAGCCAAGGGCATCGGCGGCGCTGTGCCGCAGCACCCCTTCGAGGTTGACGTCCTCACGCTGTCCGCGAGCCAGTACCAGGACGGCCGCGAGGTTCCCCGCCAAGCCGAGGAAGCCGAGCACGAGCACCCCGGCGCCGTCGATGCTCGGCGGGTCGCCGAGTCGGCCGATCGACGCGACCGCGACTCCCACGCCGACCGCGACCAGAAGCAGGCCGTTGACGAGCGCGGCGAGAACCTCGGAGCGTTGGTAGCCGAAGGTGCGCCGCCCACCCGACGGCCTGGCGGCGAGGCTCGCGGCGGCGAGGGCGAGGGCGATCGAGCCGACGTCGGAGAGCAGGTGGCCGGCGTCGGCGAGCACCGCGAGCGAGCCGGTGAGGATCCCACCGACGGCCTCGACCGCCAGCATCGCGGCGTTGATCGCCAGCGCCCACCACATGCGGCGCCGGCTGTCGCCGCGCCGTGCGTCCAGCTCGTGGGCGTGGGCGTGTGAATGCACGCCCACGAGCATAGGACCGCCCTACGCCGGAACCGGCTCCTTGGCCTGCGACTCGCTGCCGTTCATCGCGGCCGCCGCAACCTCGGCTCCGTAGGCGAGGCGCTCGGCGTACTCACGCGCCTGCATCCGGGAGATGACCATGCGCTGAATCTCCGCCGTACCCTCGAACAGCTGGTAGATCTTCGCGTCGCGGAAGAACTTCTCCAACGGGCACTCGGTGCTCCAGGCGTAGGGGCCGACCAGGTCCATCAGCGTCGTGGTCGCCCACATCGTCACGTCACCGGCCTTCAGCTTCGACATCGAGCCCTGGCCGCCGGTCATCGGCACGCCGTTGCGACCCATCCAGGCGGCGCGCTGGACGAGCAGACGAGCGGCCTCGATCTCGGTCGCGACGTCGGCGAGCGTCTGCTGGATCCGCTGGTGCTGAAGCATCGGCACCCCGCCTTCGGACTGACCGTCGAGGTACTCGAGGGTCCACTCGTAGGCGGCCTGGGCGATGCCGAGTGCCGAGGCGCCGACCAGCGGTCGAGTTATCTCGAAGGTGGCGAGCGCATCGGCCGAACGTGACTTCTGGCCCGAGCGGGCGCGCTCCAGCTTCCTGGCGAGCTTCTCATCGCCGCCGAGCAGGTTCTCCCCCGGGACGCGGCAGTCCTCGAGGATCACCTCGGCGGTGTGGGAAGCGCGGATGCCGAGCTTCGTCTCCTTGTTGCCCTGGCTAAGCCCGGGCGTGCCCTTGCCGATGACGAAGGAGGCCTGCCCGCGGGTCCCCAGCGCCGGGTCGACGGCGGCGACGACCACGTGGACGTCGGCGATGCCACCGTTGGTGATGAAGACCTTGGTGCCGTTGAGCACCCACTCGTCGCCGTCGCGCTTCGCGGTCGTCTTCAGGCTCTTGACGTCGGAGCCGGCCTGCGGCTCGGTGACCGCGTAGGCGCCGAGCTTGATCTCGTCGCCCATGCCGAAGCACTCGGGCACCCACCGGCCGATCTGCTCGGGGGTCCCCGAAGCGGCGATGCCGGCCGCGGCGAGGCCTGAGCCGGCGATCGCCAGGGCGATGCCCGCGCAGCCCCAATGCATCTCCTCCGCCGAGATCACCTGCATCTGGCCGTCGGCGTCAGAGGCCGAGCGCTGGATCGCTTCAAGGCCCTGGAAGCCCTGCTTGCGCGCCTCCTTGATGACCTCCCAGGGAGTGCTCTCCTCCTCGTCGTGCTTGCGCGCCGCAGGGCGGATCACCTCGCGGGCAAAGGTCCGGCAGCGCTCTTTGTGCTCCAGCTGCTCCTCGTTGAGTGCGAAATCCATCGTGCCCCCTAGGGATCGCCGCGCGCCGCGCGGAGTGTCGAGAAACCGATTGACTGGTCAGTCAACCAGTCCCTGAACCATATCTGAACAGGTCGGCCGGCAAGGCGCGTGTAGCGTTGCTCCCTTGGCCGGAAACCGACCCATCAACGCCGAGGTCCCCCCCACGGAGCCTTTGCCGAAATCGCCAAAAGAGACGGCAAAAAAGGCGCCGAAGGGCCCCCGCCCCCCACGGCGACGCAAACCGATTCCCGGCCCGCTGAAGGCGATCGCCGCAACCGTCGTGCTCGCGATCGTCTTCCTCGTCGCGGCCGTCGTCGGCGGCAAGCATGGAAGCTCCCAGACGAAGACGCCCGCCCCGGTCAGCACAACCCCGAAGGCGGCGGCGCCCGCCGCGCAAACCGCGAGCCAACTCGGCTACCCCGCCTTCGCGACCAAGAACACGACCCGGGTCGGAGCGTCGGACCCGGCATCCAACGCGGCGGGAGTGGCGCTCGCCACGTATCCCTCCACGATCCCAGCGCAGCGACCCGCCGCCGTGACCCTGGCCGGCGAGGACGACTGGCAGGGCGCGATCGCCGCCTCGGTGCTAATGGCGGCGCCGGTCGGCGCGCCGATCCTCTTCGCGACGGCGGACGGGCTTCCCGAGCCGAGCGCCGCTGCCCTCGCGGCCCTCGATCCCCAGGGCGACGACGCGACCGCGGGGTCTCAGGCATTCCTGGTCGGCAATGCCGCGCAACCCAGCGGCGTCGAAAAGGCGACGCGGGTGAACGCGGCGACGCCGGCCGCGCTCGCGGCTCAAATCGCCGCGCTGCGCCGGCGCCTCGCGGGCTCACCCCCGGCGCACGTCGTGATCGTGCCGTCCAACCAACCCGGCTACGCGATGCCGGCCGCTGCCTGGGCGGCCCGCTCCGGCGACCCGATCCTGTTCACCGACGCAAACCGCCTGCCGAAGCCGACCGCGGCGGCGCTGAAGCGATTGCGCGGCGTGCCCGTCTACGTCCTCGGCCCGCCGGCGGCCGTCTCGGCCGGTGTGCTCGGGGAGATCGCCAAGGCCGGCTCACGGGTGCGACGCGTCTCCGGCGCGGATCCCGTCGACAACGCGATCGCCCTGGCGCGCTACTCCGGCGGCGGCTTCGGATGGAACGTCAACGACCCCGGCCACGGCTTCGTCATCGCTCGTGACGATTCGCCGCTCGACGCCGCCGCGGCGGCGCCCCTCTCGGCATCGGGGACCTGGGGGCCGTTGCTGCTCACCGACAGCGCCGATACGCTCCCCGCTGCGCTGCGCGGGTACCTGCTCGACGTCAAGCCGGGCTACACCACGGACCCGACGCGCGCCTTCTACAACCACGTGTGGGTAATCGGAGACCAGGAGGCCATCGACGTGAACCAGCAGGCCGAAATCGACAACCTGGCGGAGCTGACCAAGATCGGCGGCCGGCCGTGAGCGAGACCGAACGCCCAGAGCTGCTCGCGTCGGCCGACGAGATCACCGCCGAGGACATCCGCGCTCTCGCCGGCGCCTCCACCCCCCACTTCGCGCTTCAGGTTCGCAACCGAGTCCGGCGGCTGATCGAGCCGCTCCCCGCCGACCATCCCGCCCGTATCGAGGGCGAGAGGACGATCGCCAAGCTCGAGGATCTGGCCGAGCACAGCGGCGACCCGCGGGGGACACTGGGAATCTCGCATTGAAGTACATGGCCCCGGGCGTCTGGCGCCTCAAGGAATTCCCGGCGCCCAGCATCAACGTCTACCTCGCCGAGGACGTTTTGATTGACGCCGGGCGGCGCTGGGACCGCCGTCGGATCTTCAGCGAGATCGAGGGGCGCGAGATCTCGATGCTCGCGCTGACCCACGTCCATCCCGATCACCAGGGCGTCGCCAAAGACGTCTGCGAAGCGCGTGGCATCCCGCTCGCCTGCCATGCCGACGACGTCGACGCGATGGAGGGGCGCAGGCCGATGCAGGAGGCTGCGGCCAGGCACCCGGTCAACAGGGTCATCAAGCGGATCTGGGAAGGGCCGCCCCACAGGGTCGACCGGGCCCTCCAGGACGGTGACGAGGTGGCCGGATTCCGCGTCGTCCACGCCCCCGGTCACGGCCGCGGCGAGGTGATCTTCTTCCGCGAGTCCGACCGGGTGGCGATCTGCGGCGACGTGATCCGCAACATGAGCTATGCCACCGCTCTGCCGGGGATCAAGGAGCCGCCGGAGATCTTCACCTACGACCCGGCCGAGAACCGCCGCTCGATCCGCAAGCTCGCCGACCTCGACCCCTCGCTGATCCTCCCCGGCCACGGCCCGGCGGTCACCGACATGGCGAAGTTCAAGCGCTTCGTCGCCGCCCTCCCGGCCTAACTCCCGTTCCGGGGGAAGCTTGGATTACTGGGTCGTCGCCGCTCCCTCGGGCCGCGGGTCGCGGACCAAGACGATGCCCATCGCGAGGATCCAGATCAACACGAGCAGGAAGACGACCAGGCCAAGCCCCCCGTCGGAGGGTGAGAAAGCCCCGGTCTCGCTGAAGGACCCGACCACGGCGACGACCAGCGCATAGAGGCCGGCGAGCACGCTGTAGACGCCGAGCCAGCGCGGCAGGGCCCCGGCGTGAAGCGCGAGCGCTCCGGCGGAGCCGGCGAGGACCGCGAAGCCGATCCCGGTGAAGACGAACGCGAAAAGGCTGAAGTCCCAGAGAGCCTGGACGGCGCCGGGATCCAGGGTCTCGACGTGGTAGGCGGAAGCTCCGACTGCGGCGGTCCCGACGGCGGCGGCGGCGACCAAGACCACTCCGCCGGCGACTGCGGACACCGAGAGTCGGGCTTGAGTTTCAAACGCCTGAAGGCGGAAGAAAACGCTGCCGAGGAATGCGGTGAAGGCGGCGAGCGCCGCGAACTGGAGGGCAACCACGGCCTGGATCTTGCTGTGGTGGTCGACGATGTAGGCCTGCACCTGACGCGCCGTGTCATTGAACCCGGGCGGAGCGCCGTTCGGGCCGAAGACGAAGGTGAGAATCAGCAGCACCGCGGCGACGATGCCGAACGAAGCGCCAAGCTTGGCTTGGGACACTGGATTGCCTCCTTTGGACAAGACGGACTGGGCCGGTCGATCCTATGCCGGGCGGCCGGCGGCGGGCAAGGGGCAGCGCGATAGGGTCCGGGCGTGGCAGGGGGCGCCAATCGCAAGTTCACGCTACGGGAGCGCCCTGACGGGCGGATCGGCCCCGAGACCTTCGAGCTGGTCGAGGAGGCCGTCCCCGAAATCGGCGATGGCGAGGCGTTGGTGAGGATCGAGTGGATCTCGCTCGACCCGACCAACCGAGCCTGGATCAGCGACGTGCCGACCTACTTACCCCCGGTCGGCATCGGCGAGGTGATGCGCGGCATCGGCCTGGGCCGCGTGGTCGCCTCCAAGCACCCCGCCTATTCGGAAGGGCAACTCGTACAGGGACTGACCGGCTGGCAGGAGTGGTTTGTCGCCTCCGATACAGCGCCGCTGCTGCCGGTCGCCGAGATCGAAGGAGTCGCCTCCGCCAGCGCCTACCTGGGCGCCTTCGGGATGACCGGGCTGACCGCATGGTTCGGCACCACGCAGATCGGCAAGCCCCAGCCGGGCGAGACCTTCGTCGTCTCCGCAGCCGCCGGCGCGGTCGGCTCCACCGCCGGGCAGATCGCCAAGGCCCTCGGCGCCCGAGTCGTCGGCATCGCCGGCGGGCCGGAGAAGTGCGCGCTCCTCACCGAGCGCCTCGGCTTCGACGCGGCGGTGGACTACAAGTCACCCGACTGGGTCGAGCAACTGGCCGCTGGCCACGCCCGATGGCATCGACGTCGACTTCGAGAACGTCGGCGGCGAGATCATGGACGCGATCTTCGTCCGGATCAACCTGCGCGCCCGGATCGCGCTCTGCGGGCTGATCTCCGGCTATAACGACGCCGAGCCGCCGCCGGGCCCACGCGCCTTCGGCAACCTGCTGATCCAGCGGGCGAGCCTTCAGGGCTTCATCGTCCTCGACCACTTCGATCGCCAGGCCGAGGCCGTCGCGGACCTGTCCAAGTGGGTGTCGGAGGGCAAGCTCGAGCCCCTGGAGACCGTCGTCGAGGGCTTCGACCAACTCCCCACCGCGATCAACATGCTCTTCGACGGCGCCAACACCGGCAAGCTCGTCGTCCGCGTCGCCGACGACTGAGCCGCGGGCTCAGGCCGAGGGGCCGAAGGACTCGATGATCCGGTTCTGGTACTCGGAGAGCTCCTCGGGGGAGATGAAGTAGGTGGGCGGCGTCAGGAAGAGGCCGTCGGCGCGCTCCGCGGTGGCCTCGACCCGGGCGCGCACCTTGTCGAGCGGGCCCGCCGCGCAATAGGCGTCGACCATCTCGTCGCTGATCGCCGCCGGCACGGCGGCGAGGTCGCCACGGCGGAAGGCGTCGCCGGCCGCGACGGCGTTGTCGGCGAAGCCGTGCATCTCCCAGAGCGGCATGTAGGTCTTGACGGTGGCGTAGAAGGAGATCGTGCGGCGGGCCATCTCGATCGCCCGCGACTCGTCGTCGTCGATCGCGCAGCAGACGGTGGGCAGGTAGTCGAAGTCCTTGCGGTCGCGGCCGCTGCGCCGCAGGCCCTCTTCGAAGGCGTCGACGACGACCTCGTCGATCCAGCGCAGGCTCTGGATCGGGTGGCCGATCAACCCGTCGGCGACGTCGCCGGCCATCCGGCACATCCCCGCCTGGACGCCGGCGGTGTAGATCGGCACCGACTCGCGCGGCGCCGGGTGGGGTCGGATCCAACCCTTGATGTCGATGTCGTAGTAGTCGCCTTCGTAGCGGATCGGCTCGCCGGCGCCGGCCTGGCCCATGATCAGCCGGGTCGCCTCGATCGCCTCGCGCAGGTGCGGGGCGGGCTTGCCGTAATCGGCGTTGTGCCAGGTCTCGTTGAGGCGCTTGACGCCCGAGCCGAGGCCGAGGCGGAAGCGACCGCCCGACATCTCGTCGATGTCGAGGGCGCTGACCGCGAGGATGAAGGGGCTGCGGGTGAAGGCCCAGGCGATTCCGGTGGCGACGTCGACCTTCTCGGTCTTGGCGGCCAGATAGGCGGCCTGGGTAACCGAGGAGCGGAACAGCTCCGGCGCCCAGACGCACTCGATGCCGGCGTCCTCGGCTCGCTTGGTCTCCGCCTCGAGGTCGGCGACCGAGGTGCCGATCGCCGCAACCGAGATCCGCTCCAGGGCGCTCATCGTCAGCCGCGCAGCCTCAGACGACGGCCGGCTCGGCGGCCTCGGCGAGGACCGCGTCGGCGACCCGGTCCCGATGCCACTTGGCGTCGCCGAAGGTCGCCGCGTTCGCCTTGCCGCGCTTGAGGAAGAAGTGGAGGTCGTGCTCCCAGGTGAAGCCGATGCCGCCGTGGACCTGGATCGAGGCGTCGGGAACGCGCCAGCCGGCGTCGGAGGCGTAGGCCTTCGCCATCGACGCGGCGAGCGGCAGCGATTCCGGCGCGGCGTCGGCGGCCCAGGCCGCCCCGTAGACGGCGGAGCGGGCGTTCTCGGTCTCCAGCAGCATCTGCGCGCAGCGGTGGGAGACCGCCTGGTAGGAGCCGATCGGGCGGTCGAACTGCTTGCGGTCTTTGGCGTAGGAGACGGCCATCTCAAGGGTGCGCTGGGCGATCCCGGTCGACTCGGCGGCGATCGCCACGCAGGCGCGCCAGAGGACCGGCAGGTAGTCCTCCTGGACCGCCGCTCAGGGTCGCCTCGGCGCCGACGCGGACGCCGTCGAAGCGCACCGAGTGCAGGCGGCGGGTGAGGTCGATCGAGGGCTCGGCGGTGACGGTGACGCCCTCGGCGCCGCGCTCGACCAGGTGGCGGCGGCCGTCGGCGGTGGCGACGAGGAAGAAGTCGGCGCTCGCCGCGTCCATCACCAGCACCTTCTCGCCGTTGAGGAGAACGCCGTCGCCGTCGGGCTTGGCCTCCATCTCAAAGCCCCCAATCAGGGCCGGAGTGCCGGCATCGAAGAGGGCAATCGTCCCCCGCGCCTCGCCGGCGGCCAGGGGACGCAGCCAGCGGTCCTTCTGCTCGTCGCTTCCACATGTCGCCAGAGCCAGCCCGGCGACCGTGGTGGAGAGCAGCGGCGAGGGGGCCATCGCGTAGCCCATCTCCTCGAAGAGGACGGCCAGCTCGACGA
This sequence comes from uncultured Solirubrobacterales bacterium, assembly GCA_963837585.1. Taxonomy (GTDB): domain Bacteria; phylum Actinomycetota; class Thermoleophilia; order Solirubrobacterales; family 70-9; genus CAWINX01. The sequence goes on along the minus strand of CAWINX010000003.1, from coordinate 784,663 downwards.
TGCCGAGCCCCTGCCCGCCCCACTCCTCGGGCAGCGCCAGGCCGGTCCAGCCCAGCTCGGCCATCTCCTCCCAGTCGGACTGCTCGAAGCCCTGCTCGCTCTCGGCCAGGGCGCGGATCCGCTCCGACTTGTAGCGCGCCGCGAGGAAGTCGTGCGCGGTCGAGCGGATCGCCTGCTGCTCGTCTGTGAGGTCGAAGTACATGGGTCAGCGCATCTTCGGCAGGCCGAGCACCCGCTCGGCGATGATGTTTTTGAGGATGTCGGTCGTCCCGCCCTCGATCGAGTTGGCGCGGGAGCGCAGGAAGCGGTACTGCCAGGCTCCGTTGTCGGTGGCATGCGCGGCGCCACGATCGAGCGGCGCGTAGGGCCCCTCGATGTCGAGGGCCAGCTCGGCGATCCGCTGGTTGATGTCTGCCCACTGCCACTTGCCGAGCGACCCCTCGGGCCCGGGGATGCCCGACTGCATCGTCTTGGTCAGGCCGCGGTAGGCGTTCAGTCGCATCGTCTCGGCCTCGATGTGCAGCTGGGCGATCCGCTGGCGATAGACCGGGTCATCGGCCGCGCTGGAACCGTTGACGCGGGTCTCCGCGGCCAACTCCGTGACCCGCTTGAGGCTGTTGGCGACCTGGGCGATCGCACCGAAGGCGAGCCCGGCGCGCTCGTTCATCAGGGTGGTGATCGCGACGGTCCAGCCGTTGCCGACCCCGCCGACGACGTTGGCATCGGGGATCCGCGCCTCCTCGATGAAGACCTCGTTGAACTCCCCCTCGCCGGTGATCTGGACCAGCGGTTTGGTTTCGACCCCTTCCTGCTCCATGTCCATCAGGAAGTAGGTGAGCCCCTTGTGCTTGGGGGCGTCGGGGTCGGTGCGGGCGACGAGCATGCACCACTTCGCGTACTGGGCGAAGGTCGTCCAGACCTTCTGCCCGGTCACCACCCACTCGTCGCCGTCCTTGACCGCGCGGGTCTTCAGCGAGGCGAGGTCGGAGCCGGACTCGGGCTCGGAGAACCCCTGGCACCAGATTTCCTCGGCGGTGAGGATCGGCTCCAGGTAGCGCTGCTTCTGCTCGTCGGTGCCGTGGGCGATCACCACCGGCCCGCCCATCGCCAAGCCGAGCACGTTGGCCGGGCTGGGGGCTTCGAGCCGCGCCGCCTCGCCGACGAAGATCGCCTGCTCGATCAGGGTGGCGCCGCGGCCCCCGTACTCCTTCGGCCAGGAGATCCCGGCCCAGCCGGCCTCGTGCATCTTGCCCTGCCAGTCGCGTCGGAAGGCCATCACCTCCTCGAGGCCCGCTTCGGGCTCGGGGCCGGGGTGGTTCTCCTCCAGCCAGGCGCGAACCTCGTCGCGGAACTCCTCCTCAGACGGCGAGAGGGTCAGGTCCATCGGCGCTGAGCATATAGGGCCGCTGGCTGGGCAGCCAGCGGCCCTAACGGTGCGTTAGCCGTGACCGCAAACGGTCAGGCCGTAGTCCTTGGCAAGCCCGTTTACCTTTGTGAACGTGGTGTCGTTGGACTTCAGCAGCACCGTCGGATCGCTCTTGGCCTGGTCGATCCCGTCCTGCAGAGCCGTGAGGATCGCGTTGACCTGATTCTCATCGCCACTGGGGACGCCGAGGTCACTGATGTCGTCGTGCTGACCTCTGAACCGACGGAATCAGGATCGTGTTGGCGATCTCGGTGGCCTGGGCGTCGGTCGGCTGCGTCTTGCCGCTCAGGCCGACCTTCTTGGCATAGGCCTCGATTTGAGTCTGGATCTGTCGTTGCCCTTGCTTGCAGATCGCGTCAGCCTGTGTGATGAACTGCTGTTTGCTGATCGAGTCGCTGCCGCCGCCGCAGCCGGCCGCAACCAACGCCAGCGCGAGCACCGCGAAGAGCGCGAAAAGTCGCTTGCTCAACATGCCTCCCTTATGGACGTGGACCTAGGGATGATGCGAGAACCTGAGCATCGACCACGGCGGTCTGCACCCGGCCATCCGAGTGCTCAGATCCGCTCGATCAGGGTCCCGGTCCCGAGGCCGCCGCCGCAGCACATCGTCACCAGGCCCATCTGCTTGTCGGTGCGCTCCATCTCGTGCAGGAGGGTGGTGATCAGTCGCGCCCCGGTCGAGCCGAGCGGATGGCCGAGGGCGATCGCGCCGCCGTTGACGTTGACCCGGTCCATGTCGGGGTCCAACTCGCGCCGCCAGGCGGCGACCACGGAGGCGAAGGCCTCGTTGATCTCGACCAGGTCGATGTCGTCCATCGTCATCCCGTTGCGCTCAAGCAGCTTCCGGGTCGCCGGGATCGGACCGGTCAGCATGATCACCGGGTCGACGCCGACCGTGGTCTGGTCGTAGATCCGCGCCCGCGGCTTGAGCCCGAGCGCGTCGGCCTTCTCGCGCGCCATCAACAGCACGCCGGCGGCGCCGTCGGAGACCTGCGAGGAGTTGCCGGCGGTGATCTTGCCGTCCTCCTTGAAGGCGGGCTTTAGAGCGGCAAGGCCCTCGAGCGTGGTCTCGCGCAATCCCTGGTCGGTCGTGTAGGTGTCGCCGTTGACGCTGAACGGGACGACCTCGCGGTCGAAGCGGCCCTCCTCGGTCGCCTTCGCGGCGAGCTGTTGGGAGCGCAGGCCGAGCTCGTCGAGCTCCGAGCGGGGGATCTCCCACTGGTCGGCGATCATCTCCGCGGAGAGGCCCTGCGGGATCAGGTTGTAGCGCTCCAGCAGCTCGGGCGAGAAGGGGCTGCCGTACTCCTTCATCACCTCGTAGCCGTCGGCGAAGGAGATGTGGCCCATGTGCTCGACCCCGGAGCCGACGGCAACGTCGTGAACGCCGGTGGCGACCAGCGCCGCGGCGAAGTTGACCGCCTGCTGGGCGGAGCCGCACTGGCGGTCGATCGTCGTCGCCGGAGTCTCGACCGGCAGGCCGGCCTCGAGCCAGGCGTTGCGGCCGATGTTGACCCCCTGCTCGCCGAACTGCTGCGCGCAGCCGGTGACGACATCGCCGGCCTCGGCGGGATCGACGCCGGAGCGCTCGAACAGCTCCGAATAGACCTTGGAGAGGAGGTTCGACGGGTGGATGTCCTTGTAGTAGCCCTTCTCCGCATGGCCGCGCCCGATCGGCGTGCGAACCGCCTCGACGATGACGACCTCGCGCCCTCCGAACTTCCCCTTGCCGTTCTCCATGCGCGTCCTTCCGTTCGTCTCGAGGACAGTCCGATTAATTGTTCACGATAACCGATTGACTGGTCAGTCAACCAGGCATGTGAGCGAGGTCACAGGTGCCTTCGATCGCGAGGCGCGTGATAGGAACCCGGGCCGAATGAGCGCGAATCAGGGGTATGAGAGTCCGGGGATCGCGGGGAGCGGGGCAATCGCCACCGGCCTTGCCGCGGTTTCAACCACGACGGCCGACACGATCCTGTTGGCACGCAGCGAAGCCTCCGCTTGGCGCGCTGAGGAGAAAGTCGTCGCGGCCTGCGCGAAGATCGAGGGGGCCGAGCCCTCACGGCTGCGGGTCACCACCGACCCCGCCGACCTCGCCGACTGCGACGTCATCGTCGAGGCGATCATCGAGGAGGTCGGCCCCAAGGGAGAGCTGCTCACGGCCGTCGCCGCGGCCTGTCCGAACTCCGACCTCGCCACCACCACCTCGTCGCTGAGCATCGCCTCGATCGCCGAGGCCGCCGGCACCGAGAAGCTCTTCGGCCTGCACGTCTTCAACCCGGTGCCGCGGATGAAGCTGGTCGAAGTCTGCTTCCCCGACGGCGCCGCCGGTTCTCGCGAGAAGGCGCTGGCCTGGTGCGCGGCGCTCGGCAAGACCGCGGTCGAGGTCCCCGACCAGGCGGGCTTCGTCGTCAACCGGCTGCTCTTCCCCTATCTCTTCGACGCCGTGCGGATGCTCGAGCGGACCGGCATGGAGGCCGGCGAGGTCGACACCTGCATGAAGCTCGGCGCCGGCCACCCGATGGGGCCGCTCGCGCTGCTCGACTTCGTCGGGCTCGACGTCGCCGAGGCGATCGGCGACGCGCTCTACGCCGACTCCTCAGAGGCCGCGCACAAGCCGCCCGGCCTGATCATCGAGATGGTCGGCCAAGAGAAGCTGGGCCGCAAGTCCGGCGCGGGCTTCTACAACTACGAGTAGCCGGCCACTGCTACGCTTACCGCTGAGGTCCCAGATCACGTCGGCCTCGGAGATCCCTTGGCGGCGGGCGATGACCTCGACCTCCTCCCAGGGCAGCTCAGCCTCGGGGAGCTCGTCCCAACGAGCAAGGTCGAGCGATTCAAGGGCGCCCTGCAACGCCGGGCCGAGGTGATCTTCGGAGCGCAACAGCGCCCTCAGGACCTCGAGCTGCTTGTCGCTCAATCGAACAACCCACATGCGGTACCTCCCAGGTTCGGCGGAGTGCGGGTTGCCCGAAGAAGCTAGGCGTCCGGGCGGACGGAACCGCTGATCCGAACCGCCTCGATCCGGTTCTCGCGAACCGACTCGACCCGGATCGTGTAGCCGTTGGAGGTGATCGCGTCACCCCGCTTCGGCAGGCGCCCGAGCTCGCCGAACACGTAGCCGCCCACCGAGTTGTAGGCGTCGGTGTCGACCGGCAGGTCGATGCCCGCGTCGGAGAGGTCGCCGAGCGAGACGTGACCGCGTACGAACCAGTCGCCGTTGGTGAGCCGGCGCATCGCCGCGGCACGAGGGTCGGTCTCGTCCTCGATCTCCCCCACCACCTCCTCGAGGATGTCCTCGACGGTGACGATCCCGACCGTGCGGCCGTACTCGTCGACGACCACGGCGATCGAGGTGCGCTGGACCTGGAGGTCGTGGAGCAGGTCGTCGAGCGGCCTCGTCTCGGGGACGATCAGCGCGTCGCGGACGGCCGGCTCGATCGAGGCCCCCGGCCCGTCGCTCATGTAGAGGCGGGCGAGGCTGTTGTTGTGGACGACGCCCTTGACCCGATCCGGGTTTTCGTCCTCGATCACCACCAGCCGGGTGTGGCCGGAGGTGACGCAACGCCGCAGCGCCGCCTCGACGCCCTCGGAGGCGTCGACGGTGACGACGGCCGGAATCGGCGTCATCACCTCGCGAGCCTCCTGCTCGTGCAGGTGGAAGACGCCGCCGAGCATCCCGGCCTCGCCGGGGTCGAGCGTGCCGCCCAGCTTCGACCGATCGATGATCTGTTTGAGGTCCTCGGCGGTATGGCGCTGCTCGATGTCGGTCGGGTTGACGCCGAAGAGGCGGATGATCGCGTTGGAGAAGCGGCTGAGCGCGAAGACGACCGGGGCGGTGATCGCCCGGAACCAGTTGAGCGGTCGCGAGACTCGGCGCGCGGTGCGCTCGGCGTGGCCGATCGCGAGCATCTTCGGCACCTGCTCGCCGACGCTGATGTGGAGCGCGGTGACCAACGCGAAGGCGATCGCCACCGAGAGGCCGACGGCGACGCCGTGCGAGAAGCCTCCGAAGAGCGGCTCCAGCAGCTTGGCCAGCGAGGGCTCGCCGAGGAAGCCGATCCCGATCGAGGCCATCGTGATCCCGACCTGGCAGGCGGAGAGCGACTCGTCGATCTTGTCGAGCTGCTCGATCACCGTCTCCGCCCCCGCCTCGCCCTCCTTGGCGAGTTGCTCGATTTTGCCGCGGCGACTGCGGACGAGCGCGAATTCGGCAGCGACGAAGAAGCCGTTGACGGCGATCAGCAGGAGCAGCAGGACGAGCAGGAGGACGCTCATCGGCTATTTGACCCGATACTTCGGGGGAGGTCGTCGTCGGCCATGCGGCGAGACGGAATATAGCTTTCCGGTGCGGCGGTTCGGCAAGAAATGCCATATTGAGCGGCCGATGCGCATAGCGAGCCTCGTACCGTCCGCGACAGAGATGCTCTTCGCCCTGGGCCTTGGGGACGATGTCGTCGGTGTGACCCATGAGTGCGACCACCCGCCCGAGGCGCGCTCCAAGCCCCACCTGACCAGCACGGTGCTGCCCGCCGGGCTCAGCGCGGGGGAGATCGACAAGGTGGTGAAAGCGATCGTCGGCGAGGGACGCGCACTCTACGAACTCGACGAGGAACGCCTTGCCGAGCTGGCGCCGGACCTGATCGTCACCCAGGCCGTCTGCGACGTCTGCGCGGTCTCCTACGAGGAGGTTCTCAAGGTAGCCGCCCGCCTGCCCAACCGGCCCACGGTCATCCAGCAGGACCCAAGCTCGCTCGCCGAGGTGCTGGAGGACGTGGTGAGGCTCGGAGAGGCGGCCGGGGTCAAGGGCGAGGCGCGTGAGCTACGCGGCGAGCTGGAGGGCCGGCTTTCGGCAGTGAGTGCCACGGTGGCCGGAGCCGGACAGCCCCGGGTGATCGCACTCGAGTGGCTCGATCCCCCTTACGTCGGCGGCCACTGGGTTCCCGAGATGATCTCGATCGCGGGAGGAGAGGACGTCGCGGGTCCCCCGGGGCTGAAGTCACCGGAGGTCGGCTGGGGTGAGCTGACCAGCCTCAACCCCGATGTCGTAATCGCGATGCCATGTGGCTGGTACGTCGAGGACTCCCGCGTGCAGGCGCTGGAGCACTGGGGTCGGATCGAGGCCCTGGGCGCCGCCCGGGTCTACGCGGTCGACGCCGCTTCGACGTTCTCGCGGCCGGGGCCGCGGCTTGTCGACGGGGTCGAGCTGCTCGGACACCTGCTCCACCCGGAACTGGTCGACCCGCCGGGAAACATCGGCTTCGCCGAGCTGCGGGCCGGCGCCGCCGGTGCAACGCGTTAGCGCCCTGTCAGCACGCCTACGCGTTACACCGACGGCGGGGCGTTAGGCGATCGCCAGCGCCCCGACGATCGAGACCACCGCGACCGCTGTCATCGCGATCAGCTCGGTGGGCAAACGCCGGGAACCCAGCCCACCGCGGTCGCCGACGATCACCACCAATGCACAGAGGACGCCCGCGACGAGGCCGCCGAGATGGGCGCCGACGCTAATCCCGCGAACGCCAAAGCTGAACGCGAGGTTCAAGAGGATGAGCACGCCGACCGTGGAAGCGATCGCATCCACCCCTCGCCCTCTTGCAATCACGAAGGTCGCTCCCAATATCCCGAAGACGGCCCCCGATGCGCCAAAGGAGAGCGCATTTGGCGAAAGGAGCAGAGCCCCGAAAGAGCCGGCGAAGAGCGACGCCAGATATATGGCGACGAAGCGCGCGGTGCCGATTCCCGGCTCCAGTATTCGCCCAAGGAAGTAGAGAAGGATCATGTTGCCGGCGAGGTGCAGCAGGCCGCCGTGGATGAACCCGCAAGTGAAGAGTCGGTACCACTCTCCCTGCGCCACGGAGGGCCCAAAAAGGCCGAGGTCGGGAATTAGAGATGTCCCGGTGCCCCCGAGACCCCCGTGACCGGTGGCGACCTCGGCGATGTATGCCGCGACGTTGAGAGCGATCAGGACGAAGGTCGCCGGAGCGGTGCCGAACAATGACGGCTCCCCAACGCCCACCATCACCTTGGTCCGCTCGCGCATGCACTCCGGGCAGCGCATTCCGACCGGGCTCGGCGTCATGCAGTCAGGGCAGATCGGCCGGCCGCAGGAGGAACAGGAGACGCCGGTCTCACGGTCGGGGTGTCGGTAACACGTCTGCGCCACAGGGACGGTGAGCCTACAATCGAGCCGCATGGAAGGCGCCAGCCCGGCACGGCTCTACGCGACCCTGATCGGGGCGGCACTCGTGATCGCCGGCCTCGTCGGCTTCTTCTACAGCGCCTCCTTCGGAGGGCCCGGCCGGGTCGACGACGCCTTCGGCATCCTCGCCGTCAACGCCTGGCACAACCTCTTCCACATCGTCACCGGGGCGATCGGCCTGCTGGTGGCGGGCTATGCGGCGCGCCAGTACGCCCTCTGGCTCGGCCTGATCTACCTCGCCCTCGCCGTCTGGGGCTTCGTGATCGGCGACGGCGCCTCGATCCTCGGCTTCATCCCGGTCAACACCGAGGACAGCGTCCTACACCTGATTCTCGGGCTGCTCGGGATCGGCGCCGCGATGGCGACGCCGGTCGCCCACCCCGCCCGCGCTACCTGATCCGGTCGGTGAGGGCGCGGACGCGGCCGCGCGCCTCGTGACGGCCGCGGCGGCGCATCTCGAGCAGGACGAGGGCGCCGGTGGCTACCGTGCCGGCGCTGACCGCGACCACCGGCCGCACCCAATTGCGCGGGTCGCGGAGAGCGCGAAGCTCGCTGTCGCTGAGCTCACCGGCCCAGTCGGACAGCTCGTTTGCAGCCGCCTGGGTGACCGCCGAGAGGGTGTCCTCGAGTCTGCCGGAGAGCCGCTCCGGAGGCTCGATCGGTCGCAGCGCGTCGGTCAGCAGCCGTTCGAAGTCACTCATCCTCGTCCTCCCCCATCTCTTCCTGAAGCTGCTTGATCGCGCGGTGGATAAGGACCTTCGTGGCGCCGTCGGTCCGCCCCAGGGCGCGAGCGATCTCGCGGTTGTCCATGCCGAGGGCGAAGCGCATGATCAGGGCTTCGCGGCGATCGTCGGGAAGGTGTTGGAGGTTTTCCATTACCCGTCGCAGCTCCTCCCTGCCCTCGGCGATCGCCTCGGTCCCGTGCCGAGCGGGGATCGGGTCGGCGTTCTCCAGCGGCGTCTGCGGGCGGCGCGAGCGGTCCCGGTGGTAGTTGGAGGCGAGGTTGTGGGCGATGCGGATCAGCCATGGCCGCAGCGGCCGGCCGTCGGACTCGCGCCGGGCGCGGTCGAAGTGTCGGTAGGCCTGAAGGAACGCCTGCTCGGTGAGGTCCTCGGCGTCGTGGTGGTTGCCCACCCGGTAGTAAGCGTAGGAGTAGACGTCGCGCAGATGGGCTCTGTAGAGGTCCTCGAAGGCGCGGTCCAGCTCCGCTTTGGCGGCCGGGTCGAGGCTGGCCGGCTCGACGTTGTGCTTCGGGTCGCTCACCCATCAAGCCTAGCCGCGGCCGGGAAGAGTGGCGGGCGGGGCTCACGCCGCCCTCCTGGTGCGTTCGGTGCTTCGCAATCCAGCCACCCAGGACTCGGCGTCGATCTCGCCGCGGATCAGCGCCGCCAGGCCGTCCAGGGCGTCGGAGGTGCAGTTCGCGGCGCCGAGCGCCTTGGCCAGCAACGGCACCGTGTCGAGGCCCTCGGAGGCCTGCCCGATCGCGGTCGGGATCTCCTCGGCGGGCGTGCCGGTGCCGAGCAGCTCGCCGGCGCGGCGATTGCGGCTGGAGGGGGCCATCACCGTTGCGGTCAGGTCGCCGACGCCGGCGAGCCCCGAGAACGTCTCCAGGGCGGCGCCGCGACCGATCGCGTACTCGATGCACTCGCGCCAGATCTCCGCGGCGGCGATGCCGGCGGCGTTGAGGCCGTGCGGCTCCGCCGTCGCCGCGGCCAGCGCCGCCGCGTTCTTCGCCGCCCCGGCCATCTCGACGCCGATCGTGTCGCCGGTGCGCTCGCAGACCAGGCCGGCCCGGTCGAAGACCTCGCCGAGCTGCGCCCGCAGGTCCTCGTCGGCGGAGCCGAGCACCAGCGCCGCCGACCCCGACACCGACTCGCGCGCGTGGGCCGGACCACCGAGGCAGGCGATTGCCCGCGCGCGCACGCGGTCCCCCACGTACTCGGAGGGAAGCTGGCCCTGCGGCGCGATCAGGCCCTTGGTCAGCAACAGAACCGAGGAGCGTCCGCCAATCCGGTCGGCGATCGCGCCCACTGCCTGCGGGAGTGACTTGGAGGGAATCGCCAGGCAGACGAGGTCAAGCCCGCCCAGCTCGATCTCGCTCGCCTGGCGGATCTCGATCGAGCGGGGCAGGTGCACGCCCTCCAGGTAGCGCTCGTTCTCTCGCAATTCGGCCAGCTCAGTTGCCTGTTCGGCGGTCCTCGTCCCCAGTTGCACGTCGAGGCCGCCACGGGCCAGCAGTACTGCCACCGCGGTGCCCCAGCTGCCGGCGCCGATCACCGCGGCCCGGCGCATCGGCGGCAAGCCGCCGAGGTCCTCCCACTGAAGCTCGACGTTGGGCCAGATCTTCGCGGTCACCGTCTCCGCCAGCGCCGGCGAGGGATGCTCGGCGCGAGGAAAGGTCATCGCCCGCCCGAGGCGGACCTTCACCTTGCGGGGGCGGATCCGCCAGCCGCGGCGCACGTCCTCGGAGCCGAGCACCGCGGTCGGCAGCACCGGCGCCCCGGTCTGAAGGGCGAGGCGGCCGACCCCGCGCTTCGGCACGGCCAGCGAGCCGGTGCGAATCCGAGTCCCTTCCGGAAAGATGCAGACGGTGCCGCCGCCGGCGACCACCTGGCGCGCGGTCTCGACCGAGTCCTCGTCGGATTCGCCGCGGCGAATCGGGAAGGCGCCGAGGCGCGAGAGGAGCCAGCCCTGCCAACGGCGCTCGAACAACTCGACCTTGGCGACGTAGTTCATCGGTCGCCACCAGGGCAGGCAGGCGCCGATCACGAACGGGTCGAGGAAGCTGCGGTGGTTGGCGGCGACGATCAAACCGCCCTTCACCCGGGCATGCTCGCGGCCGGTGCGGGCCTGGCGGAAGTAGATGAGGAAGAACGGGACCATCGTGATCCGGGCCAGCAGGTACATCGGCCAGTTGACGCCGTGGCGGCGCGTGTACTCGTGGTAGCGGCGGAGTCGCTCTTCGGTCACGAAGAGCGCTACACGGGGTTGAGTTGACGGTTACCCGGGTCGGCCGGCGGGCCCCGCTACCAAGCGCTCTCTATTAACTGCTCCAGCTCGGCGCGGGTGGGCGGGCTGGGCGCGAATGAGAGCTCGGGCCGGGCGAGGATTGCGTCCAGCGCCTCCGGGAGCTTGTTGTGGTCCGCGCCGGCTTGGTCGAGGCCGGATGGGTTGCCGCCGAGGTCGAGGATGCGGGGCTCGATTTCGCTTGGTTGGGTGCCGATCGCGGTTGCCAATGCGGAGATCGCCTGCGGGGCTCGGGGGGCCATGAAGGCCATTGCGCGGGGGAGAATCGCCGCGTTGGTTTCCGCGTGAGGGCTGCCGCAGACTCGGACGAGCGTCTGGCAGATCACGTGGTGGAGGGCGAACATTCCCGAGTCGATCGCGTAGCCGCAGAGGATCGAGCCGAGGGCGAGGGCGGCTCGATCGCGCTCGGCCGGGTCCTGGTCGAGGGCCGAGGAGATCAGCTCGGCGCCGCGCAGCGCGGCCATCTTCGAGACCGGGTTCGCGAACGGCGTGTAGAGGGAGTCGGCGCCGTGGGCGAGGGCGTTCATCGAGCTGGCACGCAACCGCGGCTCGGGCAGGCTGGTCATCGCCTCCGGGTCGGCGAGGACGAAGGTTGGGCGAACCAGGCCCCGGACTCGATCTTCGGCTCCGGCGGGGAGCTTGTGGATGCCGGTCATCTCCGCCCCTGACATCGTCGTCGGGATCGCGGCGACCTGGGCGCCGGTGACGGAGGCCGCCGCCTTTGCCGCATCGACGATCCGCCCGCCGCCGAAGGCGACCAGATGCCTGGAGTGGGCCGAGTCGAGCAATTCCGCCGCCCTCTCCGGCACGCCCCCCGGAGCGAGAACGTGGACGGCGGAAGCCGCCTCGCGCAATCCGGGGGCGGCGGACAACGCCCGCTCGGTGGAGATCAGATCGAAGCCCTCGAAGCCCTGTCCAGCGAGGAGATCCACGGCCCGCTCGATCCCGCCGCGGCGGAAGACGACGGTGCGGTCGGCGTCGCGCCAGATGAAGTCCGCGGTCACTGGGCCGAAGAGACCCGCGGGTTCACGACCGGCCTGAGCTTCGGCTCGACCTCGGCGCGCAGGTGCTCGAAGTCCGGCGGCAGGGAGAGCTTTTCGCCGAGGTGCTCGAGTGGCTCGTCGACGGTGAATCCCGGGCCGAGCGTCGCGATCTCGAAGAGGACGCCGCTCGGCTCGCGGAAGTAGATCGAGCGGAAGTAGAAGCGGTCGATCACCGGGGTCGGATGGGCGCCTGCCGAGATCGCCTTCTCCCGCCACTGCTCGTGCTCGTCGATCGTCGATGCCCAAGCGACATGGTGAACGCTGCCGGCGCCCTGAAGCGCCGGCTCACCCGGTGGATCGTCGTAGAGGTAGAGACCGCCGCGCGCCTCGCCGCGCGCCTCCCAGCCCCCGTCCACCGACTCGAATTCGAGCGCTTCCAAGAGGCGAGCGCTCGCATCCGGCGCGGCGCTGAAGGCGCGCACCGCCTCGAAGCCCTGGAGCGCAAGCTCGGCGGGAACTTCGGGGTGGTCGGCGATCAGCGGCTCGTCGGAAACCTCGACCACGACCAATTCGTGGTCGAGCCCCTCGGGGTCGGAGAAGCGAAGGCCCCCCTCGACGCGTTGGGCATCGACGCCGTTCTCGCCCAACCGCTCCTCCCAAAAGGCGAGCGCGTCGTCGGAGCCGACTCGCCAGACGATCCGGTGGACAGCTCCCGCCCCGGCCCGCCCCGGAAGGCACCCCGGGAAACTCGAAGAAGGTGAGGTCGGACCCGGCGCTCCCCTTCTCGTCGGCATAGAAGAGGTGGTAGACGGTCGGCTGATCCTGGTTGACCGTTTTCTTGACCAGCCGCAGCCCCATCACGCCCGCGTAGAAGTCGACGTTGCGCTGGGCGTCCTCGGTGATCGCGGTGATGTGGTGAATTCCTTCGAGTTTCATCGAGTCACCTATAGCATCCTCTCGATGAGCCGCGGCCGCCGACGCACTGTCAAAGCGCTGATCGCGCTCGGCTCGGTCCTCGCCTTCTTCGCCGTCTTCGCGATCTGGGTCGAGCGCCAGGCGCTCAACACCAACGACTGGGTCAACACCAGCGACCGGCTGATCCAGAACCAGACGATCCGCACCGAGGTCGCCAATTACCTGGTCGACCAGCTCTACGCCAACGTCGACGTCGAGCAGCAGCTCAAAGACGTCCTGCCCGGCGACACCAAGCAGCTGGCCGGGCCGGTCTCCGGCGGGCTGCGCCAGGTCGCCGGCGACGGCGCCGACAAGCTGCTGCAGACCTCGACCGCACAGAGCCTCTGGGAGGACGCCAACCGCACCGCCCACGAGCAGCTCGTCAACGTGCTCGAGGACAAGGGCGGAGCGGCGTCGACGGCGAACGGGACGGTCAGCCTCAATCTCGGCAGCCTGGTCACCAACCTCGCCAACCAGGTCGGGATCGGCGCCAACCTCGCCGACAAACTGCCGCCTGACGCCGGCCAGATCGAGATCCTCCGCTCCGACCAGCTGAAGACGGCGCAGAACGTCGCGGTCGCGGTGAAGGGCCTGGCGCTGATCCTCTCGATCCTCACCTTCCTCGCCTTCGGCCTGGCGATCTACCTCTCCCGCGGGCAGCGCTGGGTCAGCGTCCTGTTCAGCGGGATCGGCCTGATCGCCGCCGGCTTCGCCGTGATCGTCGCCCGCCACATCGCCGGCGGGATCGTGGTCGGCCAGCTGGTCGCGGTCGAGAGCGCCAAGCCGGCCGCCAACGCCACCTGGACGATCGCGACCTCGCTGATGACCAGCATCGCGACGACCGTGATCGTCGTCGGCGTGCTCTTCGCGATCGCCGGCTGGCTGGGATCGCCGGCGAAGTCGGCTCGGGCCAGCAGGCGGACGATGGCGCCGATCCTGCGCGACTACCCGGCCTACGTCTACACGGGCCTGGCGATCGTCGTCTGCATCTACTTCCTCGGGGCCCCGACCCAGAACCTGCGCTCCTTCCTGACCACGCTGATCATCGCCGGCATGGCGGCCTTCGGAATCCACGAGCTGCGCAAACAGTCGGCGGCTCGAGTTCCCCGACGCCAGCTTCAACGAGGTCTTCGGCCGCACCAAGGACCGGATGGTCGGCGCCGTCAAGGACGCGAACCTCGGCGAGAAGGCATCGAAGCTCCGCCTCCCGGAGAAGCGCAAGGGGAGCGAAGGGGCGGCGGCGAGCGAGGCCCCGACGGCGACCCTCCCGGCCGACAGCGAGAACGCCCGCCTCGAGCGCCTCGAGCGCCTCGCCGGCCTCCACGAAAAGGGCGTCCTCACCGACGAAGAGTTCGCGGCCGAGAAGGCCCGCGTGCTCGGCGACAGCGCTTAGCCCTGAAGAGCACCCGACCCGGCTTGGGCGAAGCCCGCCTCCGGACTCGAACCGGAACTCTCCGCTTTACAAGAGCGACGCTCTACCATTTGAGCTAGGCGGGCAATTCATAATCTCTTGCCCAGCGTATGCGCTTGCTTTGCCTATTGCACGGGGGATCTCACTCGTAGATACATGCCACTCGGCGGAACCTCTGATGCGGGGATCACGTACACGCTTCCGTTATCTGGGCAGTAGACGGCAAACAGATCAACCTCCCCCGCGTAGCCCCGCACTTTGTTTGTCGGGTGTTGGATTGCGAACTCTGCGCGCTGAAGCGGATCGAGCCGTCACGCAAACGTCCCGTCTTGCATTGCACTCTGAGGAAACGACCTTCGTCCTCAATGACGAGGTCATATCGCTGGTTGACGCCAAACGGCAGGAACAAGCGATAACCCCTCTTCACCAGCTCTGACAGAACTGCCGCTTCACTGCGACAACCAACATCGACTGGATGGTCAGTGAGTTCTGGCCTTTGGAGCGACGAACACATGTTCGTGTAGACAATAGGCTTCGGGTCGGACGATCTCCTCCCGGTCCTGTGCCTGAGCAAGTCCAGGGAGTTTGAGATGGTGCGCGCATGGACGCGACGTTCCGATTCCTGCGGCCCGAAGAGGGCGGGGTGCTGAGCGAGGCAATTCGAGCGGCCTACGGCGACAGCTACGACGTGCGCTGGGTCTACGAACCTGCCGAGGTGTCGGCGCGGTTGGAGGCCGGGACCTACGTCTCGTGCGTGGCGGAGTCTCCGGAGGGCGAGCTGCTCTGCCACGAGGGGATGAGCCTCGCGGCGGCGGGCGACGCGGTCGCGCATTCCGGACAGGCTGTGACGATGCCCGCTGCCCGCGGACAGCACCTCTTCACCCGCACCAAGCGTCACCTGATGGACTGGGCCAAGGAGCAGGGACTGGCGGGCATGTTCAGCGAGGCGACCGCCGCCCACCCCTACAGCCAGCGCGCCAACATCGAGTTGGGCGCACACGAAACCGGCTTCCTGCTCGGCTGGATCCCGGCCAGCGTCTCCAACGACGCCGCGACCGAGCAAAGGCCCGCCCGCCAGTCGGCGGCCCTCTTCTACGCAAAGCTGAACGACGGCCACGAGCGCGAGGTCTACGCGCCCGAGCGCCACCACGAGATCATCCACCGGACCCTTGAGCTGTGCGAGCTGCGCGGCACCCTCGCCGACCCTCCGCCCGATGCCGAGCTACCCGAGCGCACCGAGCTGCACGTCGAGGTCGACGCCGACCACAACCTGGCCCTGATCACCGCCCACAACCCCGGCGCCGACCTGGAGACCGCAGTAGCGGCAGAGCGCCACCACCTCTTCCACCGCCGTGGACTGGACGCCGTCTACCTCGACCTACCTCTGGAGCACCCCTCGACCGCCCTCGTCGCCGACCACCTCGAGCGCCTCGGCGTCTCCTACGCCGGCGTCTTCCCCAATCACCGAACCAGCGGCGACGTCCTCCGCATGCAATCGCTGCACCGCGTCCGAATCAGCGCCGACGACGTGGCCGTCGCCTCAGACCACGGCCGCGAGCTGCTCGATTACGTGCTGAGAGACCTACGCACATAGAGATTTGAGCCTTACAGCGGCACCTCGCGGGAAGCCAGGTGGGCGCCTACCTTGCGCTTGACGCGCTGGAGGGCGTTGTCGACGGTCTTCGTGTCGCACTCCAGCTTCTCGGCGACCGCCTCGTAGGAGTGGCCGTCGAGATAGAGCGAGAGGACGCTGGACTCGAGGTCCGAAAGCACGCCTGAGACGCCCGAGAGACAGGAGACAAGGCTCTCCAGCTCCTCGGTGGCGATCACCTGGTTGACCGGGTCGAAGACGGCCGGGCCGGGGAGGATCTCGTCGAGGGTGGTTTCTGAATCGCCCGCCGCGGCAGGCGTGTGGCTGAACGAGACGTACTGGTTGAGCGGCGTGTGCTTGTTGCGGGTCGCCGTCTTCACCGCGGTAATGATCTGGCGGGTGATGCAGAGCTCCGCGAAGTTACGGAAGCTCGACTCGCGGTCGGTGCGGTAGTCGCGGACCGCCTTGTAGAGGCCGAGCAGGCCCTCCTGGATCAGGTCGTCGGACTCCCCGCCAAGCAGGAAGTAGGACGAAGCCTTGAGGCGAACGAAGCCGCGATAGCGCCGGACGATCGCGTCATAGGCATCCGAGCGCCCCTCCTTCGCGAGGGCGACCAGATAGTGATCATCAAGCTCAGGTTGAGGGTTAGTCTGCTGACGAGAAGCGCCATTCAGGCGTCCCGTGGGGAGCCGCATTTCCTGCGTAGGCGTAGAAAGTGCCACAGATCCTTCTCCTTACGAAGTCGGGTCGTGGCGCCGCTTACCTCCCCCGAGGCGCCTATTTGACTGGGAGCTTCCTCAGACTCAAGCTGAGGTTCACCCTTATTGCCGGGTTAGTTTACGGCCGCGCAGAGTTCTGTCAACCCCCAATTGCAAATTTCTGCAATCGCCGTTGCAGGTGCTACCCGCGCTGCCTGACCGCTTCGAAGAGCAACGCCGTGGCTGCCGCGGAGACATTCAGCGAGTCAACCTTGCCGATCGCCGGCAGGGCGACGAGCCCATCGCAGGCGGCGGCCACGCGGGGGCGGATCCCACTCCCCTCGCCCCCCATGACCAGGATCGTCGGGCCGCTGAGGTCGACCTCCCAGGGTGGCGAAGACGCACCGGCGTCGGCGCCCCAGATCCAGAACCCCGCCTCCTTCGCCTCCGCCAGCCAGTCGGCGAGGTTGCGAACGCGGGCGATCGACAGGTGCTCGACAGCGCCCGCCGAGGTCTTGCAGGCGGCTGCCGTCACCTCTGCCGCGCGCCGTTCGGGGATCACGAGCCCGGCCGCTCCGGCCTGCTCGGCCGAGCGGCAGACAGCGCCGAGGTTGCGCGGGTCCTGAACCTGGTCGAGGGCGACGATCAGGGCGTCCCCCTTGCGCAGCAGGGCATTGCGGTCGGCATACGGATACGGGTCGACCTCGGCGACGACGCCCTGGTGGTCGGGCGAGCCACAGAGCCTCTGAAGCTCCTCGGCCGTGGCCTCCGGCGCGCGCCAGACGCGGTGCACCCGCCGCCTCCCCCGCTCGGCCTCGGCGACCGGCTGCTTGCCGTAGATGAACTGATTCGCCATCTAGGCCTTGCGCACCAAGCGAGCGCCCTCAGACGAATCGCGCACTTCCCAGCCCATCTCGGCCAGCTGATCGCGAATCGCATCGGCCCGCCCAAAGTCCCTAGCGGCCCGAGCCTCCTCCCGCTCCACCAACAGCTTCTCTGCCTCCTCGTCGGCCACAGCTCCCTTGTCCGGCTGGGCAAGGGAGCTGAGGCCGACGAGCCCAAGCATCTCACTCAAAGCTTCAGTCGCTCCGCCCACGGGCACCTCGCCACGGTTCGCCTCGGCGACAAGCTCAAACACCTCGGCCATGGCCCGCGGGGTGTTGAAGTCGTCGGCGAGAGCGTCCCTGAACGCATCCAGGCGCGAGCGCTGACGGGGAGTCTGGGGGGTCCGGCGGAGCCTCCCCGCTGTTGCTCCGGCGGACCCTCCCCAGACTCCCCGCCGTCATCCCCAATCGAGTGCTCCCGAAAGAAGTTCCTCAACCTCTCCACCTGCGCCACGGCCTGCTCCATCTGCTCGGCCCCAAAGGCCAACGGCTGCCGGTAGTGCCCCGAGATCAGGTAGGCGACCACGGCCTCGCGCCCGTACCGATCCAGCGCCTCGGACAACTGAAAGATGTTGCCCTCCGACTTCGACATCTTCTCGGCGTCGGTCTCGATCATCCCGTTGTGCATCCAGACGCGGGCGAACGGCCGGCCGGCCGCCTCGGACTGGGCGATCTCGTTCTCGTGGTGGGGGAAGACGAGGTCGGAGCCGCCGCCGTGGATCGCGAAGGAGGCGCCCAGCTCCTGCTCGGCCATCACCGAGCACTCGATGTGCCATGCCGGACGCCCCGGGCCCCAGGGCGAGGCCCAGCTGGTGTCCTCGTCGGGCTTGTTCGCCTTCCAGAGGGCGAAGTCGAGTGGGTCCTCCTTGAGCGAGGCGGAGTCGGCCTCCTCGCCCTGGTCCATTTCCTCGGCGCGACGGTTCGAGAGCTTGCCGTAGCCATTGAAGCTGCGCACGCGGAAGTAGACGTCGCCGCCGGACTCATAGGCGTGCCCGCCCTCGATCAGCTCGGAGATCAGCGCGACGATGCCGTCGACGGTCTCGGTGGCAAGCGGCTCCGCGTCGGGCCGACCGAGGCCGAGCCGGTCGGTGTCCTCGAAGTAGGCGCGCGTCATCCGCGCCGCGAACTCGGCGGAAGGCTCACCAGCCTCCCGCGCCGCCCCGTAGATCTTGTCGTTGATGTCGGTGACGTTGACGACGAGCTTGACCGCGTAGCCCTCCGAGCGCAGGAAGCGGGCGAACAACGAGAAGACGACGAAGGGGCGGGCGTTGCCGATGTGGATGCGGCTGTAGACGGTGGGGCCGCAGGCGTAGATACCGACCTCCCCGCCGGCGTCGATGACCTGGCGTTCGCCGGTCAGCGTGTCCTTGATCTGCACCTCGCGCATCGCGAGGCGGAGCCTAGAAGGTCCGGTAACCGCTCGCGGGGACCGCTTGCTCGGTCCCCGCCCAGGGGGGAGCCGTGTCCTGAGCCGCGGCGAGAGCCTCCCGCCGCGCCCGGTTGGCGCTCGCCTTGATCTCCTCCTCGGCGCTGCGCCTGGCGCGCTCCTCGCGCTTCTCGGCCTGCTGGCGGATCCGGTCGGACTCGGCGCGCAGCTGGTCCTCGGCGCGATTGCGGGCCACCTCTTCGGCCTGGTGCTCGACTTTCGCGACCAGCTTCTGGACCCGCTCCTCGGCCTCGCGGCGAACCTCCTCGGTTCCCTCCATCACGCGCTGCTCGATCTCCGTCTCGATCCGCACCGCGATCGACCGCGCCTCCTCCTCGGCGGCCTCGGCGTCGGCGGCGCGCTGCTCTGCCGCGGCAATCCGCCGGTCGGCCTCGAGCTGGACCTCGCGCCGCGCCTCCTGCACCCGCCGCTCAGCATCCTCCTCGAGCTGCTTCACCGTCTCAGCGAGCGAATGCTCGGCCTCGGCGCGTATCGAGGTCAACTCCGCGGTCATCGCTTCGCGGTCGCCCTGAGCGCGCTTCAAGGCGCTCTCGTAAGCCTTCTCTGCCCGGTCTCGCGCCTCCTCGGCGCCGGCGACTCGCTGCTCGGCCTCTCGCCGCGCCTGCCGCTCGGCGGCGATCCGCTCGCGGCCCTCCTCGCCGAGCTTGCGCAACGACCCCATTGCGGCTTCCTTCAGCTCGGCGCGAGCCCTGGCGTTACGAGCCTCAGCCTCGACCGCGCGCTGCTGTCCTGAGCGAGCCAGCGCCAGCGCCTCCTGAGCGACGCCGTGCATCGTCTCCGTCGCTTCGCCGATCGCATCGAGCTGGACCATGTCCCGGCAACCTACTATGGCCGCCGGAGCCGACGCCACCCCGTCGGCGGCCGAAAAAGCCGCAAATAGCTAGCGGGACTTCTGGGCCTGCGCTTCGCGCTCGTGCAGCTCGCGCTTGAGGATCTTGCCGGTGGCGTTGCGCGGCAGCTCCTCGAGGAACTCGATCTCGCGCGGCGCCTTGTACGCGGCGAGGTTCGCCTTGACATGTGCCTTCAACTCGCCCTCCTCCACCTCGACCTCCCCAGCGAGCACGACGAACGCCTTCAACCGCTGCCCGAACTCGTCGTCGGCGACTCCGATCACCGCAACCTCAACCACGGCTTCGTGATCGGAGAGCAGATCCTCGACCTCGCGTGGAAAGACGTTCTCGCCGCCGGAGACGATCATCTCGTCGTCGCGACCGTCGATGAAGAGGCGCCCGGCGGCGTCGAGGTGGCCGACATCCCCGCTGCACAGAAGGCCGTCGATCACCTCCTTGCCGCCGCCGCCGGTGTAGCCCTCGAAGGACATCTCGTTGCCGACGAAGATCCGCCCCACCTCGCCCTGTGGAACGGGCCGGCCGTCCTCGTCGTACAGTCGCACCACGGTCCCGCGCGGCGGTTTGCCGGCCGTGCCGGGGGCAGCCCGCAGGTCCTCGGGGGTGGCGACGGTCGCGTAGGCGACCTCGGTCGAGCCGTAGAGGTTGTAGACCGTGTCGCCGAAGCGGTCCATCCACTCGATCGCCAACTCGCCGGGAAGCGCCGAGCCGGAGAGCGAGGTGATCCGCAGCGAGGAGAGGTCGTACTTGGAGAGCGTCTCGTCGGGGAGCCCGAGAATCCGCTGGATCATCACCGGCACCGCGGCCAGAACCTGGGCGCGGCTCTCCTGGACGGCTCGCAGCGTCTCCTCGGGGTCGAAGCGACGCCGCAGCACGATCGTCGAAGCGGTCGGCAGGCTGACGATGAAGTGAAAGAAGCCCCAGGAGTGAAACAGGGGAGCGGCGATCATCATCGTCTCGCGAGTGCGGAAGGGGATCTTGTCGAACAGCGCGGATATGGCAAACAGCCCGTCGGGGCTGGAGCGCTGGGCGCCCTTCGGGGTGCCGGTGGTTCCGGAGGTGAGGATCACGAAGCGGGGCTTGTCGGGCGGCGGCTTGAGGTCGGACTCGTCGCCGCCCTCGATCAGCCCGTCCAGGGTCAGCTCTTCGGTTCTCGCCGTCGCTCCAGCCGACGACTCGGGTGACGTCAGGGTCGACCCCCTCGAGCAGCCCGGTGAACTCCTCGTCGTAGACCAGGACCTTCGGGCCCTCGCGGCGGGTCACCTCGGCGAGCTGGGGACCGGCGAACATGGTGTTGAGGTAGAGCGCGCTGGCACCGAGCTTGGCGGCGGCCAGGGTCGCCTCGACGAAGCCGCGGTGGTTGCGACACATGACGCCGATCCCGTCCCCGTAGCCGACTCCCATCCCGGCGAAGGCGTGGGCCAGGGCGTTGGTGCGGCGCTGCAGCCGCTCGAAGCTGAGCGATCCACGCTCGTCGATCAGCGCGATCTCATGGGGGTGGTGGATCGCCGCGGTCGCGATCCCGGTGGCCGGCGAAGCGCCCCAGCGGACGAAGGTCGAGCCCACCTTGGCGGCGATGTCGGGGCGCACGGGCCCGAGGATCCCGACCTCGTGCAGGACCTTGACTTCGAAGACCGCGTCGGAGATCGACTGTCGCGCGCTCGACGCGATGGAGCTGAGGGTTCCCATCGGACCGGGAAGCCTAGTGCTTAGTCGGCCTCGATCAAAGCGACCGCCATGCAGGCAATTCCCTCGCCGCGCCCGATCCAGCCCATCCCTTCGTTGGTGGTCGCCTTGACGCTGACCCGAGCCGAAGTTGCCTCGGCGAGAATCCGCTCCATCTCGGCGCGGTGGGGCGCCAGCCGGGGCTCCTCGCAGATCAGGGTGGCGTCGATGTTGACGATCCGGCCCGCGACCGTCCCAACCACCGTCCGCAACAGGTCAATCGAGTCGGCGCCCTTCCAGCGCTCCTCGTCGTCGGGGAAGAGGGTGCCGATGTCACCCAGCCCGGCGGCCCCGAGCAGGGCATCGATGACGGCGTGGGTAAGGACATCTGCGTCGGAGTGACCGCTGAGGCCGCGCTCATGCTCGATCTCGACCCCGCCCAGCACCAACGGACGGCCCTCCGCGAAGCGGTGACTGTCGTAGCCGATCCCTACCTGTGCCATCTCAGCGATTCTCGCCGATGCCGGCGCCGAGCGGCTCGAGTCGCCGTTGTCGCCGCTCGAAGGCGCAGATCTCCGCGACGCCCAGCTCGCCCAGGAACTCGACCGCGCGCTCGTACTCGAAGCCGACCTGCTCGGGCAGGTGGGCGTCCGAGGAGAGCGCGAACGCGGCGCCGGCCTCGACGCACATCTCGGCGAAGGCAGGGGCTGGATACATCTCGCCGACCGGCTTGCGCAGTCCGGCGGTCGATACCTCGACGGCGATTCCGGTCTCGGCGATCGCCTCGACCGCGGGCTCGTAGTAGTGGCGCGGATCGCGTTCGGGCAGCGGGCGAGCGCCGCCCCAGACCTTGACCAGGTCGGGGTGGGCGAGGATGTCGAAAAGGCCGCTGCGGGCGCACTCGGCCAACGCCTCGAAGTAGCGGCGCCAGACCTCATCGGGGTCGCCTCGCCCCTCCCAAACGTCCCACCCTTCGTGGTCGACCGCGGCCTCGCCCACAAAGTGGACGGAACCGACCACGTAATCGAAGTCTCGCGCCTCAAGGAGCGAGGCGGTGCGGTCCTCGGCGCCGGGGACGAAGTCGCACTCGATTCCCAGTTTCAGAGGAGTGGCGCGCACGAACTCGCAGTAGGCATCGAGGTCGTCGCGCGCCTGCTCCTCCCAGAACGGATGGCGCCAGAGGTCGAGCGCCTGGGTGAAGCGATAGACGTGCTCGGAGACGCCCAGCTCGTCGATCCCCGCCTCGGCCGCGGCGGCGAGATAGCGGTCGACGTTGGCCTCTGTGAAGAACCGCTGCGGGGGCGTGTCCGGCTCGTCGGGGCGCAGGTGGAGGTGGTAGTCGGTCAGCACGGCAAGCGAGACTAAGCGACCCGGGGCGGGGATACGCTGCCCTTCATGGTCCACCTGCGGATCGTCGTGCCGTCGGATCGGTCGAGCAAGACCCTCGACCTGCTCGGCGCCTCGGCGTCGGTCTCCAACCTGATCTTCTTGGCCGGGGCAGCTCGCCGACCCGCCGGCGACGTGATCCTCTGCGACATCGCCCGCGAGGACGCCAGCGTGATCATCGACGACCTCAAGGAGCTCGACATCCCGCGCGACGGCTCGATCGCGTTGGAGCAGATCGACTCGCAGCTCTCCGACGCAGCGGACCGGGCCGAGAAGGCAGCGCGCGGGGCCCCGTCCGACGCCGTCGTCTGGGAAGAGGTGGAGGCGCGCACCTCCGAGAGCATCGAGCTGGGGGGCAATTTCCTCATCTTCATGACCCTCGCCTGCCTGATTGCCGCGGTCGGGATCTTCTCGGGATCGCCGATCCTGATCGTCGGCGCAATGGTGGTCGGGCCCGAGTTCGGCCCGATCGCGGGGCTCTGCGTGGCGATCGTCGAGCGCCGCTCCAGCGTCGCCTTGCGGTCGCTGACGGCACTGGCGATCGGCTTCCCGGTGGGCATCACCGCCGCCTTCCTCTTCACGCTGATCTCGAAGTGGACCGGCCTGCTCGCCAGCAACTTCAGCAGCGCTCAGCACCCGCTGACCCAGTTCATCTCCCACCCCAACAGCTTCTCCTTCATCGTCGCCTGCTTCGCCGGCGCGGCCGGCGTGCTCTCGCTGACATCCGCGAAGTCGGGGGCCCTGGTCGGCGTGCTGATCTCGGTGACGACGATCCCGGCCGCAGCCAACATCGGCGTCGCGGCGGCGGTGGCGGACTGGTCGGAATGGCGGGGGGCGATGGCCCAGCTCGCGGTCAACCTGGTCGCGATCCTGCTGGCTGGCGTAACCACCCTCTTCGTGCAGCGCAAGGTCTACCAGCGGCGACGGCGCAGTCACCTGCGCGACGATTCCCGCGCCGCCGGAGGACTGCCGGTCGGCCGCAGCAGCCACGCCAGGGCGCGCGACGGCGGAGGTCGGTCCTAGACTGCTCGGCGCATGCGCCGCCAGCTCATCGCCCTGCTCCTGGCCTTCGCGGGCGGCGTGGCGGTCGCGGAGCTGCTCGGGGCGATCAGCCTCGGTGTCGCGCTCGGCGTGGGGCAGCTCTGCTTCGCGGCGACGCTCGTCTGGGTCCTGCTGCGGGACTAGCGGGCGCGCTCGGAGAACAACAGCTCGGCCAGCTTGAGGTCGAGCGGCGTCGTCACCTTGAGGTTCTCGGGCGGTGACGGGTGCAGCAGCACCCGTCCGCCGCTCGCTTCGATCAGCATCGCCTCGTCGGTGGCGGCGGCGATCCGGTCGGGGTCGGCGCCCAGTGCGGCGCGCAGCGCCTCGGCCCGGAAGACCTGCGGCGTCTGCGCCGCCCACAACTTGCCCCGATCCAGCGTCGTTTCAACGACGAGATCGATGTTTTTCATCCCTGCGGATGAACGAGGTCGATTTCGTCCCCACGCCGGCCTCCGATGTCGGCCGCCTGCTTGATCGTGTCGGTTACCGGGGCCGCGGCTATTGCGCCGTCGGCCTCCGGATCCGCCACGAGGGTCGCGACCACGCTCCTCGACCAGCTCCGGGGTGACGAGCGGCCTGGCGGCGTCATGGACGGCGACCAGCTCGGTCCCGACCGCTTCCAGCGCATTGGCGACCGAATCCGACCGCGTCGCCCCGCCCTCGACCACGCCGAGGTCGTGGCCGCCCAACTCGTGGACGTGCCCGGGCGGGCAGGCGACCACGATCGAGCGCACCGACGGCGCCGCCCGGAAGGCCTCGATCGACCACTCGACCATCGGCCTGCCGCCGAGCGGCACGAAGGCCTTCGGGCCGCCGGCTCCGAGCCTCTCCCCGGAGCCGGCGGCCGCGATGACCGCGGTGACGCCTACGCTGGCCGCGTCGCTGCTACGCCGTGGTGGCGAAGCGCTCCTCCAGCAGGCCGTCCAGGTACTCCTCCGCGCCCTCCTCGTCCTTGTCGAGCGCGTACATGAACTCCGAGGCGAGGATCTTCTTCGCCCGCGTGTACATCTGCTTCTCCCCGGTGGAGAGCCCCTTCTCCATCTCGCGGATGGCGAGGTTGCGGACGACCTCGGCGAGCTCGAACACATCGCCGGTCTTGATCTTCTCGCGGTTGTACTTGAAGCGCCGGTTCCAGTTCTTCGGCATCTCCGACACGTCATCGGTGAGCACATCGGTCACTTTTTTGATCTCGACCTCGTCGATGACCCGTCGCAGCCCCGCCTTGCCGGCGTTCTCGCAGGGAACCATCACCGTCAGCTCGTTGTGGAGGATCTTGATCGTGAGGTACTCACGCTCCTCCCCCATCAGCTCTCGGTGCTCTTTCTTCATCACCAGGCCGGCTCCGTGGTGCGGATAGACGACCTTGTCACCCTCCTCGAAGTCGCAGACGTAAACGACCTCCTCGAAGTCAGCCTCCATGACTTCCACTTCCTCTAGCTGGGGAATTACTTCCTCCTCTCGGTTCTCGATGGCGTTTATCGCCATCTAGCTCTGCAGGTACCTGTCGACCAGATCGACTTCCTGAAGCCGCCGCAGGCCCTCGCGGATGTCCTTGGCCCGTGTCTGGCCAACTCCATCGACGGCCTCGAGGTCGGCGTCGGAAGCCGCAAGGACCTCCTCCAAGCCGCCGAGCTCGTGGATGATCTTCTGGACGACAAGCTTGGGTATGCGAGGGATGCGGCCCAGCACGCGATAGCCGCGTGGGGCGACCGGAAAGTCGAGCGTGTTGAGCTTGCGGTCGTAGCCGAGCAGCTCGGCGAGTCGGCCGAAGTCGAGCACGTCCTGGTGCGACATCCGGGCCAGCGACTGCAGCATCGTGGCGATGTTCTGCTCGGAGTCCTCGACCGAGTAGTCGCGGATCAACGCCGTCTTGTCGGCGGCGACCCCGACCATCGTCTCCTCCAGCTGCATCTCAATCAACCGACCCTCGGTCCCCAGCTCGACGATGTAGCGCTCCACCTCCACCGCCATCCGGGTGACCAGCTCGGCGCGCTGCAGGACCGCGAGCACGTCGTAGAGGACGCCGCCGCCCTCGAACTCCAAGACGGTGAGGCGGGAGGAGATCTCGTCGAGGCGGGCGCGGTACTTGTCCAGGGTCGCCAGGCCCTGGTTCGCCTTGGCCAGGACCGCCGGGATGTCCTGAAGGATGTACTTGGTTCCCTCGATGTAGAGGGAGACGACGTCGCGGCGCTGGGAGATCGCGATCACCAGCGCGTCCGTCTGTTTGGAGACGCGCTCTGCGGTGCGATGGCGGGTGCCGGTCTCCGAGGAGAGGATCGTCGGGTCCGGCATCAGCTGGACGTTGGCCCAGGCGATTTTCGTCGCCTCGGCGTTGAGGACGATCGCGCCGTCCATCTTCGCCACCTGGTAGAGCAGCGCCGGCGTGTAGTCGATGTCGAGCTTGATCCCACCCGAGAGCAGGTGGGAGATGTCCTCGAGGTCGCCGACGACAATCAACCCACCGGTCCGCGAGTGGACGATGTTGTCGATTCCCTCGCGCAGGGCTCCGCCCGGCGCGACCACGTCAAGGGCCCTCAGTAGCCGGGGGTCCTGTCGTTCTGAAAGCTCGTGAAGCTCATCCCCGGGCAGTAGCGACATCGCTTTTCAGGATGGCAAAAATCGCTCTGGAATGCGGTCTGGTGAATTCCGAGTGGAAAGGTCGGGATGCGTTTTGTCAAGAAACTCAAGGCGACCACAGCATTACGCTTCGCGCAGGCACGGCCAAATGGCGCTCCCATGCCACCTACAGGTGGAAACGGCGGTGATGGCTGTGGTTGTGCAGCTCGACCGCGGGTGGATCGCCGGCGACCGCCGGGTCGGGCCCGGCGGGATCCACGTCGCGGACGAAGGCCCAGGTGAGCGCGGTGCCGACGGCGCAGAGCGCGACCAGGAGCCAGGTCGATCCCCCGACCGCCGCCGAGAAGGAGTCTCCACCCTCCAGCAACGCGTGGAAGGCGGCGCCGACCGCCGCGAGGGCGACCGCGCCGGCCAGGACCCGGTCCATCGCCAGGACTCCGGAGGCGATGCCGACCTTTTCCGCCGGCATCGCCGCCATCGCCGCGGTCGACATCGGCGCGTAGACGAGACCCAGCGCGATCCCGAACGGCAGGTAACCGGCCAACAACTGCCAGTAGGCGGTGGTCGCGCCAAGCTGGGTCAAGACGAGCAGGCCCAACGTCCCGAGCACCATCCCGGCGGTCATCAGCCGCCGCGCTCCGAACCGAGCGATCAGCCTGCCCGAGAAGGGCGAGATGAAGATCATCGGCACGGTGACGGGGAGGATCAGCAACCCGCTGAAGACCGCGGAGTGCCCGCGCACGTCCTGGAGGTACTGGGGCTGGAAGAACATCAGAGCCCAGTAGGCGCCGACCAGCGCGAAGGCCGCGGCGCTGGCGCCGAAGTAGGAGCCGTTGCGAAACAGCGAAAAGTCGACGATCGGGCCCGCAACGCGGTGCTCGATCCGCCAGAAGGCGTAGAGGCCGGCAAGGCCCAGCGCGGCGACGGGAGCAACCGTCGCAACTCCCCACACCCTGGCCTGGACGAGCGCCAGGATCGTCGCGGTCAGGCCGACCGCGAGCGCCAGCAGGCCCGCCAGGTCGACCCGCCTGCCCGAGCCCGGGTCGCGCGACTCGGGTGCGGCGAGGGCGGTGATCGCGATGCCGACAGCGGCGATCGGCAGGTTGATCCAGAAGATCAGACGCCAGTCGACGTCGACCAGCGCGCCGCCGGCGAGCGGGCCGATTCCCAGTGCCACCGCCGATATTCCGGCCCAGACACCGAGGGCGCGGGCCTGCTGCCCCGCCGGAAAGGCGTTGCAGACGATCGCCAGGGAGAGTGGCAGCATCGGCGCGGCGCCGAGCCCCTGCAGGACCCTGCCGCCGATCAGGGCGAGCTCGTCATTGGCCGCCCCGGAGAGGACCGACCCGAGCGCGAAGACGACCGTGCCGAGGATGAAGAGTCGCTTGCGACCGAACATGTCGCCGAGGCGACCCGCGGTGACCACGAAGGCGGCAAGCGTCAACAGGTAGGCGTTCATCACCCACTGCAGGCCGGCCGAGCTCGCCCCGATGTCGTGGCGGATGCTCGGCAGCGCCAGCGCCACCACGGTCGAGTCGAGCATCAGCAGGAAGAGACCGGCACAGGTGCCGGCCAGGGTCCACCAGGAGCGCGTCACGCAGCGCAGGCTATGCGACGGTCAGGTCGCGCTCGGGGTCGATGCCCCAGCGACCACCGACCGCGACCAGCTCCTCGTCGAGCGCCCAGCGGTCGGGGCGCTCCTCTCCCTCGTGGGCGGGATTGGCGCCCTTCAGCGCCATGCAGCCGGCGTTGTCGCCGACCGCGCGGATCGCGGCGACGTCCTCGTCGCTGAGCAGGCGCTCGGCGGGCAGAGCGGCCAACTCGGCCCGCTTCTCTTCGATCGGGCGGGCATCGGGGCCCGCCTCCTGGATCAGGGTCGGGACGACGCACTCGACCGCCTGGTGGGCGAGGTTCCACTGGCAGGCGAGCTGGATTGGGGTGAGGCCGACCCGCTCGCCGATCGGCGAGACGCGCTCCAGCTTTTCCAGCCCGGCTTCGATCCAGCCCTCCGGGCGGAAGGCGCGGTGATCGCCCTTGGCCAGCTCCATCCCCGCCTCGAGGTCGCCCCAGAAGAGGCCGCCGTAGTCGACGACGCGGGTGATCACCTTGACGCCGTGGCGCGCCGCCGCGTCGAGGCAGAGCTCTCCGGGCCACGGCTCGAAGGGGTTGAGGATGATCATCGCCCAGTCGATCCGCTCGCCGAAGCGCTCCAGGCAGGCGATCAGGTCGAGGGTGAAGCCGTTGGCGGGACCGGGAGCGATCCCGATCCCGTCGGCCAGCCCGGCCTCGCGCAGCGCCGCCATCCCGTCCCAGACCGCCTCGCTGGAGTAGCCGATGCGATCGGGATTGTGGAGGAGGAGAAGGTCGAATGAGTCCGACGCCGATCCGCTCGAGGCTGCGCTCCGTCGCCATCCGCAGGTACGAGGCGTAGCCGTCGGCGTCACGCAGGCGCGGATCGGTGAAGCGGGGAAAGCCGCGCGGGCCGTCGCGCTCGCCCTCGTAGAAGTCGTGGCCGACGGCGCCGACCAGGCAGTAGTCCGCGCGCGGTGACGCCGGACAGCGCTCGCCCCAGCAGCAGGTCTGCCTCTCCCTGGCCGTAGGTGTCGGCGCTGAGCACCGTGTCGATCCCCTCGCCGGGACGCAGCAGCGCCGCCAGTCGCTCCTCGCCGATCGCCTCGCCGAAGCGCAGGAAACGTCCTCCGCTCCAGGTGCCGATCGCACTACGGCCGAGCTCACCCATCGGGAGCGGCGCTCAGACTTCGGCGTCGGCGGCCGGCTGCTCGGGCTCGCCGGGCTCGTCGCCGTCGTCCTTCTTGGCGCCGACGCCGACCTTCTCGGGCTCGGGCTTTGACTTCGGCTTCAGCGGCTTCTTCGGCGCGATGATCGTCAGGCTGAGTGGGCGGTCCTCGTCGTCGCCCGAAGGATCGCGGGCGACCATCACGGTCGAGCCGGGAATCATCTCCCCCTGGCGCAGGACCTCGTCTGCGAGCGGGTCCTCGATGTAGCGCTGGATCGCGCGGCGCAGCGGGCGGGCGCCCATCGAGGGATCCCAGCCCTTCTCGACCAACAGGTCCTTGGCCTCGTTGGTCAGCTCCAGCTGCAGCTCGTGCTCGGCGACCTGGACGCGGACGCGGTTGATCATCAGGTCGATGATCTCCCTGACCTCTTCCTTGGCCAGCTTGTGGAAGACGATCACCTCGTCGATCCGGTTGAGGAACTCCGGCCGGAAGACTTTTTTCAGGTCGCCCATGATCCGGTTTTTCATGTCGTCGTAGGACATGCCGGTCTCATCGGAGACGGTGAACCCGATCGAGGTGTTCTTGGAGATCTCCGAGGCGCCGATGTTCGAGGTCATGATCACGATCGCGTTGCGGAAGTCGACGGTGCGACCCTGGGCGTCGGTCAGCCTCCCGTCCTCGAGGATCTGCAGGAGGATGTTGAAGACGTCGGGGTGGGCCTTCTCGATTTCGTCGAGCAGCAGCACCGAGTAGGGCTTGCGTCGAACGGCCTCGGTCAGCTGGCCGCCCTCGTCGTAGCCGATGTAGCCCGGCGGCGAGCCGACCAGGCGGCTGACCGCGTGCTTCTCCATGTACTCGGACATGTCGATCCGGATCATCGCCTCCTCGTCGCCGAAGAGGAACTCGGCGAGGGTGCGCGCGAGCTCGGTCTTGCCGACCCCCGAGGGGCCGAGGAAGATGAATGAGCCGGCCGGGCGCTTCGGGTCCTTGATCCCGGCGCGCGAGCGCCGGATCGCCTTGGAGACGGCGGTGATCGCGACCTCCTGGCCGATCACCCGCTTGTGCAACTCCTCCTCCATGCGGATCAGTTTCTTGGTCTCGGCTTCGGTCAGCTTGAAGACCGGGATGCCGGTCCACATCGAGACGATGTCGGCGATCTCCTCCTCGCCGACCGCGGGGCGCTCGCTGCCGCTCTCGCCCTCCGCCCACTCGTCCTCGAGCTGGCGTTTTTTGGTCGTCAGCTGGCGCTCGCTGTCGCGCAGGTTCGCGGCTTTCTCGAACTCCTGCGCCTCGATCGCCGCCTCCTTGTCGCGCCGCGTCGTCTCGATCTCCTCCTCGAGGTCGCGGTAAACGGGAGGCGCGCTCATCGACTTGATCCGCATCCGCGAAGCGGCCTCGTCGATCAGGTCGATCGCCTTGTCGGGCAGGAAGCGGTCGGAGATGTAGCGATCGGCGAGCTCGGCCGCAGCGCCCAGCGCGTCGTCGGTGATCTGCACGCGGTGGTGCTGCTCGTAGCGCTCGCGCAGCCCCTCGAGGATCTTCACCGTGTCCTCGACCGAGGGCTGGTCGACCTTGATCTGGGCGAAGCGGCGCTCCAGCGCCGAGTCGCGCTCCAGGTACTTGCGGTACTCGTCGAGCGTCGTCGCGCCGATCGTCTGCAGCTCGCCACGAGCGAGGGCGGGCTTGAGGATCGAGGCGGCGTCGATCGCACCCTCGGCCGCGCCGGCGCCGACCAGGTTGTGCAGCTCGTCGATGAAAAGGATGATGTCGCCGCGCTGGGTGATCTCTTTCATCACCTTCTTGAGGCGCTCCTCGAACTCTCCGCGGTACTTCGAGCCGGCGACCAGGGCCGCCAGGTCGAGCGTGTAGATCTGCTTGTTCTTGAGCAGCTCGGGGACCTCGCCCTTGTTGATCCGCGCGGCGAGCCCCTCGACCACGGCGGTCTTGCCGACCCCGGGCTCGCCCAGCAGCACCGGGTTGTTCTTGGTGCGGCGGGAGAGGATCTGCATGATCCGCTCGATCTCGGTCTCGCGGCCGATCACCGGGTCGAGCTTGCCCTCCTCGGCGAGCTTGGTCAGGTTGCGGCCGAACTGGTCGAGCAGCTTCGAAGACTTTTTGCCCTCGCCGCTCCCGGACCCGCCGCCCTGGCCCTGGCGCCGGCCGCCCGGGCCCGACAGCATCCGGATCACCTCGTTGCGGATCTTGTCGGAGTCGGCGTCGAAGTCGAGCAGGATGCGGGCGGCTACGCCCTCGTTCTCACGCACCAGGCCGAGCAGGATGTGCTCGGTGCCGATGTAGTTGTGGCCCAGCGAGAGCGCCTCGCGCAGCGCCAGCTCAAGCACCTTCTTGGCGCGGGGGGTGAAGGGGATCTGGCCGGAGGTCACCTCCTCGCCGGAGCCGACGATCCGCACCACCTGCGCGCGGACCCGCTCAACCGTGATGTCGAGAGACTCGAGGACGCGGGCCGCAAGCCCTTCCTCCTCGCGCAGCAGCCCGAGCAGGATGTGCTCGGTGCCGATGTAGTTGTGCTTGAGCGTGCGCGCCTCTTCCTGGGCCAGGACGACTACTTGACGGGCTCGCTCTGTGAATCTCTCGAACAAAAGTCTCTCCGCCTGTTCAAACTCGGTTCGTCGGGGGAAGTACCGCAGACGCCCTTCGGTAATCGGGAGGCGCCCATGTGTCCTTTAGACGATACCGATGGCGCCCAACCGGCCCAGG
This sequence comes from uncultured Solirubrobacterales bacterium, assembly GCA_963837585.1. GTDB lineage: Bacteria > Actinomycetota > Thermoleophilia > Solirubrobacterales > 70-9 > CAWINX01. The sequence continues at coordinate 753,070 of CAWINX010000003.1, read as the reverse complement.
GTCCCGAAAAGTCGCTAGGAGCGGCCTTTTGGCCGCCGTTCAGTCCCGCATCGCCGGGAACAGCACCACTTCGCGCAGCGATTGTGCCCCGGTCAGCATCATCACCAGGCGGTCGATCCCGAGGCCGACGCCGCCGGTCGGCGGCATTCCCTGCTCGAGCGCCTCGACGAATGCCTCGTCGTAGGGCTGCGCCTCCTCATCGCCGCGCTCGGACTCGGCGCGCTGCTGCTCGAAACGGCGGCGCTGCTCGTCGGGGTCGTTCAGCTCGCTGAACGAGTTGGCGATCTCGACGCCGCCGACAAAGGCCTCCCAGCGCTCCACCAGGCCCTCCTCGGAGCGATGCGCCTTCGCGAACGGCGACAACTCGACCGGATAGTCGAGCAGGAAGGTGGGCTGGATCAACTCCGGCTCCACCGACTTGGAGAGCAGGCCGTCGACCAGCTTGCCCCAACCTTCGGCCGGGTCGGGCTCGGTGCCCATCGCGGCGGCCAACGCCTCGCGGGTCGGATGCTCGGCGATGTCGACCCCGGCGCGCTCGAGGATCGCCTCGCGCAGCGTCAGCCGCTTCCAGGGCGGGGCGAAATCGATCGTCACCCCATCGCGCTCCACCTCGGTCGTGCCGAGCACCCGCTCGGCCACCTCGGCGACCAGCAGCTCGAGGTCGTGGGCGGTCTTGCCGTAGTCGGCGTATGCCTCGTACCACTCGAGCATCGTGAATTCGGGGTTGTGCTTGTGCGACACGCCCTCGTTGCGGAAGTCCTTGCCCAGCTCGTAGACGCGGTCGATGCCGCCGACAACCAGCCGCTTCAGGTACAGCTCAGTGGCGATCCGCAGGTAGAAGTCGCGGTCGAGAGCGTTGTGGTGGGTGGTGAACGGCCGTGCCAAGGCGCCGCCGTAGAGCGGCTGCAGGACCGGCGTCTCGACTTCGACGAAGCCGTGGTCATCGAGCCAGCGCCGCACCTCGCCGATCGTGCGCGACCGGGTGGCGAAGACCACGCGCGACTCCTCGTTGGCGATCAGGTCCAACTCGCGACGGCGGTAGCGCGTCTCGGTGTCCTCGAGGCCGTGGAACTTGTCCGGCGGCGGCCGCAGGCTCTTCGAGAGCAGTCGCCAGCGGTCGATCGCCAGGGTCAATTCCCCACCGCGCCGAGTTGCAAGCGCCGTCCCCTCGACCCCGACGATGTCGCCGAGATCAAGATCGACCAGGACCTCATATGGCTCGGCGCCGAGCAGATCCTCGCGGGCGTGGATCTGGATCTGTCCGCTGCCGTCGCGAAGGTCGATGAAGCAGGCCTTGCCGTGACCGCGCCGCGCGACGATTCGCCCCGCGACCCGGTGCCGTGACTCGGTCTCCACCCCCGGCGCCAGCCCCTCATGAGCCGCTCGCACCTCGGCGATGTCCTCACGCTCGGCGAACCCGTGCGGGAAGGGCTCGACTCCGGCCTCGCGCAGGCGCTCAAGCTTCGCCCGCCGGTCGGCGAGCACATCCGAGAGCTTCGGCTGCTCAGGCTCGGTCATGCGAGCCCGACCCTACAGGCAGCTACGCGGTCTCGATTTTGGTGATTTTGAGTTTCTTCTTCGGCCCGCGCGGAACCTCGACGCTGACCACGTCGTTGCGCTTGCGGCCGACCAACGCCTTGCCGATCGGCGACTCGTTGGAGAGCTTGTGCTCAACCGGGTTCGCCTCGGTCGAGCCGACGATCTGGAATTTCTGGGAGTCGCCGGTCTTCTGGTCTTTGACGTGAACGATCGAGCCGAATTTGACCTCGTCGGTGCCGAGGGCCTTCTCGTCGATCACGGTGGCGCGGCGCAACCGCTCCTCGAGCTGGGCGATGCGTTGCTCGAGCAACGCCTGCTCGTTCTTGGCGTCGTCGTACTCGGCGTTCTCGGAGATGTCGCCGAACTCGCGCGCCTCCTTGATCCGCTCCGCGACCTCGCGTCGTTTCGTGGTCGAGAGGTGCTCGATTTCCTCTTTGAGTTTCTCGAGCCCTTCCGGGGTAATGACGGACTGGCGACTCACTTGTCCTGACCTCACTTTGCTTGCAGGGAGCGCGGAAATATAGCGAGGCCAGACTTACCGCTCAAGAAAGTGCGCCCACAGGCGCGGCCAAGGAGGCGATCAGCTCGCGAGCGCGCGCCAGGTCGGCGCTGCGCTGAAGCTCGTCTGCCACCGCCGTGGGAGCGTCGAGCGGCTCCATGTACCAGGGGTAGAACTTGCGCAGGTATCGCGACGCCCGCTCCTCGCCAAAGTGCTCCTCGGCGCGGTCGATCACCCAGAGCAGCTCGGTCGCGATCTCCTCGCGGGCCGGGCGGCGCGGCGCGGCGTCCGGTCAGCTCCTCGAAGACCCAGGGGTTGCCGAGCGCGCCGCGGGCGATCATCACCGCGTCGGCGCCGGACTCCTCGTAGGCGCGGCGCGCGGCGTCGGCGCTGCGCAGGCCGCCGGAGACGATCACCGGCACGTCGATCCGCTCGGCCAGCTCGTCGGTGAGCGCGTAGTCGGGGACGCCTTTGTGCCCGACCTTCGCGGCGCGCGGGTGGAAGCCGATCGCCGCCACGCCGGCCTCCTCGACGAGGCGCAGCGCCAGCTCGAAGCCGGAGCGGTCGCCGGGCTCGATCCCGGAGCGCAGCTTCACCGTTACCGGCAAGCCCGCTGCCCTCGGAGGCGCCGCGCGCCAGCGCCAACGCCAAATCGTGGTCGCGCAGCAACTCGGCGCCGGCGCCCGTCTTTCGCACCTTGCGGACGGGACATCCCATGTTGATGTCGATCAGGTCGGCGCCGGCCTCGGCGGCGATCGCCGCGCCGGAGCGCATCACCTCGGCGTCGTGGCCGAAGAGCTGGATCGAGACGGGGTGCTCGTCGGGGTGGATCCGCATCAGCTCGCGCAGGGTGCGCTCGTTGCGGTGATGCAGGCCGAAGCTGGAGACCATCTCCGAGACCGCCAGGCCGGCGCCGTGGCGTTTTGCCTGCAGGCGCACGAACCAGTTGCCGATCCCGGCCAGCGGGGCCAGGAGGACGCGATTGGCAATCTCGACGTCGGCGATCCGGAACGGATCAGTCAGCTGGGGGCGCGTTTCGTTCATGGATGAGGCGCAGCCCCTTCAGGGTAAGCAAGTCGTCGACCTCGTCGATCGTCTCGGTGAAGGGGACGACCGTCGCCGCATAGCCGCCGGTGGCCAGGACCCGCGGGTTCGGCAGCTCATCTTCGATGCGGCGGACGATGCCGTCGATCAATCCGGCAAAGCCGAAGATGAAGCCGGAGTTGATCGCCGCGCGGGTCGAGCGACCGATCGCTTCCTTCGGCTCTTCGAGGTCCATGCGGGTAATCCGGGCAGCCCGTCTCAATCAGGGCGCTGAACGATGGTGCCAGGCCGGGGCCGATCGCGCCCCCCAGGTACTCGCCGTCGGCGGAGACCGCGTCGATGTTGATGCCGGTACCGAAGTCGACTGAAACGCAGGCCCCCCCGAACCGCTCGTAGGCCGCGATCGCGTTGACGAGGCGATCGGCGCCGACCTCGAGCGGATTCTCGATCCGGATCGGCATCCCGGTCTTCACGCCGGGCTCGATCGTCAGGCAATCGGCCTTCAGATAGCGCTCGGAGAGCTGCTCGAACTGGCTGCCGAGCGGCGGCACCACCGAGGAGACGCAAACGGACTCGACCTCGTCGAAGGACATTCCGCAGAGCGAGAAGAGGCCGGCGATCCGCTCGGCCAGCTCATCGCCGGTCGCGCCCGAGCGGGTCTGGAAGCGCCAGTGCTCGACGAGGCGCTCGCCATCGAAGGCGCCGAGGTGAGTCTGGGTGTTTCCGACATCGACCGCAAGAAGCATTCGGGGGATTATCGCCGGAAACGCCGGCTCTGAGTCTCCAAGCGCATAGGATGGCGCGCGTGAAGGTGCGGCTCTACTCGATTCCCGGCTCCCATCCGGTCGTGGCAGTGCGAGGCGATGCTCCTGGCTACAAGGGCATTCCGTATAAGCGGAGAGACCTCGTCACCGTCGGCGCCGAAGCCGATCCTGCGGGCGATGGGGTTTCCGAAAGGCAACGGTGCCGGCGATGAAAATCGACGGTCGCAAGGTTCAGGGCTCACGCGAAATCGCCACGCGAGCTGGAGCGGATCAAGCCCGACCCGCCGCTCTTCCCCGGCGACGCCGAGAAGCGCTCGGCCGTCGCTCGAAGCGGAACGCTGCGGCGACGAGGAATTCCAGCACCCGGTACGCCAGATCGCTCTCGTGGGCGATCAAGAAGTGTCTGGCCTCCGCAGCGCAGCTACTCTGGAGGGCACAAAGCTGGGAATCGCCGATCGGAGTCGGCTGTCGCAACCGCGCCGCCGATCATGATCGTCTTACGCCCGTTATCACGGCGCCATCGACGAGGTCGTTCGCAGACAACCTCGCAGCTGCTCGGCGGAGATGCTGGAGAAGATCGATGCCTGGATCGCGGCCGGCGTGCTCGACGGCGAACAGCTGAACGCCGCCGACTTTCCAGATCGCGCCTACCCTGCGCCTTGCAATGAGACCTGCAGGACCTGCGTCCATCGATCGACGACCGGCCGGCCGGTCTGCCTCGCGCGGCGCGTCGATTCCCAACTTCAACGGCGACACGCCGCCCGTGCTCCCGCCCGCCTGGCTAGAGCCGCTGAGCTCGCTGGCCGGCGCTTCGCGACGCACCAAGCGCGCCGCTGAGCTGCAACGTGAGATCGGTGCCCTGGTGGGCACCCAGGCCCCGGCGCTGCTCGACCTTCCGGGCTGCGGGGTCCTGACCGCCGCCAAGCTCCTCGCCGAGACCGCCGGGGCAGCTCGCTTTGGCACCGATGCAAAACTGGCACGACTGGCCGGGGTCGCGCCGATTCCAGCCTCCTCGGGCAAGCGCGTTCGCCACCGGCTCGATCGTGGCGGAAATCGCCAGCTCAACTGCGCCCTTCACCGCATCGCGGTGACCCAGGGCCGCGTGCATCCTCCCGCCCGCGACTACCTGGCTAAAAAGCAGTCCGAAGGCAAGTCCAGGATCGAGGCCATACGCTGCCTCAAGCGTCACCTGGCCCGTCGAGTCTGGAAGCTTTGGTCGATTCTGAAAGAGGAGATCCGTGAGCACCGTCGACTCTCAGGAGGCATGCCTTCGCGCAAGCGTTGTAATAAGCAACCGTGAAGGTGAGGCTCTACACGATTCCCGGATCGCATCCAGGCGTGGCCGTGCAGGCGATGATGAAGGCGAAGGGGATCCCCTTCAAGCGCACGGACCTCTTCCCGGTGGTGTCGAAGGCGGTGGTGCGCGGGCTCGGCTTCGCGAAGCAAACCGTGCCGGCGCTGAAGATCGACGGCCGCAGGGTCCAGGGCTCGCGGGAGATCGCCCGGGAGCTCGACCGGCTCCGGCCCGAGCCGCCTCTCTTCCCCTCCGATCCCGACAAGCGAGCCGCCGTCGAGGAGGCTGAGCGCTTCGGCGACGAGGAGCTGCAGCACCCGATCCGCCAGATCGTCTGGTGGGCGTTGAAGAAGGACAAGGCGCCGCTTCGCAGCTACTCGGAAGGCGCGAAGCTGGGCATCCCGATCGGCCTCGCTGTCGCCACCGCGGGGCCGGTCGTGGCGCTGACCGCCCACTACAACGACGCCGGCGACGAGAACGTGCGCAGGGACATCGAGCTGCTGGTCGGCTTCCTCGATCGGATCGACGCCTGGATCGCGGCCGGCGTGCTGGACGGCGAGCAGCTCAACGCCGCCGATTACCAGATCGCTCCCTCGCTGCGCCTGGCGATGACACTGCAGGACCTGCGCCCCGCCATCGACGCCCGTCCGGCGGGCAGCTTCGCGCGCCGCGTCATTCCCGACTACCCCGGAGACGCACCGCCGATCCTTCCGCCCGCCTGGCTAGAGCCGCTGAACTCGCTGGCCGCCGCCTAGCGACGCCAGGGCCTCAGCGAGGCGCGTCCCGTCCGGCAGCGCCAGCTCCGGATTCGACTCCAGCAGGGGCGCGAGGACGAAACGACGGGTCGTCACCTCGCGGTGCGGCAGGGTGAGGCGCTCGGTCTCCAACTCCAGGTCGCCGAGCAGCAGCAGGTCGATGTCCAGCGGGCGGGGGCTGTGGCGGGGAGCGTCGAGGACGCGGCCGCGCTCGGCCTCCACCGACTTGCAGAGGTCGAGCAGCTCTTCCGGCTCCAGCTCGGTGCGGATGCGGATCGCCGCGTTGAGGAAGTCGGGCTGATCGAGCACCTCCCCCACCGGCTCGGTCTCATAGCTCGAAGAAACCGCCTCGACCTCGACGCCTCCCTCTTCCAGCATCCGCACCGCGGCGCGCAGGTGGCCTTCGCGGTCGCCGACGTTCGAGCCGAGCCCGAGGTAGCCGATCCGCACGGCCGGCACTACTCCCCTTCGTCGTCGCCCTCGGCCTCTTCCAGAGCGCGCTCGTGGGTGACCTCCACGGCGACCTCCTGGATGGCGAGGGGAAGCGGCGGCTCCGGCTTCGCGGCCCGGACCCGGACCGACTCGCAGCCGTAGCGTTCCATCAGGCGCTCTCCAACCACCTGGGCGAGCCGCTCCAGCGTCTTGTAGTTGCGCTCTGTCGCGGCCAGGGCGACGATGTCGCAGACCTGCGCGTAGTCGACCGTGTCCTCGAGCCGGTCGGTGAGCACCGCATCGCAGTCGGGGACGTCGAAGGAGACGTCGAACTCGAGGCGCTGGCCGACCTCGCGCTCGGCCTCGCTGACGCCGTGATGGGTGTAGATCGAGAGGCCGCGCAGCTCCACCTCGACGCTCGACTCGACCCCGTTGCCGTGAGCTTCCATTGGGCAGCAACCTACCCCAGCACCGCTGCGGCGACCTTGATCGCCTCAGCCACCTCGGCGACGTCGTGGACGCGGAGCACGTCGGCTCCCTGCGCCGCGGCGAGGACGCTGGATGCGATCGTGCCGCCGATCCGCTCGCCGGCCTCCGAGCCGTCGATCTTGCCGATGAAGCTCTTGCGCGAGGTGCCGACGACGAGCGGCCGACCCAACTCCCGCAGCTCGCCGAGCCGGCGCAGCAGCTCGAGGTTGTGCTCCAGCGTCTTGCCGAAGCCGATCCCGGGGTCGAGCCAGATCCTCTCCTCCGCGACACCGGCCGCGACGGCCGCCTCCGTCCGCTGGGCCAGGAAGGCCTTGACCTCGTCGACCACGTCGTCGTAGTTCGGGGCCGCCTGCATCGTGCGCGGAGTCCCCTGCATGTGCATGAGGACGAGGCCGGCGTCGCGCTCGGCGCAGAGCGCCGCGATCTCCGGATCGCTGCGCAGGGCGGTGACGTCGTTGACGATCGTCGCACCGGCCTCGAGCGCCGCCGCGGCCACCGCCGCCTTCGAGGTGTCGATCGAGACCCGATGCCCGAGGGCCGCCAGGTCCGAGACGACCGGCTGCGTCCGCGCCAGCTCCTCCTCGGCGCTGACCTCCTCCGCCCCGGGCCGGGTCGACTCCCCCCCGACGTCGAGGATCGCCGCCCCCTCCCGAGCCAGCTGCGCGCCATGCGCGATCGCCGCCTCGGGCTCCAGAAACATCCCCCCGTCCGAAAACGAGTCGGGGGTGACGTTGACCACCCCCATCAACTCCATCGGTCTAGCTGGCGTCGCCGCCGGCGAATCCTGGACGCGGCCGGGGTGTCGGGCGGGCGCCCTCGCGCTGGGCGCGCTCCGGCGCCGGGGCCGGCTCGACCGGCTTCGAGGGCTCCTCGTCGTCGACGAAGACCTCGGCCTCGGGCTTGCCGTCGAGCAGGGCGAGGAACTGATCGGCGTCGATCGTCTCCCGATCCAAAAGGATTTTCGAGATCCGGTCGAGATCGTCGCGCTTCTCGGTGAGCAGATCCTTGGCGGTCTGGTGGGCGCCCTCGACGATGCGGCGGATCTCGTCGTCGATCTCACGGGCGATCTCGTCGGAGTAATCGGGCTCGGAGGAGAACTCGCGGCCGAGGAACGGCTGGCCGCGATCATGGCCGAAGACCCGCGGGCCGAGTCGCTCCGACATGCCGAAGCGCATCACCATCTGCTTCGCGGTCTCGGTCACCTTCTCGAGGTCGTTGGAGGCGCCGGTGGTGATCTCGCCGAAGACGATCTCCTCGGCGGCGCGGCCCCCGAGCGTCATCGCCATCGTGTCGGTCAGCTCGGCGCGGCTGGTCAGGAACTTGTCCTCGGTCGGCAGGGAGATCGTGTAGCCAAGCGCCTGGCCGCGACTGATGATCGAGATCTTGTGGACCGGATCGCAATTGGGAAGCAGGTGGCCGACGATCGCGTGACCGAGTTCGTGGAAGGCGGTGATCAGCCTCTCCTTCTCGCTCATTACCCGTGTCTTCTTCTCGGGCCCGGCGATCACCCGCATGATCCCCTCCTCGAGCTCGTGCATGGTGATCTCACGGCTGTTGGAGCGGGCGGTGAGCAGGGCCGCCTCGTTGATCAGGTTGGCGAGGTCGGCGCCGGTGAAGCCGGGGGTCTGGCCGGCGAGCGCGTCGAGGTCGATCTCCTTGGCGAGCGGCTTGCCGCGGGTGTGGACCTCGAGGATGTGCTTGCGACCCTTGCGGTCAGGCCGGTCGACGACGACCTGGCGGTCGAAGCGGCCCGGCCGCAGCAGCGCCGGGTCGAGGATGTCGGGCCGGTTGGTGGCGGCGATCAAGATGATGTTGTCCTTCATCTCGAAGCCGTCCATCTCGACCAGAAGCTGGTTCAGCGTCTGCTCGCGCTCGTCGTGGCCGCCGCCCATACCGGCGCCGCGGTGGCGTCCAACCGCGTCGATCTCGTCCATGAAGATGATGCAGGGAGCGTTCTGCTTGGCCTGCTCGAAGAGGTCGCGGACGCGGCTGGCGCCGACCCCGACGAACATCTCGACGAAGTCGGAGCCGGAGATCGAGAAGAAGGGGACGCCGGCCTCGCCGGCGACCGCGCGGGCGAGCAGCGTCTTACCGGTGCCGGGAGGGCCGTAGAGCAGCACGCCCTTGGGGATGCGGGCTCCGAGCGCCTGGAATTTCTTCGGGTTCTCGAGGAACTCCTTGATCTCCTCGAGCTCCTGGACCGCTTCATCGACCCCGGCGACGTCGCGGAAGGTGATTTTCGGCGCGTCCACCGACATCCGCTTGGCCTTCGATTTGCCGAAGTTCATCACCCGCGAGCCGCCGCCCTGCATCTGGTTCATCAGGAAGATCCAGAAGCCGAAGAAGAGGATGAAGGGGACGATTGTGATCAGCAGGGAGAGCAGGCCGCTGCTGCCGCTGCCGTGGACCGTCGTCTTCACGTCGGCGCTGTCGAGCGTGTTGATCAGGCTCTGCTCGGTGTTCGGCGGATAGCCGGTCGAGAAGCTCGTCCCGTCGGTCTCCTTGACGTCGAGCGTGTTGTCCTTGGTGTTGACCGAGACCTCGGAGATCTTGCCGGTCGCGATCAGGCCCGACTTGGGCTTGATCAGCTCGTTGTAGGGGGGCGCCTCGGTGCTCTGCCCAGGGCTGATCAGCCGCTGGGCGATGAAGGCGAGGATCACCACCAGCAGGATCGGGAACGCGGCGCTCTTGAAGAAACGTCTCACGGGCTGGAAATCAGCGTACCAGGGGGGTTTTGCCCTCTATTCGCCCAGCGCGGCGACGTAATCGAGGTTGCGGTAGCGCTGGGCGTGGTCGAGGCCGTATCCGATCGCGAAGCGGTTGGGGATCTCGAACCCGAGGTAGCGGGGCGAAAGGTCGACGCGAAGCCGCTCCGGCTTGGTCAGCAGCGCGCAAACCTCCAGCGACGCCGGGCGGCGCGCCTTGAGGTTGCGCATCAGGTACTGAAGGGTGAGGCCGGAGTCGATGATGTCCTCGACAACCAGCACGTGCCGGTCCTCGATCGGAGCGTCGAGGTCCTTGAGAATGCGGACGACGCCGGAGGAATCGGTCTGCGACCCATAGCTGGAAACCGCCATGAAGTCGATCTCGCAGGGAACGGTGAGGTGGCGCATCAGGTCGGCGAGGAAGAGGACGGCGCCCTTCAGCACGCCGATCATGAAGAGGTCGCGGCCGTCGTAGTCGCGGCTGATCTCGATCCCCAGCTCGGCGACCCGCCGCTTCAGGTCTTCGCTGGAGACAAGGGTCTCGCCGATTGCGGGGTCACCCATCGCGCCGCAGTCTAGGCCGATGGGCCTCGGGTGCGCCTACCCGGTGGGTTTTCGGTCCATCGGCTGCAGCTCGGCGCGAAGGACGCCTCGCTCGACGATCGCCCGGACGCCGCCGCCGAGGTCGAGCATCGCCGTGCCGGTGCGGCGCAGGGCGGCCACCTGCTCCGCGTGGCGGGCGGCGCCGGCCACCGGGCGCCCTGCGGCGGCATCGGCGAGACGCTGGACGACGAGCCGTTGCAGCGCCGGGGGCAGGGCGGCGAGGCGCTGCAGCGAGATCGTGTTGCGGCCGCTCCCGTTCTCGCCCTTCAGCTCGGCGGCGACCAGCTCGTCGAGCACCTCGGCCTCGTCGCGCAGCAGCTCCGCCGTGCGCAGCACGTTGCGCGCCGCCGCGGGGTGGATCGCCGCAAGCGCCGGCACCAGGGAGTGGCGGACCCGGTTGCGCGCATAGGTCCCCTCCGCATTGGTCGAGTCGTCCCGCCAGGGAAGCTCGCGCTCCTCGCAGTAGGAGGTGATCTGCTCGCGGTTGAAACTGAGCAGCGGTCGCACCAGCTTCCCGTCCCGCGGCCGCATGCCGAGCAGGGCACGACGACTGGGCGAGGAGGCGAGCCGGTAGAGAATCGTCTCAACCTGATCGTCAGCGGTGTGTCCGGTGGCGATGACGGCGCCGGCGGGCAGGCCGAGGCGAGCCGCGGCCGCGTAGCGAGCGTCCCGCGCCCAGGCCTGCAGGTTCCCCGGGCCCTCGGGACGGCGCGGGCGCTCGACCTCGAGTCGCACGTCAAGCCGCTCACAAAGCGCAAGGCAATGGCGCTCGTCCTCGGGGGCGTCGTCGCGCAAGCCGTAATTGACGTGGAGTGCAGTCACCTCCTCCGCCCCGACTGCTCGCACCGCGAGGTCGAGCAGGCAGACCGAGTCGCGCCCTCCGGAGAGCATCGCGACGACCGGGACGCCGGCCGCCAGCAGGCCCTCCTCACGGATGCAATCGAGCATCGCCTCGCTCTCCATATATAGAGCGAGTGTAGGTGGGGCTCAGCGCTCGGCGCTGACCACGAACAGCGGCGTGGGGACGGGAAAGCCCTTCAGGTTGACCTCGCCGATCGGCGCGAAGGCGAGCCCCCCTCGTCTCTCGATCGCTTCGACCACCCGGTCGGTGACCAGCACCTCTCCCGCCTGGGCGCGGCTGACCACGCGGTGGGCGAGGTTGACATGGGTCCCGAAATAGTCGCCGTCCCTGTAGACGGCCTCGGCGCTGTGGATCCCGACCCGCGGCTGGGGACGCTCGGAGAATCTGGAGAGCAGACCCACCGCCCACTCGGTCAACGAGGCCGCGTCGGGAGAAACGACCATCACCTCGTCGCCAATCGTCTTGACGATCGTCGCCTCGGGGGGCAGGGTCGCCTCCACCGTCTCGACGAAATGCTCGACCACGTCGAGCGCCTCGAGGTCTCCCTCCTCTTCCGTGTACTGAGTGAAGCCGGTTAGATCGATGAAGCAGAGTGCCACCGGGACCTGACCCAGATGAGTCGCCGTGGTGCCGAACTCGCTCTCCATATGGCCGACCACGTCCTGCTCGAGGAAGAAGCGGAGGTAACGGTTGTGCAGGTACTCGGTGAGCGGGCCGGCTACGGGCAGGACGTTGGCGGCCAAGTCCTCCATCTCCTCGGCCATCTCCAGCTCCGGGACGCCGTCGCGGATCATCGGCTCGTGGACGTACAGGTGGAAGAGGCGTACCTCTGCGTCGGCGATCCGCCTCATCGACTGCACGTAGACACGCACCAGCTGCAGGAAAGCGACGAGTGGGAAGCCGGCCTCAAGCACCCGGGCGGAGTGGCGTAGGGCCTCGACGTCGCCGGGGCCCAGCAACCGCTCGCGACCCAGCGGCGTGCCGAGGATGACGAGGATGCGCTCGATCAACTCCGACTCCAGGCCGGTCTCCTCGGCGACCTCCTCGACGGTCAGCTGCTCGCCCTCGTCGGGGAAGAGGTCCTCGGCGAGACCGGTGGCGAGCCGACCCTCCCGCCCTGCCTTCTTCAGCTCCGCCAAGGAGTGGCCGCGCTCACGCATCCGCGCCACCACCCGAGCCTGCGCCGCGGCCGCGGTCGTCCAGCGCCCGCGGCGTACCGGAACGATCTTCTCCTTGGCCCACCGTTTCAGCGTCGTCGTGGAGACGCCGGAGCGGCGCGAGGCCTCGGCGAGGGTTATGCGCTCGTCCACTGCCATCGAGCAACCGAGGCTAGTCGGAGCCCCGGTCCCACCGGTGTGACCCATCTCCCCGCCCCGAACGTGAAGCGACGGGGTCGCGAGGCCCCGTCGCTTGCGGGCTGACTGCCCGCCTCGTCGGCCGGCGGCGCTCGGGTGTCGGCGCCTTGCGAGCCGCGCCTCGCCCCAGTCGCCGGGAGCTCGACGGCCGGCCCACTTTGGCCTGCTGCCTTTCTGCAACCGAGGATACGACCGGCCGAATCGAAGTCAAGATCGCTTAACAAGGAGCGACGAAGGCATATGGTCGGCGGTCGATGCCGGCCCGCCTCCGCCCCACCGCCCCGATCGCCGCGAGCGCGGTGCTCGTCGGAGACCCCGGCCGGGCCCTGCTGCTCGCCCAGACCCTGATCGAGGAACCGAAGATGAGCAACCACGCCCGGGGGCTGTGGGGCTATTCCGGTCAGACGCCGAGCGGATCCGAGCTGACGATCCAGTCGACCGGGATGGGCGGTCCCAGCGCCGCGATCGTGCTCACCGACCTGGTCGAGCTCGGCGTTCGGCGTGCGGTCAGGATCGGCACCTGCGCCGCCCTCGACTCGGACCTCGAGCTCGGCACGGCGCTGATCGTCGCCGCGGCACGCGCCGAAGGGGGGACCGTCGGCTCCTACGGAATCGAGCCCGGGCAGGCGGCCCGTCCCGACCCGGGGTTGACCGCGGCACTGGAGCGTGCCCTGGCGCCCTCTGCGCGGACGGCGGAAGTCGCCAGCTTCGATCTGATGCCGACCGAGCCGGGGCCTGCCGGCGGACCGCTCGGGGCGGATCTGCAGACTGCCACCGTCCTGGCCTGCGGCAGCTTCCTCGGCATCGCCGTCGCCGCGGTCCTGATCGTCGCCGAAACCACGTCTGGCGAGAGACTCGACGACGACGACCTGGCGGAGGAAACGAAGCGGGCCGGAAGTGCCGTCGTCAGCCTACTCTCAGGCTAAAGTCGAGGGTTAGTCTTTGTCCAAATTCGCCAAACGGCGCCGAATCTCGGCGATATCGCCGACGACCTGATCGATCTGCTCCTCTACCTCTTCGAGGCGCTGCGAAAAGGAGCGCAACCGGCGCTCCAACCGCTCAACGTCACCAGCCGAGGGCAGATTCAGGGCGCCCATCGCCGCGTGCTGGGCCTCAACCGCCTTCTCCCGCGCGCCGAACGCGGCCGAGACCGCGTTCTCCAGCACCTGGCTGTCGAGCAGCGCCTGCGCGATTTCGGTGATCGCCTGTTCGCTGCGAGCCCTTAGCCCGTCCTGATCATCCGTCTCGGCGCTCATTACGCCAGCTTAACGAGCGCATCCGAGAGAGCTGAAATCCTCCCGCCCTACAGGCATGGAGACAACGTTGATTAAGGCCTTGTTGGGGGGCGGTTCGATCCGTTGCGGACCCCCCATGGAACGAGTAGCGTGGTCGTGCCTGTTGCGCGGGGAGAGAGCGGACACGGGTTACGCGATCCGTGGCTACGGGCATCGAGGCGTTTAGGGATGAGAGACAAGCTCGCACTGATCATCGCCCTCGCCGGCTTCGCCGTCGTCACGGCGCTCGGCGTAGGCATCGCCGGCGCCGATCCGCTCACCACGACCAGCGGAACGACCTCCACCCCCACGACCGGCCTCTCGACCACCCCGCTTCCGTCGGTCCAGACCCCCGCCTGCTCGAACGGGATCGACGACGACGGCGACGGCCTGGTCGACATGGCCGATCCCGACTGCACCAAGCCCACCGACACCAGCGAGGCGCCGACGCCGCCCGCTCCGAACCCAAACCCCCAGCCGCCCGCCTCCGACTCAACCCTCCACTCCAACTCCACCCTTGCCCCTCCGCAGAGCAAGGGCCCGACCGCCCACAGCAATCAGGCGGTCAAAGCGCCGAGCAGCAACGGAAGCGCCAACGGCGGCGTCAACTTCCCGGCGGCGACCGCGGGCGTCCAGGCTCCCAGCGTGGGCTCAAGCGGCGGCACCGGATTCTCGAACGGCGGCTCGCCGAGCGCTTCCAATCCGAATGCGACGATCGCGACCTTCGGCCCCAGCCCGATCGGAGTCCCCAACTTCGTCATCGACTCCTTCGAAATCCCGCCCTTCCTGCTGCCGATCTATCAGGCCTGCGGCACCGAGTACGACATCCCCTGGGAGGTGCTCGCCTCGATCAACAAAATCGAGACCGCCTTCGGCACCAACCTCAACGTCTCCACCGCCGGCGCCGTCGGCTGGATGCAGTTCATCCCCTCCACCTGGGCGACCTACGGCGTCGACGCCAACGGCGATGGGCGTAAGGACCCCTACAACCCGGTCGACGCGATCTGCGCCGCCGCTCGCTACCTGAAGGCAGCCGGCGGCAAAGCCCACCTCTACAACGCGATCCTCGCCTACAACCACGCCGACTGGTATGTGCAGGAAGTGCTGGCCGGAGCGAGGGCCTACGGAAAGCTCCCGTCCGACCTGGTCGGCTCGCTGACCGGCCTCACCGAGGGCGCCCACTTCCCGGTCGCCGCCAACGCGCGCTACGCCGACGATGTCTCGGTCCGCGAGGCGCTGCGCAAAGGTCAGGGCGCGAGCGCATCGAATGTGATCGCCTCCTCGCCGACCCGACGCGGGATCAACATCTTCGCCGCCACCGGCGCCCCGGTCGTCGCCGTCAACGACGGAGTGATTCAGAAGATGGGCCGCTCCAAGCGACTCGGGCGCTACGTGGTCCTCGAGGACGCCTACGGCAACCGCTACACCTACGCAAAGCTCGGCAAGGTCATCCGCAGCCACCGCTCGGTGGTGATGCCGACCGGCCGTGAGAAACGCGTCCCGGTCGACAGCGAGAACATCCGCCCCCGCCTCTACGCCCTGCCGAGCCGGGTGCACTCCGACCAGCGCACGCAGGCCCGCCAGTCGGTGGACAGCGCCGGCGCGACGGGCGCCGACGGAACCCTCAAGGTCGGCTCGAAGGTTATCGCCGGCACCGTGCTTGCCCGGATCGGGAGGAGCCAGGGCAATGTCGACCCCCACATCAACTTCTCGATCCGCCCCGCCGGGCGCGGGGCGCCGCGGATCGACCCGAAGCCGATCCTCGACGGCTGGAAGCTCTTGGAAGCGACGGCCATCTACCGAGCCAAGGGCAAGAACCCCTTCGTCAAAGACCTCGGCGGCGCCGGTGTCCTGCTGCTCTCCAAGGAGCAGCTGCAAAAACGGGTCCTCGCCGACAAGGACCTCTCGATCTATCCCTGCGGGCGAACCGACATCGCAACCGGCCAGATCGACCGCCGCGTAATGGCGATGCTCGAGTACCTGACCTCGAAAGGCTTCACGCTGACGATCACCGCGCTGAAGTGCGGCCACAGCATCATGACCGCCTCAGGCAACGTCTCCGAGCACTCGACCGGCGACGCGGTCGACATCGCGATCATCAACGGCGTCGTGGTGACCGGCCACCAGGGCCCGGGCACGCCGACCGACGACCTGATCAAAACCGTGCTGGCGCTTCAGGGCACCATGCATCCCCATCAGGTGATCTCGCTCGAGGACCTGCCGGGGCCGACCAGCTTCGCACTGCCCGACCACTACAACCACGTCCACGTCGGCTATCGCCCGATCGGAGGCCCGTTCAGCCAACAGTTCGAGGCACTGCTCGGGCCCAAGCAGTGGCTGCGGCTGACCAACCAGCTCGGCCAAATCGATAACCCCCGCGTGCCGACCGCGCCGTCGAAGTACTCGCTGCCCGCGAAGCACGGCAAGCACGGCGGAGCCGGAGGCAAGCTGCCGAGCGGCGACTAGCCTCGTCCGGGAGAATCCGGGCTTCTGGCTCCGCTCTTCGGCTTCGCCCAATTCGAGTTCGCCGGCACGATCGCGCTGCCGGACGGCCGCTACCTGGCGCGCCTGGATGGGGACGCGGCCGGGGAAAGCGTGCTGGTCGTCGCGACCGACGGAGCGCCGCCGCCTCCCGGCCGACGTCGTCGTCGGCCACGACCGGCGTCGCCCGGCACTGAGCTCGAGTCGCTCCCGTTGACCCGGGCGACCGCTGTGCGCGCCTTCGAGCCCTTCGCCGACGAGGCGGAGGCGGCGGCCTGGCTCGAGCGGGCGCTGGAGGGCGAAGAGACGACCGATGACCTTGTCTACGAAGGGATAGGCCTGCTCAACCTGGCACTTCACGCCCACGGTGCGGCGAGCGCCGACCCGCGCGTGCACGAGCTCGTCCCGGAGCGCGCGGTGGCGGTGCGAATCGGCTTCGGCGAGGGCGAAGAGGTGGCGGCGGGACGCTTCACCGCGGCACGGGAGGTCGACGTGTGGGCGACCGGCGCCTCGCGGCGACGGCAGCGCACCGAAGAGCTCCGGCCCCTGGAGAGAACCGCCGCAGTCCTCGGCGGGCGCGAGCAGATCGACGCCTGCGAGACCCTGCTGCTGCGAGCCAGGGCGGACCTGGACGCCGGCCGCAACCGCGAAGCGGCACTACAGCTACAAGTAGGCCTGGAGGCGCTGCTGGCCGAGCTGGCCGGCGCCGTCAAGGACCCCGGCCCACGACGAGGACATGGCGACGCTTGAGGCCCGTCGCGACGATGTGCGCGTGGCAGCCGACGAAGCGCTGCGCGGTCCACTCAACGAGAGCTCACTCGCTTCCGTCCACGAGCTCCTCTCGCTCTGCGAGCGAGTCCTCCGCCGCCGCCGCGTCCTTCGGGGTGAGGGCGGTGCCTCGAACTGGCGGATACTCAAAGTGCCGGTCTAATTAGACCGGCACTTGTCAGGGCGAGGCATCCGCCCTCACCCCGCTCAAAGAACCAGGTGACGAGCAACCACCTCGTCGAGCAGCGATGTCGGCGATGTGGTGGGCTTCCTCTAGGGCGATGTCCTCCAGCGAGGGCACGCCGATCACGGTCAGCCCGGCGGCCCGCGCCGCGGCGACGCCGGTCGGCGAGTCCTCCAGCGCGACGACCGAAGGGCCCGGCTCGACCCCGAGGCGCCGGCACGCCTCGAGGTAGGGATCGGGCGCCGGCTTGGGCGCCGCCACCTCGTGAGCGCTGAGGACGACGTCGAAGTGGTCCGCGAAGCCGACGATCTCCAGCGAGCGGCGCACGAAGACCAGCGGCGAGTTGGAAACGAGCCCGATCGGCGTCCCTCGAGACCGCAGAGCGTGCAACAGCTCGCGCGCGCCGACCATCGCCTCGACCCCGTGTTCCAGCTCGGCGACCACCAGGGCGTTCAGCTCCTCGATCAGCTCGGCGGCGCGGCCGGGCTCTTCGAGCCGGCGCTCCAGTACCGCGCCGGCGATCTCCGCCGAGGTGCCGACCAGCTCCCGCTTGTGCTCCGGAGTGAACTCGATCCCACGGCGCTCGAAGAGATCCTGCTCCGCCCGCGTCCAAACCGACTCGGTGTCGAGCAGCAGACCGTCGTTGTCGAACACGACCGCGTCGGGAAGGGGCGTCGCCATGGCGGGCAGCATAGGGTCTGCCTGACCCTTAGGGTTCGGTCCGCCCATGGCCTTTCACGTCGAGATCAGCTCCGGCATGAACCGTGCTCGGACCTTCAACCTCGAGGAGGCGGAGATACAGCGCCTCGTCGAGCGCTGGGTATCGGACCTGACGATCGAGCTGGGCGACCGCGAGTGGCAACCGCGCAAGAGCAGCATCAAGATCCTCGAAGGTCCGACCCTTGGGAATCCAGAGCTCTCCTTCGGTCAGGGATGGTCGAACGCGGAGCGCTCAGCCAAGGCGGTAACCCGTGAACTGGTCACGGCGACGGCCGAGAAGGCCGAAACCGGCGCGACCAGCGTGATCGTGGTCGGCGCGGCCGAAGCGGCGGAGCGGACGGTGGCCGAGATCGGCCTGGACCCCGAGGCGAGCCGAATCTCCTGGAAGGAGGCGCGGCGATGGATCGACGACCGCGACCCGGAGGTCGCGGCCGTCATCCTCGTTACCGAACTGCCGGAACCTACGCCGCGAACTGAACCGTCACCCCGCGAGGAATGACCACCACCGGATAGGTGGCCGCCTCGACCGCGTAGTCGCTGGCGGCGCTGAGGGTGACGTGGCCCTGCGGGGACTCGGGGCGCGAGCCGACCACGAGCAGGTCGACCGGCTGGTTCGTGAACTCCACGACGCCGGCGCCGAGCGCGCCGGCCAGGCTCTGTGCGGTCGCGCTGGCCGCCGGGTCGCCCTCGGCGAGGACGCCGATCGTGTTGACGCTGACCGAGGGGCGCGAGCGCAAGTCCGCCGGCGCGACGGCGACCGCCGCGGGCCCGCCGAGCAGCAATTTGTGGGCTGCGATGCCGGGCTTGAGTGTGCCCGGAGCAGTCCGGTAGTCGGAGCCGAATACCACGACGTCGGCGTTCTCCTTCATCGCAAGTGCGTAGAGGCCCTCGCTGGTCGAGGCGTCGAAGGCGACGTGTCGCGGCATGTCGGGCGCGCCGATCTCGGCGGCGCCACGAGCCAGCAGCTCTTCGGCCTGCTTCTCCTCGTCGGCCTCGCGCTCGTCCTCCGGCAGGTGCGAATGCCGTACGTAGGCGAGCGAGAGCTCACCGCCGGAGTAGGCGAGCAACCGGCCGAGGGCGAGGGCGTCGCGGTCGTTGTCGGTGTCGTCGTAGGAAACGATGATCTTCGGGGGCATGGTGTTCTCCTTGTCGATTCGAAGGTGATGAACGAAGCTCGCGCCGATCGTCTCAGCTGCCTTACATCAGTGCAACTGTTAATACTTGTTTGTTAGATAAGCTTTACTTATGTTGAACGCCGGCCGCCTCAACGTTCTGCGAGAGGTGATCTCGAGCGGGTCCTTCTCTGCCGCGGCCGACTCCCTCTCCTACTCGCAGTCGGCCGTCTCCCAGGCGATCGCGACGCTGGAGGGTGAGCTCGGCGGGGTCTCGCTGATCGAACGCGACCGCCGCGGCGTCCGCCCCACCGCTGCCGGCGCCGCGCTGGTCAACCACGCGGAGGGAATCCTGGCGCGGATGGAGGCCGCCGAGGCCGAGGTCGCGGCAATCGCCGGTGGGCGCGGGGGACATCTGCGAATCGCCTCCTTCCCGACCGCCGGCGCAACGCTGATGCCGCTGGCGATCGCCGCCTTCAGCGCCTCCCACCCGGCCGTCGACGTCACCCTCGCCGAAGGCGAGCCGGAGGAGATCGCGGCGCGCCTGCGGACCGGCGAGTTCGATCTGGTCCTTCTCTTCGAGTTCCCCGGAGTCGGGGAGAAGCTCGGGGCCGGGATGCGCCGCTTCGAGCTGTTCGACGATCCGCTGCACCTTGCGCTGCCAAAGGACCATCGGCTCGCGGGTCGTGAGGAGCTACGCCTCGAGGACCTCAGCGGCGAATCTTGGGTGCAGACTTCGGAGACGAGCCCCTGCGCCCGCCACGTCGTTCGCTCCTGTCACGCCGCGGGATTCGAGCCCAGCGTCTCCTTCGAGAGCGACGATTACCAGACCGTCCAGGGCCTCGTGGCGGCGGGAGTCGGCGTTGCGCTGATCCCCCAACTGGCGCTTTCGACGGTCCGCGACGACATCCGGATCCGCGCCCTGCACCCGCACAGCCCCGTCCGCAAGGTCCTTGCCGCGACCCGCCGCGGGGCGCCCGTCACCCCCGCGGTGGCGACGATGCTCGACGTGCTGCGCGAGGAGTCTCGCCCTCGCCCGACGAGCTCGCCTGACACCTCGCGCATCGTCGGCGCCTGACTCGCCCCGAAACGGGAACCGCCCCCGGGGTTGGCGGGGGCGGTTCCGTTTGGTGGTGTGTGTTCGCGCGGCAGCAGGAGAGTGCTGCCGCTTTGCCCTATGTGGCGCCTCCAGCCGCAGCCGGAGCCGCCGACCCCACGCCGTCCGGGTACCCCAGGGAAGGCACGTCGGACGGGTAGACCTCGTGACCGTGGACGGCGATGTCGCCGGTCTCCATGTCCTCCTCGCTCATCCGCAGCGGGACGAACAGGCCAACGATCTTCAGGAGGATGAACGTGCCGATCACACAGAACACGATCACCCACAGCGCGGTGAGGGCCTGCCACTTGAGCAGCTCGCCGCCGCCGCCGGAGATCAGCCCCGGCACGGCGCCCATCGCGGAGTTGGAGAACACTCCGACGAGCAGGCCGCCGGCGACGCCGGCGAAGCCGTGGGTGTAGACGACGCCGAGGGTGTCGTCTACGTTGCGGAAGGGCCGCATCCGGCTCAGGTAGTTGAGCGCGAAGTAGACGAGCGTTGCGGCAATGGCGCCAATCGCAATCGCGCCCCAGCCGTTGACGTAACCGGCGCCGGGGGTGATCGCCACCAGGCCGGTGATCATCCCGTTGACGCTGCCGATCAGGCTCGGCTTGCGACCGGTCGCGTAGTCCCAGGCGACCCAGACCAGGAAGGCCACCGCGGTGCAGAGGTTCGTGTTGAGAACCGCCGCGCCGGCAATCGCATTGGCGAGGTAGGGATCGCCGCCGTTGAACCCGTTCCAGCCGAGCCAGAGCAGACCCGCTCCGACCGCGACCATCGCCAGGTTGTTCGGTGCGTCGACCTCGCGGTCACGCTGGAGCCGGGGGCCGATCACCGCCGCAGCGACAAAGCCCGAGACGCCCGCGGCGAGGTGGATCACGTAGCCGCCGGAGAAGTCGAGCGCGCCCTGCTGGGCGAAGTAGCCGCCACCCCAGATGAGGAAGGCGTTGACCGAGTAGACGAATGTCGTCCAGAGCAGCACGAACGGAATCCACGCCTTGAAGTTGACGCGGCCCAGAATCGACCCGAGCATCAGAATTGGCGTGATCGCCGCGAAGACGATCTGGAAGTACGCCAGAGTCGACATCGGGAAGACCATCTTCCCGGCGTCGCCGAGGCTGGGTATGTTGCCTTGTCCGATCAGCGAATTGCTGCTGAGGATCGAGCCCGGCTTGCCCCACATGTTGGCGAGGAAATCACCGCCGCTCGCTCCAAATATGTGCTGTGCGCTTCCGAAGCCCAGTTTGAAGCCGTACAGGCACCAGGCCACCAGCACAAGCGCGAACGCGATGAATGACAGCATCATCGAGTTCACGGACCAGCGTTTCTGCATCACACCGCCATAGAGGACGACCAGTCCGGGCACGCTCATCAGGCCGACGAATGTCGCCGCTGTGAGCTGCCAAGCATTGTCGCCTGGACTCAACCAATCCATAGATCCGGGGTTCCTTTCTGATTGGAGGGCGCCGCCGGATGCATCATTCGCCTCCCACGCGGCATCGATTCGCCCTGTCGCATTGACATCGCACCCTGCCGGTTCACCGCGAAGGCCACCACGTACACGCGTCTAAAGATCGGCGCGAAAGGTTCGCCAGATTGGCGGAATGCCCTCCCGCGGAAGCCGCTAGTCTGCGGCACCATGCCGATGGAGGGACACTGGCAGCGCGTCAACACGCCGCTGCGCAGACTTACAACGCGGGAGCGGAACGTCGTGCTCGCAGGGCTCGCCCTGACCTTTGTGATCATCGCCGGGCTGGTCCTGGCGACGGCCGGCGACACCGAGCCGGCGACGGCCTCGGGCTGCATCTCGACGCAGATTCCCGGTGTGATGGGAACCGAGCCGTTCAAGGCCTGCGGCGCCGAGGCGGAGCGCGCCTGCGCCAGGCACGCCGGCATGACCGACCCCGGCTCCCGCTTCATCGACGAGGCTTGCCGCAACGCCGGAATCGGCGCCGCGGCTCCAGCGCCTCAGCCGCAGACCTAGCGCTCGCCCCCTAGCGACCGCTCCACTTCGGCGTCCGCTTGCCGAGGAAGGCGCCGATTCCCTCTTTGGCGTCCTCGCTGCGGAAGGCGGTCGCGAAGCCCTGCTTCTCGGCCTCGATCCCCTCGTCGAGGTCGCCCTTGTGGGAGACCCGCTTGATCTGCTCGCGGGCGACCGGCGCCTGAGCGGCGAGCTTGCGCCCCCAGCTGAGCGCCGTCTCGAACAGCTCGTGGTCGGGGACCACCCGGTTGGCGAGGCCGAACTCGAGCGCCTCGTCGGAGAGGATCGCGTCGCCGACCAGGTTCATCTCCAGCGCCTTGTTGGGCCCGACCAGGCGCGGCAGCCGCTGGGTGCCGCCGAAGCCGGGGATGATCCCCAGCTTGATCTCGGGCTGGCCGAAGACCGCCGCCTCGGCGGCGATCCGCACGTCGCAGGCCATCGCCAGCTCGCAGCCGCCGCCGAAGGCGAGCGCGTTGACGGCGGCGATCGTCGCCGGCCGCGCCTGACCGAAGTCGCGCAGCAGCGCGTGGGCGGTGTGGATCAGCTCCTCGCCGCCGGCTTCGTCCATCTGGGTAAAGGCTTTGATGTCGGCGCCTGCCGAGTAGACCAGGGGGATCGAAGAGGCGACCACCATCGCCCCCACCTCGCCGGAGGCCTTCACCTTCTCCCAGACGATCTTGAGGTCGCGAATCACGTCAGGTGAGACCGCGTTCATCGGCGCATTGGCGAGCCAGGCGATCGCGACATCGCCGCGGGTCTCCAGCTTCACCGTCTCGGCCTGCTCGCCCTCGTCGGGCTGCGGGTAGGGGTAGAAGCCCTGGCCGCTCTTCATCCCAAGGCGGCCCTGGGCGACCATGCGCTTGAGCAGAACCGGCGGCGCGAAGCGGTCGCCGTGCTTTTCCTGCAGCTGCTCGATCCTCTCCAGCACGCCGTCGAGCCCCTCGATGTCGGCTTTCCAGAAGGGGGGAAGCAATCCTTTGCGCGGGTCGAGGCCGGCGCCGGCCATCATCCCGACGTCGATGTCGCGGACCGAGCAGACGCCTTCCTCGACCAGCAGGCAGGCCTCGATCAGCGCCCGTCCCGGTGAACATCGCGACCAGCTCCTCGGCGTCGGGCTCGGCGTCGCCGGGCACCGTCTGCTCGCCGTCGTTGAAGAAGCCCTCGCCGCCGGACTTGGCGCCCAGCTTGCCGTCGGCGACCAGCTGCTTGAGGCCCTGGTGGACGTAGAAGGTCTCGCCGTAGGACTCGTTGAGGTGCTCGGCGACGTGGAGGACCGTGTCGAGTCCGAGCAGGTCGGTGAGGAAGAAGGGGCCCATCGGGGCGACCTTGGCGGCCGCGATCGCCTCGTCGATCGCCTTCAGGGAGAGGCCGTTCTCCTCCTGGGCGCGCCAGATCTCGCCGATCGTCGCCATCAGGATTTTGTTGACGACGAAGCCGGGGACCTCGCCACAGACGATCGGCTGCTTCTTGATCGCCTGCGCGAAGTTGTAGGCGGCGGTCGCAGTCTCGTGCGAGGTGTCGTCGCCGACGATCACCTCGACCAGCGGCATCACCGAGGCGGGGTAGAAGAAGTGGAAGCCGACGACCTTGTCGGGGCGCAGCGTCGTCTCCCCCATCTCGGTGATCGAGAGCGAGGAGGTGTTGGAGGCGAGGATCGCGTGGCCGGGAGTGGCGGCGTCGAGCTCGGCGAAGACCGCCTGCTTGATCGCCATCTTCTCGGGCACCGCCTCGACCACGAAGTCGACGTCGCCGAACTCCTCGTAGGTCGTCGTCCCGGTGACCAGGCCCATTACCTCGGCGAGGCGCGCGTCGGCCTGCTCCTGGGTCAGCTTCTCCTTCTTGACCAGGCGGGCGAGCTGGCCCTCGGTGACGGCGCGCGCCTTCTCGACCGCGGCGTCGACGAACTTCTGGTCGATGTCCTTGACGACAACAGGGATGTCGGCGGCGGCGATTGCCTGGGCGATCTCCCCGCCCATCGTGCCTCCACCGACGACGGCGGCCTTCGAAACGAACATGCTTGCCCTTCCTCGGGGTAGTGAACGCGCGCAAGGCTATAGGTGGCTGAGTGGCGGCCGCAGGGCGACGCCCGGGACAAAGGCGCCCGGCGATCCTTGTACTCGGGTACAAAGGCATCGCGGGCGCGTGCCCATTAGGCTGCTTTGGCTCTTCGTAAGGGAGTGAGACCGGTTAATCGAACGCGCCCAGGGGCTTGGGCGCGCCGCCAAGTGAGGACCAGCCAAGCGATGACTCGTATCCGCCAGCACAACGTGACCGCCGCCCAGTGGAGCTCCAACGGAGAGGCCCTCGGCGCGCTCGATTTGACCCTTCCCGAGAACGACCCGTTCGGCGTCAACGTCTTCTCGGTCTCCGTGCAGCGCGACCGCCTGCCCGCCGACGTCTTCGAGAAGCTGCAGGCGACGCTGGACGACGGAGAGGCACTCGACCCCGCGCTGGCCGACGCCGTCGCCGAGGCGATGA
Organism: uncultured Solirubrobacterales bacterium; assembly: GCA_963837585.1. Lineage (GTDB taxonomy): Bacteria > Actinomycetota > Thermoleophilia > Solirubrobacterales > 70-9 > CAWINX01. The sequence continues at coordinate 728,635 of CAWINX010000003.1, read as the reverse complement.
AGAACTGGGCGCTGGAGAACGGCGCCACCCACTTCACCCACATGTTCCAGCCGCTGACCGGCTCCACGGCGGAGAAGCACGACTCCTTCTTCGAGCCTGCCGGCGAGGGGACGGCTCTGGCCGGCTTTTCCGGCAAGGAGCTGATCCAGGGCGAGCCCGACGCTTCCTCCTTCCCGACCGGCGGCGTACGTGCCACCTTCGAGGCGCGCGGCTACACCGCCTGGGACCCGACCTCCCCCGCCTTCATCCTCGAGAACCCGAACGGGGCGCTGCTCTGCATCCCCACCGCGTTCGCCTCTTGGACGGGCGAGGCGCTGGACGGGAAGATCCCGCTGCTGCGCTCGATGGACGCGCTCTCGCGTTCGGCGATCAAGGCGCTGCGGCTGCTCGGCGACGAGGAGAGCCAGCGCGTCTTCACCACGGTCGGCGCCGAGCAGGAGTACTTCCTGATCGACGAGCAGTATTTCTTCGAGCGCCCCGACCTGATCGCCACCGGGCGCACCCTGTTCGGCGCCAAGCCGCCGAAGGGCCACGAGCTCGACGACCACTACTTCGGCTCAATCCCGGAGCGGATCCTCGCCTGCATGATGGAGTCGGAGCTGGAGATGCGCAAGCTCGGCATCCCGGTCAAGACTCGCCATAACGAGGTGGCGCCGAACCAGTTCGAGATTGCTCCGGTGTTCGAGAACTCCAACGTCGGCTCCGACCACCAGCAGCTGATGATGCAGGTGCTGGAGAGCGTGGCGCGCCGCTACGGGTTGGTCTGCCTCCTGCACGAGAAGCCCTTCGCCGGCGTCAACGGCTCGGGCAAGCACAACAACTGGTCGATGGGGACCGACACCGGCTCCAACCTGCTCAACCCGGGCGACACGCCGGCGGACAACATCCACTTCCTGTTCTTCTGCGCGGCGGTGATCCAGGCGGTCAACAAGCACCAGGGTCTGCTGCGCGCCTCGGTCGCCAACATCGGCCAGGACCACCGGCTCGGCGCCAACGAGGCGCCTCCGGCGATCATCTCGATCTTCCTCGGCGGCGAGCTGGAGAAAGTCTTCGAGGCGATCTCCAGCGGCGAGGGCGACCCGCACACGCCGGCTTCCTTCCTCGAGCTGGGGGCGACCGTGCTGCCGGCGCTGCCGATGCACGGCGGCGACCGCAACCGCACCTCGCCGTTCGCCTTCACCGGCAACAAATTCGAGTTCCGCGCCCTGGGGTCGAGCATGTCGCTCGCCTTCCCCAACACGGTGCTGAACACGATCGCCGCCGAGGCGATCGATGAGCTGGCCGACCAGCTCGAGGCAAAGGTCTCCAGCGGCACCGATGTCGCCGCTGCGGTGATCGAGCTGGTCAAGGACTCCTACCTGGCCAACAAGCAGGTCTGCTTCGGCGGCGACAACTACTCCGAGGAGTGGCACGCCGAGGCCGAGCAGCGCGGACTGAAGAACCTCCGCACCACGCCCGACGCGCTGCCCGAGGTTCTCGACGATGCGACCGTCGCGGCGTTCGAGAAGTACCACGTCCTCTCCCAGCGCGAGCTGGAGTCGCGCTTCGAGGTCTGGGTCGAGCAGTACTCGATCCGGGCCAACATCGAGGCCGAGGAGACCTTCTCGATCGCCCAGACGATGCTCCTGCCGGCCGCCCTGCGCCACCTGGCGCTGCTCGGCGAGGCGGGTGTCTCGGCCCTCGAGGGTGACGTGAGGGCCTTGGTCGACGAGCTGGTCGCCAACCTCGGCGAGCTCGAGAAGGCGAACGCCTACCCCGACGACCTGGAGGGGATGGACCTCGCCCTACACGCCCGCGACGAGCAGCTCGCCGCGATGGCCGCGGTTCGCGAAAGCGCCGACAAGCTCGAGAAGGTCGTCGCCGACGACCTCTGGCCGCTGCCGAAGTACGAAGAGATGCTCTTCATCAAGTAGCGGCGAGGGGCGTGCTGACTCAGGGATCGTCGTCGTCGGCGTTCTTGACGGCGCGGTAGATCAGGTAGCCGATCGCGCCGAGGCCGACGATCGGAATCAGGCCGCCGAAGACCGCCGGCCAGGCCTCTGCCGCCAGCACGACGATCATCGACGCGGCAGTACCCGCATCTCCAGGCCGCCCTTCGGGGAGAGGGTCGGCATCTGGCGGATCGTCATCGTGCGGCCCGGCATCGCGTCGAGGCGGAGGCGCTGCAGGAGCATCGTCGCGACCAGCTTCACCTCGGTCTGGCCGAAGCGCTTGCCGATGCAAATTCGCTGGCCGCCGCCGAAGGGGACGTAGGCGCCGCGCGGCAGGGCCGCCTTGCGCTCGCGGGTGAAGCGCTCGGGGATGAACGCCTCCGGCTCCGGGAAAACCTCGGGAATGCGGTGGCTGGCCCAGGAGCAGTAGTTGACGTAGGCGCCGACCGGGACGGTGTAACCGCCGAACTCGAACTCGCGCACGGCGCGGCGCGGGCCGATCCAGGCCGGCGGGTAGAGGCGCAGCACCTCGTCGAGGACCATGTCGAGATAGGGCATGTCCCGCTCGAGCTGGTCGGCTGTGGGGACGGCGCCGCCCAGCACCTCGTCCTGCTCCTCGCAGAGGCGAGCGAGGACGTCGGGGTGGCGCGCCAGCTCGTGCATCATGAAGGTGAGGGTCGAGGTGGAGGTGTCATGGCCGGCGAACATCAGGGTCATCACCTGGTCGCGGACCTCGCGGTCGGTGAAGGCCTCTCCCTCCTCGCCGCGGGCGCCGATCAAGAGGCTGAGGATGTCCCGGCCGCCGGCGGCGTCGGGATCGTCTCGGCGCCGGGAGATCTCGCCGAAAACGATCTCGTCGAGCACCTCCCGCGAGGCATTCATCCGCCGCCACGGCGAACCGGGCCCGCGCAGCAACCGCAGGGGATAGTCGATCCCGTAGAAGCCGAGAGCGCGCTCGAAGTGCTCGGCCGCCGCGGCGCCCTTGCCGGCCTCATCGGGGTCGAGCCCCAGCAGTGCCCGCATCGCGATCCGCATCGCCAGGTTGCGCATCCAGTCATAGAGATCGACCACCTGGCCCGGTCGGAGGCCGGCGAGCGCCGCCTCAGCCTCCGCCGCCATCGCGTCGACCATCGCGGTCAGCTGCTCGCGGTGAAAGGCGGGCAGCATGATCGCCCGCGCCCGGTCGTGGTAGTCGTCGTCGATCGTCAGCAGACCGTCGCCGAGCAGCGGGATCAGGTCGCCGAAGCTCGACTCCCGCCAGTGGAAGTTCTCCGGGTGGGCGACGGTGATGAAGTGGTTTGCCGCCGGCCCGAGCATGAAGACGACTTTGGTGTGGAGCAGCCGCACGCTGAAAATCGGCCCGTGCTTCTCGTAGTTGGAAAGCAGGATCGGCAACGGGTCATGGGCGATCTGGTGGGTGCGGGAGATGCTGAAATTCCCCGGCCCCGGCGGGTATTTACTCCTCCCCCGCCACTCCGTCCGCATGTCGTCGGCGATCCGCCGCACCGGGTTGTCGGACATCCGCGGGGGCTTGGCAACTGGCGCTTTGGTCTCGACGGGCACCGCGGCCAATCGTAGTTGGCTGGTCAGCCAGACGACTGACGGGCCGAGGCGATCAGTCCCACAGCACCCCAGCGGCGGCCTGCGGCAGAAGATGCTGAATTGCCTCATCGGCAGGCGCCCACCCAGTGGCCTCCTTACGCAGAAGCCCCAGGGCCTCGATCGCATTGAGGTCGCGGCTCAGGGTCTTCTCAGTCTTGGCGGCGTAGGCCGCCGCAAGGCGAGGCGTAAGCGTGGAGATCGCCTGCTTGGGAATCACATCGCCCCGGGCATGAAACGCGCGCGAGAGGTCGAGAACCAGGCGAAGCCGGCGATTGTCCGTTTCGCTACGCCGCTCACCGAAGCTCTGGTAGACGAACTGCTCCCACCGATCCTCGAACTGGACCTTACGGATCACGTTGAGCTGCTCGCGCAGCTGATCCACGAACCCCTGGATCGCGTAGTGCAGGAAGGAGAGCACTCCGTCCTTCTCGCGACTGGAGAGCGCGAGCTGCCGGTAGTACTCGGAGCGCGTGAGGTTGTAGTGGTTGGAGAGCAGCTGACAGGTCGGCACCGGGAAGCCCGCGGAGAGCAGGATCTGCAACTCGAGTAGGCGAGCGGTCCGGCCGTTGCCGTCACCAAATGGGTGAATCCACGCCAGGTACAGGTGGGCCATGGCCGCCTTGACGATCGCCATCGGCACCGCCAGCTCCGGCGACCCGGGCGGCGTCTCGAACTCGTCTCCGTTGAGCCAGTCGCATAGCCGGGAAAGGAGGTGCTCCGTATCCTCGGCGGGGGCAGCGCGGTATGACCCGACCACGACCGAGTGACTGCGGATCTCGCCCGGGACGGCCTCGTCCTCGAGACTGAGGCCGTCGAGGATTAGCCGGTTGTACTCGCACAAGCGCGCAACGGAGAACGGCAGCTTCGGATCGTCCAAAAGCTCTTTGCGCGCGACGTTGTAGGCAGCCAGCACGTTTTCGATCTCCCGCTCCAGGTACTCCCGGGACGGCGGCAACTCGAGGGTGCGATCGAGGATCTGCCTGACCTCGTCTTCGGAGAGGGTGTTCCCCTCAATCGCCGTCGTCGCCAGCATCCCCTTGACCAGGTAGACCTGAAGCAGTTCGGTGGCAGCCGTCGGGGCGAGCAGCGCGCGCCCCACATGCTGGGACTTCGACTTCGCCTCGCCGAGCAATACCCACGTCGCCGCCGAAACGAGACGTAAATCCAAGCGGAAATCTATATGTGGATGACTTGCTAAATATGCCTTTTCTGCTGGGATTCAGCGATTATAGGCCATATTTTGTCCCTGTTACTGTCCGCGAGACTGTCCCAGGTCATCCCGCAGCGGCGAGCTGGCCGCAGGCGGCGGCGATGTCGCGACCGCGGGTGAGGCGGACGGTGGCGGTGAGGCGGTGCTCCTCGAGCACGGCGCGGAAGCGCTCGATCTCCTCCGGGGCGGAGCCGTCGTAGGAGCCGGTCGGGTTGTAGGGGATCAGGTTGACCTTGTAGACGCGGGGGTCGAGCAGAGCGGCGAGCTGGCGGGCATGTTCGGGAAGGTCGTTGACCCCGGCCAACATCACGTACTCGACGAAGATTTTGCGGCGGCGCCTGGCCCGGTAGCGATCGCAGGCGGCGAGCACCTCGGCCAGCGGGTAGCGGTCGTTGACGGGCATCAGCGAAGAGCGCAGCTCGTCGTTGGGCGCGTGCAGGGAGAGGGCGAGGCTGACCGGCATCTCGCACTCGGCGAGCCGGTCGATCCCCGGCACCCAGCCGACCGTGGAGATCGCGGTGCGACGGTGGGTGACGCCGACGTCGGGCAACCGTTTGACAGCGGCGAGCACCGCGTCGAGGTTCATCGTCGGCTCCCCCATCCCCATGAAGACGACGTGGTCGATCGCCTCGACGCGGCGGAAGTGCAGCGCCTGGTCGAGGATCTCGTCGGCGGTGAGGTTGCGACCGAACTTCATCGACCCGGTGGCGCAGAAGGTGCAGGTCAGCGGGCAGCCCGACTGCGAGGAGAGGCAGACCGAGCGCCGCCCGTCGCGATAGCGCATCAACACCGCCTCCAACGGCAGGCCCTCGTGGGTGTGGAAGAGCGCCTTGACCGTGCCGTCGTCGGACTTTGCCTCAGTCTGGAGCGCCAGCGTCGAGAGCGGCACCGCGGCCTCAAGCCGGTCGCGCAAAGTCCCCGGCAGGTTGGTCATCTCCTCGTAGGAGGAGGCCCCGCGCGCCACCCACTCCCAGACCTGGGAGGCGCGGTAGGAAGGCTCGCCGGCGTCGGCGAGGACTCGATCGAGCAGGGCGCGGTCCACCCGGCGAGTGTAGACAGGCTCGCCGGGTGGGCTGCGCGGTTACGCGTTTAGGAAGCCGGCGGCGCGGGCGGCTGCTGCTCGGGTGGGGCCGGCGCTGCTGCTCCGGCGGGAGCGGCGGCGGCAGCGGGTCCGACGGGGGCGGCGGCGCCTCGTGACCCGGCAGCGCCTCGGCCTCCTTGCTCCAGAGGTCGTTGAGCGCCACCTGCATGTATGCCCAGAGGCCGGGAGCGAGGAGGAGGTAGAGGATCAACGCGATCCAGCCGTTGATCGCCTCGTTGCCGCCGAGGCGAGCGGCGCCCTGGACGCGCTTGACGCCGCGCCAGTAGGCGATCAGCGCCGGGACGATGATTAGGCCGCCCGGGAAGAGCGCCAGCGTCGAGTTGGTCGGGTTCTGGCCGAGGTCGTGGCCCTTGGCGCGGCCGTAGTCGCGCAGCTCACGGTTGATCCGGTACCACCAGACGAGGTGGTAGATGCCGAGGGTGATGAGCGGCAGGAGCGCCGCGGCCCAGGGGCTGCGGACCTTTACCTCGTCCTCGGTGCCGCGAATCTTCATCTCGTAAGCCAAAGTCGAATCTCCGTTCTGTGGGGTGAACCCGTCCGCTGCCGACCCTAGTCCATGCTCCAGTCAGCCGTGGAACTTTTCGCCGCGCTCCAGCATCTCGACGAACTTGCGCAGGCGTCGTTCGCGCGTTTCGGGCCGTTTGGCGTCATTCAGCCGGTAGATGACCGCGTAGCGGTTGGAGGAGCTGAGCGAGGCGAAGAACTCCGCCGCGGCCGGACTGGCGTCGAGCTCGCGCTGAAGGTCGTCCGGGACCGTCGCCTTGCGCTGGCCCTCATATGCCGCCTCCCAACGGCCGTCGGCTTTGGCCGCCTCCACCTCGGCGAGCCCGGCCGGGCGCATCGTCCCGGCGTCGATCAGCGCCTCGGCCTTGTCGCGGTTGATCCGCGACCAGCGGCCGCGCGGGCGCCGCGGGGTGAAGCGCTGCAGGAAGTGGCGCTCGTCATGGCCGCGCTTCTGGCTGTCGATCCAGCCGAAGCAGAGCGCCACCTGCAGCGCCTCCGCGTAGCTGACGCTCCGCACACCCGAGTCCTTCTTGGCGATCTTCAGCCAGATGCCCTCGGAGGTGGCGTGGTTGTCCTCCAGCCAGGCCTCCAAAGCCGCCGGCGACTCGAAGGGGAGGATCGGCAGGTCGTCGGCCATCTCGTGCAGCGCGGGCGCTACGCCGCGGCAGTGGTGACGCCGGCGGCCTCGGCGAGCAGGTCGACCTGCTCGGGATCGCCGGAGCTGGGGAAGAAGATCAGCTCGTCGCATCCCGTCGCCTCGTACGCATCGAGGTACTGGCGAACGGTGTCGGTGTCCTTGGCCGCGCCGGCGGCGATCATCCCCGCCACCTCGTCGCCGAGGAAGGCGTAGTAGTCGCCGAGGGAGGCGCGCGCGTCCTCCTCGGCGCGCTCGCCGAGGGAGTAGTAGGCGAGCGCCATCGTGCGCGGCTCGCCGTCTCGGCCGGCCTCCGCCCAGGCGGCCCGCGCCTTCTCGATCCCCTTGGCGCACTCGTCCGGCCCGGAGCCGGCGGCGATCCAACCGTCGGCGAAGCGCGCGGCGCGGGCGAAGGAGGCGTCGGCGTGGCCGCCGACGACGAGGCCGGGGGCGCCTTCCAGCGAGGGACCGACCTCATCCCCCTCCCAGACCTCCTTGATCTGGGCGAGCATCTCGTCGAGCCGCTTGCCTCGACCGCGCAGCGGCACGCCGCTGACTTCGTAGTCGTCCTCGCGAGCGCCGAGGCCGATGCCGAGCGTGAAGCGCCCGCCGGAGAGCGCGTTGACGCTGAGCGCCTGCTTGGCGAGCTCGACCGCATTGGTGCGCAGCGGCCCGAGCAAGACCGAGGTGCAGAGGCCGATCCGCTCGGTCACCGCGGCGGCCGCCGCGAGCGCGGTCAGCGGCTCGTAGTTGTCGTAGACGATGCGATCGATCGTCCCCAGGCTTGAGAAGCCGAGGGCGTCGGCCCGACGCGCCCACTCGACCATCTGCGCCCCGGTTGTGCCCGGAACCGCATTGGGAAGTCCGATGGCAACGTCCATTTGCTGGCCTCCTCCGCTCGACGATCTGATCGAAAGGCACCCTAGCCAACGACCGTCGCGCGCTCGCCGGGCAAGGGCGCCCTACGCAAGGGCCCGACGCAACGCGGCGGGGTCGATTCCCTCGACGCGAACCAGCTTCGTGCGCGACTTATCGCCACGAACGACGCTGACCCGCGATGGGGCGACACCGGCTCGCTTTGCGACCAGCTTGCAGAGAGCGCGGTTGGCCTTGCCGTCGACCGGCGGCGCGGTCACCCGCGCCTGAAGGACCCCGTCCCGCATCCCCAGTAACTCGTCCGCGTGGCCACGAGGTCGCAGCCGAACCTCGATCAGCGTTTCCGGCATAGCTCCTATGGTGCCTGTCATGGCCAAGCCGCTGCTTACCGTCGACACGCCCTCAATGCTGTTCCGCGCCTTCTACGCGCTGCCGAAGACGATCGTCGGCAGCGACGGAGAGCCGGTCAACGCCCTGCTGGGGACGGCCAACTTGATCCTGCGCGAGGTGGAGACCTACGAGCCACGCGCGGTCGTCCTCTGCTTTGGGCCTGACGCGGCGAGCTACCGGACCGAGCTCTATCCGGCCTACCACGCCGAGCGCGAGGCGGCGATGCCCGAGGAGCTGGCGCCCCAGTTCGAGGCGGCCCGCGACTTCTTCGCGGCCTTCGGCTGGACGATCGCCACCAGCGCGGACCTCGAGGCCGACGACCTGCTCGGCACCTACGCGAAGCGCGAGGCCGAGGCGGGCGGACGGGCGCTGCTGCTGACCGGCGACCGCGACATGTACCAGTGCGCCGGCGATGGGGTGACGGTCCTCTACGTGCGGACGGGCGGCAAAGGAGCCGAGCAGGTCGGCCCCGAGGAGGTCCGCGAGCGCTACGGCATCGGGCCGGAGCTGGTCCCCGACTTCATCGCCCTGCGCGGCGACCCCTCAGATGGGCTGCCGGGCGCGAAGGGCGTCGGTGAGAAAACGGCAGCAGAGCTACTGCGCCGCCACGGCTCCCTGGAGGGAGTGCTCGACAACGCGATCCGCGAGCCCCGCCCGAAACTGCGCGGCGCCCTCCTCGACGCCCGCGAGGACCTGCTCGCCTTCAAGGACATCGCGACGCTGCGCGACGCGGGTGTCGAGCGTCCGCCGGATCGCTCCACCGACTGGGCCGCCGCCGCGGCCGCCGCCCGTGAGCGAGGCATGAACCGCCTTGCCGAGCGGCTGGAACAACGCTGACGGCTCAGCCGGCGCAGCGCCCGCAGCCGGCTGCGCAGGAATCCCGGCCAGGCGCGGGGGCGGCGCGCGGCGGTGAGGACGAGGGGCATCGGGTCGAAGTAGGAGATTCGCTCGGTCGCGAGGCCGTCCGGCCCGACCACGAAGCGGTCGATTGCGTCCCAGGAGATCGGGCCGCCGCCGGCGGTGCCGGTCACGGTGAACTCGATCAGGACGCCGTCGGAGGTCGCTCCCCAGCGGTGGACCTCGGCGGTCATCCCCTGGATCAGCTCGAAGAGGTCCGCAAAGGCGCGCTGGCCGTCGGCGAGGGTGTGGGTGGTCGGCGTCATCGGCGCGACCAGGCGAGTCCGCTCGGCGAGGACGGTGCTCAGCCCCTCGGGGGTCGGCGCCCGCCAGTACTCGGCGAAGCGATCGACGAAGTCCTTGGCCTCGGTTTTGTTCATGTCGGCACCTTAACCGGAGGCACGCGCCGCGAATCTATGATCGACCCGCCAATCCAGTCAAGGAGGAGAGATGAGCACCCACGCGGTGAAGAAGATCGACGAGATGGAGGCCGTCTTCGGCGGCGGCTTCAAGCGCGCCCGGGCCGAGCTCGGCGTCGAGTCGTTCGGCATGCAGATCATCGACATGCCCCCCAACTACGACAACTACCCCGAGCACGACCACGAGCAGGACGGACAGGAAGAGGTCTACGTGACGCTGCGCGGCAGCGGCGAGATCGAGATCGAGGGCGAGCGCTTCCCGCTCGACGATGACCACGTGGCTCGGGTCGGCCCCGGCGTCAAGCGCAAGGTCTGGCCGGGCGACGGCGGCATTCGCATCCTCGTGCTCGGCGGCAAGGCGGGCGAGGCCTACGAGGCCCCCGACATCACCAAGCTCGGCAGCCCCGACCCGATGGCGAGTTAGTCTGCGCGCATAGTGCGACGCTTCCTCGTCCCAGTCGCCGCGCTGCTGGCGCTGCTTGCAGTCGCCGCTCCGGCCGGAGCGGCGACGGGGGGCGAGAAGGCGGATGAAGCGGTCGTCGTCATCAACGGCGCCGTCAACGTGCCGCGCGGCGAAACCGTCAAGGGCGTCTTTCTCGTCCATGGCGACGCGCGGATCGGCGGCCACGTCGACGGCGACGCGGTGGTGATCAGCGGCGACGCGCTCGTCTCCGGCCGCATCGACGGCAACCTGGTCGTGGGCAGCGGCACGGCGCGCCTGCTGCCGGGCGCACACGTCGACGGCGACCTGCGCTACGGCGACAAGCGGCCGATAATCGCGGACGGGGCGACCGTCGCGGGCACGACGAGCAAGGAGGACTGGACCAACTCGGTCGACTTCCTCCCGTTCATCGGGGCGTTCGTCCTCTGGTTCGCGATCACCCTCTCCTCGGTGGTGCTCGGCATCCTCTTGCTGCTGATCGCCCCGCGGGCGGCTGACGCGATCTACGACCGAGCCCGCGAGCGGCTCGGCCCGACCATCGCGATCGGGATCGCGATCTTCATCGTCCTGCCGATCACCGCGTTCATCGCCGCGATCACCTTCTTCGGCCTGCCGCTGGCGATCGGAATCGGCCTGGCGCTGTTGCCGCTTGCGGCGGTCGCCTACGTCACCTCCGCCTGGGCGATCGGCCGAGCGATCGTCAAGCCGCCCCGTGAGCGGATCCTCTCCTTCCTGGCGGGGCTGGCGATCCTGCGCGCCGCAGCCCTGGTGCCGATCCTCGGCCTGTTCGTCTGGCTCGCCGCGGTCGTCGTCGGCCTCGGCCTGATCGGCGCCGCTATCGGGGCGGCACGGGAGCCGGACGCGGCTCAAAGCCCGGGCAGCTGAGCACCGGCAGGCGCGGGTAGCGCGGGTACTCGGGCTGATCCGCCGAGCGCTCGCAGAGAGAGAAGACCGAGCCGCGGGTGTTCGGCACCAGCCGCTGGTGGGCGCAGGCGTCGCAGAGGCCTCTGTCGTGCGAGCTTGGGTTTTCCGACACTTCGTGAACCTATCGACTCGGTTCCTTGACATTTTGCATGCATTTTGCATGCATTTTTCCGCTACCCTCCGTGCATGGCGTTGGTCCAGGTCAGAGGTGTCTCCGAGGGCACTCACCGTCGTCTCAAGCGGCGCGCCGCCAACCGAGGGCAGAGCCTGTCCGAGTATCTACGCAGCGAACTGGAGGAGCTCGCGGAGCGTCCGACGGTCGAAGAGATGGCCAAGCGAATCGCCAAGCTGGAGCCGGTGGGGGGCGAGACCGGCGCCGAGGCGATTCGAGCGAGCCGCGCTGAGCGCGAGCCGCTTCGATGATCGTCGTCGACGCTTCCGCCCTCGTCGACTGGCTGCTTGGAACGAAAGGGCTGGCGGGCGCCGTTTCGAATCGCCTGCGAAAAGCGACATCGCTCCATTCGATCGACCTCGCCTACGTGGAGGCGATTTCTGCATTTCGACGAAAGGCGGCACTGGGCGAGCTGACGGACCGCCGCGCAGAACAAGCGCTTGCCGCCCTCCTCGACCTTCCCATCAAGCAGCACTCGGCGACACCGCTGGCGCCCCGCATCTGGCAGCTGCGCGCAACCCACTCAGCCTATGACGCCGCCTACGTCGCCCTCGCTGAGGCGCTGGGGGCGCCACTCCTGACCACCGACCAGCGCCTGGCGACGCAGTCACTGGCCACACCGCATCTATCCTCGAGGCCGCGCCGTAGACGAAAGTCGTTTTTTTCATCTCTGTGATGGAAAAAACTGACTTTCGACCGCGAGCGGCGCGGCGCGATTGGGATCTCAGGCCCGTTCTACCCGCCGTTGGACGCCGCCGAGCATGCGGCGGGTGACGAGGACGTGCATGCGGGTGCCGATCACCAGGGCTCGATAGGCGGCGCCCTTGAAGCCGGGGAACTCGGCCCGCGTCTCGGCCCGGATCCGGGTGCCGCCCCCGCCTTCGTCATCGAGACGAAAGGTCAGCGCGTAGTTGGAGAACCGGTGGCCGCCAAGCAGGGCGAGCTCTCTGCCCGGCTCCGCCACATCGACGTGGAAGCCGGGCAGGGTCGAGCCCGCGGCCAGTGGGCGGGGTCCTCCAGCGGTCGTGTCCTCGCAGCTGAGCATCCCGGCCCAGCGCGTGGCGCCCGGCGAGGAGACCGAGCCCTCGACCACCCGCAGCAAGGCCTCCCAGGTCGGATCGAGTCCGGCGCCGATCAGCGCCGAGTGCTCATCTACGTAAGGGAGCGACTCCCTCGGCCGCGACATCCCGGCCTCAGGAGCCGAGCAGCTTGGCCTTCTGGGCCGCGAATTCTTCCTCGGTGAGGACTCCCTGGCTTTTCAGTTCTCCCAGCTCCTTGAGCTGGTCGATTACCGACTCGCCCTCCTGCGGCGCCGCAGCCGCCGGCGCTTCCGGCTGCTGCTGAGCTTCCTGCTCGGCCCAGCGCTCGCCCTGGCGGCGTGAGACGCGGTTGCTTACCGCGGTGGCGGTTCCGGCGATTACCGCCGTTCGTGCAACTCCTCTAAGTAGTCCCGGCATGACCTCTCCTCTCTCTCAGGCTTCCGCCGCGTCGAGGGCGGCGAGGACGTCTTGGACTGGGATGCGCCCGCTGGCGACGAGCTGGCCGCCCGACCGGCGTACCGCACCGGCGAAGGGCGCGGCCCAACGATTCTCGTAAACGAGCAGCGCCGCCGAGGTGCCCGGCTCCAGAGCCGTCGCCGCCTCGCTGGTGTCCTCCTCGGAGAGCATTCCGGAGGACGCTCCTTCGAAAGCCGCGAAGGCCTCGACCTCGTCGCCGAGATCGGCGATCTCGAGCACCGCGACAGAGCCGTCCTCGGCCTTGGCGATGAAGGTGAGGTCGAGGATGCGGATCAACCCGCGATCGACCAGGTCGATCAGGTGCGGGGCGGCCTCGCCCGTCGGTTGCCGTCCCGGCCACTCGACCAGCACGTAATCAATCGGCCCCATTTCTTCGAGTCCGTCGCCGTTCAACCTCAATCCCTTCGTCGCGGTCGCCAAAGTCGGTTGGGCTGCAACATTAGCGGGGCGAAGCAGCGCGATATGCGCACTTTCGGTAAACCGCGGGCCGAATGCCGCCTCTGCGGGGACTAGCTTTGAAACGTGCATACCGTGGCGACCCTGTTCGAGACTGACGAGTCGACCTACTCCGGGACCATCGAGGTGCTGGGGGTGATCTTCCGCGCCGAGGACGACGGCTACGCGGTGCTCGAGGTGCAGGATGCCGAGTCCGGCGAGGGCTTCGGGCTGATCGGCCCGGTCGCCCACCTCGGCGCCGGTGACCGGGCCGAGGTCAGCGGCGATTGGCAGACCCACGCCCGCTACGGGCGCCAGCTGCGAGCGACGGGGGCGCTGCCGCTCGACCCGGCCGACCGCGAGGGCCAGGTCGCCTACCTGACCTCGCTGCGCCACATCGGCCCGGCGCGGGCCGAAGCGCTCGCAGACGAGCACGGCGAGGGGGTGCTGGAGGCGATCGCCGCGGACCCGACCGGCGTCTTCGGCTCGCTGCGCGGGGTCAGCGCCAAACAGGCTGCGGCGGCGGCCGAGTCCTGGCACGCCTCCCGCGCGGTCCGCGACCTGCACGTCCAACTCGCCCCCCACGGCCTCGCGCACCTGGCCGGCCCGATCCATGCCCGCTACGGCGAGCGCTCGATGATCGTCCTGCACGAGGATCCCTACCGACTGACCGAGGTCGACGGGGTCGGCTTCGTCCGCGCCGACAAGATCGCCCTGGCGGCGGATGTGCCGCCGGAGTCGAGTCGCCGCGCCCAGGCGGCCGCCGTCTTTGCTCTCGCCGAGGCTGAGCAGCAGGGCCACACGAATCTGCCGGTCGATGAGCTGACGCAGCGATCCGCAAAGTTGCTCGGGCTGACCCCCGACCCCGACGTGCTGGTCGCAGCCCGCGGGGTGCTGGTCGAGGAGGGGCGCGTCTACCGCGAGCTGACTCACGCCAGCGAGATCGCCGTCGCCGAGACGCTGGCGGCGCGCGTCGCGGCGCCCGCCGAATTGGATCACGAGCCCGGCGAACAGCCGCCCGAGTCGGCGGATGGCGACTCCGCCGCGGACGGGCTCACCGACGAGCAGTGGGCTGCCGTGCGCGGCGCCTTCGCCTCGCGCGTCTCCGTCCTCACCGGCGGGCCGGGCGTCGGCAAGACCGTCTGCACCAGGGCGATCGTCGCCGAGGCCGAGGCGGCCGGCGCCAAGATCGCCCTCTGCGCCCCGACCGGGCGCGCCGCCCGCCGCCTCGAGGAGGCGACCGGGCACGAAGCGCAGACGATCCACCGGATGCTCGAGTGGATGCCGGGGCGCGAGCCCGCCTTCAGGCCGGGCCACCCCCTGCCCGCCGACCTGGTCGTCGTCGACGAGTCCTCGATGCTGAACCTGCGACTCGCCGAGGTACTGCTCGGCGGGCTGGCCGAGTCGACCCACGTCGTCTTCGTCGGCGACGCCGACCAGCTGCCGCCGATCGGCGCCGGCAAGCCGTTCGAGGACCTGATCGCCTCGGGGATCGCCCCGGTCGTGCGGCTCAACCACGTCTTCCGCCAGGCGGCGCAGTCGATGATCACCACCGCCGCCCACGAGATCAACCAGGGCCGCTCGCCCCATCTGGAGCCCGAGGACGACCAGGACCACGACTTCTTCCTGATCGACCGCCGCAACCCGGAGCGAGCCCTCGACACCGTTGTCGAGGTGGTCGCCGAGCGGGTACCGGCCCGCCTCGGCCTCGACCCGATCCGCGACGTGCAGGTCCTGGCGCCGATGTACAAGGGGCCGGTCGGGATCGACGCGCTCAACGAGCGCCTCCAGGCGCGGCTCAACCCGCGCGGGCGCAAGGCGCTGAACGACCGCTTCCGGGTCGGCGACCGATTGATCCAGACCCGCAACTCACACGAGCTGGGGCTGATGAACGGCTCGATCGTCTTCCTGCGCTCCGACGACCCCGACGAGGAGGCGATCGTCGTCGACACCGACGACGGCGGCTCGCTGGTCATCCCCTATGGCGAGACGCCGACCCTGCGCCTCGCCTACGCGATCTCCGTCCACAAGGCGCAGGGCTGTGAGGTGCCGGTGGTGGTCGGCGTCTGCCACCGCTCCCACGCGCGCATGCTGACCCGCCCCCTCCTCTACACCGCGATCACTCGCGCCCGCAACACCTGCGTGCTGGTCGGCGACCCGACTGCGCTGGCGATGGCGGTGGGGCGCGACGACTCGGGGCGGCGTCACTCGGGGCTGGCGGAGCGACTGCGGGGCAGCGCCGAGCCGCTCAGCGAAGTCGCTTGACCCGGAAGCGGTAGACGGCCGGCGTCGGATCGACCGTTGCCGGCCGCGTCGCGGGCGGCGACCCGGACCGCTGTGGCGACCACGAGAAAGGCGAATGGCAAGCTTTGCGCCGGCAGACGATGGCAGGCGCCGCGCGATCGATCTTGCAGAGGAACGTCACGGGGCTCTCGCTTGTCGGAGCGAACGGAAGACGACCCTCGCCGACGCTTGCGGTGCGGTCCTGCGACGGACCCGGCGGTGGATGTGTTCGGGCGAAGTCGGTGCACTTGGAGGCGACGACCTCGCTGGTTCCCGAATGGCCGGCGACGTCGGAGCCGTTACCGCGAAGCCTGCGTGCCGTCGGCGCGCGGAGCCCTGACGGTGAACGGCGAGCAGCCGCGGGAGCCGCCGTCGATCGAGCAGGCGAAGGCCACCGGGCGATCGCCGAGAAGCCGAGGGTCGTCGCGCGCCGGGAAACGGGACGCTTCTCGAGCAGTCGGGGCGGAAGCGCAATCTCCACCGCGCCGAGGCGTCGAGCAACGCCGGCGCCGACGGCGTCGGGGCCGAAGGCAGCCAACCGGCATGGCCGGTCTCGTCATCGCGGTGCGGATGTCCGCGGGAGTCAGCGAGCGGGTTCGCGCTGCAGCATCAGCGCCGCGACCGCGGCGGCGTGCGGCGCGGCGGCCGAGGTGCCGCAGAAGTGCCATGACGTTGGAGAGCGAGCTAGGCGAAGAAGGTCGTGTGCACGCAGTCGGTGGCGACATGTCGGGCTTGTCGATCACCTGGGGGACCCAGCGGTCGCCGCCGGATGTGCCGTTGACCGGGCCGAAGTAGTGGGTCACCGGGCCCTGCGAGGAATAAGACTCGGGCTTCCAGGACGACGGGTTGCCGAGGTGGCGTTGTAGCGAATCGCGCCGACGCTGATCGCGCTGGAGGAGCCGGCGTGGCCAAAGACGGTCGGGCCGAACCGTGTCGCCCGGCCGGACGTCGGGTACTCGGTCGAGAAGCCGCTCACGCCGTTCTCGATCAGGACGAATTTGAGTCGCGGCGAGTCGGTCGCGCTGGCATTCTGATCGTTGCAGACGCCCGAGCAGCGGTGGATCGCCAGCTGCACGGTCTGTCGTGGCGGTCGAGGTGTTGTCCCAGCTGAAGACCTCGACCGGCTCCTGGGTTCGACTCCGACGTTGTCGACGTTGTCCGCCATGCTGCGGCCAGCAGACTGCCGGTTCCGGAGTCGAGCAGATAGGCATCGAGGTCGCTTGTCACGCCGTACCAGGGCTGCGCCCACTGAAGGTCGACGGTCAGCGTGCGCCCTGCGGGAACCGTGATCCCAAAGGTGTTGTCGGTTCCCGGCCGCGGATTGAAATCCATGCAGTGGTAGCGTTGGACCGAAGTTGGAGGAGCGCGAGATGCAATGCGGCAGGGACAGCCTGCCCGCAGTCCGCTGAAAGCGGGCGCCTCCCAGGAGGCGATGTTGTGCCCGCCCGTGATCAGGTTGTCGTTGCCGGCGGCAGAGAAATAGGACACCCCGGCGGCGGTCACGTCGTTGACCGCGGCCGCGATCGGCCCGTCCTGGAAGAACGGCTCGTCGAGATAGATGACGTCGTCGACGATCACCTTTGCCCCGCGCCGCGGCGAGCGCTGCGACTGATGTTGTCGGCGAAGCTCAAGCTCGCCGTTGAAGGCCGTGGCGAAAGTCGAGCGAGGCGCCGGGGGCGAGGTCGTGGACGATCTGGGCCATCGCCGCGCCCTTCGTCGGTGGCGGATCGCTTGGCCGGGGACGTAGGGTCGTCGAGCACGTTCGACCGGAGTCGTGGCCGCAGGGATTGCCGGCCCGGGGAGATCGCCGCTGAGCGCGACGTCGGTGGCATGGCGCTGCGTCGGCCGCGTGAGTCGCCTGGTCGAAGGAGTCCGAGAGGATGCCGACCGTGACGCCGCTGCCGTCGACGCCGAAGTCGGAGCGCGCAGTCGGTCGCGCCAAGCTGGGAGTCTCCCTCCGAAGACGACCGACCCCTGACAGGTGCCGACGCCGAGGCGAGACGATCGGGGCGAGGTCCTCGCGTGACCCCGTCGACCCGGGAAACGCTGGCGACGTCGCGCAGGTCGGCGGGCTTCACCGCCAGGGTGACCGTCTGGTAGCGGCGGCTGACGTGGACGACCTGGGCGCCGGCGGCGCGCAGGTCCGTCGACGCCGGCGGCTGCGCCGCGGTCGAAGCGGGCGTCGACGAGGACGCGGTTGCCGTCTCGACTGGAGGCTGCCCGGCTGGCCCTGCGGGGCAACGTCGAGGATCGCCGCCTGCTTGGCCGGGCGGCGCCGCGCGACCGCTCGGCTTGGCCAGCTCGGCGAGCCGCGGGCGAGAGGTCGCCGTGGATCGCTTTCGCGGACGCGGCGCCCGGGGCAAGCAGGCAGAGGCAAGCCGGGGCGACAAACAGCAATCGCCCCGCCACACGGCGGAGTCGCGCCCCTGGCGTCATCTGGATTCAACGTATCGGCCTGACGGTCTATTCCCTGAACACCCGCAGGCACGATTCCGAGCGCTTCTCCGGTGCAACGCGTTTTCCCCCTGTACCGGGGACAACGCGAACACCGATGCGCGGTGGCTGATCTAGCCGAGGCTGACAGGCGTGCCGTGGAAGCAGCCCAGCGTGTAGGGGTACTCGAGGGTCGCGTTGTAGTGGTAGGTCCGCCGCCAACGACCGTCCAGCCAGACCCTGCTGACCTGGCCGTGGCAGGCGTCGAGGTCGTCGTTGGTGAGCAGCTTGCCGTGCGCGCCGCGCGGGCCGTAGATCGGGTAGCCGTCGAGGGCGAAGCCGACCAGTCCGGAGGCCCGCTTGGTCGACTGGCCCCTGGTCAGACAGGACGGGATCGAGTGGTAGTGGTAGACGCCCTGCTGCTGCGGGTGGCCGCCGCAGCTGTCCTGCACCTCATGGGCAACCGCGTCGCGATCCTGGGCGTCGAGGGCATTGAAGATCGCAACGCCGTCCTTCGCCACCCCGATCGCCCCCATCGGCAGGCAGTGGGACTTGGCCGCCCTCTTCGGATGCCGAGGCAGCGAGTAGCGCTCGCTCCAGGCCGCGATCGAATTGGGGTTGCGGTCGTAGTTGTAGGCGTCGTCGCCGGCCTGGATCGGGAACTTGCCGGTCCTCTGCTTGACCGGCAGCCCGTTGCCGCTGAGCACCCGCCGCACGCTGGTGCGGCGGCTCTTGAACCTCGCATTGGACCAGCGCACGGAACCGTCGACGGTGGCCTTGGCGGAGAGATCGAAGGTGCCGTCGCTACGGATCCACGGCCCGTCCTTGAAGGCGCCGCCCCCGCCCGGAGGGCCGCCGCCCGGCGCCCCGGCATTGCCGCAGCTGTAGACATAGCCCCGCTTCGGCCCCGATGTCGTCACCTTGCCGTCGCCGATCGGCAAGAAGGCGGGGTTGGTCGCCGAAGCGCCCGAACCGAGCGTCACCCCGGTCATCCCCGCCCCCGCGACGCCGGTCGCCGCCAGACAGAGCGCCAGCGGCGCCAGAACCTGCTTCAACCATGAGCCATGCATCTCCCTCTCCCTTCCTTGACTGACGATCGCAGCATCCGCCGGCGGGATCAAGGCGACGTCAGCCCCGTGTAAGCGGCATGTAAGGGAGGGGGGACGGTCGTGCCCACCACAGCGCCGACCCTGCTACGGTCCCGCACGTTAGGTCGGATAGTCATCCGGCAAAGTCGTGTCTAGCGCTCGCGTCGTTGCTTCACCGCATCCTCCGCGTTCGCAGCACATCAAGTGGAGGCAATGCATGCCCACTGGAACTGTCAAGTGGTTCAGCGACGATAAGGGCTACGGGTTCATCACACCCGACGACGGCTCTAAGGACGTCTTCGTGCATCACAGCGCGATCCTCGGCGAGGGCTTCAAGTCCCTGACCGAGGGCGCCAAAGTGAGCTACGAGTCCGAGGACGGGCCCAAAGGCCCGGCTGCGGCGAACGTCCAGCAGACCTCGTAGTCGCGCACCGCGCTTAGCTGTTGACGAAGCCCGCCGCAAGTGGCGGGCTTCGTCGTTCCGGGGCCTAACTCCGCGAGCGAGCTTGCTCGAACTCGCGGTGCAGGCCGAGGTCTTTGGCAATCCGGCGCATGTCGCGGGCCTGGTCGGCGAGCACGAAGCTGACCCCGGCGCCGCTCTGTCCCGCCCGTCCCGTGCCGCCCGACCCGGTGCACGTAGGTGTCACGGCCGTCGGGGGCGTCGAAGTTGATCACGTGGGTGATGTCGGCGACGTCGATGCCGCGGGCGGCGACGTCGGTGGCGACCAGAGTGTCGACGTCGCCCCGCTCGAAGCGGGCAAGGGCCCGTTCGCGCTGGGACTGCGACTTGTCGCCGTGCATCGCCACCGCGCGCACGTCCTTGGTGCCGAGCCGCTTGACCAGCCGGTCGGCCCCCCGCTTGGTGCGGACGAAGACCAGAGTCCGGCCCCGCTCGTCCTGGCGCAGGACCTGGACGAGTGCCGGGAGCTTGGCGCTCTGGGAATCGACGTGGACGAAGCGATGGCTGACATCGGCGCGTTTCTCCGCCTTCGGCGCGTGGACGTGACGACGCGCATCGCGGGTGTAGGAGGCGGCGATCTTGCCGGTCGCCCCCTCGAGGGTCGCCGAGAAGAAGAGCGTCTGGCGGTCACGCGGCGTCTTGGCGACGATCCGGTCGACCGCGGGCTTGAAGCCCATGTCGAGCATCCGGTCGGCCTCGTCGAGGACGAGGACCCGCACGCGGTCGAGCTTGACGGCGCCGCGTTGGAGCAGGTCCTCGAGGCGCCCGGGGGTGGCGACCAGGACGTGCGCCCGCTGGGCGCGCTTGATCTGCGGGCCGAAGCCGACACCGCCGTAGACGGCGGCGACGCTGAGGTTGCGGGCCGCGGCGACCGTCTCCATCTCATCGACGATCTGGCCGGCAAGCTCGCGGGTCGGCGCGAGAATCAGCGCCTCCGGGCGGGGCGCGCCGGGCTCGAGAAGATCGACGATCGGCACCCCGAAGGCCAGGGTCTTGCCCGAGCCGGTAGGGGATTGGACGAGCACATCGTGGCCTTCCAGGACGTCGTCGATGACGAGACGCTGGATGGCAAAAGGCTGGTTGATCCCGCGTGCGGCAAGCGCGCGCACCACGGGTTTGGACACGCCGAGATCGGCGAAAGACTGCGATGACATATGAACTGACTCCTTATGAGCGATTGGGGAGATCCTGTGACCCCGAAGACGCTCTGGAGCGCAGCGAGAACGGAACCTCTCGAGCGCCAAAAGCGGCACTCGACCTCCGCACCGTACCATCCCGCGTCCGCATGACCCGCCGAGAGGACATCCGCAACATCGCGATCGTCGCCCACGTCGACCACGGCAAGACGACCCTGGTCGACGCGATGCTGTGGCAGTCCGGCGCCTTCCGCAAGGGCCAGGATGTGGCCGAGCGCGTGATGGACTCGATGGACCTGGAGCGCGAGAAGGGGATCACGATCCTCGCCAAGAACACCGCGGTCCACCACAACGGCGTCAAGCTCAACATCGTCGACACCCCGGGCCACGCCGACTTCGGCGGCGAGGTCGAGCGCGGGCTGACGATGGTCGACGGCGTGCTGCTGCTGGTCGACGCCTCCGAGGGGCCCCTCCCCCAAACCCGCTTCGTCCTGCGCAAGGCGCTGGAGGCGAAACTGCCGGTGATCCTCGTCGTCAACAAGGTCGACCGCCCCGACGCGCGGATCGCCGAGGTGGTCGACGAGGTCTACGAGTTGTTCCTCGACCTCGACGCCACCTCCGAGCAGATCGAGTTCCCGATCGTCTACACCAACGCGAAAGCGGGCTGGGCCTCGCTGGAGGAGGGCGCCGAGGGAACCGACCTCTCCCCCCTGCTCGACCTGATGTTGGAGCGGATCCCCGCCCCTGAGTACGAGCCCGACCACCCGCTTCAGGCCCACGTCACCAACCTCGACGCCTCCCCCTACGTCGGCCGCCTCGCCCTCTGCAGGGTTCGCAACGGGACGATCCGCGCCGGCCGGCCGATCGCCTGGTGCCGCGCCGACGGCAGCATCGAGCGGGCGACGGTCTCCGAGCTCTACGTGACCGAGGCGCTGGAGCGGGTCGCCGCCGAGGAGGCCGGGCCGGGCGAGATCATCGCCGTCGCCGGCCTGCCCGAGGTGACGATCGGCGAGACCCTCGCCGATCCCGACGACCCGCGACCGCTGCCGGTGATCACGGTCGACGAGCCCTCGCTGTCGATCGTGGTCGGGATCAACACCGCGCCCCTGGCCGGCACCGAGGGCAGCAAGCTGACCGCGCGCCAGGTCCGGGATCGCCTCGACGCCGAGCTGATCGGCAACGTCTCGATCCGGGTCCGCGACACCGAGCGTCCCGACTCATGGGAGGTACAGGGCCGCGGCGAGTTGCAGTTGGTCGTCCTGCTGGAGCTGATGCGGCGGGAGGGCTTCGAGCTGACCGCCGGACAGCCCCAGGTGCTGACCCGCGAGGTCGACGGCAAGCTGCACGAGCCGGTCGAGCGACTCGCGATCGACGTCCCCGAGGACTACGTCGGGGTGATCACCCAGATGCTGGCGCTGCGCAAGGGACGGCTGGAGCAGATGGTCAACCACTCGACCGGCTGGGTGCGGATGGAGTACCTGGTCCCCGCCCGGGGGCTGATCGGCTTCCGCACCGAGTTCCTCACCGAGACGCGCGGCACCGGCCTCCTGCACCACGTCTTCGACCGCTGGGAGCCGTGGGCCGGCGAGCTGCGCACCCGCCCGACCGGCGCCCTGGTCGCCGACCGGCGCGGCAAAACCGCGAGCTTTGCGCTGTTCGCCCTTCAGGAGCGCGGAACCCTTTTCCTCGGCCCCGGCGAGGACGTCTACGAGGGGATGATCGTCGGCGAGAACGCCCGCGCCGAGGACCTCGACGTCAACGCGATCCGCGAGAAGCACCAGACCAACGTGCGCGCCGCCAGCGCCGATGTGCTCGTCCGCCTCGTCCCGGCCAAACTGCTCTCGCTGGAGCAGGCGCTGGAGTTCCTCCGTGAGGACGAGTGCGTCGAGATCACCCCGAAGTCGGTGCGGCTGCGCAAGACGATCCTCGAGAAGACGGCGCGGGTCAAGGCCGCGCGGCAGGCGAAGCCTTCTCGGCCGGCTGACTCTCTAGGCTTAGACGGGCTCGGCCATGCCGAGTCGCTTGCGAGCCTTCACCACGGCCACCACCGAGGTGCGGCAGGCCTTGGCGATCGCTCCCGCGGAGCGCTCCGGGTCACGGGTGACCTCGAATTCGAGCACGGCGGCATTGCGAATCTGGGCGCGTTTGGCGATCGGAGTGCCTTCGGGAGCGGCTTCCAGCCCCTCCTCCGCGGCCAGGGCGCGGCGGCAGGAAAGGCAGTAGGACTGCCCCCCGCGGCGAACCCAGTTGCGGGGCAATTTGGGGGCTTTTACTCCAGGCATCCAGCGCACCGACGTCTTGCAACGACTGCAGGTACAGGGCGATTCTTTCGTTAACTCCATACACCCAGAGTACTCGGCGCCCCTACTTGGCTCGAAAACTGCCCTTTTCGGCAGGCTAAGTCGCGCCCGCGACCGCCGCCGGCGGGCCGCTGTCGGCCTGGAGCTCGTCGAAGCGCTTGGTCGGCAGGTTGCGGGTGAAGAAGAGCGAAGCGAGGATCAGGAACGCCGCCGCGAGGAAGGCGACCTTCAGCGCCTGTAGCTGGGCATCCTCGTAGTCCGCGACGAGAGCGTCGGTCGTCGCCGGGTCGAGGCCTTCCTGCTGTGCCGACGGCGCGGACCTGGTCGGCCGCCACGAAGCTGGCCCCGGCGCTGGCCCTGACCTCGACCTGCGCTTGCACGTCGTTGGAGATCTTCGGGTTCGACTCCACGTTGGCGGTGAAGGCGGTGAGCAGCCCGGTGATCACGATCGCGCCCAGGATCGCCGTGCCGAGCGAGGAGCCGAGCTGCTGAGCCGTGCTCTGTAGTCCACCGGCCTCGCTGCGGTCGCGATCCCCGACCGAGGATTGGACCACGTTCCCCAGCTGGGAGACGATCAGCCCCATGCCGACGCCGAGCACCCCCATCGCGATCAGGAAGGAGGTGTTGTCGAGCGACGGCTGGATCGTGTCAAGCAGGAGGAGGACGGCGACCAGGTCGACCAACAGCCCGATGCGCACCAGGATGCGGGCGGCGAAGCGCTTGGCCAGGGCCGCGCCGGCGAGGGCGGTGACGAAGAGGCCGATCGAAGCCGGCAGCATGCGGACCCCCGTCTCGAGGGCATCCAGGCCCAGCACGACCTGGAGAAAGAGCGGAACCGTGAAGAAGACGCCCATCAGGACCAGGTTCTGGGCGAGCAACATCGCCAGCCCACTACGGAGCCGCGGGATCGCCATCAGTCCCAGGTGCACCAGCGGCACCTCGCCGCGCTGCTCCCGGCGGCGCTCCCAGCGACCGAAGAAGGCGAGGATGACGGCGCCGAGGGCGATCACGAACGGGGTCAGGGAGAGGCCGAAAGGCTCGATCGGCGAGTTGCGCGGCTGCAGCCAGCCCCAGTTACTCGCCTGGAGGACGCCGAAGACCATGATCGCGAGCCCACTCGCGGAGAGGACGCTGCCGACGATGTCGAGGGCGGCGCCCGGCTCCTTCGCCGGCTCCTTGAGCAGGCGGGTGCCGGCGATGATCCCGAGCGCGACCACGACCTCGCCGACGAAGACGACCCGCCAGCTCAGCTCCGTCGTCGCCCAGCCGCCGAGGATCGGGCCGACCGCTATGCCGGCTCCGGCGACGCCACCGAGCACGCCGTAGGCGAGCGCCCGGTCGGCGCCGCGGAAGTTGGTGGCGACGAGGGCGACCATCGCCGGCAGGACGAGGGCGGCGCCGATGCCCTCGAGGATCGACCAGCCGAAGGTGAGGCTCGGCACGTTCCAGGAGGCCGCCGTCAGAGCCGACCCGGCGCCGTAGATGCAGAGGCCGATGACGAAGGCCCGCTTGCGCCCCCAGATGTCGCCCAGCTTGCCGCCGGTCATCATCAGGCCGGCCATCACCAGCGCGTAGAGCGCGATCACGATCTGGATCGTGGTCACGGTCGTGTCGAAGTCCTCGACCAACTGAGAGATCGCGACGTTCATCACCGCCTGGTCGAGGACCATCAGGAACTGGGCCGCGCCCAAGACCGCGAGGACTCCCCACTTCGCCATGCGCGAGAGCCTATGCGACCGCGCTCACGCCTCCTCGGCTTTTATTCGTCCTGACTCGATCGCGGCCCCCAGCGCGGCGTGATCGCGTTCGTTTTGGTCGGCGTAGCGCGCGGCGAACTCGGATATCGCCTCGTCGAAACGCGTGCCGGCGCCCAGGTAGGCGCCGATCGCGACCGGGTCGCCGGAGCGCGCGTGGGCGCGCGCCAGGGTCCAGCCGCAGAGGCGCGCGTAGGCGTCCAGCCCGGCGGGCGGCAGCGCCTCGACGTCGATCGAGCCCTTGCCGTCCCAGAGCTGGCGGACGTAGAAATCGCGCCGCCTGCCGTCGAGCCCGCTGCTCGCGGTGCACCAGCCGAGGAAGCTGTCGCTTGCCGCCTGGGTCAGCCACTGCCCCTCGACGACGCGGCGGCCGTGATTGCGGAAGCGGCTCTTCCCGGCGTAGGGCTCGAGCACCGAGGCGCTCGCCTCCTTCGCCTGCAGGAACAACGGGTCGCCGTCGTCGCGGCCGGTCAACAGCACGATCCAGGAGCGGGTGCCGACGCTGCCGACCCCGACCACCTTGTGGGCGAGGTGGCGGAAGCGGTACTCGGCGAGGAGCCGGCGCCGGTCGCCCTTCAGCGAAGCGGCGTAGAGCTTGAGCACCTCGCGGAGCCGCTGCTCGGCGTCGTGCATCTGGACCTCGTCCGGCAGCATCTCCTCGATCGGGACGACGAGAGGCGGGCGGCTGACGATGCGCAGCTCGCCGTCGACCACGTGAGTGAGGCGGTCGAGCGCCCGCAGGCTGTCCTTGGCCCGAGCCTTGGCGATGCCCTTCTCGGCCCGCTTCACCGCCTTCTCGCCGAGCGCGCCGATCCGGGCCATCACCGCCTCGGCGTCGAGCCGCGCGTACCAGATCTCGAGGTTGCGCATCTTGGCGAATCCGCGCATCGCCTCCCTGTACTCGCGCGCCGCGGTCGCGACGACAGCGCGCCGCTCCTTGCGCTTGAAGCCGTTCTCCCGCGCGGCGATCTCGAAGCTGGCGGCGAGCCGCTGCACGTCCCACTCCCACGGGGCCGGCAGCGTCTCGTCGAAGTCGTTGAGGTCGAAGACGAGGCTGCGATCCGGCGCCGCGAAGGCGCCGAAGTTGGAGAGGTGGGCGTCGCCGCAGGCCTGCACCTGCAGGCCCGAGTTGGGCGCCGGCGCCAGGTCCGCCGCCATCACCGCGGCGGCGCCGCGGAAGAAGGTGAACGGCGTCACCGCCATCCGCCCGTAGCGGATCGGCAGCAGGTCGGGGACGCGATCGCGCGCCTGAGCTTCGAGGACGGCGACCGGGTCGGCCCGGCCGGCGGGGGGCTCCCACTCCGCGAAGGCGGAGCGAGGAGCTTCCGAGCGCGCCGCCTTTCCTATCGCGGCGCGCTCGGAAAGATCCATGGACTAGACCGTAGCGGCTGCCTGCTCGGCCTGGCTGGCCTCGGAGTCGCTCGCCTTCTTGGCGGCGGCCGCGGCTTCAGGCGTGGTCTCGTCGATGTTGCGCGGCAGCAGCACCTCTTTGGCGATCACCAGGCGCTGGATCTGGCTGGTGCCTTCGTAGAGCTGCATGATCTTCGCGTCGCGCATCAGCTTCTCGACCGGGTACTCCTTGATGAAGCCGTAGCCGCCGTAGACCTGGACGGCGTCGACGGTGATCTCCATCGCCGAGTCGGCGGCGAAGCGCTTGGCCATCGAGGAGACGCGGGTGTTGCGCTTGCCCTGGTCGAGCAGGACCGCCGAGTTCCAGACCAGCAGGCGGCCGGCGTCGACCTTGGTCGCCATGTCGGCGATCATGAACTGGATCGCCTGGTGCATCGCGATCGGCACGCCGAACTGGACGCGCTCCTTGGAGTACTCGGCCGCGTACTCGAAGGCGGCGCGGCCGATCCCGACGGCCATCGCCGAGACGCCCGGGCGAGTGCGGTCGAGGGTCATCATCGCCAGCTTGAAGCCGTGGTTCTCCTCGCCGAGCAGGTTCTCCGCGGGGATCTCGACGTCGTTGAATGAGATGGTCGCGGTGTTTGAGGCCCGCTGGCCCATCTTGTCCTCCTTCTTGTCGACGGTGACCCCGGGGAGGTCGGCGTCGACGACGAAGGCGCTGATTCCGCGGTGGCCGGCCTCGGGGTCGGTCTTCGCGTAGACGGTGAAGTAATCGGCGTAGGTGCCGTTGGTGATGAAGCACTTGGAGCCGTTGATGACGTACTTGTCGCCCTTCTTGACGGCGCGGGTCTTCATCCCGGAGACGTCGGAGCCGGCGTCGGGCTCGGTGAGACAGAAGGAGGCGAGCTTCGGAGCCTCGCTGAGCATCCCGAGGTACTTCTTCTTGGTCTCCTCAGAGCCGCCGAGGGTGATCGGCGCGGAGGCGAGGCCGTTGGCCATCAGGCTGGTGCCGATGCCGGAGCAGCCCCACCCCATCTCCTCCTCGATCAGGCAACCGGAGAGGTAATCGAGGCCCGGTCCGCCGTACTCCTCGGGGATGTGGGTGTTCATCAGGCCCACTTCCCAGGCCTTGTCGATGATGTCCTGGGGCCAGGTGCCGTCGACGTCGTACTCCCAGGCGACCTTGCGGATCTCTTTCTCCGCGAAGTTGTGTGCCAGCTCGCGCAGGTCTTTCTGCTCGTCGGTCAGGGTGAAGTCAACCACGGGTTCGAGACTCCTTTTCTCCGGTGCTAAGCCGTATTTGGGGCGTCGCCGACCGGCGATCCGCCGCCGATTGACTGGTCAGTCAATCCCCAGCAGAGTACCGGATGAGCCACGGCTCGTGTCCCCTCTACGCTGTGAAAATGGCGCTCTCGCTGGCGATGTCGAAGGTCGACCAGGGAATGGTCCTGATCGTGATCACCATCGTCGTCGCGCCGATCGCCGCGCTCGCCTTCTCCCGCTCGGGGGCCGTCTGGCGGCGAGTCGGTGGCGGCAGGTTCTCGATCGAGCAAGCGGCGGAGCCGAAACCGGGCGAGGAGCCCTCGCCCGAGGAGGAACGGGCCGAACGGGAAGCCGAGGTCCGCCAGATGGTCGAAGCCCGGTCCCACCGCCGCGAGCGCCGCGGCGAAGCGCCGCTGGACATCGACGCCGAGGTCGCGCGGCGACTCGTCGACCGCCCGTATAGGCGAGCGACGACTCGCGACCCGCCCGTATAGGCGCGATCCACCCGCATAGGCGCCCTCGCTACCTGATTCTTTGTAGGATCGAAGGGTGGCAAGCGCCGCCGAAGAGAACCTCTACGAGGTCGAGGAGCTGCTGATGCAGCCCGGGACCTACTTCAACCCGCAGACCGAGGTCGTGGTCGTGGTCGATGACTCGACCTCGCTCGACCAGGAGGTCTTCAACATGGAGGCCTACGAGGGCGCCGATTGGGTGAAGATCTCCGACGACGTGCCGGTCGACGAGGACCACCGCGACCAGCTGTTGGAGAAGTTCCAGACCCACTACCACCCCGGCGCCACCGGCTCGGTCTCCGAGACGGCGCTCGAGCAGGGCGACGAGGAGCTCGACGAGGACGAGGACGGCCAGGACCCCGGCCGCGAGGACTAGCGTCCTCTTTCACTGACGATGCTGGAGGCAGGGGAGAGCGCGCCCGACTTCACCCTGCCCGACCAGGACGGCAACGAGGTGACGCTCTCGGAGCTGCGCGGCGAGACCGTCGTCCTCTACTTCTATCCCCGCGCCGACACCCCCGGCTGCACGACCC
Organism: uncultured Solirubrobacterales bacterium; assembly: GCA_963837585.1. Classification (GTDB taxonomy): domain Bacteria; phylum Actinomycetota; class Thermoleophilia; order Solirubrobacterales; family 70-9; genus CAWINX01. The sequence goes on along the minus strand of CAWINX010000003.1, from coordinate 700,468 downwards.
AGGCCTGCGGCATCCGCGACCGGCGCGCCGAGTACGCGGCGGCGGGGGCGCGGGTGCTCGGGGTCTCCCCCGACGAGCCGGAGGCGCTGAAGAAGTTCGCCGGCAAGTACGACCTCGACTTCACCCTGCTCGCCGACCCCGACCACGCGGTCGCCGACGCCTACGGCGCCTGGGGCGAGAAGTCGATGTACGGCAAGAAGTACATGGGGATGCTGCGCTGCACCTTCATCATCGACGCCGACGGCAAGATCGCCCGCGCCTTCCCCAAGGTTCAGCCGAAAAAGCACGACGACCTCGTGCTCAAGGCCCTTTCCGAGTTGGCCGCGGCCTGAGCGACTGCGACGCGCCCGCGGTGTAACGCGTTGGCGTGCTATTTCCCCACAAACGCGTTGCACCGTTAGATCGGTCGACTCCCCCGCGCTCCGGTGTAACGCGTTGGCGTGCCCACAGCACGCCAACGCGTTACACCGACTCGAACGCAACTCGCCGGGTTGTCTCCCATTTCCTGAGCGCGCCAGACAGCGACTGGCAAGGACGAGGGAGGCCGGCAAGGGGAGCGCACTTCAGTGCGTGACCCGCAGGCGGCCGACCGAGGACACCGCCAGGCGTTGTCTGGCGCGCTCAGGTCAGGCGTAATAGAAGGTGATGCCCAGGATCACGTAGATCGCCAGCAGCTGGACGCCCTCGAACCAGTTCGACTCCCCGTCCTGGGTGACGTAGTTGGCGACCAGGACCGCGAGTAGGACGGCTCCCAGCTCGAAGCCGTTGAAGACGAGGGCGAGGGGGTGGGGGCCGATGAAGAAGGAGACGATCACCAGCACCGGGGCGACGAACAACGCCACCTGGGCGCTGGAGCCGATCGCGATGTTGACGGCGAGGTCCATCTTGTTCTTCATCGCGACCAGCACGGCGACCCAGTGCTCGGCCGCGTTGCCGACGATCGCGACGACGATCACGCCGATGAAGAACTCCGAGAGCCCGACCGCCTTCGACGCCTCCGAGATCGAGCCGACCAGCACCTCCGACATCACGCCGACCAGCACCCCGGCGATCGCCAGGGCGATCACTGACTTGCGCACCGACCAGCCCCAGCTGTCCTCGTCCCCGTACTCGGGGTTGAAGATGTCGCGGTGGGTCTTCAGCGAGAAGAAGAGCCCGGCGACGTAGGTGGCAGCGAGGACGATCGCCACGGCCAGCGAGAGATGCTCGACCGTGCCGCCGTAGTCGACGCTGGCCGCGCCGGGACTGGGCAGGCCCTGGCCCTCGACCAGCTCGTAGATCGCCGGCATCAGCATTGCCGCGGCCGCCAGCAGCAGCATCGATGTCTGGATGCCGGCGCTGGTCCGGCTGAAGGTCTGTTTGCTCCGGCCCAGCCCGCCGGCCAGCATCGCGGCGCCAAGCACGAGCAGGATGTTGCCGATGATCGAGCCGATGATCGAGGCCTTGACCACCTCCTGGAGTCCCTTGCCGAGCGCGAAGAGGGCGATGATCAGCTCCGGCGCGTTGCCGAAGGTGACGTTGAGCAGGCCGCCGACGCCCGGGCCCGACTTCGATGCCAGCTCCTCGGTGGCGCGGCCCATCAGGGCAGCGGTGGGGACGATCCCCAGCGCCGACACGGCGAAGACCAGCGTCGGCGAGGCATCGGCCAGATCCAGCGCCACGGCGACGGGGATCAGCGGCGCCAGCAGGTAGGGCCAGCCGCCCGGCGTGCGCAGGAAAGCGGCATTCAGCCGCGGCCGGTTGGGTCCCGCCTCGTCCATGGGCTGGGAAGCGTAAGCGTAAAGGCGAAGGGCCCCGTCGTCGCGGGGCCCTTCGCAAGACGCGTGGCGCTATGCCGTTACTGGTTGAGCCCTGCGCACTTCTGCAGGTCTGCCGGCGTGCTCGCTCCCTGGATGCAGTTCAGATAGGCCTGGGAGATGCCGCCGGGATTGGAGCCGCCGCCTGTGCCCCCGGTCGCACCGCTGATCCCCTGCAGCAGGCTGCCGATGCCGCCCGCTCCACCGCCACCGGCGCCGCTCAGCCCGTTGAGGTCGAGGCCGCCGTTTTTGCCGAGTAGCGACAGCGGGTTGATCCCGAGCTGGCGGAACAGGTCGTTGAGCGGCTTGGCCTCCGACGGCGCCTCGATCGTCTGCGACTGGTTGACGTCGGAGAGGGTCAGATCGAAGTTGAGGTCGACCTCTGTCGCGCCGCCGCTGGAGGTTCCCGCGGGCGGCTTGAGCGCAAGCTGCGCGGTGATCCGCCGCACGATGTTGTCGTCGCCGACGTAGAGGTCGACGTGGGCGGACTTGACGGCGCCGGCCAAAAGGCTCTTCGCCTGGTCGAGCTGGGCGCCGGTCGGCAGCTGGCCGGTCGCGCCGCTGAACTGGGAGCTGCAGGCCGGGTTCTCGGCGATCTTGATCAGCTGGTCGAGGGCCGTGGAGATGACGAGGTCGCCGCTGACGTGCGTGGTGCCGGTGCCGCCGACGTCGGCAGGTCCCCTCGTTGGTCAGGTTGGTGACGAAATCGTTGATCTTGAGTTTGCCGACCGCGTTCTGGCAGGACTGCGAGAGGCCCGACTGACTCTGGGCGCCACCGTTTTTCTGCTGCGCCTGCTGGATCGACGTCTTGACGAAGCCGAAGGTCGCCGGGTCGATCTCGTACTCGGTGCCCTTGTAGTTGACGTAGCCACGGTCGGCCAGCAAGGTCAGGCCGCCCTCGAAGTCGACGTTCTGATTGTTGACCGACCCGTTCGCCTTAACGGTCATGTCCAGCTGCGGAAGCTGGTTCTTCCCCTGGCTCTGGAACGGGCCGGAGACGCCGACGTCGATGTGACCGCCCTTGTTGCCCTTGACGTCGATGCCGAGCGAGAGGTCGAGGTTGCCGCTGTCGATCCCCTGAAGGGTGGCGTTGTTGACGACCGTCTGCGGGTTCGCGTCGCTGCTGCCGCCGCTGCTGCCGCACGCGGCGAGTACGACCGCCAGCGCCAGCGCGGTGCCAAACAGAAAGAGGGTGCGAAGTCGGCTCAAGGGAAGCGGCCTCCTGGAGGTCGAGGATCGGTTGGCTCGGGCGCTAAACGCTAGAGGATTCACCCCGGCGCCGTTTGGGTCGGCGGCGGGCTCTTGTCGGTAGTCAACTTGACGGCGATCGGAAAGAAGAAGGCGCCGAGGAAGATCAGGGCGATCCCGACCACCACCAGCCAGCGCTGGCGAATCAGGTAGCCGAGGACGCCGGCGGCAAAGCCGATCAGCAACAGCGCGACGTACGGGTCCGGCGAGTCGGGAAGCAACGCCGCGAGCGGCGGAACGAGGTCGGGCACCGGGCGGATTATCATCGCCTCCGATGGATGAGGCGCTCACACCAGGGTCGGTGACCGAGGTCAAGGAGGCGCTGGCCGCGGCCGGCTACCTGGCCGACGAGTCCACGGCGCTGGTCTCCTTCCTCGCTCAGCGGCTCGGCAAGCCCGTTCTGGTCGAGGGCCCGGCCGGTGTCGGCAAGACCGAGCTGGCCAAGGCGCTCTCCCGGGCCACGGGTCGCGAGCTGATCCGCCTCCAGTGCTACGAGGGCCTCGACGAGGCGAAGGCGCTCTACGAGTGGAACTACCGCAAGCAGCTGCTGCGGATCCAGGCCGGCGGGGAATGCGGCTGGGAGGACGTTCACGACGACATCTTCGCCAAGGAGTTCCTGCTCGAGCGCCCGCTGATGCACGCGATCGCCAGCCCCGAGCCTGTCGTCCTGCTGATCGACGAGATCGACAAGACCGACCAGGAGTTCGAGGCGATGCTGCTGGAGCTGCTCTCCGATTTCCAGATCACGATCCCCGAGCTCGGCCAGGTCTCGGCGACGACGATGCCGATCGTCGTCCTCACCTCGAACAACTCGCGCGAGTTGACCGAGGCGCTGAAGCGCCGCTGCCTCTACCTCTGGCTCGACTACCCCGAGGTCGATCGCGAGATGGAGATCGTCCGCCTGCACACGCCCGACCTGCCCGAGGCATTGGCGCGACGGATGGTCGAGGTGGTGCAGATGGTGCGCGCGCTCGACCTGAAAAAGCCCCCCTCGATCGCCGAGTCGATCGACTGGGCGCGGACGCTGCTGCTGATGGGGGCGGAGGACATCGACAGCGAGACCTTCGCGCAGTCGATGTCGATCATCGTCAAGCACCGCACCGACATCGACCTGGTTGCCGAGCGGGTCGGCGTCAAACTCGCCGCGCCCACCCAGGGCTGAGGCCGATGGCCGCCTCGCCCTACGGGCCGAAACTCGACACCGGGCCTCCGGGGCTGGCGCCGAAGCTGCTCGCCTTCTGCGAGGAGCTTCGCAGCGAGGGGGTCGCGGTCGGGACGTCGGAGATCCTCGACGCGTTCGCGGCGCTGGATCAGATCCCCTGGACCGAGCGGGAGGACTTCCGCGAAGCGCTGGCGACGACGATCGCCAAGTCCCAGGAGGACAGGCGGGTCTTCGAGCTGCTCTTCGATCGATTCTTCTTCCGCTCCACCGAGGGCGAGGCGATCGAGCGCGGCGTCACCGAGGGGGAGCAGCGGCACGAGGGCGGCGATCGTCTCGACCTCGACGAGCTGCGCGAGCAGATCCGCCAGGCGATCGCCGAGGGCAACGACGGGGAGATGCGCGACCTGGCGCGGCTGGCGATTGCCGCCTTCGGCCGCCGCGCCGAGGGCTCCGGCGTGGTCGGGGTCGACGTCCAGCGAATCCGCCGCACGCTCGGGCTCTCGGCCGGAACGCAACCGCCGGCGCAGGACGGAGCGACCGAGCGACCGCCGATCGACCGTGAGCAGCTCAACCGCTTCGAGCGCCACCTGCGCCGGGAGCTGGAACGCGACCTGATCGAGCGGACCGAGACCCTCCCCCCCTCCCGTCCCCTGGCCGAGCTTGATCGCGCCCTGCCGACCAGCCCGACCCAGGACCTCGCCGCCGTGCATCGCGCCGTCTCGCAGATGAAGCGCCGCCTGGCGACCCTGGGGCACGAGCAGCGCGGGCGCCGCAAGGGACAGGCGGTCGACGTGCGCCGCACGATGCGCGCCTCGCTGGAGACCGGCGGCGTGCCGATGCACCTGCGCTACCGGCCGAAGCGACCGCGGCGCCCCGAGATCTACGTCCTCTGCGACGTCTCCACCTCGGTCACCTCGGCCAGCGTCTTCTTTCTCTCGGTCCTGCACGCGCTGCACGACTCGTTCCGCAAGCTGCGCAGCTTCGTCTTCATCGAGCGGATCTCGGAGGTGACCGAGGTCTTCGAGCACGAGCGAGACTTCCGCGCCGCCTCGCAGCGGATCTCCAGCGAGGGCGGCGTTGCCGACGTCTCCGGCTACACCGACTACGGCCGCGTCTGGCTGGAGTTCCTGGCCGAGATCTCCGACGAGCTGGGCCCCAGCTCGACCGTGATCGTGCTCGGCGACGCCCGCACCAACGGTCGCGAGCCCCACGCCGAGGTCTTCGCTCAGGTCGCCGAGCGAGCCGGCCGGCTCTTCTGGCTCAACCCCGAGCCGCGGCTCTACTGGAACTACGGCGACTCGGTGATGGCCGCCTACGAGCGCTACTGCGACGGGGCGTTCGAGTGCTGGACCACTCGGCACTTGGAGAACTTCGTCAACGTCGTCGCCGGCGGCGTGCCGACACAGGACTGATTAACTCCGACCGTGCGCGTTTCCGCGAAGGCCGACTACGCAGTGCGCGCCGCCGCCGAGCTGGCGGCGGCCGACGAGGGGCCCGTCAAGGGGGAGAAGCTGGCGGAGGCGCAGGACATTCCGCTGCAGTTCCTCGAGCACATTTTGTTGGAGCTGAAGCACGCCGGGATCGTGCGGGCTCGGCGGGGGGCCAAGGGCGGTTATTGGCTGGCACGGCCGGCCGACGACGTGACGATCGCCGACGTCGTGCGGGCGGTCGAGGGGCCGATCGCCCACGTGCAGTCCTCCCCGCCCGAGGCGATCGAGTACCGCGGCAACGCCGAACATCTTCAGGAGGTCTGGATCGCGGTGCGGGCCAGCCTGCGCAGCGTCGTCGAGCAGGTCACCCTCGCCGACCTCGTCTCCGGCGAGCTGCCGCCGGTGGTCGAGCACCTGGTCGACTCGCCCGACGCCTGGGTCGCCCGGTAGCGGCGCCCTCTCCGGCGGTTAACCGATCGTCTCGGGGGTCAAGTCGCTCGGCGGCGAGCCCCCGTTGCGCGCCCGGCGGCGGTTGAGCCAGTGCGGCGCGTAGAGGATCGCGCCGAGGCTGAGGGCGGCTACTCCGGCGGCGATCGGCCAGACGGTCGGGTCGCCCTTCTGGATCGTGACGATCCCCGAGCCGATCAGGACGACGCCCAGCCCGGTGCGGATAAAGCCCTGAGGGGCCCTGTCGGAGAGCGCGGCGCCGATCACGACACCCGGCACCGAGCCGATCAGGATGTTGGCGGCGAGAGTGAAGTCGACGTTGCCGCCGATCCAGTGGGCGATCCCGGCGGCCCAGAGCAGGACGGCGGCGTGGAAGACGTCGGTGCCGACGACTTTCTTCGGGGCGAGGCGGTAGACGGCGATCAGCAGGATCGCGATCACCGTGCCGGAGCCGGCCGAGGTGATCCCGATCACGAAGCCGGTGGTGGCGCCGATTACGACGGCGGCGACTTTGTGGCGGCGCTCAACCTCAAAGCGCTCGCGCTCGTCGACCAGGCGGCGCAGGATCAGCGCCCGCGCCAGGGTGATGATCCCGACCATCAGCAGAGTGCCGCCGAGCACCGCGTAGACGAGCGAGTCGAGTCGGTCGGTTCCGACGTGCTTCTCGAGCACCGAGACGATCGCGACTCCGGCAACCGCCGCGGGGACACTGCCCAGCGACAGCCACTTGACCAGCTCCATGTTCACGGTCTTCATCCGGAAGTGACGCCAGCCACCAACCGTCTTGGTCACGGCCGAATAGAAGATGTCGGTGCCGATCGCGGTGGTCGGCTGGATCCCGAAGATGAGGATCAGCAGCGGCGTCATCAGCGAGCCGCCGCCCATGCCGGTCATGCCGACGAGGATGCCGATGCCGAGCCCGAAAAGGATGATTGCGGGATCCATGGAGGCTGCCTTCTTGCTTTATCGACTTTCTCGACTACTTAGGTCAGGAGTGCGAAGTGCGGCAGGATAGCAACATGCGGGCCGAAACCGAGAATTTCGCCGCAAAGACCCCCATGCCTGCAATGCCGGCCGCCCGTGGGGACGGCGGCGCGGCCGTCTCCATCCGCGAGCTGGCCCACTCCTACGGCGAGCTGCGAACGATCGAGCGACTCGACCTGGAGGCGGCTCCGCACCAGGTGCTCGGGCTGGTGGGGCCCTCCGGCTGCGGCAAGTCGACGCTGCTGGAGCTGATCGCCGGGCTGCGCGAACCCTCCCTCGGGGAGATCTCGGTCGGGGGCGCGCACGACCCCGCCGGCCGCCTCGCCCGCTGCGCCTTCATGCCGCAGCGCGACCTGCTGCTGCCCTGGTACTCGGCGCTCGACAACGCCGCTCTGGCGCTGCGCAACCACGGCCTGGGCCGGACCGAAGCCCGCCGCGAGGCGGCCCAACACTTCGAGCGCTTCGGCCTCGAGGGGTTCGAGCGCGCCCACCCCGCCGAGCTGTCCGGGGGGATGCGCCAGCGAGTCGCCTTCCTGCGCACGCTGCTGGCCGGCAAGCCGGTGCTGGCCCTCGACGAGCCCTTCGCCTCGCTCGACGCGATCACCCGCGCCGAGATGCAGGAGTGGCTGGCCGAGGCGCTCCGGGCCGACCCGCGCACCGTCGTCCTCGTCACCCACGATGTCGAGGAGGCGCTCTACCTCTCCGATCGCGTCGCCGTGCTCTCGGCGCGGCCGGCGCGAATCGTCGAAGAGCTGCGAGCGCCGCAGCCGCGCGCGCCCGACCGCGACGCAGCGGTCACCGCCCCGGAGTTCGTCGCGACGCGCGAGCGAGCGATGCGGGCCCTGCGCGAGGGCGCATCGTGAAGCGCTGGGTCCTCCCCGCGCTGGTGATCGCGGCGCTGATCGCGCTCTGGCAGGTGGCCGCCACGACCGGGGCGATCGCCGGCGCGCTGCACCTCGAGGACTTCCTCGTCCCGGCGCCCTCCGATATCGCCTCCTCGCTCTGGGAGAACCGCTCGCTGCTCGCCGACAACGCCTGGGTGACGCTGCAGGAGGTTCTGCTCGGCTTCTGCTGCGCGCTCGTCGCCGGGCTCGCCTTCGCGACCGCGCTGCACCTCTCCGAGACGCTGCGGCGCGCCACCTATCCGCTGCTGGTCGCCTCGCAGACAATCCCGATCATCGTGATCGCGCCGATCCTCGTCGTCTGGTTCGGCTACGGGATCGGCCCGAAGCTGGGAATCATCGCGCTGATCTGCTTCTTCCCGATCACCGTCAACGCCCTCGACGGCCTGCGCTCCGTCGACCCCGAGGCGAGCAAGATGATGCGAACGCTCGACGCGAGCCGCTGGCAGACGTTTCGCCGGGTCGAAGCCCCCACCGCCCTGCCCTATGCCTTCAGCGGCGCCAAGATCGCCGTCGCGGTGGCGGTGATCGGCGCCGTCTTCGGCGAGTGGGCCGGGTCCGCGTCCGGGCTCGGCCACCTGATGCTCCAAGACAACGCTCAACTGGAGACGGCGCGGCTGTTCGCCTCGGTGGTCGTGCTCTCGGCAATGGCGATCGCCCTCTTCGGCCTACTTGCCCTCGCGGAGCGCCGCATCGTCACTTGGCGATAGAAAGGGGGGATGAGACTCCGACGGACCCCAGCGATCGCGGTCGCCGTTGCCCTGCTGGCCCTCGCCCTCGGCCTCGCGGCCTGCGGCGAAAAGAGCGAGAACGTCACCGCCGAGGCGCAGCCGTTCGGCCTGACGCTCGACTTCTACCCCAACCCCGACCACGCGGGGATCTACATGGCGCAGAAGCTCGGCTACTTCCGTGACGCCGGTCTGAACGTCAGCATCGACGCGCCCTCCGACCCCTCGGCGCCGATCCGCCAGGTCGCCGCGGGCCGGACCGACCTGGCGATCTCCTATGAGCCCGAGGTGCTGCTCGCCCAAGACAAGGGCCTCGACGTGGTCGCGATCGGTGCGCTGGTCAACCGGCCGCTGACCTCGATGATCTGGCTGAAGAAGTCCGGCATCAAGGGAATCGGGAGCCTGCGCGGCAAGACGATCGCGACCGCCGGGATCCCGTACCAGGACGCCTTCCTGAAGACGATCCTCGCCCGCGCCAACCTCTCCCCCTCCGCCGTGAAGGCCGTCAACGTCGGCTTCGGGCTGTTGCCGGCGCTGGTCGGCGGCAGCGCCCAGGCGATGCTGGGCGGCTTTCTCAACGTCGAAGGGGTCGACCTGCGCAAGCGCGGCAAGAACCCCGTCGTCACCCCGGTCGACAAGCTCGGCGTCCCCACCTACGACGAGCTGGTCCTGGTCGCAAACCGCAAGCGGCTCAAGGAGGACCCCGAGGCCTTCCGGCTCTTCATCGCCGCGCTGCAACGCGGCACCGCCGCCGCCGTGAAGGACCCGGCCGCGGCCACCAAGGCGGTGCTGGAGGCCAACCACGACCTCGACCCGAAGCTGACCGAAGCCGAGGTGAAGGCGACTCTGCCGCTGCTGGCGCCGAGCGGAACCGCCGGCAACCCCTATGGCTACATGAACCCGACCGAGTGGCAGGCCTTCATCGGTTGGATGCGCGACAACGGGCTGATCGCCTCGCTGCCGACACCGTCTCAGGTGCTCAGCAACGCCTACCTGGCGGGCAATATCCCCGAGTAGCCGACCCCATCGGCCAGCAGGCTCTCGACCTTGGGCGGCGGCAACGCCCTTGAGAAGAGGTGACCCTGGCCGAAGTCGCAGCCGAGGCGGCGAAGCTCGGAAAGCTGCACCTCGTTCTCGACGCCTTCGGCGATCACATCGAGGGACAGGGCCCGCGCCATCCCGATGATCGCCTCGATGATCGCGGTGCGCTCCTGCTCGACCCCCAGCGCCTCAATGAAGGAGCGGTCGATCTTCAGCGCGTCGAAGGGGAAGCGGTTGAGGTAGGCGAGTGAGGAGTAGCCGGTCCCGAAGTCGTCAAGGACGAGCCCGACCCCCAACTCGCTGAGCGCCTCCAGGGTCGCGGTCGCGGTCGCCGACTCCTCGACCAGCACGCTCTCGGTGATCTCCAGCCGCAGGTGGATCGGGTCTAGGCCGGTGCGCTCGAGGATCTCGGAGACGGCGGCCGGGAGGTCGCGATGGGCGACCTGGCGGGCGGAGAGGTTGACGGAGATGTCGAACGGGCGGGCGTCGGGACGCTGCTCGTGCCAGGCGAGCGTCTGCTTGCAGGCGGCCTCCTGGACCCAGCGGCCGATCGGCTCGATCAGGCCGCTGTCCTCGGCGATCGAGATGAACTCACCCGGGTCGAGCAGGCCGCGCTCCGGATGCTGCCAGCGAACCAGCGCCTCCAGCCCGGTGATCTCGCCGCTGGCCAACGAGACCACCGGCTGGTAGTGGAGGATCAGTTCTTCGCGCTCCAGCGCGTGGCGCAACTCGCGCTCCACCTCTAGTCGGCGCACCGCGCGAGCGCGCATCTCGGCGTCGAACAGCTCGCAGCGGGCACGACCCCGGTCCTTGGCGCGGTACATCGCGGCGTCGGCGTCGCGGATCAGCAGGTCGGCATCGATCGGCTCGGTGCTGGACGGACGGGCGACGGCGATGCCGATGCTCGCGGTGACGAAATGCTCGACCCCGCCCATCTCGTAGGGCTCGGCGAAGGCGCTCGCCACCCGGTCGGCGATCGCGACGGCCTCGTCCTCATCGGCCAGCCGGTCGACGAGGATCCCGAACTCGTCGCCGCCGAAGCGGGCGACGATGTCGCCGGGGCGCAGGTGGGCACGCAGTCGCGGCGCGACTGCCCGCAGCAGCTCGTCGCCGGCATGGTGGCCCATGCTGTCGTTGATCAGCTTGAAGTGGTCGAGGTCGAGGAAGAGGATCCCGACCGGGGAGCCGGATTCGACGCCTGCGCCCCAGCGCCTCGTTCAAGGCCTCGACGAAGCTGGAGCGGTTGGGGAGGTTGGTCAGCGAGTCGTGGAGGACCCTGTAGCGAAGCTCCTGGTCGGCGGCGTGGCGCGCCATCGCATCGGCGAGCACGTTGGCCGCCGCCTGGACGAAGTGGACGTCCTGCGGCGTGAAGCTGTTCGGCGTCGCCGCCTGCACGTCGAGGACGCCGAAGGGGCGATCCTTGCCGTCGATCACCACCGCGAGGCTGCTGGCCGCGCCCAGGGTGCGCAGAGCCGGCGGCATCGTGTAGCGGCGCTCCGCCGACCAGTCGTCGACGATCACGTGAAGGCCGGATTCCAGCGCGGCACCCGCATGGGAGTCGCGCCCGGCGGAGACGAGCTGTCCGGCGCTCATCACCCGGTTCTCGAGGCCGGCACGAAGATGCAGGCGCCGCCCGTCGCGGGCGACCTCCCAGATGCAGGCGCTCTGCACTCCCTCGATCTCGGCGACGAGCGAGACCGCCGCCTTCATCAGTGAATCAGGGTCGCCGTCCTCCAGGGCCCTCTCGCCGAGCTGGGCGACCGCGGCCTGCTGGGCGGCGGCCCGCTCCAAATCCTGTTCGGCAATCTTGCGCTCGGTGATGTCGTAGAGGACGCCGTGCCAAACGGGTATGCCGGCGTCGTCGAGCTCGAGCACCGCCTCGTCGAGGATCCAGACGATCTCCCCGTCGCGAGCGATCATCCTGTAGTCGATCGGGGGCGGGTTCCGGTCCCCAAGCGTCTTCTCGGTCTCCTGTGAGATCGCGCGCTCGCGGTCGTCGGGGTGCAGCAGCTTCGACCACAGCGCCGGATCGTCCACCCAGGCCCGGGGGCTGTAGCCGAGGATCTCCTCTACCTGGGGACTGACGTAGCGCCAGACTCCGTGCTCCCCCAGCTCCGACGTGTAGACGATCGCCGGCAGGCGCTCGACCAGGGCTCGGTAGTCCTCGCCTCCGGAGGTGATTTGGTCGAGGAACTCGGAGACTTCCTCGTCCGGCCAGCTCCTTCCCCGCGTCGCGCGCTCCATTTCAGCCGCTGCATCGACAGATCGACGAGTTGACTGAAGGGCTTTTTGTCCATCCCGGAGTAAGCGGGATGCTCAGGGTTCGCTAAGCGGGGACTGGCGGGTGACGCAGCGGCGGGCCCTGGGCGATCGTGCGGTGGAGGCCGGCCACGGTCAACGCCCCCGCCAGCCCCCTGTACGGGGCGTAGGGGGCGTAGAACTCCTCGATCTCCTCATGCGTGGCGCGGCGGCCGAGGCGGGCAAGGCGGCCGACCAGCTTTATGTAAACCAGGTCGCCGACCGGCAATGAGTCAGGGTCGCCACGACCGTGCAGGCCGAGGCACTGCACGGTCCAGGGGCCGATCTCGGGGATCGAGAGCAGGCGCCGATCGCTGGACCCGGCGTCTTCGAGGCGGCAGCGCCCGGCCGCGACCTCGCGGGCGGCGGCGCGCAACGCAATCGAGCGGCGCAGCGCCAGCCCCATCGACTCCAGCTCGGCGGGCGCGCGGCCGGCGATCGTCCGCGCCGAGGGGACGTCGCGGGGGGCGCCACGCTCGCGGCCGAGCCCGAGGCCCCAGCGGCCGACGATCCGCCGCTGGATCCGCGCGGCCCGGTCGGACTCGATCAGCTGCCTGACGACTGCCCAGGCGAGCGCCTCCCAGGGCCACGGGCGGCGCGAGGGACGAAAGTGGGGCCGGCGGCGCAGCAGGGGCCCGAGGAGCGGGTCGGCGCGAAAGCGCCGGTGGAAGTCGCCGAGATCGTCGTCGACCCCGAGCGCGAAGCGCATCCTCTCCACCGCCAGCTCCAGCTGCTCGGTCCCGGCGGGGCGCGACGGGACCTCGGCGCCGGGAAACGGCGCCGTCACCGCGGTCGGGTCGACCCGCTCGGCGCGCAGGAGGACCCGATCGGCCGCCGGCTGCCAGGCCCGGACGAGGACCGGGCTGCCCTCGACCTGGAGCAGTCTCGTGGCGACCCCCGCCTCGACCCTCATCACCCGGTCCTCGCCGCCGGATGCCGGCAGGCGATACGGCGAGGGCGGCCGCGCCTCGACCTCGATCGAAGTCGAGGTCGCCGTGCTCATAGAACCCCTCGTTCGCACTCCAATCGCCACGGACTCGAATAACCGGCGATCACCGTGACGATTGGAGCGCTCACCGCCCCAGTAGGTGGACGTCGACCAGAAAGGAGCGGCTGGCGACGACATTGGGGCGACTGCGACGACGGCCAAGGCCCCTGCCGGAGCGCTTGCCGACCCCGACGGCGCCGACCGCCCGCACCGCCGCGACTGTCGCCGCGCCGGCCAGGACTCCACCCGCGGCGGCGATCGCCGCGGTGCGAACCTCGCCGCGCAGCACGGGCGAGGCGGGGGAGTCGTAGCGCTGCAGGGCCCGCACCGGTTCGGTGGCGTCCTGCGATCCGGCGTCTTCTTCCGCCAGAACCTCGCCCTCTACCTCGAAGTCAGTCACACGCTCGACTCTAGCGACGGCTTTGGCTGTCACCGGGGGGTGGTGACGAAAATCTCGGAACTTGCGGCTTTGGGCCTTAGAGCGACTTCTCGTAGATCCGGTACCGCTTGACGACCTCGCCGCCCATGCCCTCCATCGCGCGGTTCATCGGGCCGTTGGTCTCGAGGATCCAACCCATCTCCCCGCCGACGATGCCGCCGGGGATCGCGGCGGTCTCAAGGTGCTTGAGGTAGAGGCCGGCCGCGACGCCGGTGTGACGGTAGTCGTGCTTGACGCCGAGCGCGAAGACTCGGCACTGGTCGATCTTCCGTTTGCCGAGCAGGAACTTCAGCCAGCCAAACGGCAAGAGGCGACCGTCCAGCTTCGCCATAACCTGGTTGATGTCGGGCAGGGTCAGCGCCGCGCCGACGACCTCCCCGTCCTTCTCGGCCATGTATGCCCAGTCCTCGTCGATCACCTGCTTCAGGTTCTTGGCCTGAAAGTTGACCTCGGCGTCGGTGATCGGCACGAAGCCCCAGTTGCTCCCCCAGGCCTCGTTATAGACGTCCATGAAGCGCCGCACCTCGCCCGCCATGTCGCGCTTGCGCATGTTGCGGATCGTGATCCCCTCGTCCTTCAGCGCTTTTTCGGCGGCGGCGTGGATCGAGGGGTCGAATCGCTCCCCCTCTTTGAGGTCGCCGAACTGAAGCTCCCACATCTGCACGTCCATCGCCTTGCCGAACCCCTGGGCCTCGATCAACTCGCGGTAGTGGGGCGGGTGCCATGGCTCGAGGATCATCGGCCGGCGGTCAAAGCCCTCGATCAGAATCCCGATCTCGTCGTTGGTGGTGAAGTCCATCGGCCCGAGCAGGCGGGCGCGTCCCTTTTCGCGCGCCCATTCGGTCGCCGCGTCCAGTAGAGCAGCGGCTACCTCGGGGTCGTTCGCGGCCTCGAAGAAACCGAACATCGCGTCGCTGCCGCCCTGGAACTCGTCCCAGCGCGAGTCGACCTGGGCCGTAATCCGCCCGACCGGCTCGCCGTCGCGCTCGGCGATGAAGTACTCGGCCTCGGCGTGCTCGAAGTAGGGGTTCTTGTCGCGGTTGAGGAACTCCATCCGCTCGAAGACCAGCGGCGCGACCCACTGCGGGCTGTCGCGGTGAAGGGCAAACGGGACCTTGATGAAGCGCTTCAGGTCGCGCCTGCTCCGAACCGGCCGAATTGAAACCTCTCCCATGGGCAGCGGAACCTACACTCTTGCCATGAGCGAGACCGCAAAAGCACCCATCGACGTCTTCGAGAAGGCGCGCAACCACGACCGCCTCGAGCAACTCGAAGCGGCCAAAGAGCACGACCTCCTCCCCTACTTCCGCCTGCTCACCTCCCAGGCCGGCCCGGTGGTTGAGATGGAGGGCCGCGAGACGATCATGCTCGGCTCCAACAACTACCTCGGGCTGACCGGGGACGAGCGGGTGAAGCAGGGGGCCCGCGACGCGCTCGAGACCTACGGGACCGGGGTGACCGGATCACGGCTGCTCAACGGCACGACGCCGCTGCACGTCGATCTGGAACGGGAACTCGCCGAGTGGATGCAGACCGAGGACGCGATCGTCTACACGACCGGCTACCAGTCGAACCTGGGGGCGATCGGGACGTTGCTGGAGCCCGGCGACACGGTGATCTGCGACTCCGGCGACCACGCCTCGATCCTCGACGGCTGCCGGCTCTCCGGCGCCAAGCTGCGCCCTTTCCGCCACAACCGCATGGACAAGCTGGAGAAGATGCTGCAGCGAGCGGCGGAGGACGGCGGCGGCGTCCTTGTGGTCGTCGACGGCGTCTTCTCGATGGAGGGCGACGTCTGCGACCTGCCGCGGATCGTCGAGCTCTGCAAGGAGCACGGCGCGCGGTTGATGGTCGACGAAGCCCACGGCGCCGGGGTGCTCGGCGCGCGCGGGGCGGGGGCCTGCGAGCTATTCGGGCTCGAGGACGAGGTCGACCTGCGGATGGGGACCTTCTCGAAGAGCCTCGCCTCCTGCGGCGGCTTCATCGCCGGGCCCGCCGACGTGGTCGAGTACCTGCGGATCGCCTCCCGGTCTTTCATCTTCAGCGCCTCGGCGGTGCCGGCGGCGGTCGGCGCGGCGCTTGCGGCGCTGCGGGTGATCCGCGCCGAAGGGCCCGCCCTCTTCGAAGCGCTGCTCGACAACGCCGAGTACCTGCGCGAGGGGCTGCGCCACCTCGGACTGCAGGTGGTCGAGCCGGGGACGCTGCCGGACGGGCGGGTGGCGACGACGCCGGTCGTCCCGGTCGTGGTCGGCGACGACTGGCAGGCGGTGCTGCTCTGGAAAGCGCTGTTCGACGCCGGCGTCTACACCAACGTCGCGATCCATCCGGCGGTGCCGCCGGGGGGCGCGCTGCTGCGGACCAGCCTGATGGCGACCCACGAGCGCGAGCACCTCGACGGCGCGCTCGGGACGATCGCCCGGGTGATCCAGGACTTCCCCGACCTGCCGCGCACCTGAGCATCCCCCCCGGGGGGGAGTTTCTGCCTTGTCCACATCTGGACAAGGTGAAGTCGATGTTAAAAAAGCTGCTCTTAGCGAACGACTCGGGCCAGGTTTTCCGACCGCGGGTTGACGGTCACCGCTCCGACGGCATAGCTTGCCTCCGCGCCGCACGCACCCGGGGCAGGGAGCGGACGGTAGTGAGAACTCGACTCATCCAGGCCGTCTGCCGGCCCGGCGCGTAGAGACCCAGTTAACCGATTCCTTGAAGGGAGGAGTCCCAGTGGAAGCTGCTTCGATCGCCCCTGCAACGACGACCGCTCCGGTAATGGAGACGCCGCAGCACATGGAGGCGCTGGCTCGCGCCAACCGGGTGCGACTGGCGAGAGCCGAGTTGAAGCGCTCAATCGCGCGAGGGGAAATCGACGCCGCCGAAGTGGTCAGGGACTGCCCCTGGGAGACGGAGAGCATGACCCTCGCCGAGCTGCTGACCAGCCAACGCCGCTGGGGACGCACCCGCGCCCGTAAGTTCCTCCTCGCCCTGGCGCTGAACGAGAACAAGCGCCTCGGCACCCTCACCGCCCGCCAGCGCCTGCTGCTCGCGACCGAGCTCGCTTCGCGCGGCGCCGGAGAGCACCCCCCATTTGGTCTGACGCGTTCAGCGCACCGCGCATCCTTGGTCGTGAGGCGCGTCATGCGCCTGACAGCCGCCGACTTTGAAGCTGAGGCCGCCGGAGGCCCGCTTGAAGGCGCGGCGGAAGGCGAGGAAGGCGACGACGAAGACGGCGGCGCCGATTCCGAGGCAGATCGCCAGGATCAGGCCCGCGAGGTAGAAGAGGGCCCCCACGGTGAGCACGAAGGCGGTGCCGGCGAGCAGGGTCGTGTGGGAGCGGTAGCCGGCGAAGTGCTCGAGCGCGGACACCTCCAGGCCTCCCAGCCCCGCCAGCACGACGCCGACGCCGATCGCCGTCGGGTTGGCACCGACCAAGCCGACCACGAGCATGACGATGCCGGCGAGGATCGTCAGCTCGGCCAGGGGAAAGGACCCCCACGGCGCTCGGGGCCGTTCGCTGCCGGGTGTCCGCTTCATAACGGGCAGCCGGAGGAGATCTTCACCCGCCACCACCCCATCAGCATCCCCAGCAAGCCGAGGCGAGGCCGTGACTCGGCGTACCCGCAGCCCCCGACGCCGACATCGCGGTTGTAGACCCTCAGCCCCTTATAGGCGGCGGGGTCGGCGAGCATCCGCTCGATCAGGTCGCGGTTGTCGGTCTCGACCTCGCTTCGCTCTCCCAGCGCCAGCCGCGCTTCGCCAATCCGGGCGACAAGCGCATCGCGCACTCGCTCAAGCTCGCCGAGGCCGAGCACCCGCCCGGCGCCGGCGGCGGGAACCGAGCAGTCGATCTCGACCCGCATGAAGGACTCCGCGAAGAGGCCGGCCAACTCGCGCTCGAGACGCCCGATCTGGCGGCGCAGCTGCGCTCGAGCGGCGCTCTCGTCGCCACCCACTCGGAATGGCGCATCGGCGCTTCGTTCGAGTAGTCCCGGCATGACCCGCCCCCGAGTCTAGCCCCCCTGCTTTCGCTGTTTCTTAGCCCTCTATTGTGGCCGCGGCCATCCAGAGGGCCTCGTCGATCGCCATCTGGGGAACGCCCTTGACCTGCGTCGCGGCGACAATGATGCGGCGGGTTTCACGATCGACGCCCCTCCCCTCCGCCGTCTCGCCGAAAAGCAGCGCAACCGGGGTGTGCGCGTCGGCGATCACCAGGGTCCCGTGCGTCAGCTCCTCAGGTTTACCGGCCAGCGACTCGCCGGGAGCCGACTCACGGATGCAGAGCCTCCCCTCGACCTGCTCGGCGTCGAAGGCTCGCAGCGCGACGCCGGTCTCGACGATCGCGATCGTCAGCGCATCGCGGGGAAGGCCGCGGCTCTTGAAGGCCCCGTCGTGGAGTCGCTCGAGCGCCAGCCGCTCCGCCGGAATCAGCGTCCGGTCGGGGTCGAGCCCGATGTGGCGAAAGAAGACCCGATAGGCCCAAGGAACCGACTGCTGGCGCATCTGGATCGCGTGGGCGCCGTAGAAGCGATCGGAGAGGCCACGCAAGCGACGGCGCACCGGCTCGGGGCTCTTGGCGATGCGTCCGTCGACCGCTGTCCAGGAGATCGCCAGGCCGGGGAACTCGGCGGCGACAAGCGGCGCCACCCAGCCGCGCTCCGGGGCCGGCTTCCAGCCGAAGCCTGAGTCCGCCGCTTCGACCCCGGCCATCTCAGCCGGCCTCTGCGGCATCGGTGGCGCGAATCAGCTCGCGAACCCGGGCGTCGAGCTGGGCTGCGGTCAGGTCGCCGATGCCGGCGCTCTGCAGAGTCCCGCCCGGATAGACGTAGGCGATGGTTGGGCATCCACCGACCCGGTAGATGTCGGCGACGGCACCGTCGTGGTCGTAGCCGACCGGCATCCGCCAGCGGTGCGCGCGAACCAGCTTGCGAACGGCGTCGCGATCGTCGCGCACGTCGAGCGAGAGAAAGCCCACCCGCCCACGGTAGCGCTCGAAGGCACGGTCGACGACATCCTGTTGGTCGGCGCAGTTGCCGCCGCCTTTGGTGAACCAGAAGGAGACGACCAGCGGCCGCCTGAAGAAATCGCAAATCCGAATCACATCGGCTCCGGGGACGTGACAGGCCGACGTACGGCGAGCGCCGCCGGGGCAGGGGACCTGGGACGTCTCGCAGTCGTCCTGGGCGATGTTCGCGTCGCCCTCCAGGGGGCTCGCGGCGACCGGAACGGCGAACTCGGGCAGCGGCCAGCGCGCCTCCAGCTCGTCGAGCCCAAGCGTGCCGGGACGATTGCCCGACAGCGTGTGAAAGAAGGCTACGGCGGCCACCGCCGCAAAGAGCAGCCCAACGACGATCGAGTAGCGGTGCTCCTTCACCGCTCCCGAGTCCAGATCAGGGCGGCCGGCAGGACGAGCATCACGCCGAGCAGCGCGACCGCGAGGTCGATCACCGTGACGAAGCCGAAATCGCGCAGCATCCTGATGTCGCTGGCGATCAGCACCGCAAAGCCCGCCGTCGCGGTGGCTCCCGAGGCCAGGACCGCGGCGCCGGTCCGGGCATAGGCGCTGCGCAGCGCCTCCCGCGCCGGGCGACCCCTCGCCTCCTCCTCGTGAAAACGGGCGGCGAGGATGACGCTGAACTCGGTGGCGATCGCAACCACCAGGGCGCCGAGCGCGGCCGACATCGGGTTCAGCGGGATGCCCGTGACCCAGAGGACGAGCGCCGACCAGCCGGTCGCCATCACGATCGGCGCGAGTGGGACCAGAGCGCGCGCGACCGAGCGGTAGGCGAGGAGCAAGACGAGCGCGACCGCGACCAGGCCCGCGAGGGTGAGCCAGTAACGACTGTGGGAGAGGTCGGTCGCCGAGGCCGCGGCGATCACCGGCAGGCCGGCGAGGCGAACCGTGACCCCGTCCGGCGGCGTGCCGATCTCACCGCGGACGCGGTCGATCAGCTTCTGCTGGGACTCGAGCGACTGGGCGCGGATGCCGAAGGCCATCAGAGCCGTGTGGCCCAGCTTGCCGGTGCGTGGGTCGTAGGAGGCGACCTGGCGAAGGTCGTAGGCGGGCAGCTGCCGCAGCACCGCCTGGACCCCCTGCGCGGTCACGGGCCCACTGCCGAAGAAGTCAGAGAGGGACGGCCCCGGGCAGAGATCGGCGTCCTGACAACTCGGGTGGAGCCCAGTGAACCCGTTCTCGTTCAACACGCGCTGCTTGAACCTGGCCATCCACTGAATCACCGCCGGATCGGCGAGATTCGGGCGCTTCGACACTGACGTCGAGCTCGCCGGAGACGCCGGTGGCGTCCTGCAATTCGTTCAGGTCCTTGACCTCGCGGAGGTTCTGGGGAACCAGAGCGCGGATGTCGGACTGCGTCTGGATCTGGGTTCCCAGGCCCCAGCCGATGATGGCGAGGGCAAGACCAGCCGCAAGCACTCGGCCGGGATGGGTCATGGCGAGAGAGACAAGGCGCTCCGGCGGGCGGGTCCTGTCGCGGGGGGAGGGGCCTGCGGGCGGTGCGGTTGCTCCGTTCTCGGCCCCTCCCCCCGCGCCACCCGCCCGAGTCGCCGTTTCGCTCTCGTTTCCCTCCCGGCGAAGGCTTAGGGCTGCGAAGCCTGCTGTCAGGGCCAAGGCGAAAGCGATTGCGATGCCGGCGATCAGGAGTAGCCCGAAGCTGCGCACCATCGGCGTTGGCGACAGCTGCAAAGCCAGGAAGCCCGACGCCGGTGGCGAGGCATGCGATGCCTATGGTCGGGCCGCCGCTGGCGGCCGCACGGCGGGCCGCGTCGGCGCCTCGCAGGCCCGACTCGATTGCCTCGTCGTAGCGGGCCTGTAGCTGGATCGCGTAGTCGACCGCGAGGCCGATCAGGATCGGTAACACGGCTATCGAGGCCATCGTCAGCGAGCCGCCGACCAGGCCCAACAGGCCGAAGGTGAGGGCCGCGGCGGCCAGGGCGACTGCGAGTGGGAGCAGGCGCAGTCGGGAGCGGAAGACCAGGAAGAGAGTGACGGCCATCACCGCTACCGCCACACCGAAGAGGATCAGCAGGGCGTCCTTCAGCACCCCGGCCAGGCCGTCGACGACGACCGGCGCCCCGGAGACCACGTAGCGGCCCCCTTTCAAGGCGAAGCAGGCTGCCGGCCTGTCGTTGAAAGGGCACTGGCGGCGCGGCGTCGTGTCGAACACCGCGGCGCGGATCAACCCCAGCGCCCGGTGTCGCTCGGACTCGGTCAGGTCCGGCCGCAGCCGGACCACGATCTGGGCCGAGTGGCTGTTGGGGAAGAGGAAGGCCAGTCGCGCCTTGGGAGCGTCGAGGGGCCGCTGCGGATCGAAGACGACGCTGGAGATGAAGTCGGGGTTGGTGAGGCTCGGCAGGCTGGTGATTCCGTACTGGGAGGCGATGCCGACCAGGATCCGGCGCAGCTGGGCCGGCGTCCGGTGGGCGGCGAGGCGGCGGATCTGGCTGTCGATCGCGATCACCGCCTCGTTGAGGAAGGTCGCCGGCCCCGAGAGCGACCTGACCGCCCTCATCCGCGCCAGCTCGGTGCACGGCCCCGGGATCGGCTTCACGCCCTTCGGCACGTTGCCCGCCAGGCAGCCCTCCAGTCGCAGGAGTCGCAGCAGGTTGGCGGTGAGGACGAGCCGGTGCAGCGGCGCCTCCGCCAGGACCACAACGGGGTCGTCGCCAAACGCCTCCCGAACCTGCGCGCTGGCCTGCGCCGCCGGCGTGTCCGAGTCGACCAGGGTCGCGGTCCCCGCGTCGGTGGGCAGCCGCGTCGCGGCGACGCCGGCCGCGACGGCGAGGACGAGCGACACCGCCAAGACCACCCTGGCATGGCGAGCGGCCCAGGCCGCTACCGCGCCCATCTATCTCTAGTCCATCGAGAGCGGCCCGTTGATGTCCGCGTTGAGGAACTGCGAGACGAAGGCGTTGTCGGAGTCGAACAGCTCCTCTTTCGGCCCCGACTCGACGATCTTGCCGTTCCACAGCACGGCGAGGAAGTCGGCGATCCGGCGCGCCGTGTTGAGGTCGTGGCTGATCGTCAGGTAGCAGCCGCCGTTCTCGGCGTGGACCTCGCGGATCAACTCGCACAGCAGCGCGGTGCGCACCGGGTCGAGGCCCGAGTCGGGCTCGTCGAACATCACGATCGCCGGGTCGAGCACCAGCGCCCGGGCGAAGCCGGCGCGCTTGCGCATCCCGCCGGAGAGCTCGTTCGGCATCTTGAAGATCGCCTCCGTCAGCCCGACCTCCTTGAGGCGGCGGTTGACGATCTCGCCGATCTCCTCCTCGCTTTTGTCGGTGTGCTGGCGCAGCGGGAAGGCGGTGTTGTCGTAGATGTTCATCGAGCCGAACAGGGCGCCGTCCTGGAAGAGCAGGCCGAACTTCTTGCGCACCTCGAAGAGCTCGTCGTCGGTCATGTTGGGGATCGACTCCCCGTGCACGAGGACGTCGCCGGAGTCGGGATACAGCAGCCCGACGATGTGCTTGATCAGCACGCTCTTGCCGGTTCCCGAGGGGCCGAGCACCATCGAGACCTGGTCCTCGGGAAGGCCGAGGTTGAGGCCGTTGAGGATGCGGGTGCGACCGAACTGCTTGACCAGGTCGATCACCTCGATCGCGTCCTCGCCGCCGTGGTCGCGCTTGCGACCGGTGTGGAAGCGGTAGGGGTCGGCCTCGCCGGGGTCGACGCCGGGGATGATGTAGTCGCGGCCCATCATGCCGCCGTCCTCGGCGACGTAGGGCTCACCGGAGGCGGGAGCCGCCGCGGGCGTCACCTCGTCCGCCTCGACTTCGGGCTCGAGCTCAGGGGTGCGGTCTGCGTCTTCGATCGACAACTCAGCCTCCTATCGGCGCCCTCGGGTTGGCTCCCCAGAAGACCAGGGTCCCCAACATCCCGATGATGTGGACTAAGACGATGTTGAGCACCATCGACTTCGCCGTCGCGGTGCCCACTCCAACCGGCCCACCCGAGGCCGTGTAGCCGTAGTAACAGCCGACCAGCACGATCGCGGTCGCCATCACCATGCCCTTGGTAAGGCTGAAGAGCACGTCGGGTGGGTTCTGGAAGGCCCAAAAGATCAGGAAGTAGCCGCCCGAGGAGACGTCGCCGATCTGCTGGACGACGGCGAGGTAGCTGGCGCTGTACATGACGCCGATCCCGACCAGGTACATGAAGGGAAAGGCGATCCAGGCGGCCAGCAGGCGGGTGGCGCAGAGGAAGGTGATCGGCGGCACGCCCATCACTTCGAGCGCGTCGATCTCGTCGGAGATCCGCATCGCGCCCAGCTCGGCGACGATCCCGGTCCCGACCTTCGCCGAGAGCATGTAGCCGAAGGCGTAGGGCATCACCTCGCGCAGGTCGCACCACGCCGCGAAGAGGCCGGCGAACGCCGGCGCGCCCTGGGCACGCAGCAGGTAGGCGCCCTCGATCCCGCACTGGAGGCCGAGCACGAAGACCAGGCCCCAGATGATCAGCGCCGAGCCGAGGATGAGGATGCCGGCCTGACGGATGCCCTCGCCGAAGAAGCGGAAGACGCGTCCCGAGTAGACCTGCCCGGCGACCATCGAGCCGAAGCGAGCGATCTCCCCGAAGGAGTCGAGCCAGCCGCGCGGGACTGCGGTCCAGGCGTTCATCGAATCGTCTGCAGCTCCGGGTTGGTGGCGAGCAGCGTCTGGGTGAAGACGTAATTGAAGGCGAAGACCCCCATGAAGGAGATCACCACCGCCTGGTTGACGGCGCGGCCGACGCCCGCGGCGCCGCCGGAGGCGGTCATCCCTTTGTAACAGCAGACGATCGCGACGATCGCGCCGAACATCGTGCACTTGATCACCGACCCGCCGAGGTCGGTGATCGAGGCGTTGGTGAAGAGGGTGGCGAAGAAACCGCCGAGCGGCTGGTTGTAGACGAGCTCGGTGAGGATGCCGCCGACGATGCCGAAGACCAGCGCGTAGATGTCGAGCAGGCCGGTGATCACCATCAGCGCCAGGAAGCGCGGCACGACCAGGTTCTTGATCGGGTCCACGCCGAGCACCTGAAGGGCGTCGAGCTCCTCGCGGATCTTGCGGGCGCCGAGGTCGGCGGTGATCGCGGTGCCCGCGACGCCGGCGACCACGACGGCGGTTACGAAGGGGGCGAACTCGCGGATCGAGGCGAGAACGAAGAAGCCGCCGAGCCGGTCGAGCGCACCGAACAGGGCGAAGACGTTGGCGGCCTGAAGCCCCGGGGCGCCGAAGCCGAAGGCGACGGTCGAGAGCAGCAGCGGGAACCAGCAGAGCTGGAGAGCGAAGAGGAACTGCTCGATCAGCTCCTCGCCGTAGGGGTAGGGCGGGCGCACCGCGGAGACCAGCGTCCTCGCGGTGAGGATCATCATCTCCCCCACCTGTTCGAACAGCGATCTGGCGGGCAAGGGTGCCCTGTTTACCGCGGCTTTGACCATCTCTCCTCCGGTGAGCCGTGACCGCACGGGCGCGGCCTCAAGCCCGTGAGCTGAGTCTATGGGATGGGTCAGAGCGCTCCGTTAACGCCCCTTTGAGATCCGGACCGGCCCCGCTGGAGGGCCAAAGAGGCCGTGGTATGTTCCGGCCGCTTTGCGGGGAACCAGGAGAAACGCTCGGTGTCTGCGCGTTCGCGGCGCCGGTTGCCTCGCCCTCGCCCTCGCCCTTGGCGCCGGGCTCTCGGCCTGCGGCGGCTCCTCCTCGGATGCGAACCAGACCGCCGGCACCTATCGCGTCCAGGTGGTCAAAGCGCAGTTCCCGACCTCCCAGCTCCTCGCCCAGACCTCGCTGCTGCGGATCGGCGTCCGCAACACCGGCGACAAGACGATCCCGAACCTGACGGTGACCGTCTCGGTCGGCGGGTTGGCCGGTCGCACCTCGGCGCTGCCCTTCACGATCCACGACCCGCAACCGGGGATCGCCCAACCCGACCGGCCGGTTTGGGTGATGGCGCAGAGCTACCCGAGGTTCGCGGGGTCCGGCCGTGCGGCGGGCGCCCAGACTTCGAACCCGAAAACCTTCGCCTTCGGGCCGCTGAAGCCAGGCGCCGGCACCGAGGTGGTCTGGAAGTTGATCGCCGCAAGGCCCGGCGACTACACGCTCCTCTACGGAATCGACGCCGGCCTCGGCGGCGCCGCGAAGGCCGAGACGGCGGCGGGAACCAAGCCCGGCGGGACCTTTG
This sequence comes from uncultured Solirubrobacterales bacterium, assembly GCA_963837585.1. Classification (GTDB taxonomy): domain Bacteria; phylum Actinomycetota; class Thermoleophilia; order Solirubrobacterales; family 70-9; genus CAWINX01. The sequence goes on along the minus strand of CAWINX010000003.1, from coordinate 675,838 downwards.
CGGTTCACATTGAGAGAAAGCCGCCAAACACGATCGTCAACGGCAAGGGCCAGGTCATCATCCTCCCCAAGGGAGAGAGCGGCGCAGGTCGGTAGCGTTCCCCGTGTGAAGCACCGGGTAGGTGTCGGCGTCATCTCCGCGCTCCTGACACTGAGCGCGTTTCCCGGCTGCGGCAGCGCCAGCCCCTACAACCCCCACACCGGTGCCGCCTCCTCGCGGGCGAGCGGCAGGGTTGGGCTGAAGCGGATCGGCAACTTCGACCACCCGACCTACGTGGCGGGAGCCCCCGGCTTCCCCAAGCTGCTCTTCGTCGTCGAGCAACCCGGAAGGGTCCGAGTGCTGCGCAGAGGCCATGCCCTGAGGAAGCCGTTCCTCGACCTGCGCGGCCTGGTCGGTTACGACGGCGGCGAGCGCGGCCTGCTCTCGATCGCCTTCCCATCGGACTACCGCAAGACCAGGCGCTTCTACGTCTACTACACCGACCGCGACGGCAACATCCGGATCGACGAGTTCAAGCGACGCTCGGCGACTCGGGCCTCACGCGGCTCACGGCGCGCCGTGATCGAGGTCCCCCACCCGACCAACGCCAACCACAACGGCGGCCAACTCCAGTTCCTCGGCAACCTCCTCTACTTCGGCACCGGCGACGGCGGCTCCGGCGGCGACCCTCCCAATAACGCCCAGAACCGCAACTCCCTGCTGGGCAAGCTGCTGCGAATCGACCCGCGCGCCTCCGGCGGCCGGCCGTACTCGATCCCGCCCAGCAACCCCTTCGTCGGCAAGCCCGGGCGCGACGAGATCTACAGCTACGGGCTGCGCAACCCGTTCCGCTTCTCCTTCGACCGGCACCGCGGCAGGGCGCCGCGGATCGCGATCGCCGACGTCGGCCAGGACCGCTTCGAGGAGCTCGACTACACGACCGTGGCCGCGGCGAACGGCGCCAACTTCGGCTGGGACGCGCTCGAGGGCTTCGCCCCGTATACGGGCGACAACAGCGGCACCCCGAATCCCGGCGGCACCGTGAAGCCGATCTTCGCCTACAGCCACGACCGGGGAGGCGGCAGCTGCGCGATCATCGGCGGCTACGTGGTCCGCGACCGCAGCCTTCGGGGGCTCTTCGGTCGCTACCTCTACGCCGATCTCTGCGAGGGGCAGCTGCGCAGCCTGGTCCCACACCTGGGACGGGCGAGCGGGGATCGCAAGCTGGGCCTCGCGGTCAGCTCCCCCACCACCTTCGGCGAGGACGACAGGGGCCGCGTTTACGTCGCCTCCCAGGAAGGCCCGGTCTACCGGCTGGTTCCTCGCTAAGGTTGGCTGACCAGCCAAGGGAAGGAGCACCAGGTGGAGAGCGGAACCGCGGGCAGCACGAGGCGATCAACGGGGCGAGCGCGAACGGCGCCGGGACCGAGCGGATCGAGGTCCTCAACCCGGCGACCGGAGGCGCCGTCGGCAGCGTCGCCGTCGACTCGCCGGAGCGGGTCGCCGAGACCGTGGCCCGAGTCCGCGCCAACCAGCCCGAATGGGAGGCGATCGGGATCGAGGGTCGCTACCACTGGCTGGGCAAGCTGCGCGACTGGCTGCTCGACAACGGGGACCGCGTCGCCGACACGATGCAGGCGGAGACCGGCAAGGTACGCGCCGAGGCGACGACCGAGGCCGTCTACCTCACCGACCTGATCAACTTCTACGGGACCAAGGCCGCCAAGTTCATCGGCGACGAAAACGTCCGCCCCCACTCGCCGCTGCTCGCCGCCAAGAAGCTGACGGTCCAGTACCGGCCCTACCCCGTGGCCGGCATCATCAGCCCCTGGAACTTCCCGCTGACCCTGGCGCTCGGCGATGCGATCCCGGCCCTGCAGGCCGGCGCCGCGGTCGTCGTCAAGCCCTCCGAGTTCACCCCGCTGGGCCTGGCCGAGGTGGTCAAGGCCTGGAAGGAGGAGATCGGCGGCCCCGACGTCTTCGACTGCGTGCATGGGATCGGCGAGACCGGCGGCGCGCTGATCGACGCCGTCGACTTCATCCAGTTCACCGGCTCCGACCGAACGGGCCGCAAGGTGATGGCGCGGGCGGCGGAGACGCTGACCCCGGTCAGCCTCGAGCTGGGCGGCAAGGACCCGATGATCGTCCTCGACGACGCCGACCTCGATCGCGCCGCCAACGCCGCGGCCTGGGGCGGAATGATGAACTCCGGCCAGGTCTGCATGTCGGTCGAGCGGATCTACGTCGAGGAGTCGGCCTACGACGAGTTCGTGGGCAAGCTGACCAAGGAGGTCGGCGGCCTCAAGCAGGGCGCCGACGGCAAGGGCTTCGGCAACGACGTCGGCGCGATGACCTCGCCCAACCAGTCGGCGATCGTCGAGGACCACGTCAACGACGCGCTCGAAAACGGCGCCAAGGCGCTGACCGGCGGCAAGCGGGTCGAGGGCCCCGGCGACTACTTCGAGCCGACCGTGCTGGTCGACGTCGACCACTCGATGAAGGTGATGCGCGACGAGACCTTCGGGCCGGTGGTCGGGGTGATGAAGGTGCGCGACTCCGAGGAGGCTCTGCGCCTCGCCAACGACACCCGCTACGGCCTCTCGGGCTCGGTGTTCGGCGAGAAGGAGCGCGCCGAGCGGGTGGCGCGGCGGGTCGAGTGCGGCGCCGTCAACGTCAACGACGTGCTCGTCAACTACCTCGCCTCCGACGTGCCGATGGGCGGCTGGAAGGAGTCGGGGATCGGCTTCCGCCACGGCGAGTACGGGATCAAGAAGTACTGCCGCCCCGAGTCGATCGTCGCCACCCGCTTCGGCGGCAAGCGCGAGCCGACCTGGTACCCGTACACGAAGGCGCGCCGCGGCCTGGTCTCCCGCATCGCACAAGCTTTCAACGCGCGCGACCTGAAGCGGCGCCTCGGCCGGCGCCCGTAGTCGACGTCGAGGAGGCAGGCCGGGGCCTGCTCCGCCGAGACACGGTCGGTGTAACGCGTAGGTGCCGATACGTCGGTGACGCGTAGGTCGTCCAGGCCACCAATGCGTTACCCGGGTGTGTGAATCAACTCGAAAGCCGGTGTAACGCGTAGCGGGCCCTTAGGCCACCAACGCGTTACACCGAGCGGATTGACGCCGGGCGCGGTTCGCTACCCTCCCCGGACCATCAAGAGCGGTCGAGGGGCCCGGCCCGTGGACGCCGCAGCAACCAGCCGAGATCTCCGGATCGAGGTGCGGTGCTAACGCCGGGGTCGATGGAGGTGACAGGCTTAACCAATGGCAGAGCGTGACTACCTGGCCGCGACGCGGGAGCGGATCGTCGTCTTCGACGGCGGCATGGGCGCGACCCTGGAGCAGTTCGACCTGACCCAGGCCGATTACGGCGGGCTGGCGGGCAAATGCCACGAGGCGCTGGTGCTCAACCGCCCCGACGTGATCGAGGGCGTCCACGCCTCGATGCTCGAGGCCGGCGCCGAGGTGGTCGAGACCGACACCTTCCAGGGCTCGCGGCTGAAGCTCGACGAGTGGGGCCTCGGCGAGCACACGCTGGAGATCAACACCAAGGCGGCGCAGATCGCCCGCCAGGCGGCGGGCGAGGAAAGCTTCGTCGCCGGCTCGATCGGGCCGACCGGCTTCCTGCCCGCTTCGACCGACCCGACGCTGGGCGACATCACCTTCGGCAAGCTGGTCGAGGTCTTCGCCGAGCAGGCTCTCGGCCTGGTCGAGGGCGGCGCCGACCTGATCATCATCGAGACCGCCCAGGACATCCTCGAGGTGAAGGCGGCGATCTTCGGCGCCCGCGAGGCGTTCAAGGAGACCGGGCGAACGCTGCCGATCCAGACCAGCGTCTCCCTCCTCCCCCAGGGCGGCAAGATGCTGCTCGGCACCGACATCCAGGCGGTGCTGACCACCCTCACCGCGCTCGACGTCGACGTGATCGGCCTCAACTGCTCGACCGGGCCCGAGGACATGCGCGACGCGATCCGCTTCCTCGGCGAGAACAGCCCGCTGCCCGTCCACTGCATTCCCAACGCCGGCCTGCCCCTTCAGGGGCCCGACGGCGAGACGATCTTCCCCGAGAAGCCCGAGCCGCTGGCCGCGACGCTTGGCGAGTTCGTCGAGCGCTACGGGGTCGGCATCGTCGGCGGCTGCTGCGGGACGACGCCCGAGCACATCGCCGCGATCCGCGAGCGGGTCGGCGGGCGAGTCCCGGAGGCGCGACCGGCGCCCGGCTCGACCGAGGTCTCCTCGATGATGACCTCCACCCCGCTCGTGCAGGAGCCGCGCCCGACCCTGGTCGGCGAGCGGGTCAACTCGCAGGGCTCGCGCAAGGCGAAGGAGCTGCTGCTCGCCGACGACTACGACGGCCTCGTCCAGGTCGCCGAGGACCAGGTGACCGGCGGCGCCCACGTGCTCGACGTCTGCGTGGCGCTGACCGAGCGCCAAGACGAGGACGAGCAGATGGCGGCGGTGGTGAAGCGGATCTCGCTGACCCAGCCGGCGCCGATCCAGGTCGACTCGACCGAGCCGGAGGTGATCCGCGCCGCGCTGGAGCAGATCCCCGGGCGGGCGATCGTCAACTCGATCAACCTCGAAGCGGGTCGCGACAAGGCCGACGTCGTCGTGCCGCTCGCCAAGGCCCACGGCGCCGCGCTTGATCGCGCTGACGATCGACGAGGTCGGAATGGCGAAGACGGCGGAGCGCAAGGTCGAGATTGCCAAGCGACTCCGCGACCTCGCCTGCGACGAGCACGGGCTCGACCCCGAGGCGCTGATCTTCGACGCGCTCACCTTCACGCTTACCACCGGCGATGAGGAGTGGAGGCCCTCCGCGGTGGAGACGATCGAGGGAATCCGCCGGATCAAGGCGGAGATCCCCGGCGTCAAGACCTCGCTCGGCGTCTCCAACGTCTCCTTCGGCGTCTCACCCCCGGCCCGCGCGGTCCTCAACTCCGTCTTCCTGCATCACTGCGTCGAGGCCGGCCTCGACCTGGCGATGGTCAATCCCAACCACATCACCCCCTACGGGGAGATCCCCGACAACGAGCGGGAGCTGACCGACGACCTCGTCTTCAACCGTCGCGACGACGCGCTGGAGCGCTTCATCGCCCACTTCGAGAGCAAGGGCGAGGAGGCGGCCGAGGAGGCGGAGGACCCGACCGAGGGCATGGAGCCCGAGGAGGCGCTGCACTGGCACATCCTGCGCCGCCGCAAGGAGGGGGTCGAGGAGTGGATCGACCGCTCGGTCGAGAAGATCGGCGCCGTCCCCACCCTCAACCAGGTGCTGCTGCCGGCGATGAAGGAGGTCGGCGACAAATTCGGCGCCGGCGAGCTGATCCTGCCCTTCGTCCTGCAGTCGGCGGAGGTGATGAAGCGCGCCGTCGCCCACCTGGAGAACTACCTCGACCGGATCGAGGGCCACACCAAGGGCAAGGTCGTGATCGCGACCGTCTTCGGCGACGTCCACGACATCGGCAAGTCGCTGGTCAACACGATCCTCACCAACAACGGCTACACGGTGATCGACCTCGGCAAGCAGGTCCCCGTCGACGCGATCATCGAGGCCGCGGTCGAAAACGACGCCGACGCGATCGGCCTCTCGGCGCTGCTCGTCTCCACCTCAAAGCAGATGCCGATCTGCGTGCAGGAGCTGCACCAGCGGGGACTCGGCTTCCCGGTGCTGATCGGCGGCGCCGCGATCAACCGCGACTTCGGCCGCCGCACCCTCTACCCGCACGGCAAGGACTCCGACGAGGTCTACGAGCCCGGCGTCTTCTACTGCAAGGACGCCTTCCAGGGACTCGACACGATGGACGAGCTGGTCGACGAAGCGGCGCGCGAGGCGCTGGTCGAGCGGATCCGCGCCGAGGCCAAGCAGCTTCGCGAGAAGGTCGTCGTCCCCGACGACTCCCCGCCCACCACCGACGACAGCGTGCGCTCCGCCGCGCGCACCGACACGCCGATCCCCGCGCCGCCCTTCTGGGGGGTGCGGGAGGTCCCGGTCGACCTCGACGAGGTCTTCCCCTACCTCGACCGCCACGTCCTCTTCAAGCTGCACTGGGGCGGCAAAGGCGTCAAGGGCGATGCCTGGCGCGACCTGGTCGAGGGCACCGACGAGGAGGAGGGCTTCGCGCCGCGGCTGGAGCGGATGTGGCGCGAGCAGGACTACCTGAACCCGCGCGCTCGCCTCGGCTACTTCCCCTGCAACGCCGACGGCAACGAGCTGGTCGTCTTCGACCCGGCGGACCCCGACCGGGAGCTGGAGCGGCTCGTCTTCCCGCGCCAGCCCAAGCACGACCGCATCTGCCTGGCCGACTTCTTCCGCCCGCTCGAGTCCGGCGAGCGCGACGTGGTCGCGCTGCAGGGCGTCACGGTCGGGCCGGAGGTGACCGAGCTGATCGAGCGGCTGGAGCGCGAGGGCGAGTTCGCCGAGCAGCTCTACGTCCACGGGCTCGGCGTCCAGTCGGCCGAGGGCCTGGCCGAGTGGCTGCACGCCGACGTGCGCCGCGAGCTCGGCATCGACCTCGACCAGGGACGCCGCTACTCCTGGGGCTACCCCGCCTGTCCGGACCAGTCCGAGCACGAGAAGGTCTGGCGCCTGCTCGGGCTCGAGGAGATCGGGATGACCCTCTCCGACGGCTACGCGGTGATGCCCGAGCAGTCGACGGTGGCGATCGTCGCCCACCACCCCCAGGCGGTCTATTTCGGGATGAAGTCCGGCTTCATCCCCGAGGAGAAAGCGCCGGACGAGCTGATCGCCGGCACCGACAGGGGAGGTGAGCTGCCGCCGGAGTCAGACCCCGACGACAGCTCTCCCGAGGTGCTCAGTCCGTCAGCTCAGTGACGAGCGAAGGGGTCGATGTAGAGGTCGTCGACCTGCCAGTTGCCCTTGTCGATCCAGCGGCGTGATCCGAACCTGAATCGAGCTCGGGATCAGGATGCCGACGATCGTCGAGAGGGTCAGCACTGTTGACATCTGCTGGGTCGGCGCCCAGCTTCGAGCCGGCCGTGACGTTGTTGACCACCTTCGTCTGCACCAGGCCCAGCAGCTTGTAGGTGGCCTCAACCCGCAGCTGCGAGGACGGATCGCCCGTGTTGCGGGCGAACATCCTGAACTCCGGCGTGTCGATCGCCATGCAGATCGACGGGCTGACCGCCGAGCTGCCGGCCGGCAGCGACAGCGAGCGTGCGTCGCGGGCGCCGCCCAGCGTTGTAGCTCTCGTTGCCGTTGACGGCCTTGGCGCCGCCGTTCAGCGACCAGCCGGCGCCTCCGGACTCGAAGCCGCCGTCGGGGGCGAGCACGTAGGAGTGCTGATCGCCCCAGGGCTTGAAGACCTGCTCGGCGCCGGAGTAGGAACAGGCCTGGGCCGAGCCGGCGAAGGCGGCAAGCGCGAGGAGCGCGACTGCCGTGGCGCCCGCGGACTTTGCGCGGGAGCGGCGAAAAAAGGAAATCGGGTTGAGCTTCATGCGGGTAAACCTCCTTGTCGCAGGCCAAGAAGCCTGGTCTTGACAACCAAGCTGGCAGTTGAGCCATCTCGCGGAAAACCGTGAGACCTCTGACTTTGCGCCCCCACCTCGCGACAGGTTTGCCCTTATTCAGCTGACTTATGTGAGGGGGCGGGCATCGACTGCGCGAGCGCGACCTTTAGAAACTTCGATCAAACGGCTACTGATTAGTTGGTAGCCAGGCACGAGTCCCCCGTGGAATCTTCCCTTGCGGCGCTATTGGCGAGGGCACGAACTGCCGATAGGCGCCGGGACCGGACTGAGAACTCGGTCGGCAGTTATGGCGAGCGTCTTGGAGACACCAGAACTGGAGCGGCTCTTCGCGCTGGGCCGCGACCGCGCCCGCGAGCGCGCCCACGGGAGAGAGCGCTCAGTTGAGGCAATCGCGGCATTCGCCTTCCTCGCGGTGGCGTTGGGAATGGCACTGTTCCTCTCCTCGCCCCGCTCCCTCGACCTCGGAGAGCTGGCCCTCCTGATGGCCGCCTACGTCGTCACCTGCCGGGCGAAGTTCGACATCGCCGACGGCTACACGGTCCCAACCGAGCTGGTCTTCGTGCCGATGCTCTTCCTGCTGCCGACCCCGGTCGTGCCGCTGGTGGTCAGCGTCAGCTGGGCCCTCGGCAGGCTGATCGACTACGCCACCGGGCAGACCAGCGTCTATCGCGCCTTCCACGTCTTCGGCGACTGCTGGCACTCGATCGGCCCGGCCGCGGTGCTGATCGCCGCCGGCGCCCAGGTCTTCGAGTGGTCCAACTGGCCGATCTACGCGGCCGCGCTGCTGGCGCAGTTCGCCTTCGACTTCGCGGCGACGGCAATTCGCGGCCGTCTCGTCGACGGCACCTCTCCCCGCACCCTCGCCAAACTGATGGAGCCGGTCTACGCGCTGGACAGCGCCCTGGCGCCGATCGGCCTGTTGGTCGCGTTCGCGGCAATCGAGCTCAGCCCGGCGATCTGCCTGTTGGTCGTGCCGCTCGCAGCGGTCCTCGCCGTCCTTTCCGGCGAGCGCAAGGCCCGGATCGACCAGGCGCTTGAGTTGAGCAGCGCCTACCAGGGCACGGCGATGCTGCTTGGCGATGTGGTCGAGGCCGACGACGCCTACACCGGCAGCCACAGCCGCGGCGTGGTCCAGCTTTCGCTCGCCGTCGCCGACCAGCTCGGCCTCGACGCGCACCAGCGCCGCAACGTCGAGTTCGCGGCGCTTCTTCACGACGTCGGCAAGATCGCGGTGCCGAAGGAGATCATCAACAAGCCCGGCCCGCTCGACGACGCCGAGTGGGAGATCATGCATCGCCACACGATCGAGGGCGAGACGATGCTCAACCGGGTGGGCGGCGCGCTTGCCGAAGTCGGCAAGATCGTCCGCTCCTCGCACGAGCACTTCGACGGCAGTGGCTACCCGGACGGGCTGGCCGGCGAACAGATCCCGATCGAGGCGCGCATCGTCACCTGTTGCGATGCCTTCAGCGCGATGACCACCACCCGCGCCTACCGCGAAGCGATGCCCTCCGCGGCGGCGATCGCCGAGGTGCAGGGCCTGCTCCGGCACGCAGTTCGACCCCGTGGTGGCCGCCGCGCTGGTCGAGATCGCCGACTCGGTCGGCTAGATCTAGGCCGTCTCGCGCGCCGCGCCGGTGCGCGGGCGGGCGCGCGGCTTCGGCTCGAGGCGGACCGGCGCGGTGGAGAGAGCCTGCACCCGCAGGTCGCTCCAGGTGAGCCCCTCGCGGACCAGCGCCGGCAGGCCGAGGGCGACGGCGGTTGCGATCTCCACCGCCTGGAGGATGACGCCGTAGGCGAGCGCGTCGGCGGTGCCGATGCCGAAGCCGGTGTGAAGGACGCTGATCACCGCCAGCTGGAAGACGCCGATGTTCGACGGCGTCGCCGGGACGACGGCGGTGACATTGACGGCGAAAAGGACCGCCGCGGCCGCCCCGATCCCCGCCTGATTCTCCAGCCCGAGCGCGAACAGCAGCGCCCAGCAGGCGGAGAGCTGGATCGCCCAGGCGGTCAGCTGGGCAGCCGAGGCGGCGATGCCGCGACGTGGCTCACGGAAGACCGTCAGCCCGGCGCGGACCTGAACGAGCGCGCCGTGCAGCATTGCCCCAAGCCTCGCCAGGCGGCCGTTGCCGTTGCGGCGCATCAACATCGGCGCGAAGAGGACAACCATGAGCAGTACCAGGGGCACCAGGCTGAAGAGCGAAGAGCTTCTGGGTGCCGGAGTGGAAAAGCGGCGTGGTCGAAACGATGATCACGCCCAGCAGGATCAGGGCGACGATGTTGAGCACCGCCTGGGAGACGAGCGTGCCGAGCAGGACCGGGAACGTCTCCCGCATGCGGCCGCTGCGGCGCGCCAGGGTCATCGCGCGGGCCGGCTCGCCGAGCCGGGCCGGCAGCGTCGCCGACATCAGCACGCCGATCATCGTCGCCGAGGTGACATCGCGGCGGCGGATTGGGCGGTTGGGCAGGGCGGCGCGGACGATCCAGTACCAGGAGGCGGCGCGGAAGAAGAGCGAGAGGGCCATCAGCGCGCAGGCGATCAGCACCCAGGTGGCGTCGGAGCCGGCGATGCTGGCGACCACGTTGTCGACGCCGATCTTCTGGGCGGCGAGCAAGGTCAAACCGATGCCGAGCGCACCGGCGACGCCGAGCGCTGCGCGGCGGGCGACCCGCCGCTTCCGACTGCCGCTGCGAGCCAGTGGCGGGTCCAGCGAGGGGAGTCGCTGCGGCGGGTTGTGAGGCTTGCCGTCGGCGGCCAGGATGCCCACCCAGCGGCCCGCCCGCTCGGTGGAATTGGCGGGCTGGGGGGCCTCGATCGCCTGCTCGTAGACCTCGGTCACGCGGTCTGCGACCTGCGGCCAGGCAAAGCGCTGGGCGCTGCGGCGAGCGGCCTCTCCCATCGCCCGCAGGCGCTCGGGCTCGTGATGGGCCCGCTGCAGCTCCTCGGCCAGGCGTTGCGGGTCGGCGGGAGGCACCAGGACCCCGTCGACCCCGTCGGTGACGACGTCGCTGTAGCCGGCGATCTCCGAGGCGATTACGGGCGTGCCGGCGGCGAAGGCCTCGGTCAGGACCATGCCGAAGCTCTCGCCCGAGAGCGAGGGGGCGCAGAGCAGGTCGGCCTCGTGCAGAGACCGCCAGAGGCTCTCGCCGGAAACCCGCCCATGGACGTCGATCCAGCGCATCGTCTCGGGGTCGGTGAGGTAGCGGGCGACGTCCTCGCGCTCGGCTCCGATCACGGTGAGGCGACAGGGCACGTGCTCGACCAGGGCGCCGAAGGCGCTGAGCAGAACCGGCAGGCCCTTGCGCTCCTCCGGACGGCCGACGAACAGCACCCGCAGCTCATCGCTTTCGGGCTTTGGGCTCGACGGGGCGGCATCGACGTCGACCCCGTTGGGGACGATCTCGTAATGGCCGCCGAACCAACGCCGGCCGGTCCAGGCGGCCGCCTCGGAGACGGCGATCCGCGCCGAGAGGCGGTTGAAGACGCGCCGGGCGCCGAAGGCGCTGGCGATGTAGTTGGGGACTGCTTTGGTCGAGTAGGCGTGGAAGGTGCCGACGGCCGGGGTCTTCGCCCCCAGCGCCGCGTTCCAACCGACCAGGGGAACTACCGGCTCGTGGATGTGGACGATGTCGTAGTCGCCCTGGCGCAGCTCCCGCCGAATCGCGGCGACGCCCCCGGCCGGAAAGGCCGAGAGGTTGGAGATGGCGCCGTTGGAGGCGACCCCGATCGTGCGACCGAGCGGCATGAAGTAGTCGGGAACCTGCCGCGGCTCGGCGGTCGCGCGATGCAGGACGCGGCTGACCCGGTCAGGCGGGTCGAAGGGGGCGAGCACGCGGACGTGATGATCGCGACCGAGAAATTCCTCGGCGAGCGCCTCCACGTGCCGGTTCACGCCGCCCTGGTAGGTCCAGGAATATGGCGAGACAAGGGCAATTCGCACTGGGCGTTAAGGGTAGTCGATCCCCCAGAGCAAGAATTGCGTGCGAAGGGGGCGCGTAGCCAAGCAGATCAAGGACACAGGGAGCGCCGCGTGCTTTGCACGCAAGCGACCGAGGACGCCGATATGCGCCGCGCTACGCGCCCCCTTCAGCCCAGGAAAAACTGACGAAAACCAGCAGATATGCGGCGCCAATCTCCAGCAGCAGGGCGCCCGAGTCGTTGGCGAGGGTGCCGACCAGCGTCGCGACCACAGCGCCGAGCAGGCCCGCTCGCATCGCCGGGACGACCGCGCAACCATTCCCGCAGCCGCTCACGGCGAGCGATAGCGAGCGCGGCAAGGGCGACGATCAGCGGCATGAAGACGAAGACGATCGGTCGGGTAAAGCTGTGGGCCGAGAGCTGGAGTCGTCGCTGGGCGACCTGGGCCAGATCGCCGAAGCCGCCGGCGTCGAGTACCGAGCGGGTGAGGTGGGCGTTGGCTCCGGAGAGGAGATCGACCAGGGCGAGCAGGGCGACGGCGAGCAGCGGCACGGCGATCACGAGCAAGGCGGTGCGCCGACGCCGTGCGGCGACAATCGCGGCGGCCGATGCCGCGCCGACAGGCAGGACGATCGCCGCGCCGACGTCGGCGCCGAAGCGGCCGGCCGCGAAGACGAAGGCGAGCGGAAGCCCGACCGCGAGAAAGGCGAACGCGCACTGCCTCGGCGAGAGCCGCGGCGCAAAGCCCGCCAATCCGGCCCCCGTCCCGGCCACGACCAGCACGCAAAGCAGCGCCTCCAGCTCGTTCCCGATTCCGTAGAAGCGCACGCCCAGCCCGGGATTCGGCCCGAGCAGGGAGAGCGAGGTGAGCGGCGAGCCGACGATTACGTCGACCGCATAGGCGGCGACGGTGAGGCCGGAGGCGACCGCAAGCGCTCGATAGCCGCCCAGCGCCGCCAGTGTCAAGGCCGCCAGCGCTGGGGCGCCGATCATCACCGCGAGCTGCTCGACGGCCCGGCTCGGCTCGAGCGCCGCGGCGGCAAGGAGCAGCAGCGGCAGGTAGACGACGCCGAGGCCGACCAACCGCACCGCGACCCTTGCCGCACGGCCCCGCGTCAAGGCGACAGCCAGGACCAGCGCGACCAGCCAGACGGCGAGACTGACGCCGATCACCGGCCCGCGCCGCTCCGAGATCGTCGCCAGCCTGTTGCCGAGCGAGACGACCTCCCCGACATCGACCGAGCCCTCCGAGCGGATCGGCTGTCCCGACATCTGCGAAGGGACCGCGACGCCGAGGCGATGCAGGATCGTCGGGGCGACGTCGGTCGAGAGCACGTATCCGTCGAGGCGAGTGCTGTCGGAGGTGAGGTTGCCGTGGAATCCTCGCCCGGCAACGCCGATCGCCAGTGCGCGGTTTCTCGCCGGCGGCGGCCGCTCGATCGCGATCAGAAGGTCGTCCCCGCGCAGGCGCCGGACCAGGGCCGGCAGCTCGCCCACCGTCGCGCTCCGGGTCGCGTACCGCTTACCGGCACTGCGGACGGTGGAGGTGAGGAGGCCGGGGACGATGTCGGCGGGCGCAGAATCGGCCCGCGCAACGACAGCACGCCACCATCCCTTCCCCCGAGCCGGCAGTCCCCCGTCGTAGAGCGAATCGAAAACCCGATTCCCCTGCCCAATATCCAGATAGGTCTGCTCCGCCGGCACGTTCCCCAGGCCGGCGCTCATCAGCCCAGGCGAAACCCCCTGAACCCTCGCAAGCTCAGCGACAGTGGACCCCATCGGCAGCCACGCCACCGTCACATGAGTAGATGGGGTTCGGGTAGGGGGTGGAGCGTCTTGTACTTTTTCGGCAGCCGGTCCTCGGACGGCGGCCTCCGCTTCACCGAAAAAGTTAAGCGGAACCCCCTGCCCGAACCCCATCCCTATTAGAGAGATGGTCGCTATGGTCAACCCGATGGCCGACCGCACTTTCGCCAAGTTCACGTTTTTCAAGGTTGACCCAGCCTGGCGCCGTAGGGACCCCGAGCTTCGCGCCGCGGACAAGGGGGAGTTCCGCGCCGCCTGCGAGGACTTCGCCATCGACCGCTCACTGCGGGCCTACTCAACCATAGGCACGCGCGGCGACGTCGACCTGGTCCTGCTCAGCCAGAGCCCCAACCTCGACGACCTGCACACCTTCCACGTCGTGCTCGGCCAGAGTGGCCTGGCGAAGTGGTCGGAGACCCCCCACTCGTTCCTCTCGATGACCAAACGCTCGCCCTACTCCGACGAGCAAGCGCGGCCGGAGATCTGCGTCTCCGAGCGCAAATACCTCTTCCTCTACCCGATGGTCAAGCAGCGCCGCTGGTACGGGCTGCCGGCGGAGGAGCGCCAACGGATCATGAAAAGCCACATCGAGGTCGGCCGCCGCTACCCGGAGATCACGATCAACACCTCCTACTCCTTCGGCCTCGACGATCAGGAGTTCGTCGTCGCCTTCGAAGGCGACGACCCGGGCATGTTCCTCGACCTCGTCAACGAGCTGCGACCGACCGAGTCGAGCGAGTACACGGAGCGCGAGACGCCGATCTTCACCTGTGTGGCGATGTCGGTCCGCAAGGCGCTGGATGCCCTCGACGGCGCCCCCAGCCTCGCCGCGGTCCAGTGAGCACGCAGACTCTCAGCTACGCGATTGACGACCAGGACCACCTGATCAAGGTCGACCAGGGCTTCTACGAATTTGCCAAGGAGAACGGCTGGGACGGCGCCGACGCCAGTCTCGGCCGCTCGCTCTGGGACTTCGTCGCCGGGCACGAGCTGAAGAAGCTCCAGCGGCTGCTGCTGCGACGGATCCGCGAGGAAGTCCGTGACATCGAGCTTCCCTTCCGCTGCGACGGCCCCGAGATGCGACGGGAGATGGACATCCGCATCGTCGCCCACCCGTCGGGGCGGGTGGTGATGTTCTCGGCTCGGCTGCGCTCCGAGGAGCCGCGCGAGGCCCAGCCGATGCTCGACCCCGAGGTACCCCGAAGCGCGAGCACGCTGGAGATGTGCGGCTGGTGCGATCGCTTCGAGGTCGAGGGCGAGTGGGTCGAGGTAGAGGAGGCGGCGACCCGGCTGGAACTGTTCAGGCGGACCGAGCTGCCGGCGATCAGCCACGGCATCTGCCCGCGCTGCAGCGAGATGCTGCTCGCCGCGTAGGCGACGGCGCGACTTCCCTATCCTTCCGCGTTCGCATGACCCAGATCGGAACCCCAGATAACCCCCTCCGCGTCGCGATCGTCGGCGCCGGCCCGTCCGGCTTCTACGCCGCCGAGCACATCCTCAAGGGCGAGGACCTCCACGCCCAGGTAGACCTCTTCGACCGCCTCCCCACCCCCTTCGGCCTGGTCCGCGGCGGCGTCGCGCCCGACCATCCCAAGATCAAGTCGGTGATCCGCGTCTACGAGAAAACGGCGGCGCGCGAGGGCTTCCGCTTCTTCGGCAACGTCAAGATCGGCCACGACATCGAGGTCGAGGACCTCGAGCGGCTCTACCACGCGATCGTCTTCACGGTCGGCTGTGAGACCGACCGCCAGCTAGGCGTCCCCGGCGAGGACCTGCCGGGCAGCCACGCCGCCACCGCCTTCGTCGGCTGGTACAACGCCCACCCCGACTACGCCGGTGAGGATTTCGACCTTTCCGGCGAGCGCGCCGTGGTGATTGGAAACGGCAACGTGGCGATGGATGTCGCCCGGATGCTGGCGCTGACCGACCACGAGCTGCGCCAGACCGACACCGCCGACCACGCGATCGAGATGCTCGACGCCAAGAAGATCCGCGAGATCGTCGTGCTGGGGCGCCGCGGGCCCGTCCAGGCCGCCTTCACGAACCCCGAGATCAAGGAGCTCGGTGAGATGGAGGACGCCGACGTCATCGTCGACCCGGCCCAGGTCGAGCTCGACCCGGCCAGCGCCGCCTTCCTCGAGTCCGACGAGGCCGACAAGACGACCCGGGTCAACGTCGAGACCCTGCGCGAGTTCTCCCAGCGCGAGCCGGAAGGCAAGGCGCAGCGGATCGTCCTGCGCTTCCTCGCCTCGCCGATCGAGATCCAGGGCGACGGCAAGGTCGAGAAGATCGTGATCGGCCGCAATGAGCTGGTCGAGGAGGGCGGCGCCCTGCGCGCCCGCGACACCGGCGAGCGCGAGGAACTGGAGTGCGGCCTGGTGCTGCGCTCGGTCGGCTACACCGGCATCCCGATCGAGGGCGTCCCCTTCGACGAGAAGCGCGGCCTGATCCTCAACGAGGGCGGCCGGGTGCTCGACTCCCACGACTCCGGCCACAAGGTCGGCCACTACACCGCGGGCTGGATCAAGCGCGGCCCGTCGGGGGTGATCGGCACCAACAAGAAAGACGCCCTGGAGACCGTTCAGCACCTGCTCGCCGACGTCGAGTCGCAGACGCTGCTCAGCCCCGAGAGCCCCGAGCCCGCCGCGGTCGAGGATCTGCTCGCCGAGCGCGGCGTCCGCTACGTCAGCTTCGAGGACTGGCAGGCGATCGACCAGGCCGAGGTCGGCCGCGGCGAGCCGCACGGCCGTCCCCGCGTCAAGTTCGTCCGGGTCGAGGAGATGCTGGACGCGCTGGGCGAAAAGGTCTCCGGCTAGACCGGCTCGACGCGGAGGTTTCGGCGGAGGAAGTCGACTTGGTCGGCGCACATCCGCTCGAAGGTCTCGCCGAGGAACGGATCGAAGTGCCCGCCGGGATAGAGGCGCAGCTCGCCGCGAGGAGCGCGCCGCGCGGCCAGCTTGCCCAGCCGCGGCGGGTTGATGTCGTCCTCCTCGGTCAGGCAGTAGAGGACCGGGCACTCGATGCGGCGAACCTTGCGAGCCAATCGGAAGGGCGGCGCCAGCGCGGTGCGCGCGCAGAGCTCGTTGCGCCAGGTCGAGCCCGGCGGCGTGATCGCCTTGAAACCGGGGTCGGAGTCGGGGCTGTTGAGCACCGCGAGCGAGCCCGGCGGCCCGGCCACGGGGACGAGGTAGGGCTCGGCCCGGCGCAGCGCCCGCAGGCCGTCGCGCGCTCCGGCCGCCATCAATCTCGCCAGGTGGGGCAGGCCACCGATGTGCAGGAGGCTGCGCGCCCCGTCGACCACCGGGGCCACGCAGATCGCGGCGGCGATCGAATCGTCGTCGATGGCGACCCCCTGGACATTGCCACCTCCGAGCGAGTACCCCCAGAGGACGAGCCGCTTGGGGTCGATCCCCTCGATCCTACGAGCCGCGGCCATGGCGGCGCGAAAGTCGTCCTGCTGCCGGGTGCCGGTGACCAGGCCACGCGGCTGACCGCCGCTGTCGCCGAAGTGGCGGTAGTCGAAGGCAAGGGCGGCGAACCCGGCGGCGGCAAAGCGCTCGGCAAAGCGGTCGAGTCCCTGGTCGCGCACGCAGGAGATGCCGGAGCCGATGACCACGCAGGGGACCGGGCCGTCGAGCCCCTCCGGTCGAAACAGCCACGCGGCGCACTCCTCCCCCGCCGAGGGGAAGCGAATCTCCTCACGTCCCATCGGCCGATCCTAGCCTCGCCGGCCGCGCTCCATAGAATCCCCGCCGTGGCCGACCTGGCGGAACTGAAATCGATGATCGAGGCGGCGCTGCCCGGCGCCGAGGTCGAGGTGGTCGACGAGACCGGCGCCGGCGACCACCTGCGCGCGCGGGTCGCGGCGGCCCAGTTCGACGGCCTCTCGCGGATCGACCAGCACCGCCTGGTCAAGGCCGCGGTAAAGGAGCGCTTCGACGACGGCGCCATCCACGCTCTCTCGATCGAGACCCGCGTGGCCGGATAGCTAGTCTGTGCCAATGGCCGACCCCGAGCTGAAGCAGAAAGTAGAGGAGCTGATCGCCGCCAACCCGGTGCTGCTCTTCATGAAAGGCACGCCGGAAGAGCCCCGCTGCGGCTTCTCTATGCGCGTCGTCCAGGTGCTCGACCAGCTCGACGTCGAGTACGGCGCGATCGACGTCCTCCCCGCCCTGCAGCCCCTGCGCGAGGTGACCGCCGAGATCTCCGACTGGCAGACCTTCCCCCAGCTCTACGTCAACGGCGAGCTGATCGGCGGCGCCGACCTGGTCGAGGAGACCTTCGCCTCAGGCGAGCTCGCCGAGTCGCTCGGAGTCGAGCAACCGCAGGTCGCAGCCGCACCGGCCGGCCCCCCGGCCCAGTCGCCGCCGCTTCAGATCGACGGCAGCTAGACCGCAGCGGTCTCTGCAGCGTCTTCTTTCACCTGGAAAGAAGAACCGCAACCGCAGGCGGCGACGACGTTCGGGTTGTTGACCTGGAACCCGGCGCCCTGGAGGCCTTCGACGTAGTCGACCTCCGAGCCGAAGACGAACTGCATGCTGACCTTGTCGACGATGACGGAGACGCCGTCGACCTCGAAGAGGTGGTCGTCGTCCTTGGCGCGATCGAAGGCGAGCGCGTACTGGAAGCCGGAGCATCCGCCGCCGCGAACGGCGACTCGAAGGGCCTGCTCGTCGGATTCGCTCTGACCGCCGAGCAGCTCGCCGATCTTCTCGGCTGCCTTGTCGGTCAGGGTGATCGCTGCCTGTGGGGAATCGGTCACTTCACAAAGTGTAGCCTGCTCGCGTGACCGCTCAAACCGCCGTCGTCTGCGACACGACCGCATACCTGCCCGACCGAGCTCGCGACCGCGACGGGGCATCGAGGTAATCAGCCTCTACGTCTCACTCGACGGCACCCAGGGACCGGAGTCGGAAATCTCCGATTTCGGCGCCTTCTACGAGCAGCTGCGGGCGTCCGAGCGCGGCTCGACCACCTCCCAGCCCTCGGTCGGCAACTTCATCTCCATCTACGAGCCGCTGCTCGACGCCGGCCGCGACGTCGTCTCGATCCACATCTCGGCGGGCATCTCCGGGACCTACGAGGCCGCGACCCAGGCGCGTCAGCGATTGATCGACGAGGGCAAGGGCGGCGAGCGAATCCACGTCTTCGACTCGCGCTCCGCCTGCGGCGGGATGGGGCTCTGCGTGCTGGCCGCAGCGGGGGCGGCGGCCGCGGGCGATGAGGCGGACGCGGTCCTCGTCCGAGCGCAGCGAGCGCGCGAGGAGTTGAAGATGTGGTTCGCGATCGACACGCTCGAGTACCTGCGCCGGGGCGGGCGGATCGGCGGCGCCCGCGCCTGGATCGGCTCGGCGCTGAAGATCAAACCGATCCTCACCCTGGAGGAGGAGATCACCCCGGTCGAGCGGGTGCGGACTCGGGCGCGGGCGCTGGAGCGATTGCGCGGCTACGCCCGCCAGCGCCACGAGTCGGGCCTCGACGGCTGGGTCGTCCAGCACATCCAGGACTTCGAGACCGCCGAAGCGCTTGGCCGACGACTGCCGCGAGATCTTCGGCTGCGAGCCCGTCTTCATTTCCGAGATCGGCCCGGTGATCGGCTCCCACGTGGGACCGGGGCTGCTCGGCGTCGGCAGCGTCTCGAAGGAGATCCTCGCGTAAGGCTCAGCCGCGGCGGCGGAGGGCCATGATGCCCCCGATCGCAAACCCGGCGATCGCCGCCCCGACGATCAGCTGAGAGCGATGCTCGCGGACCTGGCGACGCCAGTCGGTCAGCTCGGTGACGCGTCCGCGAAGTGCCTCGACCGAGTGGCCGAAGTCCTGACGCTGGGCGTCGATGTCGCGACGGATCTGCGCCGAGGAGCGACCCGGCGCCCCGGCGGTTGAAGGCTTCACGGGCTCGGGATGAGCGCTCATTTCTCCTTGCCCTCCAGCATCGTCTTGGTCAGCTTCGCCTCTTCGATCGCCTGCTCCGGAATCGGCGGCGCGCCCGACTGGAGGGAGCGGTAGGCGAAGAAGCCCGCGCCGGCCGCGATCAAAAGGAAGACCGCCGCCTCGACGAAGAAGCCCGGCCACGTCTTGCCGTCGAAGACCTCCTCGTTGAGGAGCCAGGCGAACCCCTCCATGATCAGGATCAGCGCCAGGAAGGCGAAGGCGCCGGCCGCGGCCCCAACCGCCGAGCCGCGGAGGATTTTGCCGACTTTCTCGGTGACCTCCGCCTTGGCGAGCTCGATCTCCTCGCGAATCAGCGTCGACGCCTTCTCGGAGACGTCGAAGACGAGTTCGCCTACCGACTTGTCTTCGGGCTCCTTGGGGGGCGTCGCGGTCGAGTCGGGCGTCGCCAAGGGACTACTCCGGCGGCTCCTCGTCGAAGACCCGACGCCACACCACTGCGGCGATCCGCGTCGCGACGATGCTGGCAAGAGCGCTGACGGCGGCGAGCACGCCGCTCCATGCGAGTCGTTTGACGATCTCGTTTTCCATCGGCGCCGACCTTACCTATCGCGGCTCGAGGCCGTCGCAAATCGTCGCCACGACAAGTTCCTTGGCACGCTCGTAGTCGGCGCCGGAGGAGGGGATGACGTCGAAGATCCAGCCGGAGAGCAGCTGCTCGATCGCCCCGTAGAAGGACATCGAGGCGAAGATCGGGTCGATGTCGCGGCGGAACGCGCCCAGCTCCTGGCCGTCGGCGACGATTTTCGCGATCGACTCGTAGGCGCGGCGGATCTCCGGCAGGTGGGTGCGGCCGAAGGAGTTGGCGGCGCGGGTCACCTCGACGATGATCACCTGCATCAGCTCCGGGTCGTGGCGGTAGGACTCGATGATGAAGCCGGCAACCGCGGCGAGCTTCTCGCGGGGGGGCGCGTCGGCGCCGTCGGTCTCCTCGATCGCGGTCAGCAGCAGCGACCAGCGCTGGCTGAACAGCTCGTTGAGCACCTCGTCCTTCGATTTGAAGTAGTGGTAGACGAGCCCGTAGGCGACCCCGGCCTCGTCGGCGATGTCGGAGACGCGGGTCGCGTGGAAGCCCTGGCGGGCGAAGACGCGGATCGCCGCATCGAGGATCTGGCGGCGTTTGTCGACGGGCGGAGCTTTGGCCATTAGGCGAACATCCCCTGAAGCTGCGGCCAGACGTAGGCGTCCGGCCGGCGGTTGGCGAGCGAGGGCAGCGAGTGACGCACCCGGTCCTGCTCGGCGAGGTCGAGGTCGGCGGCGGCGAAGCACTCCCCATCGGGGGCGACGGCGAGCACCGCGCCCCAGGGGTCGACGATCATCGAGTGCCCGTAGGAGTCGTAGTGCGGCGGCGCCTTCCCCACCTGGTTGGGGGCGAGGACGAAGGCCTGGTTCTCGATCGCCCGCGCCCGCAGCAGCACCTCCCAGTGGTCGCGGCCGGTGGCCGCGGTGAAGGCAGAGGGCAGTGTGAGCAGGCGGGCGCCGCGCACGGCGAGGATCCGGAAGAGCTCGGGGAAGCGCAGGTCGTAACAGACGGCGAGGCCGGCGATCAGCTCGCCGAGCGGGGCGGTGACGATCTCGGCTCCCGCCTCCTCGTGCTCGGACTCGCGGTAGGCGACCCCGTCGACGTCGACGTCGAACATGTGGATCTTGCGGTAGACGGCGAGGTCCTCGCCGTCGGGGCCGATCAGGACCGAGGTGTTGAAGGCCTTCTCGGCTGTGTCGCGCTCGGCGATGCTCCCGGCCAGCAGCTGGATGCCCAACTCGCGAGCCCAGCCGCGAGCGGCGGTCAGGGTCGGGCCGTCGAGCGGCTCGGCACCCGCCAGCAGCTCCTCGCCTCCGGCCAGCAGGTTCCACTTCTCGGGGAGGGCGACGAGGTCGGCGCCATCGGCGGCCGCATCGCGGACGAGGCGCTCGGCGACCTCCAGGTTGCGGGCCTTCTCGTTGGTGGAGTTGAGCTGTACGACGGCTGCGCGCAAGGCTTCCTCTGTCCGGCCATCAACTGATTGACCAGTCAATCGGCTTCGGGCCAGTATAGGAGCAGACGGAGGCGCCGCTTTCGACTTTGACCCTGCTGGAGCAAGGAAAAAGTCGCAAGCGCGAGCGTCAGATTCCCATCAGGCGCGGCGACCGCCCGATCCATCACCCGATCGGGGAGGAGGCTGCGCATGCAGCGCCTGGCCGCGCGCGTCGGCGCCGACCACGTAGCGGGTGCGGGGACGGCGGGCGCTCAGCGCGTGCTCGATCTTGCCGGCGACCTTTTCGGGAGAGATGCCCCGCTTTGCCGGTCTCGCCGCACCGCCTTGCGGAAGCTGACGATGTCTCCCCGTAGAGCGCCTCCTGGGCGGCGGGGGCAGCGGCCGGCGAGCTCGTCCGCGGTCTGCTCGCCCCGCTCCCAGATCGGGGTGTCGATCGAGCCCGGCTCGATCGCGGAGACGTCGATCCCCCATGGGCGCAACTCCTGGCGGAAGCAGTCGGCGACCGCCTCGATCCCGAACTTGGACGCGTGGTAGGGACCGCCGAACGGCAGCGCCATCCGGCCGCCGATCGAGCTGACGAAGACGATCCGCCCCGTCGCCGGCGCGCACCAGGGGCAACATCGCCTGGGTTACGGCGACGTGCCCGGTCAGGTTGATCTCGATCTGACGGCGGAAATCGTCGATCGGCATCGTCTCCAGCGGGCCGAGGATGGCGACCCCGGCGTTGTTGACAAGGCCGTCGAGGCCGGCATCGCCAAGCTCCGCGCCGAGGCGCTCAGCGGCGGCGGCGATCTGATCGGCCTGGGTCACGTCGACGATCACCGGCGCCAGCCGCTCGGATGCCTCCTCGCGCAGCGCCTCGCCGTCGGACTCGCGACGAACCCCGGCGAACACCCGCCAACCCTGCGAGTCGAGGCGCAACGCCGTGGCTCGGCCGATGCCCGTAGAAGCCCCCGTGACCAGCGCCGAACGCACGCGCGCAGGCTATACGGAGACTGCCCGTCGCTCCCGCCGACTAGCATCGCGGCCAATGGCGGGCGCTGCTTTTGTGACAGGTGGTTCGGGCTTCATCGGCGGCAGGCTGATCGAGCGGCTCGTCGGGCAGGGCAGAACGGTTCGCGCGTTGGCCCGCTCTGACGACGCGGCGGCCAAAGTCGCGCGCCTCGGGGCCGAGCCGGTGCGTGGCGAGCTCAGCGACCGCGCCTCGATCGCCGCCGGCGCCGCCGGGACAGAGGTCGCCTTCCACCTTGCCGCACACCTGGGCGAGTGGGGCCCGTGGGAGGGCTTCGAGAAGGGCAACGTCGAGGGCACCCGCAACGTCCTCGCCGGGTGCGCCCAAGCCGGAGTGAAGCGCTTCGTCCATTGCGGCACCGAGGCGGCGCTGATGGCGGGCGAGCCGCTCGTCAACGTCGACGAGACGAACCCCCTGCGGCCCGACTCGAGGGCTCCCTACCCGGCGACCAAGGCCAAAGCCGAGCTGGCGGTGCGCGCCGCCAACCGCGAGGAGTTCGAGACGGTGGCGCTGCGGCCGCGCTTCGTCTGGGGCAAGGGCGACACGACACTGCTGCCCGAGATGGTCGCCACGGTGGAGGCGGGCAAATGGGCCTGGGTCGGCGGCGGGCGCACCGTGACCGACACGACCCACGTCGACAACGTCGTCGAGGGTCTCGTACTCGCCGCCGAGAAAGGCAGGCCCGGCGAGTCCTACTTCGTCACCGACGGCGAGCCGGTCGTCTTTCGCGAGTTCGTCACCGAGTTGCTCCGCACCCAGGGGGTCGAGCCGCCCAACCGCAACCTTCCCGCCTGGACCGCCGCGCCAATGGCGCGCGTCTGCGAAGCGGCTTGGAAGCTCCTCCCGCTCCCCGGCGAGCCGCCGATGACGACCTTCCGCTCATGGCTGCTGACCCAGGAATGCACGATCGACATCTCCAAGGCCCGCAAGGAACTCGGCTACGCGCCGATCGTCTCCCACGACGAGGGCCTGGCCGAACTGCGCACCTAGCCGCGGCTGGCGCGGTGGCGCTCCAGCTCGGCGACCATCAGCTTGGTGTGGAGGGCGGCGATCAGGTCCTGGAGGGGTTGGGCGCCGGCTTGGAGCATCTCGACGACGCGCTCGGGTGGGACCTCGCCGGCGAGGCGATTCATCACCATGTCGACCTCCTGGCGGACGAGCTTCTCCAGGGCGTCCTTGTAGCGGAGGGTGTCGTAGACGGTGAAGCCGATCTCCTCGTCGTAGCCGCCGGCGCGGAAGCGGCCGATCGCCTCGATGATCTTCAGGTCCGAGGGCGAGTAGCCGCGGCTGTTGGGGCTGAGGATGTCGAGCTCCTCGAGGCGGTCGAGCACCTCCTTGGGGACGCCGTAGCTCTCGCGCACCTCGGCGGCGCTGGTGCGGGTGCGCTCGCCTGCCAGGGCGCGGTCGAGGATGCGGTCCTCCAGCTCGACCAGGGCGCGGGCCCGCTCGGGGTCCTCGTCGAGCACCGACTTGATCGCCTTCAGCGGCATGAAGCGCTCCTCCTGGAGCTGCTTGATCAGCTTGATCCGGTCGACGAACTCGGGCGGGTACCAGGACATGTTGCGGCTGGTCTTGACCGGCTCGGGGAGCAGGCCCTCGCGCAGGTAGTGCTTGATCGTCGGGACCGGGACGCCGGAGGC
The DNA here is from genome assembly GCA_963837585.1 of uncultured Solirubrobacterales bacterium. Lineage (GTDB taxonomy): Bacteria > Actinomycetota > Thermoleophilia > Solirubrobacterales > 70-9 > CAWINX01. The sequence continues at coordinate 652,067 of CAWINX010000003.1, read as the reverse complement.
CTCGGCCAGCTCGCCCATCCGCAGCAGGTCCCCGTTGCCGGCTGCGCCGTTGCCGCTCATGCGCGGAAGGTCGCCGCGGAATCGGCGCTGGGACCGGCGGCTGCGCCGGACTCGATCATCGCCGCGACCTCCTCCTCGGAGTAGCCGGCTTCGGCCAGGACCTCGGCGGTGTGCTCGCCGAAGGCCGGCGCCGGCCGGGTCGGGTCGCCGGGGGTGCGGCTCATCTTCACCGGGAAGCCGAGCTGGCGGACCGTGCCCAGCTCGGGCTGCTCCAGCTCGACGACCATCCCCCGCGCCCTGACCAGCTCGGAATCGAGCGCCTCGTCGACGTCGAGGACCGGCTCGATGCAGCAGTCGTGCTCGTCGTTGAAGGCGAGCCACTCCTCGCGAGTGCGGGAGCGGAACACCTCGGCGACCTCGCGCCAGGCATCGGAGCCGGGCGCCTCGAACTGCTTCTCGATCAGCTCCGGCCTCCCCACCCCGTTGCAGAAGGCACTCCAGAACTTCGGCTCCAGGGCGCCGCAGCTGACCCAGCCGTCGGCCGCCTCGTAGGGCAGGTAACAGAGCAGGCCGCCGGCGAGCTGCTGCTCGCCGCGCTGCGGCACCTCGCCGTCGCAGAAGTATCGGCCGGCGACCATCGCCAGCCAGGAGAGCGCCCCGTCGGCCATCGAGACGTCGACCATCTGGCCCTCGCCGGAGCGCCGCCGCTCATGCAGCGCCGCCATCACCCCGAAGGCGGCCATCAGCGCGCCGCCGCCGAGGTCGGCGATCTGCCCGCCCGACTGCACCGGCGGGCCGTCCTTAGCGCCGGTCAGGCCGAGCAGCCCGACCAGGCCGAGGTAGTTCATGTCGTGGCCGGCGCGCTGGGCGTAGGGGCCGTCCTGGCCGTAGCCGGTGATCGCGCAGAAGACGATCGCCGGGTTGGCCTCGCGCATCCGCTCGTAGCCGACGCCGAGCCGGTCGAGGACGCCGGGGCGGAAGCCGTCGAGGACGACGTCGTAGGAGGAGACCAGGCGCAGCAGCGCCTCGCGGCCGGCCTCGCTCTTCAGGTCGAGGCGGACCGAGCGCTTGCCGCGGTTGAGCGAGAGGTAGAGCGCCGAGCGCGTCCCCAGCTCCTGCTGCTCGTCGGTCCCGTAATAGGGAGGCGCCCAGCGGATGTAGTCGCCCATCCCGGTGTCCTCGACCTTCAGCACCTCGGCGCCGAGGTCGGCGAGCAGCAGCGAGCAGAAGCCCCCCGGCAGCAGCCGGGTCAGGTCGAGGACCTTGACGTCGCTGAGTGGCAGCTCGGCCATCGGCCCGCTGCTCAGGCTTCCACCCGTTTGGGCACTCCCAGCAACTCCCGCGCTTCGGCGACGGTGGCGGCGCGGCGCCCCACGTCCTCGGCCATCTGGCGCGCCTTGGCGATCAGGTCGCCGTTGGAGCGCGCCATCTCGCCGTTGGGCAGGTAGAGGTTGTCCTCGACCCCGGCGCGGACGTTGCCGCCCAGCACCAGCGAGGCGCCGAGCAGCTTCCACTGGTCGCGGGAGATGCCGATCACCTGCCACTGGTTCTCGCCCTCGGCGCCGCCGGGAATCTGGTCGGCCATGAAGCCGACGTTGCGCGGGGTCGGGCGGATGCCGCCGTTGACCCCCATCACCAGGGAGATCTGCAGCGGCATGCGCTCCAGCAGGCCCATGTCGATCAGCGGGTCGAGGTTGGCGACGTGGCCGGCGTCGAAGCACTCGTGCTCGGGCTTGATCCCCAGCTCCTTCATCGCCGTGAGGAACTCGATGATCGTGTCGAAGCTGTTCTCGAAGACCGCCTTGAAGACGAAGTCCTTGCGGCGCGAGGAGTACTTGGCGTAGTTCATCGAGCTCATGTTGAGCGCGGCGACGTCGGGGCGCAGCGCCCGCAGGTACTCGAGTCGCTTCTCGATCGGGATGCCGATCGCGCCGGTCGAGTAGTTGACGATCACGTCGCCGACCTCGGCGAGGATCGCGTCGGTGATCGCCCGGAAGTCCTCGACCTCGTAGGAGGGCGTGCCGTCCGGGGTGCGGGCGTGGATGTGGATCTGCGAGGCGCCCTCGTCGACCGCGCGGCGCGCCTCCGCCGCGTACTCCTCCGGCGTGTAGGGGATCGCCGGGCACTGGTCGCGGTTGGCGATCACGCCGGAGATCGAGCAAGAGATGACGACGGGATTTTCGAAGCGACTCATACCGGCATCACCCCGTGCTTCTTCCAGGGCCGCTCGACCTTCTTCGTTTTCGCCATTCGCAGCGCCCTGACGATCGTCGGGCGAGTCTCGCGCGGGTCGATGATGTCGTCGATCACCGCGTTGCCGGCGGCGATGTAGGGGTCGATCTGCTCGCGGACCGCGTTCAGCATCGTCTCGCGGGTCGCCTCCGGGTCGTCGGAGGCCTCGATCGCCGAGCGGCCGATGATGTTGACCGCGCCCTCGGCGCCCATCACCGAGATCTCGGCCCCCGGCCAGGCGACGATCAGGTCGGGCTCATACGCCTTGCCGCACATCACGTAGTAGCCGGCGCCGTAGGCCTTGCGCACGACCACGGTCACCTTCGGCACCGTGGCGCGGCTGACCGCGTAGAGCATCTTGGCGCCGTGGCGGATGATCCCGGCGTGCTCGACTTTCGAGCCGACCATGAAGCCGGGCACGTCCTGGAGGAAGACGAGCGGGATGTTGAAGGCGTCGCAGAGGTTGATGAAGCGCGCCGCCTTGTCGGCCGAGTCGTTGTCGAGGATGCCGGCCAGCTGCTTGGGCTGGTTGGCGACGATCCCGACCGGCTGGCCGCCGAAGCGGGCGAGGCAGGTGATCAGCGTCTTGGCGAACTTCGGCTTGATGTCGAACCACTCGCCGTCGTCGACGATCTCGCCGATCACCTCGTACATGTCGTAGGGCTGGCGCGAGGAGTCGGGGACGATCTCCATCAGCTTCTCCGACATCCGGTCGTCGGGGTCCTCGGTGGCGACGATCGGCGGCTGCTCCTCGCAGTTGGCCGGGAAGTAGGAGAGGTATTGCTTGACGACGCGGATGCACTCCTCGTCGTCGGCGACCTCGAGGTCCCCCACTCCCGACTTGCGGCAGTGGACCTTGGCGCCGCCGAGGTCCTCCATCGAGATGTCCTCGCCGGTCACCGCTTTGGTCAGGTGGGGGCCGGCGAGCGCCATCGCCCCCTGGCCGGAGACCATCGGCACGAAGTCCGAGAGCGCCGGGATGTAGGCGGTGCCCGCCGCGCAGGGGCCCATCATCGCCGCGACCATCGGGATCACGCCCGACATCACCACCTCCTCGCGGAAGAGGTGGCCGGAGCCGGCGAACAGCGAGCCCGCCGCCTCCTGGATGCGGGCGCCGGCGGAGTCGAGCAGCCAGATGAACGGCATCCGCTTCTGCAGGGCCATCTCCCGCAGGCGGGTCACCTTCATCTCGCCGGTCATCCCCATCGAGCCGGCCATCACGGTGAAGTCGTAGGCGGCGATGCAGCAGGGGCGCCCGTCGACGTCGCCCCAGCCGGTGACGACCCCGTCGGCGGGCGCCTCGACGCCGTCCATCGCCCGCTGGGCGAAGTGCGGGCGGCCGTGGATCCCCATCTCGACGAAGGTGCCCTCGTCGACCAGCAGGTCGAGGCGCTCGCGCGCGGTCAGCTTGCCGCGCTCGTGCTGTTTGGCGATCTTCTCCTCGCCGCCGCCCAGCTTCGCCTTCGCGCGCCGCTCGTGCAGCTGCTCGTTCAGCTCGCTGAGCGGGGCGGCGCCCGGCAGCAGGTGGGACCCGTTGGCGCCGGCGGCCGTCCCGGTCTTCTCGTCAGCCTCGGACATCAGCGTCCCTTCCACTGCGGTTCGCGCTTTTCGAAGAATGCGGTGACGCCCTCGACGATGTCCTCGGTCGAGAAGGTGAGGGAGAGCTGCGAGCGCAGGTACTCGAGCGCGTCGTCGACCGCCATGTCCTGCTGGCGGTACATCGCGTCGTGGCCGAGGCGCATCAGCACCGGGCTCTTCGAGGCGAGCACCCCGGCCCATTCATTTACTGCGGCGTCGAACTCCCCGGCCGGGACGACCTTGTTGGCGAGCCCGTACTCGACCGCCTGCTCGGCGGAGAGCCGCTCGCCCAGCAGCATCATCTCGTTGACCTTCTTGCGCGGGACGTTGCGGTAGATGATCGCCATGATCATGTAGGGGAAGGCGCCGACGTTGATCTCCGGCGTGCCGAAGGTCGCCCCCTCTTTGGCGATCAGCAGGTCGCAGGAGAGGGCGAGGCCCATGCCGCCCGCCAGCACGTGCCCGTTGGCGGCGCAGAGCGAGGGCTTGCCGAGCCGCGGCATCAGCCGGAAGAACTCCAGGAAGAGGTCGGTGGCGAAGTGTTTGGAGACCAGCGGCACGTCGGCGGCGAACCCGCCCAGGTCGGCGCCCGCGCAGAAGACCTTGTCGCCGGCGCCGGTGAGGACGACCGCGCGCGCCTCCTCGTCGTCGCGCGCCCGCTTCATCGCGTCGACCAGCTCGGTCAGCATCTGCCCGGAGAGCATGTTGCGCTTCTCCGGGTTGTTCAGCGTCACCGTGGCGACGCCCTCGGCGACCTCGTAGGTGACGACCTCGTAGTTCCCCTCGCTCACGGTCGGGACGATAGCGGCTCTGTCGAAAGTAGGAAGTGCTACTGTCCGCGACGACTTCCGGGACCAGCGAACGAGGAGAGACACCAGTGGCGACCGCGACCAACGGCTCCAGCGTCATCAAGCCCGACCACGCGTCGGGCCGCAAGCACTTCATCTTCAGCCAGGAGCACGAGGACCTGCGCGAGTCGATGCAGTCCTGGGTGAAGAAGGAGCTCTGGCCCCACCGCAACGAGTGGGAGGACACCTACTGGCCGACCGAGGCGATGAAGCGCGCCGGCGACCTCGGCTTCCTCGGCCTCTGCTTCCCGGAGGAGTACGGCGGACAGGGCGGCGACTACTTCTACTCGCTGGTCCGCGCCGAGTGCATGAGCTACTCGGGCTCCGGCGGCACCAACATGGGCTTCGCGGTGCAGAGCGACATGGTCCTGCCGCCGATCCACCTGCTCGGCACCGAGGAGCAAAAGCAGCGCTACCTCACCCCCGGGCTGAAGGGCGACAAGGTCGGCTGCCTCGGGATCACCGAGCCGGGCGCCGGCTCCGACGTCGCCGGCATCCGCACGACGGCGATCCGCGACGGCGACGAGTACGTCATCAACGGCTCCAAGACCTTCATCACCAACGCGCCGCGGGCCGACTTCATCGTCCTCGTCGCGAAGACCGACCCGGAGGAGCGCCACGCCGGGATCACCCTCTTCATCGTCGACCTGCGCGACGAGAACGGCGAGCACGTGCCCGGCTTCAGCGTCTCCGCCGAGCTGGAGAAGATGGGGATGCACGCCTCCGACACCGGCGAGATCGCCTTCGAGGACGTCCGCGTCCCCGCCGACGCGGTGCTGGGCGAGGTCGGCAAAGGCTTCTACCACATCGCCTGGGAGCTCCAGGGCGAGCGGCTGGTCGCCGCTGCCGGCTGCCACGCGGGGGCCGAGCGGATGATCGAGAAAACGCTCGACTACGCCAAGGAGCGCGAGGCCTTCGGCCGCCCGATCGGCAAATTCCAGGCGATCCGCCACAAGTTCGCCGAGATGGCGACCAAAACCGAGGCGGCGAAGCAGTTCACCTACGCGACCGCCTGGCGCTTCGCCAACGGCGAGTACCCGGTGCGCGAGATCACGATGGCGAAGCTCTTCGCCTCGCGGATCGCCTGCGAGGTCGCCGACGACTGCCTCCAGATCCTCGGCGGCTACGGCTACATGAAGGAGTACGAGATCGAGCGCGCCTACCGCGACGTTCGCCTCAACCGCATCGGCGCCGGCACCGACGAGGTGATGCTCGACGTGATCGGGCGGAGTTACGGGCTCTAGGCGACGGGCGGCGCCTCGCCCACTCCCTCAAGCGGCAGGCAGACGGAGCAGAAGTCCTCGCCGAAAGGGGTGAGCAGGATGCTGCGGCGCACGGTGCGCGCCGTGCGCCCGCCCTTGGCGCGCGCCTCGCCGACCTCGGGCTGGGCCTCGAGGACCTGGTAGCGGCTCGGGTCCTTGACCGGCTCACGTGAGAACCAGATCAGGCCGAGGCGATGCAGGTTGTCCAGGTAGGCGTGGTCGCGCTCGGTGTGGCTGCAACCGGCCTCCATACCGATCATGTTGCACCCCGGTTTGACCAGCACCGAGGCGAGCGGCAGGCCGGCGCGCACGTCGACCGCGGGCTGGGGGCCGCTGCGCGCGAGGAAGCGCAGGATGCGGCCCTCATCCGGGGCGAGAGCCTCGAGGATCCTCATGTAGGCGGGGTGCGACGCCTGCTCGTAGCCGACGTCGGCGGAATCGCGAAGGAGCTCCTCCCCGCGTCGGCGCAGCGCCTCGGGCGATGACGCCACCCTGCCGTTGCGCTGCCGTTGCCGATCGCCGCGCCCGGCATCCCCTTCTCCGTTGCCGAGCTCGGGCAGGCCGAGCAGCTCGCGCGCGTAGGCGCGCAGCTCGGTGATCGCGTCCTGCGCCACGTCGGCGGCCGGCTCTCCCATCGAGATCGCCCGCACCGTGCGCGAAGTCGTCCGGGCGTAGGCCCCTGCCGCCCCGGTCGCGATCTGCCAACCGGCGCTGACGGCGATCCTGGCGAGGCCGGGAATCGCTCGCGCCAGCTCGCCCAGCCCCGGCGAGTCTGGCTCGCGAACGATCAACTCGCGGCCCGGCTGGACTCCGTTGTCTTCGCCCTCGCTCATCCGAAGATCGCCAGGTGTAGCAGCCCGGCGCCGAATCCGAGCACCGCGCCGTGCAGGTAGAGCAGCCACTCGTCCTCGCGCACGGCCGTGCGCAGCATCTCCGAGAAGTCCGCGGGGGCCATCCGGCGAACTCGCTCGGCGACGAACTCGCGAATGCCCTCGCTCTGCGCCCGGTTGAATTCCGCGTCGGTCAGGGGCGCCACCGCGTGTCCCGCGGCCTCGACCGCCACCGACGAGCGGATCGCGTCGTACTGGCGGGGGCCGACGGCCACCCGCACGGCGGGTTGCACCCTCCCCACCGCCCTGTCGACCACCGGGCGCAGAACGTCCTCGATCATCTGCCGCGTGCGATCCGAGTTCGGCCCGTTCATCAGGTCCTCGGCCATGTTGCCCATCGTCACGATGTTGTCGGCGATGATGGCGGCGTAGACGCCGGCAACCTCCGGCTGGCGTTTGAGGAAGAGCCCCTGGACGGTGATCGGCCCGAGGCGCCGGGGGTCGATCGGCTCGAAGATCATCCGGATGCCGAGCAGGTTGGTCGTGTAGCCGATCAGCACCCCGGCGATCGGCAGCACCCACCACTGGGTCAGGGCGAACACGGTCAGAAACGCGACCGGGACGCCGAGCAGGAGGCCGAAGAAGAAGCCGAAGTTGACGATGAAGCGAAGCTCCTTGCGGCCGACCTCGAGGAAGATGCGGTTGGCCAGCTCCGGGTTCTCCTCGATGCGACGGATCACCATCAGCTTCACGTTGAGCAGCTCGTCGACGTGGGCGCCGATCTCGTCGGTGACCGCGCGCACGATCTCCGGCAGCTGCTCCTGGACCCGAGCGTGCACCGCCGCCCGCACCCGCGGCGGCAGGTCGTGCCAGAGCTGCGGGTGCTCGCGCTCCATGATCCGCTCGACCACGTCGTGGACGTCGCCGCGGGCGGTGGCGAGAATCTGCTCGGCGATCGCCTCCGAGTCGAGCTGCCGGTAGAAGTCGCCGGCCCCGCCGAGCTTGGCGATCCCCTTGTCGACCGCGATCGATCCCATCTTCGCCGCCCGCGAGGGGACGATGCCCTGCCAGCCGATGCCGCCGCGGCCGAGGCCGGGGATCTGCTGGATCCGCCGCGGCATCAGGTTGACCAGGGCGGCGAGGCCGGGCACCGTGAAGCCGGCGAAGCGGACCGGGTAGAAGAGCATCCAGACCCCGGTCCAGTTGGTCACGTAGCCGATCGCCCCGGTGAACAGCGGGATCGTGATCAGGCTGAGCGTCTGGCTGTCCATCGCGATGAGGGAGAATGCGCGGCCGGGACAGGATGAACGTAATCAAGGACACCGGGGCGCGCGCCACGCTCCCGCCCTTCGGCGAGGAGCACGAGGAGCTGCGGGAGACCGTCAGCCGCTTCGTCAGCAAGGAGATCGCGCCCAACGTCGACGAGTGGGAGGCGGCGCGCGAGTTCCCGCGCGAGCTGTATGACCGCTGCGCCGAGCTGGGCTTCCTCGGCCTGAAGTTCCCCGAGGAGTACGGCGGCCAGGGCGGCACCCACCTGCACGACGCGATCTGGGTCGAGGAGCTGGCCCGCTCCGGGCGGCTCCGGCGGAGTCGCCGCCGGGCTCAACGCCCACGCCTCGATCGCGATGCCGCCGATCTTCAACTTCGGCACCGAGGAGCAGAAGCAGCGCTGGCTGGTGCCGGGGATCGCCGGCGAGAAGATCGGCGCGCTGGGGATCACCGAGCCGGGCGGCGGCTCCGACGTCGCCGGCATCACCACCTTCGCCAAGAAGGTCGACGGCGGCTACGTCGTCAACGGCTCCAAGACCTTCATCACCAACGGCGTCCGCGCCGACTTCCTCGTCTGCGCGGTGAAGACGACCCAGGAGGGCGGCCACGGCGGCATCTCCTTCCTCGTCCTCGAGCGCGACATGCCCGGCTACGAGGTGGCGCAGAAGCTGGAGAAGCTGGGCTGGCACTCCTCCGACACGGGCGAGCTGTCCTTCACCGACGTCGAGGTGCCCGAGGAGAACCTGCTCGGCGAGGAGAACGAGGGCTTCAAACTGATCATGTTCAACTTCGCCTGGGAGCGGCTGCTGATGGCGATCGGCGCGGTCGGGGCGATGCAGCGCCTGATCGAGGTCACCGTCAACTACGCCCAGGAGCGCGAGGCCTTCGGCCGCCCGATCGGCAAGTTCCAGGCGATCCGCCACCACGTCGCCGAGATGGCGACCAAGGCCGAGGCCTCCCGCGCCATCACCTACAACGCCCTGCGCCTCTTCCACGAGGGCCAGGACTGCATCAAAGACGTGACGATGGCCAAGCTCGTCACCCAGCGCGCCGTCCTCGAGATCGCCGACCAGTCCCTACAGATCCACGGCGGCTACGGCTACATGCGCGAGTACGGCATAGAGCGAGCCGTCCGCGACGCCCGCCTAGGCCCAATCGGCGGCGGCACCGACGAGATCATGAAGGAGATCCTCGGGAAGTTGATGGGGTTGTAAGGATTTGCAGGGTTTTCCGTGCCTTGTTCACCTGTTCGGGGCGAAACGGAAACATGCGCGGCCTCCCTCTCGAAAACTGCCGCCACCGTACTTCCGCCTTTCGCCACATGGATGCTAATCTGCACCATGCGAGGTACAGATTATGTCAAAGGAACCGGCTTTTCCCCTACTGACTCGAAACGAGATCGCCGAGATCAGCGGCGTGTCGATCAATGCCGTGAACAAGGCGCTGGAGCAGCGGGTCGCCAAGGCTCGGCGGCAGCAGGGGCGGACGCTGCTGGCGGCGGATGAGGCGGCGGCGCTGGCGCTGCTCTCCGAACTCCCGGCCGGCCTCTCGATCAAACTCAAGCGCGAGGTGCGCAACTGGATCGTCAAGCGCAATCCCGCCTGCGCCGAGGAGTTCGAGCTCTCCCACGCCCTGCGGATTGCGATGACCGAGAACGCCGCCGATGTGGCCAAGCGGGCCTTTGACTACGTGCGCCTGCGCGATAAATACGTCGAGGTCGACCCGGGCAAGATGGGCGGCACACCGGTGATCCGGGGGACGCGAGTTCCCGTGCGAACCCTTGCCCAGCTGATCGAGGGCGACGAGAGCCGCGGGGCGCTGAAGGAGGACTACCCCCATATCCCCGAGGAGGCCTACGAGGTTGCGGTGCTCTGGGCCAGGGGAAATCCGCGCCGAGGACGTCCGGCTGGGCATTCGCCCAAGAGTCGGGCCCGCCGTACCGCAGCGGCGGCGTGAAGCTCTGGATCGACGAGTGCCTCTCCCCCACGCTTGTAGCACGGGCCAACCGTCGCGGCTACTGGGCGACCTGCAATCGCGATCGCGACCTGCTCGGCGCCGGCGATGCCGCCCTTCACGAGATCGTCATCGACGAGGAGGGCGTCTTCGTCACCAACAACGAGTCGGACTTCGTCGCCCTCTGTCGCAACGTCGATCTTCACACCGGCCTCCTGGTCCTGCCGCAGACCGGTCGCCGCGAGGCGCAGTGGCCGCTGATCGACGCAGCGCTCGATTACATCGAGGAGATGGCGAAGGGCGCTGGCGAGTCGGCTGCCGACTGGATGCTCAACAGGCGGGTGGAGGTAGATCCGGATTGCACGGTGAGTCATGGCGACCTACCCTCGGCCGAGTAGACCCCAGACGGACACAATCCGGACACATCAACCGGTCCAAGGGCAGTCACGCGCCGTCAGGAAACCGATGGGGCTTTTAGGGCTAAAAGCGCCTGGCGACCGTGCGCGAGAGCTTGAAACCGTGGCCGGTGCGGCGGTTGACGCAGCGCACGGCGCCCCGGAGGCTCTTGCACTTGTAGGGCCGAGCTTCATCACGCCACCGACGGCCAGCTTCCTGCCCTGATGCAGGACGGTGTCGCCGGCACAGACGAACTGGGCCTTGCGGTGGGCGCCTACGGTTAGGCCGTTGCCGTAGTCGACGTCGCACCACTTGGGCTTCGGAGGGATTTCCAGGAGTGGCTGCGCGATGTCGCAGCGGATGCCGCCTCCACCGCTGCCCCGGCCGAAGATGAGGGAGCAGCCGATGTTGCCGCCGGGCGTGTGGAAGATCCGCAGCTTGAAGGCGCTCGCGGTGGCCGGGGCCAGGGCGGCGACGATTACGGCTAGGAGGGCCGCTCTCTTCACGCTGCCGAGGATAGCGACGACACCGACTTCAGCTCCGACGCTATGCCCGTCGCCCAGGCATGGATCTCGCCCCAGTCGCGGCGGTCGTGGTATTCGGGCGGGATGCCCGCCGCCATCGCCTTCTCGACCGGGCCGTGGGGCTCGGTCGGGACGCGGCCGCCGAAGACGATGTGGCCGCGGGTGCCGAGTTGCTCGATCCTCTTGACGACCTTGGACGGCTCGATCCAGGACGGGTCGTCCTTCTCGGGCTCGCCGATCGGGCCCGAGCTGAACACCCAGAAGGGCAGGTGCTCCAGCCTCCAGCCGTACTTGCGGAGGAAGTGCCTGGCGTCCCCGCGCCAGCGTTTCATGTAGACGGCGCTGCCGAGGACGACGGCGTTATAGGGCTCGAGGCTCTCTACCTCATGAGTGGAGAGGCAGTCGGCCTCGAGCCCGGCGCCTCGCAACGCCTTCGCCACCGCCTCCGCGATCTCTTTGGTGGAGCCGCGTTTGGAGGCGTATGCGACGAGGACGTTCACCGCCACGACGATCTCACTCGGAGGGTTGCCCGCCATCGGTGTTCTTCCGCATAACGCACCCGTGAAGGTACGGATCGCGAGGCTGGGACCGGGTTATAGGGTCCCCTCGCCACCGAACGAGGAGAGACATGTCGGTCAAGCTGCATCGCTGTTCTGTCATGTGGGTGAAGATCGACGCGCACCCGTGCTGGAAGGTGCAAAAGGCCCTCGACGAGGCCGGAGTCGACTACGAGATCGTCAAGCACCCGACGCTGCCGCGCGGCAAGCGCACCGCCTACATCGAGTTGACCGGGGGGGACAACCTGCTGCCGGCGATCGAGCTGGAGGACGGCACCGTGATCCGCGAGGAGTCGAAGGACCTGGTGACCAGGATCCAAGAGGGTCGGCTGAGCGCCTGACGCTCCACGGCCCCTAGCATCGGGGCGTGATCTATCTCCTCCGACACGGCGACGCCGAGGACGGGCGCGGCAATGACGCGGCTCGGCAGCTGACCGCCAAGGGCGAGGCGCAGGCCCGGGCGGCCGGACGGGCGCTCGCCGCGATGGGGGCCAAGATCGACGCCTGCCTGTGCAGCCCGAAGGTGCGCGCCGCCGAGACCGCCCGGCTCGCCTGCGAGGCGCTCGGCGTCGAGCCGGAGACGGCCGAGGAGCTGCGCGGCGGCCGCTTCGACTCCCTCGCCCTCGCCGCCGGGCGCGGCAACGTCCTGCTCGTCGGCCACGAGCCCGACTTCTCCGGCGAGGTCGCCCGTCTCACCAGCGCCAGGGTGAAGCTACGCAAGGGCGGCCTGGCGATCGTCGACGGCAGCACACTCCTCTCCCTGCTGCGACCGGCCGACCTCGCCGCGATCGCCTCGGCGCGCTAGGCGAAAAAGCCGACCAGGCCTCTGACCACGAGCAGGACGCCGAGCACGGCGGCGCCGATGATCCCCGCACGGCGGCCGTTGCGACCGAGCCAGGCGCGGAACCGGTGCACCGCATCCTCGGTCCGCTCCGGCGCGAAGATGTAGCCCAGCAGCGGCAGCTCGAGCAGCATCATCTGCATCAGGCAGAAGCCGACGACGAGGAGGATGGTCGGGACCGTGCCCGCGTCCAGCTTCGCCATGTGGTTGAGCGCGGTCAGGTAGGAGACCCCCGGAAAGGTGAGGACGACGCCGACCGCAAAGGTGGCCCGGGCCGACCCCCGTCCCAGCATCCGCTCCGGCAAAGACACCTTCGCCTCTCCGTTTGCCGACTTCGCCTCCTTGCGCCGCTGCCGCCGGTTCTGGATCGGCGCGTCGCGGCCGGTTCCCAGGACGAAGGCGGCAAGCAGGAGGAGCAGGCCGACGACGATGTCCTCGGCCGGGCTGAGGGTGCTCTTCGCCGTGCTGGTCGAGCTGGAGTCGTTGAGGGAGAAGACGATCAGCAGGCCGAGGCTGATGCTGGTCAAGTAGGCGCCGAGCAGGTAGCCGAACATCAACCGCTTGGTGTTGGGCAACAGCATCATCACCGTCACCGCCGCGAGCAGCGTCGGGGTGAACATCGCCAGCAGCGAGAGGAAGACGATGCTTGTCAGGTCGCTGCTCATGCCGTAGAACCCGCAAGGACTCTAACCTTGCCTCCCTCGAAGTCCACTGGAAGGAGCCATGAAGCAGCGGGTAAGCCTGATCACCCTCGGCGTTGAGGATCTCGCCGAGGCGCGGGCGTTCTACGAGGCGCTGGGCTGGCGGACCGGCGCCGAGCCTGGGGACGACGTCGTCTTCTTCCAGGCCGGCGAGATGATCGTCGCCCTCTGGGACCGGGCCAGGCTCGCCGAGGACAGCACCGTCGTCGACGGCGGCGGCTGGGGAGGCGTGACGCTGGCGCTCAACCTGGGGTCGCCGGAGGAGGTCGACGCGCTGATCGAGGAGGCGCGAAGCGCCGGGGCGACGATCGGCCGCGAGCCGGCCGAGACCTTTTGGGGCGGCTACAGCGGCGTCTTCGTCGACCCGGCCGGCCACCCCTGGGAGGTCGCCCACAACCCCCGCTGGACGATCACCGAGGACGGCGGAGTGCGGCTTGGCTGAGTCGCTCGGCGGGCGCGCTCACCTCAACCTGGTCGAGGCCTCGCGGCAGCTGTTCGAGTTCGACTCCGGCGCCGAGCTGGAGGCGAAGGCCGGGTGGCTTTTCGGCGCCGGGACGCCGGACAACCCGGTGATCTCCAATGCGGCGTTCAGGACCGACGACGGCGTCAAAGGGGCCGACATCGTCGCTCGAGCGCGGGATTTCTTCACCGAGAGGGGACGCGGCTTCAGTCTCTGGGTGCGCGGCGAAGAGCCCGAGGACGCCGACCTTGTCGCGGCCGCCTCCGCCGCCGGGTTACAGCAGGTCTATGCGATGCCGGAGATGGTCCTGGAGCGGCGGCCGGAGATCCCGCCGTTGGCGCCCGGGGTCGAGCTGCGCCGGCTGGACTCCGGCGAGGACGCCCCGACCTACTGGCGGATCGCCGCCACCTCCTACGCCGACATCGGCTTCCCGCCCGAGGTCTTCGAGCACTACGACGGCCGCGAGGGCCTGCTCGCCGACAACGTCGCCGCCTTCATCGCCGAGCTCGACGGCGAGCCGGTCGGCATCGCGATGACAGATCGTCAGTGGCGGCGTCGCCGGCATCTACTGGGTCGGCAATCTCAAGCAGGCGCGCGGCCGGGGAATCGGCCGCGCGGTGACCGCGGCCGCCATCGACGCAGGATTCGACCTCGGCGCCGACCTCGCCTCCCTCCAGGCCTCGCCGATGGGCAGGTCGATCTATGAGGCAATGGGCTTCCGCGCGCTCTTCGACTACCGCCTGCTGATGGCGCCGCCGCCGCTGAAGTCGGCCGGTGTAACGCGTAGGCGTGCCGTCAGCCCGCTTACGCGTTACACCGATGCGGGAATCGGTAGACGGCTCGACTGGCCAGTCAACCAGTGTCGCGCCGTTCCCTATAGCCTCCCGAGCCGAATTTTCCGAATCCAGAAGGAGAACGCAGACTGATGGGACTTCTCGAAGGGAAAGCGGCGATCGTCACCGGTTCGGCGCGCGGAATCGGCCGGGCGACGGCGGAGCTGTTCGCAGCCGAGGGCGCCAAGGTGCTGATCAACGACCTCGACGCCGACGTCGCCGAACAGGCGGCCGGTGAGATCGACGGCGAGACCGCCGTCCACGCCGGCGACCTGACCAAGCCCGACGCTGCCGACAAGCTGGTCGCCGCCGGGATCGACGCCTTCGGCGCCGTCGACATCGTCGTCAACAACGCCGGCTACACCTGGGACGGCGTCGTCCACCGGATGACCGACGAGCAGTTCCAGGCGATGCTCGACATCCACACGATCGTCCCCTTCCGGATCACCCGGGCGCTCGCCCCGCACTGGCGCGAAGCCGCCAAAGCGGAGCGCGGCGAGGGCAAGGAGATCTTCCGCAAGATCGTCAACGTCTCCTCGATCTCCGGCACGATGGGCAACGCCGGCCAGGCCAACTACTCGGCGGCCAAGGCGGGCGTCGTCGGCCTGACCAAGACCCTCGCCAAGGAGTGGGGCCAGTTCAAGGTCAACGTCAACGCCGTCGCCTTCGGCTTCGTCGAGACGCGCCTCACCGCGGCCAAGGAGGCCGGCGGCGAGATGACCTCCCCGACCGGCGAGAAGATCGAGCTGGGCATCCCCGAGCAGATGCGGGCGATGGCCTCGGCGATCATCCCGCTCGGCCGTCCGGCCCAGCCCGAGGAGGCTGCCGGCCCGGTTCTCTTCCTCTGCTCCCCGCACGCCAACTACGTGCACGGGCAGATCCTCAACGTCACAGGTGGCCAGTTCGGAGGGATGTACACCTGAGCCACGCTCAGGACCAGGCGACGGAGGGCGGGTCGACGCCCCGCTACCTCGACGTGGCGGACAGGATCTGGCCTGTCCTCCGTCGCTTCATGGGCCTCCACACGCTCGTCTACCGGGCGACCGGGGGGCGGATCGGCCACACCGCGCCCGGGATGCCGACGATCCTGCTGCTCGACCACGTCGGCGCGAAGAGCGGGACCAAGCGCACCTCTCCCCTGCTCTACGTCCGCGACGGCGAGAACGTCGTCATCGTCGCCTCCAAAGGCGGCTTCCCCAAGCACCCGGCCTGGTACCACAACCTGATGGCCAACCCCGACACGAAGGTGCAGATCGGCTCCGAGCACCGCGCCGTCCACGCGCGCGTCGCCGGCCCCGAGGAGCGCGAGCGCCTCTGGCCGAAGGCGATCGCCGCCTACCCCGGCTACAAGGACTACATCGCCCGCACCGACCGCGAGATCCCGCTGGTCGTGCTCGAACCGCGCTAAGAAGCTGACCCGCGGAGACTTCGTCAGCCTGAACCGGGGCACGACTGCTCGCACGGGCTCCGAGGACGGCCTGGATGCCTGCGTAGCGGCGCTCCTCGGCGACCGGCTTGCCGCCCTCGTCGGCGATCGCCTCGGGGGGCCAGGGGCCGGCCCAGTTGTCGCGGGCGCCGTCGATCGTGATCGTCGTGCCGGAGAAGAAGTCCCCCGCCGGAGAGGCGAGGTAGGCGACCAGCCAGGCGAACTCCTCCGAGCGCCCGGCGCGGCCGATCGGGATCGAGCGCTCGAGGTTGTCGACCACCACCTGCGGGTACTTGGTCAGCAGCGTCTCGGTCGCGAACTGGCCGGCGGCGAGGGCGCAGGTCTTGATCCCGAAGCGGGCCCACTCGACCGCCAGGGTGCGCATCATGTTCTCGACCGCGGCGCGGGCGGCGCCGGAGTGGACCATCCCCGGCATCCCGTTGTGGGGGGAGAGGGTGACGCTCAGCACCTTGCCGCCGCCCTGGGGGATGAAGGCCTTGGTCGCGGCGGCGTGGGTCATCAGCCAGGTCCCCTGCACGTTGAGGTCGATCACGGTGCGGAAGCCTTTCGGGGTGATCGTCTCGGCCGGGGCGAGGAACTGTCCGCCGGCGTTGTTGACCAGCACGTCGATGCGCTCGTGGCGATCCAGAGCGCCGTCGAAGAGGCGCTCGACCGCCTCCTCCTCGCGGATGTCGATCGCCTCGCGCTCGAAGGAGCCGGACAGCCCGGCCGCCAGTGCCGCGGTCTCGGCCAGCGGCTCCTCGCGCCGCCCGCAGCCGATCACCGTCGCGCCGAGGCGGATCAGCTCCAGCGCGGTCTCGCGCCCGAGGCCGCTGCCGGCGCCGGAGACGACGCAGACCTGCCCGTCGAGCAGACCCGGGGCGAAGATGCGCGAATGCGGGACTTTCAGCCATCGCCGCGCAGCCTATAGACGCCCGCTTCGCCGTAATGTGAGCGGCGATGAAGGTCCACGTCGAGGCGAAACCGCTGCACGAGCCGCTGGCCGGCGGCACCCCCGGCGCGACGGTCACCGTCGAGCCGATGGTCGCCGGCCATTGCGAGTTCCCGGTGCCGCTGATGGAGAGCCCGGGAGGACGCTTCCTCGACCTGAAGATGGCTCGGGCGATGCTCTCCGGCAAGCCGGCCAGGACGATCCCCTGCCCGGCCTTCCTGATCCGCCACCCCAGCGCCGGGGCGATCCTCGTCGACACCGGCCTGCACCCCTCGATCGCCACCGACCCGCGCCAGAACTTCGGCAAGCTCGGAGCGCGCTTCGGCAAGCCGACCCTGCAGCCCGGGGAGGACGTCCCCGCGCAGCTGCGCGCCAAGGGCCTCGACCCCGGCGAGATCCCGATCGTCGTAATGACCCACCTGCACAGCGACCACAGCTCGGGGATCTCGGAGTTCCCGCAGTCGACCTTCGTGGTCAGCGAGGCCGAGTGGGAGGAGGCGACCAGCGGCTCCCGGCCGCTCCTCAACGGCTACCGCCGCGCCCACATCGACTACGCCTTCGACTACCGGACGGTCGACTTCGACCGCGGCGGAATCGACTCCTACGCGAGCTTCGGCCGCACCTTCGACCTCTTCGACGACGGCTCGGTCCGGCTCGCCTTCACCCCCGGCCACAGCGCCGGGCACATGTGCGTAATCGCCCACCTGCGCGATCGCGACTTCGTGATCGGCGGCGACGTCGTCTACACCCTGGCCCAGCTCACCGACGAGGCGCCGCTGCCGCCCCGTCCCTTCGACGCCCACAACTACCGCCGCTCGCTGCAGGAGCTGCGGCTGCTCCACGGCCAGTTCCCCGACGTGACGATCACTCCGGGGCACGACCCCGCCTTCTACGAGCAGCTCGAAGCGCGCTACGAGTAGCCGGCTCCGGGACGCGGGCTACCTGGCGCGACTCTCGCGGCGGACGGCTCGCCGTCCCTCCCGCTCCAGTCGCCCGTACATCGTCTTGACCCGCTCGAAGATCTGCTGAGCGACCTCCTGCCGGCGCTCCTTGCCGGCATCGGGCTCGACCGGGAAGGTGAGCGGCTCGCCGTACTGGACGGTCACCTTGGGGAAGCGCAGCTTCTTCCATTTCCGCACCGCGGCCGAGCCGTGGATCGTCACCGGGACGACGGGGATGCCCTTCTCCAGGGCGATCCGGCCGATACCCGGCTTGGCCTCGCCCATCTTGGCGCTGCGCGAGCGCCCGCCCTCCGCGTAGACGAGGACCATCCCGCCCTGGTCGAGGATCGTGAAGGCGGTCTCGAACGCCTCCTCGTCGCTGTAGCCGCGGCGAACCGGGAAGACGCCGCCGTGCTTGAAGATGTAGGTGAGGACGGGCGGGCCGAACATCTGCGATTTGGCCATGAAGCGAACGTGGCGACGCAGGTAGGCGCCGGTGAAGAAGTGGTCCATCTGGCTGAAGTGGTTGGGGGCGAGCAGGACCGGCCCGGAGCGGGGCACGTTCTTGACCCCGATCGCCCGCAGTCGGTAGATCCCGATCGTCGGCAGCGTCACGAGGATGCGGACGAAGGGATAGGTCCAACCGACCCCCTTGCGCGCCGAGCGATGGAACTGGTCGAAGTACTCCGCGGGACGCGGGTCCTTGTAGACCTGTGGCTTCATCTCCACCATTAGCAACGCGGCCGCCGAGGCGGCCGTCGATGTGCCTACCCCCGCTCCGCGAGGCGGTTACGCCGAGTCGGGGTCCCGGTGTAACGCGTTTGCGCGCCGTCAGCACGCAAACGCGTTACACCGTTGGGGCGGCCCAGCCCCGGGAGCGCTCGACCGCGCGGCGCCATTGCGCCAGCAGAGCCTCGCGCTCGTCGGAGCCCATCGCCGGCTCATAGCGCGCCGCCTCCCGCCACATCTCCCCCACCTGCTCGCGCGTCCAGCGGCCGGTCGCGATCCCGGCCAGGTAGGCGGCGCCCAGCGCGGTCGTCTCGGCGATCTCCGGCACGACCACCGGCGCCCCCAGCACATCGGCCTGGAACTGCATCAGCCAGCGGTTGGCGACCGCGCCGCCGTCGGCCTTCAGCACCTCGAGGCGCTCGCCGGCCGCGGCCTCCTGGGCGCGCACCGCGTCGACCGTCTCGTAGGCGATCCCCTCCAGCGCGGCGCGCGCCAGGTGCTCGCGCCGCGTCCCCCGGGTCAGCCCGACGATCGTCCCCCGCGCGTAGGGGTCCCACTGCGGCGAGCCGAGCCCGGTCAGCGCCGGGACGAAGTAGACGCCGTCGTTGCCCTCCAGCGAGGCGGCCATCGCCTCCGTCTGGGCGGCGGACTCGACGATCCCCAACCCGTCGCGCAGCCACTGCACCGCGGCGCCGGTGACGAAGATCGAGGCCTCCAGCGCGTAGGCGGTCTCCTCCTCCAGGCCCCAGGCGACGGTGGTCAGCAGCCCCTCGCCGGGCTCCGGCGCGACGGCGCCGGTGTTGAGCAGGACGAAGCTGCCGGTCCCGTAGGTGTTCTTCGCCATCCCGGCGTGGTGGCAGGCCTGGCCGAACAGGGCCGCCTGCTGGTCGCCGGCGATTCCCGCCACCGGCACCTCGCCGCCGAACTCCGCGGTCGTGCCGTAGACCTGGGCGGAGGGAAGCGGCTCGGGCAGCCGCGCCGGGTCGACGCCGAGCATCGCGCAGAGCTCCTCGTCCCAGGCCAGGCGACGGATGTCGAAGAGCATCGTCCGCGAGGCGTTGGAGTAGTCGGTGGCGTGGCGGCCGGTCAGCTTGAAGAGCAACCAGGAGTCGACCGTGCCGAAGACCGCCCGCTCCATCCCCTCGGCGTTGCGCAGCAGCCACTCGATCTTGGTCGCCGAGAAGTAGGGGTCGATGACGAGCCCGGTCCGCTCGCGGACGAGCGCCTCGTGCCCAGCCGCCTTCAGCTCCTCGCAGCGCTCGGCGGTGCGGCGGTCCTGCCAGACCAGCGCCCTGTGCAGGGGCTCCCCGGTCGCCGGGTCCCAGGCGACGACGGTCTCGCGCTGGTTGGTGATCCCGATCCCGTCCAGCTCGCGCCCCTCGATGCCGGCGGCGGCGATCGCCTCGGCCGCCACCCGCCGGGTCGTCTCCCAGATCTCGGCGGCATCGTGCTCGACCCAGCCCGGCCGAGGGAAGTGCTGCTCGAACTCCGAGTAGGCGCGCCCGGCGATGCCGCCCTCCGCGTCGAAGACGAGGCAGGTGGTCCCGGTCGTGCCCTGGTCGATCGCGAGGATCACGCCGAAAGGCTATTCCGCCGCCCGTCGCGCCAGGTAGGCGCGGGCGAAGTCGCGCAGCTGGGCGCCGCGGTGGAGGAAGCCGGCGAAGCTGCGGCCGGTGGCGCGGTGGGCGAGGTCCAACTCGTACTCGCCGAGGCGGTAGCCGGCGCGAACCGCGTCCACGGTCATGCCGATCTCCATCCCGTAGCCGTCGGCGAAGGGAAGCGCCGCGCGCAGCACCTCGACCCGCATCGCCCGCTGGCCGGAGATCGGCGCCGTCGTCTCGGCGCCGCAGAGGCGGCGGATCGCCCAGCGGGCGAAGCCCAGCGCCACGCCGAAGCCGCCGCCCACCCGCCGCGAGAAGGCCGCGACCGCGAGGTCGCACTCGCCCCCCCGCACCGCCTCCACCAGCGGCGCCAGCCGCCCGGCCGATTCGCCGAGGTCGCCGTCGCAGAGCAGGACGAGGTCGGGAGGCGGATCGGCGCTGAGCACCGCCTCGGCCGCGGCGGTGACGTTGGCGCCCTTGCCGTGCGGGCGGCCGCGGCTGACCACCTGCGCCCCCGCCGCCATCGCCGCCTCGGCGGTCCCGTCGCTGGAGGCGTCGTCGGCGACCCAGAGCGAGGCTCCCGGCAGGGCGGCCCGCAGGGCGACCAGCGTGTCGCCGATCCGGTCGGCCTCGTTGCGCGCGGCAACGATCACGGTAAGGGCGTCGGACACGGCGTTCATTCTGCCGCCCCGGCGCTCCGCTGTTCCTTATGTGTCGTATGCGAACAAAAAGCACAGCGGAGCGGGCGGTTATTGTCCGCGCCATGGCAGACATCGAGGCGCACATCACCGGGAACGTGTGGAAAATCGAGGTTGGGGTCGGGGACTCGGTCTCCGACGGCGACACCGTCGTCATCCTCGAGTCGATGAAGATGGAGATCCCGGTCGAGGCCGAGGACGACGGCACCGTCAAGGAGATCCGCTGCGAGGAGGGCCAGGCGGTCCAAGAAGGCGACGTCCTCGTGGTGCTTGAGTGACCGAGGAGCTCGCCGGCGGCAAGCTCCTGCTCGACTCGCCCGCCGAGGCGGTCGTCCGGATCCGCATCTCCAACCCGGAGCGCCGCAACGCCCTCGACCACGAGATCCTCGACGCGCTCGCCGAGACGCTGCCCGGGCTCGACCGCGGAATCGAGACCCGCTGCGTACTGATCACCGGCGCGCCGCCGGTCTTCTCGGCCGGCTACGACATCGCCTCGATCCCCGCCGACACCTTCGAGCGCGACGCCGAGGCGCTGGTCGCCCACCCCTTCCACGCGGCGATGGAAGCGCTCGCCTCCTTCCCCTGGCCTACCGTCGCGGCGATCAACGGCCACTGCCTGGGCGGCGGGCTGGAGCTGGCGATCACCTGCGACATGCGGGTCTGTGCGTCGGGGGCGAAGCTGGGGATGCCGCCGGCCAAACTCGGCCTCATCTACGGCCACACCGGCCTGCGCAAGTTCCTCGACACGGTCGGGCTGGCGCGGACCAAGGAGCTGTTCCTGACCGGGCGCAACTACACCGCCGAACGGGCCGAGGAGATCGGGCTCGTCCACGAGGTCGTCGCCGCGGAGCGGTTCGAGAAGGCCACGGTCGAGCTGGCCGCCTCGATCGCCGCCAACGCGCCGCTCTCGATGCGCGGCAACAAACACGCGATCGACCTGCTCAACTCCTGCCCCACTCTGACCGAGCAGCAGGAGGGCGGCCTGATCGCCCTGCGCGAGTCCTGCTTCACCTCCGAGGACCTGCGCGAGGGCATCCGCGCCTTCGCCGAGAAGCGCAAGCCCGAGTGGAAGGGACGATGAGCGCGACGCGCCTTGACTCCATGCGAGATTCTTTTGCCGCCGTTGACGAACTTGTTCCATTCAGGTGCTGACAGCGCACGAAGATCTCCTCACGATCGGAGGGGATGAGTCATGACGCTTCTCAAACTGCCGAGTCTCGACGTCCCGGAATCCGAGAAGCGCGAATACACCGAGGCCGAAGTTCACTCGAAGCTGTTCGAGCCCGACATGGTGGCGCTCGGGTTCCCTCCTCGCACCAACACCCAGGCCGACGGCGAGTGGTTCCAGGAGCAGCGCACGCTCGCGATGCGCCGGCTCAAGTCCAAGCGAGACCCGTGGTCACCACGACGGCCTCTACCTGATCGGCAACTCGCCGGTCGTCCTCTGCGAGCTAAAACGACACGACGCCCTGGACACGCCGGCGGGCCATCGAAAAGGCGAAGAGGCAGCTGATCGACTACGCCCTCAGCGAGGACTTCAAGACCCCACCGCCCTTCCTCGTCCTCTACTGCGGCAAGCCGGAGCGAACGGTGTTCCTGAGGCTTAAGTCGCTGGCCGACGGCACGCTCGCCGACGAGTCGCCCTACGAGGAGCTCGGTACCGAGGTGTGGACCTGGGATCGAATCGTCCGAGTTCCACCTAAAAGGCGAGTTCGCCCAGGAGGAGGTCGACGCCGATCGACTGCTCGAAATCCTCCTCCACCACCTCGACCGCATCGAGGACGACCTGCGTAAGGACGTCACCCAGGCCGTCCGCATCGTCGGGCCCAAAGGTCCGTCGGGCATCGTCAGCAAGTTCGGCCAGTTCCTCCTCGACCACGACGAACCACGCCTGAAAATGGAACAGCTCTATCAGCGCAAGCTCGCCGAGGTACCGAAGGCCTCCGAGAAAGCTGTGGTCGAGGAGATGGTCACCCAGGCAGCGCTCAGCTACCTCAACAAGGTCTTCTTCCTCAACCTCTGCGAGGAGAGAAACCTGCCGGGCTTCTACCGGATCCTGCGTGAATTCCTGCCCGAGACCCGCGCCTTCACGACTTCGACGACAGCCGCGGTGTTCCTCGGCCTTCTGCGCAAGAAGATCCGCGACGTGGCCGCCGAGAAATGGGATGCTGGAGGAGGAGACCGCCTATCGCAGCCTGCGAGCGGAACTCACCAGTGAGATCAGAGAACACGTGATCGACCAGAACAACTGGAGCGAGCTGATCCGTGTCGCTTTCGACCTCGCCCAAGAGGAGTTCCCGCTGGTCTACCGCGAGGACGCGTACGACTACTTCAAACCCACCAAGGAAACGGTGGCCGAGCTCGTCTTCGACCTCTCGACCAAGAGCTTCGCGAAGCTCACGAACGAGCACGTCGGCAACATCTACCAGGGCTTGCTCTCGTCGCGACGCAGCGGCGCCACCGGCAAGAGCGGGCGGCAAGCACAGCAAGCAAAGCTGGGCGCCTTTTACACCCCGCAGAGGCGACATCGACTACATGGTCTCCCGACTCAACCTGACGGCCGAGTCGCGCGTGCTCGATCCGTGCATGGGCTCGGGGCACTTCCTCGAGGGCATCTACGAAGCGCTGCGCGATCTTCACGCTGCGCGAGGCGTCGACCCAGCCGATGCCCATCGAGAGATCGTCGGCAGGCAGATCTACGGCGGTGACATCGACACCTTCGCCACCTCCCTTGCGGCAATCCGTATGTTCCTGCTCGACGACTGGGCGAACGGCGCCAAACCGAATCTCTACGTCCACGACATGCTGCTCCACTCACCAGAGCGACCCGGCGACGAGCTGTTCTCTTCGAGGTGCTCGAAGCCGAAGGGCGACCGAAGGCGGAGGCCGAGCTGGCGGTCAGCAGCGACCGCGACATCGACGATCTGCAGCCGATCGACGAGATCGAGTTCGACGCCGTTGTGGGTAATCCGCCCTACGGCGCCCGCAAGCCCGACTACAAGAAATCGATCTACGCCCGCCTCTACGGGAATCGGGCGAACGACATCAAGGCGGGCAGCGTGGGAACCGGGGACAGCGACACCTACGCGATGTTCTTCGCCAGCGCGATCGAGCGCCTGCGCGAGGGTGGAAGGCTCTGTCTGATCACCAACGACAGCTTCCGCACCCTGACCACCCACGCCGCGCTGCGTCGTTACATCCTCGACCGCTGCAAGATCGTCGAGATCCTGCTGACCGACACGAAGCACTTCGAGGGGGTCAGCTTCCAGTTCGCCGGGATGGCGATTACGACCCTCGAGAAGTGCTCCGACGAAGCCGCACGCAAAGACAACGTCATGCGCCTTGTGGACTACATCCGAGAGCCGACGGAATTCGCCAAGCCGGCGCCCGAGTTGGTGACCGAGCTCCGTCAGGAGGAATACGAAGCGCTACCCGAGACACCGTTCTTCGTCGGCGTGCCTGGTGAGCTGTTCACCGCCGCCAAGGACTCACTGCGGGTTCGTGACGTGGCAAAAGGACGTGTGGGCCTCCAGACAGGCGACGATAAACGCTTCCTTGCGGGCATCGACTCGCCCTTCTCGGGCTTGGAGAAGGTGGTGAAACGAAAAGATCTCGCCACGACGATTTCTGAAGAGCAACATACACAGGGAATCCCGCCATCCAAAGCCCATTGGGTCCCCTTTGCCAAGGGCGAGGGCTTCGGCGAGTACTGGCGCGAACCACAGGTAGCCATTGACTGGTCGGAGGAGTCTGTGGCGGAGCTCGAAAGGCGAGCGGCGATGTCTGCCGGCACGGCCAGGAAGACGTACTTCCGCAACCGAGAGTTCTTCTTCCGACCTGCTCTCACCTACTCAGTCGTTTCCAGCGGGCATATCTCTGCTCGTCTGATGCCTGAAGGTTGGATCTTTGGCCATAAGGGCAGCGCAATCTTCACCGAAGACGCTGAGACCTCGGAACCGTTCCTGCTCGGTTATCTGAACTCGGCATTGGCCACCTACTTCATGAAGAAGGTTGTCAACACAACCGCCACCGCGGATATCGGCTACATCGAGAAGCTCCCCTACCGCCGACCTTCAAAGAAAATCGAGCAGGCTGTCGTCAAGCGCGTCGAGCAAATCGTCGAAGCGCTCAAAGCCGACCCGAGCGCGGACATCGCGAAGTTACGAGCCGAGATCGATGAGCAGGTCTTCGACCTGTTCGAGATCCGCGAGTCGCGCAAAACGGTTCTGGACTTCTACGAATCGATCGGCAGAGTAAAGGCCGAAGAGGGCGCCGCTGCGGGTCAGGCCGCGAAGGAATAGACCGCGACGTTGCCGCGATCCGCAATGCCGATGCGCCGCAACAGGTCCTGCAGGTCTTCCTTGCAGTCCGTGCTGGGAAGCAGCTCGAAGGGACAGAGCTCACCGCCGCCCTCCATGCGCCGCTCGGCAAGATTCTTGAACCTGTCCTCCGCTCCCTCCTCCTTGAGATCGGCCGGATTACCGCCGTCCCAATCCAGGTGACCCCCCCGGGGCCCTCGGCGAACAGAGTCCTTTCGTCGTCGCGCTTGACCCGCCAACCGCTGCTGCGGTAATGGTCCTCCAGCGTCTCAAGCAACTCTCGGCGGCCCGTCTCCATAGGCTCCATGAGAATGCCAGAGGTATCCGACGGAAATAAAGGGTCCGGAGGCAGTCGATGAGCGCGAAAGCGCTGGCCGCCACCGACCCGGTGATGGCGGCGCTGATCGAGCGGGTCGGCGAGATCGACCTGGAGACGCGACTGCAGCGACGCAGCGAGGAGCGCCCGGCCGACGCCTACGGCGCCCTGCTGCGGGCGATCGTCGGCCAGCAGCTCTCGACCAAAGCGGCGCGGACGATCTACGGGCGGGTCCTCGAGATCTTCGACGGCGCCACCCCGACGCCTGAGCAACTGCTCGAGGCCGGCGAGGAGGACCTGCGCGGCGCCGGGCTCTCCGGCCGCAAGGTCGAGTACCTGCGCGACCTCGCCTCCCACGTGCTCAGCGGCGAGCTGGAGCTGGACGCGCTCGACCGGCTCTCCGACGAGGAGGCGATCGAGGAGATCGTCGCGGTGCGGGGCCTCGGCCGCTGGACCGCGGAGATGTTCCTGCTCTTCCACCTCGAGCGCCCCGACGTCCTCTCCGGCGGCGACCTCGGCATCCGCAAAGCCGTCCAGATCGAGTACGAGCTCGACGAGATGCCGGCCCCGGAGCGGGTGCTGGAGATCGGCGAGCCCTGGCGCCCCCACCGCAGCCTCGCCTCCCTCTATCTCTGGGAGTCATTGGCCAACAACCCCGCCGAGTAGCGCGCGGTGCCGAAATTGGCGGAGAATGGGCGGATGCGGCCCGGATTCCGAATAGGCCTGGTGGCGGTGGCGGCGATCGCAGTCGCCTCGGTTATCGGTGCACTGATCGTCCATTCGCGCGACCGCACCAACTTCGAGCGCACCCAGCGGGACGAGGCGCAGCGCTCGGCCCGCCAGGCGCAGGCACTGGCGGCGCTCTCGGTCGGTCAGCTCGCGACGGCCGCTGCCTTCTACCAGGCAGAGGGCAATTTCAACAAACACAAGTTCGATGTCGTCACCAGGCCGCTGCTGGGCCGCGGCGCCCTCAGCGGGACCGGTTTCGTCCAGCGGGTGCCGCGTTCTGCGCGCGGCGCATACGAGAGCGCCCACGGCTTCCAGATCATCGAGAGGGGCCCGGGCGGGCTCCTGCGCCGGGCCGGATTACGTCCCGTCTACTTCCCGCTCACCTACGCGGTCGACGACCGGGGCATCCCGCCTCCACTCGGCTACGACCTGGGCGTCGACCCCCAGCGGGTGCCCTTCCTGCGCCACGCCCGCGACAGCGGCACGGCGGCGGCGACCTCGGTCATGCGCCTGCCCACCGGGGGAGTCGGGCTGACCGTCTACCGCCCCGTCTATCGCGACGGGGCGCCGACCGCGACCGTGGCGGAGAGGCGCAGCGCCCTGATCGGCTACGCCGCCGGGGGGTTCCGGGTCGACGACCTCGCGACGGTCGCGATATCGGCCGTGCCAAGCGATGTCGTCGTGCAGCTTCGACAGGGCAACCGGCGGTTGTTCGGGGCGTCGGGCACCCTCTCCGACACGGCTTCGGCGCCGATCAAGGTGGCCGACAGCACCTGGCTGCTGGTCGTCCACGACCCCAGCGGGCCCAGCGTGGGCCTGCCGATTCTGATGGCGGTGGTCGGGATCTCGCTGGCCGCGCTGCTCGGGGCGCTGATCCTGGTCTGGAGCCGCAACGAGCGGATGCGGGAGCTGCAGAGCCAGGCTGAGCAGGACTCGCTGACCGGCCTCAAGAACCGGCGCCGCTTCGAGGAGGACCTGCATACCGAGATGGCGCGCTGCCGCCGCGACCGCACCCCCGCCGCGCTGCTGATGCTCGACCTCGACAATTTCAAGGAGGTCAACGACTCGCTCGGCCACCAGGCCGGCGATCGCGTCATCGAGGAGATCGCCGGAGTGCTGCGAAAGCGGACCCGCGAGACCGACGTGCTGGCACGGCTGGGGGGCGACGAGTTTGCGATCGTCCTGCCGCGCTGCGACGAGAAGGAGGCGCGCAGCGTCGCCGGGGCGATCGCGAACGCGATCCGCGAACACGTGCCGCAGGGGGACGAGGGGGCGCGGATCACCGCCAGCATCGGGATCGCGATGTTCGGCGCCGACCCGCAGATCAGTTCCGAGGCGGCGCTCTCCGAGGCCGACACAGCGATGTACGCGGCCAAGGACGCCGGGCGGGACACGATCCGTGTCTTCGACCCGAAAGCGGTGCGGGAAGAGGCGCTTTCCGAGGGCCGCTCGGACGGTTCTCCGGCCTGACCAGGGGCTTTCCCAAACGTCCGGCGCGGTGCCTAGCCTTGCCGCCGCATGTCCTCCCTGATCTCCTTCGACGAAGCGCTTGCCCTCGGCGAGCTGTCCGACCACCAGGAGATCGGCGAGTTGATCGAGCGCGCCTGGAAGGTGCGGCGCGAGAACTTCGCCGACTCCACCGACATGTGCTCGCTGGTCAACGCCAAGTCGGGCGGCTGCGCCGAGGACTGCGGCTTCTGCGCCCAGTCGCGCTACGC
The DNA here is from genome assembly GCA_963837585.1 of uncultured Solirubrobacterales bacterium. Classification (GTDB taxonomy): domain Bacteria; phylum Actinomycetota; class Thermoleophilia; order Solirubrobacterales; family 70-9; genus CAWINX01. Next base: position 624,354 of record CAWINX010000003.1, on the reverse strand, counting down.
CGAGTCCGACACTCCGATGCACGCGATGATGGAGCCCGAGCAGATCCTCGAGCACGCCAAAGCCGCCGAGGCGGCGGGCGCGCACCGCTTCTGCATGGTCACCCAGGGCCAGGGGCTCTCCAAGCGCGACTTCGAGAAAATCCTCGACGGGGCGCGCCTGGTCGCCGAGCAGACCAACCTGAAGCGCTGCGCCTCGATCGGCCACATGTCGGCGGAGCGCGCGACGCGGTTGCGCGAGGCCGGCATCCAGCGCGTCCACCACAACGTCGAGTCGGCGCGCTCCTACTACCCCGAGGTCACCACCACGGTCCGCTACGAGGGCCGACTGCGGACGATCCAGGCGGTCAAGGAGGCCGGGCTGGAGACCTGCGTCGGCGGCATCCTCAACCTCGGCGAGACCCCCCACCAGCGGGTCGAGATGGCCTTCGAGCTGACCGAGATCAACCCGACCTCGGTGCCGATCAACCTGCTCAACCCGCGCGACGGGACCAAGTTCGGCGACCGCCCGCTGATGGACGCCTGGGAGGTCGTCAAGTGGGTGGCGATCTTCCGGCTGATCATCCCCGGCGCCCTCTTCCGCCTCTGCGGCGGCCGGGTCGAGAACCTCGGCGACCTGCAGCCGCTGGCGGTCAAGGCGGGCCTCAACGGGGTGATGATGGGCAACTTCCTCACCACCCTGGGCGCCGAGCCCGAGGACGACCGGGCGATGTTCGAAGAGCTTGGCCTCAACGTCGCCCGCCAGCCCGACAACGGCGCCAACCCGCGCCCCGACAACCGCTCCGGCTGGCTGGATGGCGAGACGCCGGCGACGCCGATGCAGGAGTTGATCGACCACCAGGACGAGGCAAACTTCTGGGACCCCTCGACCCAGCTGCGGGTGATCAAGAAGGCCAAGAAGCCGCCTCCGTATCCGCAGGCGGCATGACCGACATCTCAGACCGCCTCGAGGAGCTTCGCGACAGGGGGCTCTACCGGCGGTTGCGGTTGGTCAGCGGCCCGCAGGGGCCCCGGGTGCTGCTCGACGGGCGGCCGGTGTTGCTGCTCTGCTCCAACAACTACCTGGGACTGGCCGACCATCCCCGGGTGCGCAGCGCGGCGGCCGAGGCGGCGATGCGCTGGGGCGCGGGCGCGGGCGCGTCGCGGCTGATCTCCGGCAACATGCAGCCGCACCGGCGCCTCGAGGAGCGGCTGGCCGAGTTCAAGGGCTATGAGGCCGCACTGCTGTTCGGGTCGGGCTACCTCGCCAACACCGGTGCGATCGCGGCGCTGGCTCGTCGGGGCGAGGTCGTCTTCTCCGACGAGCTCAACCACGCCAGCATCATCGACGGCTGCCGGCTCTCGCGGGCCGAGACCTTCATCTACGCCCACGGCGACCTCGAGCACCTCGCCTGGGGCCTGCGCGAGGCGGGCGGGCGTGGCTCGCTGATCGTCACCGACGGGGTCTTCTCGATGGACGGCGACGTCGCGCCGCTGGAGGAGCTGGCGGGACTGGCCCGTCGCCACGACTGCCGCCTGATGGTCGACGAGGCCCACGCCACCGGCGCCGTCGGGCCGGGCGGGCGCGGCTCGGTCGCCGCGGCCGGCCTCTCCGGCGAGGTCGACCTGGTCGTCGGCACGCTCGGCAAGGCGCTCGGCTCCTACGGCGCCTACGCCTGCGCCGGCCGGGAGATCGTCGACTACCTCGTCAACGCGGCCCGCACCTTCGTCTTCTCCACCGCTCCCCCTCCCCCGGTCGTCGCCGCGGCCGACGCGGCGCTCGAGCTGCTCGCCGCCAACCCCCACCGGGTCGAGCGACTCCAGGCCAATGCGGCGACCCTGCGCGGGGCGCTCGCCGAGGAGGGGCTGGCCGTCGGCGACTCGGAGACGCAGATCATCCCGGTCGCGATCGGCGACGCCGAGCGCGCGATGGAGCTCTGCGAGAGGGCCCTGGGTCGCGGCGTCTTCGCCCAGGGCATCCGCCCGCCGACCGTCCCGGAAGGATCCTCGCGGCTGCGCTTCACGGTGATGGCGACTCACCGCCGCGGCGAGCTGCAGCGCGCAGCGAAGCTGGTCGGCGCCGCGGCCAGGGAGATGGGAGTCCTCACCGCTCCGCCGGCCCCTGCCGCACTCGCCGCCTGAGTCGAGTGCGCGGGGTCTTCGTCACCGGCACCGGCACCGAGGTCGGCAAGACCGTGGTGGCGGCGGTCATCGCCCACGACCTTGCGGCGACGGGCGAGCGAGTCGCCGTCTTCAAGCCCGCCGTCACCGGCCTCGAAGACGGCGGAGAGGCCGACCACGAGCTGCTGCGGCGAGCGGCGGGCTCGCGTCAGTCCGATGCCGAAATCGCCCCCTACCGCTACGGCCCGCCCGCCTCTCCCCACCTGGCCGCCGCGATGGCGGGTGAGGAGATCGACCCCGAGCGCCTGCTCGAGGCCGCTCGCACCGCCGCCGGCGGTGCCGACGCGCTGGTTTGCGAAGGCGTCGGCGGCCTGCTCGTCCCGCTGGCGCCCGGCTACACGGTCCGCGACCTCGCGGTGGAGCTGGCGCTGCCGCTTGTGATCGCGGCGGCGCCGGGGCTCGGCACGATCAACCACACGCTGCTGACCCTTGAGGCTGCCCGCGCCGCCGGGCTGGCGGTCGCCGCGGTGGTGCTCACGCCGTGGCCCGAAAATCCCAGCGAGGTCGAGAAATCGAACCGCGAGACGATCGCCTCGCTGGGCGAGGTCCAGGTCGAGACGCTGCCGCGCCTCGACCTCTCGGCGCCTAGCTCCTGGCCGTCGCCAGCTCTGCCCCCTCTACCAGCTCGCCGCCCGGGCTGACCTCGGCCTCCGCGGCCGCGAGGCTGAGCGACTTTTTCGGCCTGGCGCGAATCGCGGCGGCGGCGACGACGGCGCCAAGCAGCGTCACCGCGGCGGAGACGGTCATCGCGTTGCTGAGCCCGTCGACGAATTGCTGCGGGGTGGCGGTTTCGAAGCTGCTCCCCGCGGCGCCCTGGAAGATCGCGCCGGTCACCGCCACGCCGAGGCTGCCGCCGACCATCCGGAACATCGAGAGGACGCCCGAGGCGATGCCCGCTTTCTGGACCGAGACGGCGTTCATCGCGGCGCTGGTCATCGGCGACATCGTCAGGGCGATGCCGATGCCGAGCAGCATGAAGCCGGGCAGCAGGTCGAGGTAGCCGGAGTTGACCGCGATCCCGGTGAAGGTGTAGAGCGAGGCGGTCAGGATCAGCAACCCGGCGACGATCAGCCAGCGCGGCCCGTAGCGATCGGCAAGCCGCCCGGCGACCGGCGCCACCCCGACGATCATCAGGGTCGAGGGCAGGAAGCGCACCCCGGCCTCCAGCGGCGAGTAGCGGAGGATGTCCTGCATGTAGAGGGCGAGGAAGAAGAAGACGCCCATCATCGCGAAGGTGATGATCAACGCCACCACGACCGCGCCGACGAAGTTGCGATCGGCGAAGAAGCGAAACTCGACCATCGGCGCCTTGACCCGTAGCTCGGTCAGCACGAACGCGGCGAACCCGATGGCGGCGCCGGCCAGCAGGCCGACGATCGCAAACGATCCCCAGCCCCAGCTATTGCCCTCGACCAAGGCCAGGACCAGCGCCGTGAGGCTGGCGGTCAGGGTGGCGACGCCGAGGTAGTCGACCTCGCGGCCGACGGTCGTGTCGCGCGACTCGCGCACGGCGAAGAGCGTCGCCGTGACGGCGCCGATCGCGACCGGGATGTTGAGGTAGAAGATCGCCCGCCAGCTGACGTGCTCGGTGAGGAAGCCGCCGAGGACCGGGCCGACGGCGAGGGCGAGGGCGGAGACGCCGGCCCAGGTGCCCATCGCCTTGCCGCGCTCATGGGCGGGGAAGGCGTCGGTGATGATCGAGAGCGTGCCCGGCATCATCAGCGCCGCGCCGACTCCCTGCGCGACGCGGCTGGCGACGAGGTCGGCGGAGCCCTGCGCGAACCCGGCGGTCGCCGAGGAGAGCGCGAAGATGACGACGCCGAACAGGAACATGCGGCGGCGGCCGAAGATGTCGCCGAGCCGCCCGCCGGTGGCGAGCAGGACCGCGAAGGAGAGCGTGTAGCCGTTGATCGTCCACTCGAGGCCGGAGATCGAGGCGCCGAGGTCGCGCTGGATCGTCGGCAGCGCGACGTTCACGACGGTGTTGTCGAGCATGATCATGAACAGCGCGAAGCACATCGCCCCGAGCGTCCACCACTTGCGGTTTTCGTCGGTGATCAGGTGGCTGTAACGGGTCAAGGTGTCTCCACTTCCTTGAGGTGTTCGAAGGCTTCCGCGATGTCGTCGCGGTCCATCAGCGCGTCGATCGCGGCGTCGAGCTTGCGGCGCTGGGCGGCGGTGAGGCCGGCGGCAAACGCCTCCATCCCGGCCTGGCGGACGACGACGAGGGTCTCGACCAGCTGCTTGCCTTTCGCGGTAATCGCGACTCGGCGCACCCGCCGGTCCTCGGCGTCCTCGACCCGAGTGGCGAGGCGCTTCTTGACCAGCGCGTCGACCGCCCGGCTCATCGAGGGGACGGAGACGCCGAAGGTCTCGGCGAGGTCGCTGACCTGGCGCGGCTCGGTCGCGCGCCCGAGGCCGCCCAGCTCGAGTAGCGCCTTGCACTGGGTGATCGAGAGGCCGCACTCCTCGATCACGCGCAACTGGTTGCCGCGGTCGTAGAGGAAGAGGTGGCGCAGCAGGGCGCTGAGCCGGGCGGCGGTCTCCTGCGCCTCAGGGCCCACCTCCGGCAGGCCCACCTGCTCGGCGATCGCGGCCAGTTCAGTAGCTTGCACGCCGACAATAGTTGCACAGACGCAACTATTTCTCCAAGGCAATATTTGCTCGTGTGATGGATATCACTGAGGGAGCATGCTTCGGCCGAGCCGGGTCCTGCACCTTGCGGGTTTTCGGCCGCCGCTTTCCAGCCGGGGAGCGATCTAAGGTCGTCTCGTGTCGATGCTGGTGGACCACGCTCAACTCGATCGCGACCATCTCTGGCACCCGTTCACCCAGCAGCAGGGCTGGTGCGAGGAGGAGCCACTGCTCATCGAGCGCGCCGAGGGATCGCACCTGATCGCGACCGACGGGCGCCGCTACCTCGACGGCGTCTCTTCGCTGTGGTGCAACGTCCACGGGCATCGCCACCCCGGCATCGACCAGGCGCTGCGCGACCAACTTGGCAAAGTCGCCCACTCGACCATGCTCGGCCTCTCCCACCCCGGCGCCGCCGAGCTGGCCGCCCGTCTCGTCGACCTGGCGCCGCCGGGCCTCAACCGGGTCTTCTACTCGGACTCCGGCTCGACCGCGACCGAGATCGCCCTGAAGATGGCCTTCCAGTACCAGCAGCAACGGGGCGGCCAGCACGTCCGGCGCACCTCGTTCGTCCACCTTCGTGACGCCTACCACGGCGACACGATCGGCTCGGTATCCGTGGGCGGGATCGACCTCTTCCACGCCACCTACCGGCCGCTGCTCTTCGAGGCGCACGCCGCCGAGCCGGGCGACATCGCCGACATGGAACGCGTGCTGGGCGCCCACGAGGAGGAGGTCGCCGCGGTGATCGTCGAGCCGCTGGTCCAGGGCGCGGCCGGGATGCTCGTCCACCCGCCCGGCTACCTGCGGGCGGTGCGCGAGCTCTGCGACCGCTTCGGCGTGCTGCTGATCTGCGACGAGGTGGCGACCGGGTTCGGGCGCACGGGCACGATGTTCGCCTGCGAGCAGGAGGGGGTCTCGCCCGACTTCCTCTGCCTCGCCAAGGGCCTCACCGGCGGCTACATGCCGCTCGCGGCGACGCTGACGACCGAGCGCGTCTACGAGGGCTTCCTCGGCGCGCCGGAGGAGCAGCGCACCTTCTTCCACGGCCACACCTACACCGGCAACCCGCTCGCCTGCGCCGCGGCATTGGCGAACCTCGACGCCTTCGAGAAGGAACAGACGATCCCGCACCTGCAGGCGAAAATCCGCCTGCTCGGCGAGCTGCTCGGCGAGGTCGAGGCGATGCCCGAGGTCGCCGAGGTGCGCAGCCGCGGCTTCATGGTCGGCATCGACCTGGGCGAGCACGACCCGGCCCTGCGGATCGGCCACCGGGTGGCCATGGAGGCTCGCGAGCGCGGCGCGATCATCCGCCCGCTCGGCGACGTCGTCGTCCTGATGCCGCCGCTCTCGATCTCCAAGGGCGACCTCCGCCGCCTGGTCGAGATCACGACGGAGTCGATCGACGCGGCCCTGCGCCGTTACGACTCGCCAGTGCAGGATCGAGCGCGTCTCGACCGAGATGCCGCCGCGCCGCCTGATTGCGATTCAGGCGTGTGATGGATCCGCGCCCCGCCCGTAGTAGGGGCGTGAGTCAAGCTCTTCTCGCAGAGGCCGAAGCTCCCACCGGGGGACACGGGATCGCCTTCGACCGGCTCTACCGCGAGAACCGCGACGACGTCTACGCCTATGCCGCCGGGTTGCTTCGCGACCGCGCCGCGGCCGAGGACGTCACCGCCACCGCCTTCGAGCGCGCCTACCGAAAGCGCGCCTCGCTTCAATCCGCGGCGGGGCAACGCTCGCGCCTGGCTGTTCGGAATCGCCCGCAACGCCGCGCTCGACGAGCTGCGCCGCCGCGGCAGGCAGGCGACGCTCGCCGGTCGACCCGGTTGACGTCGAGGACCTCCCCGCCGTCCAATCGGTCGAGCGGAGCGAGCTGCGCCTCGCCGTCGCCACCGCGCTGGAAGCACTCGACGCGCGCGACCGGGAGCTGGTCGCGCTGAAGTTCTTCGCCGGCCTCTCCAACGCCGAGGTCGCCCGCGTGCATCGGGATCTCGGAGTCGAACGCCGGCACCAAGTTGCACCGAATCGTCAACAAGCTGAGGGAGGCATGCGATGGAGCCGCTTAGACGACGAGATTTGACATCGAGGCCGCGCTGCGCTCGCTGCGCCCGATCCCCGTTGCCGGCGTTTCGCCACCGAGCTGGACGCCCGGGTCGCCGCGCGGCTTCCGACCGCGCGAACCGACTCGCGGCGCCACGGCGCTCGCTGGCGCACTGCGACTGGCTGCGAGCCGTGCCCCCGCGGCAGCTTGCTCGCCCCCGCGGGCGCCTGCGCGCTCGCCGGCGATCGTCGATCGCGACCGCCGTGGTCGCGATTACCGAGGCGGCCGGCCGAGTTCGAACTCGAACGGTGGAGAGTCCGGCGGCTCTGGCGGTCGCCTCGCTCCGGCTCCACAAGAGTACCGGCGACGGCAGCGCGAGCCAGCTCCTTCCGACGAAGCTCGTTTCGCATGGCGGCGCAGTCCGCCTCATCGCGTGCCTCCGCCGCGCGGCCCGGCGATCCCGCGGTCGACGACCGCAGACGGCGCGATGAACCGACGTCGGGCCCCTTCGCCTCCAGGCCGACCATCGCGAGATCGAGCGCTCGGCCCAAATCGTGCTCGGCGCCGACCCCTCCGAGGTCCGCGACGACGCCGTCCAAGGTGCTTCGGCGTCGTCCATGACTCCGACGGCATCGTGCTGCGCTCCTCGATCCGCGATGGCGGGAACGGCGCCGCCGTCGGCCCACTTCGACCTGCTGATCCCGAGCGCCAAGCTCGGCGACGCCCTGGCCGGCTTCTCGGCAGATCGCCGAGGTCCGCTCCCGCAGCGACGTCGACCACCGGACGTCACCGCCCCGGCGATCGGCCTCGGCGAAAGGCTGCAGCGACTCGCACGCGAAGATCGAGGGCCTGCTGACCCAGCTCGCGGCCGCCGACACCGACGCCGAGCGCGCCGCGGTCGAGGCGCAGCTGCGCGCCGAGCGACGGCGGGCCGCGGCCTGCGCTCCCGCTCTGACAACCCTCCAGCGCCACGTGCACTTCTCCCGAGTCTCGCTGCGCATCGAGACCGGCACAGCCTCCGGCGCCTCGTGGCAGTGGCACGCTGGGGCATCGCCGACGCGCTCCACGACGCCGGCCGCATCCTCGCCGTCGCCGCCGGAGTCGACCCTCGATCGGCCTCGCCGTCCTCGCGCCCATCGCCCTGCTCTGCCTGCTCGCCTGGCTCGCCCACCGCGCCTGGCTGCGCCGCAGCCGCGAGCGCGCCCTCGACTGAGCGCCGCTCGTCGCCTTTACCCTGCCTATAGCACGGGTCAAAGTCCCGAGCGGCGCTTGTAGGGTGGGCCGTGGAGAGGAGCGCGGGCCCGCCGAGGCCCCGAACCTGGGTGAGCCGTCCGAGCCGCGACCCGCGGCCTCGGTGGTGCTGCTGCGTCGCGGCGGCAAGCACGCCGACCGGGCGCTCGAGGTGCTGCTGCTGAAGCGGACCGAGAGCGCCAAGTTCATGCCGGGCGTCTGGGTCTTCCCCGGCGGCGCCGTCGATCCCGGCGACGGCGAGGACGAGGCGGGCTACCGAAGCTGCGCGGTGAGGGAGCTGGAGGAGGAGGCCGGGATCGCCCTGGCCGAGGACGAGGAGCTGATCCTCTTCTCGCGCTGGATCACGCCGGAGGTGATCTCGCGTCGCTTCGACGCCTGGTTCTTCCTCGCCCTGGCGCCGGCGCACTCGCCCCCAAAGCCCGACGGTGTCGAGACCACCGAGGCCGGCTGGTTCGAGCCGCGCGCCGCGCTGGACGCCCAGGCCACCGGCGAGCTGGCGCTCGCCTTCCCGACGATCAGACAACTCGAATCGCTGCTCCCGTTCGCCACCGCCGACGAAGCGATCACAGCCCACCGCGACCACCGAGTAGAGCCGATCCTGCCCAAAGTAATCGGCACAGCCGAAGACCACCGCGTAGTCCTCCCGGGCGACCCGGACTACCCCGCCTGAGCGACGCTATTCAGGAAACGGCGCCAGGCCGGCGTGCCAGGGCCCGGGCGGGTACGTGTGGATGCCGCTCTCGTCCATCTCGGACTGCAGTCGCTTGAAGAGCTGGCCGGCGTTGGCGAGCGCCGCCTTCAGCTCAGCCTCGCTGCGCTCGCCCAGTCGCCACATGAACCAGAGCTGGCGGTCGTTGATGCCGAAGTCGATCTCCCCGGTCATCGTCGTCGTCCAGGTGAGGAAGCCGGGGCTGAACAGCTCGCGCAGCGCGACCGGGTCGTACTCCTTGGGCACCGTCGCCAGGAAGCGCTTGTTGAAGTCGATCGACTCGAACTCGACCTTGCGGGCGAAGCGCTGGGTGACGACCTCGTGGCCCTCGATCGACTCGACGTTGAAGGCCGGCACGACCTTCGCCAGGTCCGGCATATTGGCCTTGGCGAGCAGCGCCGTCGGCAGCACCGCCTTGCCGAACAATCCGCCGACCTCCTTCTCGTCGGCGTCGCAGCAGGACCCCCAGAAGCCCTCGACCAGCTGCCCGGTCAGCCGGTTGGTCCCGCCGACACAGAGGGCCACCGGGCCGTCCTTCGGATTGATCCCGCCGATCGGCTCATAGGTGAGGTCGTGCCGCTCCCCGTAGGTGCGCACGATCTCGGCCCAGGCCTCCGCCTCTTGCTTGGCGCTCATCGACCGCCGATCCTATGCACCGGCGGCGGCGACGGCTAGGATGGGCAAGCTCCGGTCCGGCCATAGGAGCCCCCATGACCATCGCCCTCATCGTCGTCGTCGCGATCTCGTGATCGGTGTCCTCTACTACATCGCGAAGCGCAACTCGATCATCGCCTCGCGCAACCGCGTCGACGAGTCCTGGAGCGGCATCGACGTGCAGCTGAAACGCCGCCACGACCTCGTCCCCAACCTGGTCGAGACGGTCAAGGGCTACGCCGAGCACGAGAGCCAGACCTTCGAGAAAACGACCAAAGCCCGGGCCGAGGCGATGGCGGCCCAGAGCGTCGAGGACACCGCCAAAGCCGAGCAGAAACTGACCCAGGCGCTGGCCGACGTCAAAGCCGTCGCCGAGAACTACCCGACCCTGCGGGCGACCGAGAACTTCCAGCAGCTCAGCCGCAACCTCTCCGAGCTGGAGGACGAGATCCAGGCCTCGCGGCGGATCTACAACTCCAACGTGCAGTCCTACAACACCTCGATCCAGCAGTTCCCCGGCTCGATCATCGCCAACCAGGGCGGCTTCACGGCGCGCGAGTACTTCGAGATCGAGGACCCGGGCGACCGCGCGCCGGTCTCGGTCAGCTTCGACAAATAACCGGCCCCTCTAAGCTTTGAGCATGACCGCGACCAAGGAAGCGACCCTCTGGATCTGCGAGAGCTGCGGGTTCATCTACGACCCGGCGATCGGCGATCCGGACGGGGGCATCCCCCCGGGAACGGCGTTCGAGGACATTCCCAAAGACTGGTTCTGCCCGGTCTGCGGCGCCAGGACCAGCGACTTCCGCCCCCTCGAGCCGGGCGAAGCCTGAGCCGCGCAAAGCGGGGGCCCTGCCGGACGCACGACTACGACTGGATAGTCGTCGGGTCCGGGTTCGGGGGCTCCGTCTCGGCGCTGCGCCTGGCCGAGAAGGGCTACAGCGTCTGCGTGCTGGAGTGCGGCAGCCGCTTCCGCGACGAGGACTTCGCGGAGTCGACCCTGCGCCAGCCGCGCCGCTACTTCTGGGCGCCGAAACTCGGCTTCCGCGGGGTCCTTCGCATGTCCTTCTTCAAGGACGTGTTCGTCGTCTCCGGCAGCGGGGTCGGCGGCGGCAGCCTCGGCTACGCGAACACCCTCTACCGCGCCCGCCCCGCGTTCTTCAAGGACCCGCAGTGGGCCGACCTCGGCAACTGGGAGCTCGAGCTGGCGCCCCACTACGACACCGCGGAGCGGATGCTCGGCGTCGTCGAGTACGAGGGCATGGGCCCCGCCGACAAGCTGCTCAAGGAGTACGCGGAGGAGATCGGCGTCGGCGACACCTTCACGAACACCAGGGTCGGCGTCTTCTTCGACCAGCCCGGCGTGGAGGTCTCCGACCCCTTCTTCGGCGGCGAGGGGCCGGCGCGAACCGGCTGCATGCGCTGCGGAAGCTGCATGGTCGGCTGCCGCCACGGCGCCAAGAACACCCTGGTCAAGAACTACCTCTGGTTCGCCGAGAAGCTCGGGGTCGAGATCGTCCCAGAGCGCCAGGTGACCGAGATCCGCCCGCTCGGCGCCGCCGACGGCTCCGACGGCTACCGGGTGACGAGCGAGCGCTCGGGGTCCTGGCTTCGCCGCCGGCGCCGTGAGATGACGGCCAAGGGCGTCGTCGTCGCCGCCGGAGCGCTGGGAACCAACCAACTGCTCGCCAACTGCCGCCACAGCGGCGCGCTGCCCCGCCTCTCGGGCCGGGTCGGCGACGTAATTCGCACCAACTCGGAGTCGATCCAGTCGGTCACCGCGATGGACGACGAACGCGACTACAGCCGCTCGGTCGCGATCACCTCGAGCATCTATCCCGACCCCGACACCCACATCGAGGTCGTCACCTACGGCGAGGCCGGCGACGCGATGAGCGGCACCTTCACCGCGATGACCGGCCCCGGGACGCGGCTGACCCGGCCGCTGAAGTGGATCGCGGCGATGCTGCGCCACCCGATCCAGACGCTGAGGATGCGCATCCCCTACCGCTGGTCGCGGCGGACGGTGATTCTGCTGGTGATGCAGACGGTGGATGCGGCGATGCACCTGCGGCCGAAGCGCAAGCTGTTCGGCCGCGGCGTGCGGCTGCAGACCGAGCAGGATCCCGGCCGGCCGAACCCGGTCTTCCTCCCCGCCGCCGCCCAGGCCGCTCGCTGGTTCGCGAAGCGCACCGGCGGCATCGCCCAGAGCGCCCTCACCGAGTCGATCCAGAACGTCCCCACCACCGCCCACATCCTCGGCGGCGCGGTGGTCGGCGCCGACCCCGAGAGCGGCGTCGTCGACGCCCGCAACCGGGCCTTCGGCTACGAGGGCCTGCTGGTCTGCGACGGGTCGGCGATGCCCGCCAACCCGGGCGTCAACCCGAGCCTGACGATCACCGCCAAGGCCGAGCACGCGATGAGCCACGTCCCGCCCAAGGACGGCGCCGAGCCGCGCCACCTGCCCGAGGCGGCGCGGCCTGCCGTCACGAGCAGCCCCGCCTAGGAGCGCTCAGCCGACGTCGGCGAGGCGCTGGGCGACGTAGTCCCAGTTGACGACGTTCCAGAAGGCGTCGATGTAGTCGGGGCGCTTGTTCTGGTACTTGAGGTAGTAGGCGTGCTCCCAGACATCGCAGCCGAGCAGCGGCGTGCTGCCGTCGGAGATCGGGGAGTCCTGGTTCGCGCGTCGAGACCACGGCCAGCCCGGTGCCGTCGTGGACCAGCCAGGACCAGCCGGAGCCGAAGCGGCCGATGCCGGCAGCTTTGAACTCCCCCTTGAAGGCTTCGAATGAGCCGAAGGCGTCGGTGATCCCGGAGGCGAGGTCGCCCTGCGGCTCGCCGCCGCCGTCGGGGCTCATCATCTGCCAGAAGAGCGAGTGGTTGTAGTGGCCGCCGGCGTTGTTGCGCACCGGGCCCTGCTTGTCTGCCGGGCAGGCTCGAGAGGTCGCGCAGCACGTCCTCGACGTCGCTGTCGGCCCACTCGGTCCCCTCCAGCGCCGCGTTCGCTTTGTCGACGTAGGCCTGGTGGTGCTTGTCGTGGTGGACGCGCATCGTCGCCTCGTCGATGTGGGGCTCAAGGGCGTCGTATGCGTAGGGAAGGTCGGGAACCGAGAAAGCCATCTGGCGTCTCCTCCTGGTCGGACTGGTAGGTGCGAAGTTGGCTGGAGCCTATCTACCCGGTCACGGAAGCAGCAATCGCGGCACCGTGTAGGGATCGCCGCTGGTCCAAGTGTTGAAGGCGTACCAGGCGGGCTTCGCCACCCGGGCTCGGTCAGCAGCCCCGCCGAGTCGCAGAACTGACAGCCGGAGGGCTGGTCGAGCCAGGAGAACCAGTCGAGGCCGCCGATCCGCCAGCGCCGCCGGTTGCCGAGCAGCAGTCGAGAAGGCCCGGTTGAGCTCGCGAGCCTGGCCCCACATCCCCTTCTCCCAGCGCGACTCGCCGCTGTCGGAGCCCCACCCAATCTCGGTGACATAGAGGGGCGTGGCGCCGTCGTGGTGGCCGCGCATCACCCGCCGCAGGTTTTCGATCTGGCGCCTTATCCCGCTTGCCCGGGCCAGGTACGGGTGCAGGGCGACGCCGTCGAAGAACCGCTTCACCGGCCGGCTCCGGTAGATGCGGTTGAGGAAGAGTCGACGACTTCACGTTGGGCGGGGTCTGCAGCGGCCGCCCGAAGAGGCCGCCGACGATCACCTTGGAGCCGTGGTCGACTCGGTGCAGGACGGCGCCGGAGATCCGCACCAGCTCGGCGAACCGCCTCGGGTTGGGATTGTGGGCGAAGTTGACGAGGTTCTCCTCGTTCCAGATCTCCCATTTGCGGATCGGATAGCGCGGCAGTTCCGGGTTGTCCCGCCACAGGGTCCCGCGCGGGCCGTAGCGATGCGCGGCGTCGCGGAGGAAGTTCATCCAGTTCCAGCGCCGCCAGGCGTTGCTCACCGGCAGGACGTTCGGGCGGGCCGCAACCCAGGTCGGCGTTCCCCAGACGAACGGGAAGATCGTGATCCCGTACTCGCGCCGCGAGGGTGACGTTGTGGTCGAAGCCCGACCAGTCGGGCTCGGCGAGGCCCGGATAGCGACTCTCCACCTGCTCCAGAAGAGCGGCAGCCTCACGCTCGTGATGCCGGCCTCCGCCATCAGCTCGAAGTCCTGCTCGGTGAGCGAATTCTGCGGCGACATCCCGAAGAAGCCGGGCGGCGCGGCGCGAGCGCCCGCCGGCAGGGCGAGCAGCAAAGCGCAAACCGCGATGAGCAATCGGGGCGCCCGGATTTGAACCGGGGACCTCACCGACCCGAACGGTGCGCGCTACCAGGCTGCGCCACGCCCCGAGAGGCGGGGATTATCCCAGAAGGGAGGCTCACTGCCCGACCGCCCTGATCGCCTGCTCGATCTGGGCGAGGCTCGGCCCGTCCTGAAGGGTCCGGGTCCCCCTTGGGCCGGTGACGATCGCCGCCTGTCGGGTGCGGATGCCGAGGTCGGTGCCGAGCTTGCTCGTAGCCGTGAGGCGCTTGGAGATCGCCCCGCCCGATCCGCCGTTGTCGTCAAGGTAGGTGCGCCACTGCGGCTCGTTGAGCTCCTCGACGCCCCCGGCGATCGAGTCGAGGAAGTCCTGGTCGATGCCAAAGCGTTTGGCCTCGTCCTGGTTGCGGAAGAAGAGGTAGATGTACTGCCAGCCGTAGCCCTGCTGGGCGGCGGCCTCGGCGCCATAGAAGCCCAGCTCCTGCGGGCTCTCGCTGACCGAGTAGTGACGGTAGAGCAGCTTCGCCCCGCCGGGGCGGGCGTAATCGTTGACCAGCCCGGGGATCGTCCGCAGGAAGTCGGCGCGGCAGTTGGAGCACTGCAGGTCGTTGAAGACCTGCACCGTCACCGGGGCGTCTGAGGAGCCGAGCCGGTCGCCGGCCTGCGGCACCCCGCCGAAGATCTCCTGCGCGTCGCCGATACCGGCCACGTCGACCACCGCCCGACCCGCCTTCTGGGTGGAGATGTTGACCACGGCATAGCCGAGGCCGATCGCCCCCAGGGCCAGCACCGCAATCACCCAGAGGCGACCGCGACGCGGCAACGGCATCGACGGCGGTGGCGCCTTCTCGACGTGCTCGGCCATCGGCGCATTATCCCGGCTGCCCCTAAATCCAGCTTCCGCTGTTCCTTTGCCTCGCTATTTGCGGCAAAGGAACAGCGGAGCCTGGATCGGGGATTGACACCTCCGGCCGAGCGCGCAAAACTTGGTAGACGATCACCAGTCATCGACATAGGGAGGTCCGCCCGTGGCCAATCACCTGACGCCCACCGAGCTTGCCGACGAGCTTCAAATGAAGCAGCAGGAGGTGATCAGCAAGTGCATGCAGATGGGCGTTCCGATCTTTCACGGTCGCATCGACAGGTTCCTCTTCGAGTCCTCGCTTCGCAGCCTGCTGAGCAAGCAGGCGCAGGAGCAGCCCTCGGCTCTCTAGCCGAATAAACTCCCCGCGATGGGGAGGGGAACCGACTCGGCGACACTCGCGGACCTGCTGGTCCGCGCGGCTGAGCGCTACGGCGACGACCCCGCGGTGCGCTACAAGGACGGCGACCAGTGGGTCGACCGCAGCTTCGCCGAGGTGCGCGACATCGCCCGCGACCTCTCGCTCGGGCTGATCGACCTCGGCGTCGCCAAGGGCGACAAGGTCTCGATCCTCGGCAACACCCGCCCCGAGTGGACCTACTTCGACTTCGCGGCGCTCTCGGCCGGGGCGACCGTCGTCCCGATCTACCAGACCAACTCCCCCGAGGAATGCCAGTACGTGCTCGAGAACTCCGACGCCAAGGTCGTGGTGGTCGAGGACGACGAGCAGATGGAGAAGATCCGGGAGGTGCGGGACCGGCTGCCGATGCTCGAGCAGGTGGTGCGGATGACCGGGTCCAGCGAGGACGCGACCTCGATGGAGGATCTGGCGGCGCGCGGCGCGCGGCGCGACCCGTCCGAATGGGAGGCCCGTTGGAAGACGGTGACGCCCGAGGACATCTGCACCTTCATCTACACGTCGGGGACGACCGGCCCGCCGAAGGGCTGCATCATCAGCCACGGCAACTACCGGGCGATGCTGGACATGGTCAACGAGACCAGCACGATCGAGGACGACGACCTCACCTACCTCTACCTCCCCCTCGCCCACTCCTTCGCGCTGCTGATCCAGCTCGGCAGCTTCGACCTCGGCAGCACGATCGCCTACTGGGAGCGCGACCCGCTGAAGATCGTCCCCAACCTGGCCGAGCTGAAGCCGACCTACTTCCCCTCGGTGCCGCGCATCTTCGAGAAGATCTACACGACCGCGACCAGCGCGATGGAGAAAGAGGGCGGCCTCAAAAAGGCGGTCTTCGACTGGTCGATCCGGGTCGGCAGCAAGATGCGGGAGGCGGAGCGCGCCGGGCGGGAGCCGGGCTTCCTCCTCCGCAGGCAATACAAGTTCGCCGACGAGAAGGTCCTCTCCAAAATCAGCGGCCTGTTCGGCGGCAACCTGCGCCTGGCCGTCTCCGGCGCCGCCCCGATCAACCCCGAGATCCTGCGCTTCTTCGACGCCGCCGGGGTGCTGGTGCTGGAGGGATGGGGGATGACCGAGACCTCGACCGCGGCGACGATCTCCAGCGCCGAGGACTTCAAGGTCGGCACGATCGGCAAACCCTTCCCCGGCTGCCAGGTGAAAATCGCCGACGACGGCGAGATCCTCGTCAAGGGCCCGAACGTCTTCCAGGGCTACTACAAGAACGAGGAGGCGACCCGGGAGACGATCGTCGACGGCTGGCTGCACACCGGCGACGTCGGCGAGATCGACTCCGAGGGCTTCATCACGATCACCGGCCGCAAAAAGGACATCATCATCACCGCCGGTGGCAAGAACATCACCCCGGCCAACCTCGAGAACGAGATCAAGCAGCATCCCCTCGTCTCGCAGTGCGTCGTGGTCGGCGACCGCCGGCCCTACCTGGTGGCTCTGGTCACCCTCGACCCCGAGGAGGCCGTCGCCTACGCCAAGGAGCACGGCCTGCCCGAGGACCCCGAGCAGCTCGCCGGCGACGGCAAGATCCGCAAGACGATTGAGGCCCACGTCGACAAGATCAACGAGAAATTCGCCCGGGTCGAGCAGGTAAAGAAGGTCGCGATCCTCCACCACGACCTCTCCCAGGAGTCGGGCGAGCTGACCCCGACCCTGAAGGTCAAGCGAGCCGTGGTCGCCCAGAAGCACGAAAGCGAGATCGAAGCTCTTTACGCCGGCTGAGGGGGAGGGGGCGGTTGCCCTCTGGGCGAATTGAGTCGCACGCGCTTCGCGCTTAGCTCCGATGTCTGAGCGCGGCTGACGCCGCGCAAAAGACAGATTGCATATCGCCGCTTCGCGACATTCGCCCAGAGGGCAACCGCCCCCTCCCACCATTCCGCGGAGTAGACCCACACAGCTCAGCCCAAACCGGGCCGCGCGTGCCCGTTTGAAGCTGTCGAACCTTCGGCGCGTTCCGGCAATTTGGCGAGCTTTTGAGTCAAGCGAGGCGCTTGGGCCGGGGCGTCGGGCCTCCCTCGTGGGAATGTCGCGAAGCGGCGATATGCAATCTCAGGATTGCGCGGCGTCAGCCGCGCTCAAACATCGGAGCTAAGGCCGAAGGCCGTGCGACATCAATTTCCACGAGGGAGGCCCGACGCCCCGGCCCCATCCCTCAAGCGACTCAGGACGCTTCGCCGCGACTGCCGCAGCAGAGCCGAGGTCGTCTGCTCGAGCACGCGCCGCCAGGCCGAGGTCGATTCCGGCTCTTCCTCGGCCGCCCGCTCGACCACCCGGCGAACGCGCCGCTCGGAGATCTCGAGGCCGTGGCGCTCGGCGATCTCCTTGTAGCGGTCGTAGTCCTGGGCCAGGGTGGCGGTGACCGACTCGAAGCCGTGGCGGGCGATCTTCAGGCGCCGCGAGTAATCCATGATCGGCGTGCCGAACATCAGCTCGTCGTTGGGCTCAGGCTCGACCAGGATGATGTCGACGCCCGGGTACTTCTCTTTCCAGGCAGCAACGGCCTCGTGCAGCCTGGCGTGGGCAATCAGCCGGAAGGTCTGGTTGGCAATCGCCGGCAGGCCCATGTCGGAGACCCTCTTCACCCGGGTGCCGAACACGGTCGGGATCGTCTTCTCAAAGTCGTTGACGAAGGGCACCAGCGGATTGACGACGACGATGAATTTCGCTCCCCGCTCCACCGCGATGTCGACGTTGGTGGTCGAGCGGATGCCGCCGTCGACGAGCTGGCGGCCTTTCAGGTCGACCGGCTTGTAGACGATCGGCAGGGCGGTCGAGCACTGGACCGCCTTCGAGATCGGCACGTCGGCCCAGTCCTTCTCGCCGAAGACGATCCGCTCGCAGGTGTCGAGGTCGGTCGCGGTCAGGTAGAGCTCGCGCTCGAGGAGCCGGAAGTCGTTGGTGCGTCCGGCGTCGGAGAGCGTTCCCTCAACGTAATCGGCGATCCCGCCATTGGAGTAGATCCCGGTCGGGAGCGCCTCGGCGAGGCCGACGCCGATGTCCATGGCGGAGAACTCGCCGATCCGAGTCAGAACCCGCAGCAGCTCGACCGTGCGCAACGGCAACATCGCCGCTTTCTGGAGGAAGCCGAGGTAGTTGGGCTTCAGCACCTTGTCGAGGTCGAGGTCGTCGAGGTCCGAGGGGAGGCGATCGTTGATCACCTGCATCATCTCCTCGGGCGTGACCCCGTTGGCGAGCATGCCGGCGACGAAGGAGCCGGCGCTGGTGCCGACGTAGATGTCGAAGTTGGTGACGGTGCTGTTGACCGCGAGCAGGTCGAGGGCGCGCAGGGCGCCGATCTCATAGACCCCGCCGGTGAAGCCGCCGCCGCCCAGCACGAGGGCGGTCTTCGATGGGCGTTTGCGGGAACGTCGCCGCCTGGGTTGAGACTCGATGTCCACAACTTTGCCCATAAACATGGATTATCTCACTAGATGAGACGGACCCCTGCCCTGCTCATCGCGATTTGCGGTGTATTCCTGCCTGCCACCGGAGCCGGGGCGGCGAACGCGCCGTTCTGTCCCGCCATGAAGGCGGAGCTCGTACGCGGCGGAGGCGGGGCCAGCGGGCTGCTCGTCGTCGACCTCGACAGCGGCCGCGTCGTCTGCCGCAGGGCCGCGGCGAGAGCGCGACCGCTCGCCTCCAACATGAAGCTATTCACGACCGGCGCCGCGCTCGCCTCGTTCGGGCCGAAGTACCGGATCGCGACCCGGGTGCTCCGCACCGGCCGGCTCGGAGCCGACGGCGTCCTGCACGGCGACCTCTACCTGAAGGGCGCCGGCGACCCGGCCCTCGGCTCGCCGCCCTTCTACAACCGCTACCTCAACGGACTCGGGACCGACCTCTTCGCGCTGAAGCCGCAGATCCGCGCCGCCGGGATCGCCGCGGTCACCGGCAGGCTCTACGCCGACGACACGGTCTTCGACCGCCTCCGCGGCGTCGCCGATTCCGGCTACGCGACCAGCTCCTGGATCGGCCCCCTCTCGGGCCTCGCCTTCGACTCCGGCTACAGCGACCTGCGAGCCGGGCGCTTCGCGAGCGATCCGGCCAAGCTCGCCGCCGCGACCCTCGCCCGTTCGCTGCGCCGAGCCCACATCCGCATCCGCGCCCGGGTCGCCCTGCGGAAGACCCCCGCCGCCGCTCGTCAGGTGGCGGTGATCCGATCGCCGACGATAACCCGGATCGTCAACACGACCGACGTCTACTCGGACAACTTCTTCGCCGAGATGCTGAACAAGCTGCTCGGCGCCCGCTTCGGGACCGAAGGCTCCACCCGCGCGGGAGCCGCGGTCGTCACCCACTTCGCCCGCAGCCACGGCTCCGGCGTGCATGCGGTCGACGGCTCCGGCCTGACCCGCTCGGGGCGCGCCTCGCCCAGCCAGGTTGTCGCCCTGCTGAAGTCGATGCGCTACAGCGCGGTCGGCGACGACTTCATCCAGGACCTCGCCCTGGCGGGTCGTGAAGGCACGGTCGCCTCGCGCATGCACGGGACCCGGGCGGCGGGACGGTGCCGGACCAAGACGGGCACCCTGACCGGGGTCAGCAACCTCTCCGGCTACTGCTTCAACCGCAGCGGCAAGACAATGGCCTTCTCGATCCTGATGAGCAGCGTCCGCGACATCTCCCTCGCCCACCGCGAGCAGGACCGAATCGCCGGCGCGATCGCCTCCTACTGACCTTCGGATGAAACGGGTGGGTGCCCCTCGGACTGGCGGATACTCAGAGCCGTCAGCCTAATTAGGCTGAACGGCGAGTCAGGCCGAGGGGCACCCGCCCGTTTCATCCCAAAACCCGTCTGAGCCCATCCTCGTCGACGGATCTCGACCCCGAGCTGCTCCGCCTTGGCAAGCTTCGAGCCGGGGCTCTCGCCGGCGACCACGTAGTCCGTCTTCTTCGAGACCGAGTTGGTGACCTTGCCGCCCGCCGCCTTGATCAGCGCCGCCGCCTCCTCGCGGGTGAGACTGGGCAGGGTGCCGGTTAGGACCAGGGTCCTGCCCTCCAGCGGGCCGCCGCTCGCGCGACGCTCGGAGGCGTCCTGCTCGAGCCGCAGGCCCCTGGCGCGGAGCTTCTCGATCAGCTCCCAGGTGCGCTCGTCGGCCAGCGACTCGGCCATCTGGACGGCCATGATCGGCCCGACCCCCTCGACCTCCTCGATCAGCTCGGGGTCGGCGGCGTGGAGTGCGTCGATCGAGCCGAAGTGGTCGGCCAGCGCCTCCGCGGTGACGTAGCCGACGCCGGGCAGGCCGAGCGCGTAGAGGACGCGCTTGAAGGGACGGTCGCGCGAGGCCTCGATCGCGGCGAGCAGGTTGCGGGCGGAGACCTCGCCGAACCCTTCCAGCTCGGCCAGCTGCTCCTCGCGCAGCTCATAGATGTCGGCGACATCGGCGATCAGGCCGTCCTCGAGGAAGCGCAACGCCTGCTTCTCCCCCAGCCCCTCGATGTCCATCGCCCCGCGGCTGACGAAGTGCTTGACGTGCTGGAAGGACTGGCCCGGGCAGCCGGCCTTGTTCGGGCAGATCGTGAAGACCGAGTCCTCCGGCTTGACGGTCGTCGTCCCGCAGGCCGGGCATTTCTTCGGCGGCTTCGGCTTGCGCGCGCGCGGGTTCGCGCGCGGCAACTTCGGCGAGACGACCTGGGGGATCACGTCGCCCGCTCGCATCACGATCACCTCGTCGCCCTCACGGACGTCCTTGCGCTCGAGGTCCTCTTCGTTGTGGAGGGTCGCGGTGCTGACCGTGACGCCACCGACGTGGACCGGCTCCAGCATCGCGAAGGGGACGAGGTGACCGGTGCGGCCGACGTTCCAGACGACCCTTCTCATCGCCGTCGTCGCCGTCGTCGGCGCGAACTTCCAGGCGATCGCCCAGCGCGGCTCGCGCCCGACCACGCCCAGCTCCCGCCACAGCGCTCGCTCGTCGACCTTGATCACGACCCCGTCGATCTCGTAGTCGAGCTCGTCGCGGCGCTCCTCCCACCAGCGGCAGCGCTCGACGACGGCGTCGACGTCCGCGTGGTGATCGGTGTCGGGATTGACCTTGAAGCCCCGCTCGCGCAGCCAATCGACCTCCTCCATGTGGGTCACCGGGTCGAGGCCGCGGGTCGCGCCCAAGCCGTAGCACCAGATCGAAAGCGGGCGCTGGGCGGCGAGCGCCGGGTCGAGCTGGCGAATCGACCCCGCCGCCGAGTTGCGCGGATTGGCGAAGGTCGGCTCGCCCGCCTCGGCGCGGCGCTCGTTCAGCGCCTTGAAGTCGGCAATCGGCAGGTAGACCTCGCCGCGAACCTCGACCAGCGGCGGCGCGTCGGGGATCCGCAGCGGGATCGCCCCGATCGTGCGCAGGTTCCGGGTGACGTCCTCGCCGACCCGGCCGTCGCCCCGAGTCGCCCCGCGGATGAGGACGCCGTCCTCGTAGGTGAGCGAAATCGCCAGGCCGTCGATCTTCGGCTCGGTCGTGTAGCTGAACTCCGAGGCGGCGATGTCGAGGCGCTTCAGATGGTTGCGAATCCTCGTCTCCCAGGCCCGCAGCTCCTCCTCGTTGCGGGCGTTGGCGAGCGAGAGCATCGGCTCGGCGTGCTCGACCTGCTCGAAGCGCTCCAGCGGCGGAGCGCCGACCCGCTGCGTCGGGGAATCGGGCGTGCGCAGCTGCGGATGCTCGGCCTCGATCGCCCGCAGCTCGTCGAGCAGCTCGTCGTAGGCGTCGTCGCCGATCTCGGGGTCGTCGAGGACGTAGTAGCGGTGGTTGTGGTGCTGGAGCTCGCGCCGCAGTTCGGCGGCGCGGCGCTCGTCCTTCGCCGCGGCGGCGCTCACGCCGGGGCGCTGGCGGCGAGCATCTCCTCGAAGCGCCAGCCGCGCAGCCGCTCCAGCTCGCCATGGTCGGTGAGGTCGAAGTGGATCGGGGTCACCGCGATCCGGCCCTTGCGAGACCGCAGAGAGGTCGGTCCCCGGCTCGTCCTCGAAGCCGGGCTGCCAGCCGTAGATCTCGTAGTGGCGGCGGCCGTCCTCGTCCTCGGAGACCAGCCGCAGCTCGTCGTTGTAGAGGCGTTTGCCGAGCTTCGTCACCTCGATCCCGGTCGGCTCCCCCGCCGGACAGTTGACGTTGATCAGCGTCTCCGCGGGCATCGGCTCGGCGATCAGGCGGCGGACCAGCTCGGCGGCGAAGGGCGCGGCGAGGCCGAAGTCGAAGCGGCCGCTGACGTAGCCCATGCCGCCACCCGAGGACTGCTGGGAGATCGCCACGGCCGGGATGCCGAGGACGATCCCCTCGAAGGCCGCGGCGACGGTCCCCGAGTAGGTGATGTCGTCGCCGAGGTTGGCGCCGTGGTTGATGCCGGAGACGATCAGGTCGGGCCGGTGGCCGACCAGGCCGAGCTCGGCGAAGCGGACGCAGTCGACCGGGGTGCCGTCGGTGGCGAAGCCGCGGTCGCCGTCGCCGAACTCGACCTCCTCGACCGTGAGCGGCGAGCGGGTCGTGATGCCGCGGGCGATCGCGCTGCGGTTCGAGTTCGGAGCGATCACGTCGACCTCGACCCCGTCGATCTCGCGCAGGGCGCGCCGGGCCGCCTGCAATCCGGGGGCGGTGATCCCGTCGTCGTTGGTCAGCAGGACACGCACGACGAGCGATTCTAGGTGGCGGGTCAGGGGAGGGCGACGGGTGCCCCTCGGCTCGGACTCGCCGTTCAGCTAATTAGCTGAACGGCTCTGAGTATCCGCCAGCCCGAGGGGCACCCATCCTCCTCCCCGGCCGGTCTGCATACTGCGCGGCGTGAGCACAGTGAGCTCGACATCGAATACGCGGGAACAGCTTTTAAGGGCTGGGCGGCACAGCCGGGGCTGCGGACGGTGCAGGGGGAGCTGGAGGCGGCGCTGGCGACTGTGCTGCGCGAGGAGGTTGAGCTGACTGTGGCTGGGCGGACCGATACCGGCGTGCATGCGCTTGGGCAGGTTGCGAGTTTTGAGACCGAGGCGGAGGTTCCGGGGGATCTGGCGCGGCGGTTGAACGGGGTGGGACCGGACGATGTCGCCGTCACCGCCGCCGCCGTCGTCGAGGACGGCTTCGACGCGCGCGCATGACGCGACGTCGCGCACCTACCGCTACCGCGTCCTCGCCCGCTCTGCCCCGAGCCCGTTTGAGCGAGATCGCGCCCTCTGGTGGCCCCATCGCATCGACCGGGACGCCCTCGACGCCTGCGCCGCGGCCCTGGTCGGCACCCACGACTTCACCGCCTTCACCCCAACCCAAACCGACCACGTCCGCTTCGAAAGAGACATCCTCGACGCCGCCTGGGACGACGAGGACGACGACATCCTCAGCTTCCGAATAACCGCCGACGCCTTCATGCGCAACATGGTCCGAGTCCTGGTCGGCACCCAGCTCGAGGTCGCCTCGGGCCGCAGAACCGTCACGAACTTCCAACAGCTCCTCAAAGGCGCGCCGCGCCCGGAAGCCGGCGACACAGCCCCACCCCACGGCCTATACCTGGAGTCAGTCAGCTACGACTGAACCGACGGTGTAACGCGTTAGCGTCCTGACAGGCCACCAACGCGTTACACCGCGAGGGGGAATTCAGCTCAGCGGTCGTGAGCCGGACTCGACTGAGCCGGTCCCTTCGAGCGGCTTGCCGGAGGGACGGGGTGCCCCTCTGACTGGCGGATACTCAAAGTCGTCGCCCTAATTAGGGCGACGACTTGTCAGGCGGAGGGGCACCCCGTCCCTCCCCTAAACCAACTCGAGGTAAACCATCTCCGTAGAGTCCGACTTCCGCGGCCCAAGCTTGACGATCCGCGTGTAGCCGCCAGGCCGCTCCGTGTACCGCGGCGCGACCTCCTCAAACAGCTTGTGCACGATGAACTTGTCGTTGTGCAGGGTCGCCAACGCCTGGCGCCGCGCGTGCAGGTCGCCCCGCTTGGCGAGCGTAATCAGCTGCTCGACCTCCGGCTTGACCGCCTTCGCCTTCGCCTGGCTGGTCTTGATCCGCTCGTGCTCGATCAGCTGCTTGGAGAGGTTTGAGAGCAGGGCACCGCGATGCGCGGCGTCGCGGCTCAGCTTGTTGCGCTTCTTGCGGTGACGCACGTCCGCTTCTCCGCTCGCCCCGGGTCCCTAGTCCTCGCGCAGATCGAGGCCGCGGGAGTGCAGGGTCTCGATCACTTCCTCGATCGACTTCTGGCCGAAGTTGGGGATCGCGTTGAGCTCCGAGTTCGACTTGCGCACGAGGTCGCCGACCGTCTGCACGCCGGCGCGCTTCAGGCAGTTGTAGGAGCGCACTCCCAACTCGAGCTCCTCGATCAGGATCTCGTCGAGCCCGTTGCTGCTCGCCGCGCCGACGTCACCGTCGCCGAGCGCCTCGGCGGTGAGGCTGGCGACCGCCTCGCGGGCGGTCAGCTCCTCGACCCGGTCGGCGTCGGTGAAGATCGCCAGGGTCTTGATCAGAATCTCGGAGGCCTCGCGCAGCGCCGCGGCGGGCTCAATCGAGCCGTCGGTCTCGAGATCGAGGGTCAGCTTGTCGAAGTCGGTCCGCTGGCCGACCCGGGCCGTGTCGACCGCGTAGGAGGCGCGGCGAATCGGCGAGAAGATCGAGTCGATCGGGATGACGCCGATCGGCTGCTCCTCGGTCTTGTTCTCCTCGGCCGGCGAGTAGCCGCGGCCGCGGCCGATCGTCAGATAGACCTCGAGCTTGGTTTTCTTCTCGAGCGTTGCGATCGGGGCGTCGGGGTTGAGAATCTCGACGCCGGAGGGCAGGTCGATGTCCTTGGCCTTGATCTCACCGGGGCCGGTCGCGACCAGCGGCGCCTCGACCTCGTCGGCATCGGTGTGCATGCGGACGACGAGATCCTTGAGGTTGAGGACGATGTCGGTGACGTCCTCTTTGACGCCCGGCACGGTGGAGAACTCGTGGGCGACGCCCTCGATGCGGACGCTGGTGATCGCGGCGCCGCCCAGCGAGGAGAGCAGGACGCGGCGCAGGCCGCTGCCGAAGGTGTAGCCGAAGCCCTTGTCGAGCGGCTCGATGATGAAGGTGCCACGGCGGTCGTCGACCTTCTCGGACGTAATGCGGGGGACCTGGAAGTCAGTGGTCATGAGTTCCTCGAGTTGCGGTTTGGAATTGGTGCCCGGGCTACTTGGAGTACAGCTCGACGATCAGCTGCTCCTGGACCGGCGCCGAGATCTCGGAGCGCTCGGGGTAGCGCAGGACCTTGGCGGTAAGCGAGTCGTGGTCGGCCTGTAGCCAGGCCGGCACGGTCGAGACCAGCTCCGTCGCCTGCCGGACGGTGTCGCTGGCGGCCGAACTGGGCTTGATCGAGATGATGTCCTCGGGACGAACTTGGTAGGAGGGGATGTCGACCCGGCGTCCGTTGACCATCCAGTGGCCGTGGCGGACCAGCTGGCGGGCCTGGCGCCGCGAGGCGGCGAATCCGAGGCGGACCAGCACGTTGTCGAACCGCGACTCCAGCAGTCGCAGCAGGTTCTCGCCGGTCACTCCGTCCTGGCGCGAGGCCTTGTCGTAGTAGGCGCGAAACTGTTTCTCGAGGACCTGGTAGTAGCGACGCGTCTTTTGCTTCTCGCGCAGCTGCACCCGGTACTCGGACTGGCGCATGCGGCCGCGGCCGTGGTCGCCCGGCGGGTAGGAACGCCGCTCGACGCCGCACTTGTCGGTGAAGCAGCGCTCGCCCTTGAGAAAGAGCTTTTGGCCCTCGCGACGGCACTGCTTGCACTGGGGGGAGGTGTCGCGGGCCATCTAGACGCGCCTCCGCTTCTTCGGGCGGCAGCCGTTGTGCGCCTGCGGCGAGACGTCCTTGACGGTGGTGACGTCGAGGCCGGCGGCCTGCAGCGAGCGGATCGCCGTCTCGCGTCCGGAACCGGCGCCCTTTGCGAAAACTTCGACCTTCTCGAGCCCGTGCTCCATGCCTTTTTTGGCGGCGGAGTCGGCGGTCACCTGGGCGGCGAACGGGGTCGACTTGCGCGAGCCTTTGAAGCCGGCCGACCCGGCCGACTCCCAGGCGATCACGTTGCCCTCGGTGTCGGTCAGGGTGACGATCGTGTTGTTGAAGGAAGTCTTGATGTGCGCCTGCCCGTAGGTGACGTTCTTTTTGACTCGGCGCCTGGTGCGCGCTTTGGCTGGTTTTTTGGCTGCCATTGGGGGTGCCTTTCCTCCGTTAGACCTTCCGCTTGCCGGCGATGCTCATCCGGCGCGGGCCCTTGCGGCCCCGTGCGTTGGTCTTGGTCCGCTGGCCGCGCACCGGCAGGCCGCGCCGGTGGCGCAGGCCCCGGTAGGCGCCGATCTCCATCAGCCGTTTGACGTTCTGAGAGCGCTCCCGGCGAAGGTCGCCCTCGACCTCGTGAGCCTCGACCGCCTCGCGGAGGCGGACGACCTCGTCCTCGGTCAGGTCCTTGACCATGGTGTTCGGGTCGATCTTCGTTTTGGCGAGGATCTCCTGGGCGGTGGAGCGACCGATGCCGAAGATGTAGGTGAGGCCGATCTCAACCCGCTTGTTGACGGGGACGTTGACCCCTGCGATGCGTGCCATGCGCCGACCCCTAGCCCTGCCGCTGCTTGTGGCGGGGGTTCTGGCAGATCACTAGGACCGCCCCGTTTCGGCGGATGATCTTGCACTTTTCGCACATCGGTTTGACGGACGCTCGGACCTTCATCGCTCCGGATTCGTATCGAAAAGGATTCCTGCCTGCCCCAGGAGTCGGGCGGCAGGCACAACTGGCCCTCTGGGCCGAACGGGAAAGATAGCAAGGGGGAGATTTCTGCGAGCCTCGCGGCTTGAAGAGGTATGGCCAGATCGATCCCCGCGCTTGACCTTCCGATCCAGCTCTTCGCCATCGGGACGGCTTTGGGAATGATGGCCGCGCTTCGTTCGCTATCACTGCACCGGCGAGCTGGATCACTGGCCCGTCTATGTGCGCATACCCGGCCTTGAGTCCTGTTCGCCGTGGGCCTGCTTATCACTGGAGTGGGCGCGCTACCCTGAACCACGATGAATTCCTGCGACAACCTCAAGATGTACACGATGCGGCACTTCCTCTTCTACATGGGCGTGGCGTGTGTCATGCGGGGCCGTGATTGTCAGCGTTGCCGTCGACGCATCGATGGATTGGAGTAGCGGCCTGACCTTTGCCGTCGGACTGTCGTCGCGGGAACCTGCGATCGCCACGATCGCGCATGCGCGAGGGCCTGTTCGAAGGGCTCCGTCGCCGCACCCTGCAATTCGCAGCAGCAGCACAGCCGCCACGCCTGACTCCCCACCATGGATTCCCTCGTCAGCCGACGACCAAGGCCAGCGTGAAGCCGTCGTAGCCCTTGCCGCCGACCGTCTGGATCGTCGTGGCGGCGACGCGGGGCTCGGCGGCGAGCATCTCGTGGAAGCGGCGCTGGGCCTCGATCGCCGGATCGGTATCCGCCTCGTCGACGAGGGCGCCGCCGCGAACCACGTTGTCGGCGACGATCAGGCCGCCGGGGCGGGTGTGGTCGAGCGACCAGGCGAAGTACTCGGGAGTGTTGGCCTTGTCGGCGTCGATGAAGACGAAATCGAAGGGACCCGCGTCCTCGTCCTCGAGCGCCGGCAGGCTCTCCAGCGCCGGACCCACCCTGATCTCGACCTTGCCGCCGAGGCCCGCGCGCTCGATATTGGCGCGCGCCACCTCCGCATAGGCGGGGTCGTACTCGAGCGTAACCATGCCGACCGTCGTCGGGCAGCGCCCTGCGCGATCCAAATCGTGCTGTAGCCGGCCAGCGTTCCGAACTCAAGGATCGCCCGCGCGCCGATCGAGCGGCGCCAGCAGCTCCAGCAGCTTCCCCTGCGGCGGCGAGACCTGAATCGCCGGCAACCCGGCCACCTCGCTCGTCCCGGAGCGCGGCCTCCAGCACCTCGTCGTGCGGCGCCAACAAGCTCGCGACATAGTCATCCACCTCGGCCCACCGCTCATCACCCATGGCGCGATTCTGACACTCGGGCGCGCTTTCGAGCAGGACCACCGAGACCCCTCCCGACGAATGTCCCAAAAAAGCAATTCGACGGGAGGGGTCTCGGTGGTCCTGGTTCTAAGACTCGTCCTGCGCGACTTCGTGCCAAGGAGTCAGGATCCGTGGGCCGTCGGCGGTGACGGCGACCGTGAACTCGAAATGGGCGGCGAGCGAGCCGTCCTGGGAGTAGACGGCCCAGCCGTCGTTGCCCATCCGCACCTGCGGCCCGCCGGAGTTGACCATCGGCTCGATCGCCAGCACGGTCCCCTCCTCCAACACCGGCCCCTTGCCCGGCTCGCCGAAGTTCGGCACCTGCGGATCCTCGTGCATGTCGCGCCCGATTCCGTGGCCGACCAGGGTGCGAATGATCGAAAGCCCCTCCCCCTCCACCGCGCTCTGGATCGCCGCGGAGACGTCGCCCAGGTGGTTGCCGGGCTGCATCTTCTCGATCCCGGCGAACAGCGACGCCTTGGTCACGGCGAGCAGCTTCTCCGCCTCCGGTCCGATCGGGCCGATCGGCACCGTCATCGCGGCATCCGCGACCCAGCCGTCCTTGACCACGCCGACGTCGATCGAGAGCACGTCGCCGCGCTTGCACTCGTACGGGCCCGGGATGCCGTGGACGACCATCGAGTTCGGCGAGGCGCAGATCGAGCCGGGGAAGCCGCGGTAGCCCTTGAAGGCCGGCACCGCCCCCTGCGAGCGGATGAACTTCTCGGCGGCAGCGTCAAGGTCGGCCGTGGTGACGCCGGGGCGCGCTTTGCCGGCGAGCATCCGCAGGCAGCGAACCAGGACCTCTCCGGAGGAGGCCATCTTCTCGACCTGCTCGGGAGTCTTGCGGATGATCATCCGGTACACGCTAATTGGGCGCGGGCTAGATCGCCTCGTCGGCTTCGAGCTTCAGCGTCGCCAGGGTCCGACGGATCTCCTCGGCAACCTCGTTCGGCGCGCGGCGCCGTCGATCCGGCGCAGCAGGCTCTGGCTGTCGTAGTGCTCGACCAGGGGCTCGGTCTTGGCGTGGTAAGTGTCGAGGCGCTTGCGGATCACCTCGGGCTTGTCGTCGTCGCGGACGATCAACTCGCTGCCGTCGATGTCACAGACTCCCGCCCGCTCGGGCGGGTTGAACTCGACGTGGAAGACGTGGCCGCCCTCGACGCAGGTCCGCCGCCCGCCAAGGCGACGAACAACCTCGTCGTCGGAGACGTCGATCAGCAGCACCGCCGAGACCGCGCGGCCGAGCTCGGCGAGCTTGGCGTCGAGCGCCTCGGCCTGGGGCACGGTGCGGGGGAAGCCGTCGAGGATGAAGCCGTCGGCCGCCTCCTCGGAGTCGATCCGCTCGGCGATCACGCCGACGATCACCTCGTCGGGGACCAGGTCGCCGCGGTCCATGTACTCCTTGGCGAGGCGCCCCAGCTCGGTCTCCTCGCGAACCGCGGCCCGCAGGATGTCGCCGGTCGCGTAGTAGGGAAGCTGCAGGTCGTCGCGCAGCCGCTCGCCCTGGGTCCCCTTTCCGCAGCCCGGAGGGCCCAGAAGCACGAGGTTCAGTTCAGTCATTTCCAATCGAGGGCGCGAAACCGAGCCGGATGCGCCGGTTTGCAGCGTCCTCGGCCTATTTCAAGAAGCCTTCGTAGTTGCGCATCATCAGCTGCGCCTCGAGCTGCTTGACGGTGTCCAGTGCGACGCCGATCACGATCAGGATCGAGGTGCCGCCGAAGAAGAAGTTCGCCGATGTCTGGCTGATCAGGATCGTCGGCAACGCCGCCACCGCGCCCAGGTAGAGCGCCCCGGGGAAGGTCAGTCGGGAGAGGATGCGGTCGAGGTACTCGGCGGTCGGCCGACCCGGTCTGACCCCGGGGATGAAGCCGCCGTATTTCTTCAGGTTGTCGGCCTGGTCGACCGGATTGAAGGTGACCGCCGTGTAGAAGTAGGTGAAGACGATGATGAAGAAGACCTCGCCGACCACGTAGGCCCAGCCGCTGGGACTGAAGAAGGCGGCGAAGTCAAGCGCGGCGGGGGTGTTGAGGAGCTGCCCGATGGTGGGCGGGAAGGCCATGATCGAGGCGGCGAAGATGACCGGGATGACCCCCGCCATGTTGACCCGCAGCGGCAGGTAGGTGGAGCCGCCGGAGGTCATTTTGCGCCCGACCACGCGTTTGGCGTACTGGACCGGGATGCGGCGCTGGCCCTCCTGGACGAAGACGATCGCGACGATCACCGCCAGGGCGATGAACGGCATCATCACGACGAAGACCTGGTCGGGGTTGGACCACCACTTCGTGATCCCCTCGGGGATGCGCGAGGCGATCGAGGCGAAGATCATCAGCGAGATCCCGTTGCCGACGCCGCGCTGGGTAATCAGCTCGCCCAACCACATCAGCAGGGTGGTGCCGGCGGTCAGGCAGACGACGATCAGGAACACCTTCGGGAAGGTGAGGGTCCCGACCACGCTGGTCCCGGACTGGGCGCTGAGCGAATTGAACAGGTAGACGTAGCCGAGCGACTGGCCGGCCGCCAGGGCGACGGTCAGGTAGCGCGTGTACTGGGTGATCTTCTGCTGGCCGACCTCGCCCTCTTTGGAGAGCTTCTCCAGCGCGGGCACCACCACGGTCAGCAACTGCAGGATGATCGAGGCGGTGATGTAGGGCATGATCCCCAGCGCGAAGAGGCTGAGGCGCGAGAGGCTGCCGCCCGAGAAGAGGTTGAGGAAGCCGAGGATGTTGGAGCCGCCGAAGTTGGACTGGATGTCCTTGACGGCATTGAGGTCGACGCCGGGCGCCGGGATGTAGGCGCCGAGCCGGTAGAGCAGCAGCATCGCCGCGGTGAAGGCGATTTTCTTGCGGATATCGGCGACGCTGAAGGCGTTCGCGATCGTCCGGAGCATTACGGCTCCAGAGTCTCGCAGGTGCCGCCGGCCGCCTCGATCTTCTCCTTGGCGGTGGCGCTGAAGCCGTGCGCGCGAACCGTCAGTTTCTTCGAGATCTCACCGCGGGCGAGAATCTTGACCGGGTCCGACCGCTTCGCGAGGCCCTTCTCCTTGAGGGTCTCCGGGGTGACCTCGGCGCCGGCATCGAAGCGCTCTTCGAGGTCGGCGAGGTTGACGGGTTGCGTCTTGGTGCGGAAGTTCTCGAACGGCATCGACTTCTTCATGTGCGGGCCGCGCAGCTTTCGCATCCGCATGTGAATCGGGTTCTGGCCGCCCTCGTAGCCGGCCTTGCGCTTGCTGCCGGACCGCGAGCCGGCGCCCTTGTGCCCGCGACCGGAGGTCTTGCCGAGCCCAGAGCCCTCGCCGCGACCGATCCGCTTGCGCGGCTTGCGCGAGCCGGGCTTCGGCTTGAGGCTGTGCAGCCCGATCTCCTCAGAGCGCTCGCCCTCTTTGGCTTTGGCGGCTTTCTCGGCCATTACGAGTTCACCTCAACGAGGTGGGAGACGACCCGAAGCTGCCCCTGCAGCTGCGGAGAGTCTTTCCGCTCCACAGCAGTTCCCGATCTTGCCCAGGCCCAACGCGGTCAGCGTGGCTTTCTGGCTGGGGTTGGTCCCGGCCACCGAACGAACCTGCTTGATCTTGACTCCGCTCATGGCGTTTCACCCTCAGCGGCCGGGACTTCTTCCACCTCTTCGGCTGGGCTTCCTCTGCTTCGGCCGGAGCCTCAGGCTCAGCGGCTTCGTCCGCGGGTGGCGCCGTAGGGGGTACCGCCCCTGAGGAAGCTTCAGCTACCGGAGGGGGCGGTGGGTCCCCTGCGGCGACAGGACACCGCGGCTCGGAGCCGCTTCGTGCCCTCACCCGACTCCGCTGAAACCTCGAGTCGCCATGAACCTCGGAGCTCGACCCCCAGCACTTGAGAGACGGTGAGGCCACGCAGTTCGGCAACTTCCTCGGGGCGACGCAGACGGATCAGGCCGTCCATGGTCGCCTTGACCAGGTTGATCGGGTTCTGCGTCCCGATGCTCTTGGTGAGCACGTCGCGGACGCCGCCCAGCTCGAGCACCGCGCGGACGCCGCCGCCGGCGATCACGCCGGTACCGGGGCTGGCCGGGCGAAGCACGACGTGGCCGGCGCCGTAGCGGCCGATGATCTTGTGGGTGATCGTCTGCCCGTATTTGGGGACGCGGATCAAGTTCTTGCGGGCGTTCTCGACGCCCTTCTGGATCGCCAGCGGAACCTCGCGAGCCTTGCCGTAGCCGATCCCGACCACGCCCTCCTCGTCGCCAACAGCGACGAGTGCCGTGAAGGAGAAGCGCCGGCCGCCCTTCACCACCTTGGCGACGCGGTTGATCTCGATCACCCGCTCCTGGAGGTCGAGCCCGCGCGGGCTCACCGTCTCAACGTTTGTGGCGTCCATTCCCTTCATAGCAAGTCGCTCACCGTAGCGGTTAGAAGGCTCAAGCCCCCCTCGCGGGCGCCCTCGGCCAGGGCCTTGACCCGGCCGTGGTACTGGTAGCCGCCGCGATCGAAGACGCAGGTCTCGACCCCGGCAGCCTTGGCGCGCTCGGCCAGCAGCTCGCCGGCCCGCTTCGCCTGCGCGGCGGCGGTCAGCTTGCGCAGCTCCGGCTCGATCCAGTTGACGGCAGCCACCGTGTGGCCCTTCGTGTCGTCGACGAGCTGGGCGAAGACGCCCCGGTTCGACCTGTACACGGAGAGGCGCGGCCGCTCCGCCGTCCCGGTGACCCGGGCGCGGACGCGGCGGCGGCGGCGCAGCCGGCGCTGCCTATTGGTGAGAACCGTCATGCGCGCTTGCCCACCTTCCTGAGGACGTGCTCGCCGCGGTAGCGGATTCCCTTGCCCTTGTAGGGCTCCGGGGGCCGGCGCTTGCGGATGTC
Organism: uncultured Solirubrobacterales bacterium; assembly: GCA_963837585.1. Lineage (GTDB taxonomy): Bacteria > Actinomycetota > Thermoleophilia > Solirubrobacterales > 70-9 > CAWINX01. Next base: position 591,598 of record CAWINX010000003.1, on the reverse strand, counting down.
CGCCGCGACCTGCCCGACCAGCTGCTTGTCGATCCCGCGCACGATGATCTCGGTCGGCTGAGGCACCTCGAACTCGATCCCCTCCGGAGCCTCGATCGAAACCGGGTGCGAGTAGCCGAGCGCCAGCTCGAGGTTCTTGCCCTTCAGCTGAGCGCGATAACCGACGCCCTGGATCTCAAGCCGCTTCTCAAAGCCGTCGGTGACGCCCTCGACCATGTTCGCGATCAGGCTGCGAGTCAGCCCGTGCAGGGCGCGGTGCTCGCCGCGATCGGTGGGACGCGCGACGGTGAGCACGCCTTCGCCCTGCTCAACCGACATGTCGGCGGAGACGGCTTGGGCGAGCTCGCCCTTCGGCCCCTTCACGGCGACGCGGCCGGGGGCCAGCTCGACCGTGACGGCCTCGGGAACGGGGATTGGCTTTCTTCCGATTCGACTCATTCCAAATTCCTCACCAGACGTAGGCCACGACCTCGCCGCCGACGCCCTTCTTCTTCGCCTCGTGGCCGGTCATCACGCCGACCGAGGTGCTGACGATCGCGGTCCCGGTGCCGCCGTAGACCCGCGGCACCTTGGTGTGATCGACGTAGCGGCGACGGCCGGGGCGGGAGACGCGCTCCAGGCCGGAGATAACCGGGCGACGGTCCTCCGTGTACTTGAGGTGGATCTTGATCGCCTCGCCGACCTTCGCCGGGGCGGGGGCAAAGTCGTGGATGTAGCCCTGCTCTTTGAGAATCCGCGACATCTCGATCTTCAACCCCGACGAGGGAATCTGCACCTCGTCGTGGCCGGAGCTCAGCGCGTTGCGGATCCGGGTCAGGTAATCGGCTATCGGGTCGGTAAGCATTGTCTTCGCGTCTTCTCGGTTACCAGCTGGACTTGGTCATCCCGGGGATGTACCCCTCGTGCGCGGCCTCCCGCAGGCAGATCCGGCAGAGGCCGAACTTGCGGTAGTAGGCGCGCGGCCGCCCGCAGCGGCGGCAGCGGTTATAGCCACGGGATTTGAACTTGGGCTTGCGCCCCTGTCGAACCTTTTGTGAAGTCTTAGCCATTCTCTGAGTTCTCCTCCTCGCTCTCCGGCTCTCGGCGCTCCTCGCCCTCAGCTTGCGGCGGCCTCGCCTCTCGCGCCTCCGCCTCGAGCCGGCTCGGGCTTCTCGTAGGCCTCGGGGTTCTCTTCTTTCAGCTGGTCCAGCGCGGCCTGCTCGGCCTCGGCCCGCAGGCGAGCCTCCTCCTTGCGGCGCTCCTCCTCGGCCTCGGCCTCGGCCGCCGCCTCGGCCTCGTGGCCGGGACGACCCTCCTGGGCGAAGGGCATCCCCAGGCCCAGCAGCAGCTCGAACGCCTCGACGTCGGTCGCCGCCGTCGTCGTGATCGTCACGTCGAGGCCGCGCACCTGGTCGACCGAGTCGTAGTCGATCTCGGGGAAGATCAGCTGCTCGCGGACGCCCATCGAGTAGTTGCCGCGGCCGTCGAAGGAGCGGGGGTTGAGCCCGCGGAAGTCGCGAATCCGCGGCACCGCAATCGAGGTGAGCCGATCGAGGAACTCCCACATCCGGGCGCGACGCAGCGTCACGGAGACGCCGACCGGCATCCCCTCGCGGACTTTGAAGGAGGCGATCGACTTGCGGGCGCGTCGCACGTTGGGATGCTGGCCGGCGATCGTCGCCAGCTGCTCGGTCGCGGCGTCGAGGACCTTCGAGTCCTGCTTGGCCTCGCCGACCCCCATGTTGAGGGTGATCTTGACCAGGCGCGGCGCCTGCATCGGCGTCGTGTAGCCGAACTTCTTGGTCAGCGCCGGCAGGACGTCCTGCTCGTAGCGCTCGCGCAGGCGAGGCGGCGGGGCGGGCTGTGTCTGTGGGGTCGCGGTCGCTTCCATGGCGATCTGCCTAGTCGATCGCTTTCCCGCTGCGCTTCGCGAACCGCACGCGCTTGCCGCCGTCGTCGCGGCGCACGCCGACGCGGGTCGGCTTGTTGTCTTTGGGATCGAGCAGCATCACGTTGGAGACGTGGATCGGCCCCTCCTTCTCGACGATCCCGCCAACCTGGGCGTTTTTCAGATCGCCCTGGGAGCGGGGACGCTCGTGGCGCTTGATCATGTTGAGGTGCTCGACGTAGACCCGGTCCTTCTTGGGGTCGGTGCGGATGACGCGGCCTTGCTTGCCGGCGTCCTTGCCGCCGATGAGGACCACCTGGTCGTCGGTCTTGATCCGCATCGCCTTGGCCATCAGAGAACCTCCGGCGCCAGGGAGATGATTTTCATGAAGTTCTTGTCGCGCAGCTCGCGGGCGACCGGGCCGAAGATGCGGGTGCCGCGCGGGTTGTTGTTCGCCGGGTCGATCAGGACCGCGGCGTTCTCGTCGAAGGAGATGTAGGTGCCGTCGGATCGACCGAACTGCTTGCGGGTGCGCACGACGACGGCCTGCACGACCTCGCCCTTGCGGACGCCGCCCTGCGGGCTCGCCTGTTTGACGGTCGCGGTGATCACGTCACCGACCCCCGCGTAGCGACGGCGCGAGCCGCCTTTGACGCGGATGCAGAGGATCTCCCGGGCGCCCGAGTTGTCGGCGACCTTCAGCCTGGACTCTTGCTGGATCATCGATCGCCCTACTTCGCCTTCTCGAGAACCTCGACCAGGCGCCAGCGCTTGGTCTTCGAAAGCGGCCGGGTCTCGACAATCCGCACGACGTCGCCCTCGCCTGCCTGATTGCTCTCGTCGTGGGCATGGAGCGTCCGCGAACGGCGCACCACCTTCTCGTAGGTCGGGTGACGCCGCGCGATGTCGATCCGCACCGTGATCGACTTGTTCCCCTTGTCGGAGACGACGATCCCCTGCCGCACCTTGGCGGCGTTCGGATTCCGATCGGCAACCGACGTCCCGGCCTTCTTCTCTCCCTTGGCAGCTTTGGCGGCCGCGCGCTGAGTGCGCCGCAGAGTCGCCTTGCCCTTCCGCGCCGCGGCCCGAGCAGCCTTCCGCTCCTCAGGGCTCTGCTGCGGCGTCGCCTCATGCGGTCGCCGCGAACGCTCCAGCCGACGCCGCTCCTTCCAAGGAAGATCGTCCTCAGGATTCGGCTCAGCAGCAGGCGCCTCTTCGGCCGCGAGCTTCCTCGGCAGCTTCCTCGGCGACGGGCTCAGCCTCGGCGTCGTCGGCAGCCTCCTCGGCCTCGGGCTCGCGACTCTTCAGCCGCAGGCGCCTCTTCCGCGGGTGGCGGGGTAGGGGGGACCTCCCCTGAGGAAGCTTCAGCTACCGGAGGGGGAGGTGGGTCCCCTGCCCCGACAGGACCCGCGGACTCGGCGCCTTCGTCCTGAGGCGTTTCCTGAGCCTCTTCGTCCTGAGGCGTCTCGTCGACCACGTCTTTTTTCTCTTCGTCCGTCATATCCGTTTCAACTCTTTCTGAACATCGATCCCCCGCTGCTTCGCAACGGTCAAAAGCTTGGCCACGTCCCGCCGCGACTGCCCGATCCGAGCCGTGTTCTCCAGCTCGCCGGTGGCGTGCTTGAAGCGCAGGTTGAACGCCTCCTGCTGGGCGCCGATCAGTTTTGCCACCAGCTCGTCGTCTTTCATGTTGTGCACTTCGGAAGCCTTCATCAGCCTTCGACTCCCTCGCGCTTCACAAATTTGGTCTTGACCGGGAGCTTGTGCCCGGCAAGGCGCATCGCCTCCTTGGCAAGGTCCTCCGGCACGCCGGCCAGCTCGAACATGACCCGTCCCGGCTTGATCACCGCGACCCAGCCCTCCGGGTTGCCCTTGCCCGACCCCATCCGGGTCTCGGCGGGCTTCTTCGTATAGGGCTTGTCCGGGAAGACGTTGATCCAAACCTTGCCGCCGCGTTTGATCTTGCGGGTCATCGCGATACGCGCGGCCTCGATCTGGCGGTTGGTGATCCAGCCCCGCTCCAGCGACTTCAGCCCGTACTCGCCGAAGGCAACGGTGCTGCCGCCCTTGGCGTTGCCGCGCATCCGGCCGCGCATCTGTTTGCGGTACTTGACCCGTTTCGGCATCAGCATCAGCGATCGCCTCCCCCGCGCGGCCCGCGCCCGCCGCGGTCGCCGCCACGCTGCCCGCCGCCCTGCGGCGGCTCGCCGTCGCTGGAGACCTGGTCGGAACGGAAGCCCTCGGGCATTACCTCGCCCTTGTTGATCCAGCATTTGACGCCGATCCGGCCGGTCGTCGTCCGCGCCTCAAAGAAGCCGTAATCGATGTCGGCGCGCAGCGTGTGCAGCGGCACGCGGCCGTCCGAGTAACCCTCGGTCCGCGCCATCTCGGCGCCGCCGAGGCGGCCGGAAACCTGGACCTTGACGCCCTTGGCGCCGGAGCGCATCGCCGAGGTGAGGGCGCGCTTCATCGCGCGGCGGAAGGCGACCCGGTTCTGCAGCTGTTCGGCGATCGACTGGGCGACCAGCTTGGCGTCGAGCTCGGGGCGCTTCACCTCGCGGATATTCACCTTGACCGGCTTGCCGGTCAGCTTGTGCAGGTCCTTGCGCAGGGCGTCGACCTCGCTGCCCGATTTGCCGATCACGATGCCGGGACGGGCGGTGTGAATGTCCACCGCAACCTCGCCGCGGCGCTCGATCGTGATGTCGGAGAGGCCGGCGTGGGCGAGCTTGCCGACGATGTGATCGCGGATCTTCAGATCCTCGAGCAGGAGGTCGGCGAAGCCCTTCTCGTCGAACCAGTTCGACTTCCAATCGTGGATGTAGCCGACTCGAAAGCCCTCGGGGTGGATCTTCTGTCCCATCAGGAATCCCCTTCCGGGCTCAGGGCCACGGAGATGTGGCTGGTTCGCTTGTGGATCGGGGTCGCGCGGCCCAGCGCTCGCGGTCGGAAGCGCTTCAGGGTCGGCCCCTCGTCGACGGTGATCTCGGCGACGCGCATCTCGTCGGCGATCAGGTCGTGGTTGTTCTCGGCGTTGGAGGCGGCCGACTCGATCAGCTTCTGGATGTCGTGGGCGGCGCCCCGCGGAGAGAACTGCAGCAGCGCCCGCGCCTGGTCGATGTGCAGGCCGCGCACCTGGTCGGCGATCAACCGCGCCTTGCGCGGTGCGACGCGCACGTAGCGGGAGCTCGCCCGCACCTTGAGCGCGATCGGCTTGACCGGCTTCTTCGGCTCCGGCCTTGGCTTTGGGCTCAGCTTTTTTCGCAGTCTCTTTTTTCGCAGTCTCTTTTTTGACGGCCGCCTTTTTCGGCGCGGCTTTTTTCGCAGCTGCTTTTTTCGGCGCAGCTTTTTTCGCGGCCGGTTTTTTGGCCTTTTTGGCTTTGGCTTTCTTCTCTTCGGCCATCTCTACTCAGCGCCCTTGCCGGTGCCGGAGTGGGAGCGGAAGGTGCGGGTCGGGGCGAACTCGCCCAGCTTGTGGCCGACCATCGACTCCGAGATGAAGACCGGCACGTGCTTGCGCCCGTCGTGGACGGCGATCGTGTGACCGACCATCTCCGGGAAGACGGTCGACATCCGCGACCACGTTTTCAGCATCTGTTTCTGGCCGGACTCGTTCATCGCGTTGACCCGCTTCATCAGGCTCTCCTCGACCCACGGCCCCTTTTTCGTCGATCTGCCCATGGCTAACGCTTCTTCTTCCCGCGGCGACGGCCGCGCACGATGTAGCGATCGGACTGCTTGCCCTTCTTGCGGGTCCGGTAGCCGAGCGTCGGCTTGCCCCACGGAGTCACCGGGTGCCCGCCAGGCGTGTGGTGGGCCTCGCCGCCGCCGTGCGGATGGTCGACCGGGTTCATCGCGACGCCGCGGGTCTGCGGCCGCTTGCCCTTGTGGCGGCTGCGACCGGCCTTGCCGACCGTCATGTTCTGGTGCTCGGAGTTGGAAAGCACGCCGACCGTGGCGCGACACTCGCCGCGCACCATCCGCATCTCCGAGGACGGCAGTCGCAGGGTGACCATGTCCCCCTCCTTCGCCGCCAGCTGGATCGAGGTGCCGGCGGCGCGGCCCAGCTTCCCTCCCTGACCGGGAATCATTTCGACGTTGTGGACGATCGTGCCGGTCGGCATGTCGCGCAGCGCCAGCGCGCTGCCCGGTTTGATGTCGGCGCCGGGGCCCGACTGGACCTCGTCGCCGACCGACAGCTGGGCGGGGGCGAGGATGTAGCTCTTGTGGCCGTCGGCGTAGTGCAGCAGGGCGATGTAGCAGCTGCGATTGGGGTCGTACTCGATCGTCGCCACCTTCGCCGGCACGCCGTCCTTGAGGCGCTTGAAGTCGATCTGGCGGTAGCGCCGCTTGGCGCCGCCGCCGCGGTGACGGGCGGTAACCCGGCCGTTGGCGTTGCGCCCGCCGGACTTGCGCAGGCCCTCGGTCAGCTTGCGCTCCGGCTCTGAAGTGGTCAGCTGCTCACGCAGCGGGTAGGTCGCGAAGCGGCGGCCCGGGCTGGTCGGTTTGGTTTTGCGATTCGCCATCGTCAGTTCTCCTACGCGGTCTCGGCGCCTTCGAACAGCTCGATCCGCTCGCCTTCCGCGAGCTGGACGACTGCCTTCTTCCAGGCGCGGGTACGGCCCTGGTGCAGCCCGCGCCGCTTTGGCTTGGCGCGCACCTTCGAGGTCCACACCCCGGCCACCCGGACGCCAAAGATCTCCTCGATCGCCTGGGCGATCTGGGTCTTGTGGGCGCGGTCGTCGACCCGGAAGGTGTACTTGCGATCGGCGATCAGCGCGTAGCTCTTCTCCGAGACGACGGGACGGATGATCACGTTGCGCGCGTCCATCTAGCCGAGCCTCTCCTTGAGCTGCGCCAGGGCGGCCTCGGAGATCACGATCGAGGCGGCGCCGATCACGTCGGCGACCCCGATCGCGCCCACCTCGGCGACCTGGACCCGCGGGATGTTGCGAAAGCTCTTCACGGCGCCGGTCTCCTCGGCGACCAGCACGACCAGGGTGCCGCGCTTCGCGCCCCATTTGTCCAGCGCCCCCGCGGCGCCTTTGGTCGAGGGGGTATCGAAGGCCGTGGCGTCGAGGACCGCGACGCTGCCGCGCTCGGCATGGATCGTGAGGGCGGCCTTCATCGCCTTGCGGCGAGCTTTGCGGTTGACCTTGACCGTGTAATGACGCGGCTTCGGGCCGAAGGCGACGCCGCCGCCGTAGCGGTTGGGGACGCCCAGCGACCCGGCGCGGGCGCGGCCGGTTCCCTTCTGGCGCCATGCCTTGGCGGTGGTGAAGGAGACCTCGCCGCGGGTCAGGGTCGAAGCGGTGCCGCGGCGGCGCGCCGCCATGTCGGCGCGGGCGGCCTCGTGGACCAGCGAGTGGTGGAAGGGCTCCGTGAAGACCTCTTTGGGGAGGTCGGCTTTGGTTGTCTTGCCGAGCACCGTTGCTTTAGCCATCGGTCCTCACCTCGACCACCGCGTTGCGGGAGCCCGGCACCGAGCCCTTGATAAGCAGCAGGTTGCGCTCGGCGTCGATGTCGGCGATCTCCAGGCCCTTCTGGGTCACCCGCTTGTTGCCCATCTGGCCCGGCATCCGCATCCCTTTGAAGACGCGAGCCGGGAAGGCGCTGGCGCCGATCGAGCCGGGGGCCCGGACGTTGTGGGAACCGTGGCTGACCGGTCCGCGGCTGAAGTTGTGGCGCTTGATCCCGCCCTGGAAGCCCTTGCCGATCGAGACGCCGGAGACCTTCACCTTCTGACCGGCCTCAAATGCGGCGACGGTGACGTCGTCGCCAATCTTGATCGGATCCTCCTTGTCCTTGCCGAGGTCCTCGTCGCGGAACTCGACCAGGTGGCGCATCGGCGCGGCGTCGGCCTTCTTCAGGTGGCCGACCTCGGCCCTGCTCAGCTTGCCCTCCTTGACCTCGCCGAAGGCCAGCTGCACGGCGGCGTAGCCGTCGCGCTCGGAGTCGCGGACCGCGGTCACCTTGCAGGGACCGGCCTCGATCACGGTGACCGGGACCACGGTGCCGTCCTCGCGGAAGACCTGAGTCATGCCGAGCTTCTTGCCGAGAATGGCTGCCATGGGTCCACCGCCACCTAGAGCCGGATCTCGATGTCGACGCCCGCCGGCAGCGAGTCGAGGCGCTGCAGGGAGTCGACGGTTTTCGGTGAGGGCTGATGGATGTCGATCAGCCGCTTGTGGGTACGGATCTCGAAGTGCTCGCGCGAGTCCTTGTCCTTGAAGGGGGACTTGATCACGCAGTAGACGTTTTTCTCGGTCGGCAGCGGCACCGGGCCGGAGATCGTCGCGCCGGTGCGCTCCGCGGTCTCGACGATCTCGCGGGCAGCCCGATCTATGGCGTCGTGGTCGTACGCCTTCAGTCGGATCCGGATTTTTTGTGCCGCTATCGCTGCCACTTCGAAACTGTCTCTCTCGGTCTTTCTCGCGCGGCCTTACCGCGCGGAAGGGGCGGGGCCCCTTTGGTGGGGCGCCGCCCCGGTCGTATGTCCTTTGCAGTTGTCTTCGCCGCCCGGCGGGCAGCGAAAGGGCGGGCTCGAGGCCCGCCCTGGGGTGCCGCTACTCGATGATCTCGGAAACGACCCCCGAGCCGACGGTGCGCCCACCCTCGCGGATGGCGAAACGCAGGCCCTGATCCATGGCGATCGGCTGGATCAGCTCGATCGTCATCTGGACGTTGTCGCCCGGCATCACCATCTCGGTCCCATCGGGGAGGTTGGCGATCCCGGTCACGTCCGTGGTGCGGAAGTAGAACTGAGGCCGATAGCCGGAGAAGAACGGGGTGTGACGACCGCCCTCTTCCTTTTTCAGGCAGTAGACCTCGGCCTTGAACTTGGTGTGCGGGGTGATCGACCCGGGCTTGCAGAGCACCTGGCCGCGCTCGATCTCCTCGCGCTTGGTGCCGCGCAGCAGGGCGCCGATGTTGTCGCCCGCCTGGCCCTCGTCGAGGATCTTGCGAAACATCTCGACCCCGGTGACCACCGTTTTGGTGGTGTCCGTGATCCCGACGATCTCGACCTCGTCGCCGGTGTTGACGATCCCCTGCTCGACGCGGCCGGTCGCGACGGTGCCGCGGCCGGTGATCGAGAAGATGTCCTCGATCGGCATCAGGAAGGGCTTGTCGAGCTCGCGAACCGGCTCGGGGATGTAGGAGTCGAGCGCGTCGGCCAGCTCGAAGATCGCCTTCTGGGCCTCCTCGTCGCCCTCCAGCGCCTTCAGCGCCGAGCCCTTGATGATCGGCGTGTCGTCGCCCGGGAAGTCGTACTCGTTGAGCAGGTCCTTGACCTCCTCCTCGACCAGCTCGATCAGCTCGTCGTCATCGACCTGATCGATCTTGTTGAGGAAGACGACCACGTGCGGGACGTTGACCTGACGGGCGAGCAGGATGTGCTCACGGGTCTGGGGCATCACGCCGTCCGCCGCGGAGACGACCAGGATCGCCCCGTCCATCTGGGCGGCGCCGGTGATCATGTTCTTCACGTAGTCGGCGTGCCCGGGGCAGTCGACGTGCGCGTAGTGGCGGTTGTCGGTCTCGTACTCGACGTGGGACGTCGCGATCGTGATCCCGCGCTCCTTCTCCTCCGGAGCGTTGTCGATCTCCTCGAAGCTCTTCGCCTCAGCGCCGCCCTTCGTAGAGAGGGTTTTGGTGATCGCGGCCGTCAGCGTCGTCTTCCCATGGTCGATATGACCGATGGTGCCGACATTCACGTGCGGCTTGTCGCGCTCGAACTTCTCCTTGGACATCTCTCTCCGTTCTGCCTTTCGAAAGTTGGGTCTGAGTCGGTTTCTGTCTGGTTTGAATGCTTAAGTCTGTGAAGTCATGCCTGGCAGGGCGCTTCTTCCTGCCTGCGGGCGAACCTGGGAAATATAGCCAGATGTGCCCGCCCTTCGCGGTTGGGCCTAGGAGGCTGCACCCACCGGCTCGCCTGACCGATGCTCGACGATCTCCTCGGCGATGTTCGCCGGGACCTCCTCGTAGCGCTCGAACTGCATCGTGTAGGTGGCGCGACCCTGGGTGGAGGATCGCAGATCCGTCGCGTAGCCGAACATCTCGCCAAGCGGGACGAAGGCCTGGACCGCGAGCGCGTTGCCGCGCTGCTCCTGGCCCTGAACCTTGCCGCGGCGCCGGGAGAGGTCGCCGATCACGTCGCCGAGGAAGTCCTCGGGGGTGACCACCTCCACCGCCATCACCGGCTCCAGCAGGACCGGGCTCGCCTTGCGGGCGCCCTCTTGGATCGCCATCGAGCCGGCGATTTTGAAGGCCATCTCCGAGGAGTCGACGTCGTGGTAGGAGCCGTCGACCAGCTCGACTCGGACGTCGACCATCGGGTAGCCGGCCTTGACGCCGTTCTCCAGCGCCTCAACCATCCCCTGCTCGGCCGGGCCGATGAACTCGCCGGGAATGACGCCGCCCTTGATTTTGTTGATGAACTCGAAGCCCTCGCCCGGCGCCGGCTCAAGGTTGATCACGACGTGGCCGAACTGGCCGCGGCCGCCGGTCTGGCGGACGAAACGCGCCACGACCTTCTCGACCCGCTTGCGGATCGTCTCGCGGTAGGCCACCTGCGGCTTGCCCACGTTCGCGTCGACTTTGAACTCGCGCAGCATGCGATCGACGATCACCTCGAGGTGAAGCTCGCCCATCCCGTGGATCAGGGTCTGGCCGGTCTCCTCGTCGGACTCGATCTGGAAGGTCGGGTCCTCCTCGCCCAGGCGCTGCAGGGCGGTCCCCATCTTCTCCTGGTCGGCTTTGGTTTTCGGCTCGATCGCGACCGCGATCACCGGATCCGGGAATTCGATGTTCTCCAGGGCGATCGGCGCGTCGGGGGCGGAAAGCGTGTCGCCCGTCCCGGTCTGCTTGAGGCCGACGCCGGCACAGATGTCCCCGGAGTAGCACTCCTCGATCTCCTCGCGACTGTTGGCGTGCATCATCAGCAGCCGCCCGATCCGCTCGGTCTTGCCGGTCGAGGTGTTGAGGACGCGCCCGCCGGCCTCGAGCTTGCCGGAGTAGACGCGGAAGTAGGTGAGTTTGCCGACGAAGGGGTCGGACATGACCTTGAAGGCGAGCGCGGCGAAGGGGGCCTCGTCGGAGGCGGGGCGCTCGGCCTCGGTGCCTTCCTCCTCGCCCTTGCCGGGAGGCTCGATGCCGGTAACCGGGGGGACCTCGAGCGGCGAGGGCAGCAGCTCGACGACCGCGTCGAGCAGCGGCTGCACGCCCTTGTTCTTGAAGGACGAGCCGCAGAGCACCGGCGTCACCTTGGTGTCGAGGCAGGCGCGATGCAGCGACTTGGCGATCCGCTCGTGGGGGATCTCCTCCTCCGCCAGGTAGGCCTCCATCAACTCGTCGTCGTAGTCGGCGCAGGCCTCGATCAGCTGGGTGCGGTACTGCTCGGCTTTCTCGCGCAGGTCGTCGGGAATCTCGACCGTCTCAAACTCGGTGCCCAGCTCGTCTTGCCAGATCAGCGCCTTCATCTCGATCAGATCGACGACGCCGGCGAAGTCGCCCTCGCTGCCGATCGGCAGCTGGATCGGCAGCGGGTTGGCCCCGAGCCGGTCGGTCATCGTCTCCACCGCGTTGAAGAAGTCGGCGCCCGTGCGGTCCATCTTGTTGATGTAGGCGAAGCGGGGGACCTTGTACTTGTCGGCCTGGCGCCAGACGGTCTCCGACTGGGGCTCGACCCCGGCGACCGCGTCGAAGACCGCGATCGCGCCGTCGAGGACGCGGAGGCTGCGCTCGACCTCGACCGTGAAGTCGACGTGGCCGGGCGTGTCGATGATGTTGATCCGGTGCCCGTTCCACTCGCAGGCGGTGGCGGCGGAGGTGATCGTGATGCCGCGCTCCTGCTCCTGCTCCATCCAGTCCATCACCGCGGCGCCCTCGTGGACCTCGCCGATTTTGTGGGTGCGGCCGGTGTAGTAGAGGATGCGCTCGGTCGTCGTCGTCTTACCGGCGTCGATGTGCGCCATGATCCCGATGTTGCGCGTTTTCTCTAGGGGGAAGTTGCGTGCCATGTCCGTAAGGTAAGGGTTGTCTTGTGAAGCGGGGACGAGTGAAACGGAAGCGCTCCGGCGAGAGCCGGGATAAGCGCATGAAAAAGGCCCTCGCGGGCCCGGCGAAACGCACTGCGAAAAAGAAGCCTAAGCGACGCGCGATGATAGCAGCGGCGCGGCGGCGCTTCGTGAAGTCGGTGCGGCGCCGGATTGACCTGGCCCTCTGGTGGGCGACGAAGCAGACCCGCAGGGCGGACCGGGCGCTCAACCGCCTGATCGAGCGGGCGCACCCGATTGCGCTGCGCGAAGCGCGGCGCGCCAGGAAGGCGTGGAAACGCTGGTCGGCTCGCGTGGGACGGCGCCTGCGGCCCGCGGCGGCGCGCTTCTTCAAGGGGCTCGCGACCGGCGAGCGCGCCCTGCGCAGGGCGGCGGCCGCCGCGGCGCGGGCGGCGACGCGGGCGAGCGCCGTGGTCACGCCGGAGCGGGCGATCGGCGCGGTGATCCTCGCCGCCGCCGCCTGCCTACTCGCCTCCCAGTTCGTCGACTACCGCGCGATCGAGATCGGCCAGCCCGGTTACGCGGGCCTTCCCACGGTCGCCACGCCCCCCACCGTCGGGGTAAAGACGGCGGGGGAGGCGCACTCCTATGTTCTGATCCCGCTCGCCCTTGCCGCCGCGGTGCTCGGCGTCGCGGCGGTGAGCCCGCGGCGACGACGCCTCGGCCGGGCGGTCCTCGGGCTCGGCCTGCTCGCCATCGCGGTCATCCTCCTCGTCGACCTGCCGAGCGGGCTCGACGCCGGCATCCAGACATCGCGCTTCGCGGGAGCCGCCGCGGTGCTCTACGACGGCTTCTACGCCGAGCTGGCCGCGGCGGCGGCGATCGCGCTGGGAGGGCTCGCCCTCTCCGTCAGCCGCCGGCCGGCCCGACGGCGAGCGCGGCGGCCGAAGCGATCGAAGCGCTCGAGGGACGCGCGGCGAGCCGTGAACCGAGCCCCGGGCCAAGGCGCAGCGGCCCTCGCGGCCGGCGGAGAGCCGCCCGTGAGGCGCCTGGTCGTCCCGGTCCTCGGCCTCTTTGGAGCGCTGATGCTGATCGCCTCCGCCTTCGCCGACACCTTCGAGTACCGGGCGGGCGGCGCCGTGATCGAGGTCTCGCGCGCCGCCGACCGCCACGACTACGCCTTCCTCCTGCTCGGCCTCTTCGCCTTCGCCGCGATCCTCGTCGCGGTGGCCACGGCCTCCAGGCCGGCGGCGCTCGCGGTCGCGGCGGCCGGCGGCGCGGCGCTTCTCCTCTTCCTCTTCTCCGACCTCCCCGACGCCGGCTCGACCGCCACCTTCACCGGCTTCGTCCAGGCCAAGGCCCACCCCCAACCGGGCTTCTGGCTGGAGCTGGTCGGCGGCGTCGTCGTCTTCGTCGCCGGTGCGGCGCTTGCCCTGAAAGCGCAGCCCGCTACTATGCGCGGCCGTGCCAAACACGAACCAACTCGTACGCAAGGGGCGTAAGCGCCCCAAGAAGAAGACCGCGACCCCGGGCCTCAAGTCCGGCCAGGGGAACAAGAAGCGGGTTTCCGCGCCTCAGCGCCGCGGCGTCTGCACGCGTGTCGCCACGGTGACGCCGAAGAAGCCGAACTCCGCCCTGCGCAAGATCGCCCGCGTGCGACTGACCAACGGGATGGAGGTCACCACCTACATCCCGGGCGAGGGCCACAACCTTCAGGAGCACTCGGTCGTGCTGGTCCGCGGCGGCCGCGTCAAGGACCTGCCGGGCGTCCGCTACAAGGTCGTCCGCGGCACCCTCGACGCCGCCGGCGTCTCCGACCGCAAGCAGGCCCGCTCCCGCTACGGCGTCAAAGCTTCGTAATGCCCCGCCGCTCCGCAGCCCAGATCCGCCCGGTCGAGCCCGACGCCCGGCACCGCAACCGGCTGGTCCAGCAGCTGATCAACAAGGTGATGAGCGACGGCAAGAAGTCGCTTGCCGAGCGGATCGTCTACGACAGCCTCGCGATCGTCGGCGAGCGCGCCGGCGAGGACCCGGTCGAGACGCTCGAGGCGGCGATCAAACAGCTGACTCCGGTGCTCGAGGTCCGCTCCCGCCGCGTCGGCGGCGCCACCTACCAGGTGCCGGTCGAGGTCCCCGCCCGTCGCGCCCGCACCCTCGCCGTCCGCTGGCTGGTCGACTACGCCCGCCAGCGCCGCGAGTACTCGATGGCCGAGCGCCTCGCCAACGAGATTCTCGACGCCGGCAAGCAGCAGGGAAGCGCCTGGAAGCGCAAGGACGACATCTACCGGATGGCACAGGCGAACAAGGCGTTCGCCCACTACCGCTGGTAATTAGGCTGCGGCCATGAGCCGGCCGATCCTCGCCGTCGATGTCGACGGGGTCATCAGTCTCTTCGGCTTCGACGAGCCACCGGACCGCGCGGCGGCGAAGTTCGAGCTGATCGACGGGATGGTCCACTGCATCTCGCTGAGCGCCGGCGAGCGGCTGCGGCGGCTCGCCGAGCACTACGAGATGGTCTGGGCGACCGGCTGGGAGGACAAAGCCAACTACTACCTCCCCAACCTGCTCGGCCTCCCCGAGCTGCCGCACCTGACCTTCGACGGCGCCGCTCGCTTCGGCTCCGCCCACTGGAAGCTGGGGCCGCTGGACGAATACGGGCGGGGCCGGCCGATGGCCTGGGTCGACGACAACTTCGACGAGAGCTGTTACGAGTGGGCGCGGGCGCGGCCGGAGCCGACGCTGTTGGTCCCGACCGAGTCCCACCTCGGCCTCGAGGAGGCCCACACCGAGGCCCTCTCCGCCTGGGCACGAGGCCTGGAGCGCGAGGCCAACGGCGGCTAGACTGAGCGGCGTGGAGGGGTTCTGGCCGATCTTCTTTCTGCTCGTGGTGCTGAAGATCCCCGTGCTCGGATCCCTCTGGCTGGTCTGGTGGGCGAGCAAACAGACGCCTGATCCCGAAGGCGCAGATGAGAGCGGGGACGACGGCTTCAACCGCTGGCGCCCGCAACCGCAGTTCCCTCGCGGTCCCCGGCGCGGGCCGCATGGCGGTGCCATGAGGGTGGGACGGGGCACCCCTCCCGGGCAGCGGCGTCCTGGTTTTCGCACCACCCCCTCAGCAAGAGCCAGAGCACTTAAAGGCGAAAACCCCAGCAACCGGGAGGGGTGCCCCGTCCCGCCCCCCTCACCCCGCTGAGTCAGGCCCGCTGCGCCGAGCGCTTCCGTTCGCGACGGATTCGCGCAGATACGGATGGAAGTCGACCTGGATCGTGTGGCGCTTAGAAGCGACGTAGCGCTTCTGCATCTTCTTCTGGGCTTCGGCGATCTCGGTCCGCATCTCCTCCGCCGAGGGCAGTTCGCCCTTGCCCTCGAGCAGATCGGCGACCCACTCCGACTGCGCCTCGGCGAGCGGCATGATCGCGCCTAGCGGCTGGATGAAGCCGATGAAGTACAGGCCGGGGTGATCCACCGAGGCCACCCGTCGGTACAGCGAAAGCCTGTTGTCTTCGGCCGAGAGGAACTCGGGGTCGAAGAACGGGAAGGTGATCTTGTAGCCGGTGCAGTAGACGACCAGGTCGATCTCCTCCTCGCTGCCGTCGGCGAAGCGGACGGTTCGCCCGCCCGCGAAGCGCTCGATGTTGGGCTTCACCTCGATATCGCCGTGGCCGAGGCGGGAGAGCAGCTCGGCGGAGACGGTCGGGTGCGCTTCGAGCAACTTGTGGTCGGGCTGGGGCAGGCCGTAGGAGGTCATGTCGCCGACCGACATCCCGATCATCCGCATGATGAAGAAGCGCTGCACCGCCAGCGGCAACCTCGTGACCACCGCGGAAGCCGCCTCGTCGGTCGGTTTGCCACCCAGGTACTTGGGCACGACGTAGGCGCCGCGGCGCATCGCCAGGAAGGTCTTCTCGGCGATTCGCGATGACTCGACCGCGATGTCGGTGGCCGAGTTGCCGATCCCCAGCACCAGCACCCGCTTGCCGGCGAGCACGTCCGGCTCGCGGTAGTGGTGGACGTGCATCTGCTCGCCCTCGAACTGCTCCGAGCCGGGGAAGGCAGGCTCGGGCCAGCGCGGGTCCCAGTGGTGGCCGTTGGCGACCAGGACCGCCCGGTAGCGGTTCGTCTCACGGCGACCCTCGGCGTCCTCGACGGTGACGTCCCACTCGCCGCCCTCCGCCGGCTCGACCGCCTTCACCTCGGTGCGGAAGCGGATTCTGTCGCGGAACCCGAAGTGATCGACGTAGTCGTCGAAGTACTTGGCGATCTGGAAGTGATTGGGGTAGTCGGGGTAGTCGTCGGGCATCGGGTAGGTCGCGTAGGCCATCAACCCCCGCGAGGTGTTGATGTGCAGGGACCGGTATGCCGACGACATCTGGTTGTCGTTCATGTAGCGCCAGTTGCCCCCGACCTCGGAGCCGACTTCGAAGCAGTCGAAGGGGACGCCGCGCGCGCCCAGCACCTGGCAGGCGGCGATCCCGGAGCTGCCGGCGCCGATCACGCATACCTTCTCCGCGGACACGAAGCGAAATCTATCGGTGCAACGCGTAGGTGCCCTGACAGGACGCCAACGCGTTACACCGCAAGGAGGGGGTGAGGAGGTTCACCCCTGGGGGCCGTAGATGCGCGGGCGGATCGGGCCGAGGCTGGGGACATCGGATCCACAAACAACGAAAGGAACCTCCGATGACCCGCAAGGCCCGCAGTTTCCGTCCCTCCCCCGCCCTCGTAATCAGTTGCCTGGCGCTGTTCATGGCGTTCACCGGCAGCGCTCTGGCGGTCAGCATGAACTCGGTCCGCTCGGCGCAGATCGTCAACCGCACGATCCGCACCGTCGACCTCCACGACAACGCGGTCAAGTCGGCCAAAGTCGCCAACGGCACCCTGACCGCCGACGATCTCGGCACCGACTCGGTCGGCTCCGACGAGATCGCCGAGAACGCGGTCGGCTCACCCGAGGTGGCTCAGGACTCGCTGACGGCGAACGACCTGGGCGCAGCCTCGGTCACCTCCTCGGAGGTCGCCGACCAGTCGCTCACCGCCGCGCGACCTCGGCCCGAGCTCGGTCGGGGCAAGCGAGCTGGGCACGGTCACCGTCCGCACCAACTCGACGGCGCTCAAAGCCGGCGCCAGCGGCGGCGTCACCGTCAACTGCCAGGCCGGCGAGCAGGTGCTGAGCGGCGGCGGCCAACCCGCCCACTTCGGCGTCGAGATGACCTCGTCCCGACCCAGCGGCAACGGCTGGCTCTACCAGGCCAAGAACAACAACGGCAGCGATTCCACAATCACCGCCTACGCCCTCTGCCTCAGCTAATCCACCATGGTGCAACGCGTTGGCGTGCTCACAACAGCTTACGCGTTGCACCACAGGCGCATGGTCAACGCGTTGCACCACAGAGCAAGCGTACAGCAAGCTCAACGGCCGGGGAGCGAGTGCTCCTCGGCCGTTGTTCGCTACGCGCAGATCGAGCGCACTGCCGAGCGGCTTGCGCGGGAGGGGCGGGTGCCCCTCGAACGGGCGGATACTCAAAACGCCGGCCTAATTAGGCCGGCGTTTGTCCGGGCGAGGGGCACCCGCCCCTCCCCACCTACGACTCGTCCGAAGTGCTCTCGATCTCCTGCGCCAGCTCTTCGAGCTCCTCGGCAAACGAAGGCCCGAAGCTCTCGACTTTGGACTCCTCGCCGTCGAGACCCAGCTCGGCGGCCAGCTCGTCCTCGTCGAGCAGGCCGTCCTCGCTCGGCGGGGCGATCTCGATCGCCGGCTCGACCGCCAGCGTGCGGTAGTGCTTGAGGCCGGTCGCCGCCGGGATCAGCTTGCCGATGATGACGTTCTCCTTGAGGCCGACGAGGCGGTCGCGTTTGCCCTCCAGGGCGGCGTCGGTGAGCACCTTCGTCGTCTCCTGGAAGGAAGCCGCCGAGAGGAATGACTCGGTCGCCAGCGAGGCCTTGGTGATCCCGAGGATGACCTCCTCGCCTTTCGCGGCCGTGCCGCCGTCCTCCTTGACCTTTTTGTTGAGGCGTTTGAGGGCGCCGCGGTCCTCGAGCTGGCCCGGCAACAGGTCGGTCGAGCCCTTCGACTCGATCCGCACCTTCTTCAGCATCTGACGGGCGATCAGCTCGATGTGCTTGTCGTTGATGTCGACGCCCTGAGCGCGGTAGACCCTCTGCACCTCAGCGACGAGATAGAGCTCGACGTCGGTGCGGCCGCGAATCGCCAGCAGGTCCGCCGGGTACAGCGAGCCCTCGTTGAGCTGCTGCCCGATCTCGACCTTGTCCCCATGGGAGACGTGCAGGCGGGTCCGCAGCGGGAAGCTGTAGGAGTGCTCCTCGCCGCTGGACTCGATGACGATGACTTTCAGCGCTTTGTCGGTCTCCTCGACCGCAACCTTGCCGGCCGCCTCGGCCATCTGCGCCAGGCCCTTCGGTTTGCGCGCCTCGAACAGCTCGACGATGCGCGGCAGGCCCTGGGTGATGTCCTGGCCCGCGACGCCGCCGGTGTGGAAGGTGCGCATGGTCAGCTGCGTGCCCGGCTCGCCGATCGACTGGGCGGCGATGATCCCCACCGCGTCGCCGATGTCGACGGTCGTGCCGGTCGCCGGAGCGACTCCGTAGCAGGAGCGGCAAATGCCTGACTCGGCGTCGCACTTCAGGGTCGAGCGGACCGGGACCTTGACGTCCTCGCCTTCGAACGCCTCGGCGATCGCCTCGACGTCGGGCAGGGTGATCTCCTGGTTGCGCTTGAGCAGCTCGCGCCCACGCTTCGTCTCGAATTTCTTCGCGGCGAGGCGCCCGATCAGGTTGTCGTTCAGCGAGTTGTCGTCCTTGCGGATCGCCATCTCGATGTGGTCTTTGGTTTTGCAGTCCTCGTCGCGGACGATTACGTCCTGGGCGACGTCGACCAGGCGCCGGGTCAGGTAACCCGAGTCGGCCGTGCGCAGCGCCGTGTCGGCGAGGCCCTTTCGGGCGCCGTGGGTGGAGATGAAGTACTCCAGCACCGAGAGGCCCTCCATGAAGTTGGCCTTGATCGGCCGCTCGATGATCTCGCCTTTCGGGTTGGCCATCAGGCCGCGCATCCCGGCCAGCTGGCGGATCTGTTTGAACGATCCGCGCGCTCCCGAGTTGGCCATCATGAAAATCGGGTTCAACTCGTCGAGGTTGTCCTCCATCGCTTTGGCGACCACGTCGGTCGCCTCGTTCCAGCGGCCGGTGATCGCCTCGTGGCGCTCCTCGGCGGTGATGTAGCCGTCGTCGTACTGGCCCTGGATCTCCGCCGTCTGCTTCTCGTAGCGGTCGAGGATCTGCTCCTTGTCCGGCGGTGAGATGACGTTGTTCTTGGAGATCGTGATTCCCGCCTGGGTGGCGTAGTGGAAGCCGAGGTCCTTGAACGCGTCCAGCACCTGCGAGACAGCCGGCGCCCCGTGGGTCTCGACCAGGTCGGAGACCATCTCGTTGACGTCGCGCTTCTTCAGGGCGTGGTTGACGAAGCTGAAGCTCTCGGGGTCGAACTCGTCCCCGAGCGCCTCGGCCAGCGCCCGCTCGATCTTCTCGTTGAAGATGATCCGCCCGACCGTGGTCAGGAAGTGCTCGTGCCCGGCGCGGCGGTACTCGGCCTGGTCCTGCAGCTTGCAGCCGCCGTTCTCATAGACCAGCTCCGCCTCCTGTGAGGAGCGGAACACCTTCGGCGCCGAGCCGTTCTTGGCAGCGCCCTTGCCCGCCTTCAGCTCGGCGTCGAGCTTGCCCATCTCCTCGGCGTCGGGGCCGTAGGTGAGGTAGTAGATGCCCAGCACCATGTCCTGGGTCGGCGTCGCCAGCGGCGCGCCGTGGGCCGGCGAGAGGATGTTGTTCGCCGACAGCATCAGGATCCGCGCCTCGGCCTGGGCCTCGGCGGAGAGCGGCACGTGGACCGCCATCTGGTCGCCGTCGAAGTCGGCGTTGAAGGCGTGACAGACCAGCGGGTGGACCTGGATCGCCTTGCCCTCGACGAGAATCGGCTCGAAGGCCTGGATGCCGAGGCGGTGCAGGGTCGGCGCGCGGTTGAGCAGCACCGGGTGCTCGTGGATGACCTCCTCGAGCACGTCCCAGACCTCGGGGATCATCGACTCGACCATCTTCTTGGCCGCCTTGATGTTCTGGACCGATTTGCGCTCGACCAGGCGGGCCATGATGAACGGCTTGAACAGCTCCAGGGCCATCAGCTTGGGAAGGCCGCACTGCTGCAGCTTCAGGCTCGGGCCGGAGACGATCACCGAACGGCCGGAGTAGTCGACGCGCTTGCCGAGCAGGTTCTGGCGGAAGCGCCCCTGCTTGCCCTTCAGCATGTCGGAGAGCGACTTCAGCGGGCGGTTGCCGGGGCCCGTCACCGGGCGGCCGCGGCGGCCGTTGTCGAACAGCGCGTCGACCGCCTCCTGCAGCATCCGCTTCTCGTTGTTGACGATGATCTCGGGCGCGCCGAGGTCAAGCAGTCGTTTGAGGCGGTTGTTGCGGTTGATCACCCGCCGGTAGAGGTCGTTGAGGTCCGACGTCGCGAAGCGTCCGCCGTCGAGCTGGACCATCGGCCGCAGCTCCGGCGGGATCACCGGCACGCAGTCGAGCACCATCCAGTCGGGCTGGTTGTCGGAGTTGAGGAAGGCGGAGGCGACCTTCAGCCGCTTTACCGCGCGGGCCTGTTTCTGGCCTTTGGAGCTGTTGATCGTCTGCTCCAGCTCCTCGCACTCCGCCGCGAGATCGATCTGCTCAAGCAGGTCGCGCACCGCCTCGGCGCCCATCCCGCCGCGGAAGTACTCGCCCCAGCCGAACGGCGAGCCGAAGCGGTCCTTCAGCTCGCGGAACACGGTCTCGTCGTTGACCACGTCCTTCGGCTTCATCTCGGAGAAGATCTTCCAGACGTCCTGCATCCGCTCGATCGCCTCGTCGATGTAGGCCTCGGTGTCGGAGATCTCGGCGTCGAACTGTTTGCGCAGCTCTTTGATCATTTTCGCCCGCTCGTCGTCCTTCAGCTTGCGCAGCTGCGCCGCGGTCAGCTTCAGCGAGTCGGCCCAGATGTGGTCGTCGTCGTCGAACTTGTCCTGGGCGCCCTCCTCCAGGTACTTGACGCGACGCTCGACCGCCTCGCTCAGCTCCTGGGTGCGCTTCTGGCGCTCGGCCTCGTACTCGTCGGTGACCTTTTTCATCTCTTTTTCGAGTTTCCCGAGGTCCTTGTCGCGGGCCTCGACGTCAACCCAGGTGATCATCGACGCGGCGAAGTAGAGGACCTTCTCCAGCTCTTTGGGAGCCATGTCGATCAGGTAGCCGATCCGGCTCGGCACGCCCTTGAAGAACCAGATGTGGGAGACGGGGGAGGCGAGGTCGACGTGGCCCATCCGCTCGCGGCGGACCTTGGACCGGGTCACCTCGACGCCGCAGCGCTCGCAGACGATGCCCTTGTAGCGGACCCGTTTGTACTTGCCGCAGTAGCACTCCCAGTCCTTGGTCGGACCGAAGATGCGCTCGCAGAAGAGCCCGTCTTTCTCGGGCTTCAGCGTCCGGTAGTTGATCGTCTCCGGCTTGGTGACCTCGCCCCAACTCCAGGAGCGGATCTTCTTCGAGGACGCGAGGCCGATCTCAATCGCGTCGAAATTGTTGATGTCGATCATTCAGTCCTCCACCTTCGCCTCTTCGGCCTCTTCGGCTTTGGCGCCGTCAGTGCCGCCCTCGCCCTCTTTCACGACCTGTTCCTCCTGCTCGTCGGCGGCGCCGTTGGAGGCGTCGGCGCGGACCCCGGTGAGGTCCATGCCCAGCTCCTCGGCCGCCTTCAGCAGGTCGTCCTCCTCGTCGTTCATCTCCACGTCGCCGCCTTCGGAGACGACGTTGGCGTCCAGCGAGAGGCTCTGGATCTCCTTCAGCAGCACTTTGAAGGACTCCGGGATCGACGGCTCGGGGATGTTCTCGCCCTTGACGATCGCCTCGTAGGCCTTCACCCGCCCGACCGTGTCGTCGGACTTCACGGTGAGCATCTCCTGCAGCGTGTAGGCGGCGCCGTAGGCCTCCAGGGCCCAGACCTCCATCTCGCCGAAGCGCTGGCCGCCGAACTGCGCCTTGCCGCCCAGCGGCTGCTGGGTGACCAGGGAGTAGGGGCCGGTCGAACGCGCGTGGATCTTGTCGTCGACCAGGTGCAGCAGCTTCAGGATGTACATCTGGCCGACCGTCACTTTGCCCTCGTAGGGCTCGCCGGTGCGGCCGTTGTAGAGCTGCACGGTGCCGGCAGCAGCGGGAGCCGGCCCGTTCGCGCTTGTCGACGCCGAAGTCGATGCCGCGCTCGACGTTCTCGTCGGCCCAGTTGACCAGGGCGTCGTCGACGTCCTCGACGGTGGCGCCGTCGAAGACCGAGGTCGCCACGTAGACGCGACCGTCGCCATCGTCGGAGTGGGCCTGCTTGTAGGCCTCGGAGCCGTCGTCGTACCAGCCGTTCGCCGCGACCCAACCGAGGTGGGTCTCGAGGATCTGGCCGATGTTCATCCGGCTCGGCACGCCGAGCGGGTTGAGGATGACGTCGACCGGGGTGCCGTCCTCGAGGTGGGGCATGTCCTCCTCGGGGACGATCTTGGAGATCACACCCTTGTTCCCGTGGCGGCCGGCGAGCTTGTCGCCTTCCGCGATCTTGCGCTTGGTGGCGACGTAGACGCGGACCAGGTCGTTGACGCCGGGCGGCAGGTCGTCGCCGTCGTCGCGGCTGAAGGTCAGCACGTCGATAACGACGCCGCCCTCGCCGTGCGGGACTTTCAGCGAGGTGTCGCGGACCTCGCGCGCCTTCTCCTTGAAGATCGCGCGGATCAGCTTCTCCTCGGCGGTCAGCTCGGTCTCGCCCTTCGGCGTCACCTTGCCGACCAGCAGGTCGCCGGAGACGACCTCGGCCCCGACCCGGACGATCCCGCGCTCGTCGAGGTTGCGCAGGCTCTCCTCGGAGCGGTTGGGGATGTCGCGGGTGATCTCCTCGTCGCCGAGCTTGGTCGTGCGGGCGTCGATCTCGTACTCCTCGATGTGGATCGAGGTGAGCTCGTCGTCCTTGACCAGCCGCTGGGAGAGGATGATCGCGTCCTCGAAGTTGTAGCCCTCCCAGGACATGAAGGCGACCAGGCAGTTCTTGCCGAGGGCGATCTCGCCGCCGCCGGTGGAGGAGCCGTCGGCGAGCACGTCGCCCGCCTTCACCTTCTGCCCGCTGTTGACGATCGGGCGCTGGTGGATGATCGTGCCCTGGTTGGAGCGCATGAACTTGTGGAGCGGGTACTCGTCCTTCTTCGCCCCGTGGCTGATCACGATCCGCTCGGAGTCGACGTGGCTCACCTCGCCGTCGTTGTCGGCCAGGATCACGTCGCCGGTGTCGACCGCGGCGCGGCGCTCCATGCCGGTGCCGATCAGCGGCGGGTCGGGCTTCAACAGCGGCACCGCCTGGCGCTGCATGTTGGAGCCCATCAGCGCCCGGTTGGCGTCGTCGTGCTCGAGGAAGGGGATCAGCGCCGTCGCCACCGACCAAATCTGGGTCGGCGAGACGTCCATCAGGTCGACCTCCTTGGGGGAGGCGGTCGCGTACTCCTCCTCGCTGGCGCGGACCAGGACCTGGGGGCCTTTCAATTTGCCGGATTTCTCGTCGACCTCGGCGTTCGCCTGGGCGATCACCATGTCCTCTTCCTGGGTCGCGTCGAGGTGGACGATCTCTTTGGTGACGACGCCGTCCTTGACCACCCGGTAGGGGGTCGTGACGAAGCCGTGCTCGGAGATCTGCGCGTAGGAGGAGAGCGAGCCGATCAGGCCGATGTTCGGCCCTTCCGGGGTCTCGATCGGGCACATCCGGCCGTAGTGGGTCGGGTGCACGTCGCGCACCTCGATCGGGGCGCGCTCACGGGTCAGCCCGCCCGCGCCGAGCGCCGAGAGGCGGCGGCGGTGGGTGAGGCCGGCCAGGGAGTTGGTCTGGTCCATGAACTGCGAGAGCTGCGAGGAGCCGAAGAACTCCTTCATCGCCGCGACCACCGGGCGGATGTTGATGATCGTCTGCGGGGTGATCGCGTCGGAGTCCTCGGTGGTGAGGCGCTCGCGGACCACGCGCTCCATCCGGTAGAGGCCGATCCGGAAGGCCTCCTGGATCAGCTCGCCGACCGTGCGCAGGCGGCGGTTGCCGAAGTGCTCGTACTCGTCGAGGTGCTCGTAGACGGGCTCGCGCGGGTAGGTGATCGCCTCCGCGGCGTAGTCCTTGATCGGGTTCTCCTCGTCGATCTCCTCGGAGATGCCGAGCAGTTTCGGCAGCAGCACCAGCTCCTTGACCAGGGCGATGATGTCGTCGTGGGTGAGGGTCCGGGTCTCGAGGTCGATGTCGAGGTCGAGGCGGGCGTTGAGCTTGTAGCGGCCGACCCGGGTGAGGTCGTAGCGCTTCGGGTCGAAGAAGAGCTGCTCGAGCAGGTTGCGGGCGGCGTCGACCGAGGGCGGCTCGCCGGGGCGCTGCTTCTTGAACAGCTCGATCAGGGCGCCTTCCTCGGTCTGCGTCGCCTCGGTGTCGCCGGCGATCGTGTGCCGCATGTAGACCGAGTTGTCGAACATCTTCAGGAGCTGCTCGTCCTCGACGTAGCCCATCGCGCGCAGCAGCACCGTCACCGGCAGCTTGCGCTTGCGGTCGATGCGGACGTAGACGCGGCCCTTTTTGTCGATCTCCAGCTCCAGCCAGGAGCCGCGGGCCGGCATCAGGTTGGCGATGAAGACCTGTTTCTCGGCGTCCTTGGGCGCCATCACGTAGGCGCCGGGCGAGCGGACCAGCTGGGTGACGACGACGCGCTCGGTGCCGTTGATGATGAACGTGCCGCGGTCGGTCATCCACGGGAAGTCGCCCATGAAGACGGACTGCTCGCGGATCTCGCCGGTCTCTTTGTTCTGGAAGGCGACCGTCGCGGTCAGCGGCCGCGAGTAGGTCATGTCCTTCTCGCGGCACTCCTCGATCGTGTTGGCCGGCTCGTCGAACTTGAACTCGCCAAAGACGATCGCCAAGTTCCCCGTGTAGTCCTCGATCGGGGAGATGTCGTTGATCGTCTCCCGAAGCATCCCCTTCTTCGGGTCAGTCAGCGCCTCAAAGGAGCGGCGCTGAATATCGATCAGATGGGGGACTTCAAGGGGATTCTGTAGACGGGAGAAACTCCTACGGGTTACGGGGGCAGCGTTCGAACGTGCCAAAGTCGGCGACTCCTCAGGCGGTCAGAGGGACGTATATACGGCGCGGGTTTACGGCAGCCAGGGGCAACGGCGCGCGACCGCAAAAAATAACACATGCGGCACGCCTGGCCCGTGGCGGCGCCGTCGAACTACTTCAGCTCGACGGTGGCGCCGGCCTCTTCCAGCTCCGCCTTGAGCTTGTCGGCCTCGTCGCGCTCGACGCCCTCCTTGATCGGTTTCGGAGCCTCGTCGACCAGGGCCTTCGCCTCTTTGAGGCCGAGGCCGGTGGCGGCGCGGACGACCTTGATCACGGGGACCTTCTGGCCGCCGACCTCGGTGAGGACGACGTCCACCGTCGAGGCCTCCTCCTCGCCGCCGCCGTCGCCCGCGGGGGCGCCGCCTGCAGCCGGAGCGGCCGCGGCAACCGCGGTCGCGGAAACGCCGAACTCCTCCTCGAGCGCCTTGATCCGCTCGGAGAGCTCCAGAACCGAGATGCCCTTCAGCTCCTCGATCCAGTCATCAGTTGAAATCGCTTTGGTGGCCATCTACTCCTCTTCCTCCTCGTTAGCAGTCTCTTCCGCGGCAGGTTCGTCCGCCGCTTCCTCAGCTTGTGGTTCCTCGGCCGGGGCCTCATCAGCTTGGGGCTCCTCGGCCGGGGCCTCCTCAGCTTGGGCGCTTCCTCGGCCGGGGGTGCCTCCTCAGCTTCGGGCTGCCTCGGCCGGGGCTTCCTCAGCGGAGGCTCCTCGGCCGGGCCGCCTCTGTCGCTCGGGCGCCTCGCCGGAGACGAGGCCCTGGTCGGCGATCTGGCCGAGCTGGGAGGCGAGGCCCTGGATCATCGAGCCGAGCCCGCGGACCAGGCCGGTCAGCGGGCTGGCGACGACGCCGGCGAACTGGCCGTAGAGCACGTCGCGCGAGGGCAGGCGGGCGATTGACTTGAAGCGATCCTCGTCGAGGCTGAGGTCCTCCATGAAGCCGCCCTTGAAGGTGAGGACCTCGTGCTCTTTGTTGAAGGTCGAGATCGCCTTCGCCGCCATCGCGGTGTCGCCGCGGACGAAGGTCAGCGCGGTCGGCCCCTGCAGCAGCTCGGCGAGGCGCTCCTCCCCGGCCTTGTCGGCGGCCAGTTTGGTGAGGCGGTTCTTGACGACCCGGAAGCTGGCGTCGGCGTCGCGCAGCTTGGAGCGCAGCTCGGCCGCCTGGGTGACGCTGATGCCGCGGTAGTCGACCGCGAAGATCGCTTCGGCGCCCTCGATCTGGGCGGCGATCTCCTCTATGGCTGTTGCCTTTTCTTCGCGGTTCATTGTCTTCCCTGCACCGGGCTTGCGGCACCCCCGCGGATCAGTCGCGGCCGGATAGCTCACCGCGCCGGGCTTCGGGCTGTCCCGCCGACGGTCTGCGGTCAGCGGCCGGTAGCAGCCGAGGCCGGTGCCTCCGTCGACGGTGCCACGCGTTCCGCTCGACGCTATCGGGCAGAACGTTCGCCGGCGAGGTGTCGCCTACGCGGAGGCGGCTTCGACCCGGATGCCGGGGCCCATCGTCGTCGTCAGCGTGCTGGAGAGCACGTAGCGGCCCTTCGACGAGGACGGTTTGGCGCGGACGATCTCGTCGATCACCGCGGTGTAGTTGTCGAGCAGCTTGTCCTGCGTCGAAGCTGGCCTTGCCGATCGTCATGTGGACGATCGCCTGGCGGTCGGTGCGGTACTCGACCTTGCCCGCCTTCGACTCGGTGACCGCCTTCTCGACGTCGTCGGTGACGGTGCCGACCTTGGGGTTGGGCATCTTGCCCTGCGGGCCGAGCACGCGGCCCAGCTTGCCGACCGTCGCCATCATGTCCGGGGTCGAGACCGCCACGTCGAAGTCGGTCCAGCCCTCCTCGACTTTCTTGGCGAGGTCGTCGCCGCCGACGAAGTCCGCTCCGGCCGCCTCGGCGTCGCGCGCCTGCTGGCCCTGCGCGAAGACCGCGACCGTCACGTCCTTGCCGAGCCCGTGGGGCAGCGCCAGCGTGCCGCGCAGCTGCTCCTCGGCGTGGCGGACGTTGACCCCGAGCCGCACGTGCAGCTCGACCGTCTCGTCGAAGCCGGCGCTGGCGGTCTCTTTGAGCAGCGAGATCGCCTCGGACGGCGGGTACTGGTGGTCCCGCTGGACCTTTTCGATCTGCTGGCGGTAGCGCTTGCCGTGGGCCATTGCGAAGTTCCCCTACTTGACGTCGACGCCCATCGAGCGGGCGGTGCCGGCGATGATCTTCGAGGCGGCGTCGAGGTCGTTGGCGTTGAGGTCGGGCATCTTGCGCTCGGCGATCTGGCGGACCTGGTCCATCGAGATCGTCCCGACCTTGTTGATGTGGGGCTCGCCGGAGCCCTTCGGGATCCCGATCGCCTCCTTGATCAGGACGGCGGCGGGCGGCGTCTTGGTGATGAAGGTGAACGAGCGGTCCTCATAGACGGTGATCTCGACCGGGATGATCGTCCCGCCCTCCGACTGCGTCTGCGCGTTGAACGCTTTGCAGAACTCCATGATGTTGACGCCGTGCTGGCCCAGCGCCGGGCCGACCGGGGGCGCGGGGTTGGCGGCGCCGGCCGGAATCTGCAGCTTGATCAGGGTGAGGACTTTCTTTGCCATCGGGTCGGAGAGGGTAGCGGGCCGGGCTAAATCTTCTTGACCTGGTCGTAGCCGACCTCGACCGGCGTCTCGCGGCCGAAGATCGAGACCAGCACCTTGAGTTTGGCGGCGTCCTCGTTGATCTCGGCGATCTCGCCGGAGAAGTCGGAGAGCGGGCCGGAGATGACTTTGACCGCCTCGCCGATCGAGAACTGGGCCTGGGTGCGCGGCCGCTCGGCGGTCTCGCGGTGCAGGAGGCGGTCGACCTCCGGTTTGGAGAGCGGCACCGGCTTGTTGCGCGAGCCGACGAAGCCGGTCACGCCGGGGGTGTTCTTGACCAGGCCCCAGGCGTCGTCGGTCATCTCCATGTTGACCAGGACGTAGCCGGGCATCGTCCGTTTCTCCTTCGGACTCTTTCTGCCCGTCCTTTGATCTCGGAGACCTGCTCGGTGGGGACGACGACCTGGCGCACGTTGCGGTCCTGGCTCATCGTCTGCACCCGGTGCTCGAGGTTGTGCTTGACCTTGTTCTCGTGCCCGGAGTAGGTGTTGATCACGTACCAGCGATACATCTGATTCAGAGGCCTTTCTCGGTGCGGTCCGCTAGAGGATCCGCTTGATCAGGAAGTTGAAGATGGCGTCCAGCGCGCCCAGGTAGGCGGCCGCGACGGCGACGAAGATGATTGTGACGGCGGTCGCCTGGACGAGGGTCTCGCGGTCGGGCCACTGGACCTTCTTCAGCTCCGCCCAGCAGGAGGCGAGGAAGCCGATCACCCCGCCGCGCCCGCGATCCGCCTGCGCCTGCTTCTGCTTGCGGGCGAGCTGCTCGCGCTCGCGGCGCTTCTCGTCCTCGCTGCTTGCGCTTCTCGGCCTCCTTGCGCCGCTTCTCCTCGGCGCGGCGCTCGGCGCGCGAGGGTCCCTTCGGCGCGTCCGGCGTCTCCAGCTCGGCGGGCTGGGCGCCGGCCGCCATCCCCGCCTCGACCGCCTCGATCTCGGCGATGTCGCCGGAGATCGGCACCTGCGTGTCGTGCTGGGCGCGGGACTCGCCGGCCAGCGGGTCGGCGGCGGCGCGCCGTTGCTCCTCGGCCTCGCGAGCTCGTCGCTCGGCCTTGCGCTGTGCGCGGCTCTTTGCCATCGGCGACTACCGCGTTTCCTTGTGCGGCGTGTGGCGCCCGCACCAACGGCAGAACTTGCGCAGCTCGACGCGGTCCGGCGAATTTCGCCGGGACTTGTTGGTCTGGTAGTTGCGCCGCTTGCAGTCCTCGCAAGCCAGCGTCACCGCGATGCGGACATCTCCGCGAGCCATGTCTCCTCGTTCACGTACAGGACGTCGTTACAAAGGAAAACCCCGGGCCGAAGCGCGAGGCTGCGCCAAGAATAGCGGTCCGGCGCGGGTCAGGACTCCGCGCCGGGATCCGTCAGGACAGCGACACCGGCGAGGTCGACGGAGCGACCCCGGGCCAGCTTCATCCTGATCAAATCATCCAAGCTGACTACGGGCACGTCGATGTCCCCAAGCCGCACGCGCAGAGCTCGCTTGCTCAGCTCGGCGTACGGCCGTCCCCCCGGCGCTTCGCGGATGACATCCACCCCGCCGTCGCGAGTCGTGAACTGCCAAATCGTCGCCCTTGGCAGCATCTGGGCATCTATTTCGGTGGACTCCTCGCCCGGATTAATCACCCGAGCGTCGAGGGAGCGCAAAGCCGACGCGAGCCGCTCGAGTCGATCCGTCAATCAAGTTGACCTAGTAAATCAGAGGCCGAGCGTCTTGGCGATGATGTTGCGCTGGATCTCCGAGGTGCCGCCGTAGATGGTGGAGACCAGGGAGGTGCGGACGAGGCGCTCCATGTCGTACTCGGAGGAGTAGCCGTAGCCGCCCATCAGCTGCATGCCCTCGAGGGTGACGCGCTTGGCTACCTCGGTGACGTGGAGCTTCACCATTGAGGCCTCGCGGGGGAGCATGCGGCCCGGGTCCTCGTCGGTGAGGGTGGCGACCCAGCGGGTCATCAGGCGGGCGGCCTCGAGGTCGGTGGCCATGTCGGCGAGGCGGTGCTGGAGGGCCTGGAAGGAGCCGATCGGGCGGCCGAACTGGCGGCGCTCCTTGACGTAGGCGAGGGCGTCGTCGAAGGCGCGCTGGGCGATGCCGAGCATCGTCGCGGCGAGGATCAGCCGCTCGACGTTGAGGCCGGCCATCAGCTGCGTCCAGGCCTGGTCGACCTCGCCGAGCACGGCGTCGGCGGGCGCCTCGCAGTCGGTCAGGTAGACGTAGTTGGTCTCCCTCCCCCCCATCGTCTGGATCGACTTGATCTCCATGCCGGCGGCGTCGCGGGGCAGCCAGATCATCGAGAGGCCCTCGTGCTTTGACTCGCCCTTGGTGGTGCGGCAGACGACGAGGACGTGGTCGGCGATGTGGGCGTTGGAGATGAAGACCTTCTGGCCGTTGAGGACGAAGCCGCCGTCGACCCGCTCGGCGGAGGTGGTCAGGGAGCCGACGTCGGAGCCGGACTCGGGCTCGGTCATCGCGATCGCCTCGACCGAGCCGGCGGCGACCCCGCCGAGGATCTCGGCCTTCTGCTCCTCGGTGCCGAAGCGCTGGGTGGCGCCGGCGACGATCAGCGTCGTCGCGTAGCCGCCGATCGGGGCGAGGCCGCGCGAGGTCTCCTCCATGAAGAGGCAGGCGTCGAGCATGCTGCCGCCGGAGCCGCCGTATTCCTCGGGGATCGTCACCCCGAGCCAGCCGAGCTCGGCCATCTTGCGGTACAGCTCGAAGTTGTGGTGATCGGCGTAGCCGTCGGTCAGCCGCTCACGCTGCTCGGAGGTGCCGCACTCGCGCGCGCAGAAGTCGCGGATCGCGGCGACGAAGTCGTTCTGCTCATCGGTGAGGGAGAAGTCCATCGGCGCGGGAGCCTATTGGTTGGCGACGCGGACTGGCTGCCAGCCGGCCAAGCGAAGCCCGGGACGAGACTCGAACTCGTGACCCCTTCCTTACCATGGAAGTGCTCTACCAACTGAGCTACCCGGGCGGGATGGCTCTCTAGAGCCAAAAACTTGCGATGGGCGTCGCGGCCTCCGAAGCGCCATGGGAGCCAGATGGGAGGCCAACTCGAAAATCGGTTCCCAGGTCGCTTCCTTGGTGCCGCTGCCGCATCGTCATCACGAGACGATCTTAGATCACGCGCGGCCGGGGCGGAATTCGAGTAGGGCTTGCCCGTGCTCGGATGATTGGAAGGCCGCGGGAGGCCGGCTCGCGCCGGCCCTCAGTGCGAGAGCCCTTTTAGCGAGGCCCGGAATCGGGTCGATCGGCAGCTCGCCGTGGACCCGCTCCAGCGTCCTCGAGGTCGCGGCGGTCTTGGCGGCGACCGGCGAGGCGCTTGAAGCCGACGATGCTGCGCAGAGAGGCAACGGCGCCGGCTCGCCGCCGGCCTCGAGCCTTCGACGGCGCCGTTCGGCGACGGTCTCGTAGTCCAGTGGGGCAGACCGCCGCGCATGATGTCGACGATGCCGTGGCGGCTGTTGACGCGAAGGTGATGGGCCTCGCGATGTCCTCGGCGTCAAGCTTCTTGCCGTCGCTGAGCCGCGTTGCGCCTCGATCCGCTCGAGAAAGCGGAGGATCGCCTCGTCGGCCTCGGGGCCGTCGGGGACGAGCAGATCCGAGTCCTTCGTCGCCCGCAGATAGCCGTTGGCGATGACGCTGAAGCCGCCGATCACGACGTAAGGGAGCCCAACCGCGTTGGCGTCGGCGACGACGCCGTCGAGATCAGGACCAGAAAGCTCGTCTGGGGCCATGGCCGGCGCCCGGATGCGATGAACAGGGCAGACCGCCTGCTGGGAGAGCCTCTGGCCCTACGCGATGCGCTCCGACATCGACAGGAGGCGGCGAACTCCGCTCCTGACACTCCTCTTCTCGCGGTTGATCTCACGCCCACTCGGCCTCGTTGCCGGGGGCCAGAAGGGGCTTGCGCGCAGCCGACGCGATCGAGACAAATGGTACGCGCCCGACAGGATTCGAACCTGTGACCTTTGGTTTCGTAGACCAACGCTCTATCCAACTGAGCTACGGGCGCGGGTTGCCGGGCTGGGCCCGGGAGGGCGATTCTAGGGGGCGCCGGCTTCGGCGGGCTTGTTGAGCCGCACGTGCCAGTGGACGGTCGCGGTGGCGACGCGGGCGCCGGAGGCGTCGGCCAGCTCGACCTCGCAGGGGAACTCGACCTTGCCCTCGGCGTCGAGGGTGGCGAGGGCGTCGGCCTTGGCGACGCCGAGGCGGGCGGTGGCCTCGATCGGGCCCTTGGCGATCTTCTCGTAGGCGATCTCGGCGGCGCGGGCGAGCGGCGTGATCTCGCCGAGGCGCTCGGCGAAGGCGCCGACGAAGGCCGCGCCGGAGGCGGTCTCGGCGGCGGTGAAGAGGCTGCCGGCGTGCTGGGAGCCGACGTGGTTGGTCAGCTCCGGGCGCTCGGGGAGGCGGACGACGGCCTCGCCGTCGCCGACGCTGGTTATCTCCAGCTCGAGGAAGGCGGCGAACGGCACCGCCTGCCCCATCCCCTGCGCGATCGCTTCGAAGTCGGTCATCGTGCGCGGCACCCTAATTCGGCACACCTCCGTGACGCGCGGTGTAACGCGTAGGCGTCCTGACAGGACGCCAACGCGTTGCACCGGCTGCGGGTCCGGCCCTCAGGGGACCCGGTGGACCTCGAAGAGGTTCGTCCCCAGGCCCTGGTCCGGCAGGCCGGCGGTGATCGCGATCAGCTCGCCCGGCTTGGCGATGCCGTGCTTGGCGGCGAGCGCCGCGCACTCGTCGAGGCGCTCGCGCACGTCGGCGGTGTATTCGCCCAGCACCGCGGTCACCCCGAAGAGCAGGTTGAGGCGGCGGACCGTCTCGATCCGCGGCGAGATCGCCAGCACCGGCACGTTGGGCCGATGGGCGGAGACGAGCCGGGCGGTGCGGCCGCTGCTGGTCGGCACGACCATCGCCGCCAGGCCGAGGCGGTAGACCGCGCCGACCGCGCTCTGGGCGACCGAGTCGGCGACGTCCTGGGTCGCCTGGTCGGTGCGGCGAAACAGCCACTCGCCGTAGGGGAGGTCGGGCTCGGTGGCGCGGGCGATCTGGTCCATCACCCGCACCGCGTCGATCGGGTTCTGGCCGACCGCGGTCTCCTCGGAGAGCATCACCGCGTCGGTGCCGTCGAAGATCGCGTTGGCGACGTCGGTCACCTCGGCGCGGGTGGGACGGCGCGAGGAGACCATCGAGGCGAGCATCTGGGTCGCCGTGATCGCCGGCTTGGAGAGCTTGCCGGCGGCGCGGATCAGCCGTTTCTGGACGACCGGGACCTGGGCGAGCGGCAGCTCGATGCCGAGGTCGCCGCGGGCGACCATGATGCCGCCGCTGGCGGCGCGGATGATCTCCTCGTAGTTGGCGGCCGCCTGCTGCTTCTCGATCTTGGCGATCAGCGGGATGTCGGAATCGAGGTCGCGGAGGCGCTCGGCGATGTCCTCGACGTCGGCGGCGGAGGAGACGAAGGAGATCGCCAGCAGGTCGACGCCGTGGCTGACCGCGAACTCGACCCAGCCGAGGTTGTTGTCGGCGCCGCTCGGGACGGCGGTCGCGCCGGGCACGTTCATCCCCTTATGCGAGGAGAGCGTCCCCCCCACCTCGACCTCGCACTCGACTCCGCCGTCCTCGGGCTCGCAGACCCGCAGGCGGATCGCCCCGTCGGCGAGGTAGACGTGCTGCTCGGGGGTGAGGGTGGAGACGCCGGGCCAGGGGACGGGGATCGTCTCGGCGTCCCCCTCGACCTCGCGCGGCGTCAGCTTCACGTGCATGCCGGTCTCCAGCTCGGCGACGTCGTCGCGCAGCTCGCCGATCCGCAGCTTCGCCCCCGGCAGGTCGCCGAGCACCGCGACCTCGCGGCCGACCCGCTCGGCGGCGGCGCGGATCGCCTCGATCGTGGCGGCGTGGCGCTCGCGGTCGGCGTGGGAGAAGTTGAGGCGCAGGACGTCGGCGCCGGCCGCGATCAGCCGCTCCAGCGTGGCCGGTTCCCAGGTGGCGGGACCGACGGTGGCGATGATCTTGGTGCGGCGCCCGGACGCGCGCGGCGCCGAGGACCCGGTCGCTCCCGACGCCCCCGGTGTCGAATCTGCCTGCACGCGTAGGACTGTAGAGAGTGACGAACACACACAAACTCAACGCCCGGGTCTGTGACAATCGTCCCGTGAGCCAGACGATCTCGGTGGAGCGCGATTCCCCGGTCGGGGCCGGCCCGATCGAGCCCGACGAGGCGGCGCGTCTGCCGCGGCCGCCGCTGGTCCAGGTCTCGCCGCTGGCGCAGCTGCTGCGCTTCAACCAGCGCCAGATCGAGTTCGTCTTCGGCGCCCGCCGCCGACTCGGCGACGTCTTCGCGATGCGGACCGACGAGCCGAACGGGCTGGTGGTCACCAGCCTCCCCGACGACGTCCGCTCCCTGTTCACCGCGAAGCCCGAGCAGGCGCCCTCGCTGGCGGCGGAGTCGCCGCTGCGCCCGATCGTCGGGCCGAACTCGGTGCTGACCGCGCTCGGCGACCGCCACCTGCGCCAGCGCAAACTGCTGCTGCCCCCCTTCCACGGCGAGGCGATCGAGGCCTACGCGCAGAAGATCGCCGACGCCGCCGAGCGGGAGATCGACCGCTGGCCGGTCGGGCGTCCCTTCGCCCTGGCCGGGCGGATGCAGGCGATCACCCTCGACGTGATCATGGCCGGCATCTTCGGCATCGAGGGGCGGCCGCGGCGCGGCACGCCGGAGCACCGCCTGCGCCAGACCACCAAGCGCCTGGTCGCGGTCTCGACCTGGCCCGTCGCCCAAATCGGCGAGCTGATGAACGTCCGCCGCGAGGAGCCGGTCGGCTTCACCCGCGCCGGCCTGGCGCTGATCGACCCGCCGATCTACGCGGTGATCGCCCAGCGACGGCGCTCCGACGACCTCGGCGAGCGCCGCGACATCCTCTCGCTGCTGCTGCAGGCGCGGACCGAGGAGGGCGAGGAGCTCAGCGACGGCGAAATCCGCGACGAGCTGCTCACCCTCGTCCTCGCCGGGCACGAGACGACGGCGAACTCGCTGGCCTGGGCGTGGGAGCGCCTGCTGCGCACGCCGCCCGCGCACGAGCGGCTTGTCGAGGCCGTTCGCTCCGGGGAGGGGGCGGCGGAGGCGATCGAGGCGACGATCGTCGAGACGATGCGCTCGCGGCCGGTGGTCCCGATCGTCGGGCGGCGGGTGATGCTCCCCTGGCGGCTCGGCGAGTACGCGGTGCCCGCCGACACGCCGGTCCTGATCAGCATCCTGCTCCTGCACCACCGCGAGGACCTCTACCCCGAGCCCTTTGAGTTCAAGCCCGAGCGCTGGCTCGACCGCAAGCCGGGCACCTACGAGTGGATCCCCTTCGGCGGCGGCATCCGCCGCTGCCTCGGCGCGGCGCTGGCGATGGCCGAGCAGCGGGTGGTGCTGGAGGCGATGGCGCGGCGGCTCGACCTGGAGGCCGACGACCCGGCCCCCGAGCGCGCCCGCCACCGCAACGTGACGATGATCCCCTCGCGCGGCGCGCGGGTCGTCGTGCGTTCCCGAACCTGACTCCCGTTCCTGGAGAGCCACCTCCCCACCTCTTACTCCCGCGCGGAGAGCAAGTCTGGCAAGGAAGAGGGGTTCCGATAGTGCTCTGCACAGCGGAACCCCGATGACGCCGCCAGACGCCGCTATCCGCGCGGGAGCGGAGAGGGAGGGATTCGAACCCTCGAGAGAGCTTGCGCCCCCTACTCGCTTAGCAGGCGAGTGCCTTCAGCCACTCGGCCACCTCTCCGGGCCCCAAAACCTTAGCCGTCGCTCCGCCGGGTTAGGCTCGCAGGCATGCCGGAGCAGTCGCACGCGCGATACGAGGAGGTCTTCGCCGATCTGGAGGCGCCGTTTGCCTTCGTCGACCTCGACGCGATGTGGGCGAACGCGGCGGCGATGCTGGAGCGGGCGGGCGGCAAGCCGGTGCGGGTGGCGAGCAAGTCGCTGCGCTGCCGGGCGCTGCTGGAGCGGGTCCTGGCCTGGGACGAGGGCTTCGCCGGGCTGATGACCTACACCCTGCCGGAGACGCTGTGGCTGGCCGAGGGGGGGTTCGAGGACCTGCTGCTCGCCTACCCGACCGCCGACCTGGGGGCGCTGGAGGCGCTGGCGCTGCGCTCGGTGGCGAGCCCGGAGGGGGCGCCGGTCGTGATGGTCGACTGCGTCGAGCACCTGGAGATGATCGAGTCGGTGCTGGGGCCGGGGGCGGCGCCGGTGCGGGTCTGCATCGACGTCGACGCGAGCTGGTGGACGCTGGGCGGGCGGCTCAAGGTCGGGCCGAAGCGCTCACCCGTGCACACGGTGGAGCAGGCGGTGGAGCTGGGACAGGAGATCGCGCTGCGCCCGCAGCTGGAGCTGGTCGGGCTGATGGCTTATGAGGGACAGATCGCCGGGGTCGGCGACCGCCCGCCGGGGAGGCGGGCGCGGGGCGCGGCGATCCGCTTCATGCAGCGGCGCTCGGCGGAGGAGCTGATGCGACGGCGGGGGGCGATCGTCGCGGCGGTCGGCGAGTTCGCCAGCCTGGAGTTCGTCAACGGCGGCGGCACCGGCAGCCTCGAGCTGACCGCCGCCGAGGAGGCGGTGACGGAGGTGACGGCGGGCTCGGGCTTCTACGCCCCCGCCCTCTTCGACCACTACAGCCGCTTCGAGCTGACCCCGGCGGCGGGATTCGCGCTGCCGGTCGTGCGCAAGCCGGCGGCGGGGGTGGCGACGGCGCTCGGCGGCGGCTACCTGGCCTCGGGCGCGGGCGACGCGGGGCGGCTGCCGGTCCCCTGGCTGCCGGCGGGGCTGCGACTCGACCCCGAGGAGGGCGCCGGCGAGGTGCAGACGCCGCTGCTCGGCGCCGCCGCGGCCGGGCTGGCGGTCGGCGACCGCGTCTACATGCGCCACGCCAAGGCGGGCGAGCTGTGCGAACGCTTCGACACCCTCTACCTGGTCGAGGGCGGCCGGGTCGTCGACGAGGTCCCCACATATAGGGGCGAAGGCAAGGCGTTCCTTTAGTCGGTGTAACGCGTAGGCGTGCTGACAGGACGCCAACGCGTTACACCGGCGGAAGCGGGCCCCGTCCAGCCGGGTGCAACGCGTAGGTGTGCTGACAGGACGCCAACGCGTTACACCGCGGAGTCAGGGACCGAGGACGCGGTTCGCGTAGGCGTTGGTGAAGGTGCGCTGCGGGTCGAGTTGGTCGCGGGCGGCCTGGAAGTCGGCCCAGCGCGGGTAGCGCGGCGCCAGGGTCGCGGCCGTCTGGAAGTGGCGCTTGCCCCAGTGGGGGCGGCCGCCGTAGCCGTTCATGATCTCCTCGACCGCCTCGAAGTAGGGGCGCCACTCCATCCCCCGGTACTGGTGGACGGCGATGTAGGCGGTGTCGCGCTCGTGGGAGGGACTGAGCAGGGCGTCGTCGCCCGCCGTCACCCGCATCTCGATCGGGAAGAAGACCGGGTAGCGGTTGGCGCGCACCCACTCGATCACCCGGCGGGCCGCTTCGGGGCCGTGCTCGCGCGGCACGCCGTACTCCATCTCGGTGAAGCGGACGCGGCGCTCGTTGGCGAAGATCCGGTCGCTGCGGTCGGTCGCCCTGCTGCCGGAGGCGAGGCGGGCGGCGAGGCGGGAGAGCGCCGGGATCGCCCGCGGCAGCGCCTTGCCGGTCGCCGAGAGCGCCTCCAGCGCCCAGTTCTCCAGCACGATGTCGTTGAGGTAGGCGGCGGCGCGACCGCGCGGGCGGGGCGGCTCATCGGTGCGGTTGCGCTCGAGGACGAGGGCGCTGTCCGCGTAGGGGAAGGTGAAGAGCTCGAAGTGGTCGTTGGCGTCGGCGCGCTCGTCGAAGGCGGCGAAGACCTCCTCGGTCGGGCAGGGCGCGTCGACGCGGTGCAGGGTGAAGGCGGGGACGCAGCGCAGGGTGACCGCGGAGATCGCGCCGAGCGCGCCGAGGCCGACGCGGGCGGCGCGCAGCAGGTCGGGGTCGGCCCCTTCGCGGGGCGCGTGGCGGGCTTCCGCGCTCCCGGGGCGTCTGGCCATCGCTCTCGACAGCAGCTCCCGCACCGCGCCGTCGCCGGTGACCAGCTCGATCGCCTCGACCTGGGAGGAGATGTTGCGCAGCTTGGCGCCGGTGCCGTGGGTGCCGGTGGAGATCGCGCCGGCGATCGTCTGGCGGTCGATGTCGCCGAGGTTCTCCATCGCCAGCCCGAGCCGGGCCAGCTCCTCGTTGAGGTCGGCGAGGACCGTCCCGCCCCCGACCCTGACCAGGCCGGAGGAGCGGTCGGCGTCGATCACCCCGCTCAGCGCGCCGACGTCGAGCAGCGTGCCGTCGGTCAGCGCCGCCTCGGTGAAGGAGTGCCCGGAGCCGGCGACGCTGACCGTCCGCCCCGCCTCGGCGGCGCGCGCGACAACCTCGGCCAGCTCGTCCGCGATTGCGAGGCCGGACGACCTCGGCCGGCCGGCAGCTCTGGTCCCCCGCCCAGTTTGTCCAGGTCCCCGCCTCCGCGTCCCCCGCTGAGCTCACGCCCACAGGCTATCCCGGTGTAACGCGTTGGCGTGCTGTCAGGACGCAAACGCGTTACACCGCGGAGGGCGAGAGTGCACGCGCTTCGCGGTGCAACCGCGTAAGGCGTGCTGAGAGAACGCGCTAACGCGTTACACCGCGGGAGGGAGCGAGCGGATCGGCGGGCGTTCAGGCGGGAGTGGGCGCCGGGGCCAGGACGCGGTGGGCGTAGGCGACGGTGACGAGGAGGAGGGCGACTATGGCGAAGCTCGGCAGGGCGTTGCCGGCGATGCTCGCCGCGGCGCCGCCGGCGACGCCGCCGATCACCTGGCCGGTCGCCCAGCCCATGTTCGAGAGGCCGGCGGAGAAGCCCTGGTGCAGGCCGGTCGACTCGGCCGCCTCGGAGAGCATGGTGAGCGCCGGGGCGAAGCAGATGCCGGCCCCCAGCGAGGTGCAGATGAGGGCGGCGAGCACGACGCCGAGCGTCGCGGCGACCGCGATCACGCGCCATCGCCAGGGCGCAGATCGTCAGCCCGACCGTGAAGGGGCCGCGGCGGCCGGCGCGGTCGGAGTAGCGCCCCGCGATCGGCGCCAGCACCGCCTCCAGCGCGGCGCCGGCGATGAAGCCGGCCGCGATCAGGGCGTGGCTGCCCCCCAGCTCGTCGATCCGCAGCGGCACCAGGACCTCGATCGCGCCGAACATCAGCGAGGGGACGGTGACGAAGGCCAGCGCGGTGAGGACGGGTCGGCTGACCATCGTCGCGACGACCTCGCGCAGGCCCTGCGTCTCGGGGACGCGGGTGTCGGGGACGCGGGAGGCGACGAGGGCGAAGACCACCGCGATCGCCATCACCGAGCCGAAGACGACCTCGGTCCCGACCGAGGCGGCGATCGCGCCGAGCGCCGGGCCGACCAGGGCGCCGGCGACCGCCGTCCCCAGCGCCGTGCCGATCACCGAGCCGCGCTGCTCCGGCGGGGCGGTGGTGACGAGCCAGGTCAGCGCCCCCGACCAGATCAGCGCGCCGGCGATCCCCTGGACGAAGCGCGCCCCGTCGAGCAGGGCGATCTGCTTGCCGAAGCCGAAGACGAGGCTGGCGGCGCCGAGCAGCAGCAGGCCGGCGATGACGCTGCGCCGCGGCCCGAAGCGCGCCGCGACCAGCCCCGCCGGCAGCGAGGCAAGCAGCGTCCCGGCCGCGTAGGAGGCGGTGAGGATGCCGGCCTGCGCCTTGCTGAGCCCGAAGTCGGCGACGTAGGTCGGCAGCAGCGGCGCGATCGCCGCGTAGAAGACGACGTCGAAAAAGACCATCGCCGAGGCGAGGACGAGCAGGCGGCGCACCCCCCAATCCAATCACCCGGAAGGGCTGCCGCCCAGGGCCGCGCCGTCTAGCATCGGACCCAGGTCCACGCCTCGGAGGGGTGGCAGAGCGGTTGAATGCAGCGGCCTTGAAAGCCGCCAGGCGTCGTCAGGCGTCTCGTGGGTTCGAATCCCACCCCCTCCGCTCACCCGCCCGTCGGCAGGAAACAGGGGGCGCCGCCACGAACGTCCGGGCATGAATGCCCGACGGAGGGCCCGGTCGCGCGAGCGCTGGCTGCGACGCGCGCAGCGGGTCAGCGACGCGTTCGGCCTGGTGCTGGTGCTGGTCCTGACGACCTACGTGCTCGCCTCGCTGCTCTCCGACGCGGGCTGGTCCGGCGTGGTGCTGATGGTCTCGACCAGCGCGACCTCGGTGGTGGCGCTGAGCAGCGCCCACGCGCGGCAGCGTCGTGGTGCGGGCGGCGATCGGGCTCTCGCTGATCGCGATCTCCCTGGCGATCGTCGCGGCGCTGGCCGGCGAGCGGATCTGGCTCAACCTCGGCTCGCTGATCCAGATCCTCGTCCTCACCGTGGCGATGGCCGCGGTGCTGCGCCGCGTCGCCACCTCGGCCACGGAGGTCGGGATCCGGACGATCCTCGGCGCGATCAGCGTCTACACGGTGCTCGGCATCCTCTTCACCTCGATCTACAGCACCATCGACCGCTTCCAGGGCGGCGAGTTCTTCAGCGGAGTCGCCCACACCCAGAGTGGCGACTTCCTCTTCTTCAGCTACACGACGCTGACCACGACCGGATACGGCGACCTCGTCCCCGCCGGCCAGCCGGCCCGGATGATCTCCGGGCTGGAGATGATGATCGGCCAGATCTTCCTGGTCACCCTGGTCGCCGGCCTGGTCAGCCTCTGGCGCCCGGGCGAGGCGATGCGGCGACGGCGCGAGAAGCGCGCCGGCGGCGATCTGGCGCCCGACGCCTGACGCCTGACGCCCGCTTTCTGATCGGAGTCGCTCAGCCGGAGAGAACGGCGCCCAGCTCGACGAGCTTGGCCTCGATCCCGGCGCAGACGTTGTCGCAGAGGTCGAGCACGGCGCGGTCGGCGATCCGGTAGATCGAGCTGGTCCCCCGCTTGTCGCGGGCGAGGAAGCCCTCCGCATGCAGGGCGGCGAGGTGCTTGGAGACGTTCTGCTGGGAGGTCCCGAGCGCCTTGGTCAACTCGCCGACCGAGGCCTCTCCGCGCTCCCGCAGCAGATCGAGGATGCGCAGCCGGGTCGGGTCGGCGAGGGCGCGGAAGCGACGGGCGATCAGCTCGGCGGCCTCGCGGTCTAGTGGGCTCTTCATCATTCTGCTAGTCTACCAGTCCACAACTGTTAAATTGTTAATTTGTAAATCGTCCAACCTGAGGATCGCCATGACTACAGCAGCCGCACATGTCGCCACATCGGCGCCCCAGCCGATCGCCTCCTCTCCCCCCTTGCGCTGGCCGCTCGAGCGGATCCTCTTCCTGATGGCGGGGACGATGACCGGGCTCAGCGCCCTGCTCGCCGCCCTCGTCTCCCCCTGGTTCCTGCTGCTGACCGGCTTCGTCGCGCTCAACCAGCTCGCCTTCGTCGCCTTCGGCAACTGCCCCAGCTCCTTGGTGCTGCGCCGCTTCGGCGTCGAGGCCGCCTGCGACCGATGAAGTCTTCAGAAGGGGCGAATGGAGGTTCTCCCATGGGCGGCCTGGGCCCGGTCGGGCGGCTCGGGCGCTTCGCCGCGACCCACAGGCGCCGGGTCTTCGTCGCCTGGGCGATCGTCGCGGTCGGGCTCGGGGTGCTGGCGCCGCGGGTCGAGACGGCGCTCTCGGGCGCCGGCTGGCAGGCGAACGGGTCCGAGTCGGCGACGGCGCGAGGAAAGATCGACCGCGCCTTCGCCGGAGCCGGCGCCTACGCCCTCCAGGTGGCGGTGCACTCGCACAGCGCGACCGTCGCCGACCCCGCCTTCCGCCGCACCGTGGCCCGGGTCGAGCGGACGCTGGCGGCGAGCTCCGCCGTGAAGAACGTGACGCCGCCCCGCCCCGGGGCCTCGATATCGCGCGACGGCCACACCGCGGTGATCGTCGCCGGCGCCGGGCGCGACGCCAACGGGATGGTCGCCGCCGCCGACGGCCTCAAGTCCGACCTCGCCGGGGTCGCTGCGCCGGGCGTCGACGTCAACCTGACCGGCGCCGCCGGGATGTGGTCGGACTTCAACCAGGCCAACCGCGACGCGATGCTGAAGTCCGAGCTGATCTCCTGGCCGATCACCCTGGCGATCCTCGTCCTCGCCTTCGGCTCGCTGGTCGCCGCCGGGCTGCCGCTGATGCTGACGATCGCCGGCCTCGTCGCCTCCGCCGGCGTCCTCTACCTGGGCACGCTGCTCTCGCCGATCTCGATCTGGGCGATGAACTTCGCGCTGATGTTCGCGCTGGCGCTGGGGATCGACTACGCGCTCTTCATCGTGATGCGCTTCCGCGGCGCCCTCTTCGGCCAGGACATGCCGCCCGAGGAGGCGGTCGGGCACGACGATGGACACCGCCGGCAAGGCCGTCCTCTTCTCCGGGCTGACGGTGCTGATCTCCCTCTCGGCGGTGATGCTCGTCCCCAGCCCCGCCTTCCGTTCGATGGCGATCGGAATCATGATCGCGGTGATCTTCATCCTCGCGGCGACGCTGACGCTGCTGCCGGCGGTGCTGGCGAAGCTGGGCCCGAGGGTCGACAAGCTGAGCCTGCCCTGGGTCCACAGCGGCGAGCACCGCTCGCCGCGCTTCGCGCGCTGGGGCGAGCTGCTCTGGCGCCGGCCGCTGCTCTTCGGCGGCATCGCGCTGATCGCCCTGCTCGGACTGGCTCTGCCGGTGCTCAGCCTGAGGACGGGAATGCCCTCGATCAAGGTCGTCCCGAATGGCGACCACTCCCGCGTCGGCTACAACCAGATCACCCGCGCCTTCGGGCCCGGCGCGCCCGGGACGCTGCAGGTCGTCGCGCCGGCGGCGAGCGCCACCAGCGGCCGAGGCCGTCCTGCGGCGCGACCCCGGCATCGCCGCCGCCGACGGCCGCACGCGGAACGCCGGGCGCCGGCGGCCGGGGTCACCCTG
Source organism: uncultured Solirubrobacterales bacterium (assembly GCA_963837585.1). Lineage (GTDB taxonomy): Bacteria > Actinomycetota > Thermoleophilia > Solirubrobacterales > 70-9 > CAWINX01. The sequence goes on along the minus strand of CAWINX010000003.1, from coordinate 549,009 downwards.
ATCCAGGCGGTGCCGACCGTCGGTCCCTCGACCCCGGCCCTCGGCGCCACCGTGGACCGGCTGCGCGCCGAGCTGCCCCCGGCGGCGCTCCTCGGCGGGCCCGCCGCCGAAAACCACGACCTCGAGACCGCCCTTGCGGCGAAGACGCCGCTGGTGATCGGCGTGGTCCTCGGGCTCGGCTTCCTGCTCCTGCTGGTCGCCTTCCAGGCGCCGCTGATTGCCGCGATCGGAGTGCTGACCAACCTGCTGGCGACCGGCGCCGCCTTCGGCGTCGCCAAGCTGATCTTCCAGGACGGCCACCTCGCCGGCGCTCTCGGCTTCCAGTCGCAGGGCTTCCTCGACGCCTGGGGGCCGGTCTTCTTCTTCGCGATGATCTTCGCGATCGCCATGGACTACACCGTCTTCCTGCTCTCCTCCGCGCGCGAGCACTGGGAGGAGTCCGGCGACGCCCGGGAGGCGATGGTCGGGGGGCTCGCCCACTCCGGCCGGGTCATCCTCGCCGCCGGGGCGGTGATGGTCGCCGTCTTCTTCACCTTCGCCCTCTCCGGGCCGCTGCCGCCGAAGGAGATGGGAGTGATCCTCGGCGTCGCGGTCCTGCTCGACGCCTTCCTGGTGAGGTTGACCCTGCTGCCCGTCTTCCTACGACTCAGCGGGCGCGCCGCCTGGTACCTGCCCGGCTGGCTGCGCCGGATCCTCCCCGACGTCCGCTTCGGTCACGGGGCGGAGCCGGTGTGGGGCCGGGCGCTGCCGCGGGCACCGCGACCGGCGTAGCGGAACCGCTCAGCGCTGCGGCGTTGTCGAAAGCAGATCCAGCTCGTAGTTCTCGCTGAACTGGCTGCCGCCGCCGGCGTCGACGTGAGCCTTGCTGCTGTCGGTGCGACGCAACAGCAGGCCGTCGCTGCGGCGGATCCAGGAGTCGCGGACGTCGGTCCCGTCGGGGTCGCCCTTGAGGGTCGCGGTCGCGCGTAGGTGGACGGCGTCGATCGGCGTCCCGGCCACCTTGACCTTGTCGAAGCCGATCACCTTGACGTGGCTGGTCACGGTCCCCTTGTCGGCGCTGCAGGTGGTCGTCCAGGTCAGGCCGGGACGCAGCCCTGAGGCGTAGGGGGACCTACCGCCGGTGCAGGTGTAGCTGACCTTCTTCGATTTGTCGAAGAACTCGTGGAAGTCGCGCACTCCGACGACCTGGGTGTAGTGCGGGGTGGCGCAGAGGTAGCCCTCGCTCCAGCGCTGGACCAGCGGCTGCCAGCGCTCCATCGCGCCGCAGCGGGTCGGCGTCAGCGTCACCGTGCTGACGCCCCCGTAGTTGTGGGCGGTGCTGAGGGCGAAGCTGTCGATCGCCTCGGTACCGCGAGACGAGTAGCGGTAGACGCCGAAGGGCGGCAGCTTGGCCCAGGGGTGCTTGGGGTAGTCGGCCGCCTTCTTTATGTCCTTGCGGAACTTGACGACCGCATCGCTGACGCTGGCCTTGCTGACCGAGTCCTGCGGGATCAGGTTGTAGACGACGAAGGCGACCGCCGCCACCGCGACGACGATCCCGAGCGCTATCCATCCACGCATTGCCTCTCCCCTCTCGCCTCAGCCCCGGAGATCTGGCACGTTTTGGTGAACGTGCCGCTCAGCTTGGTGCCGTCGCTGAAGTCGAATTTGCCGCGCGCCTGGAGGTGGCCGTCGGGGCAGCTGGCGTTGAGGAAGGAGTGGTGGACGCCCTTGAAGGTCCAGCGGCGGCCGACCTTGATGTGGCCGGAGAGGGGGATGCCGTAGCCGTTGGCGATCTTGCGGGATGCGGATCGTGGTCCGGTAGCCGTAGCGGCCCTCGTGGATGTGCTGGATGACGACCGGGACGATGAAGGTGGTCGGGCCCGGGATCGTCGTGTAGGCGTGGCCGATCACCGTGTCCTGGCCGTGCAGCTTGGGGCCGTTGAAGACCGTGATCGGCGAGGACGCGGGGATCGGTTTTTGGTCCGGGAAGATGACGACGCCGCGGCCGATGCCCTTGCCCGACGATCGCGTGGGGCAGGCGCGGCGAGCCGCGGCGACGGTGGTGTTGGTCAGCTGCGAGGCGTGGCAGACCGCCAGGCCCTTGGTCTGGACCGAGCCGTGCTTGTCGTAGTCGATCGTGATCGTTTTGATGATCGGCGGGTAGGCGCCGGAGATCGTCGAGATCCTGCCGCCGCCGCGGATCGTGATCGGGGCGTCGTGGTCGCGGGGCAACGCCTTGGGGGTGAAGCCTCCGTCGCCGGTGATCACGACGTTGCCGGCGACGAGGCGGATCGCCTGGGCGGCACCGGCGGTGAGGGTCAACGCCAGGACGGCGATGAGGGCGACCTTGGCGGGCCTGCGTCGACCGGCCGGCGGTCGACGCGCCCGGCGACCCCTGGGCAACCAACCGCCGAATGCTGATGGCGTGCGAGACTTCATAACCAACCCTCTCCCCGGCCGACAATCCAAAAAAGACGGTCCACAACATACTGTTTGCCGCGCGTCGATGTCAAACGAGATCCGCCTGACGCCCACCTCCTACATCGTCCTCGGCCTGCTCGAGCGGGCCGGCGAGGCGACGCCGTACGACCTCAAGCAGTTCGTCGCCCTGGCCCTGGGCGACTTCTGGTCGGTCCCCCACGCCCAGCTCTACTCCGAGCCGGAGCGGCTCGCCAAGGCGGGGTATCTGAGCGAGCGGCGCGAGGAGGGCGGCCGGCGGCGCAAGCACTACAAGATCACCGCGAAAGGGCGCGAAGGCGCTGCGCGAGTGGCTCGCCGAGCCGACCGACGAGATGGCCGAGCTGCGCGACCCGGCGATGCTGAAGCTCTTCTTCGGCGCCGACCCGAAGGCGCTGGCCAAGGCTCAGCTGCCCGCCCACCGCGAGCGGCTGGCGCGCTATGAGGAGATGCAGAAGCTCTCCGGGCTGCTCGGGACCGAGATCCCCGACGGGATGCGGCTCTCCCTGGAGATCGGCGTGACCTTCGAGCGCGAGGCCGTGCGCTGCTGGTCGCGGCTGGCCGGCGAGGAATAGCGTCCTCGCCGCGTGACCGACTTCGGCGACTACTTCCGCGAGATCTACGTCAACGGGCTGATCGGCAAGACGCCGGAGGTGCCGGTCTCGGTCGCCGAGCTGGAGGCCGCCGCCGCCGAGGCGATGGACGAGCGCGCCGCGGCCTACGTCTTCGCCGGGGCCGGCGGCGAGGACACGATGCGGGCCAACCTGGAGGCGTTCCGGCGGCGGCGGATCGTGCCGCGGATGATGCGCGACGTCGCCGAGCGCGACCTCTCGGCGACGGTGCTGGGGACGGCGATGCCGGCGCCGGTGATGCTGGCGCCGATCGGGATCCACAAGATCGTCCATGAGGACGGCGAGCCGGGGACGGCGCGGGCGGCGGCGCGGGTCGGGCTGCCGCTGATCGCCAGCAACGCCTCGCACGCGACGCTGGAGGAGATCGCCGCCGCGAGCGGCGAGGGGCCGCGCTGGTTCCAGCTCTACTGGCCCGCCGACGACGAGATCGCCGCCAGCTTCGTGCGCCGCGCCGAGGCGGCCGGCTACGGGGCGATCGTGCTCACCGTCGACACCTTCATCCCGGGCTGGAAGCCGCGCGACCTGCAGCAGGCATGGCTGCCCTTCCTGGAGGGGATCGGCAACGCCAACTTCTTCCAGGACCCGGTCTTCCGCTCGCAGCTGGAGAAAACGCCCGAGGAGGACCAGGGGGCGGCGACCGGCCACTACGTCGGCGTCTACGTCAACCCGTCGCTGACCTGGGAGAAGCTGGCGCAGCTGCGCGAGATGACCTCGCTGCCGATCGTCGTCAAGGGGATCCTGCATCCCGACGACGCCCGCGAGGCGGTGGCGCGCGGCGCCGACGGCGTCGTCGTCTCCAACCACGGCGGCCGACAGATCGACGGGGCGATCGCCTCGCTCGACGCGCTGCCGGGAGTGGTCGAGGCGGTGGGCGAGCGCGCCGCGGTGCTGCTCGACAGCGGGGTGCGCGGCGGCGCCGATGTCTTCAAGGCGCTGGCGCTGGGCGCCGACGCGGTGCTGGTCGGCCGTCCCTACCTGTGGGGGCTGGCGCTGGGCGGCGAGGCCGGGGTCGAGGCGGTGCTGCGGATGCTGCTCGCCGAGCTGGACCTGACGATGGCGCTGAGCGGGCACACTCGGCCGGCGGAGCTGGGACCGGAGGTCCTGACGCGGCGAGGAGCGAGTAGCGGGCGCTACTCGTCGGAGAGCTCGACGCGCTCGATCGTCTGCGGCTCGAGCGGTCGGTCGGAGGCGTCGGTGGGAGTGCCCTCGATCGCGACGACCGCCTCCATCCCCTCGAGCACCTCGCCGAAGACGGTGTGCTTGCCGTCGAGCCACGGCGCCGCGTCGGTGGTGACGATGAAGAACTGGGAGCCGTTGGTGTTGGGGCCGGCGTTGGCCATCGCCAGCGCGCCGCGGACGATCTTGTGGTCGTTGAACTCGTCCTCGAAGGTGTAGCCGGGGCCGCCGCGTCCCGTCCCCTCCGGGCAGCCGCCCTGGATCATGAAGTCGGGGATGACGCGGTGGAAGACGAGGTCGTCGTAGAAGCCGTCGCCGGCGAGCTTGCGGAAGTTCTCGACCGTCTTCGGCGCGTCCTCGTCGTGCAGCTCAAGCACGATCTGCCCGGCGGTGGTGTGAAAGGTGGCCTTCGACATCGGCCCGAACCCTACCGATCAGCCGTCGGGCGTCAGCCGGTTACGCGGACGGTCACCGGGCGGGAGGCGCCGGGGGCGTAGGGCCAGCGCTCCTCGGCGAGGGCGATCGCCCGCAGCCTGACCCGGGCGGACCCGGTGACGTAGCGGAAGCGGTAGCGGGTGTGGAAGCGCCCGAGGAAGTCGGTGTGGGTGACCAGGACCGGGCGCCAGTGGCGGGTCCTCGACTCGAAGTACTGGATCGCGACGAGCTTGCCGCGGCGCGGGACGGGGGCGCCGCGGGCGCGGACCCGGCCGGAGAGCCGCAGCGCCCGGCCGGTGCGCAGGGCGCGTGGCGCGGCGCGCAGGACGACGCCGCCGCGCACCCGCAGGCCGAGCGGCGCCCGCGTCGCCCCGTCCAGCCCTCCCTCTCCGGGGAAGGCGACGACGACGCGGCGCGAGGGGCCGGGGCGAAGGTGGAGATGGAAGCCGCCCGCCGGGCCGGTGCGGACCGCGATCACGTTCGGGCGGGAGATCGCGCCGGAGGAGGGACGCTGGACGATCCGCAGGTCGCGGCCGGCGAGGCCGGCGCCGTCGCCGCGGGTGAGGCGACCGGTGAGGGTGGCGCCGGCGCCGAAGGGGACGGTGAGGTCGGAGCGGAGACGACGACCGCGGCGCAGCTTGGCGACGATCCGGGTCGTCGCCCCGCGCGGCGGCCGCCGATCCCTGGCCGCCGCCGTTCCTCCGCCGCCGCGGCGCCGGACGGCGAGCCGCCATCTCGGTGCCGTCGGAGCGGCGCGTGGTCGAGGTGACGTTGCCCGCCCCGTCGACGGCGTCGGCGCGGAAGAGGTAGACGCCGGGGTCGAGGTCGCCGACCGGGACGTGGGCGACCAGCGTCGCCGCGTCGGGCGAGGCGCCGGGCTGGAGTTTGGTCGGCAGCTCGGTCCAATCCGTCGGCGTCGATCCGCCGGTAGAAGATCGTCCCGCCCGCCGGCCCGGAGTGGGCGTCGAAGACGTCGGCCTGGAGCTGGCTCGGGCACGCCGGTCTCGGCCGTCGCCTCGAAGGCGACCCCGGGCGCGACGTCGTCGAAGCGCAGCGGCATCGCGGTCGCGGTCGCGGGGGCGTCGTTGCCGGCCTCGTCGCGCAGCCAGACCTGGAGCGAGTAGGCGCCCGGCCCGGGGACATGGAGGTCGTTCAGCGCGGCGAGGCCGCGACCGGCGGCGAACTGGACCCCGGTGTCATAGCCGGCCGGGCCGGTGACCCGCCAGAGGGCGCCGCCGACCGGGCTCGCCGGGCCCTGGTCGGGATTGACCCAGCTGAGGTCGAAGTCATTGGAGCGGCGCCAGCCCTCGCCGCCGGCGAGGGTCAGGTCGCGGACGTGGGCGGGCGCGTTGTTGTCGATCAGCACGGTCTGCGGCGAGGTGCAGCCGACGTTGCCGGCGAAGTCGGTGACGCAGTGGGCGAGGGCGTGGGGGCCGTCGCTGAAGGTGGTGGTGGAGACCGACTGGGCGGCCGAGACGCCGGTCTCGCAGGGGCGCATCCGGGTGCCGTACCACTCGCCGCCGATCATCGCCTTCGCGCAGCGGTACTCGGTCAGCGCGACGCGGTTGCCGTCGAGCGTCGTCTCGCCGTAGCGGATGCCGCCGCCGCTGTCGCTGCCCCAGACCTGGATGCCCTGGCCGCCGCGCCGCCAGCCGCCCGCGGTCAGCTCGCCGCCGATCCCGGCGGCCGGGCCGGCGTCGTCCTCGACCGTGATGATCACGCCGCGCACCGCCGACCAGGAGGCCGGGTCGAGGCTGCACCACTTGCCGTCGCCGCGGGCGCAGAGCAGGCGGTCCTCGACCGCGGGCATCGGCGAGCCGAAGCCGGCGGCGAAGTCGGTCAGGTTGGTGTTGGTGGTCGAGGCGGTGGCGAAGGCGCTGAAGCCGCCGCCCCCGTCAACCGCGCCGATCCGCTGCTCCAGCCCGTCGTGGAGGTTGTGCCACCAGGTGCCGCGGAATTTGACGATGCCGGTGCCGGGGGGCGCGGTCCAGCGCCAGCGGCCGAAGCGGGTGCCGCCGACGGTCGCGGCGCCGCCGCTGGTGAACGTCTTCATGTGGACGCCGTCGAAGGGATCGGTGCCGGCGGGCGGCACGCAGTAGGAGCCGGGGTGGAACTTGACGCCGCCGGTGTTGTCGGCCCAGTCGGCGTCGAAGCCGACTCCCCAGCCGCACTGGGCGACCTCGTACTTGGCCGCCTTCGCCTCCCCCGCCGCCAGCAGCAGCAGGGCGACGGCCAGCCCGATCCCCATCGCGACGATCCGGCCGATCCCACCGCGCGTACCCGACATCAGTCCTCCTTCGATTGACTCCATCTGAGGGGTCAATCTGCGGGCGGCGAATTCTCTCCCCCCTCTGGACGAACGGCGCGGCGGGCTGCCGCGTCGCGGCCCTTTGCGAGAATGGGGGCGTGGCCCTCCCGACCCAGGACCAGATCACCGAGAAGCTCCGCGCGGTCATCGACCCGGAGCTGCGCCGCTCGATCGTCGAGCTGGGCATGGTCCGCTCGATCGAGGTCGGCGAGGACGGCCGGGTCGCGGTCGTCGTCTCCCTGACCACGGCGGGCTGCCCGATTCGCGGCCACTTCCAGCAGGCGGTGGCGCAGCAGGTCGGCGAGCTGGAGGGCGTGACCGGGGTCGAGGTCGGCTTCGACGTCCTCAGTGACGAGGAGAAAGGCGACCTTCAGAAAACGCTGGGGCGCGGCAAGCTGCCGCAGGGCGCGCTCGCCCAGGTCAAGAACGTGATCTGCGTCGCCTCGGGCAAGGGCGGCGTCGGCAAGTCGACGATGACCGCCAACCTGGCGGCGGCGCTGACCGCCGAGGGACACCCGTCCGGAGCGCTCGACTGCGACGTCTACGGCTACTCGATCCCGCGCATGCTCGGCGTCGGCGGCAAACCCGACGTCAACGCCGAGCGCAAGATCCTGCCGCTGGAGACGCCGAGCGGCGTCAAGGTGATGTCGATCGGCTTCTTCGTCGAGGAGAACGCGGCGGTCGTCTGGCGCGGGCCGATGCTCCACAAGGCGATCCAGCAGTTCCTCGAGGACGTCGCCTGGGGAGAGCTGGAGTACCTGCTGCTCGATCTGCCCCCGGGGACGGGCGACGTCTCGATGACCCTGGCCCAGCTGCTCCCCCAGGCCAAATTCGTGATGGTGACCACCCCGCAGCCGGCGGCGCAGACGGTCGCCAAGCGCGGCGCCGATATGGCGGCCAAATTCGACCTCGAGCTGCTCGGGGTGATCGAGAACATGTCCGGCTTCACCACCCCCGACGGCGAACGCTTCACGATCTTCGGCGAGGGCGGCGGGCAACTGCTCGCCGACGAGCTCGACGTGCCGCTGCTCGGCAAGGTGCCGCTCTCGGAGCCCCTGCGCGAGCACGCCGACAACGGCACGCCGCTGGTCACCGAGGAGCCCGACTCGCCCGCCTCCCAGGCGATCCGCCAGGCCGCCCGCGGCATCATCGCGGCGACCCCCCAGGAGCTGCCGGTCCTGCAGGCGGTCCCCGGCGCGGCCGAGCCGCCCCCGGTCAGCGGCACCCCGCTGCCGGTCGTGCAGTAGCCGAACGTCTCCACATCGGCCGGCAGCGCCCCTGCTAGCCTCGAACGCGATGGGGCGTTGGCGCGCAGTCCTCGTGGCCCCGATCGCGCTGGCGATCTGCGCGCTGTCGGGCCCGCTCGCGGTGGCCGCTCCCAGTGGCCAGCTATTCGCCTTCGGCGACAACCAGTACGGGCAGTTGGGCATTCCCACCAACAGCGGCACCGTCACTCCGAATCCGACGCCGGCGCTGGTCAGCCTGCCGGGGGCGAGCGGCCATATCGCCCAGATCGCCACGGGGGACAGCCACAGCCTGGTCCTGACCTCGACCGGGCAGCTCTACGCGTTCGGCCGCAACATTTCCGGGGAGCTGGGAAGCACGACCAACAACGGGACCCTCAACCCAAACCCGACGCCGACCCTGGTCGGCCTGCCCGCCGGCGTCGACCGGGACGATCGCCGCAGATCGCCGCGGGCGGCAGTCACAACCTGGTCGCTCACCTCGACGGGCCAGCTCTACGCGTTCGGCAACAACGCCTATGGGCAACTGGGCAGTCGCACCAACAGCGGGACCGCCAACCCGAACCCGACGCCGGCACTCGTCAACCTGCCGGGCGCGACCGGCCCGATCGTCCAGATCGCCGCGGGCGGGAGCCACAGCCTGGCGCTCACCTCCACCGGCCAGCTCTACGCCTTCGGCAACAACCACTATGGCGAGCTCGGCAGCGCGACGAACAACGGAACAAACAACCCCAACCCGACGCCGACCCTGGTCAGCCTGCCGGGGGCGACCGGCCCCGCCGCCCAGATCGCCGCGGGCGGACGTCCACAGCCTGGCGCTCACCACGACCGGCCAGCTCTACGCCTTCGGCAACAACAACTACGGGCAGCTGGGCAATGCGACCAACAACGGCAACAACAACGCAAACCCGACGCCGACGCAGGTCAGCTTTCCGGCGGGGACGATCGCCCGGATCGTCGCCGGGGGCAACCACAACCTGATCCTCACCTCGACCGGGCAGCTCTACGCCTTCGGCAGGAACCGCTACGGAGAGCTGGGGAACACGGCCAACAACGGGACCGAGACCGCGAACCCGACGCCTGCCCAGATCAACCTGCCGGGCGCGAACGGCTCGATTGCCCAGATCGCCACGGGCTTCGACCAGAGCCTGGTGCTCACCTCGACCGGCCAGCTCTTCGCCTTCGGCTACAACCAGTACGGGCAGCTGGGAAGCGCGGCCGGCAACTCGACCTCCGACCCGAACCCGACACCGACGCCTGGTCGGCTTCCCGGCCGGCACGACGATCGACGCCGTCTCGCAGGGATCGGGAGCGAGTGCACACGCTGGCGCTGGTCGCGGGGCTCGAGGTCGGCGGGCTGAGCGAGTCCCACCGCAAGTGGCGGACGGGGCGCGGGCTCGCGCAGATCAGTTCCCTCCGCCCAGCCGCCCGCAAGAAGGGCAAGAAGCCGAAGCGGAAGCCGCCGCGCGGCACCGCCTTCTCCTTCGACCTCAACGGGATCGGACAGGTGAGCTTCGCCTTCACCCGACAGGCACCGGGGCGCAAGGTGAGAGGCAAGTGCCGCCGCAAGACCAGGAAGAACCGCCGACACAGGCCCTGCAAGCGCTCCCTGAAAGCCGGAACGCTCAACTTCACCGGGCACGCCGGAACGAACCGGGTCGCCTTCCAGGGGCGAATCGCCGGCCGGAAGAAGCTGAAGCCGGGGACCTACCGGCTGAACGTCACCGCGACCAACACGGCCGGCACCTCGGACCCGCAGTCGCTCGGCTTCCGGGTCGTCAAGTAGGGCCCGAAACGAAAACGGCGGCCCGGAGGCCGCCGTTCGAAGTTCCTATCGCCGAGCAGGGCTACGCCGCGCTCTTGCTCTTGTAATAGGTGGCGTTGATCTCGGCGTATTTGGCCCACTCGGCCGGGAGCTGGTCCTCGGCGAAGCAGGCGTCGACCGGGCAGGCCTCTACGCAGGCATCGCAGTCGATGCACTCGTCCGGATCGATGTAGAGCATCTCGACCGAGTCGTAGTCGGGCTCGTCCGGGGTCGGGTGGATGCAGTCGACCGGGCAGACCTCGACACACGAGTTGTCCTTCTGGCCGATGCATGGTTCCGCGATGACGTAGGTCATTCGAGGCTTTCTCCTAAGTCGGTTTCCGGGTGCCCGCCGGGGTCCCCGGCCAAGCGCGAGCGGTCATTTTAGGGATGGGGGCGACGGCGCGTCCGGCCTCTAGGGTTGGACGGCCGATGAGAGAACGATCAGAGGGACCGTGCTGCTGCTGACAGGGGCGACGGGGAGCGTCGGCTCGCGGCTGCTGCCGCTGCTGCTGGAGCGCGGCGAGGAGGTCCGCTGCCTGGTCCGCGAGCCGCGGCGATTGGGGCAGTGGCGGGTCGACGTGCAGATCGCGCTCGGCGACCTCGGCGAGATGTCGGACCCATACCTGGTGCGCCAGGCGCTGCGCGGGGTCGACACCGTGGTCCACCTGGCGGCGACGATCCGCGACCAGCCGCCGCGGCGGATCGAGGAGCTGAACGGGCTGGCGACGGTGCGACTGCTGCGCGCCGCCGAGCGCAGCGGGGTGCAGCGCTTCGCCTTCTTCAGCGCCCTCAACGCGGGCGCTGCGCAACGCACCCGCTTCTTCCGCGCCAAGTGGCTGGCGGAGCAGGCGGTCGACTCCTCCCCGCTGGAGACGACGATCTTCGCCCCCTCGATCGTCTACGACCACAGCGACCCCTGGATCACCCTGCTGAGGCGCTTCTCCTTCCTGCCGGTGCTGCCGGTGTCGGGCGAGGGACGGGCAAAGTTCGAGCCGATCTGGGCGAGGGACGCGGCGCAATGCGCGGCCAACGCGATCCTGTCCGCCGGTGCGCCTCAGTCGAGCGCGATCGCGGCGGGCGGGGTGAGCAGCGGGACGACGAGAGGAACTCGCTACGAGCTGGCCGGTCCCGAGGTGCTCACCTACGACGACATGTCCGACCTGGTCAGCGAGATAGCGGGACGACCGAGGCCACTGGTGCACGTCCCCCTTCCGGTGATCCGCTCCGGCCTGCTCGCCCTGCGCAAGGCGGTCGGCGAATCCGCCTTCGCGACCTGGGAGGAGGCGGAGCTGATGGAGGTCCCGATGGTCAGCGAGCGAGGCACCGCCGACGCCGAGGCCCTCGGCGTCCACCCCGGTCGCATGGCCGACGTGCTGGCCGCCGCCCCGTAAATCGCCCACATCCGACTCGGTGTAACGCGTTGGCGTCCTGACAGGCCGCCTACGCGTTACACCGCGGGAAGCTGGCCGCCTAACGCCTCGCGGTGTAACGCGTTGGCGTGCCGTCAGCACCCCTACGCGTTACACCGCGACCTGGGGACCTGTCTCGGAAGATCCGGGGTGTGCGGCTGGCGAGCGCCGGACCAAGCACGGGCAAGAACGCAAGAGGCCCGGATAGCAGCGCTCTCGAATATCCACTCGCTCCGTTGTGGCAAGTGCCTACAGTCCTCTTTATGACCCGACCCGACTCCCCCGCTACATCATCGAGTTTCGGCGCTTTCCCGACGAGACCGCGTACTTGCGACTACCTCGCGGCCTCGCGCTGATGCCAGAGGGGCTTTCCGCTGCCCCGCCTGCGTCTCGCGAGCGAGGCATGCCGGTCTTGCATCGCCGCCACCTCTGGGAGTGCGCTGCCGCTGTCGCCACCAGGCTTCGGTCACGGCGGGCAACGCCGATGCACCGCACCCACACGCCGCTTCGACTGTGGTTCTGGGCGGCCTACCTTCGTCGCTACCCACTCTCCTATCCTGCCAAGCAGCTCCCGCGCCTATCTCATGCCTTCTCGCGCTGTCAGACCGCCTGGCTCATGCTGCCATAAGCTGCGCCGCGGCGATGGTCTACCCCCGAGCAGCCCTGCGCCGTGGCGACGGTCGAGGTCTACGAGCGCTTCTTGGAGGGCGTAATACCGAGCGCAGGCGGCAGAGACCGCATCGGCAGCAGCTCTTTTCGTCGCCGTCTGGTCGCGGGCCAGTTCGGGTCGACTCCGCCTCGCCTCTCTGCCGATCGCCGTCCGCGCATCTCGCTCTTCATCACCTAGACGCGTCGCCGTCAGCATCGTCCACACCGATGGTTGTCACGTCTACGCCCGTCGGAGCTCGCTACGACCATCGGCCCGTCGCCCAGCGCTGCCACAACGCCATCGCTCCGCGCGCCCATCGCGCCTTCGCTCAGACCTGGCTGCACCACCGCGCCATCCGCCAGCACCTGCATCTACCTCGACGCAGTTCGTCTTCCGCCACAATCGTCTACGCACCCCGATCTCTTACCTTCCAAACCTTTCTCGGACTCAGCACCAGCCATCTGCCGACGACCTAGAGAGATCACGCAAAGAACGGCGGCCAACAGATACCAATGCGGCGCTATCCGGGCCTCTGAGGACGCCGCCCTGAGCGCTGCCCCGCCGCCGCCAGACGTGCGCACCGGGCTTTCGAGCCAGGTCTGCGGGCGTCGTTACATCATCCCGCCCATGTCAGGCATGCCGCCGGGCATTCCGCCGCCGGCGCCCTCCTTCTCGGGGGGCTCGGCGATGATCGCCTCGGTGACGAGGATGTTCTTGGCGATCGACGCGGCGTTCTCCAGCGCCGAGCGGGTCACCTTGGTCGGGTCGATGACGCCGTCTTTGATCAGGTCCCCGTACTCGCCGGTGGCGGCGTTGAGGCCCTCTCCCGGCTTCAGGTCCCTGACCTTGTTGACGACGACCGAGCCCTCCTCGCCGGAGTTCTCGGCGATCTGGCGGACCGGCTCCTCCAGCGCGCGGAAGACGATCCTCGCGCCGGTCTGCTCATCGGGATCGGTGAGCGTGTCGGGGTCGAGGCCGTCCTGCGCGTTCAGCAGCGCGACGCCACCGCCCGGCACGACACCCTCTTCCAGCGCCGCCCGGGTCGCCTGGAGGGCGTCCTCGACGCGGTGCTTTTTCTCCTTCATCTCGGTCTCGGTGGCGGCGCCGACCTTGACGACCGCGACACCGCCGGCGAGCTTGGCGAGACGCTCCTGGAGCTTCTCCCGATCAAAGTCGGAGTCGGTGTTCTCGACCTCCTGTTTGATCTGCTTGATCCGCCCCTTGATGTCATCGGCCGCACCGGCGCCGTCGATGATCGTCGTCGTGTCCTTGGAGACGACGACGCGACGGGCCTTGCCGAGCTGGTCGATCTGGGTGTTCTCGAGTTTGAGGCCCATCTCCTCGGTGATCACCTCGCCGCCGGTGAGGATGCCGATGTCCTCGAGCATGCGCTTGCGGCGATCGCCGAAGCCCGGCGCCTTGACGGCGACACCGGTGAAGGTGCCCCGCAGCTTGTTGACGACGAGCGTCGCGAGGCACTCCCCCTCGACGTCCTCGGCGACGATCAGCAACGGCTTGCCGCCCTGCATGACCGCCTCGAGCACCGGCAGGATGTCCCGCACCGAGCCGATTTTCTGGTTGGCGATGAGGATGTAGGGGTCCTCGAGCACGGCCTCCATGCGGTCCTGGTCGGTGACCATGTACGGGGAGATGTAGCCCTTGTCGAACTGCATCCCCTCGGTGAACTCCAGCTCCATGCCGAAGGTCTGGCCTTCCTCGACGTTGACGACGCCGTCTTTGCCGACCTTCTCGATCGCGTCGGCGATCACGTCGCCGATCTCGTCGTCACCGGCGGAGATGGCGGCGACACGGGCGATCTGCTCCTTGCCGGCGACCTCCTTGGACTGCTTCTCGCGCAGGTTCTCGACCACCTGGTCGACCGCCTGCTCGATGCCGCGGCGCAGGGCCAGCGGGTTGGCGCCGGCGGCCACGTTCTTCAGCCCCTGGCGGACGATGATCTGCGCCAGCAGGGTCGCCGTCGTGGTGCCGTCACCGGCCACGTCGTTGGTCGCCGTGGCGACCTCGCGGACCAGCTGGGCGCCCTGGTTCTCGAAGACGTCCTCGACCTCGACCTCGCGGGCGATGGTGACGCCGTCGTTGGTGATCGTCGGCGCGCCGAACTTTTTGTCGAGCACGACGTAGCGACCCTTCGGGCCGAGAGTGACCTTGACTGCATCGGCGACGGCGTCGACGCCGGCCTGCAGGGCCCCCCGTGCCTCCTCGCTGAACTTCAGCTCCTTGTGAGCCATCTGTTTCGTTCCTCCTTGGTTCTTCTAAGTCCTGGGACCCGGGTCAGCCGAGCTTGGCGAGGACGTCCGACTCGCGCAACACGAGCAGGTCGTCTCCTTCGACGTTGACCTCGGTGCCGCCGTATTTGGAGTAGAGGACCTCATCGCCCTCCGCAACGTCCAGCGGGCGGCGGCTGCCGTCCTCATTGATGGCGCCGTCGCCGACGGCGACGACCTTGCCCTTCTGCGGCTTTTCCTTGGCCGTATCGGGGAGGACGATGCCGCTCGCGGTCGTCTCCTCCTCATCGATCGGCTTGACGATCAGCCGGTCCCCGAGGGGCTTCAGCTTCATCCGTAATACCTCCGTTATAGGTCAGAAGTTCTCAACTGGGATTTGGCACTCGATACAAGAGAGTGCCAAGGGGCCTGAACCATAGCGAGGCAGGAGCGCCGGGGGCACTTCGCGGTGCAACGCGTTGGCGTCCTGACAGCACGCCAACGCGTTGCACCGGGGGTGGGGGCCGTTCAGCCGACGGCGAGCAACTTGCAGCCGAGCAGGCGGGAGATGCCCTCGCCGCCGCGGGCCATCACCCAGTCGTGATTCCACTCGAAGACGGGACGGGCGACCGGGGCGAGCAGGTTCATCCAGGCCTTGCTGGTCGAGACGTTCCACTCGTAGAGGACCGCGGTGGCGCCGTCGCGCTCGAAGAGGCGCCAGCGGCCGACCCCGGTCAGCTCCCCCACCGCGTCGGCCTCGAGCAGGTAGGGCTCCTCGACCCGCGTCGTCGTCACCTCGAACTCGACCCGGTAGGGCAGCAGGCTCTTCCAGACCAGCCGCGAGACGGTGCCGACCCCGCTCTCCTCGCCGGGCCGGACCTCCTCGGCCTCCTCCACCCCGCGCCACCACTCGGGCCAGCGCGCCTGGTCGTAGATCGCCTCCCAGACCCGGTCGCGCGGCGCGTCCAGCAGCCAGGTCGTGAGGAAGGAGTACTCGGCCATCGACTCAGTTGTGGTGCGGCGTCTCCCCGTTGCCGAAGTGGGCGCCCGGCCGTTCGACAATCTGGGAGAAGCGGATCACGGTGACGAGGTCCTCGGGAGAGATCGAGCGGCCGTAGATCTGCTCGAGGAAGTTGATCGTCTCCTCGAGGCGGCGGAACTCGGGGTTGTCGTGCTCGATGTCGCGCGGCGAGAGCTCGGAGACCCGCTTCACCTCGACGTCGTCGATTACCGCCGAGAAGATCTTCTCCCGCGGGCTGTGGCGGAAGCCGACCGTGACCCAGACGACCTGGCCGCGCTCGTACTTGCCGCTCTTGTCGCCGAGCCGGATCGTCGCCGTCTTGCGACCGCGCTTGAGCTGGTCGACGAAGATCGCCGAGTAGAAGTTGAGAACAAAGGGTCCGCCCCGCATGCGGGTGCGAGCGTATCCGAACCGGGCCGATGATCCGCCGGCGAGCTAGAAGCCTTCCTCGCCGACCAGGGGGACGAAGCGACAGGGGCCGATCTCAACCGCCTCGAACTCCTCGCCACGGCGGCGGAAGACGGTGAGCAGGTCGGCGTCGCCGGCGGCGATCGGGACGACGAGGCGGCCGCCGTCGGCGAGCTGGGAGAGCAGGGTGCGCGGCGGCGCGGGAGCGGTGGCGTGGACGGCGATCGCCTCGAACGGGCCGCGCCCCGGCAGGCCGCGGCTGCCGTCGCCGACCAGGACCTCGACGTTGGCGACGCCGAGGAGGGCGAGCGCGTCGCGCGCCCCGGCGGCGAGGCGCTCGTGGCGCTCGATGCCGATCACCTCGGCGGCGAGCAGGGACAGCACGCAGGCCGAGTAGCCCGACCCTGTGCCGACCTCGAGCACCGTCTCGCCGCCCTCCAACTCCAGCGCCTGGCAGATCGCGGCGACGATCCAGGGTTGGGAGATCGTCTGGCCGGCGGCGATCGGCAGAGCCGAGTCCTCGTAGGCGCGGCGGCGCATCTTCTCGGGGACGAACAGCTCGCGCGGCGCCGCTCCCATCGCCGCCAGGACCCGCTCGTCGGAGATGCCGCGCCCGCGCAGCTGGCGCTCGACCATCGCCGCTCGGAGCGTGGCGAAGTCGGAGGCGGCCGTGGCGCTCCCCCGCCTCAGAAGATGTAGTTGCGCAGCTTCGGGGGGTCGAGGACGGTGACTCGCCCCCGCCCCGGCCGTACAACCCCCGCCCGCTCGAGGTCGGCGAGGAAGCGACTGACGCTCTCCCGCGAGGTGCCGGCGAGCTGGGCAAGGTCGGCCTGGTTCATGTGGATCGTCACCTCGCCGCTCTCGCCGTGCTGCGGGGTCTCATCGGCGACCAGCTGAGAGAGGACGCCGGCGACCCGGCCGGGCACGGTCTGGAAGGACTGGCGCGAGATCCGCTCGTTGGCGGCGCGCAGGCGCCGGACCAGGGCGCGGACCAGCTTCACGGTGATCTCCGGGTGACGGGAGAGGAGGGCGCGAACGTCGCCGGCGGGCAGGGCCAGCAGCTCGCCGTCGTCGAGCGCCTCGACGCTGGCCGAGCGGACCTCGCCGTCGAGCATCGCCAGCTCACCGAAGATGTCCCCCGGGCCGAGCGTGGCGAGGGTGATGGCGCGGCCGTCGGAGTGCTCGCGCGTCACCCGGAAGCTGCCGGAGCGGACGATGTAGCAGGCGTCGGACTGGTCGCCCTCGTGGAAGACGCGGGTGCCGACGGGGAAGGCTCGCTGCACGGCGACCCGCGAGAAGCGCTCCAGCTCACCCGCCTCGAGGTCGGCGAAGAGCGGCACGCTGCGCAACAGCTCGACCGCGCGCTCTGACCCCGGATCGTCCACAGGCGGATTATCCCCGACGGGTCCGCCCACTCGCCGAAAGTCATCTTTTCCTCCCTATAGATGGAAAAGATGACTTTCGGCGGAAGCTGCCGTCATATCAGCAAAATTGGGTATGGAGCAATGCGTGCGTGAAGTCGATGTTCGTAACGTCGATGTCCAACTCGAAGCTGACCCCCTCCCACGATTCGACCGCGCTGTCGCGCCTCGCCGCCGACGCCGCCGCCGAGGGGGCGAGTGCCGTCGAAACAGCCGCTGCCGAAGCCGTCTCCACGCTCGGCGCCGACCCCTCCCTCCTGCTCGCCTTCACCTCCGGCGACTTCGACCCTGCCGCCGCCGCGAGCGCCCTGCACGGCGCCGCGCCCGACGCCGTCTGCGCCGGAATCAGCGGCAACGGCGTCTTCTCCGCCGCCGGCCCGATCGACCACGGCTGCGTCGCGGTCGCCTTCGACCCGGCGGTCGAAGCGGGGCTCGGCATCGGGCGCCCGGATGAGGGCACCGACCTGCGCGCCGCCGGTCGCGCCGCCGCGACCGAAGCCACCGAGGCGCTCGGCGAGGGCGAGGGCACCCCGCTCGTCCTGCTCCTGCTCGACACCCACGCCGGCGACATCGCCGAGGCGATTGCCGGGGCATATGAGGCCTGCGGTCCCGAGACTCCCCTGGCGGGCGGAGCCTGCGGGGGCGCCGACCCGTTCCAGCTCGCCGGTGGAGAGAGCCTCACCGAGGCGGTCGTCGCCGTCGCCCTGCGCGTCCCCGGCCCGGCCGGAATCGGCAACTCGCAGAGTTGCGAGGTGATCGGCCCGCCTTCGATCGTCACCCGCTCGGAGGACAGGACGATCCTCGAGATCGACGGCCGCCCGGCCGAGTCGGTCTACCTCGAGCGCCTCGGCATCGACGCGGCGCTCGACGACGAGGCCTTCGCGGCGAAAGCGATCACCCACCCGATCTCCCAGCCGGAGCTGCACGGCAACCGGCGCCTGCGCCACGTGCTCGGCCGCGACGGCGAGGGGGGGCTGCTGTGCGCGACCCACATCCCCTCCAGCGCCGCGATCGAGTTCACCGAGCTGAGCCGGCCGGCGCTGATCCGCTCGGGGCGCGAGTCGGTCGGCGCGGCGCTCGAGCCGCTGGGCGGCCGCGCGGCACGCGCGGCGCTGATCTTCGACTGCTCCGGGCGCCGCAAAATCCTCGGCGACTCCCAGGGCAGCGAGGTAAAGACGATCGCGGACTCCTTTGGCGGCGACCCGCCGCCACTGGCCGGCCTCTACACCAACGGAGAGGTCGCGCGGGTCCGTGGAGCGAAAGGCGATTACAACCATGCGGTGGTCACCGTCGCACTCGGGTGAGGCCGACGGCGTGAAGCTGACGGCGAGCCCGGACCCCGGGATCGACCCCCTGCGGCGGCAGTTCGCGGAGGCGCTGCGCCGCGCCGAGATCGTCTCCCTGGTCAACGAGGCGACCGGCGAGGAGGAGCTGGGGCGCAGCTTCGCGGAGGAGCTCTGCGAGGTCTTCGACGCCGAGATCGCTTTCGTGATCGCCGGCGGCTCGGCCACCGTCGTCCCCCGTCTGGTCGCCGCGGTCGGCCTCAGCCGCGGCCAGGCCAAGGACCTGCTCGCCGACCCGAACTGCATCGAGGCGATCGCCGAGTCGCGCGCCGTCCACCTCGGCGACCGGGCGCTGCGTGGGGTCGAGGCGCGCAGCGCCGTCCTCGCCCCCTTCCACACCCGCGGCGGGCGACGGGTGCTGGTCGGAGTGGCGCGGCTCTACGACCAGCCCTTCGACGCGGTCGAGACTGCGCTGCTGGAGTCGGTCTCCGAGAGCGCCGGGCACGCGCTGGAGCGGATCTGGGCCTTCGAAGAGCGCGATCGCCGCGGCGCCCAGCAGGCGGCGCTGGTGCGGGCCGCGAAGTCGCTGAACCGCTCGCTGGAGATCGAGGAGATCCTCTCGGCGCTCTGCGAGGAGGTCGCCGAGGCGCTGGAGGCCGACAAGGCCGCCGCCTATCTCGGCAACGAGACCGACGGCTACACGGTGCTCGGCATCGCCGGGCTGCCGGAGAGCTTCCGCGGCTTCCGCCGCCCGCCGGGCGAGGGCCTGGGGGCGGAGTCGATCCGCGAGGAGCGGCCGGTGATCACCCACGACTTCAACGGCGAGGGGCTGGCGCCGGACAACACCTCGGTGCTTGACGACGTGCGCGTCGCGATCGCCACGCCGCTGCGCTGGGACGACCACATCCACGGCTTCCTGACGGCCGGGTTCGCCGGCGAGCGGCGACTGGGCGAGGCGGAGGTCGAGCTGGCCGAGGGCTTCGCCGAGCTGGCCGCGCTGGCCTGCTCCAACGCCGAGCGCCACGCGGCGGTCCGCGAGTCCGCCGACTCCGACCAGCTGACCGGCTGCCTCAACCAGGGCGCCTTCCGGCGGGCGCTGCGCTCGCGGATCGTCTTCGCCGAGCGCGACGAGACGCCGCTCTCGCTGGTCCTGCTCGACCTCGACGGCTTCAAGGACGTCAACGACACGGCGGGCCACCCCGCCGGGGACTCGGTCCTGCGCGAGGTCGGCGCCGCCATCCTCGCCGAGGTGCGCGAGGAGGACGCGGTGGCGCGCTACGGCGGCGACGAGTTCGGGATCATCCTCTCCGGCCTGACCCGGGCCGAGGTGGAGCCGGTGATCGCGCGGATCATCGACTCGCTGCCGGAGGTGCACCTGCCGATCGACGAGACCCTCTGAGCGGCTGCGCCGGGGTGGCCTCCTGGCAGCCGGGCGAGGACGCGCAGAGCCTGATCGACCGCGCCGACGCCGCCCTGCTGGAGGCGAAGCGCGGGGGGCGCTCCAACACCGTCTACAACTCCTCGCCGGCCCAGAACGGCGGGCCGGTGACCAGCTTCCTGAAGGCCTTCGACGCCCCCGAGTCGCGGCGGCGGCGGCGCGAGCTGGGCGACCGCCTCCAGGCGCTGGCGGGACGGATCGGGCTGAAGATCGCCCGCGAGGACGAGCTGGGCGAGGCGGCGCGGGTGGCGGTCAACGAGCTGAGCGCGGCGCTGGAGGCGACCGAGTGCATCGTCGCCAAGCTCGGGGACGACGGCGAGCCGGAGGTGCTGGCCTCCTTCCGCCGCCAGGGAGTCGCGCTGGCCCACGGGCTGGAGGCGGCGCGTCCCGACAGCCCGCTGTCCCTCTGCCTGCGGATGCGCCGCACCGTCGTCGACGGCGACAACCCCGACAAGGCGGCGTCCCGCCTGCCCGAGGAGGAGCTGGCGGTGCCGGTCTTCGCCGGCCGGCAGCTGTGGGGGGCGATCGCCTGCCGCGCCGAAGGCGGCTTCGGCACCGAGGACGTGAAGCTGGCGGAGCTGGTCGCCGAGCACTTCGGCACGGCGATGCGCACCTTCGAGCTGCAGCGGGCACTGGACGAGCTAAGCGCGGGCGCGGACGGCTGAGCCGGACCGCGGGGCTGAGCCGGACCGAGGCTGAGCCGCGGCGGCTGAGCCGTCCCGTCCGCCTCGACCCTTCGGCGGTGTAACGCGTAGGCTGGCTGACAGGACGACCAATGCGTTACACCGCCGGAGGCGGTCCCACTCTTGACTCGCGGTGTAACGCGTAGGCGGGCTGTAGAGACCACCTACGCGTTGCACCGTGGCTTGTTGTCGCGAGTCATCCAGTGGAGTGGCCTGTCGGATTCCCGATTCGCGCTCGATTCGGCAGCGAGCTCAGAACGCGTCGCTGAGGCGGTGAGCTTTCGGGGGCCGCGGGTGAAGCCCGCCGCCAGTAGGGCCTCCTCGTGGCCGGAGCCGATCAGCGGCTCGCCGTCGAGTTTCTCGACTCCGAGTTTGGCGATGTGGCCGTTGGCGACCGCGTCGGCGAGGGCGCGCATCGCCTCGACCAGGGCGTCGTCGTCCATCTCGACGAGGCGGAGGACGCCGCGGCCGCCGCGCTCGACGTAGACGACCGGCTCGCCGTCGCGCAGCAGCAGGTGGGCGCCGGGGGCGCGGGCGGGACGGCGGCCGCTGGGCGGCTTCGGCCAGGGCAGCGAGGCGCCGTAGGGGTTGGCGGGATCGGTGGCGGCGAGCACCAGGTAGGAGCCGTCGGGATAGGGCAGCGAGCGCAGGCGCTCGACCGCGCCGGGGAGGGCGAACTGGGCGCCGCCGAGGCCCTCGACGAAGTAGCCGCGGCGGGCGGTGCCGAGCAGCTCGAGGTTGCCGAGCTCCGCGTAGAGGGTGGAGAAGCCGCCGGGGACGCCCTCGGCGAGGACGGTCTCACGGGTGACGATGCCGTAGCGCTCCAGCATCAGCTCGGCCTGGGCGCGCAGGCGCGGGCCGGTCGCCGGGGCGTTCGCGAAGAGCGGCGCGGTGAGGGACCAGCGTCCCTGCACGGCGGCGCCGGTGGTGGAGCGACGACGAGCGAAGCGGCGCCCGCCCCGCTCGGTGGCCCCGACGGCGCGCAGGCCCGGGGCGCGCAGCGGCGAGAAGGCGTCGTTGGTCACCTCGCCCGCTCCAGGCCAGGTCCCAGAGGGCGTTGTGGAGCTCCTCGACCGGGTGCTCGTCACCGAGGTCGACCTGGAGGTCGAGCCAGAAGTCGGGGCCGGCGGCGAGGCGCTCGCGGATCGCGTCGTGGACCTCGCCCTCGGCGCGCTCCAACTTCGAGTTGGCGGGCGGCGGGCCGGCGAGGCGGACGTCCTCGCGGAAGTAGAGGGCGACGCGGCCGTCGTTGCGGCCGCGGGCGCCGGCGCCGATCCAGACCACCTCGCCGCTGGTGCAGAGCTCGTCGAGCCAGGCGGGCGAGTAGGCGCCGAGCCGGCGCGGCAGCACGTCCCCCTCCCAAACCTTGGGGGTGAGCGCGACGCCCTGTAGCGCCACCAGCGCCTCGCGCAGGCGGTCCGGGCCGGCGCCGGCGGCGCGGTGGGCGTCGACGTTCTGCCAACCGGGCAGGAAGCGGGCGAGCTGGGTGCGGTCGGCGGCCTCGACCTCGCGGCGCAGGCGGGCGAGGCTGGCGCGCCGCACCCGGCGCAGGGAGTCGGAGTCGCACCACTCGCGCTCGGTCCCGCCCGGCAGCAGCTCGCCGCGGACCAGGGCGCCCTCGCGCTCCAGCTCGCGCAGCGCCGGGGTCGGGTCGACGCCGTAGCGCTCGGCGAGGCGCGCGGTCGGGAAGGGACCGTGGCTGCGGGCGAAGCGGCGGACCAGGGCGCGCATCGCGTCGGGGTGGTCCTCGAGGAAGGCCTCGGGCAGCCCGGCGGGCGGCGGGACGCCGAGCGCGTCGCGGTAGAGGCCGGCGTCCTCGGCGGCGACGTAGCGCTCCTCGCCGCCGATCCGCACCAGCGCGACGCGGCGCTCGGCGACGAGCTTCTCCAGCATCGAGGCGGCCGAGTAGCCCTCGGTCACCCGCTCGGCGCACTCCGCCGCGGTGAGGTCGCCGATGTTGCGGAGGATCTGCTGGAGGGCGTCGCGGTCGCCGGCGCGTCCCGCCTCGGTGCGGTGCTGGAGCTGGGCCTCGACCTCCTCCAGCGCCTCGGGGTCGATCAGCTCGCGCAGCTCCTCCTGGCCGAGCAGCTCGCGCAGCAGGTCGCGGTCGAGGGCGAGCGCGGCGGCGCGGCGCTCCGCGTTCGGCGTGTCCCCCTCATACATATAGGTGGCGACGTAGTCGAAGAGCAGCGAGGAGGCGAAGGGGCTGGCGGTCGGCGTCTCGACCTCGACCAGGCTGAGGCGGCGCGAGTGCAGGTCGCGCAGCAGCTGGGTCAGCGAGGGCAGGTCGAGGACGTCGCGCAGGCACTCGCGGTAGGTCTCGAGGATGACCGGGAAGCGGGGGAAGTCCCGCGCCACCTCGAGCAGGCTCTGCGCCTTGAGGCGCTGCTGCCACAGCGGCGTGCGTTTGCCCGGGTAGGCGCGGGGGATCAGCAGCGAGCGCGAGGCGGCCTCGCGGAAGCGGGCGCCGAACAGGGCCGAGTTGGAGAGCTCGCCGACGACCAGGTCCTCCAGCTCGTCGGGCTCGATCATGACCAGGTCGGCGGGCGGCGGCTCGTCGGCGTCGGGGAGGTGGATGACGATGCCGTCGTCGGACCAGATCGCGTCGGCCTCGAGGTCGCGCTCGGCGCGGATCTTGCCGGCCAGGGCGAGGCCCCAGGCGGCGTGGACGCGGCCGCCGTAGGGGGAGAGGATGCAGAGGCGCCAGTCGCCGATCTCGTCGCGGAAGCGCTCGACGACGATCGTCTCGTCGGAGGGGACGACGCGGGTCGCGGCCTGCTGCTCACGCAGGTAGGCGACGAGGTTCTCGGCGGCGCGGCGGTCGAGGTCGTACTCGGCGGCCAGCTCGGCCGGGTCGCGGCTGACCGCCTCGCGGGCGAAGGCGCCGATCGCCTTGCCGAGCTCGGCGGGGCGGCCGATCCCGTCGCCCTTCCAGAAGGGGACGGCGCCGGGGGCGCCGGGGGCGGGAGTGACGATGACCCGGTCGCGGGTGATCTCCTCGATCCGCCAGGTCGTCGCGCCGAGCAGGAAGGTCTGGCCGGCGCGCGCCTCATAGACCATCTCCTCGTCGAGCTCGCCGACCCGGCGGCCGTCGGGCAGGTGGACGCCGTAGAGGCCGCGGTCGGGGATCGTGCCGGCGTTGGTGACGACCAGCGAGCGGGCGCCTTTGCGGCCGTGCATCTTGCCGGTGGTGCGGTCCCAGACGATCCGCGGGCGCAGCTCGGCGAAGCGGTCGGAGGGGTAGCGGCCGTCGAGCATGTCGAGGACGTTCTCGAGCTGCTCGCGGGAGAGGTCGTGGAAGGGGGCGGCGGCGGTGACCAGGCGCTCGACCTCGTCGATGTCCCACTCGTCGAGGGCGGCCATCGAGACGAGGTGCTGGGCGAGCACGTCGAGCGGGTTCTGCGGGATCACCGTCTCCTCGATCTGGCCGGTGCGCATGCCGCGGGCGACGACCGCGCACTCGAGCAGGTCGGCGCGGAACTTGGGGAAGATGCGGCCCTTGGAGACCTCGCCGAGGCCGTGGCCGGCGCGGCCGATCCGCTGCAGGCCGCGGGTCACCGACTTCGGCGACTCGACCTGGATGACGAGGTCGACGGCGCCCATGTCGATGCCCAGCTCCAGGGACGAGGTGGCGACCAGGCAGGGAAGCTGTCCGGACTTCAGCATCTCCTCGACCAGGGTGCGCTCCTCGTGGGAAAGGGACCCGTGGTGGGCCCGGGCGATCTCGACGGGTGCTCGGCGGAGGGCTCTGACGAGTGCCCGCCATGTTCGGTGGCCGGCAGCTCGGATTCGCCTTCGCCGTCGGCCAGTTCGTTCAAGCGCTTGGCCAAGCGCTCCGCCGCTCGGCGGGCGTTGACGAAGATGATCGTCGAGTTGTGCTCCTTGACCAGGCGCAGCAGCTCGGGGTAGATCGCCGGCCAGATGCTGCGGACGTGGACCAGGGGCTCGCCCTCGGCGGGGTTGCCGTCGGCGGAGGGAAAGGACGGCGCGCCGGGGTCGGCCATGTCCTCGACCGGGACGACGATCTCCAGGTCGAGCTCCTTGGTCCGCCCCGCGTCGACGATCCTGCACTCGCGCTTCGGATCCGACCAGGAACTGAGCTATCCGCTCCAACGGGCGCTGCGTCGCGGAGAGGCCGATCCGCTGAACCCGGGTGTCGAGGCAGGGCTCGGCGGACCTCCCCGCTGTTGCTCCGCGAGTCCTCCCCCGACACCCGGACCAAGTGCTCCAGCCGCTCCAAGGTCAGCGCCAGGTGGGAGCCGCGCTTGCTCTGCGCGACGGCGTGGATCTCGTCGACGATCACCGCCTCGACGTTGCCCAGCATCTCCCGCGCCCCGGAGGAGAGGATCAGGTAGAGCGACTCGGGGGTGGTGATGAGGATGTCGGGCGGGTCTTTGCGCATCGCCCGCCGCTCCGCCTGGGAGGTGTCCCCGGTCCGCAGCCCAACCGAGATGTCGGCGCCGATCCCCCGCAGCGGCGCCCGCAGGTTGCGCTCGATGTCGTAGGAGAGCGCCTTCAGCGGTGAGACGTAGACGATCCTCACGCCGGGCGCGACAGGATCGTCGGCGGCGGCCTCGCCTGCGCGCCGCGAGAGCCGGTCGATCCCCCAGAGGAAGGCGGCGAGGGTCTTGCCGGACCCGGTCGGGGCGCAGATCAGCGCGTTGTCGCCGCCGGAGATCGCCTCCCAGCCACCCACCTGGGCGGGCGTCGGCCCCTCAAAGGACGCCTCGAACCAGCGCCGCACCGGCGCGCTGAATGGCGCCAGTGGGTCGGACTCCACGCTCGACTTCGGATCGGTGCTCAACCCACCGATCTTACGCTCCACCCAGCGGAACGCCGCGAGCTACGCAACCAGCAGCCGGTACGCCTTCTCTGCGTGCGGAACCTCGCTGCCGAGAATGTCGATCAACGTTGCGTCGTCGAACGCGAGCAGCGACTCGATGCTCCGCAGCCAGTTCCTCTCAGGCTCCTTGAGCTTTTCGTCTTTGGCAAGGGCTCGTGGGTCCTCGACGAAGCTCAGAAGGCGGATCAGGTCTTGGCGGTCGGACTCGAACTTGTCGCGCTGCTCAGCGACGGCGCGAGCCTTGATGAGGATCGCACCGAGGAGACTTGGACGACGCAGCTCAACCGGTGAGCTTCCGCCTAGTGAGACCCGAACTATCTCGGTTCTGTGCAAGGCCTGGGTGCCGCCTGGGACCTGGATTGTCGTGTGCTTGCCGAGCGTCTTCGGGTCACTTCGAACGCCCTCGGAGCCCAGGATCTCGATGATCTCCCCGTCGACCTTGAACTTGTAGCCGAGGTCTTCGTCGCCGACTGGTGGCATGGTCATTTCGCCTCCGCGCTCGACCAGGGCCTCGGCGATCTGCGCGGTCATCGGTGGGCGGCGGCGAGAATCCCCAAGGAAGTCGATGTCCGTCGTTGGACGTGATCCACCGCCCCGCTCGAATGCGTGTAGCTGGACCATCAATCCACCGATCAAGCTCCAGCGCTCGTCGGCGCCGAAGGCTTTCGCAAGCTCAAGCGTCTTCGCCCAGAGTCTTCTTGCCTCCTGAGTTGGCGGGTTGATGTTGATGATGACGTTCTCCATGTCATCCCCGCCTATGCGTGGGCAGATCGGCGCCTGGCTTGTCTGTAACTACGATCGAGATCCCGAAGCGCAGCGCGGCCGACCCGCGCCGAGCGCGAGTCGGGGTCCCCTGCCAGATCAAGTGCGACTGCGGCAAGCGGCGCGATCGGCGCTCCGGCCAAGAAGCGCCAGGCCGCCTCCGGCACGAGCCGGAGGCAGACGTTGCCCTCTGGGCCCGCCGGCGAGAGGACATGGGCGGCGGCGAATTCCCTCAGGGCGCTCGCGCACAGGTAGCCGTCCGCCTCATGGCCTGAGACCAAATCGAAGTCATAAGCGCCGGCAGCGCTGATCCCCGACTTGACCAGAGCCGGATCCTCGAGGACATAGGAGATCTCCCCCGGATGGGTATGGAAGAAGCGGACTTCGGCACGTCGGGCAAGCCGCGGTTCGAGCTTCTCCAAGCCCTCCAGCGCCAAGGCCCGACGCAATCGCGATCGAACGACCGGATCGATCACCGCGACATCGCTGCCGGAAGCGAGAAGCAGCAAGGCCCAGGCATTGTGCGGTGCGAACGGTCGCCCACCTGGGGTTTCCCGGCGACGACGTGCCTCGACTCCCGCTCGTTCGATCAACCAGCGACCGCCGACCTTCGCGGCCGGCAATTGATTACGGGCGGCCAGAGCGCGGACTCGAGCGGAACTCAGTCCGAGGATGTTCGCTGCCTCAGCAGATGGAGACCGGATCGGTCATTGACGAAACTATAGCCGTACAGCAATACTTGCGCTAACTATTCTGATATCGCAATAGTTCTGCCTAAATCACTCCCTCCATGATGTTCAGCGGGCTTCGGGGTGAAGCCGGCGTCGAAGAGGCCGCTGCCGTCGCAGAAGATGGTCTCAATGGCCTCCAGGATCTCCGAACGCTGCTGACCAACGATTGTCTTGCCTTCGAGAATCAGACGAAGGCGATCGGCGAGCGCGGACGTCTTCGCGGGTCGCTTGCCTCAGCACTTCGCGAAGCCGGCGCGAGACGATCGTTCGCAGCCGCGCGCCCTTGATCCGGCCGATCCACTCCTTCAGTTGAGCGTTGTCGAAATCCGCCGGGATCGAGAGTTCCGGGAAGAAAGCTCGACTGCCGGCGGCCGAGCGGACGTAGACGGTGTCGAAAAGCGCCTTCTCCGGAGCGGCCAGGTATCCGGCCTTCTCCGATCCGCGAAAGCCGCCAAACAGCTCGGGGGCGAGGTGATGAATCGTGTAGGTGCCAAGGGCAGTCGTGATGCTCCGGGACCTGTCCAGCGAAACCACCGAGATCCGGCGGGGAATCTGCTCGATCATGCCGTGATGGGAGAGAGCGGACCAGAGCGACACATAGGCCGGATGCGGCGCCGTCAGATACGGAGCGAGGGCAAAGGGCTCAACGTCGGAGCCAAGCGCCCAGAGGCCACGCCGCAACCGGCGCACGAGCCCAGCCTCCTCCAACGCGCGGAGGCGCCTGCCGGCGGTGCGCTGCTCCGTCCGCCATCGCGTCGCCGCCTCGCGGGTCGTGACGATCGCGCGATTCATCCTCAGCAGCTCCCCGTAGGCCTCGGTCGCTCTCATCGAGCGCCCTCCAGCGTTTCCGCAACGAAGGTCTGCATCTGCTCCCAAGCCGACTCGGTGTCGTAGAGCTCGACAGCATCGGGCTCGAGGAAGGGAAGGACCTGATCGCGAAAGGCGGCAAACGACAGCTGCAAGGCCCGATCGGCTGCGTCAGTCAGGACCCGCGGATCGACAGAGTCGACAGGGAGCGACTTGCGGCGGAGCAGCAGATCGAGGTCAAAGACATCGCGCGCCTGCGTCTCGGAGCGCTTTGCAAGAGCTTCGACCTTCTGTGCGGCGGCGGCCTCCTCGGTGTAGTGCTGGACGGTCGGCGGGCGCAATGCATAGGGCTCGACGATGCGACTGGGAATCGGCTCGAGTAGATACCGCCGCTCGCCGTTTCGATTGCTGAATTCGATCTTGGTCCGGACGGGCTCAGACCGCCCCGGGGCCTCGATCGCAACCTTCCAACGCAACGTCGTCTCGGTCTGCTTCGGGCTCGAGAACTCGGCAACCTCCAGACCGCCGACGCGAAGCAGGGCGCTCATTGCGCCGGAACCGAGGACGCTGTCGACCTTTTCTCCAAGCCGCCACGGCGGCACGCCGTTCACGTCGAGGTCGATGTCCTCGGAATAACGCAGGCTCCCAAAGAAGTAGCGCAGGTTCGCGCCTCCTTTCAGCACGTATCGAGCCGGATCGAGCCGTCTGGACAACGCGTCGAGGAAAGCGACATGGAAGAACTCGACGATCTGAGCGCGACTGAGTAATTCCATGCGTCAAGAATACAGAATTATGCCATTAGAGGGCGTTTATTCGCCTTCTTGAGGCAAACCCCCCGAGCCAAACTGTTTCCCGCCTACGGCCCGAGGGCGCCGATCGGGATCACCTGGATGCCGTCGTCGCGGACGTAGCCGTAGCCCGTTCCGACGATCACGGCGAGCGCCTTCGGCTTTCCGGACCGACCGGTGTCGATCCGCTTGGCGAATCTTGCGAGCGCGGCGGCACCCTCCTCGACCCTGCCTTCCCCACCCAGCTTGACTTCGAACGCAGCCCAAGCGTCGCCGGTTTCGACGATCGCATCGACCTCCAGGCCGCTGTTGTCCTGGTAGTACCTGACGTGGCCATCCAGGGCCTGTGCGTAAACCCGGAGATCGCGAACGACCAGGGACTCGAAGAGCAGACCGAGGAGGCTGAAATCCCGCAGTAGAGCGGCCGGCTCCGCTTCCATTGCAGCGACGGCCAAGGAGGGATCGACGAAATGGCGCTTCGGAGAACTGCGCTGGCGGTACCGGGAGCGCAGATGCGGTCTCCCACGCCGGCTGATCCTCGACGATGAACAGGCGTTCGAGTGCGCCGAGGTAGGCGGCGACGGTATGGCGGTTCGAGGTCTCTCTAGCCTCCGCCCACGTCCCCAGCGAGGGTCTTGGCGGCAGCGGGAGTGGCGACATTGCGAGCGAGGCTTCGAAGCAGCCGCCCGACCTTCTCCGGGTCGTCGGCGCGCCTGTCCCAACCGCCCGATATCGACACGACGAATCTCGCTGAGATAATCGCGAACACTTCGCAGGGCCTGGGCGAGGGGCTGGCCCCGGAATCCAGGCCATCCTCCACGAGCAATCTCCTCGGTTAACTCCTCTATGCCCAAGCCCGGGTCAACCGCGCGAGCAGGCTCCCCCGCAAGCTGTGCGGCAAGCGAAACCGCCCCGTTGCCGACGCCCGACTCGAAGAGCGACATCGGCCGCAGCCTCAAGCGGCTGATGCGGCCCGCACCGGAGTGACGAGTCGCGCCTTCGGATGGGACGGCAGAGCCGGCAAGGATGAATTGGCCTGGCTTTCTCCGCTCGTCGACCGCGCGCCGGACGTGGTCCCAGATCGCGGTCTCGACCTGCCACTCGTCGATCAGGCGCGGAACTGGCGCCCTGAAGGACGCAGGGCCGGGCTCGACCGCCGCCGCAGCCCGCGCGTCCCATCCACGTCGAGCAGCACTTCGCTTGCGCGATTTGACGCGCCGTTTCGGTCTTGCCGCATGCCTTTGGCCCCTCGACCAATACGGCGCCGGCCGACTCCAGGCGACTCGACAAGCTCCGCATCAACGACCCTTGGCGATAGGTCATTCACCATGATTGTACGGCGAAATTATAGACTCCTCAGGCGTATTGTAGAGACTTTTCGCTCACAAAAATGTAACGCCGCTCCGAAGGCCGAGGCCCGCCCGCGCCGAGCTTGGCCCCTAGCTCGCGCGGCCGCCGGTGATCTTGACGAAGGAGTACCAGGCGGGCTTCGGGGTGAAGCCGGCGCCGAAGAGGCCGCTGCCGTCGCAGAAGTTGCAGGAGCCGACCGCGTCGTCGAGTGAGAACCAGTAGACGCGCTGGATCCGCCACCTGCGCTGGTTGTGGCGCAGCATGCCGAGGGCGCCCCTCAGCTGCTTGGCCTGGCCCCGCGGCCCCTTGGCGAAGACATCGGAGTGGGTGGGCTGGCCGGAGCTCCAGCCGATCTCGGTGATCCAGAGCGGCACGCCGTTGTCGCCGGCCTTCTTCAGCACGCCACGGACCTGGTTGATCTCCGGCTTCAGGTACTTGAAGTCGCGCACGTACGGGTGCAGGGAGACGCCGTCGAAGTCGCGCTTGACCCCCGGCGTCCGCTTGTACATCAGCTGCAGGAACTTGTAGGCGGGGAAGGCCTTCGGCGGCTTCTGCCGCGGCAGCGCGAAGAGCCCGCAGAGGATCAGCTTCGCCCGCCGGTCGACGCTCTTGATCGCCGCGTGGGAGATCTTCACCAGCTTCCCGTAGTCGCCCGGCGAGGGATGCGCGACGAAGTAGAAGAAGTTCTCCTCGTTGCCGATCTGCCAGGTGCGAATCGGCCGCTTGGGGATGCCGGGGTTCTCGGCCCAGAAGCTGCCCTTGGGCCCATAGCGCGCAGACCGCCTGCTTGAGGAAGTTCGACCAGGCGGCGCGCTGGGCGCCGGTCCTGACCGGAAGCGTCCTCGGCGCCGGGACGGTGCTGCCGTGGATGTGGACCTGGGGCACAACCCAGGAAGGCGGGCCGTAGAGGAAGGGCAAGACATCGAGCCCGGCCTGGGCGGCGGCCCCCACAGAGGAGTCGATGCCCGACCAGTCGAACGGGCCGTCCGCAGTCGGCTGAACCGCTCCCCACGGAACCGCAATCCTGACGACTGCCCACGCCCCCGCGCTTGACTCGCTGCAGCTGTTCCAGCGTCGGGGTCGCCTGGGGGTCGATGCCCCAGAACTTCCCCGGCAGGGCCTGGGCCGAGGTCGCCGTCATTGAGGCGCCAACCGCAACGACCGCCAAAACAGCCATCCACGCACGCGGACTCGTCCTGCTCGTGCTTCCGCTCTCTCAACATCGGCTAGCTCGCCTTCGGCGAGACGGTTCCAGTGCCGGGACGATTACGGCGAGCCCGCAGCATCAACACACCGACCGAGATCCCGGCGAGGACCAAGATCGCGACCAGGATCGGGATCAGCGGCGAAGTGCTGCCTCCGCCGGCGCCGGTCGACGACGAGGCCGCCGGCTCGCCCTGCGCACTGCCGCTGCCGCCAGGCGACGACTGCTGCCCCGTCGAAGGCGCTGGGCTACCCTGCGACGTGCCGCCGTCGCCCGAGCTTGGAGTGCCGCCGGTTGACGATGAGCCCCCCTGCGAAGACGTGTTTCCGGACGAATTCGACGCGGTCGCGTCAGAATTACCCGTTCCGCCGGGCGCACCGGAAACCTTGGAAGACTTAGCCGGGGGGTTGCCCCCGTAAGCGTTGGGAATCCCGTCCGAGTACTGGACACCGCTCGAATCAGCCTGAGCAAAGATCGGAAAGCAGCAGAGTGCCAGCAGAGCCAACACTGACAGCCCGCCAAAGCAAGCTGGAATCGGCTTCCGGGCGAGGGGATGGCGCTTCCCGGGCATCCCGCGCAAGGTTAGACCAATTCGCGGCGCTGATCGCTCCGATCGCCCTGATCGGCGGCCTTGCGCTCGCCGGAGGGGGCTATGACGTAAGCGGTCGCCACATCGCCGGCTTGGCCGTCATGGCTCGTGGTCGTCGCGCTGCTGGTGCTGGGCGCGGCGTCGGGCGCGAAGCTCGGCCGGCCGCTCTACTGGTCGGTTGGGCTGATCGGGGGTTTGGCGCTCTTGTCTGCAATTTCTTCCCTCTGGTCAGGGTCGGTGGAGCTGAGCGTGATCGAGGCGGACCGCGTCCTCGTCTACCTCAGCTTCTTCCTTGCCGCGTTCCTGATCGCCCAAACCGACGAAAGGCGTCAACGTTTCGCTGAAGGCCTGGCAATTGCCGTAACTCTCGTTGCCCTTTTGGGCTTGGGCAGCCGTCTCCTCCCCCACGTGCTCAACATCAGCGACGGCCTGGGCACCGGCTCGCGCCTTCGCTACCCGCTCGGCTACTGGAACGCGAACGGGGCGATGGCCGGGATCGCGGTCGCGCTGCTGCTCTGGATGAGCCGCCGCGCCGGCTGGGCGGCGCTGCGCTGGATCTCCGCCGGCGCGATCCCGGCCGTCCTGCTCGCCCTCTACTTCACCTACTCGCGCGGGGGGCTGCTCTCGCTGCTGGTCGCGGTGGGCGCGCTGCTGGTCCTCTCCAGGGACCGGCTCTGGCTGCTCGGCACCTTCGCCGCCGGGCTGATCGGAACCCTGCCGGCGATCCTCTACGTGCAGTCGACGGACGCCCTCAGCAACAACCTCGCCACCCAGGCGTCCGTCAACCAGGGAGTGACGGCGCTGCTGATCCTCTTGGGCGGGATTGCGCTCGCCCTGCTCGCCTTCACCGCGCTGAGGCGCATCGAGGCACGGGGCGGGCGCGCGACCGGGAGGGCGCTCGAGCTTTCCCGCAGCCCGACGGTGCTGAAGACGATCGCCCTGGTCGCGGCAGTCGCGATCGTCGGCGTGACGATCGCGGTCGGCGGGCGCGCCTGGCACCAGTTCTCCAGCTCCGACATCCAGTTCCCCGACCAGCCCGAGCAGCACTTCGGACAGCTCTCCGGCGCGGGCCGCTACGACTTCTGGCGGGTCGCGATCGACGGGTTTCGCGACCACCCCGCCCTGGGGACCGGGGCGGGCACCTACGAGTTCTCGTGGGAGCAACATCGCTCGATCGACATGCTCCGGTCCATGACGCCCACTCCCTCTACCTGGAGGCGTTCATCGAGCTGGGGGTGGTCGGCGGCGTTCTGGTCCTGAGCATGGTCGGGTTCCTGCTCTGGTCTGGATTCCGCGCCTGGCGCGACGCCACCTCAGCCCGGACGGGAACGCTACGCGGCCCTCTTCGCCGCAATGCTCGCCTTCGCGGTCGGCGCCGCCTTCGACTGGTTCTGGGAGATCGCCGGGTTGGGAGCAGTCTTCTTCCTCGCCGCCGGTGTCTTGGTAAGCGTGCGATGCGAGCAGCGCGCGAGTGCGCTCGAGGGCGATCTCGACGCGACGGGGGGCCGTCGCTTCGGCCTGGCGATCGGCGGGCGTCGGGCTGGCGTGGATCGCGGCGATCGCGCTGATCGGGCCGCTCCTGGTCACCCGCGAGATCAAGGCGAGCCAGAGCGCCGCCGCGGCCGGCAACGTCGGCAGCGCCTTCGACCACGCGAAGAGCGCCCGCTCGATCGAGCCATGGGCGGCGTCCCCCTACGTGCAGCTCGGCCTGCTCGCCCTCCAGGTCCAAAACGACGCCCCCTCGGCAGTCGTCTACTTCACCCACGCGATCGAGCGCGAGGACCACAACTGGCAGCTGTATTACCTGCGCGCCCAGGCGGAGCAGGCCGCCGGCGACACGGCGGCGGCGCAGGCCGACATCGATCACGCGCGGCGGCTCAACCCGCGAGCGCCGGAGCTGGCGGTCGGGCAATGACGCAGGAGGCACAGAAAACGGCTACTCACCGCCCGCCTCCCACGCCAATGCCCGACCGGCAGCCTTCGCCGGAAGGCGACCTCGCATGGAGAGGTCCACATCGTCGGCCTCGGACGACCTGCGGCGCCGCGGCGCGCTGCTGCGCCGCCTGCTCGCCAGCGGCGACTGGCTCGCCCTCTTCGCCGCCCTTTGCGCCGCGACTGCGGTGACCTCCACGACCGATACCGCGACGCTGTTCTGGGCGACGCTGTTCACCCCCGCCTGGATTCTCGTCCTCAAGCTCCACGGCCTCTACGACAACGACCACCGCCGGATCCGCCACAGCACCTTCGACGAGCTGCCCAGCCTGATCTCCGCCAGCGCACTGGGGACCCTGGCGCTGGACGGCCTGCTCGCGCTCAGCCCGGTCGGGCCTCTCTCGGCGGGAAGCGCGATCATCGTCGGCGTCGGCGCGCTGCTCGGCTGCTTCGCCATGCGCGCCATCGTCCGGCTCCTCTGGCACGCGCTCACGGACGTCGCCATTGGCGTGGTGATCGGCCCGGCGGAGGCCGCCGGCGTGGTGGCAAGGCGAGTTTCCACCCACCCCGAGGCGCGCCTGCGGTTGATCGGCTACCTCTCGATCGACGACCGCGACCCCGGCGCCACGGCGTTGCCCCGGCTCGGCTCGATCGCCGACCTCGCAGGGGTGGCGCGAGACCACGGCGTGGAGCGCGTGGTCGTCACCGCGCAGGAGATGAGCGAGCCCGCGGCCGAGCAGCTGATCGAGGAGTGCAAGGTCGCCGGGCTCGGGCTCACCTTCCTGCCCCAGCACTTCGGCCTGCTGGGCCCGGGCATCGAGCTGAACCGCCTCGCCGAGCTCCCGGTCCTGGACTTCCGCTTCTCGGACCCGCCGCGCTCGACCCTGGCGATGAAGCGGGCGATGGACCTGGTCGTCTCCGCGACGCTGCTGGCATTGCTCTCGCCGCTGCTGCTGGCGACCGCGCTCCTCATCCTGCTCGACACCGGCAAGCCGGTGCTCTTCCGCCAGAAGCGCGCCGGGCGGGAGCGGCGAGTCGTTCACGATGGTGAAGTTCCGGACGATGGTCGTCGACGCCGAGGAGCGGCTGAGTGAGTTCGTCGACCTGGAGGAGCTCGACGAGCCGTCCTTCAAGATCCCCGACGACCCGCGCGTCACCCGGGCGGGCCGGTTCCTGCGCCGCACCAGCATCGACGAGCTGCCGCAGCTCTTCAACGTGCTGACGCGGGCACATGTCCCTGGTCGGGCCACGCCCCGAGGAGGAGGCGGTCGTCGCCCTCTACGACGAGCGCCAGCGAGTTCGCCTCGCGGTCAAGCCCGGGCTGACCGGGCCGATGCAGGTCTACGGCCGCGGCGACCTCACCTTCGAGGAGCGCCTGGCGATGGAGCGCGACTACCTCGACAACCTCTCGGTCACCGGCGACCTGGCGATCCTGTTGCGCACTCCTCGCGCGATCATCCGCGGCGACGGCGCGTACTAGAACTCACTCCATGTCGAGCCCCACCCCCGACCTCGAGGTCGTGATCGTCAGCCACGGCGCCGAGGAGTTGCTGCGGCGCTGCCTGCGCTCGCTCGAGGCGCACCCCCCCGGCGGGGAGATGCGGGTGACGGTGGTCGACAGCGGCAGCCCCGACTCGACCCCGGACATGGTCGAGCGGGAGTTCCCCGCGGTGCGGCTGCTGCGCCGCGAGAACATCGGCTTCTCCGCCGCCAACAACCTCGTGCTGCGCGACAGCGACGCCAAGGCCGTGCTCCTGCTCAACCCCGACACCGAGGTCTACGCGGGGACGCTGGACGCGAGCCTCGCCCGGCTGCGCTCCGACGAGCGGATCGGCATGGTCGGCTGCAAGCTGGTCACCGAGTCGGGCGAGCTGGACCACGCCTGCAAGCGCTCCTTCCCCACTCCGCTCAGCGCCCTCGCCCACTTCACCGGGATCGGTCGCGGCGACGACGCCTCGGGCGCCCTCAGCCAGTACCGGGCGACCCACCTGGGAGACGACGAGCCGGGCGAGGTCGACGCCGTCAACGGCGCCTTCATGCTCTGCCGCGCCGAGGCGGTCCGCGAAGTCGGCCTGCTCGACGAGGGCTACTGGCTCTACATGGAGGACCTCGACTGGTGCCGCCGCTTCTGGGAGGCGGGCTGGAAGGTCTTCTACGAGCCGGCCGGCGTCGCCCTGCACGTCAAGGGCGGCTCCAGCGGCAAGCGCCGGCGCCCCAAACAGGAGATCGCCTTCCACCGCGGCATGGGCCGCTTCTACCGCCGCTTCGACGCCCCCGAGCACAACCCGCTCGTCAACGCCGCCGTCTACGCGGGGATCGCCGCCAAGCTCGGCGTGAGTCTCGGCATCACGCGCAGATCGAAGCGATCGCTAGAAACGGCAGCGAGTCGGCTAACCTCGCTGAGAGTCGGGGAGCCGCCTTTTGTCCCGCTCGCTGAGAAGGGGATCGCTCACCGGCCACTCGACGCCGACATCGGGATCGTCCCAGGCGATCCCTGACTCGGTGGCCGGGTCGTAGAGGCTGGAGAGTTGGTAGGCGACGTCGGCGACGTCGCTGAGCACGCAGAAGCCGTGGCCGAAGCCGACCGGGACGAAGAGCTGGCGGTGGGCCTCGTCGTCGAGGACGTGGCCCTCCCACTGGCCGTAGGTGGGCGAGTCGCGACGCAGGTCGACGGCGACGTCGAAGACCTTGCCGCGCGGGCAGCGGACCAGCTTTGCCTGGCCGGGCTCGGTCTGGAAGTGCAGGCCGCGCAGGGTGCCCTTCGCCGAGCGCGAGTGGTTGTGCTGGACGAACTCGACGTCGATCCCCAGCTCTGCCCAGGCGTCACGGCGGTAGGTCTCGACCATGAAGCCGCGCGCGTCGCCGTGGACCTCGGGCTCGAGCAGGACCACCCCGTCGAGCTTCGTCTCCAGACGCTTCGGCATCA
The DNA here is from genome assembly GCA_963837585.1 of uncultured Solirubrobacterales bacterium. GTDB lineage: Bacteria > Actinomycetota > Thermoleophilia > Solirubrobacterales > 70-9 > CAWINX01. The sequence goes on along the minus strand of CAWINX010000003.1, from coordinate 512,499 downwards.
GCCGAGCGCTCTGCCGTACTGCTTCTCGTAGTACTCGCGGTACTCGCCGGAGCGGATCGGGGCCCACCACTCCTCGTTGTCGCGGTACCACTGCACGGTGCGCTCGAGGCCCTCGGCGAAGTGGACCTGGGCCTGCCAGCCCAGCTCGTCGCGCAGCTTGTCGGAGGCGAGCGAGTAGCGACGGTCGTGGCCGGGGCGGTCGGTGACGTACTCGATCAGCGACTCCTCGGCGCCGGTCAGCTCGATAACCCGCTTGACCACTTCGATGTTCTCGCACTCGTCGGGCCCGCCGACGTTGTAGGCCTCGCCGGGGCGGCCGTTCATCAGCACGGTGTGGATGCCGCGGCAGAAGTCCTCGACGTAGAGCCAGTTGCGGACCTGGCGGCCGTCGCCGTAGACCGGCAGCGAGTCGCCGTGGACAGCGTTCAGCACCATCAGCGGGATCAGCTTCTCCGGGTACTGGCGCGGGCCGTAGTTGTTGGAGCCGCGGCAGATGACCGCCTCGGTCCCGTAGGTGTGGAAGTGGGCGGAGACGAGCAGGTCGCCGGCGGCCTTGGTCGCCGAGTAAGGCGAGGACGGGTCGAGCGGCGAGGTCTCGGTGAAGGAGCCCGACTCGATCGAGCCGTAGACCTCGTCGGTGGAGACCTGGAGGTAGCGGCCGACGCCCAGCTCCCGTGCGGCGTCCAGCAGCGTGCCGGTGCCGATCACGTGGGTGCGGGCGAAGGCGTCCTGGTCGTCGATCGAGCGGTCGACGTGGGACTCGGCGGCGAAGTTGACGACGGCGTCGGCGCCCTCCATCGCCTCGCGGACGATCGCCGGGTCCTCGATCCCCCCCACCACCAGCTCGACGCCCTCGGGCAGGTTCTCCCGCCGCCCGGCGTAGGTGAGCTTGTCGAGCACCGTCACCTCGTGCTCGTCGCCGACCAACCGCACGTAGGTCGAGCCGATGAAGCCGGCGGCGCCTGTGACCAGCAGCTTCACGCGGCCTCCACCCCGGACTCGCGCTGGGCGAGGTAGCCGGCCAGCCCCTCCTGCCAGGAGGGCAGGGTGATCGCGTGCTCGCGCTCGGTGCCGAGCACCGAGTAGGCGGGGCGCGGGGCCGGGCGGGCGAGCATCTCGGTCGTCGCCGAGAGCACCTTGCACTCGACCTTGGCCTGCTCGAAGATCTCCTGCGCGAACTCGTACCAGGAGCAGGACCCGGCGGCGGCCATGTGGTGGACGCCGAACTCGATCCCCTCGATCAATCGGGCGATGCCGTAGGCGAGGTGCCAGGTGTAGGTGGGCGTGCCGACCTGGTCGTGGACGACCAGCACCTCGCTCTGGCCGGCGGCGAGGCGCAGCATCGTCTCGACGAAGTTGGAGCCGCCGATGCCGAACAGCCAGGAGGAGCGGACCAGGAAGTGGCGGCGGTTGGCGGCGGCGGTCGCCTCCTCGCCGGCCAGCTTGGTGCGGCCGTAGGCGGAGAGCGGCGCCGGCTGGTCGGACTCGACGTAGGGGGAGCCCTTGGCGCCGTCGAAGACGTAGTCGCTGGAGACGTAGACGACGGAGGCGCCCTGCTCGGCGGCGGCGGCGGCGACCGCTCCGGCGGCGGCGCCGTTTACCCCCATCGCCGCCTCCTCGGCCTCCTCGGCGCCGTCGACGTCGGTCCAGGCGGCGCAGTTGACCACCACGTCGGGACGCTCCAGCTCGAACTTGCGCGCGATCGCGCCCTCGTCGGTCACGTCCAGCTCGATGTGCCCGAAGCCGATCACGTCGTGCCCGGCGTTGCCGGCGGCGAGGACGACGTCGCGGCCGAGCATCCCGCCCGCGCCTGTGACCAGAACCTTCATCGGACGACAGGCTATTGCGATCAGGGGCCGAGAAGCGCAGCCGGAACGACCCCGATGCCATCGGGGGGCCTGCAGGCCATTTTCGGGCTAATATCGGGCGTAATTAGCCCGTTTATGACACGATTAGCTCGATGCGCAGCTTTGTCGACCTCGACAGGACCTTCGCCAACCAACCCCGCGAGCTGGGAGCTCTCCTCGCGCAAATCGACACCGGCAAAGGTAAAGAGCGGCTCTTCGAAGATCAGCTTCCCGAGTTGCTCGGCCAACTCTCAGAGCATGCGCGCATCGCCTCCATCACCGCCTCCAACGCAATCGAGGGAGTCGTTGTGGACAGCGAGCGGGCCGAGCGGATCGCCGAGGGCACACGCCGCTACCGCAACCGCAATGAGCGCGAGTTCGCCGGCTATCGCGATGCGACGGACATGCTCATGCGCCTCGATTCATACGAGCCTCTGAGCGTCCCGTTCGTGCTTCACCTGCATCGGCTGCTCTTTGCTCACTCCGGCGGCAAGGGCGGCCGCCTGAAGAGCGACGAGAACCTGATCGTCTCTTACGAGAGTGGCCGCCGCGAGATCGTCTTCGCACCGCCTCCCCCGGAGGAGACCGAGTTCCTGCTCAGCGAGCTCTTGGCCCGCTATGAAGACGCCAAGCGAGAAGGCGGCGCGCATCCGCTGGTTCTGGTCGGCGCCCTCGTCCTCGACTTCTTGGCGATCCACCCCGTCGCCGACGGCAACGGGCGGCTCGCGCGCCTACTCACCGCATACGAGCTGCTCGCTCGCGGATATGGCGTCGCGCGCTACGTGAGCATCGAGCAGCGCGTCTTCGAATCCAAGAACAGCTACTACGCCAGCCTCTACGAATCGCAGCGCAACTGGCACGAAGGTCAGCACGATGTCTGGCCCTGGATCACCTATCTCTGCCGCATTCTCGCCGGGGCTTACGCCGACTTCGAGCAGCGCGTCACCGGCGCGGAGGAACAAACAGGGAGCAAGCAGGAGCGGGTCCGCGAATACGTCCTGCGCCAAGCCCCCGCGGAGTTCCGCCGGCGCGACATCGAGCGCGCCCTCCCCGGCGTAAGCCTCGCGACGATCCGACTTGTCCTGGCCGAGCTTCGAGGCGAGGGCGTAATCAAACCCGAGGGCTCCGGCCGCGGCGCGCGCTGGCGACGGCTCAACTAGTCCTGCGTCACGCCGGCGAGCCGGTCGGCGGTGGCACTCGCGGTCAGGAAGGGCATCCGCCGGTGCCGAGCGAGATGCATGAGGTTGGCGGTGACGGTGTCCCATGAGTCGAGCGCGGCGTCGCTGCGCAGCACGAGCGCGATCACCGGGGGCGTCTCACGGAGGGTCTCGAAAGCGAGGCGGGATACGAAGTGGCGAGAGTCCGGGGGCAGCGGAAGGCGGTGCCGCCGACGCATCGCCGGGGGGCTGAACAGCGGGACCAGCAACGGGCCCGCCCCGATGTCGTCGGGCGCAGGGAACCGGGCGGGGCTCGAACGGTACGGCCTATGCGGCACCGACCGGTAGTCGGGAAGCTCGCCGCTTGCGGGCTCTCCTCCCGGCGGGCCAACCGGAGGCCAGCCGGGCTCGATCGTCAGATCCACCTTTACACCGGCCGCCTCGAGCCGCGAGAGCATCGAGGGGCAGAGAAAATGGTCGCCGCCCCGGTGCGAGAGGCAGGGGCGGTCGAATGCCGACTCGAAGGCTTCGAGGCCCATCGAGAGGCAATGCTCCGCCCATCCCTGATCTCGGTAGTCGGCTATCCAGGTTCCGATCTGCTCATCCCAGCGCCAGGTGTGCGTGTGCAGGGCCAGCTCGTCACCGCACGCTGCGAGCTCAGCCAGGGCGTCCGCGTAAGCCTCGGCGGCCCAGGCGGGCGACCCCCAGGTTTCCGCCACCTGCGGATCCATGCGCAGGAACCAGGTGAGCGCGACCGGCGCCCCGGTGATGCCGGCGAGCCGGTCGCGCAAGGACGGCAACCGCTCGACGAAACGCTCGAACCCCGTCCATGGTTGAGCATCCTTCCGGTCAAAGACGCGCAGGTCCGGCTCAGCGTCCACGCAAAGGACAACGGGGACCTCTGAGTGCCGGCGTGCCCGGTCCAGCAGCAGGGTCGTCCGCTTCATCCGCCTAAGTCAGCTTGAGCTCTGAGTTGTCGCCAACGAGCAGCCGCAGCGTCTTCGGCATCCCGTCGCCGCGGGTCAGCTTGACGTTGCGACCGAGCAGGCTTGCCTCCATGCGAGTGCCGAGGTCCTCGATCACCGAGCCGGAGAGGACGATCGAGTGCTCCACCTCGGCGCGACTGATCCGCACGTCCTCGCCGATCGAGGTGTAGGGGCCGATGTAGGCGTCCTCGATGCGGGCGCCGGCGCCGATCACCGCCGGGCCGCGGACCACCGAGCCGGCGACAACGGCGCCCTTCTCGACGATCACCCGGCCCTCGATCTTCGAGTCGTCGGTGTCGCCGTCGAGGCGCGTCTCGATCTCCTCCAGCACCAGCCGGTTGGCCTCGAGCATGTCGGCGAGCTGGCCGGTGTCCTTCCACCAGCCGGTGACGACCTCGGACTGGACCTGGCGGCCGTCGTCGATCAGCTTCTGGATCGCCTCGGTTATCTCCAGCTCCCCGCGCCAGGAGGGCTCCAGCGAGCGGGCCGCGTCGAAGATCGCCGGGCTGAACAGGTAGACGCCGACCAGGGCGAGGTTCGAGGGCGGGTCTTTGGGCTTCTCGACCAGCCGCACGACCCGCTCGCCGTCGAGCTCGGCGACGCCGTAGTGCTGAGGCTCCTCGACCGGGGTCAGCAGGATCAGCGCCTCGGGCTCATCGCGCTGGAAGGTCTCCACCAGCCCGCGCAGCCCGTCCGCCAACAGGTTGTCGCCCAGGTACATGACGAAGGGCGAGTCGCCGAGGAACTCCGCGGCGGTCAGCACCGCGTGGGCGAGCCCGGCCGGCTCGTCCTGGACGATGTAGGTGATCTTCGCCCCGAAGGCGGAGCCGTCCCCGGCCGCCTCGCGGATCTCATCCCCGGTCTCCGGAGCGATGATGATCCCGATCTCCGTCACCCCGGCGTCGACCAGCGCCTCGATCCCGTAGAAGAGCACCGGTTTGTTGGCGACGGGCACCAGCTGCTTCGCCGAGGTATGGGTGATCGGGCGCAGGCGGGTGCCGGCGCCGCCGGAGAGGATCAGGCCTTTGAGGTCTTGCACAGGCCGGAAGGCTATCGTCGGCGAATTCCCGACGGGATCAGCGAGAGAGCGCTGCGAAACATCCCCCGCTCGGGAGTCAGTAGGCGAAGCGCCGGAACTTCGAGTGCTTTCGAGGCGCGCCGCACCATGAAGGCGGAGCTGGCCGAGTAGGCCAGCAGCGAGGTCACTCCAGCTCCCATGATCCCCAGGGTCGGCAGCAGCGCCGCCAAACCCCCGGCCGTAACGGCGAGCGCAACGCCCTCGCCGATGCTCGACTCGAGCGGGCGGCCGACCGCCTGGAGCACCGACTCCAGGACGCGATTGAGGGCGAAGACGATTCCCGCTACCAAGAGCACGCGGCCCACCCCGGCCGCGCCGGCGAAGTCGCTGCCGAAGAGCAGCTTGATCAGCGTCGGCTCGACGATAAAAATCGGAACCGAGACCACAGTCGCACCGACCAAGGTCGAGCTGACGATCAGGCGGGCCAGACGCTGGCGCTCGACCAGAGTCTCCAGCCGGGCGACCATTGGCAGGGCGACCAAGGCGAAGGAGAAGCCGACCAGCGTGGTCAACGAGGTCAAGGTCACGGCCACCACGTAGAGGCCGAGGCTGGCGGCACTGAAGAAGGCGGAGATGACGAGTTGGTCGGCCCGCTCGTTGAGCGTCCACATGCTGGTGCTGAGCTGGCTCTTTAAGCCAAAGGCGAGCAACCCGCGAATACTCTCCCGGCTGGAGCGGAGCGCTCCACACCGACCGCAGCACCACCGCGACCGAGACCGCCGAGCTGGCGATGTATCCGCTTGCGTACGCCGCCGCACCGGAAGCCACTGTCAACTCCCCGGTGGCCGCAAGGACCCCGATACCGGCAACGATCACGCCGACCTGAATCAAGCGCAAACCCTGAACCACGCGAAGCGATGGCTCCCGTTGAGGATCGACATCATCGATATCGAAAGCAGCAGGAAGGGGATATAGACAGTCAGGAACAGCTGCCCGTCGTGGACGACGCCAGGGTCGTGACCGCCGAGGACGATCGGCAAGATCGCCCACCCGATCGCGACCAGGACGAGGAGTCGACCGCAACGACGACGAGGGTGCTGCCGACCAGCGTCCCCAGCCGTGAAGCTCGAGCCGCGTGGTAGGTGGCGGACTGAGCCAGGCCGAGGCTGCCGATCGTCGTCATTAGGGTCGGCCAGAGAATCACCGCCGCCAACTCCCCTCGGTCCGACGGCCCGAGAATCCGCGCCAGGACGATCCCGATCACAGCTTGGACCAGCTGGATCACGCCGGTCGTGACGAAGCTGCCGACCATCGGCCGCGCCGCGGCGTTCCCCTTTAGTTCCGTCTCGGGGATGTCGACCGCGCCGATCTCCTCGGTTAGCGGAGATGCGTCAAGTGGCGCCTGGTCTTTCTCGGCGCCGCGTTCGAGCTGCTCGCCGTCCTCGTCCATGTTCTAGTCGGGTCTCTTCGAGCTCCCGCTCGCTGCGAGGCGGTGAAACAGCACCGCCAGCTCGTCGAGGAGATGCGGCAGGTCATAGCGTTCCGGATCAGCTGCCGCCCTTTGCCACCCAGCTCTGCCCGCAACCCGGGATCCCGAATTAGGCGTTCGAGTCGATTCCGCCACTCCTCCGGAGTCGATGCGAAGAATCCCTCCTGACCGTCGGTCACAACTTGGCGATTGTGTCCTACGGGGGAGAGGACGAGGGGCAGGCCGGCCGCCATGTACTCCTTGATCTTCAATGGTTCCTTGGCACGGTGGATTTCACTGTCGACCAGGGGCATAATCCCGATGTCAAAGTCAGAGGCCCAGGAGTGTTCGTCGTTCTGGTCCCAGGGCCTCCACTGAGACGAGGTAGGGGTCGAGAGGACCAAGATCGGGAGCGATGTAGCCCGCCGACAACCTTGACCCTCGCACCGGTCGCCTCGCAGACATCGCGCAGCGGTGAGACAATCGGCCTCAGGTGCTCCTCGGGAGCGATCCCCGTGTAGCCGATCGCCACCGGAGAATGCTCGAAGTGGCTCTTTACCGGATAAGCGGAGGCGTCGACGGCGTACTCGATATGAGTCACCGACGCCCCAGCGCTCTCAGCAAACTGAGTGACCGCCTCGTTTCCGGTCACCACGGTGGTTGCAAGGCGACAACGCTGCTCAGACCAGCGTCGCCGCGCCGCAAGCCAGATTCCGTCATCGAGGTGATATGCGATCGGCAGGCCGGTGACGCGTTTTGCCACCCACTCGACGATCGGCGGGGAAGTCCAGCGGAACATCGACCGCTGCACGAAGATGACGTCATACCTGCGTGCTTTGAAAATCTGGGCGAAGCGTCGGGGCAAACGACCAGGTACCAGTAGAGAGCGGCTCCAATGCGCCAACCAGTCGATTTCCCCGGTAAAAGCGGTCGTAGACTGCTGGCTCGACGGCGCAAACACCGTGCCGACCACCCTGCGGTCCGCCGAGCGGGTCGCCGGCAACACGCAGAAGGTGCCGCTGGCACGATCGTCCACCGGGTGCATTGGGAAGAAGGCAACCTTGACCGTGCGTGCTGAGTCTCGAATTCATCCTCGATCCAACCAGTTAGGGAATCAACAGCAGGTCAGTCTGCGCAACCCCCCAGTACTCCTGGGTCAATTGCGAAATATCTGATGCGGGCCGTGCAGGCCCGGGGTCGCCATCATCACCTTCAAGGTCAACAAAGAACCGAAAGTAATCCGCGATCAGGAGGTTGAGATCATCGAATCCGCCTGCTCGCCGGAGAGCGTAGGGCCAGTATTCGATCAAGGTCGGGATTCCTCGCTCCAGAACCGTTCGACTACCCCCGAGAACGTGCCCCTCGTGGCCTTGGGCGTCAATCCGGACCATCCCAAGAGAGTCAAGGTCCACCTCACCGCTCTTGACATAGGAGTCCAGCTCGGCCATCGGCACCTCGATTGTCTCCCAAGTCTCTTCGCCAAAGGCGCCCGCCTCTGCTTCGGCCTCAGCGACACGAATCCGGCCGTCACTGGGATTCATCGGGGCGACTTCGAACTCAACCACTCCGGTGCGATTCGAAAGCGCAACCGGAACGATCTTGGCGCGCTCCTTCAGACCGTTGTAGACGAGGTTCAAGTTCAGCAACTCGCGGTTGCGAGGGGAGGGTTCAAAGCAAATCGCCCTCTGAACGCTAAAGGCGCATAGAGCAGTGACCGTGGTTGTGCCGACGTGCGCTCCTATATCGATCAGAGTTCGTCCGGCAGGGCCTTCAAGCCCCTGCGCTGAGAGCACACGTACAGCGTTCTTGAAAGTTCGGTGCTCGACGTCATCGCCCATGAAAAGCGTCATACCCACACCATGGTCATCGGTGCTCATGAGATAGCGCAGTCCATGTGACTCGACCACAACTGCAGGTGTGAACCTTTTTGCTGCGCGAAAGAACAGTTCCCGAACGAATGCCCTGCGCCTGTCGCTGTTCCGAAGCGCGGCGAAGGCCCTGGAAAACGCCCGTGACAGGCGAGCCGAGAAGGTGCGACTGTATGGCTTCATTTGGCCTAGGCCTGGATCCCCGTCAGTTCTGCGCGAGGAGTGCGCAGGGATTCCACGATCTCATGTTCCCCATCAGACGGCCCAAAACGGCCTTGTAGATATATCGACAGCAGCAACCACCAAGACAGGGCAAGGATCTGTGTCTCCAACGCTGGATATATGACGTTGTAGAGGGAGAGGCCGAGGCCGGCGGCGGCCACGCTGGCAAACCAGGGATCGGGGGGCCTCCAAGCCCCCAGGGCAAAGGCGACCGCCGCCCAGATCAAAAACCCGCCGATGGCTATCAGTCCTATCCCACCCTGTCTCAACCAGCAACTTCAGGTAATAGCTCTCCACGATCACCCTCGGTGCCGAGTCGTCGACCAACTGCTGCGCATTGCCGGTCGAAGCAATACCCCGGCCAATCGCCTTCTGCGCAAGGGTTGCGTCGCCGTAGACTTGGATCCCTTTGTTGAAGGACTGACTGCGCAACTCGTTGCCGGGATCCCCGGTGGGACTGAAGCCGGAGCTGACCCGGGCGCCCGCAGCGACTGGGGCTACGCCACCGACTGCACCCGCTGCGACCGCCAGCATGACCGCCGGCGCCACCAAGACAGAGAAGCTGAGGCGGCGCCCCTGCATGGCGAAAACAAGTAAGGCGATCAGCCCGATCACCGCGATGACAACACCGGAGCGACTGAGGTCAAGACCACACCGCTGAGGATCGCCGCCAGTACGACCGTTCCCGCGATCCGTGATCTCCAGTCCCGTAGCGTCGCGAACTCGCCCATCGCCAGCACGGCGATCGTGCCCAGGTAGGCAGAGGTGTGAAGATAACTGCCGGTGATTCCCGCATAGCGGTTCGCGGCGAAGCCCTCAATCTGAGCGCTAGCGGCTTGGATGAAGCCGCCGACGCCCATCGCCTGCAGCAGCACGGTCACCGCGATCACCGAGCCCATCGCGATCAGTAACCGGGTCAAGCGCCGCGTGTCTCCCGGCTCAAGCAACGGCCAAATCGCCAGCGCGAAGGTTGGGTAGACGAGGTACTGAGCGATCCCGATTCCGTACAGCTTCAAGCCGACGACCCTGTCGAAGAAGCTGAGCGCAACGGCAATTGCGATCAACCCCCAACCGATCAGCAGGACGCGCGGGAAGTCCTCCACCTTGGCTTTCTCCGAACCAGGCAGGCGATCGTCAGCGCTGCCACCAGGGCGGGAACGAGGGCGTTGACGGACAGCCCTGGGTTGGCGAGCGAAAAGTCGTTGGCCAGCTCCAATAGCCCGCCACGCAGCGGCGCGAGGACGATCGCAAGAATGGCCAAAGCCCGCAAGCCGCAGCGGCCGCCAAACAGTCCGGCGGCGAGTGCTGCCAAGAAGACGCCTATGGCGAGCAACATGTGGAGATTGCCTTTCTGCGGATTCGCTTGGGGCGAGGCCTTCGGTGGACTGTGCCCGAGAGGAACAAGGCCAGCCCGCGAGGCGGGATCATATCCACGTGCCTTTAAGATGCCGCGCATGCCAGACCCCCAAGACACCTCAGTCCTGGTCACCGGTGGCGGCGGCTTCATCGGCGGCTGGCTGGTCGCCGACCTTGCTCGCACGAGGTGCAGCGTCCGCGCCGTCGACGTGCAAGCCGCTCGACGAGTGGTACCAGGTGCACGACGGCGCCGAGAACCTCGTGCTCGACCTCTGCGCGACCGCCGCCTGCCGCACCGCCGTCGACGGCGTGGCGCAGGTCTTCAACCTCGCCGCCGACATGGGCGGCATGGGCTTCATCGAGCACAACAAGGCCGCGTGCATGCTCACGGTGCTGATCAACACGCACATGCTGATGGCCGCCCACGAAGCCGGGGTCGAGCGGTTCTTCTACTCCTCGTCGGCCTGCGTCTACGACGCCGACAAGCAGACGCCGACCCGACGTCACCGCGCTGCGCGAGGAAGACGCCTACCCGGCGATGCCCGAGGACGGCTACGGCTGGGAGAAGCTGTTCTCCGAGCGCATGTGCCGGCACTTCGAGGAGGACTTCGGCCTGCAAGACGCGCGTCGCCCGCTACCACAACGTCTACGGCCCCGAGGGCACCTGGGACGGCGGCCGCGAGAAGGCGCCGGCCGCGATCTGCCGCAAGGTCGCCGACCGCGGTGCTCACCGGAAGCCGACGAGATCGAGATCTGGGGCGACGGCGAGCAGACCCGCAGCTTCATGTACATCGACGACTGCGTGTACGGCACCCGGACGATCTCATGTGGAGCGACGTCAACGAGCCGCTCAACCTCGGCTCGAGCGAGCTGGTCTCGATCAACCAGCTGGTCGACATCGTCGAGGACATCGCCGGCGTGAAGCTCGAGCGCAACTACCTGCTCGACGCGCCGAAGGGCGTGCGCGGCCGCAACTCCGACAACACGCGGATCCTGCGAGCTCTTCGGCTGGGAGCCGCACGACCGCTGCGCGACGGCCTCGAGCAGACCTACCGCTGGGTCGCCAAGCAGGTGGAGCTACAGCTGGCTGGCGACCCAGCCTGAGCGTCGAAGCGGCAGCGCAGCAGCGTCCACGACACCCGCACCTCGTCCATCGCCTCCAGCTTCTTGCCCTCCTTCCGGCCCCGGGCTCGGTAGCTGACCGGCACCTCGAAGACGCGTGTGCCGCGGCGCAGCAGGCAGGCGGAGCGCTTCATCCGCACGATGCTGCGGGAGTGGGCCTATGCCGCCGTCTATGGCAGCTCGCCCGAGAGGGCCGTGGCCCTCTCGGGCTGGGTCGAGCGCTACAACTTCAGGCGAAGACATGGCGCTTTCGGTCACCGACCGCTGATTGCACGGCCACGGGAGCCGACCGGGAACAAAGGGGGCAACGACTCCACGCGGCGCCCCCGGGGAGTCTGGCGAGCCGGGGGCATCAAGCAGGGCTAGCGGTACCGACGCAGGCACGCCAGGTAACGTCGCCGACTTGCCCGCAGCCGACGTAGCGATCGTCAACTGGAACACCGCCGAGGCAGCCTTACGGGCAGAGGAGTCCATCCGCGGATCCGAGGGGGTTCGCGTCCGGCTGAACTTGGTCGACAACAAGTCCCGGCCAGAGCAGCGGGCGCTGTTGAAGGAGCGATGTGACCCCTCGACTCGGCTTCTCCTCGCCGAGCGCAACCTCGGCTACGGCACGGCTGCCAACCTCGCCCTAAAAGGGGGGGAAGGCGAAGTGGTCTGCATCTGCAATGCCGACATCCTTCCCCATGCCGACGCCCTGGCCCAGATGGCCGAGGTCGCGCTCGGCGACCCACGCGTCGGTATGGTCGGACCGGTCTTCGAAGGGGGCACCCAGCACTACCACGCCCGACTTCCGGGCAGCCTCGCACTACTCGGCAGGCCGCTGGTCGGCTCCTTCGGCAGGCGCCGACCCCCGACACCCGCGCCGGGGCTCACGGCGGAGGTCGAGCAAGTCTCCGGCGCGTGCTTCGTGCTGCGGCGCGAGCTCTGGGAGGAGATCGGCGGCTTCGACGAGGGCTTTTTCCTCTGGTATGACGATGTCGACTTGGCCCGTCGCCTCGTCGATGCCGGTTACCGCAACCTGGTCGTCGGCTCCGCCCGGGTCGAGCACGCGGGCGCCGGGTCCTTCGGCCAGTTGGAGAGGCCCACGGCACAGGCCACGCGGCTGGCCTCCCTGGAGCGCTACATCTCCAAGCACCATGCCCGCCTGTTGCCGGCGGCTCGCCCTGTGCTGGCTTTGGCGTGGCGGGTCCGGGCTCGGAGCGTCAGAGGAACGCGACCCTCCTCTTGAGCGACGGCTCCGCCAACTCCGTCCTCGCCGCTCGCGGCATCGGGGTCTTGGTCGGCCGCACGCTCACCCTGCAGTTGCTCACCGCCGGGGTGACGATCGCCCTGGTGCGGATACTCTCCCCCGCCGACTACGGCCTGTTCGCGGTCGCGGCGGCGGCCCAGGCGGCGGCCCAGGCGGCGTCGGACCTGGGCTTGACGGCGGCGCTGATTCGCCAGCCGCACGAACCGACAGCTCGTCAGCAGATCGCCGTGCGGGGCATCCTGCTGACCTTTGGCGGCGCCTTCAGCGCGCTCTCGCTGGCGGTCGCCTTCCTTCTCCTGCCTGCATTCGGCATAGAGAGCGAGGTGGCGAAGGTGATATCGGCGGCGATGCCCGCCGTGCCGCTGTACGCGCTGCGGGCGGTTCCCATGGTCCTGCTCGAGCGTCATCTCAAGTTCGGCCGTGTGGCCGTCGTGGAGACCGCCGAAGTTCTGAGCTTCAACACCTTTGCCCTGCTCGCGGCGCTGGGCGGCCTCGGCGCCTACAGCCTTGCCGGGGCGCTTCCGGCCGCGGCTCTCGCCGGCGCTCTCACGGTGCAGCGCCTCCAGAGCTCCCAGTGGGGCTTCTCGCTCGACCTCAGCGAGGTGAGGGTGCTGGTGAGCTTCGGGCTCAAGTTCAGCCTCTACAGGATTCTCTCGGTAGGCAGGGAGTTGGGGTTCGTCACCCTGGTCACCGCGATTGGCGGCGTCTCTCTGGCCGGCTTCTACACGATGTCGGTGCGCCTCTTCTCCTTCCCCGTGGCGCTCGCCTCGGCACTTCAGCGAGTCTCGTTCCCCGCGCTTTCCCGTGCGCCGGACGAGCGGCCTCGCCGCGCGGGGCGGGGAGCGGTCCTCGCCGCAATCGTCGCCGCCCTCCCCCTCGCCCTCGTCGCCGGGTCATCGCAAGCTTTGGTCGCAAGTCTGCTGGGGGACCGCTGGCTGCCCTGCGTGGACATCGTCTTGATCGCCTCGGCGGGGATGCTGCTGAACGCGAGTGTCAGCGCCGCGATGGCCGGGCTCGCTTTCGCCGAGGGACGACCGGGCACGCCGATCGCCTCCGTCCTCGCCTCAACTCTGGTGATTGTGGTCACCGCCGCCATCGCGGTGGGGCCGCTGGCCGGCACCGGCGTCGGCATCGCGATGCTCGCTTCCTCGCTGGCCGCGGCCGCCGTGCTGACCGCCGGCTCGGATCGGGTCGTTCGGCGAGCGCTTGGGCCCGTTGGGCGCCACCTCGTCATCGGAGCGATCGCCGCCGCAGTCGGCTACCTGCTCCCGGTCGGCGACGACCTGGTCGCGCTGGCCGCGAAGCTGGCGGCCACCGGCGGCGTGTGGCTGATGTTGGAGGCGTTGCTGGCGCGTACGGAGCTACTGGAGGCGATGCGGCTGGCAAGCGCTGTCCTGGCGCCGCGTGATCAGTCCGTAGTCCCTACCGGCGAGCAGGCCTAAACACGGCCGAGATTCCGATTCCTCGCCTCAGGCCAGCTGCGCGACCAGGATGCTGGCGAAGCCGACCACGAAGGTGACGATCATGCCGCCGCCGAGCTGGAGCATGGAGCGCTGGAAGGCGCCGATCTCACCGCGCAGCGCCCGAATGTCCTCATCGACCCGGTTGAAACCGTTGTCCATGCGACGACCAAGCTCATCGACGCGGCCCGACAGGTCGTCGAGGCGGGCGTCAGTCCAATTGGCTTTCGCTTGCTCCATCTCCTCTCGAAGGGTAGGGCACTCACCTTTACGTGTGGCGCACGAATCTGTGTCAATTTGGTGACGCCTACAGCCTTCCGGCGCGGACAGCCGGCGTTGACAGCACGCGTCCGTGGATGCTCAACTTCGCTAGATTGCAGCGCGTAATTTGAGCATGGGGAGGCGACGGTGTTGAGAGGGAGAAGAGGGGGAATCGCATGCGCGCTCGGATTGCTGTGCCTCGCCGCTCTCGCCTGGTGCGGGGCGGCGACCGGCTCAGGACTTGAGCGTCGCCCTCAGCGAGTCGCAGTCTCGGGTCGCGAGCGCGACGGCCGACGTGAGCCGGCTCGAGGCCGAGTTGCCGCCGGCGCAGGAGCGCCTACGGACGAGCAGCCGCCGAGCCGACCCTGTTGCCGGGGCGGCGAGAGCAGCCGACCGAAGGGCGGCAGCTATCGAAAGCGGGCTGAGAGACCGCCGACGGATCGCCGCCGCGAAGCTCGCGCGGCTCGAAAAGGAGCGACACGACGCCGCCGATCGCCACGACGAGACGGTCCGCGCCGGTCTCGGCTTCGCGCTGGCCATGCTCGTTGCCGCGGGCATCGTCCTCGCCTGGGATTGGTTCCGCGCGACGGCGCTGGTCGCCTGGCTGACCCGGATGCCGCGCAACCAGGCGATCGGGCTCTGCGTCGGCGGCGGGTTGTTGATGGTCATCGTCGGCGCCGCGATCGGCGCCGCGGGGGGCGTGGCGGGAGCTCTTCGGCATCGCGCTGTTCGTGCTCGGCTTCGTGCTCGCCAATGCCCTGGTGCTCGCTCGCCATTCCGCGGAGATACAGAGGGGACGCGAGCGCCCGGTGATGCGCCGTGAGCGCTTGCCGCGGCGCGCCGTCCAGGTCCTCGCGGGCGTGCTGGGCGCGCTCTGCCTCATCGGGCTCGGCTCCGCGGTCTTCGCGGGCGATGCCTCGAGCAACCGAGCGTCCGCGGCGCTTCGCTACCAAGCCGGCGACGGAGTCGATGCAGACGCCGGCCCTTGAGCGCGCCCGTCAAAGGGCGGCAAAGCTCGACCGGCAGGCAGCCACGCTGGTCGCGGCGGCACGAGGCCGACCGCAGCGACCTGCAAAGGGTTCGGTACGCACTCAACCGGGCCCGCAATCGCCTGGCCGGCGCCGAGAGCGACGTCTCCCGCTACCAGCGCCGGTTGGCGATCGTCGAGAAGCCCAAGCCAGCGCCCCCGCACCCGCCCCCGCACCGAGCCCGCAATGCGACCCCAACTACAGCGGCTGCCTCGATCCAAACGCGTCGGACTACGACTGCGAGGGAGGCAGCGGCGACGGCCCCCTCTACACCGGAACCGTGCAGGTGCTGGGGGTCGACCACTACGGCCTCGACGCCGACGGCGACGGCATCGGATGTGACGGCTGATGGGCATGAGCTTCAAGGTCGCCCCCGGGGTTCGGGTTAGGGCTTCGAGCCGCGGCATCAGCGCGGGCATCGGTCCGCGTGCCGCGCGGGTCCACGTCGGCAGCCGCGGAGTCGGCGTCTCCAGCGGCGTCGGGCCCGTCTCGGCCTATTCACGCATCGGCGGAGGGGCCGGCAGCAGCGCGGGCGACCGCCCCGCGTTCCACCTACCGAGGGCCGACCAAAGCATCGCTGGCGGCTCACGAACGGGAGCTTCGGGCCGCGCAGCGAGAAGCCGATGTCGAGAAGGTCGCGGCGATCGAGAAGGCGCTCGTCTCGGTCCACGCACACGCTTTTCCAAAGGCTGAGCGAGTCGAGCTTCCCGCCGCCGAGGAGGTCGACCCGGAGCCGATCAAAGCCGGGCTGGAAAAGGCCGCGGACGTCCCCGAGCTGATAGCCGCAACGGGCGGCGGCGAGGCGCCGCCGGTTGCCGCCGCGCCGGAGCCGGTCGACCGCTACGCGCTGATGCGCGCCTGCCGCAAGCGCCATCGGGAGGGAATCCCGATCTGGCGCGTCAGAGACCGGCTTGAGGCCACCAGGGCCGCCGATCGCGACGCCGAAGCCGAGGCCGTCGCCGAGGAAGGGCGGCGGGCGGAAGCCCAGCGAGCCGAGCAGGCTCGCCTGGACGAGCTGTGGACGAAACTCGGCGCAGCGCGTGACAAGGTGGACGCGGACCTTGCGACAGCCGTGGCGGCGGAGAAAGACCGTCGCGAGGCGGAGCGGAAGGCCGGACAGGCGCAGCTCGACGAGGAGTGGGAGCGCCTGCTGCGCAACGAACCGGAGGTCACGATCGCGGCTCTGGAGCATGCCTTCGCCGACAACGAGGCGCCGGCGGCGCCGATCGACTGCGACGGCGAGCGGACGACCGTGGTGATGCAGTTCCCCTCCCCGGAGGCCATCGTCCCCGAGCGCAAACCGGCGCGCACGCCGACCGGCAAACCGACGTTGAAGAAGAGGACGAAGACCGAGGTCAACGAGCTGTACGTAAAGGCGCTGGGCAGCAACGTGCTGGCGACCGTAAAGGAGGCCTTCGCGGTGGCGCCCGGGACCCGAATCGTCCAGATCCTCGTCATTCGCCGCGAGCGGGACGCCAAGCACGCGGGCGAGTTGGCGGCGATCTACACGGGCGCGTTCGAGCGAGGCTCCTACGAGGCGGCGAGCGGGGGGCGGGATCCGGCGCGGGCTCTGACCCTCGCCGACGACGCCGGCCTGAACCTCAAAGGCAGGACGAACGCGGTGGCGCCGATCCCCCTCTCCGACCGTCCTGACCTGCAGGAGGTCCTGGCGCATGTCGAGGACGGCCTGTCCTCGGCGCAATAGCCGAGTCGATCAGGACATCCAGCCCAAGGGCTCGCACCGGAATGTCAGACGTCAGTGGGAGCAGGATGCCCACAGCTGACACACACTTTTCACATAGTTCACCGATACGCGCGCTTGAGATCTGTAGGACTGGGGCATGGTTCCCCAGTCGCGATTCCGCCCGCCTTCTTCCCAGTCTCGTCCTCGGCATTTCCTTGCCGACATGCAACACAACAAATAAATTGTGTTATGATTCCACCCTTCAACGAGAGAGGAAATTTGCCCGCCGGCATCCACAAGGCAGACTGGGCCGAACTGGAATCAGAGTTCGGCGGCTCGACCCGGCGGAGGGCACTGCTCTCGGGATTGCGAGAGGCGTTGCTTTCTCTCCACAAAGCTGGATGCCACACCGCCTACGTTGACGGGAGCTTCGTCACTGCCAAGGAGGAGCCTGGCGATTTCGACGCCTGCTGGGACGCCGCCAGCGTGAAACCGGATGCGCTTGACCCTACCCTGCTCGACTTCTCCGATCAACGCAGAGCCCAGAAGGAGCGCTATGGCGGCGAACTTTTCCCGGCGGACGTCGCCGCCGGCCCGGCGGGCACTCGGTTTCTGGACTACTTCCAGCGCGACCGCAACACCGGGGACCCCAAGGGAATCATCGAACTCGACCTGAAGACCCTGACTTGATCGCCAACGAGCGCCAATACCGGATCGCCAGGGCAGAGCTTCGCCGCTTCGAGGAGGCCATCGAGGCCCACCGCCAGGGCACGCCCGGCAAGTACGTCGATCCACGCGTCTATGAGGCGATGGGCTCCTCGCTGCATAGCGAGGCGGAGGATTTGCGCGCACAGATCCAGCGATACGAAGACCTGCGCGATGGGCGCGTCGACCGTCTCGAGATCGAGGGACTACGGGAACTGCCTGTCGCCCTGATCGAAGCGCGGATTGCGGCGGGCCTGACTCAAAAGGCTTTGGCCAAACGACTCCGTCTTCGAGAGCAGCAGATCCAACGCTGGGAGGCCTCGCTCTACTCGGGTGTGGGAGTCGAGCGCCTCCAAGAGATCGTCGACGCCCTCGATATGGGCATTCGAGAGACGATCCACTATGCCGTGTCAACTTGAGCTCTCCGCATTGTCAAGCGTCATGGACAGGCAGCGGCGACGGCCCCCTCTACACCGGCACGGTGCAAGTCCTGGGAGTCGATCACTACGGCCTCGACGCCGACGGCGACGGCATCGGATGTGACGGCTGATGGCCCGGGCGGGCTAGAGCGGCTCGGTCCCCTCGCTCAGGATGGTGAGGTAGCGGTCGTAGGCGAATATCTTGTTCCGAGCCCGCCCGTGACCTCTCGCAGGATCCCAAGCCTCTCGAGGTTGGCGATCGCGGTTGCCACAGTGGGCTCAGAGATCGGCAGCCGTCCTGCGGTTTCAGGAATCCGCAGAACGACTTCCTTGACTGCTTGGTCGAACACGAGCAGGGCCGATCCCGCTGCTCGACCAAGTGCGTGAATCTCTTGCCGATCGCGCTCGATCAACTCGACGATTCGTTTGGTCGTCTCTGTCGCAAGCGTGGCTACCGAGATCACGCCCTCGAAGAAGAAATGCAGCCACCCCTCCCAGTCGCCCTCGGTGCGGATCGCCTGGAGTCGTTCGTAATAGACGTCCCGGTGGCGCTTGAGATGGAGGCTGAGGTAGAGCAACGGACGCGATAAGACGCGGGACTCGCCATCCGCGGTGTCGCAGCAGAGCATCAGCGTCACGAGCAGCCGACCGAGACGGCCGTTCCCGTCGAGGAACGGATGGATCGTCTCGAACTGGGCGTGGGCCAGTGCCGCACGAATGAGAATCGGTGTCGCAACGGGATCGCCGTGCAGGAACTTCTCGAGGTCGCCCATCGCGCCCGGCACCTCTTCAGGCGGCAGGGGGAACGTAGCGCGCCGACTCTGGTGTCGTGCCCGCCGAGCCAGTTCTGGATCACGCCGAAACTCGCCGCGGCCCGGTCTCGCCGCCACGTGTGCCGCGAAGCAATTCGCCGTGCGCCTGTTTGAGCAGCGCAAGCTCAGCGGCAACCCCTCCGCCATGCTCTTCAGGCCCGAGGTTGAGCGCGGCGAGGTAGTTCGTGGTCTCCCGAACGTCCTCGACCGGCACCGCCGGCGCAGCGTCGTGCTCGAAGAGCAGCAGATCGGAAAGCGAGGACTGCGTACCCTCGATTTGCGAGGAAAGCACCGCCTCCTTGCGGATATAGCTGTAGAGGAACTGGTCGGGGTCGGGCAGTAACAGCGTTATCCCGTCGAGGCGACCAAGGGCCTGGTTGGCGCGGTCGAGCTGCCGTTGAAGATCCGCGCCGATCGCCAACGGTGGGTCGGGGGGCAACGGTTTCGGCGAGAAGACCTCGTACCCGCCCCGCTCCGTCTCAACGAGGTTGAATTTGCCGGCCCGATCGGGTCGCTGAGTCTCTTTTGCCTGATCGCTCATGCCTGGGAACCTTGGGTTATGGCGACGTTAGCAAAGGTTTAGGCGTTTTCCTTGGGTTAGGCGTCCACCAAGAAAAGCTTGCTTGGGTCGCTGCGGGGCGATCGAGCCCCGGGCGTTTAAGCCAGCTGCGCGACCAGGATGCTGGCGAAGCCGACCACGAAGGTGACGATCATGCCGCCGCCGAGCTGGAGCATTGTGCGCTGGAAGGCGTCGAAGCGGGCGTCGGAGGCTTCGAAGCGGGCGCCCATCTCACTGCGCAGCGCCCGGATGTCCTCATCGACCCGGTTGAAACCGTTGTCCATGCGACGGCCAAGCTCATCGATGCGGCCCGACAGGTCGTTGAGGCGGGCGTCGGTCCAATTGGCTTTCGCTTGCTCCATCTCCTCTCGGAGGGTACGGCACTCCGCTTGACGCATAGCGCACGAATCTGTGTCAATTTGGTGAGGGAGATGCGGATGCTGCGGTGGACAAGCGCGGTCGTGGTCCTGCTCACGCTGGCCGGCGCCGCGAGCGCCCGGGCCGCGTCCCTGCAGCCGATCGGCTCCTTCGCCCAGCCGATCTTCGTCACCTCCGACCCCGGCAACCCCGACCGGCTCTTCGTGGTCCAGCGGGGCGGGGCGATCGAGCTGGTGCAGGGCGGCGAGGTCAGCGTCTTCGCCGACCTCAGCTCGGTGGTCGAGTGCTGCGACGGCGAGCGCGGGCTTATGTCGATGGCGCCGGCGCCGGACTTCGACCGCTCCGGTCGCTTCTACGTCTATTACACGGGGAAGGAGGCGCCGGGGGAGATCCACGTGGCTGAGCTGCGCGCCGAGGGCGACAGCGCCGCGATCGGGACGCTGCGCAACGTGCTGACCATCCCCCACCCCGGTGAGAGCAACCACAACGGCGGCCAGCTGCAGTTCGGCCCCGACGGCTACCTCTACGTCTCAACCGGCGACGGGGGCGGCTCCGACGACGAGCACCACAACGCGCAGAGCCTCGGCAGCCTGCTGGGCAAGGTGCTGCGGATCGACCCGCGCGCGAGCGGCAGCCGGCCCTATACGGTCCCCACCGGCAACCCGTTCTCGGCGGCGCCCGCCCCCTACGACACGATCTGGAGCTACGGGCTGCGCAACCCGTTCCGCTTCTCCTTCGACCGGGGCAGCGGCGACCTGGTAATCGGCGACGTCGGCCAGCACGCCGAGGAGGAGGTCGACTACGCGCCGGCGCCGGGATTGGGCGGGGGCGCGAACTACGGCTGGAACTGCAACGAGGGGCTGGCGCCGGGGCCGGGGACCGACCCGCAGTGCGCATCGCTGAGCCCCGTCGCCTTCACCGACCCGGTCTTCTCCTACCCCCACAGCGACCCCGGCAGCCCCTGCGCGATCATCGGCGGCTACGTGGCGCGCGACGCCGGCCTCGGCGCCCTCTACGGGCGCTACCTGTACGCGGACCTCTGCGTCGGGGAGATCCGCTCACTGGACCTCGGCGACCCGTTCGGGAGCGACAGCTTCACCGGCCTGGCGGTGGGCGACGAGGGCATCGTCTCCTTCGGAGAGGACTCCTGCGGGCGCCTCTACGTCGTCACCGGCGACGGCGAGGTCGACCGCCTGGTGGGCGAGGAGCCGACGAGCTGCCCGCGGCCGCCGAAGAAGACGTTCGTGCGGATCGGGGCCGCGCGGCGGCGAGTCAGGGTGGGACGAACGGCGCTGATCACGGTCGGCGTATCGCCCTGCCTGGGGCGGCCGGGGCAGCGGATTCTCCTCCTGCGGGGCGGGCGGCCGAACGGGAGCAAGCGCCTCGACCGCGCCTGCACGGTGCGCTTTCGCCGTCGCATCCGCCACCGCTCGAGCTTCCGGGCGACCGCGGCGCGCAGTGCCACCTACCTCCGGGGGATTTCCCGCCGCCTGACGATCCAGGTGCGGCGGCGCAGGCACCGTTAGGGCCGGAACGCAGAGCATCTGTTAGCGTACGTACAGCAACTCTTTATACGTACGTACGTCAGGAAGAGGCTCCCATAGCCATCAGCGCCTCGAATTTACGCGCCAATGTCTACCGGCTGCTGGACGAGGTCCTCGAAACGGGGCAGTCGCTGGAGATCGAGCGGGGCGGCAAGACCCTGGTGATTGCGCCGAAGGAGGTGCCGTCAATCTGGGACCGACTGCCACGGCGCGGGGGCTACATCGTCGGCGATCCTGACGAGCTGATCCACGTCGATTGGTCATCGGAGTGGAACCCTGATCCTTCTTGACACGCATGTGGTCGGTTGGCTCTACGGGGGCGAGGACCGGCGCATCCCACAGGCCGCACGTGAGTTGATCGAGTCTGAGCCGGCATTCATCTCGCCAATCGTCGAGCTCGAGCTCACCTACCTGCACGAGGTCGGACGCGTCACCGAACCGCCCACCGCGCCGCTGACGGCGCTGCGGCGCAGCATCGGGCTGGAGGTCGCGGATGCGCCGCTCGCCGAGCTTGTGGGCGCGGCCCACGGGCTCTCGTGGACCAGGGACCCCTTCGACCGGCTGCTCGCGGCGCACGCGATCGTCGCCGACTCCCCCCTGCTGACCGCCGACCAAACGATCCTCGCCAATCTGCCGCAGGCCACCTGGGGGTAGGCACGGCTGGCCCCGTCGCTGCTGGAGGGCTGCCTAACGGCGGCGCTTGTGGCGCAGCTGGTGACGACCGTGGTGCCCATGTGGGGGGTGCGCCGGCCGGCAGTGCACGTGGATCTCGCCGTTCAGCACGGTTCCCTCGGCGAGGTAGCCGGAGCTGGTGACGATGCGGAAGTTGTCGACGCCGTGGCCGCCGCCGCCGTCGACGGTGATCTTGTAGGCGGTGCGCAGCCGGCCGATCTTGGCGTCGCCGTAGATCGTCGCCTCGCGGCCGTCGATGACGAGGGCGGTGGCGTTGAGGCAGTCGACGTTGGTGTGGCTTTGGGAGTCGACCACTTCGCAGTTGCCCTTGACGCCGTGGCGGCCGCCCTTGGCCTCGAGGCCGAAGGCAATCTTGTTTTTGCCGTGGCCGCCGGGGGCGGCGATCTGCCCGCCGCCGGTGACGTGGCCCGGGGTCGAGTGGGGCAGGACCCAGGACGCGGTCGCGGGTGTGACGGGCAATACATCATCGATTTGCATCACATCTGCAGATGGAAACGCCGGGGAAACGCCGGCGACAAAGGCGACGCGAAGACGACCCCGTGCGGCATCATCTCCGCCTTCGCCCATCGGCAACCGCGCCGGCGGTTCCGCGGAACCGCCTCAGTCATCGTGATCTCGCACTTCCTGACCGCCGCCTCCTCGCGACTGTCCGCAACCACCTGAAATCAACCCAGCGGAGCGCCCGCCGCCGGTGTAACGCGTAGGTGGTCTATTTGCCCACCTACGCGTTACACCGGCAATGTCCAGGCGGGCGGGCCTCCTGATCGGCCTGGGCCGCAGTCGCTGAGTCGCGCTAGGCCGCAGCGTGCAGCGCCACGTCCAGCGTGACCGTGCGGTTGGGAGCGGCGAGGGCGGCCCGAGCGGCCGCGATCAGCGCTTCGGCGTCGAGGTCGTAGCTCTCGGCCGCAACGCGTAAAGACCCTTCGAAGTCGGAGCGAGTTCCGATCACGTCAACCATGACGGCCTTTCCACCGAGGATGCCGACAACGACGGCGCCGTTCTGGACATCCTCCCCGTAATCGAGGCGTCCGACCGACTCCAACTCGATCTGGATCGTGTCGCCTTCGCTGTCGTAGTCGGCCCGCATCAGTTACGCCTTTCGTGAATTGTGACGATCAGATTGGGGTCGTCAAGAGCGACCACCATTCGGACTCGCATCCCTCGCACATGTCCCGTGAAGCGGGGTCGTCCCTGGGAGTCAAAGTCCCTTTGGGGCCCAGTCCTGAGTGTCTCTACCGCAGCGCGGCGCGGGTCAGTGCGGTGAAGGCGTGCCAGGCGGGCTTGGCGTGGAAGCCGGTCGCCGCCGTGGAAGAGGCCGGTCGAGTCGCAGAAGTCGCAGCTCCCCTTGACGTCCTTCCAGGTGAACCAGTCGATCTGCTTGAGGTTGAGGCGGCGACGGTTGGCGATCAGGTAGGTGTAGGAGGCGCGCAGCTGGCGGACCTGGCCGCGGGGGCCCTGCTCGAAGGCGTCGTGTTTGAAGTTGTTCTGGGAGCCCCAGCCCATCTCGGTGATGTAGAGGCCGGGGCGGTCGCGGTGCTTGACGGTGACCCTGTGGATGCCCTCGACGAGCTGCATCAGGTTGCTGGTGAAGGGCGCGTAGGGGTGCAGGGCGACGCCGTCGAAGAAGGACTTGATCCCGCGTGAGCGGTAGACGGCGTTGAGGAATTGCGCCGCCGGCATGCCGCGGCGGCCGCGCTCGTTGGGCTTGCCGAAGAGGCCGGTGAGGACAACCTTCGCCCCCGGGTCGACGGCTTTGATCGCCGGCGCGGAGAGCTTCACCAGCCGCGCGTAGCGCGACGGGGAGACCGGGAAGGCGAAGTAGAAGAAGTTGGCCTCGTTCCAGAGCTGCCAGGTGCGGATCGGCAGCGGCTTGTCGAAGATCGTCACGTAGGGGATGCCCGGGCCGTGCTCGGCCCAGAAGTCGCCGCCGGGCCCGTAGCGCTTGACGATCGCGGTCAGGAACGCCTTCCAGGCGGCGCGCTGGCGGGCGGTGTCGATCGGCAGGGTGGTCGGCTTGCGGGCCAGCCAGCTCGGGGTCCCGTAGACGAAGGGCAGCACCCGCAGGCCGGCCTGGGAGGCGACGTCGATCGCGGCGTCGACGCCGACCCAGTTGTAGCCGCCGTCCTCGGTCGGCTGGATCGCGTTCCAGGGGACGGCCAGGCGAACCGTCCCGATCCCCCCCGCCTTCATCCGGAAGACGTCGGCCGGGGTCAGCGCGGTCTGGGGCGCGATCCCGAAGAAGTCGGAAGGGACCGGCCCGGCCGGCGGGGCCGGGTTGAGCGGGGTGTGCGACACGTGGCGAAGGTGGTGGACGCGAGGAGCGCCGCCGGCGATCGCCGGCACGGCCGCCGCAAGGCAGGCGAGCAGGATCGCGGCTGTCAGTCGTCGTCGCATCGGGTCGTGCAGTCTCTCAGTAAGTGCCGCCGAGCTTGCGGTGGTCCCAGGTGGCCGTCCGCACTGGCTTGAAGTGGATCGCGACGCGCTTCGGCGCCTGCGCCTCCAGCGCGGCCTTGGCGTCGCCCTCCACCGAGGAGATCCCCTCCGCGTAGCGCAGCGTCAACTCCTCTGCGAACCCGAGCACCGTCTCGAAGTCGCGGTGGACCTCCGCCTCGGCCTCGATCATCGCCCCCCGCAGCTCGCCGTACTCGCGGCCGGTCTCGACCAGCACCGTCGCCCGCGGGTCGCGCTCGAGGTTGCGCACCTTCTGGGACTTCGCGTAGGTCCAGATCCAGACCTCCCCCCGCGCGGCACGAACCACATCGGCATCGAGTGCGGCCAGCCGCGCGGCC
This sequence comes from uncultured Solirubrobacterales bacterium, assembly GCA_963837585.1. Classification (GTDB taxonomy): domain Bacteria; phylum Actinomycetota; class Thermoleophilia; order Solirubrobacterales; family 70-9; genus CAWINX01. The sequence continues at coordinate 487,874 of CAWINX010000003.1, read as the reverse complement.
CGAGGCTGGAGACGACGGCGATCCGCTCGCCGTCGAGCAGCTCCAAGAACTCCTCGTCGCTCAGCGTGATCTGGTCCCTGCGGCTCATCCGTGGTTAGGCCGAGGAAGGCTAGGCCACAGCCCGGAGCGCCACGTCCAAAGTAATCACGCGATCGGGAGCCGCCAGGGCGGCCTGTGTGGCGGCAATCAAAGCTTCGACGTCGAGCTCGTAGCGGGTCGCCACCGCACCCAGGGGCTCCTTCACCCCAAGGTCGGGGTAGAGAAGCTGCACCTCTATTGGCCGCTTGTCGCGGAGGGCAACGACAGCACGTGGGTGGACTTGGTCTGCCTCGTCCGCCCGCTCCCTTTGAGCAAGGGAGATCGAAACTGCGTTGGCTTTGCTGTCGTAGTCGGCATGCATTTCAATCATCCGGGAAAGTGGTGATGACGAAGCCGGGATCATCATCCGCGACGACCACAATGATCGCACGGCCACGGCTATCCAACCCGTGCAGGAGGAGATTGCCCCCATCGTCAACGTCTGATCGCTTGGGGTGTGCTGGCGACGATTCTCGACATCGACGGGCAAGATCCTGAGAGCCTCATCTCGTCGCTTGGCGTGTCGGCTCGAAGCGCCCACCCAGTCAAGGCGTTCGGCACGGGAGGAGTTGCTCGCCCACGTCCGCCGGGCGGCCTACCGGCCCAGCGTCTTCAGCTGCACTCGCGGAAGGCGCGGGCGCCGGGGGTGGCGACGAGCAGCTGGGCGTTGAGCTTGCCCTGCTTGTGCAGCAGCGGGCGGCCGCGGCCGTTGAGGTGGACCCGGTAGGTGTGGGTGCGGCCGCCGCCCAGCTCGAAGGAGCGGCGGGCGATGGCGAGGCGACGACCCGGGTCCTCACCTGCCGGTGGCGGAGGCGGACCCGCACCCGGACGTGGGTGCGGACGAAGATCTGCCCCGGGCAGGCGGCGCCCTCGGGCCGGGCGCAGTGGGCTCGCAGGAGGACGGTGCCGCCGACGGCGTGGACCGCTGCGACGGTGAGCGGGCGCGGCCCGGGCGGCGTGCCGACCGTCGGCCCCGTCGACGTAGTCGCTGTCGATGTTGATCGTCACCCCGCCATAGGTCTCGTTGTGGCCGCCGCGGAACTGGTGCAGCCGCTGGTGGCGGGACCAGGCGCTGTTCGGGACGTAGGGGTCGGCGGTGTCGGCGCGGCCGTTCCAGTTGGCGGTCCAGATGTCGTCGGGCAGCGCGTAGCCGAAGCCGATCTGGCCGGCGAGGTCGGCGATCGTCGAGGCGCTGCTGCCGTAGACGCCGGAGCGGTAGCCGAGCGCGTGCAGCCGCTTGGTCCAGGCGGCGAGGAAGGTGAGGGTCGCGTTGCTGGCCTTGGAGGTGCGCCCGTAGCCCTCCATGTCGAAGTAGATCGGGCTGCCCGGGCCCATGCCGACGCGCTGGGCGTCGGCGACGGCGTCGTTGGCTGCCGCGGTGCCCTGGCCGGTCGCCTTGTTGGCGCTCAGCTTGGCGCAGCTGGAGCAGCCGCTGGTCGGGGCCTGGAGGCCGACGTAGATCGGGATCAGGTGCCAGCCGGCGGCGACCTCGGTGCCGACCCAGGCCGTGGTCAGATTGGGCTGGGAGCAGCCGCGGTTGAGGCCGCCGATGTAGACGCCGATCGCCCGGTAGGGCGAGGCGAGCCAGGCCGACATCGTCCGGGTCGAGGGCGTCGCGCAGGCGTCGAAGCCGAGCCCGGTGAAGGCGGCGCCCGACCCGCCCCCGGTCCCGGGGGTGCCGACGCCGGCGCTGGCCGAGGCGCGGGGGCGACGGCGCCCATTCCGCTACAACGCCCTGATCCGCCGGCTGGTCAGCTCGAACGCGCCGCTCATGCGCGAGCTAGCCGACTCGACCCGCATCGAGCGGTTCATGCGGGAACTCGGTCGGACCGCCCAAGCGGAGGGCCGCGTCTACTCACCGGAGGGGCAACGGCCGTCCTCAACGGCTGGCGGGAGACGACGATCGACGTGAATCAAGCTGATCCCCGACCGGGACGAGCTGCTGCGGGAGATCCCCGGCTAAAGGAGGAGCTGGACCTCAACGTCGAGCTGGCCGCCCCTTCGGACTTCATCCCCCTGCCGGAGGGATGGGAGGACCGCAGTCCCCTGATAGGCAGGGAAGGGAAGCTCTCCTTCCACCACTTCGACCCGGTCGCCCAAGCGCTCTCCAAGGCCGAGCGCGGGCACGACCAGGATCGCCGCGACGTCGAGGAGATGATCGCGCGCGGCCTGGTCGACCCGGCCGAGGCCCGCGCCCAGTTCGAGGCGATCGAGCCCGAGCTGTACGCTTCCCCGCCATCGACCCCGCCAAGTTTCGCGAGGCGGTGGAGGAGCTCTTCCCGGCCGATTGATGAATTTCCCACACCATCGTGTGGAAAATTCGCCATTCGGCGCTCAGGGCCCGGCGGGGACCAGGTCCAGCTCGCGCCAGGGGCCCTCGCCGGCCATCGGCTGGGTGCGGCCCTTGAGCCAGTCGGGCTGGAGGTCGTCGTAATGGGGGCTGGCCGGGTGGCCGGACTGGCCGGTGAACATCTGCCAGCGGGAGCGCTCGGGGTCGGTCGGGTCGGCGACCATCCGCCAGCTCGGCGCCCAGACGGCGCGGTAGGGGTCGTTCGGGTCGTAGGCGATCTGGCTGACCGTCTCCTGGGCGCCGCCCGCTTCGAGGCTGCGGTTGAGGAGGCGGCGCAGCAGCGGGTTGGCCTCGCCCAGCGGGTGGGGGAACTCCATCTTGTGGACGTGGCCCCAACGCCAGGCCTCGGGGTCGGCGCCGAAGCTCTCGGTGAGGTCGTCGAGAGCGCCGGCCAGCACCTCCAGGACCAGCTCGTCCCAGGGGCGGCCGACCAGCTCCTCGTCGCCCTCCTCCCAGAGCTTCATCAGGTGGGAGTGCCAGCGCCAGGGCGAGGTGACGTGGCTGGAGAAGCCGTTGTCGCCGCGGTCGAGCCAGCGCTCGCAGAGGTCGCGGTCGCCGATCACGGCGCGGGCGACCTCGCGGGCCAGCCGCAGCAGGAAGGCCTGGTAGATCGTCCCGGCGACGGAGTCGAGGCCGAGGCGGCCGTCCCAGCTGCGCAGCCGCTCGATCGCGCTGCTCTCGCGCTGGCCGGCGGGCTGGAGGCGCCCGAGCCGGCGCGCCGCCTCGAGGCCGAGGATCGAGAGGTCGTCGGACTGCATCTCCTCGAAGCTCTCGATGTCGTGCTTCTCGGTGGCGCGCAGCAGGTCCTCGATCCGCTGCGCCCGCACCCCGTCGTACCACTCGCTGGTGATGTGGTGGGGGTAGTCGTCGCCGACGATCCGGTTGTTGGCGGTGACCAGGAAGCCGCTCTCGGGGTCGATCGCCTCGGGCAGCTCCTCGTAGGGGATCGTCCCGGTCCACTCGTACTCCCCCGTCCAGCCCGGCTTCGGCAGGTCGGGGCTGCCGCCCTTGCGCAGCGGCAGGCGGCCGATCAGCTTGTAGCCGATCGAGCCGCTGCGGTCGGCCCAGATGAGGTTGGAGGCGGGCGCGGTGTGGCCGGCGAGGGCGGCGACCAGCTCCGGGCCGGACTCGATGCCGTGCAGCTCGAACATGCCGGAGAAGACGGTCGGCTCGTCGAGGGTCAGCCAGCGCAGGGCGAGCGGCTCGGCCTCGTCGGCGCCGAGCGCCTCGTTGACGATCGGGCCGTGGTGGGTGGAGCGCACCGCGAGGACCTCGGGCTCGGCGCGTCCCTTCACCGGGATCTCCTCGCGGACGACGTCGAGGGGTCGCCACTCGTCCTCGAAGAGGTAGCGCTCGCCCTCGATCCGCTCGATGAAGAGGTCCTGGACGTCGGGCATGACGTTGGTGAAGGTCCAGCAGACGTCGTTGCCCTGACCCATGTAGACGCCGGGGAGCCCGGGCAGCGAGGCGCCGCGGACGACGCGGTCGCCGAGCCGCAGGCCGACCTGGTACCAGATGCCCGGCATGCTCGGGGGCAGGTGGGGGTCGCCGGCGATCAGCGGTGAGCCGGTGGCGCTGCGGGCGCCGCTGACCGCCCAGTTGTTGGAGCCGCCCGCCTCGGCGGCGAGGCCGAGCGAGCGACGCACCGAGTCGATCTGCTCGGCGATCGCGAGGCCGTCGCCGCGTCCAGGCCTCCTGGGTGACGATCGGGCTGTCGGCCGGGTAGGTGGGGTCGAGCTTGGCGGTCAGCTCGGGGCCGAGGGCGCGAACCATGTCGGCGCGCAGCAGCTCCCGCTCCCAGTTGGTGGCGAGGCCGAAGGCGAGCAGCTTGCCGAGGCTGAGGATGTCGACCGGGCGCCAGGGCTCGAAGCGGCCGAGGCGCAGCAGCTGCATCTCGAAGGGCAGGGCGCGGGCGCTCGCAGCGGCTGCGTTGACCCCGGCGCAGAAGCGCTCCAGGGTGGCGCGCAGATCGGGGTCGAGGGCGGCGGCCTCGCGCTCGGCGACGCGGCGGATGCCGAGGGTGAGCATCAGCCGATCGACGGGCAGGCCCTCGGCCCCCGCCATCTCCGCGAGTCGCCCCCTGGTGATGCGGCGGTAGAAGTCCATCTGCCAGAGGCGGTCCTGGGCGTGGGCGAAGCCCTCGGCGAACCAGAGGTCGCCGGCTGTCTCGGCCTCGATGTGGGGAACGCCCCAGCGGTCGCGGCGGACCTTGACCCGGCCCTCGAGCCCGTCGACCTCGATCGTCCCCTCCTGCTTGGGCAGCGGGCGGCGCAGCAGCCAGTGCCAGGCAGCGGCGCCGGCGACGGCGAGCAGGCCCGTCCCGGCCGCCCCGGCCATCAACCCCGCTCGCCGCGTCCCGCCCTTCTTGCGTCCGCTGACCCATCGTCCCTGTCTATCAGGTTTGGCCAGCCGGCCAGTTTTGTCAGCACGCTGACGTTGACCGCATCTTCCGCCCGGTTTGCCGGGTTACCAAAACTAGGTAGTCAGCTATCCAGCCGGACGCAAGCGACCAACGCTGGGAGGCGTCGATGAAATCCAGGCACCGCAACAGCTCTTGTCACCCTCGGGGCGGTGATCGCGCTGGCGGCGGCGGTGTTTGGCGCGAGCGCCTGGGGACGACGATCACCGCCGGAAACCTGGTCATCAACGCCGACGGCGGCGTCTCGCCGAAGGCGCTCCCCAAGCGCAAGATGGCGCCGATCACCCTGCGGGTCAGGGGCTCGATCAGGACCACCGACGGGACCCACGTGCCCGCCCTGCACACCCTGAGGCTGAAGTTCGACAAGCACGGCACGATCTTCACCAAGGGCCTACCCACCTGCCGGTTGGGCCGAATCACCAACACGCTGACCTCCCAGGCGAGGCGGGCCTGCCACAAGGCGCTGGTGGGCACCGGCAAGGTGACCGCCGAGGTCCAGTTCCCCGATTCACAGCCGGTTCCGGCGCGGGGAACGCTGCTGATCTTCAACGGCCGGCCCAAGGGCCGCAAGCCGGTGCTGCTCCAGCACGCCTACATCAGCTACCCGGTCGCGGCGACCGTGATCACCAAGGCGGTGATCACCAACGTCCGCGGCAAGTACGGCAAGGCGACGACGATCCAGGTCCCGCCGCTGGCCGGCGGATACGGCTCGCTGACGAGCTTCAAGGCGACGCTTCGCAAAACCTGGACCTATCGCCACAAGAAGCGCCACCTGCTGCTGGCGAAGTGCGCCAACGGCCACTTCCTCGCCCACGGGGACTTCTTCTTCAGCGGCACGTCGCTGCACGGCAGCGTCGTCAAGCGCTGCCGTTCCAAGGGGTAGGAGGCGGGCCGCCGAGCGTAGGCGAGAGGCTGGAGTGAAATCCTGACCACCGGCCGACGGCCGGTGGTCAGGGGCGAAGGTCGGCGGGAGCGCGGCCCTCCGCCTCGAGCTTCTCGAGGTGGGCCTCCATGACCAGGGCGGCGGCGGGGCGGACCTGGTCGGGGACGTCGTCCCAGACCTCGGCGAGCAGCGCCTCGCGGGAGCGCTCGCCGCGCTCCAGGGCGGCGAGGAGGCGGCGCTCGCGCATCTCGCGGTGCTCGACGTACTCGGCGAGCTTCGCGGCGGGGTCGACGACCCAGGGGCCGTGCCCCGGGCAGATCAGCTCGATCGGCTCGGCCTGGAGGCGGCGCAGCGACTCCATGTAGGCGGCGAGCGAGCCGCCGTCGGGCGGGACGAAGGTCGAGCCCTCCCCCAGGACCAGGTCGCCGCTGAAGCAGACGCGGTCGGCGGTGAGGAAGCAGACGTGGTCGGCGGCGTGGCCGGGGGTGGCGACGGCCAGCAGCCCGGCGTGGCGCTCGCCGTCGGCGGGGAGGATCACCGGCGGCTTAGGCCGCGCCGCCGCTGTGCCGCCGCCGTCTCGACAACGGCCGTCGCAGCCGCTCGGCGCCCGCGGCATGGTCGCCATGAGAGTGGGTGAGGAGGATCGTCCCCACCCCACCCCGCGCCTCGGCGGCGGCGCGGACCGCCTCGATGTGTCCCTCGTCGTCGGGCCCGGGATCGATCACCGCGCACGGTCCCGAGCCGTAGAGGTAGGTGTTGGTCCCCTCGTGGGTCATCGGCCCCGGGTTGGGCGCGACGATCCGCGCGATCTCGGGGTGACCGGGCGCTTCTTCGATCACGCTTTCGTATCTTTTACCTTGCTATAGCAAGGGTCAAAGCTTACGAAAGCGGCGATCTCAGCCGGCGATTTCCTTGGCGATCGCCTCGCGGGCGTCCTCGGGCTCGAGGACGACGAGGTCGCCGGCGCCGCGGAGGATCTCGCGGACCAGCCAGGAGGTCCCCGCGTAGGGGAGCTCGACGACGACCGCGCCGTCGGCCAGCTCCTCGACCACGGTGCGCTCCTCGCGCAGCCAGCGGGCGCGGTCGGGCGAGACCCAGACCCGGGCGACGTGGGCGGTCGGCACCTCGCCGTGGGTCATCCAGCCCTCGACGCCGGCCAGCTCCTCCACCTCGGGGCGCGGCTCGAAGGTCTCCTTCGACAGGGTCGCCTCCTTGATCCGGTCGAGCTTGAAGTGGCGGACGCCGTCTTTGGTGCGGTCGTAGCACTCCACGTACCAGCCCTCGCGCCCGTTCTCCAGCCGGTAGGGCTCGACCGAGCGGTCGGTGAACTGGTCCTCGTTCTCCTTGTAGTACTTGAGCTCGAGGATGCGACTGGAGGCGATCGCCTCGTTGACGACCCGCGCCACCTCGGCGTCGTTGCCGCCGCCGGAGGCGATCTCCAGCCCCTCCTCGGAGGGGTCGTGGCCGAGCGCCGCGACGATCTTGTCGCGGGCGCTGTGCAGGCCGCCCTGGGGAAGGTGGTCGCCGAAGAGGTCGATCGCGGCGACCAGCGCCTTCGCCTCCAGCGGCAGCAGCCGGGCGGGGCGGGCGAAGTTGTCCCCGTAGGGCTCGGAGTCGACCTCGATCTCGTCGCCGAGGATCTCGGCGTAGAGGACGTAGGTGCCGCCGCCGAAGTTGACGACGTTGAGCAGCTCGATGTCCTCCTGCAGCTCCTCGGCGGTCAGCTCCAGGCGGCGGCGCAGGTCGGCGACCTGCAGCCGCTCGCCCTGCTTGGCGGACTCGATCAGCATCCCGGCGAGGGTGACGAGGCGGGCGAAGCGCTCCGGGCGGATCGCCGCCTCGCCGCGACCGTTGGAGCGGCGCCGCGGCGCCTCGCGCAGCGGCCGCTCGACGATCTTGGCCGGCTCGAAGCCGTTGTGGTGGCGGTCGTGGAGGAGGGAGAGGCGACTCTCCGTCTCGGCGCGCAGGTCGTCGGGGGCGAGCACCGTCGCGTTCTGGCGCCAGCGCAGCACCCAGGCGATCAGCTCGCGCTCGGAGGCGTAGTCGGTCTCAAAGACGCTGCCCTTGCCGGGTGCGCCGTCGGCCTTCTTGGCGGGGCGCAGCGAGCCGTAGGCGCCGAAGTCGCGCTCGATCAGCCAGGCGATCCGGTCCTTGACGAAGACCTTCGCGGTGCCCTTGATCTCCCCCAGCTGCCAGTCGGCGCGCTGGCCGTAGTCGCGGCGGTCGAAGTCCTCGGGCGGGGAGAAGTCGTGCTCGGCCTTGGACGCATAGCCGACCTTGCCCTGGATGCGGGAGAGGCGGAAGACCCGCACCGCGTCGCGCTCGTGAGCGTGGCCGATCAAATAGAACTGGCCGCCGCGGAAGACCAGGTGGAAGGGGTCGACCTTGCGCTTGGCGGTCTCGTCGCGCTCCATCGTGTAGTAGGTGAACTCGATCGTCTTGCGGCGGGAGATCGCCGTCTCGATCTTGGAGAGGCGCTGGGAGAGGTCGCGGCCGCCGGCCGAGGCGGTCATCGCCATCTCCACCGGGGCGCGGTCGGTCTCGTTGATCGGGTTGGGGTGGCCCCAGGCGACCTGCTGGAGGGCGAGCCGCAGCGGCTCGGCGTAGGCGAAGCCGCCGTCGGTGAGCAGGGAGAGCGCGGTGGAGAGCGCCGCAAGCTCGTCGTCGGAGAACTCGATCGGGTCGAGGTAGAAGTTCTCCGGCGGCAGCGAGTAGAGCTCGGCCTCGAAGAAGCCCTCGCCCGGTTTCTCGACCCCGAGCTGGATGCCGAGGCTCTCCAGCTCGGCGCGGTCCGCGTAGAAGCGCCGCGCGAAGGCGTCGTCGTTCATGTCGCTGTAGCCCTCCACCTCGCGCTTGATCTCGAGGGCCGAAACCGGCCTCCCCTGAGCCATCAGGAACGAAATCAGCGAGAGCTGGCGGATCAGCTTCTCGGTGTCCTTCGCCACGGGGGGCAGGATAGTCTCCAGCAAGTCCCATGGACATCCTGCGCAACCTCTTCGGCAGCGTAACTTCGGGGATTATCCGGCTACTGGTCACCGTCGGCATCCTCGCCGCCGTCTACCTCTTCATCGTCAAGCCGGTCTTGAAGACGACCGACAACGCGATCAAGACGAGCAACGAGACGATCCAGAAGTCATTTCGAGAACAGTGGCCTGAATGACCTTTCCAAGACGTTCCAGAGCGTCGACCGCCAGGTCCAGCGCCAGGTTCGCCAGTCGTTCCACGCAACCAGCAGCCACGCGGGCGGCAACCCGCAGCGCCTCGTCCACTGCATTCGGAGGGCGAGCGGCAACGTCACCCGGATCCAGCGCTGCACGCGGAAGTTCTAAGAATCGAAAGGCGTCAGGCGGCGCGCTGGCCGAAGTAGGCCGAGCCTGAGAGGGCTCGGTCGAAGCGGGACCAGGACTCGCCGGCGGGGAGCTCGCGCTCGAGGCGGTCGAAGCTGCCGAGCCGGCCGCCGAGGTTGTCGATCATGTGGACCAGGACCGCCTCGCGGGTGGCGGGGACGACCGGCGAGCCGTGCTCGAGCGAGCCGTGGTGACTGAGGACGATGTGGAGAACCGCTTGAGCCAGGGAGGGGTCGAAGCCGGGGATCTCCTCGATCTGGCGGCGCACCAGGTAGTAGCCGAGCGGGATCTCTCCCTGGAGGCGGCCGAGGTCGGTGAGGTCGATCGCAAGCGGGTCGTCGTTGTAGGCCTCGGTCTTGCCGATGTCATGGACCAGGGCGCCGGTGACCGCGACGTCGCGGTCGATGCCGGGGAAGAAGGCGGCGGCGGCGCTGACCGCCTGGGCGACCGAGAGGGTGTGCTCGAGCAGCCCGTGGCGGTAGGCCTGGTGGTAGACCTTGGCCGCCGGAGCGTCGCGGAAGCGCTCCCAGATCGGCGAGTCCTCGCCGAAGAAGCGGTCGAGCAACTCGCCCAGCTGGGGGTTCTGGACGGTCTCCAGCAGCGACCGCAGGTCGGCCTCGAGGCGGTCGAAGGAAACCTCTGACTCGACGGCGAGGTCCTCGGGCCGGTACTCCTCCGGCGTCGCCTCGCGCAGCTCGGTGAGCTTGATTTTCGAGCCCCAGCGGTCGCTGACCTCATAGACGCCGGCGACGAAGACGGCGGCGCCGGGGGCGGCGAGCGCGTAGCGCGCCTCGGAGTCGTCCCAGGCGATCGCCTCGACGGCGCCGCTGGAGTCGCCGACCATCAGCCGCAGCCAGGGCTCGCCGTTGCGCTTGCGGCGCAGCTCGCGCTCGCGGACGGCGTAGACGCCCTTCACCAGCTGGCCCTCGACGAGGTCGGCCAGCGGCACCCGCGGCGGCGTTTCGAGGCTGTCGATCAGCGTCTGCTCGCTCATCTCTAAATCCAAATTAGAGGGAGGGGCGGACGGCGCTGGAGACCGTCTCGACGGTGACGAGGCCTGTCTCCGCGGTCAACTCGGCGGCGATCTCGAACCAGCGCCGGGAACGTGACGGGGTGTCGACGACGACCGTGGCGATCGGGACGTGGCGGCGCAGCGCCAGCAGGCGGTCGCCGTGCGGGGGGTGGTCGCCGTGGTATCCCCAGACGCCGCGCAGGGCGGTCGCCCCCGCCGCGCCCTCCGCCCGCAGGCGGCGGATCAGCTCGAGGTGCAGGGCGCGCCCCTCGTGCTCGGAACGCTCCGAGCAGTAGACCATCAGCTTCGTCCAGACGCCGGGGGCGGCTGCGTCCCCGGCGGCGTCGTCCCCGGCGGCTCGTCGTCCGCGGCGGCGTCGAAAAGCGGACGCGGGTCGGCGAGGGCGCGACCGTCCCTGCGGCAGACCCGGATCGCCTCCAGGGTGGCCGGCGGCGGGTCGGCGGAGTCGTTTATCTCGGCGAGGGCGGCGGCGATTCGACTGCGCTCGCCGACCGCAATCGTCATCGCCGGCACGGCGGCGTTGGCGGCGAAGAAGCGGGCCCGCAGGCGCCGGCCGCGCGAGGTGCCGTCGACGCCGATCAGGACGGTGGCGCCGGCGACGCCGTGGCGATGGAGGGCCTCGACCACGCCGACGTGGGCGGGCGCCCCCCCGAGCCGCTCGCGCCGGCCGGTATAGACGGTGAGTTTGACCTCCTCGTGCGGCTCATGATCCGGCGTGTGGCCCGCGGCGGCGAAACGGGCGCGCTCCAGGGTGAGGAGGCCGTCGCCGGCAATCTCGACCAGCTCGGCGACCGTGGCCTCGATCCGCTCGCGCTCATCGACGGCGACGGCGACCAGCGGCAGGTCCTCGGAGAGGGAGAGGAGGCGGTCGGTCTGCAGCCGCTGTCCGGCGCCGAAGCCCTCGGCGCCGCGCAGCAGCGCGCTGGTCGTAAGCCGGCGGCGCTCGAACAGGTCGAGGATCTCCTCCGAGAGGAAGCGACCGTCGTGGCGGTCGTGCTCGCCGAAGTAGAAGACGAGCTTCAGCGCCTCCCCGCCCGCGGGGGGCGGCGTCCCGGCCTCTTCCGCCCGACCGCTCACAGGACCCCTCCCAACCAGTGGCCGAGGGTGAGAGCCGCCAGGCCGACGGCGAGCGAGAGGCCGACGTTGAGCCAGACCAGCTCGGCGCGGCCGGCCTCGCCGAGCCGGTGGGACTCGAACATCCAGGTGGAGAAGGTGGTGTAGGAGCCGAGGCCGCCGCCGGCGACGATCGTCAGCGCGGCGCCGTGCAGGGCGGCGCCGGCGAGGAGGCCGAGGGCGGCGGCGCCGCTGAGGTTGACGGCGAATGTGCCCGCCGGGAAGGGGCCGGCAGCGCGCTCGGAGAGGGCGGCATCGAGGAGGAAGCGAGCGAGCGCCGCGGCTCCGCCGAGCAGGGCGACGCCGATCCAGGTCGCCGCGCTCATCGGGCGTCCGCCGCCGCTCGTCGGGCCCTCGCCGCATCGCGCCACCCCACTCATCGCGCCATCCTGGTGCGGCGCACCGCCGCGGTCGCCAGGTGGACGCAGGCGAAGCCGCAGACGATGGTCGCCGCGGCGTAGGCGACGGCGAGGCCGAGCCGGCCGGCGTCGAGCATCCCGAACAGCTCGAGCTGAAGGGTCGAGAAGGTGGTGAGAGCGCCGCAGAGCCCCGTCCCCAGGAAGGGACGCCGGTAGCTGGAGGGAGGCAGGCGCTCCTGCAGGCGGGTGACGAAGTAGCCGAGCAGCAGCGCCCCGGCCATGTTGGCGGCGAAGGTCGCCCACGGCCAGGAGGCGGCGCCGTGGGGCGCTGCCTGCGCCAGGCCCACCCGCGCCAGCGCGCCGATCGTCCCACCGGCGTAGATCGCGGCGAGCTCACGGCGGTCGAGTCGCGGCAGTTGCATTACGACAGCCTCTTATCGACGTCGGACCCACCCCGCGCGATCACGCCTTCGACGGCGCGCAGGACCGCTTCGCGCCGCTCGCCGGCGAGCGGCAGGTCGGCGGCGCGCCGGCGCAGCTCAGCGGGATCGGCGAGGCCGTGGCGGAGTACCTCCTCGGCGAACTCCCAGTCGCGGTCGCGCCCGGCGACGCACTTGGACAGCAGCAGGTCGTGGATTTCGAGGCACCAACCGGTGGCGCCGGCGGTGTTCTCGTTTTGGATCGGGACGAGCCGCTCCTCCCAGCCGGAGGGAAGCGTCGCCGTCTCCGGCCCGACCGCGTGCGCGTAGTAGCCGTAGGTCGCGTCGAAGTAAGAGCCGTCGCCGAGGCTGCCGTCGATCTCATCGCCGCGCTCGGGATGGTTGCGGGGATAGACGTCGGCCTCGCGAGAGACGAGCAGCGACTCGGGCGCTTCGGGGAACTGACCGAGGATCGCCTGACTGCCGACGATGACGAGCTCGTCGTCCCCGGTGACGGCGGCCGCGGCGCGGATGACGTGCTCGAGCTCCCGGCGCCTCATGACCCGCTCAACGAACCGCCTCGATTATCCGGCGGCGCTCCTGCTCATTGAGCACGCCCGCGAACGGGCTGTTCTGGCGCAGGTCCCTCCCCTCCTGGTCGTCGGCTGAGATCGCTCGGGCGATCTCGGCGATCGGTCGGGAGAGAAGCTCGCGCCAACGCTCGGCATAACGAGGGTGCAGGCGCCCCTCCGACGCCAACCGCTCGACCCGCTCCCGCGCCTCCTCGACCAGCGGCTCGCCGAGGAGCGGCTCGCCGAGGCGCTCGGCGACGATCTCGTGGTAGGCCAGGCTGCGCCGCTCGGCGGTTCGGTGGCCGCTGGGAGCGGTCGGCGGCGAGGAGTCGGTCGGAGCCGACCCCCTCTCGCGCCCGCGGCCGGCGGAACCGCCCCTCCCGCCGCCGCGAGCCGCCCCTCGCGGCGGGCGGCCAGCGCGGCGGCGAGAGGATGGCGGCCCCGTCCCCTTTCCCTCAACTCGGCGATCGCCTCGGCGACTTCGATCGCGAACTGCCGGGGAACCTCCCTGCGGCCACTTGGAGTGAGGACGATCGGGACCTGACCCGCGGCGACCCAGCGATCGAGAGCGGTCTGGCTGATCCCAAAGATCCGCGCCGCCCGGGAGCGCGAGAGGGTGGGGCCGAGCTGCGCTTCGAGGGCGCGGCGAACCGGCGATACGTCGGGAGCGGCCGCGGCCACGCGCTCGGCGCGGCGGAGGCGAATGATGTTCTCGGCGAGTTGCTCGCTCTCGGCCACGCTCGGCATGCGGGAAAGTCTAGTTGATGTTGAGAAAAACCTGCCTTTTTCCTCAAGCTACTTCAGATCAAGTCGGTCAGTTACCCCGGTCTACGGGTGGACGGCTACGCTCAGCAGATGCGATTCGCTGTCTCATGGCAGGAGCACCGCGAGCGGAAGAAGGCCGTGGTCGAGGCCGAGTCCGGCGACGAGGCGGTGCGCAAGCTCGCCATGGAGCTCGACCACACGCCGGGAATCGCCTATGAGGTTGAGCCGGAGGACGACCTCGGCTACATGGAGCGGATAACCCTCGCCTAGATGAGTGATTCCACGACCGCGCACCCGAAATAACGCACGCATCCCCTGTCGCACCGCAGAGAATCGAGGGACATCGCCTCGGTGTAACGCGTAGGCGGGCAAATAGCCCCCTTACGCGTTACACCGGCAAGGAAGACTTGGGATGTCATCAGCGGTGTAACGCGTAGGTGGGCAAATAGACCACCTACGCGTTACACCGGCGGCGGGCGCTCCGCTGGTTGATTTCAGGTGGTTGCGGACAGTCGCGAGGAGGCGGCGGTCAGGAAGTGCGAGATCACGATGACTGAGGCGGTTCCGCGGAACCGCCGGCCTGGTTCCCGTGGAATCAGCCATCTAGCGCGGCCGCTTGACCTACGCCGGCGCCAGCTGGAACTGCTCGACCGCCTCCAGCGCTTCGCACCCGTAGACGACCGAGGGGCCGCCGCCCATCATCACCGCGACGCCGATCGTCTCGATGATCTCCTCGCGACTCGCGCCGGCCTCCAGCGCGTCGTGGATGTGGTAGGAGATGCAGCCGTCGCAGTGGACGGCGATGCCGATCGAGAGGGCGATCAGCTCCTTCGTCTTGGCGTCCAGCGCACCGTCGCCGCTGGTTGCCTCATGCAGGGCGCCAAAGCCGGCCATCACGTCGGGGGATTGCTCGCCAAGCCGGCCAATCATCTCCTGCAGGTGGTCATAGATAGCGGGGTAGTCCTTTGCCACGGCTGGCCTCCAGGCGTCGTGCGTGGGCTCGGTGCCCGCGCGACCCACCCACCCTAGGAGCGAGCCGGGGCGGCGCCATCCGGGAGGGACCGCAGAGTCGCTTCCGTACTTCTCCGGAAACACGACGGCCGCCGAGGCGGCCGATCGTGTTGGAGGGACCGTTACCGGCCGTTCATGTGACTGTGACGCGCCCGCGCATGAACCCGTTGTGGGTCATCGCCCACGGGTCGCAGGGCAGCGCGCAGTACCAGTCGTAGCTACCCGCCTTCTGCGGAGCGTGGAAGGTGAATGTCGTCACGCTCGCCTTGTCCTCGGCACCGCCGGCGATCGTCTGGTTGGTGCCCAGCCCGTCCGAGGTGAAGGTGTGCGGCATGTCGTCGTAGTTGTAGACCGTGACGCTGACCGTCGCACCGGCCCTGACCGAGAAGTCGGCGGGCAGGAAGGCATCGTGCCAGGCGCCGTCGGAGCCCATCTTGCCCTTCTCCTCGTCGGACTTGATCACCAGCTTGACGCTTTCGCGGTCCGAAGCGGCCGCGGCGCTGCCGTCGCCGTTCATGCCCATTCCCGTCGCGGCGGTTGCGGTCTGCGTGTTGTTGCTGTTGTCCAGCTTGAAGGCGACGGCCAACAGCGCGGCCATCGAGAGCAGCACAGCCACTGTCGCGGCCAGCTGAGTGAAACCCGAATCGTGTCTCCTGTCGTTGGGTGTTTCCGGCATGGCTTCCTCCTTTAGTTGCCATGCCAGCATCGATCCCCGAGCCCGATCGCGGTAGACCTCGACCGGTTGACGAAGCGATAACCCCTGGTTATGACTGGGCCGGGCCGGCCTCGAGAAGGTGGCGCGCGAGGGAGCGAGCAGCGCTCGAGAGGCTCTCCTCACTGCTGTGGATCACCGCGAAACTGCGCTCGAAGCGCAGGCCGACAACCCTGCGAACCAGCAGTCCCTGGGCGGTCGCCGAGGAAAGCGCGAGAGAGGAGAGCAGGGCCGGCGCGCCCTCGGAGAGGGCGGTGGCGATTGCGGTCGAGGTGCTGCCGATCTCCGTCAGGGGCGGCGCCAGGGACATCCCCGCCGCCTTGAGCGCGCCGCTGACCGCGCGGCGGCTACTGGCGCCGGGGTCGCGCATGATCATCCGCGTCTCGACGAACTCCGCCGGATCGATCGCCTCGACGCCCGCCCAGGTGTGGCCCGCGGGCACCGCGACGACGATCTCATCCGTGCAGAACGGCGATTCGCAGATCCCGGTCGCGCCCGACTCGGATCCGTCCGCCACCCCGACGCCGATGTCGGAACGCCCCTCGAGGACCATCTCTCTGGTCGTGGAGGAGTTGGCGATCGACAGCTCAATCGAGAGGTGCCGGTCGTGGCGGCTCTCCAGCTCGACCAGCATCGCCGGCAGCACGAATTCGGCGATGGTCGGGCTGACCGCCAGCCGCACCGGCGCCTGATCCGCCCCCAGGCCCTCCATCAGAGTCTCGACCGCCTCCGCCTCGGCGAGCAGCCGTCGCGCCGCCGCGTAGAGCTTCTCTCCGGCGGCCGTGGGGGTGACGCCGCGCGGCGAGCGCTCCAGCAACTGGGACCCGGTGACCGCCTCCAACGCCCGCAGCCGCTTGGAGAGCGCCGGCTGGCTGACCCGCAGTAGTCGCGCTGCCTTGCCGAGGCTGCCGAGGTCGACGGCCGCGCAGAACGCCCGAAGCTCTGCCAGCTCCGGCATGCGCACGAGCTTGCTCACGCGCGGAGACGATAGCCAAGCCCGATGCCGACTATGCCGACACCTCCTCCAGGAACGCCGCCAGCTCCGCGTTCAGCCGCTCCGGGGTGATTCGCCATTCGAGGATCGAGTTTGCCTCGACCAGCCGAGCGTTGGCAAGCTCTTCGACGAGCATCCCGGAGTCGCTGAACGGGTGCAGCGGGTCCCGCGGGTGGCCGACGATCAGCGCCGGCTGGACGATCTTGCGGCGTTCCTCCCGGTGCGGCGCGGTCTCTCCCAACAGCAGCCCCTCCAGCACGGCGCGAGAGGGGCCGGGGCGCTGGCGGGCCCAGTCGAGGCCGATGTCGACCAGGTAGTTGGTGCGGGGAACGACGGAGGCGAGGCGGGAGACGACCTCGAGGGCCGGCCGGCCGATCCGCAGGCCGAGCAGGATCGGGGCGAAGGTCGCGGCGACCGCGGCGAGGGCGTTGTCGAGCACCGGCATCTCGATGAACAGGCCGCCGACCCGCTCGGGGTCGCGCGTCGCCAGCTCAAGGGCGACGTTGGCCCCGAGCGAGGTGCCGCCGACGACCGCGGACTCGAGCCCCAGGTGGTCGAGCAACGCCGCCACCTGGCGGGCGAAGAGCGGCATCGAGTAGAGGCGCAGGTCCTCGGGCCGGTCGGAGCGCCCGTGGCCGAGCAGGTCCATGCAGATCACCCGGTTGCCGCGCTCGGCCAGGGCCGGCCCCAACCGCTCGAACATGCGGCGGTTCATCAACAGGCCGTGGACGAGGACGAGGACGCGATCCCCCTCGCCGTAGGAGTCGTACCCGATCCGGTAGCCCTCGTAGCGAAGCTCGCCCATATTTCAGACGGGGACGCCGCGGGGGTTGGACGCGGCGAGTCGTCCCAGCTCTTCGAGCGACTCCTCGATGCCCCGTTCGAAGACCTCGAGGTCGGGGACGCGACCGCGGTCGGCGTTGAGCCCGAAGGTGACCTCGCCGTCGTAGCTGACCGCGGCGACGCCGATCGCATGGCCGGCGAAGATCGGCACCAGCGGCACCACCCGCCGCAAGGGGGCACCCAGCGCGTAGAGCGTCGCCGGCGGCCCGGGGACGTTGGTGATCGTGATGTTGAAGAGGCGAGGGGCGAAGGCCAGTTGTGCGACGACGCCGTGGACCAGGGGCGGCGCGGCGCCGGCCAGCCCGACCAGCGCCTCGGCGCCCATGCCCTGGTCGCCCTCCTTCAGCTCGCGCGACGCGGCGGCGGTCTTGCGGTAGCGCAGCAGCGGGTCCGGCTCGGCGACCGGCAGCTCGACGAACAGCGAGGAGACGCGGTTGCCGAGGGCGAGTTGCTCGCCTGCGAGGCGCAGGCTGACCGGGACCATCGCCCGTAAGTTGCCGATGTCGAGGTCGTCGCCGCGGTGCTCGAAGAGGCGCCGCAGGCCGCCGGCGGTGGCGGCGAGAACGACGTCGTTGACGGTGCCGCCGAGGCTGTTCTTGATCCGCTTGATGTCGTCGAGCGGCACGGCAATCGCGGCGAGGCGACGGCTGCCGCCAATCTGCACGTTGATGCTGGTCCGGGGGGCGCCGACCAGCTCGTCGCGAACGAGCAGCTCGGCGATCGCCCGCGAGCGGCTCAGCAGCCGGCGCGGGTGCAGGGCGACGTCGAGGCCGGCGCGAGCGCCGCCGGCGAGCGACGCGAGCGTCCCCCGGTCCTCCGCGTCCGGCTCGTCGTCCCCGGAAACCAGCGCGGCGAGCACGCCCTTGGAGCCGGGGGCCGGTTGGGGCTCGGCGTCGAGGATCGCGGTGGTCACCGAGGAGCCGCTGATCCCGTCGACGAGGCAGTGGTGGACCTTGGCCGCGAGCGCCCAGCGACCGTCGGCGAGCCCGTCGAGGAGGGTCATCTCCCAGAGCGGGTGCGCCCGATCGAGGCGGTGCGAGTAGAAGTCGGCGAGCCACTCGAGCAGCTCGCCCTCGCCACCTGGCTCGGGGAGGGTCGCGTGGCGAACGTGGGTCGCGATGTCGAAGTCGGAGTGCGGCTCCCAGGTCGGCCAGGTGAGGCGGCCGGTCCGCTGGGAGGAGAGGCGGCGACGGAAGCGGGGGAGCAGATCGAGCCGGTGCTCGAGGAGATCGCGGACCCGCTCGACCGGCGGCGTGCCTCCCTCCGGGAGCGGGTCGAAGACCATCGCCCAGCCGACGTGCATGTGCGAGGACTCGTCTCTCTCCTCGAGTTCCAGGAACGCCGCGTCGAGGGGGGTCAGCCTGTCCGCCATGCCCGAACCGTATGCCCCCGGGGTCGGAGCGGCATCCGGGTCAGATACGGATCGTCAGCGGGCTCTGGCGGCGGCGACCATTTCGCGCAGGGTCTGGAGCGCGTCGTGCTGGGGCATCCAGTGCAGCCTGCGGCGGGCGCGGGCGGTGTCCATCAGGACCGGGCGCCGCACCGCCTCGATCCAGGCCGCCTCGTCGGGCAGGAATGGCATCAGCGCAACCGCCTCGGCGGCCGCGCCGACCGCCAGCTGCGGGGCCGGCACCGCGTGCCAGCCGAGCGCGTGGGCGAGGTCGGAGATGGTCAGCTCGCCCGGCCCGGCGAGGTTGTAGACGCCGGGGTCGCCCTCGTCGATCACCGCCGCGCAGAGCGCCGCGGCGACGTCGTCGTGGTGGACCAGCTGGAAGGGCACGCCGGGGTCGGGCAGCACCGGCCGCAGCTCGGGCACCTTCCCCAGCGCCCAGCGCAGCGGGCCGGGGATGCGCCGGCTGAGGGCGAGCAGGGGGATCAGGTCCAGCAGCAGGGTCGCCTCGGGCCCGGCGACGATGCAGGGGCGGAAGACGTAGGCGTCGGTTCCGGAGCCCTCCAGCGCCGCCGCCAGCTCCGCCTCGACCTCCGCCTTCTGGGCCGAGTAGGGATGGCGGGGCTCTCCCCGCACCTCGGTGTCCTCGGTGAGCAGCTCGGGGAGGTCGCGGTCGAAGCCGTAGGCGGCGACCGATGAGGTGTAGACGAGCCGCTTCGCCCCGGCGGCGGCGGCCGCCTCGAAGACGTTGCGGGAACCGGCCAGGTTGATCTCGCGGCTCTCGCGACCGGCGACGATCACGAAGGCGAGGTGGACGACGACGTCGGCCTCCTCGACCAGCGCGTCGACCGAGTCGCGATCGAGGATGTCGCCGCGGCGGTACTCGACCTTGTCCCCCCAGTGGTGCTTGGCGGGGTCGAAGCGTTTGCGCGCCATCCCGATCACCCGCTCCACCTCGGGCATCCGCTCCAGGGCGGCGATGAAGGGCTTCCCAACCTCCCCGGTGGGGCCGGTGACGGCGACCGTGAGCATTGGGTGATTATCCCGCCGGGCTCATCGCCACGGCTTTCGGAGGGACGGGAGAATGGCGAGGGCCGGAATCGAACCGGCGACACCACGATTTTCAGTCGTGTGCTCTACCAACTGAGCTACCTCGCCTGGAGCGGCCGAAGGCTAGCGACCGGGGGCGGCAAGGGCTGATTGCATTGGGGGGTGGCCGGTGGTCGTGCAGCCCTGGGAGTGGCGGCGCTTGTCGCGGTCGCGGTCGCGGTCGTCTCGGGAGGGTCGGGGACGGACCCGCAGGCGCCGCGGTTTCTCGCCGTGGCCGGGATTGAAGGGGGTGGGCGGACGGTGGTCGTCGATTCGCTCGGGAACGTCGTTGGGCAGCGCCGGCCGGGCGGCGAGGGGCGAGCCGCCGTGCGCTGGGCCGAGGGGGCGCGACCGCTTGGGCCCGGCGCGCCGGCCTGGGCTCGAGCGATGTACCGGAGGTCGCTGCTGGTCCTGCGGGCGCTGACCGACTGGCGCAGCGGGGCGGTGATCGCGGGGGCGCGCCAGGGGTGGGCGTACGTCTGGCCGCGCGATGCGGCGGCGGCGGCGCTGGCCTTCGCCGCAGCCGGCGAGCACCGCGAGGCGCGGCGGGTGGCGCGATTCCTCTCGCGACTGGACCTGGGCGCCGCGGCGCGCTTCTACCCGGACGGGACGCCGGTCCCGGCGCGCGGGGCACAGGGGGACGCCCGAGGCTGGGTCAACGCCGCCGCGCGAGCGTCGGGGCTGCCGGCGGCCGTCAGCGCTGCCGCGCGAGCGTCGGGCCTGCCGGCGGCGGGAAGCGGCGGCACAAACACCTCGTCGTCGGCAGGGGATTCCCCACCCAACTGGCGCGACCGCGCCGATTACCAGGAGAAAGACGCCGGCGACTACCTCGGCAACGCGACTCGCCTCGGCCCGGCTCCCGGCCCGGTGTAACGCGTTGGCGGGCTATTTCCCCGCCAACGCGTTACACCGGGACTCTTTCTAGGCATGTCGGACATCCAGCCTCGGGGGTTGACGCGGCGGCGGCGTGGGCGGTTCGCCCTTTCCCCCAGCCCTGGTTGTTTCCGCAGGTGCGGCGCTCGCTGGGTCGGCTGCTGGCCTGCTGCGGGGGACGCTTCGGGATCGTCCCCTCCGAGGACTGGCCCGGCCGCGACCCCTGGACCGCGCCGACCGCCTGGACGGCCTGGGCCTACGCGGCGCTCGCCAATGCGGACCGGCACGCCGGGCGTCTCTCACTCGGGCGGCGAGACCGCCATGCGGCCCTGCGCCTGGTCGGCGACCTGCGGCGCGCCGCGACGCCACTCGGCCTGCTGCCGGAGCGGGTCGACGCCCGCACCGGCGCGCCACGCTCGACCACGCCGCTCGCCTGGTCCCACGCCTTCGCAATCCTCGCCCTGCGGGCGCTCTGGCCCTAACCGACAGCGGTGCAACGCGTAGGCGGGCTATTTCCCCGCCAACGCGTTGCACCATGAAAGGCCGCCGAGCGGTGTAACGCGTTGGTGGGCTATTACGACGCCAACGCGTTACACCGCGGGAAGCGATGCCTGTGAGACCGCATCCGAAATTGCGAGGCTCAGAGCGACTCGAGCGCCAGCTCGACCGCCTCGCGCGCCGACTCCGCGGGGACGACGCCGGGGGCGCCCTCCATGCGGTCGCGACCGCTCAGCTCCCAGCTGCGCAGGGCGATCACCGGGCGGCCGATCGAGCGGGCGAAGCCGATCTCCGAGAGCGTCCCCCACTCGCCGCCGACGGCGATCACCGCCTCGCCCGAGGAGACGACGGCGAGGTTGCGGGCGTGGCCGATGCCGGTGGCGACGACCTGGGTGCAGAAGGGGTTCGCCTCCCCGACGTCGGTGCCGGGGACGATCCCGATCGCGACCCCTCCCGCCTCCGCGGCGCCGCGACAGGCCGCCTCCATCACCCCCGCGAGGCCGCCGCAGACGACCGCGACGCCCGCTTCCGCCAGTCGCCTGCCGACCTCCTCGGCCAATTTCCAGGACTCGCTGCTCTCATCACAGCGGCTGCCGCCGATGACGGCGATCTGACGCGCGTTATGAGTCGAGGGGGTGGGGGTCAACCGAACCTCCCCGCTGTTGTGAGGGCGGCCCCCACCCCCTCGACTCACGAGGCCCTCATCGTCCGCATCAGCTCCAGCGCCCCGGCCTTGTGCAGCGGCTCGTTGAGGTTGCCGCACTTGGGGCTCTGCACGCAGGAGGGGCAGCCGGACTCGCAGGGACACTCGGCGATCAGCCGCTCGGCGTCGCCGAGCAGGCGCTCGAACTGCTCGTAGCCGCGCAGGGTGATCCCGACCCCGCCGGGGTGACCGTCGTAGACGAAGATCGTCGGGCGGCCGGTCTGGAAGTGGACGTTGGTGGAGAGGCCGCCGATGTCCCAGCGGTCGCACATCGCGATCAGCGGCAGCACCGCGATCTGGCCGTGCTCGGTCGCGTGCAGGGCGCCGAGCAGGACGTCGGGCGGCAGCGCGCCGCTGAGGCGCTGCGGCAGCACGTACCAGAGCGCCTGGGTGACGAAGTGCTGCTCGGGCAGCTCCAGCGCGACGACGTCGATCGGCTCCTGCTCGGTGATCGAGACCCGCTGGAAGGCGATCACCTGCTCGGTGACCGAGACCTCGCCGAAGTGCAGCTCGACCCCGGCGGTCTCGCGCTGCTGGAGGGTGCGCTCGATGTAGATCTCGGTCTCCTTTTTCGGGCGCGTGTACCAGTCGCCGTCGAAGGCGGAGACGATCGCGCGGCGGCCGTCGATGTCGAGCCGCTCGACCTCGTAGGAGCGGCCGAGGTGGAGGTAGATCGCCCCCGGGTGGATCGTCGTGAAGGCACGCTCGGCCTCGACCAGGCCGAGCATCTCACCCGAGTCGCGCTCGATCACCGCGACCGAGTCGCTCGAAGCCGAGCGCAGCGGGATCTTCGAGGCGACGAACTCGCTGCTGCGCGGCAGCAGCCGCCCGCCGGCGCGGCGCAACTCCCCGGCGCCCGCCAGGCGCTCCGCCCGCTCCCGCCAGTCCGGCCCGAAGACCTCGTCGTCGGCGTCGGTGAGCGGCAGCTCGTAGGCCGCCGCGACCAGGTGGCGCGAGGCGATCTGCTCGTTGGCGTGGTCGAGGATCGCCGCCTCGACCGGCCGCTCGAGGAACTCGTCGGGGTGGCGGCAGAAGAACTGGTCGAGGGCGTCCTGCCCGGCGACGTATACCGCCAGCCCGCGCCGCCGCCGTCCCGGCCCGGCCCCACATCTGGCGCAGGCTGGCGACCGTGCCGGGGAAGGTGACGCAGATCGCCGCGTCGAGCTCGCCGACGTCGATCCCCAACTCCAGCGCGTCGGTGGCGACGACCGCGAGCAGCTCGCCGCGCGCCAGGCGCTCCTCGATCTCGCGGCGCTGCTGGGGCGTGTAGCCGCCCCGATAGGGGGCGATCCGCTCAGCCAACTCGGGCTTGCCGCGCGCCGCCAGGTTGTCCCGGGCGAAGCGCTGGATCAGCTCGATCCCGCGGCGGCTCTTCAGGAAGCAGATCGTCCGCACCCCGGAGGCGACGAGGTCGGCAAGCAGGTCGGCCGCCTCCGAGAGGGCCGAGCGCCGCGTCCCGCTCGCCTTGTCGATCAGCGGCGGGTTCCACATCGCGATCTCCCGCCCGGCGCGCGGCGCCCCGTCGTCGTCGATCAGCTCGAAGGGCGTCCCGACCAGGCGCTCGGCCAGCTCGACCGGGTTGGCGATCGTCGCCGAGGCGAGCAGGAAGCGGGGCTCCGACCCGTAGGCACGCGCCACCCGGCGCAGCCGCCGCAGCACGTTGGCGACGTGGGAGCCGAAGACGCCGCGATAGGTGTGGGCCTCATCGACGACGACCCAGCCGAGGTTGGCGAGGAAGTCGCCCCAGCCCTTGTGGTGGGGCAGCAGGCCGACGTGGAGCATGTCGGGATTGGTGAGGACGAGGTTGTTGTTGCGGCGGATCGCCGGGCGCTCCTCACGCGGGGTGTCGCCGTCATAGATCGCCTCGCGCAGGCCGGGCGGGCGCAGCGCGCCGAGCTTGCGCGCCTGGTCCTGGGCCAGCGCCTTGGTCGGGTAGAGGTAGAGGGCGCGGCGCTTCGGATCACGGGCGATGCCGTCGAGCACCGGCAGGTTGAAGGCGAGCGACTTGCCCGAGGCGGTGCCGCTGGTGATCACCAGGTTGGAGCGGGCGGCGGCCTCCAGCGCCTCGCGCTGGTGGGAGTAGAGGCGATCGACACCGGCGGCGGCGAGCGCCGCGGCGAAGCCGGGGTCCAGCGAGGAGGGCATCGCGACGCGTTTCGCCGGACGCTCCGCTTCGACGCTCTCGGCGACGACGCGGCCGTCGCGGCGGGCGGGATCGATCGCTATGGCCCAGGGCGTTTCGAGCAGGCTCTTCGCCACTAGGCGGACGCCCCGCGTAGATCCGTCCCGCCACCCGCACCGCCTGCAGCGAGCTGCGGTCGTGGATGCGGAGAATGTCCGCGCCCGCCTGGATCGCCAGGGCGACCGCGGCGACGGTCCCCCACTCGCGCTCGCCCGCCGGCAGCCGCTCCTCCCAGGAGCCGGCGAGAACGGCGCCGATGAAGTCCTTGCGCGACAGCGAGACGTAGAGCGGCAGCCCCAGCTCGCGCAGCTCGCCGAGGCGCCGCAGAATCTCCAAGTCCTGCTCGGTGGTGAGGTCGAAGTCGAGTCCGGGGTCGATCGCGATCTGCTCCTCTGCCACCCCAAGCCGCCGGGCCGCCTCGACTCTCCCCCCGAACCACGACTTGAGGTGGTCGACGACGTCGTCGTATTGGCGCGGCCGGGCGGTCGACCCGCGGCGGCCCCTCGATGTGCATCAGCACGTAGCCGCAGCCGCTCTCGGCGACCAGCTCGAACATCTCATCCGAGCCGCCGGAGATGTCGTTGACCGCCGCCGCCCCCGCCGCCAGCGCCCGCCGCGCGACCTCGGGCGAGAAGGTGTCGGCGGAGATCGGCACGCTGCGCGCTCGCCGCTCCGCTCGCGCACCCGCGCCGGCCAGCCCCTCGATCGCCGGGACCAGCGCCGCGGCCTCCTCCTCGGCGGGGACGGGCGGCCCGCTGCGCGCCGCCACCGCCCCCACGTCGAGCATGTCGAAGCCGGCCTCGACCAGCGCCAGCCCGTCGGCGACCGCCTGCGCAGGCGTGCCGCTGCGCGCCCCCTCGAACATCGAGTCGGCGGTGACGTTGACGATCCCCGCCGCCAGCGGCTGGGCCAGGTCGAGGGCCCGGTCGGCGAGTCGCCAGATCATCTGTCGAGCTCTCGGCGGGTGGACTCGCTGGCCATCCGGCTACCGTAACGACCGCGCGATGGCACTGAAGTGCGTCTACACCGACCTCGACGGGACGCTGCTCGGCAAGGGCAGCTCGCTCTTTCGCGATGCCGAAGGCGCCTTCTCCCTGTCCCAGAGCCGCGGCCTCGAGGCCTGCCACCGCGCCGGGGTCGAGGTGACGATCATGTCCGGCCGGCGCGAGCCGCAGGTCCACGAGGCGGCCCGCCTGATGGGCCAGACCTCCTACATCTACGAGGCGGGCTGCGCCTTCGCGATCGACGGCGAGACGACGCTGCTGACCGGCGAGATGGTCCCCGACGAGGAGGGCACCGTCTACGAGCAGATCGAGCAACGCGGCATCCCGAAGCTGCTGTTCAAGCACTTCGAGGGGCGCCTCGAGTACCACGCCCCCTGGCACCACGGTCGCGTCCTCTCCCACCTCTTCCGCGGCAAGGTCGACGTCGAGGAGGCCAACGCGCTGCTCGCCGAGCACGGCCACGACGACCTGCGCCTGCTCGACAACGGCGCGATCGGGCGGGAGATGCCGGCGGTCGACGGGCCCACCCACGCCTACCACCTGGTTCCCCGCATGGTCAGCAAGGCCGGCGCGGTCGCCGCCCACGCCCGCGCCCGCGGCTACGCGCCGGGCGAGTGCATCGCGGTCGGCGACTCGATCGAGGACCTCGAGGTCGCCGCCGCGGTCGGCCGCTTCTTCGTCGTCGCCAACGGCCCCGAGCGCGACCCCGGCCTGCGCGCCGCGCTGCCTGCCTGGGACAACGTCACCGTCACCGAGGGCCGGATGGGCGAGGGCTTCTACGAAGCCGTCGTCTCCACCCTGATGGAGCGCGGCTGAGCGGCGGCTAGTATCGGGGCGATGAGCGACGCGACCGTTGCCGAGCAGGAGTACCTGGAGATCATGTTCTGGCTCGAGGAGGCCGGGCTGCCGATGACCGGCGCCAACATCGCCCGGGCGATGCAGCTCTCGCCCCCGACCGTGCACGAGATGATCGGGCGCCTGGTCGAGGACGGCTACGTCGAGCGCAGCGCCGACAAGTCGCTCGGCTTCACCGAGTCCGGCCGCGAGCACGCCAGCCACATCGTCCGCCGCCACCGGATGATCGAGCGCTTCCTCACCGACGTGCTCGGCATCCCCTGGGACGAGGTCCACGAGGAGGCGGAGCGGATCGAGCACGCGATGTCGCCGGTCCTCGAGGAGCGGATGCTGGCGGCGATCGGCGACGCGACCACCTGCCCGCACGGCCACCCGATCGTCGAGGGCGCCCGCGAGCAGGGCGCGCTGCTCGCCGACGTCGAGGTCGGCGCCAAGGTCCACGTCCTGCGCTTCGAGAACGAGGCCGAGGAGCTGCTGCACTACCTCAAAGCGGCGGGAATCGAGCCCGGGCTGGAGGGAACCCTCGAGGGCAGCGACGAGGAGGGCGTCGCAATCGCTTCAGCCGACGGCTCGCATCGCGTCAGCCGCAGCGTCGCCGAGACGGTCTCGGTCCGCGCCGATCCTTCACCGCCGCCGCGCTCGGCGATCCCCGAGCAGCTGGTGCTCTCTTCGGACCGTTACGGGCGTTAGGGACCGTCCCCGGTAGGGGTTCCGCTTAACTTTTTCGAGGGGCGGAGACTGCTAGCGCCCCGAACGAGCACTCGCGAAAAAGTACAAGACGCTCCACCCCTACCGGGGACGGTCTCAAGCGGGGGAAACGGACCGAGTTCGCTCCAGAGCTCTTGCGATCCGCGAAACGCCCTCGCCGATCTGCTCGGGCGGGACCGGCGCGAAGGAGAGGCGGAGGCTGTTGGCGCCGCCGTCGAGCATGAAGTCCGGGCCGGCGACGAAGGTGACGCCCTCGCCCTTGGCCTCGGCGAGCAGGGCCACCGTGTCGGTCCCCTCGGCGAGGTCGAGCCAGAGGAAGTAGCCGCCGCCGGGGACGACGAACTCGGCCTCTGGAATCTGCTCGCGCAGCGCCTCGACCAGCGCGTCGCGGCGGTCGCGCAGGGCGCCCTTGACGAACTCGATGTTGCTGTCGAGGACGCCGGAGCGGCAGAGCTCCAGGACGATCGCCTCGGCCAGCATGTTCGGTGAGATGTAGGTCTCGTTGGCGCGCTTGGCGAGCTTGGCGATCTCCCCGGCCGGGCCGGCCAGGTAGCCGACCCGCACGCCGGGGCTTACCGTCTTGGAGAAGGAGGAGGCATGGATGACGCGGTCGGCGCGGTCTAGGGAGAGCATCGTCTCCAGCGCCTCGCCCTCGAAGGGGAGCTCCCGGTAGGGGTCGTCCTCGAAGACCCAGAAGCCGTGCTCGGCGGCCAACTCGACGATCCGCGCCCGCTTCTCGGCGGAGAGCGTGCAGCCGGCCGGGTTGTGGAAGTTGGGGATGACGTGGGCCATCTTCAGCGGCCCGTCGGCGAGGGCGGCCTCAAGCGCGTCGACGTCGATGCCGTCGGCCTGCAGCGGCACCGGCACCAGCTCGACCCCGGCTCGCTGCAGGAGGAGCAGGGTGCGGTCGTAGGTGGGCTGCTCGACGACGACGCGGTCGCCCGGCTCGAGCAGGTGCTCGAAGAGGATCGCCGCCGCCTCCATCGACCCGTTGGCGACCATCACCTGGGAAGCATCGAGACCGCCGTGGCGCGCGGCGATCCACTCGCAGAGGCCGGGATGACCGATCCCCGTCCCGTAGGAAAGCGCCCGCTCCCAGTCCTCGGCGAGGGCCACGGCGGCAGCGTCGCGGACCGCCTCGTGGGGCAGGATGTCGGCGCTGGGAGCGCCGCGGGCGAAGGAGATCGTCTCGGCGGTCATCGTCCCCGACCCTAGCGACCTCTCACCGCCGTCGTTTTGCGCCGCTCGGGCGTTTGGCCCTGTCATAGCAAGGTCAAACGCCCGAGCGGCATCACCGGTGCCCGTTTGGGTGGGGGTGGCGGTTCGGATGGGGGCCGAAGAGGCGGACCGTGCGACGGTGGACCGTCTTCAGGCCGGTCGAGTCGAAGGCGGTCACGGTCAGCCGCGCGACCGCCCTGCCGCCACTGCGCAGGGCGCGAGCCGCCGCACGGCGGGTTCCCGGCGGCACGCGCAGGGCGAGCCGCTTCCAAGCGCCGGGGGACAGCGCCGACCCGGCCGGGACGAGGCGGCCGAAGTGACGGACGACGCGAACGACCCGGCGACGGTGGCGCAGCTTGGTCACCGTCAGCACCGCTGCCGGCGGCGCGCGCACGGCACGACTCTCGCGGGCAGAGCGCGAAGACGTTGACATGGCCGCGGAGGCGCTGTCGCCGGCCGCCGCCGAGGCAGCAGGGCCGGGCCGTGGTTGTCGGCGATGACGATCGTCGCGGTTGTCGAGGCGACGGCCGAGCCGTTGCAGGAGGCGGTCTGCCCGGTGAAGGACGAAGTCGGTCGAGCAGCCCTCGTCGTCGGTGACGGTCAGGGTGACCTGGTACGTGCCGGGCCGCCTGTAGGAGTGCCGGCGCAACGACTTCGAGCCCTTGACGACCCTGCTGCCGTCGCCGAAGTCCCAGGCGTAGTCGGCGATCTTGCCGTCGGGGTCGCGGGAGGCGGCGGCGTTGAAGGTGACGTTGTGCTTGACGAAGGTCTGCCGCGGCGAGACGAAGAGCGAGGCCGTCGGTCCCTGGTCGGGGACGATCGCGATGCCGGCCGGCGTCGCGCCGACCGGGAAGGGGCCGAAGAGGCCGTTGGAGGCGGTGTTGAAGCCGGTGACCTGATCGAAGCCGGAGCCGGAGTTGGTGACGTAGCCCGCCGTGCCGCTCGGCTCGATCGCGATCCCGGCCGCGGCGTTGAAGCCGGTGACCTGCCCCCCGGGCGCGTCGGTGGAGGTCGTGATCGGCGTCAGCGTGCCGTCGCCGGCGACGACGTAGGCGTGGCCACCGCTCGGCTCGATCGCGATCGCGGAGGGCTGCGCGCCGACCATCGGCGCATCGACCACGGCCCCGTTGTCGGGATTGAACGCGGTGACCGTATTGAGGCTGCTGTCGGTGACGAAGGCGCGCCCGCCACGCGGGCCGACCGCGATCCGCGAGGGCCCCGCTGCATCGGTGACCGTAGCGACGACGGCGCGCGTAGCGGTGTCGACGATCGAGACATCGCCGCCTTTTTGGGCGACGAGGGCGTGGAGGCCGTCGGGGGTGATCGCGACGCCCTCGGGCTGGTCGCCGACCGAGATCGGCGCCCCGACCACGGCGTTGGTAGCCGTGTCGATCGTCCTGACGTCGTTGTCGCCGGAATCGGTCGACCCAGGCGGTCCGCCCGTCGGGGGAGACGGCGACGCCGCGGGGCGCGTCCCCGACCGGGATCGTCGCCACCACATTGCGATTGGTGGTCGAGATCACCGAGACGGAGTCGTCGCCCTCGTTGGCGACGTAGGCGAACTTCCCGTTAGGCGTGATCGCGACGTCGACCGGCCCCGCGCCGACCGTCACCGTCCCGGCCGAGGCGCCGGTGGCAGAGGTCGAGCACAGAAACGGTGTCGCCGCCCGGAATTGGCCACGTAAGCGTCCCGCGCGAGACGCGGGCGCCACATTGCCGCCAAATGCTCCAACTGACCGCCAGAACAACGGCCGCTTTCGTCAACCGACTGGGTGCCACGGTCACCCCTTCCCTCGCCTACGACCGTATAAGCGACGACACATCAACTTCGCGAGAGTTGCAGTCTCGGGGGGTTCGCCTGTCCGGCGGGTGACACGCGGGGAGGGGTCGAGAACGGAGCAACCGCACCGCCCGCAGGCCCCTCCCCGCGTGGCAGGCCCCGCCGGTGAGGCAGCTCAGCCTTGCCGCAGCTTCTCGACGGCGATCGCGCGCAGCCTCGGTGGGGCTGGTCCCGACCGGCACGCCCTTCGCCTCAAGCGCTTCCTTCTTCGCCTGCGCCGTCCCCGAGGAGCCGGAGATGATCGCCCCGGCGTGGCCCATCTGCTTGCCGGGCGGCGCGGTGAAGCCGGCGATGTAGGCGACGACCGGCTTGGAGACCTCGGAGGCGATGAACTCGGCCGCCCGCTCCTCGGCGTCGCCGCCGATCTCGCCGACCATCACGATCAGCTCGGTCTCGGGGTCGGCCTCGAAGAGGGTGAGGATGTCGATGAAGTCGGAGCCGACGATCGGGTCGCCGCCGATCCCGACGATCGAGGAGTTGCCCTCGCCGGCCTGCTTCAGCTCGTTGCCGATCTGGTAGGTCAGCGTCCCCGACTTGGAGACGACGCCGATCTTGCCGGGATCGAAGAACTGGGCGGGGATGATCCCGACGTTGGCCAGACCGGGCGAGAGCACGCCGGGGCAGTTCGGCCCGATCAGCCGCACCCCGGCCTCCTTCGCCTTCCAGTAGGTCTTCAGCATGTCGAGGACGGGGATCCCCTCGGTGATCGCGATCACCGTGTCGACGCCGGACTCGATCGCCTCGTCGATCGCCGGCGCGGCGAAGCGGGCGGGGACGAAGATCATCGAAGTGTTGGCGCCCGCCTCCTCGACCGACTCCTTGATCGTGTCGAAGACGGGCACGCCCTCGACGTCCTGACCGCCCTTGCCGGGGGTGACGCCGGCGACCAGGTCGGTGCCGTAGGCGCGGTTGCGCAGCCCGTGGAAGGAGCCCTCGCGGCCGGTCAGGCCGGAGACGACGAGCTTGGTCTCTTCGCCGACGACGATGCTCATGAGCGCCGCCCGCCAGCTCGACCACGCGGCGGGCCGCGTCGAGCATCGTCTTCTCCTGGTGGAGGTTGGGCAGGTCCGCCTCGGCGAGGATCTTCAGCCCCTCCTCGGAGTTGGTGCCGTCGAGGCGAACGACCAGCGGCACGCCGATCTCGATCTGCTGCGAAGCCTCGACGATCCCCTTGGCGATCTCGTCGCAGCGGGTGATGCCGCCGAAGATGTTGAAGAGGATCGCGGTGACCTTCTCGTCGGAGGTGATCACGGTCAGCGCGTTGACGATCGCCTCGGCCTTGGAGCCGCCGCCGGCGTCGAGGAAGTTGGCCGGGGCGCCGCCCGCCTGGGCGACGACGTCGAGGGTCGACATGCAGAGGCCGGCGCCGTTGGCGAGGATGCCGACGTTGCCGTCGAGCTTGACGTAGGTGAGGCCCTTCTCCTTGGCCATCGCCTCCTGAGGGTCGTCGCCGGCGGAGTCGGCGATCTCGGCGAGGTCCTCGTGGCGGAAGATGGCGTTGCCGTCGATCGTCACCTTGGCGTCGAGCGCGACGACCTCGCGGTCGGCGGTGACGATCAGCGGGTTGACCTCGATCAGCGTCGCGTCCTCGCCGCTCGCGACCGCGGCGAGCTTGGCCAGCACCTCGGCGGCCTGGTCGCGGACGTCCTCGTCGAGGCCGGCGGCGTCGACGATCGGTCGCGCCGCCGCCGCGTCGAAGGGCGACGGTCGGGTCGATGTGGCGCTTGACCAGGGCATCGGGGTCCTCCTCGGCGACCGCCTCGATGTCCATCCCTCCCTTGGCGGAGACCATCGCCAGCAGCTTCTTCTCGCCGCGGTCGAGGATGACCGAGGCGTAGTACTCCGAGGCGATGTCGGAGCCGCCCTCGATCCAAACCTGGTCGACGCGGAAGGGCCCCTCGCCGCGAGGCCCGAAGATGTCCATGCCGAGGATCGCGTCAGCGCCCGCGCGTGCCTGCCTCGGCGTCGGCGGCGATCTTGATCCCGCCCGCCTTGCCGCGCCCGCCGATCAGACCTGGGCCTTGATCGCGCAGGGGAAGCCGATCCGCTCGGCCGCGGCCACCGCGTCATCGACGGTCGCGGCGACCTCGCCGCTCGGCACGGCGACCCCGTGCTTGGCGAACAACTGCTTGCCCTGATACTCGAGTAGGTCCATAGAGCGCGCGGCAGCCTACTGGAATAGGGCATAATGCCGCGGCCCTCATGGCTCTCCCGGCGCTCAAAACCATCAAATGGGTCACCACCGACTGCTACGGCACCCTGATCGACTGGGAAAAAGGCATCGTCGACGCCGTTAAGAAAGAGGCGGCCAAAGACGGCTTCACTTTCGAGGAGGAGTCCTTCCTCGCCCGCTTCATGGAGGTCCAGGCCGAGATCATGGCCGGCTCCTACGAGCTCTACGCCGAGGTGCTGCGGCGGACGATCGTCAAAGTCGCCGGCGAGCTCGGCTGGGAGGTGGAGCCCTCGCGGGCCCAGTTCCTGCCCAACAGCGTCGCCTACTGGCTGCCGTTCCGCGAGGCAAACGCGGCGATGGACCGGCTCGGCAAACGCTACGAGGTCGGGATCATCTCCAACGTCGACGACAAACTTCTCGGGATCTCGCGGCGCCACCTGCGCACCGAGCTGGAGCTGGTCGTCACCGCGCAGCAGGTGCGCAGCTACAAGCCCGACCCCACCCACTTCAAAGAGGGGGCGAGGCGGATCGGCGGCAAGAAAGGCTGGCTGCACATCGGCTGCGACTACACCAACGACGTCGCGCCGCTGCTGAAAATGAACGTGCCGGTGATCTGGGTCAACCGCCACGGCGAGAAGCTCGAAGGTCGCAAAGCTCCAAGCGCGACCGTGAAAAACTTCCGCGACGCAGCGAAAAAGCTCGGCGCGTCCTGAGCCGGCGTTCGAAACTTCGGCGGAGGGCCGGCGGTTTCGATCTCTGCAGGGCACCGACCTCGGATAATCGGAACATGCCTCAACCCGGACAAACCCGTGCGCCCTCGGAGCGCTCGTGATCGGGATCGGCGCCTGCCGTGCTGGCGCTGGTCGTCGCGGCGGGAGCGCTGCTCGGAGGCGGCCCGGCGGCGTGCGACGGCGGCCAAGTCCGCGCCCCAACTTCGTCGTCATCCAGACCGACGACCAGACGATCGACCAGCTCTACGCCTCCTACACGCCGAAGGGGGGGCGGACGATCCGCGCGATGCCCCACACGCTGAAGCTGATCGCCCACCACGGCATCACCTTCAAGCGCTACTACGTCTCCTACTCGCTCTGCTGCCCCTCCCGGGTCACCCTGATGACCGGGCGCTACGCGCACAACCACAACGTCCGCGGCAACGTCCCGCCCAACGGCGGCTACACCGGCTTCGCCTCGCGCGCCGCCTTCAGCCACAACATCGCCACCTGGCTCCAGAGCGCCGGCTACCGCACGATCCACATCGGCAAGTTCCTCAACGGCTACGGCGACGCGCCCTTCGACGACGGCAAAACGGTGCCGCCCGGGCTGGAGCGCCTGGCACTCGGTGCTGCACGCCGACAGCGACCACTACTTCTACGGCTACACGCTGAACGACAACGGGGTGATCGACGGGCCCTTCGGCGACTCCGGCAGCTGGGACACGCGCGAGTACGGGGTGCGCGACGACCCGGGCTGTCCCTTCCACCCGAAGAACGGGCAGCCCTGCTACTACCAGACCGATCACTTCAACCAGCAGGCGGTGGACGAGATGTCGTCCACGCCGCAGGGCCAGCCGTTCTACCTCCAGCTGGACTACACGGCTCCGCACGGCGATTTCCGCCACCCGGCCGGCCCCGAGCCGGCGCCGCGCCACTACGACTCGATGGCGGGGGCCGCGCTCCCCCACAACCGCGCGCAGGGGTTCGACGAGGCGAACGTGCGCGACAAGCCGAGCTTCATCCGCAACGCGCCGAAGCTGACTCCGAGCGAGATCCACATCTACCGCGTCTACTACCAGAAGATGCTGGAGTCGCTGCGCTCGATCGACGACGGGGTGCAGCGGATCGTCGGCCGCCTGCGCAGCCTGCACAGGCTGGGCAACACCTACATCCTCTTCGTCTCCGACAACGGCTTCTTCTTCGGCGAGCACCGGCTCAGCGGCGGCAAGTTCCTCGCCTACGAGCCCTCGACCCACCTGCCCTTCCTGATGCGCGGTCCGGGGATCAAGCCGGGGACCAGCTCGAACGAGCTTGTCGCGAACATCGACATCGCCCCGACCGTGCTCCAGCTGGCGGGGGTGAGGCCGGACCGCAGCGTCGACGGGCGCTCGGTGATGCCCTTCGCCCTGCCACCCGCGCCGCCACACCAACCGGCCGATCGTCTTCGAGTCCTTCGTCCAGACCAACGACGTCGAGGAGAACGGCGGCGGGCCGCCCTCGTCGCCGGCCAGGGCCAACGTGCGCGGGCGGGCGAGCGCCAAGGCGCGCGGCGGGGCGAGCGCGTCGATCGTCGCGCCGGCCAAGGACTACTACGGGATCAGGATCGGGCCCTGGAAGTACATCGCCTGGCCCAACGGTGAGAAGGAGCTCTACGACATCGCCGAGGACCCCAACGAGCTGACGAACCGGGTCCGGAACCCCAACCTCTTCCCGATCCGCAACTACATGGCGCGGCAGCTGCGACGGTTCAAGTCATGCGCGGGGGCGGCGTGTCGCAAGTCGGCGCCGCGATCCCGCTGACGCGGGCGCAGCAGCGCAAGCGGCGCGTGGGGTAGGGGTCGGGACCACTCCCCGCTCAACTTTTTCGGTGCGGAGGGATGGCTGTCGCCACAGGGATAGCCGAAAAAGTACAAGCCGCGGGGAGCGGCACCCGACCCCTACTCGATCGTTGCTATTACGTCTCCGCTGGAGACTGCGGCGCCCTCGGTGACGTTCAGGGCGGTGACCTTGCCCGACGCGGTGGGCGGTGATCTCGTTCTCCATCTTCATCGCCTCGATCACGCAGATCAGGTCGCCCTCCGCGACTGCGGCGCCTTGCTCGACGGCGACTTTGAGGACGGTGCCCTGGAGGGGGGAGGGGAGCGACTCGCTCGAGGCGGCGGCCGCGGCGCCCGACTTGCGCTCCCGTTTCGGCGGGCGCTTGCCGGTCGCCGCCGGGGCGGCGCCGCCCGCGGCCGCCTCGCCGATCACCTTGACGTCGAAGAGCTTGCCCGAGACCTCGACCTTGTAGTCGCGGGCGACCAGCTCGGCGCCCTCCTCGGTCGCGGCAGCGGGCGCCTCGGCGGGAGCGGTCGTCTTCAGCCAGTCGCGGTCCTCCATCAGGTCGCGGCAGGTCTCGCCCTTCGCCCACTGCTCGGTGGCGAGGATCGCGCTGTGGAAGGGAATCAGGGTGGTGAGGCCGCCGACCTCGTACTCGCCCAGGGCGCGCAGCATGCGCCGGGTCGCGTGGGCGCGGTCGACGTCCCAGACGATCAGCTTGGCCACCATCGGGTCATACATCGGCGTCACCTCGGAGCCCGCCTGGACGCCCGAGTCGACCCGCACGCCCGGCCCGGCGGGCTCGCGGTAGGTGGTGATCGCCCCAGGCGCCGGCGCGAAGTTCTTGTGGGCGGCCTCGGCGTTGATCCGGCACTCGATCGCGTGGCCGCGCAGCTCGACCTCGGCCTGGGTCACGGTGAGCTCCTCGCCGGCGGCGACGAGGATCTGCTCGCGGACGATGTCGATGCCGGTGACCATCTCGGTCACGCAGTGCTCGACCTGGACCCGGGTGTTCATCTCCAGGAAGAAGTACTCGTCGCCGACCTGCAGGCCCTCGACCGTGCCGGCCGAGCGGTAGCCGACCGCGGCCGCCGCGTCGGTTGCGATCTTGCCGATCCGCTCGCGCATCTCCTCGTCGACGTGCGGGCCGGGGGCCTCCTCGATCACCTTCTGGTGGCGGCGCTGGATCGAGCAGTCGCGCTCGCCGAGGTGGATCACGTTGCCGTGGGAGTCGGCCAGCACCTGGACCTCGACGTGGCGCGGGTCCTCCAGGTAGCGCTCGACGTAGACGCGCGTCGTCGGAGAAGAACTTCTCGCCCTCGCGGGCGGCGCCCTCGAAGGCCTCCTCGAGGTCGTCGGGGGTCATCGCGACCCGGAAGCCCTTGCCGCCGCCGCCGCCCGCCGCCTTGCAGGCGACCGGGTAGCCGGCGTCCTCGGCCTGAGCGCGCGCCTCGTCGAGGTCGGCGGCGGGCTTGGTCGCGCCGGGGACGATCGGCACCCCCGCCTTGGCCATGATCTCGCGGGCCTGGGTCTTCGACCCCATCGCCTCGATCGCCTCGGGCGGCGGGCCGATGAAGACGATCCCCGCCTCGGCGCAGGCGCGGGCGAAGTCGGCGTTCTCGGCGAGGAAGCCGTAGCCGGGATGGATCGCCTCGGCGCCGGCCTCCTTGGCCGTGTCGACGATCTTCGTCGATGTCGAGATAGCTCTCGGCGGGCACGGCCGGCCCGATCAGGAAGGCCTCGTCGGCCTCGCGCACATGCGGCGCGTCACGGTCGATCTCCGAATACACGGCGACCGACCCGATCCCCATCTCCTTCAGGGTGCGGGCAACCCGGATGGCAATCTCGCCGCGGTTGGCTATGAGGACTTTTTGGAACATCGGCGGGGCAGTCTATTTACGCGGGCGGCGGGCAATAGGCTGCCCGCCCGATGCTTGATCGAGCTTCAAAGCCATTCGACCGTCTCCGACGGACAGCTGCCGGCTGCCGACGTCGTGGCGAAAGCCGCCGAGGCCGGGGTAACGACCCTGGCGCTGACCGACCACGATGCGATCGCCGGGGTCCCGGAGGCGGCTGAGGCGGCCGAGAAGCTTGGGATCGAGCTGGTGCCGGCGATTGAGATGTCCTGCGTGCACGAGTTCGCCGACGATCTGCACGTCTGCGGGTACTGGATCGACCTGGGGAAGATCGCTCCCGCCTGCGAGCGCGCTCAGCATGAGCGGGTCACGCGGGCCGGGGAGATCGTCGAGAACCTGCGCGAGCACGGCTTCGACATCCACCTCGAGGACGCGGTGCGCGAGGCCGGCGACGCGCTCTCGATCGGCCGCCCCCACATCGCCAAGGCAGCCGGCGCGACCGGCGACCTCGGCCCCTTCTTCGAGGAGTACCTGGTCCCCGGCGCCAAGGCCTTCGTGCCGCGCCGCTGGCCGACCGCTGAGCAGGCCGTCGAGATGATCCACGAGGCCGGCGGCGTCGCCGTCGTCGCCCATCCCTACTGGGACATCTCCGCCCCCCACGAGGTCGATGAGCTGATCCGCGCCCTGCCGATCGACGGGATCGAGACCTTCTACCCCACCCACAGCAAGGAGCAGACCGCCCACCTGCTGGAGCTCTGCGAAGAGCTCGACCTCATCCCCACCGCCTCATCCGACTACCACGGCCCGACCCACAAGACCTTCGCCGAGTTCGGCGCCTACGACACCTACGGCCTGGCCGAGCCCCAAGTCCCGCCCCGCCCTAGCGTCGCCGCCCCGATCAGGGGGAGAGTTTGCGCCGCTCGGGAGGATTTACCTTGCTATGGCAGGGTCAACTGCCGTAGCGATGGGCAAGCTCGGAGCGGACGAGCGAAGCGCGCGGGCCTGGGCGTTGGCGAGGCGGCAGCATCGGATCGTCGACCCGGCAGCGATCTGCTGGCGCTCGGCTTCACCCCGTGGCGATCGAGCATCGAGTCGCCCAGGGGCGCCTGCATCCTGTCTGCCGGGGCGTCTATGCGGTTGGCTGGCCACGGCCTGACGCGGGAGGGGCGGTGGATGGCGGCGGTCCTGGCGTGCGGAGAGGAGGCCGTGCTCAGCCATCGAAGCGCCGCGGCCCTCTGGGGAATCGCGCAGAGGAAGGCGCACAGGATCGACGTCAGTGTGCGCCGCGCCAGCGATCACGCGCCGAGCGGGATCCATGTCGCGAGGCCGCCCCTCGCTGCCGCGAGCGAGATGTGACGATCCATCGAGGGCATCCCGGTCACCTGCCTCAGTACGCACCCTCCTCGACCTCGCGACCATGCTCAGCCCGGCCGCGTTGGAGCGGGCCGTGAACGAGGCCGACAAGCGCGACCTGATCGACCCGGAAACGCTGCGGGACGGGCTCGGCCGACTACGCCGGCCAACCCGGCGTGAAGGCGCTCCGCGGCCTGCTCGACCGGCACACCTTCCGCCTCTCGGACTCCGGGCTGGAGCGTCTCTTCCGCTCGGTCATTGTGGCCGCGGGGCTTCCCGTCCCCGAGACCAAAGTCGAAGTCAACGGCTTCGAGGTCGACTTCTTCTGGCCGGACCTGGGACTGGTGGTCGAGGCGGACGGGCTGCGCTACCACCGCACCCCGTCCACCCAATCCCGGGACCACCTACGAGACCAGACGCACACCGCGGCGGGACTAACCCCGCTCCGCTTCTCCCATCGCCAAGTCAAGTACGAGCGCGCCCACGTCGTGGGGATCCTGCGCAAGACGGCGCAGCGACTCCGCTCGGGCGACTGACTCAGAAACGCCCATGCGAAGGTCACGCCCGCCGAGCGCCGCCGTCCCGAGAGCGCTCGTGAGGGGAGGCGGCGCCCCGACTGGCGGATACTCAAAGTCGCGGCGCTAATTAGCCGCGACTTGTCAGGCGGAGGCTCCGCCTCTCCTCCTCGAATCGCTACGCGGTGACGGCGGCGCCCGGAATCAGGCCCCGCTCCTCGAGGTAGGCGAGCAGCTTGTCGGCCGACTCCTCGGGGGTCTCGTTCTCGGTGTCGCAGACGACCTCGGGGTGCTCGGGAGCCTCGTAGGGGTCGGAGACGCCCGTGAACTCCTTGATCTCGCCGGCGAAGGCTTTCGCGTAGAGGCCCTTGACGTCGCGCTCGGCGCAGGTGTCGACCGACGCCTTGACGTAGACCTCGATGAAGCGGTCGCCCATCAGCTCGCGCGCCTCGTCGCGGATCTCCGCGTAGGGGGAGATCGCCGCGGTGATCACCGGCACGCCGTTGCGGCTGAGCAGGTCGGCGACGAAGGCGATGCGGCGGATGTTGGTGTCGCGGTCCTCTTTCGAGAAGCCGAGGCCCTTGGAGAGGTTCTCGCGGACGACGTCGCCGTCGAGGATCTCCAGCTTCGAGCCGCGCTCGAGCAGGTGCCCCTCCAGCAGTCGGGAGATGGTCGTCTTGCCGGCACCGGAAAGCCCGGTGAACCAGAGGGTGAAGCCTTTTTCGCCAGCCATGCTTGTTCAGTCCTCCTTGTAAGCGTCGATCAGGATGTCGGCGACCTCGTCGCGGGAGAACTCGTGCGGCGGCCTTTCGCCGTTGCCGAGCATCTCGCGGACCTTCGTCCCGGAGAGGAAGAGGTGCGCCTCTTGGTCGTGCGGGCAGGTCTTGTTGGAAGCAAGCCCCTCGCACTCGTTGCACCAGAAAGTGTGCTCGAACATCAGCGGCTCGATGCCGAGCTCGTCGATGTCGATCGTCGTCGAAGATCTTCTGCGCGTCGTAGGTGCCGTAGTAGTCACCGGCGCCCGCGTGGTCGCGGCCGACGATGAAGTGGGTGGCGCCGTAGTTGCGGCGGACGATCGCGTGCAGGACGGCCTCACGCGGGCCGGCGTAGTGCATCTTCGCCGGCTTGACGCCGAGCACGACGCGGTCGTTCGGGTAGTAGTTCTCCATCAGCACCTCGTAGCAGCGCATCCGCACGTCGGCGGGGATGTCGCCGGCCTTGGTCTTGCCGATCAGCGGGTGGATGAAGAGCCCGTCGCAGGTCTCCAGCGCGGCCTTGGTCAGGTACTCGTGGGCGCGGTGGATCGGGTTGCGGGTCTGGAAGGCGACGATCTTCTTCCAGCCGCGCGCCTCGAAGTCGGCCTTGTGCTCGGCCGGCGTCTTGTAGCGGCGCATGAAGGCCTCCTCGTGGTCGGGCAGCGCGTCGACCTCGATCGGGCCGGCGAGCATCCGGTTGCCCTCCTCGTAGATCGCGGCGACGCCGGGGTGGGCCTCGTCGGTCGTCCCGTAGACCTGCTCGGCCTCGCGCTTGACGTCGCGCTCCCAGATCTCCTCGACGGTGAGCCGGCCCAGCGGCTTGCCCTCGTCGCTGGACAGGGAGACGACGTCGCCGACCTCGCACTCGAGGTCGGTCGCCAGGGTGATCGGGATCGGCCAGTAGTCGCCGGCGACGGTCCGCATCTCGGAGCAGACGCGCTCCCAGTCGGCGGACCCCTGGAAGCCGGTCAGCGGCGCGAAGCCGCCGTTGCCGATCATCTCGAAGTCGGCGGTGTGGCGCTCGGAAAGGGTCAGGGAAAGCTCAGTTGCAGTTTCGGTCATTCGGTCTCTCACCAATCGGGGTAGGGGGAAGGGGTTATTCGAAGTGGGTTGCCGGGGCGGTGCTAGTTGATCCCGCACTCGGTCTTGGGCACGCCTGCCCAGCGGCCGTCACGCGGCGAAGCGCCCGGCCCGACCGGCTGCGTGCAGTGGGTGCAGCCGATCGACGGGTAGCCGTGATCGTGGAGCGGGTTGTACGGAAGGTGGTGCTCACGGATGTAGTTCCAGACATCGCGCTCGGTCCAGTCCGCGAGGGGGTTGAGCTTCCACAGCCCAAATCGCTTGTCCCAGCCGAACTTCGGGGTCTTGGCCCGATTGGCTGAGTCCTCGCGGCGGACGCCGGCGACCCAGGAGTCTACGGAAGTCAGGGCGCGGCGCATCGGCTCGACCTTGCGCAATCCGCAGCAGGAGTCGGGATCGCGCTTCCACAGCTCGTCGCCGTGCTGCTCGGCCTGCTCGGCCAGGGTGAGGTTGTGGAAGCGGTCGAACTCGACCCCGAGGTGCTCGGCCAGCCGGTCGCGCGTCTCGTAGGTCTCCGGGAAGAGGACGTCGGTGTCGAGATAGAAGAAGCGCGCCTCGGGGTTGATCTGGGTCGCCATGTGCGCGGTAACCGAGCTCGTCTTCTGGAACGAGCAGGCGATGTAGTGGCTCTGGCCGAAGGTGTCGAACAGCCACTCCAGCGCATCGTGCGCGGAGCGGCCCTCGAGGTCGGCGGCGACCGCCTCGTGATCGATGTCGGTTGCGGTGGGCACCGAACGGAGAAGTGTGGCAGGGGGTGGCTTCATCGGCTGCAATCGGGCGCCTAGATCGCGCATTCCCCTTCGCCGCGCTCGACCTTGTAGGGGCTGGAGCGGTTCCAGTCGATGAACTGCTGCATCGTCTCGAGGCTGAACTCGGCCGGCAGGGTGAGGTCCGTCGACCTCCTCCTCGAAGCGCTTCGTCCCGACCCGCTCGGCGAAGGCGTTGAACTCCTCGCCCTCGGCGCGCTCGGCCTCGTAGAGCCGCAGCCAGCGCTCGACCGCCTCGGGCACGCGCTTGGCCGGCAGCCGCGACTTCAGCCGGGTGCCGAAGATCACCTCGCCGCCCTCGTAGTTGCCGCCGATGTGGGGGATGTAGGCGGGCATCTGCCGCTCGCCGAGTTTCAGCGAGGCGCCGTAGAAGCCGATGTTGGCGATGTGGTGCTG
The DNA here is from genome assembly GCA_963837585.1 of uncultured Solirubrobacterales bacterium. GTDB lineage: Bacteria > Actinomycetota > Thermoleophilia > Solirubrobacterales > 70-9 > CAWINX01. Next base: position 447,190 of record CAWINX010000003.1, on the reverse strand, counting down.
GCTGCACCCGTTCGGGCAGCCGCTCATCTTGATGTGGACGCGGCGGGTCAGCGGATCGGCGATGTCCATCGCCTCGACCCGCTCCGCGATCGCCCGGTTCAGCCCCATCGAGCTGGTGATCCCGAGTTTGCAGCTGTCGGTGCCGGGGCAGCTGACCACGTCGGTGATCTCGCGCGCGCCGGCGTCGCCGAGGCCGAGGTCGACCAGGCGCCGCCAGACGTCGTAGAGCGCCTCGTCGCGCACCCAGCGCAGGACGAAGTTCTGCTGCACGGTGCTGCGCGCGTAGCCGCCGGTGAACTCGCGCATGATCGCGCGCGAGGCCGCGGAACTGCTCCGGGCTGAGGTCGCCGCGGACGATCTTCACCTCGACCGCCGAGAAGCCCTCCTGGCGCTGGGCCTCGACGTTGCCCTCGAGGAAGCGGTCGAACTCGGAGCGATCGCCGTTGGGCGAAGCCGGGGCCGGCCGGGACGTCGGGCGCGCCCGCCTCCTCGTCGTCGTCGAAGCGCAGTCAGCTCGACGTCGAAGTCGCGCTCGTCGACCCAGTCGCCCTTCAGCTCCTCGTCGACCAGCTCGCGGAAGGCGTCGATGCCGATTTTGTCGACCAGGACCTTGATCCGGGCGCGGGCGCGGTTGACGCGCAGCCAATCCTGGCGATCGAAGATCCGGAAGACCGCCTCGGAGACCTTCAGGTACTCGCCGTTGTCGGCGGCGACGAACTCGTAGAGGGTCGGGGCGACGCGGGCCATGATCGAGGTGCCGCCGCCGACCCGGACCTCGAAGCCCTTGACGCCGTCGCGCTCGCGGCTGATGAAGGCGATGTCGTGGATGCCGGTGATCGCCCGGTCCTCGTCGGAGCCGGTGAAGGCGGTCTTGATCTTGCGCGGCATCAGCTGCGTCGTCGGGTGGCGGACGAAGTAGCGGACGTAGGCGCCGGCGTAGGGGGTCGGGTCGAAGACCTCGTCGGCGGCGACGCCGGCCCAGGGGTCGCCGGTGACGTTGCGCACCGTGTTGCCGCAGCCCTCGCGCGAGGAGAGGCCGACGGCGGAGATCTCGCGGATCAGCGACTCCATGTCGCGCAGCGGCACGTGGTGGATCTGGATGTTCTGGCGGGTCGTGATGTGGCCCTTGTCGAGCGGCGCCCAGCGCTCGACGACGTCGGCGAAGGCGTCCATCTGCTCCGGGGTGACGCCGCCGAAGGGAAGCTTGACGCGAACCATCTGCACGTCCGCCTGGCGCTGCCCGTAGACGCCCTGTTTGAGGCGGAAGCCGATGAACTGGTCCTCGGGGGTGTCGCCGGCGAGGAACTGCTCGGCCTCGCTGTCGAAGTCGTCGAACTCGTGCTCGAGGATCGGGATCACGTGGCCGGGGACGTTCTCGTAGCGCTCCGGGTTCTCCAGCGAGCCGCGGCCCTTCTTGCCGCGCTGCTCCTTGCCCTCGGCGGTATCGAGGTCGGCCAGGATCTCCTGGGCCCTATCCGTGGCCGAAGGTGCCGAAACCGGTTCCATGCGCGAAGGTCCTCCAGTCGAGGGTTGCCGAGTGCCTGCCGGGGCCTAACCGGCCCGAGTCAGCAAAATAGCAAAACCTGACAGGGATTCGGGTATTTAGGCTGTAGTCCTCTTGCGCGCCTCGAGAATCGAGGCCGCTTCGCCCGACTCGGCGACGTAGCCGTCGTCGGGCTCCAGCGCCGAGCCGGCCTCGACCCAGGCCCCGATGCCGCCGCTGAGGACCGCGGCTTCATAGCCATCGGTCGCGAACGCCGCCGCGGCCATGTCGGAGCGGCTGTCGCCGCGGCAGTAGAAGACGACGGGACGGTCGCGATCGATCTCCGCCGCCCGCCCCTGCAGCTCACCCAACTCGATGTGAAGCGCCCCAGGAATCCGCCCCGCCTCCCACTCATGCCCAACCCGCACATCAACCAACTGCGCCCCGTCCCGAATCAGCTCCTCCAGCTCTTCGGGCGAAATGGTGCGCGGCGTTTCGTCGTTCATCGGAGGAAATCTAGCCAACGCCGGGGGTCTGGAGGGGCGGCGGCCCCTTTGACGGGCGGATACTCAAAGTCGCAGCGCTAATCAGCGCTGCGACTTGTCCGGCAAAGGGGTCGCCGCCCCTCCCACACCGCCGCTAGTCGACTTCAGTTCCCTCGATCAGGAACGCGACCCGCACATGAGCGCGGTACTCGTCGAGGTTCTCACCCCGAATCCCGGTCGAGACGATGTCGACCGCGCGGATGTTGCGCAGCGTGCCGCGAGCCTGGTTGAGCGCCTGGCGCGCGGCGTCGTCGGTGGACGTCTTTGAACTACCCACCAGTTCGATGATTTTCACGACAGCCATTTCTCTCCTCCTCGATCTCCAGATCCTGCCCCAACGACTTCGCGCTTACCCCTTCGATCAATGCCGCCCGCTGCCACGGGCTGACCGACGCCGCCTCGTCCGCGCCGGCGGCCGGCGCGGTGTCCGCCTGAAATCGCGCGATTGCCGCCGCCACCGCAATCGCCTCGTCTCCGCTGGGGGCCTCGCTCATCACCACAAGCCTACGGCCATCGACTTTCGGTTGCTGTTGTTCAAGCCCGGCACGGGATGGCCGTGCTTGCCGTCGGCGCAATTGACCGGCGGCGGGTCGAAGGGGTCGGTGAGGGCATAGCCGGCGGCCTTGTGGCGGCCGCACTGGATGACGGCGTCGCGAACGCCGTCGCGGGCATCGATCGTGTCGTTGCCGCCGCGACCGTAGAAGCGGTCGTCGCCGGGCTGGCCGAGCATCGCGTTGGGGCCGCTGTCGCCGATCAGGATGTCGTTGTCGAAGGAGCCCTCGATGCTCTCGTCGGAGCGGAGGCGGACCTTGTGGCAGCCGCGGATCGCGTCGACGTAGGCGTAGCCGGCGGCGAGCGAGATGATCAGGGTCCCCGGGTGGGCCGGGGTCTCGGCGAAGGAGGCGTCGTCGCGGCCGGGACCGCCGACCAGGGCGCCGCCGGCGCAGCCGCCCCCCGCCGCCAGCAGGTCGCCGTCGGGCCCGCCGTAGAGAAAGGTGGGGCCGGGAGTGCCGCCGACCAGCCCGTCGGAGCCGGCGCCGCCATAGATGCGGTCGGCGCCGGAGCTGGACTGGATCAGGTCGTCCTCGGGGCCGCCGTGGATGACGTCGTTGCCGGGCCCGCCGGAGAAGCGGACGAACCCGGCCGCGGCCAGCGAGCCGTTGACGCGAAGGCGGTCGTTGCCGGTCCCGAGGTCGGCCGTCAGCCAGCGGAAGGGGTCGCCCACCGGGCAGACGGCCCGGCTCAGCAGCGCGCCGGCGTGATCGCAACCTCCCCCCACCGCGATTCCCTTGGCGGCGCTTACCGTGAGGACGCCGGTCGCGTCGTCGAAGGAGAGGCCGATCCTGTCGGGACCGGGGCCGCCGACGATCTCGACGCCCCCGCCGCCGTCGGGGGTGCGGTCGAGCTGGACGTAGGCCGAGGCCTTCAGGCGCGCTTCGCGGCCGCACGAGGTCGGTTCGCCCCTTCGCGCCCCGGCAGCCATCGCTGCCCTGGCCGCCATCGAGAGTGTCGATGCCGCCGCCGCCGAAGAGGTGGTCGTTGCCGGCGCCGCCGTCGATCGCGTTGGGCCCCTTGTTCCCGATCAAGGTGTCCGCGAAGGCCGAGCCCTCGAGGTCCTCGAACCTGAAGAGCCTGTCGTGGCCGTCGCCGCGCGCCCGGTGGGCGGCGAGCGAGGCCCAGACCCCGGTGCCGCGGAGGCCGGCGACGGCGGTCGCGAAGGAGGCGATGTCCCCCGTCCCGGAGCCGCCGTCCATGCGGTCGTAGCCATAGTCGCCGTGGACCAGGTCGCCGTTGCCGGGGCCGCCGTTGACGACGTCGATGCCGAGGCCGCCGCCGACCTCGTCGCCATTGCCGGGCCCGCCCAGCAGGTAGTCGTCGCCGAGGCCGCCGAGGACGATGTCGTTGTCGCCGGCGCCGCCGTCGATCAGGTCGTTGCCGCGGCCGCCATACAACCGGTCGGAACCCGGCCCGCCGCAGATCACGTCGCTGCCGAGCCCGCCGAAGACGACATCGTCCCCCGCCCCGGCCTGGATCACGTCCTTGTGCGAGGTCCCATGCAGCACGTCCGGCCCGTCGGTGCCGACGATCGTCGCCCGCTTGCCGTGGCAGCGCGGGGTGTCGTTGGACGGCGAACCCACAATGAGAGCGACCGCGCTGAGAACGGCGGCCGCGAGAAGGTTCTTCATTCAGTCCAGGTTCACCATTACGTGCTTGATCTCCGTGTAGTCCTCGAGCGCGTACATCGAGAGGTCCTTGCCGTAGCCGGACTCCTTGTAGCCGCCGTGGGGCATCTCGGAGACGAGCGGGATGTGGTCGTTGATCCAGACGCAGCCGAAGCGCAGCGCGTTGGCGACGCGCATCGCGCGGCCGACGTCGCGGGTCCAGACCGAGGAGGCGAGGCCGTAGCGGGTGCCGTTGGCCCACTCGATCGCCTTCTCCTCGTCGGAGAAGGGCTGCACGGTGATCACCGGCCCGAAGATCTCGCTCTGGACCATCTCGTCGCCCTGCTCGAGCCCGGCGATGACGGTCGGCTCGAGGAAGTAGCCGGGCAGGTCGGGCTGCGACGCCGCCGGTGACGACCTCGGCGTTGCCGGGCTTGCGCTCGAGGAAGCCCTCGACGCGCTCGCGCTGGCGGGCCGAGTTGAGCGGCCCGAGGGTCGTGTCGGCGGACATCGTGTCGCCGAGGACGAGGCCCTTGGCCTGGCCGGCGAGGCCGTTGACGACGTCGTCGTAGACGCCGGCCGAGGCGAGGACGCGGCAGGCCGCGGTGCAGTCCTGGCCGGCGTTGTAGTAGCCGGTGCCGGCGATCGTCTCCAGCGCCGTCTCCATCTCGACGTCGTCGAAGACGACGACCGGGGCCTTGCCGCCCAGCTCGAGGTGGACGCGCTTGAGCCGGTCGGCGGCGGCCTTGGCGATCCACTTGCCGGTCGGCGGCGAGCCGGTCAGGGAGACCATCTCGACGTCGGGATGGGTGACCAGCTCCGAGCCGGCCGGGTCGCCGTGGCCGCCGATCGCGTTGAGGACGCCGGGCGGCAGGATGTCGGCGCACCACTCGGCGAAGCGCAGCGTCGTCACCGGCGTCGTCTCGGCCGGCTTGAGGACGACCGTGTTGCCGGCGCCCAGCGCCGGGCCGATCTTCCAGATCGCCATCATCAGCGGGTAGTTCCAGGGGGTGATCTGGCCGACCACGCCGACCGGCTCGCGGCGGATGAAGGAGGTGTGGCCCTCCATGTACTCGCCGGCGGCGCGGCCCTCCAGGCAGCGCGCGGCGCCGGCGAAGAAGCGCAGGTTGTCGGCCATCACCGGGACCTCGTCCTCGAGCACGGCGCTGCGCGGCTTGCCGGCGTCGGCGGCCTCGAGGTCGGCGATCTCCTCGCCGCGCTCCTCGACCAGGTCGGCCAGCCGCAGCAGCGCCCGGGCGCGCTCGCCCGGCGGGGTCGCGGCCCAGCCGTCGAACGCCCCCTTCGGCGGCCGCGACGGCGCGGTCGACGTCGGCCTTGGTCGAGAGCGGCGCCTCGGCGATCGCCTCGCCCGTCGCCGGGTTGACGACCTCCTCGGTCCGGCCCTCGGCGGGGTCGACCGCCTCGCCGCCGATGAAGTTCTGCAGCTTCATAATCATCCTCCTTCGTCGGATTCCGCCCGCGTGCTCGGCTCCCGCGACGGCGCGCTCATCACAACCGGAGTGCTCGCGCCGTCACTCCCGCGTCCGCCGCGGGCGGGTTGGTCAAGGGACAACGCTTCCTCCACAGTCACATACTCCTCCCCCACCGCCTCGGCCACCGCCGGGTGGGTCACCTTGCCGGCCGCGACGTTGACCCCGGGCCGCAGGCCCGGGTCGCGGCGGATCGCCTCGGCGACGCCGTGGTCGGCGAGGGCGATCGCGTAGGGCAGGGTCGCGTTGGTCAGCGCGTGGGTCGAGGTGATCGGCACCGCGCCGGGCATGTTGGCGACGCAGTAGTGGGTGATCCCGTCGACCTCGAAGGTGGGGTCGCGATGGGTCGTCGGGCGCGAGGTCTCGAAGCAGCCCCCCTGGTCGATCGCGACGTCGACCAGGACCGCGCCCGGCTTCATCAGCGCCAGCTGCTCGCGGCGGACGACGAAGGGCGCGCGGGCCCCGTGGACGAGCACGGCGCCGATCACCAGGTCGGCGCGGGGCAGCATCTCCTCGACCGCCAGGGTGGTCGAGTAGACGGTCGAGCAGCGCCCGGCGAAGGCGCGTCTCCAGCTCGACGCAGGCGGTCGATCGACTTGTCGAAGACGAAGACGTCGGCCTCCATCCCGATCGCGATGAAGGCGGCGTTCATGCCGACCACGCCGCCGCCGATCACCATCACGTTGGCGGCGGCGACGCCGGGGACGCCGCCGAGCAGGATGCCGCGGCCGCCGAGCGGCTTCTCGAGCATGAAGGCGCCCGCCTGGGTGGCGATCTTGCCGGCGATCTCGCTCATCGGCGCCAGCAGCGGCAGGCGGCCGCGGGAGTCCTCGACCGTCTCGTAGGCGATGCAGACGGCGCCGGACCCGCAGAGGCCTCGGGTCTGCTCGGGGTCGGGGGCGAGGTGCAGGTAGGTGAAGAGGAGCTGGCCGGGGCGCAGCATCTCGATCTCGGTGGGCTGGGGCTCCTTGACCTTGAGGACCATCTCGGCCTCGGCGAAGACCGCGGCGGCGTCGGGCACGACGCGGGCGCCCTGCGCCTTGAAATCGGCGTCGGCGATCGAGCTGCCCTCGCCGGCCCCGGCCTCGACCACCACCTCGTGCCCGTGCTCGACCATCTCGCGAACGCCCGCCGGGGTGATCGCGACTCGGTACTCGTCGGGCTTGATCTCAGCCGGGACGCCGACCCTCATTGCCTCACCCGCGCTCGTCTCGCTCCACTCACAGCAGCTCCCTCGCTCTCAGCGCCAGCCAGAACTCGATCCGGTCGTGGGCGCGCGAGAGGTCGCGGCCGGTCAGCTCCTCGACCTTGCGCATCCGGTAGCGCAGCGTGTGGCGGTGGCAGTAGACCTCGCGGGCGGCGCGCTCCCACTGGCCGTTCTGCTCGATGAACGCCTCCAGCGAGCGCAGCAGCTCGCCGCCGTACTCGGCGTCGCCCTCCTCGATCGGGCCGAGCACGCTGTCGCAGTAGAGCTTCAGCGCCTCGTCGTCCTGCACCGAGAGCAGCAGGGTGAAGGCGCCGAGGTCCCGCCAGGAGGCGACCTCCGGCGCGGTGCCGTTGGCGAAGGCGGTCGCCTCGAGCGCGCAGCGCGCCTCGTGGAAGGAGTGACGCAGGGCGTCGGGCGGGGCCGGCGCGGCTGGCGGCCGCCCGCACCGGGCCGCGGTCGCCGTCGAGGGCGCGGCGGGCGGCGGCGGCGACGTCGACCGGGTCCCGGTCCTCGGCGTCGATCACCGCGCAGAGCAGCTCCCGCCCGCCGGCGGTGTGCGGAGCGACGACCGCGGGGCAGGCGTCGGCGGCCAGGGCCCGCTCCAGCGCCGGCTCGGCCGCGGTCGGGTCGTCGAGGGAGAAGACGAGGACCGCCGCCTCGTCGCCGATCCCGAACGGCTCGAGGCGACGGCGCAGCTCGGAGGGCTCGAGGCGCCCCCCAGCGCCCCGGCGAGGACGTCGCCGGCGAGGCGCCGCTCGGTCTCACGGGCGACCCGGCGGCGCATCAGCTCCAGGGCGACGACGGCGACCGCCTGCTGGAGGATGAGGCGCTCGAAGTCGCCGAGGCCGCCGGAATCGCGGACGATCACCACCCAGGCCTGCGGCGGGCCGCCGCCGGGCGAGATCACCGGCTGGGCGAGCGCCCGCCCCGCCAGCGACGGGTGGGCGGGGACGAATGGGTGCCCGTCGGCCGGGTGGGAGACCGCTTCCTTGCGGATCGCCAGCTCGGCCTCGGCGGAGAGCTCGCGGCGGAAGCCCGCGCCCGGCGATCCGCTCGCCGCGGCCGTCGAGGATCGCCACCGTGCCGCCGACCGCGGAGGAGATCGTCGCGGCGATCTCCTCCAGCCCGCGCTCCTCGAGCACGAGCCGCTCGAGCCGGCGCTGCACGGCGATGCCGCGCTGGAGCACCTCGTACTGCTCGTTGACGAGCCGGGCGAAGGCCTTCTCGGTGATCGCGATGAACGGGGTCGAGTAGGGGACCTCGAAGAGCGGGAAATCGCGCTTGCGCGCCTCCTCGACCAGGGCTTTCGGCAGTTTTTTGTGGCTGAAGCCGGTGCCGAAGCCGAGCCCGGCGAGGTTGTGGTCGGCGAGCAGGCCGATGTAGGTGCGCTGCTTGGCGGCGGAGTCGAGCGGGATGCCGGTGGTCAGCATCAGCTCGCCGCCGGAGAGCCAGGGGGTCGGGTCCTCGAGCTCGGAGATGTGCACCCAGCGGACCGGCGCCTCGGATGCCTGGGTCCCTGCCGCCAGCTCCAGGTCGAGCTCGTCGAGCAGGCTCTGGACGGTGAGCATCGGCGCTCCTACTTGCGGACTCCGCTCCGCAGCGCGCCCGGAGAGCACGTCGTGCAGCACGTCGTGGATCTCCTCGAACTGCTCGCTGTCGGCGATCAGCGGCGGGGCGAGCTGGATGACGGGGTCGCCGCGGTCGTCGGCGCGGCAGATCAGGCCGCGCTTGTAGAGCTCGCCGGAGAGGAAGCCGCGCAGCAGATCCTCGGACTCCTCGTCGTCGAAGCTCTCCTTCGTCTCCTTGTCTTTGACCAGCTCGATCGCGTGGAAGTAGCCGGCGCCGCGCACGTCGCCGACGATCGGGATGTCGTGCAGGGTCTCCAGCATCGCCGCGGAACTCGCCCTCCTTGGCGAGCACGTGGCCGCAGAGGTCCTCGCGCTCGAAGACGTCGAGGTTGGCCATCGCGATCGCCGAGGCGAGCGGGTGGCCGGCGAAGGTGAAGCCGTGGGCGAAGGAGGCGTCGCCCTCCATGAAGGGCTCGGCGACCCGGTCGGAGGCGATCAACGCCCCCATCGGCGCGTAGGCGGAGGTGAGCGCCTTGGCGACGGTGATGATGTCGGGCAGGTAGCCGAAGCGGTCGCAGCCGAAGTAGTGGCCGAGGCGGCCCCAGGCGCAGATCACCTCGTCGGAGATCAACAGCACGTCGTAGCGGTCGCAGATCTCGCGGACCCGCTCGAAGTAGCCGTCGGGCGGGACGAAACAGCCACCGGCGTTCTGGATCGGCTCGAGGATCACCGCGGCGACCGTCTCGGGGCCCTCGAACTGGATCCGCTCCTCGATCGCGGTCGCCGCCCAGAGCGGGTGGCGGTCCTCCGGCCAGCGGTAGAGGTTGGTGTTGGGGACGTGGCAGCCGCCGGGGGTGAGCGGCTCGAACTGGGAGCGCAGCTCGGTGATCCCGGTCGCGGAGAGGGCGCCGAGCGAGGTGCCGTGGTAGGCGACCTCGCGGGCGATCACCTTGTGCTTCTGCCCGTTGCCGCGCATGCGGTGGTAGTTGCGGGCCAGCTTCAGCGCCGACTCGACCGCCTCCGAGCCGCCCGAGGTGAAGAAGACGCGGTTGAGGTCGGCGGGCGCCAGCGAGGCGATCCGCGCCGCCAGCTCGATCGCCCGCGGATGGGCGTAGCTCCACAGCGTGTAGAAGTCGAGCTCCTCGACCTGGCGCGCCGCCGCCTCGCCGAGCTCGGTGCGGCCGTGGCCGGCGTTGACGCAGAAGAGGCCGGAGAGGCCGTCGAGGTAGCGCTTGCCGTGCTCGTCGTAGACGTAGCAGCCCTCGCCGCGGACGATGATCGGGATCTCGTGGTCGGGGCCGTAGGACCCCATCCGGGAGAAGTGCATCCAGAGATGGCGTTTGGCCAACTCCTGGAGGCTGGTGTCCACTCCGTCCGCCGTCTTCGACGCGGTTGCCATGGCCGTCTCCTTCCTTTTACGACGCCATGGACAACGGTAGACCCAGTCAGCAGCGTATTCAAGTGGTCATTGGGTCAAGCGAAGGCGTCTCTCCTATACAAAACGTATAAAGACAAACCCTAGACTTCCGCCATCCGCCCCTTGCCAAGGCACCACCCCGGACATACCCTGCTTGGAGTGGGCTCCACAGCGGCGGGGCGCCGCGGAGGAGGGAAATGGAAGCAGCCAACAGTCCCAGCGTCGAGCTGAAGCGAGTCAGCAAACGCTTCGACGAGTTGCTCGCGGTCGACGACCTCAGCCTCGATTTGGGGGGCGGAGAGTTCTTCACCCTGCTCGGCCCGAGCGGCTGCGGCAAGACGACGACGCTGCGGATGATCGCCGGCTTCGAGCTGCCGAGCGAGGGCGAGATCCGGATCGAGGGCGCCGACGTCGCCCATCTGCCGCCCCACCGCCGCCCCACCAACACGGTGTTCCAGAGCTACGCCCTCTTCCCCCACCTGAGCGTCCGCGACAACGTCGCCTTCGGGCTGCGACGCAAAGGGCGTCGACAAGGGGGAGATCGCTCGGCGGGTCGGTGCGGAGCTGGAGCGGGTCGGCCTCGGCGCCGAGGCGAACCGCCGCCCGGCCCAGCTCTCCGGCGGCATGCAGCAGCGGGTGGCGCTGGCGCGGGCGCTGGTCAACCTGCCGAAGGTGCTGCTGCTCGACGAGCCGCTCGGCGCGCTCGACCTGAAGCTGCGCAAGGGGCTCCAGGTGGAGCTGAAGAAGATCCAGCGCGAGGTCGGGATCACCTTCGTCTACGTCACCCACGACCAGGAGGAGGCGCTGACGATGAGCGACCGGATCGCGGTGATGAACCGCGGCCGGGTCGAGCAGGTGGGGATTCCCGAGGACGTCTACGAGCGCCCCGCGACCACCTTCGTCGCCGGCTTCATCGGCGTCTCCAACCTGATGCCGGCGACCGTGGTCGGCGCCGACCGGGTGCGCCTCGACCAGGGGGCGACGGTGGAGGCGCGGGCCGCCGGCTTCTCGAGCGGCGAGCGCTGCCACGCGGTGGTGCGCCCGGAGAAGCTGGCGGTCGACCTGACCGGGCCCGGCGCGGACGCCGGCGCCGACGGGCGGCCTCGGGTCGAGGGGATCGTCGAGAGCTCCCTATACCTGGGGACCTCGACCCAGATCGCCGTCGACCTCGGCGAGGGGGTGCGGATGACGGTCCTCGTCCCCAACGCCGACGAGGCCGACCGCCAGCGACTGCCCGGCGGCGGCGCCAGGGTGGCGCTGAGCTGGGACCCCGAGCACATGCACCTGGTGCGCGAGTCCCCGAACGGGGACGGGGGCCCGGCGGAGGCGCCCGGCGCAGCGAAAGAACTTGAAACGACCCAGAAAGGGTGATTGCGATGAGGAGCAAGGCGAGAGCAAGAGGGGTGATGGCGGCGTGCGCGGCTCTGGCCCTGACTTTGGGGCTGGCGGCCTGCGGAGGCGGCGGCGGGATCGAGAGCGGCAGCGGCGGCAAGATCGCGACGGTGAAGCTCCAGGGCAAGCCGTCCGGCTCGCTGACGATCTCCAACTGGCCGCTCTACATCGACAAGGGCACGGTGCCGGCCTTCGAGAAGCAGACCGGCGTCCAGGTCAAGTACATCGAGGACGTCAACGACAACGCCGAGTTCTTCGGCAAGCTGCAGCCACTGCTCGCGCAGGGGCAGTCGGGCGGGCGCAGCATCTTCGTCGTCACCGACTGGATGGCGAAAAAAATGCACGACCTCGGCTACCTGCAGAACCTCGACAAAGTCGGGCATCCCCAACGTCGAGAGCGAACCTGGTGGCGTCCCTCCAGCATCCCTCGTTCGACCCCAACCGCGATTTCTACAGCGTTCCGTGGCAGAGCGGCATGACCGGGCTCATCGTGCGCACCGACCTGGCGCCGAACGTGAACTCGATCTGCGACCTCTTCGACCCCAAGTACAAGGGCAAGGTCGACATGCTGACCGAGCTGCGCGACACGGTGCCGCTGGTGATGAAGTGCATGGGGGTCAACCCCGACAACGCCACCGAGCAGGACTGGCTGAACGCGGTCGACAAAATCAAGGGCGCGGTCGAACTCGGGGCAGATCCGCCGCTTCACCGGCAACGACTACGCGCGTGACCTGACCAGCGGCGACGCCGTCGCGGTGATCGGCTGGTCCGGGGACGCGGTGCAGCTGCAGGCCGACAACCAGAACATCGAGTGGCGGATGCCGACCGAGGGCTGCATGCTGTGGTCCGACAACATGGTGATCCCGGTCGGAGCGCCGAACCCGACCGCGGCCGAGGCGTGGATGAACTACGTCTACGAGCCGCAGGTGCAGGCCAACATCGCCGACTACGTCAACTACGTGACGCCGGTCGACGGGGTTAAGCCGATCCTGCAGAAGCAGGACCCGGCGGTGGCGAAGAACGAGCTGATCTTCCCGAGCGCCTCGTTCACGAAGAACTGCTCGACGCAGCCGAAGCTGACCGGCGCCGAGGAGCAGAAGGTGACGGCGGCTTTCGACGCCGTGCTGAACGGCTGAGCCGATGCGACGCCGGATCGTCCCCTACTTCCTGCTCGGGCCGGGGACGATCTGGCTCGTCCTCTTCTTCGTCGTGCCGCTCTTCTACATGGGGCGGCTCTCGCTCGAGTCGGGGGTGGTCGGCAGCCTCCAGTTCAACTGGCACTGGAGCGAACTACTCCGACGCGCTGTCCCTCTACAACACCCAGTTCGTGCGCTCCTTCGTCTACGCCGGCGCGGCGACGCTGTTCTCCCTGCTGCTCGCCTACCCGCTGGCCTACACGATCGCCTTCCGGGCGGGGCGATGGCGGAACGCGCTGCTGTTCGCGGTGATCGCGCCGTTCTTCACCACCTACCTGATCCGCACCCTGGCCTGGGAGACGATCCTCTCCGACCAGAGCCCGGTGGTGAAGGTGCTACAGTTCATCGGGCTGGTGCCCCAGAACGGCCACGTGCTGGCCACCGGCAGCGCCGTGATCGCCGGGCTCACCTACAACTTCCTGCCCTTCATGATCCTGCCGATCTACGCCAGCCTGGAGCGGATCGACGAGCGGCTGATCGAGGCGGCCAAGGACCTCTACGCCTCCTCCAGGGGGGCGTTCTGGCGGGTGACCCTGCCGCTCTCGGCGCCGGGGATCGTCGCCGGCACGCTGCTCACCTTCATCCCCGCCTCGGGCGACTACGTCAACGCCCAGTTCCTCGGCAGCGCCGGCAACCAGATGATCGGCAACGTGATCCAGTCGCTCTACCTCAAACAGACCGACTACCCGTCGGCGGCGGCGCTCTCCTTCGTGCTGATGGCGCTGATCATGGTCGTCGTCCTCGATCTACATCCGCTTTGCCGGCTCGGAGGCGCTGATGGGGGAGGAGGCGCGATGAGCGGCGGGCGGCTGAAGGGAGCTGGCGCTGGCTGCGCGGGCACGGCGTCAACATCGTCGCCGGGCTGGTCGTCGTCTACATGCTGATCCCGATCGCGGTCATCTTCGTCTTCTCCTTCAACGACCCGACCGGCAAGTACAACTTCACCTGGGTCGGCTTCACCCTCCAGCACTGGGGCAACGCCTTCGGCCTCCCGAAGCTCAACTCGGCGCTGTTCACCAGCCTGCGGCTGGCGCTGTTCGCGACGGTGATCTCGACCGCGATCGGGACCCTGATGGCGCTGGCGCTGGTCCGCTACGAGTTCTTCGGGCGGCGGACGGCGAACTTCCTGATCGTGATCCCGATGGCGACGCCGGAGGTGGTGATGGGGTCCGCGCTGCTCTCCTTCTTCCTCATCATCAACCTGCCGTCGCTCGGCTTCCAGACGCTGCTGATCGCCCACGTGATGTTCTGCATCAGCTTCGTCGTGGTGGTGGTGCGCTCGCGGCTGATCGGCTTCGACCGCAACCTCGAGGAGGCGGCGCGGGACCTCGGCGCCAACGCCTTCGAGACCTTCAGGCTGGTGACCCTGCCGCTGATCATGCCCGGGATCGTCGGCGCCGCGCTGCTCGCCTTCGCGCTCTCGATCGACGACTTCGTGATCTCCAACTTCAACTCCGGCACCACGGTCACCTTCCCGCTCTACATCTTCGGCGCCGCGCAGCGCGGCATCCCGGTCGAGGTGAACGTGATCGCGATGATCCTCTTCGGAGTCGACCGTGGCGGCGATGGGCTTCACCGTCTGGCAGCAGCGGCGCGCCGAGAAGATGGCGGCGGTGCGGCCCGGGCAGGAGGCCGCTCCGGTGCCGGCCGGCGCGGCCGCATGACCGCCGGGCGGTTGGAGAACTGCGCCGGTGGGCGGGCCTGATGGCGGCTGAGCGGCTGTCCAACTACGTCGGCGGCGAGTGGCGGGCGGTCGAGGGAGTCGAGGCGATCGAGGACGTCGACCCGGCGAGCGGCGAGGTCGCGGCGCTGGTGCCGCTCAGCGGCGAGGCCGAGGTGCGCGAGGCGGTCGCGGCGGCGCGGGCGGCGCAGCCCGGCTGGCGAGACGTCCCGCCGCAGCGGCGGGCGCGCGCCGTGCTGGCGCTGCGCGAAGAGCTGCTGCGCCGGCGGGCGGAGCTGGTCGCCCTGGTCACCGCGGACATGGGCAAGACCCTGGAGGACGCCGACGGCGAGGTCGGCCGCGGCATCGAGTCGGTCGAGTCGGCGGCGGCGATCCCTCACCTGTTGAAGGGGGAGACGCTGGAGGGCGTCGCCGCGGGCGTCGACGTCGAGTCGTTCCGCCAGCCGGTCGGCGTGGTCGCGGCGATCACGCCGTTCAACTTCCCGGCGATGATCCCGCTCTGGTTCCTGCCCTACGCGATCGCCTGCGGGAACGCCTTCATTCTGAAGCCCTCCGAGCTCGATCCCCGGCCGGCGGCGCTGATCGTCGAGATCGTCGACTCGATCGCGGAGATCCCGGCCGGGGTGGTCAACCTGGTCAACGGCGGCCGCGAGGCGGTCACGGCGCTGCTGGAGGACCCGGGGGTCGACGCGATCTCCTTCGTCGGGCGCGCCGCGACGGCGCGGATCGTCGCCCAGGGAGCGGCGGCGACCGGCAAGCGAGCGCAGGCGCTCGGCGGCGCCAAGAACTCGCTGGTGGTGATGCCCGACGCCGACCTCGAGCGGACCGTGCCGGCGATCATGGGCTCCGCCTTCGGGGCGGCGGGGCAACGCTGCCTGGCCGGCTCGGTCTGCCTGGCGGTTGGCGACGCGAGCCGCCGCGCCGAGGTCCGCGAGGCGCTGCTCGCCGCGGCGAGCGCGCTGCGGGTCGGCCCGGGAGACGACCCCGCCACCGACGTCTGCCCGATGGTCTCGGCGGCGGCGCGGACGACGGTCGCGGGGGCGATCGACCGGGCCGAGGCAGACGGGGTCGAGATCCTCCTCGACGGCCGCGGCGACGCAGGCCCGGCCGAGACCATGCTGGGCCCGACGATCGCCGTCGCCGACCCCGAGTCCGAGCTCGCCCGCGAGGAGCTGTTCGGCCCGCTGCTGACGATCATCGACGTCCCCGACCTCGACGCGGCGCTGGAGTTCCTCAACGGCTCCCGCTACGGCAACGCCGGAGCGATCTTCACCCGGTCGGGCGAGGCCGCCCGTCGCTATCGCTACAGCGCCGAGGCGGGCATGCTCGGGGTCAACGTCGGCGTCCCGGCCCCGGTCGCCTGGTTCCCCTTCGCCGGCTGGAAGGACTCCTGCGACGGCGACCTTCATGCGAACGGCACCGACGCGGTCGACTTCTACACGCGCAAGAAGGTGGTCACTAGTCGTTGGTAGGTGAGGTGGGGAAGGGGGAGGGACACCCCTCGCCCCGACAAGTGCCGGTCTAATTAGACCGGCACTTTGAGTATCCGCCGGTTCGAGGGGTGTCCCTCCCCCTCCCTCAAGCGTCACCGGCACCAGACGACCCGCCCGACCGTCGGCTGTCCTGGCGTAACGCGTTGATGGCCTGTCAGAGCGCCAACGCGTACACCGGCAGATCATTGCTGCTGTGTTTCACCGGCCGATGTGGAAGCCGATCAGGTCGGCGGCACCCGGGAGATCAGTGGGCTGACGAGGTCCGGATTTCGGCCGGCCAGCTCGGCCTCCTCCTTGCGCATGATCGCGCGGCGGATCGTTTCTCCTCCTGCCCAGTGGAAGGGCTCGGGGGGGACTCGGGGGGGCGAGGGGTCGACGAAGGCGAGGTGGGAGTACTCGTCGCGGCGATCGAGGGCGAGGGCGGCGAGGGTGCGGCCGACCATGTGCGAGGGGCCGACCCCGTTGCCGGTGTAGCCGGCGGCGGCGTAGGCCCGGCCGCCGGGCAGCGGGACGACCATCGGCAGGTGGGTCGGCGAGGCATCGATCGGCCCGCCCCAGGCGTGGGTGAGGCGCTTTCCCTCGAGGCCGGGGAAGACGTCGCGGAGGTGACGGGCGACGAGGGCGACGACTTCGGCGTCCAGCTCGGCCCGACCGCGCAGGCGGGCGCCCATCGCGATCCTCCCTCCCCCCCAGCCGAAGAGGATGCGGCCGTCCGGGGTCGTGCGGAAGTAGTCGATCAGGGCGCGGCTGTCGGTGATGCACTCGCCGCCGGTCCAGCCGATCTCCTCGAGCAGCTCCGGCACCGGCTCGGTGAGGACGATGTGGGAGGAGGTGACGGTGAGCGCGTTGCGCAAGGGCCCGCCCGGCGCCTTCGCCGCCGCTCCCACAGCGAGCACCGCGGTGTCCGCCCGCACCGACCCACCGGGGGTGCGGACCTCGACCGCCCCGGACCCGTCGATGACGCGGGTAACGGGCGAGGACTCGTACAGCTCGACGCCCGCCGCCCGCAGGCGGTCGCGGAGCCCGAGCGCCAACCGGGCCGGTTGCACGGTCGCCGAGTCGGGATAGAAGGCGCCGCCGCGGAAGGCGGGCGAGGCGCAGCGTCGCGCCACCTCGTCGGCCGAGAGCTCGATGGATCGCGTCGACGACGGCGAGCTCGCGGCAGGCGGCGAGCGCCTCGGCCCAGGCGCCGTCGTGGGCGGCGGCGGTCGAGACCTGGAGGTAGCCGGCGTGGCGGAACCAGGCGTCGACTCCCTGCTCCTCGCAGAACAGGCCGACCTCGGCCACGGCGCGCTCGGCCGCTCGGGCGACGGCGAGCGCCGCCGCGTCGCCCCAGCGCGAGCGCATGTTGGGAAGCGCGAACCACATCACGTTGCAAAAACCGCCGTTGCGCCCGCTCGGCCCGTTGCCGCAGACGTCGGCCTCGAGCAGGACGACGCGCGCCTCGGGCTCCAGCGCCTTCGCCTGCCAGGCCGCCCACATCCCGGTGAACCCGCCGCCGACCACGACCACATCGGCGCTGCGATCCTCCGCAAGCGCCGCTGCCGGTTCCACCGCCGCCGGCCTCCTCCAGCCAGTACCCGTGTGCGGTGTGCTTCATGGGACGAGTGTCGCCTCATGACGACTGATTGCCAGTGAAGACCCTTCGACCGACTCGCCGATCTGCCGCTCGAAATCGACGGGTACGAGCTGGAAGGGTTGGAGTTCCAGGTGCCGGGCTTCGAGCGGCTGACGACGGTCATCCACCTGCGGGGCGGCGGCGAGGAAGGGCTCGGCGAGGACGTCACCTATGAGGCCCTCGATCAGATCGCGCTGCAGGACGCGGGGGCGACCCTGGAGCTGACCGGGCCGACGACGCTCGGCGAGTTCTGCGAGCTGATCGGCGGGCTCGACACCTTCCCGGCCGAGCCGCAGCGCGACGTGTCGCGCCTGTACCGGCGCTGGGCCTTCGAGTCGGCCGCGCTGGACCTGGCGCTGCGCCAGGCGGGCACCGGGATCGCGGCGGCGCTTGGCCGCGAGCGCGCCCGGTCAACTTCGTCTGCTCGATGCGGCTCTCGCCGGGCGGCGAGGAGCCCTCGACGATCGAGACGCTCAACCGCAAGCTCGACCGCTACCCGGACCTGCGCTTCAAGCTCGACCCGACCAACGACTGGACCGACGAGCTGATTACGGCGCTGGTCGCGACCGGCGCGGTCGAGTCGCTCGACCTGAAGGGCCAGTACAAAGGCACGGTGGTCGACGTCGAGACCGACCCCGAGCTGTACCGCAAGCTGATCGAGGCCTTTCCCGACGCCTGGCTGGAGGACCCCGACGTCAACGATGAGACCCGGCCGATCCTCGAGCCGGTGCGGGACCGGCTCACCTGGGACGCGCCGATCCACTCGATCGCCGACATCGAGTCGCGACCGTGGCCGCCGAAGATGGTCAACGTCAAGCCCTCGCGAATCGGCGGCCTGCGCGCCCTCTGCGAGACCTACGACTACTGCGCCGAGCGCGGGATCGGCGCCTACGGCGGCGGCCAGTGGGAGCTGGGCGTCGGGCGGGGCCAGATCCAGGTGCTCGCCTCGCTCTTTCATCCCGATACCGCCAACGACACCGCCCCGCGCGGCTACAACGAAGCCGAGCCCCCGGCCGGCCTGCCGACCAGCCCGATGGAGCCGCGGCTGTCGGAAACCGGATTTCGCCGAGTCGACTAGAAAGGACCAACGTGTCAGAAACGAGCTTCGCCACCACCCTCAATGAGCAGGTCGCCTCCGAGTTCGCCGCCCACCAGCAGTACGTGGCGATCGCCGCCCACTACGACGGCGAGACGCTGCCCCAGCTGGCCGCCTTCTTCTACCGCCAGGCGATCGAGGAGCGCAACCACGCGATGATGATCGTCCAGTACCTGCTCGATGCGGGGCACGAGGTGACGGTCCCGGGAGTCGAGGCGCCGCAGAGCAGGTTCGCCGACACGGTCGCCCCGGTCCAGCTGGCGCTCGACCAGGAGAAGCGGGTCAGCGAGCAGGTCGCCAACCTGGCACGACTGGCGCGCGAGGAGGGCGACTACCAGGGCGAGCAGTTCATGCAGTGGTTCATCAAGGAGCAGGTCGAGGAGGTCTCCTCGATGTCGGCGCTGCTGAAGATCGTCGAACGCGCCAAGGACAACCCCCTGCTCGCCGAGGAGTACCTGGCCCGCGAAAAGGTAGGCGACGAGGGAGTGGACCCGACCGCCCCGGCGGCGGCCGGGGGGCTCTTTAGCGCCCTCGTAAGTTTCACCCTGCTATAGCAAGGTCAAACTCCCGAGCGGGTCGTTTGACGGACGATTCCGATCGCGCGTCAACCCAGCCAGCCGGCCCGTTTGCGCATTTTGGTGATGCGGCGGAACTCGGCGATGTCCTCACGCAGGGTCGCCGGCGCCGGCGCCGGTAGGAAGCGGGCGGGAAGCGGGGCCTCGGTCACCCCACCCTCACCGGACTGGACGCGGTAGGCGCGAGCGCCGCGGCGGGCGGTCACCGCAGAGGGCTCTCCCTGCCCCTCCCAGAGCAGGCCGGCGTAGTCGTCGAGCCCGTAGCCGCCGGGCATTCCGTCGCCGACCGCGTCGAGGTAGGCGGCGCGGCGCTCCGGCTCGTTGTTGTAGTGGACGCAGAGGCTGCCGCCGAGTAGGCCGAGGCCGGCGGCGGCGGTCGGCTTGCCCGAGGATTTGGTTATCCCCGCCTCGAACCAGCACATCGCGCCGGCGCTCTGGCCGGCGAGGACGATCCCCTGGCGCCAGGCGAGGCTGACGATGGCGCCGATCTCGTGCGCCTCCCAGACGGCGAGCAGGTTGAGCAGGCTGCCGCCGCCGACGTAGACGAGATCCTGGGCGAGCAGGTGGTCGCGCAGCGCCATCGGCCGTCGCCCCAGCCGGAAGAGCGAGAGGTCCGAGGGCTCGCAGGGACGCCCGCCGAAGGAGGCGTAGAAGTGGGCGATCTGCTCAGAGGTATCGCCGCTCGCGGTCGGCAGGATGCAGATCCGCGGCCGCCCACCCCCCGCGCGCTCGGTGGCGAGGCGCAACAGCAATTCGCAGACGGCGCGATCCGGAGGCCGCGAGGTGAAGTCGTGCCCGCCGAGCGCGAGGATCCGTCGTAGCGGCGCCGGCTCGGCCATCAGGCGGCGACCGCGCTCGACGGTCCCTCGCAGGGGGGCTCCGGCGCCGCCTCGCGGGGCTTTTGGGAGTCCGGCGCCGCCTCGCAGGTGGACTCCGGCGCCTCGTCTTCGCCCAGGAAGACGGTCGCCATCCGCGTCTCCTCGACCTGCCCGTCCACGAGGTCGAGGCGGTAACCGCGGGCGGCGGGACGCGACGCCACCACCCGGCTCAGCTCGGTCTCGGTGAAATGCAGGGCGACCCCGTCCTCAGCCGCATAGCCGGGGCGCATGCCCTCGCGCAGGAAGCGGTGATAGGCGTCGCGGCGACTCGATTCCGGCTCGTAGTGGACGCAGTTGCTGAACGGCAACAGGCCCAGCCCCTCGACCCGCCGCGGGGCGCCGTGGAAGCCGGTGACCGACTCGGCGAACCAGCACAGCGACCCGGCCGAGAGGCCGCAGAGGACGACACCCGATTCCCAAGCCTCGCGGAGGATCTCGTCGATCCCGTGGGCGCGCCAGACGCCGAGCATGCTGACGACGCTGCCGCCGCCGACGTAGATCAGGTCCTGGGAGAGGAGGTGGCGACGCAGATCCGCCGGTCCCTGCTCACGCCGGAACAGGGAGATGTGGCTGGCCTCGCAACGGTCGGCCGGAAAGGCGCGGTAGAAGCGGACGACGTAGTGGTCGGCGTCACCGCTGGCCGAAGGCAGAAAGCAGACCCGCGGACGCTCCGGCGCCGCCAGCCCGAGCACGTAGTCGTCGAGTAGCGGGTTGCCCGACTCCATCGAGAACCCGCCACCCCCGAACGCCACGATCTGGCGGGGCGTGGTCTTCATCCCCAAATGGTCGCGCCGTGCGTGAGCGGCGTCGTTGTACAGCGGTCGGAAGTTCTTTGCGCATAAACCGCCCGCGTGTACAGGCGCCGCTGCTGCGGGGCTCAGCCCGCGGCGTCGGCGGGGGCGCGGTGGAAGTGCATCATCGCCAACTCGGTGCGATGCGCTTCACGCTCCTCGGCCGGGAGCTCGGCGAGGCGACCGATCGACTCGGCCTGTAGCTCCATCGCCCGCTCCAAGGTGACTCTCAGCTGCTCGGCCATCTCCTCGTAGGCCTGCTCGTCGAACTCGAGGGTGGTCCAACTGACATGCTCTTTGAGGGCGCCCAGGGTGCCGGCCTTGGCGGCCGCGGCCAGGTGGTTCCAGATCGTCTGCAGGCCGTCGTCGACCATGGCCTGGCGGGCGGACAGAGGAAGATCGGCCCAGTTGTCGTCGTCGACGTAAGGGCGGATCGTCGCCCGGTAAAAGTGCTCGACGGCCCCCCGTACCGGCGCGGTCTTGACCAGCTCGATCGCGTCGCACTCGGCGAGGATCTTGACGTGGTAGCTGACGTTGCCCAGTGGCTCACCGAGCTTCTTCGAGAGCTCGCTGGGGCTGGCCACCCCTTCGTTGAGCGCCTGCAGGACCCGCTGGCGGAGAGGATGCCCAAGCGCCTTGATCAGGCGAGGCTCGACGGCGACTTTTGTCTCTTGGGCGCTCACGACGGTTCAAATACTCGGCGCAGCTTGTCGCGCGCTCGATGTAGCCGTACCTTAACCGTTCCCTCGGGGATCTCGAGCAACTCGGCAATGGTCGCCTGAGTCAGGTCCTCTCTGTAGCGGAGCATCAGCAACCGCCGGTCGGATTCTTCGAGCCTGTCGAGGGCGGCGTGGAGATCGGCCCGCTCGACCGTGGCCAGCACCCGCTCGTCGTCAGCTCCCTCCAGCGCCTCGACGGTCGCGACCGGCTCGGGGCGAGGGCGGGAGCGATGCCGAAAGGCCTCGTTGCGGACGATCGTCGCCAACCACCCGGTCCGCCGCTCACCGTCGCGCAGTGAATCGCGGCGGCGCCAGGCCCGAAGCAGGGCGTCCTGCGCGATGTCCTCCGCCTCGCTCGGATTGCTCGCGTAGCGATAGGCGATCCGAAGGCAGGTCCGGTGTGCCTCGTCCCACTCCCATCCGTCGCCGGGATTGCGACCGTGAGCCGCGGGAGCGTCGATCTTTCGACGGTACTAGGGGAAAAGACGGGCGAACCGACTTAAGCGTTGAAACTCTTTTGAGCAATCAACGGGTCTACAGCATATGGAGGCAAGGACGAACAGCCCGGGGAACTCTCGGCGCGGAGCGGGCCTATGAGGCGATCGCGCCGGTCTACGACGAGTTCACCGCTCAAAACGACTACGAGCTGGTGTTGGCGAGCCTGCTACCGGAGCTCGAGCACCATGGCCTCGGCGGTGGCAGGCTGCTCGACGTCGGCTGCGGCACCGGGGAGAGCTTCATCGGGATGCTGAACCGCGGCTGGGAGGTGACCGGCTGCGACATCTCCCCGGCGATGGTCGACCTCGCCCGCGCCAAGGTGGGCGAGCGGGCCCGGCTCGAGGTGGCGGACATGGTCGCGCTGCCGGAGCTCGGCAAGTTCGACCTCGTCTGGGCGCTCGACGACGCAGTCAATTACCTGCTCAGCGTCGAGGACCTGGAGAGGGCTCTGCTGCGGATGGGCGCCAACTTGGCGCCCGGCGGGCTGCTGGCTTTCGACCTCAACACGCTGCTCACCTACCGCACTTTCTTCGCCGGCGAGCGGGTGGTCGAGTCCGGCGGGAGACGGCTGGTCTGGCGAGGCGAGGCCGCCCCGGACACGGCTCCCGGCTCGATCTGCGAGGCGCGCTTCGAGGTCGAGGCGGGCGGCGCCGACGCGCCTCCCGCGGTTCCGATCGAGACGCACCGGCAGCGGCACTTCCCACCCGAGGTCGTGAAGGAGGCGCTGCGCCGCGCCAGGCTGGAGTGCCTCGGCGTCTTCGGCTACGGGTCCGACGTCACCCTCCAGCAACCGCTCGACGAGCTCCGCCACGCGAAGGCGCTCTTCATCGCACGCCCCGCCCAGGGGTGAAATCGCATCGGCGGCCGCGGTCAAGGTATGGGCGCCCGTGCCGGAACCCCGCGCCCATCGCACCCCCGGTCGCCACCTGCACTGGCGCATCGCCCGGCGGCGTCACCTGCTGCTGCGCGGCGGCACCGCGGCGGCGCTGCTGGCCGTCGTCGGCCCGGGGTTGCTCGCCGGGCTCTCCGACGACGACCCGGCCGGGATCACCACCTACTCGATCCTCGGCGCCAAGTACGGCTACGAGCTGCTCTGGGTCCTCGCCCTCTCGACCGCGGCGCTGATCGTCTTTCACGAGCTGGCGGTGCGGCTGGGGATCGTCACCGGCAAGGGGCTGCTGACGCTGGTGCGCGAGCACTACGGGCAGCGAGCGGCCGGGCTTGTCCTCGCGGCGCTGGTCGTCGCCAACACCGGCACCATGTGCGCCGAGTTCGCCGGCGTCGCCGCCGGGGCGCAGCTGCTGGGTGGCGTCAGCCGCTACGTCAGCGTCCCGTTCGCGGCGCTGGCCGTCTCCCTGCTGGTCCTGCGGGAGAACTTCCGCCGCGTCGAGCACGTCCTGCTCGCGCTCAGCGCGGTCTTCGTCGCCTACGTGATCTCCGGAGTGCTCGCCCACCCGGACTGGGGAGCCGCGGCGAAGGGCCTCGTCGTGCCGAGCATCCCGCTCAATCGCGAAGCGCTTCTGGTGGCAGTCGCCACGGTCGGGACGACGCTGGCTCCGTGGGGCCTCGCTTTCATCCAGTCCTACGCGGTCGACAAGCGGCTGCACGTCAAGGACCTCCGCTACGAGCGAGTCGACGTGGTCGTCGGGGCGGTGCTGACCGGGGTGATCGGCTTCTTCGTCGTGATCGCCTGCGCGGCGACGCTGCACGTCCAGGGAATCAACGTCAACGACGCTCGCGACGCCGCCCGCGCGCTCGAGCCGCTGGCCGGCGACACGGCGGCGACCCTGTTCGGCCTCGGCTTCCTCGGCGCGGCGCTGCTCGCCGCCGCAATCGTCCCCCTCTCCACCGGCTACTCGGTGTCGGAGACGCTCGGCAGGAAAGCCGACCTCGACGACAGCTTTGGCGAGGCGCGGGCCTTCTACCTCAGCTACGGGGCGGTGGTCGCGATCGCCGCCGGCATCGTCCTCATCCCCGGCGCGCCGCTGGTGCCGATCCTCTTCCTCTCCCAAGCCCTCAACGCGGTCCTCCTGCTCGTCCTCCTTCCCTTCATGCGCTCGCTCGCCCGCGACCGCGAGCTGATGGGCGCCCACGCGCTGGGGCGCGGGGACGGCCTGGCAACCGGGATCGCCCTCGCGGGGATCGCCGCCTCGGTGCTGGCGCTGGCCGTCCTCTCGGTCTTCTAAACGCCGAGCAGGAAGCTGAGCGCAGCTCCAGGCGGCGAGCAGCAAGACGACCACCTGGGGCATGCCAAGAAGCTAACGACTCCCGGCGCGGCGACTAGCATCGACTGCATGGAGATCCTCATCGTCGAGGACGAAGCTTCGATCGCCGACTTCCTCGAGCGCGGACTGAAGGCCGAGGGATACGGAGTGCTCAGCGCCGGAGACGGTGTCGAGGGAGAACGGCTGGCCCTGTCTCGCTCAGTCGACCTGGTGATCCTCGACCGCATGCTCCCCAAACGCGACGGGATCGAGGTGCTGGCGGCGATCCGCGAGGCCAAGCCTGCCCTGCCGGTGATCGTGCTGAGCGCCAAGGGGGAGGTCGCCGAGCGGATCGAGGGCCTTGACCGCGGCGCCACCGACTACATGGCCAAGCCCTTCTCCTTCGAGGAGCTGGCGGCGCGGGTCCGCGCCCACCTGCGCCAGCCGAGCGACACCGAGGCGACAAAGCTGGAGGCGGGCGACATCAGTCTCGACCTGCTGGCGCGGCGGGCCGAGCGGAACGGCCTCTCGGTTCGCCTTCCCGAGCGCGAGTCGGAGCTGCTCGCCCACCTGATGCGCCACGCCGGACAGGTCTGCACCCACACCGAGATCCTCTCCTCGGTCTGGGGCTACGACCACGACCCGGGCACCAACGTGGTCCAGGTCTACGTCGGCTACCTGCGCCGTCGCCTCGCCCTGCCCGATTCGCCCGCGCCGATCGAAACGGTGCGCTCGGTCGGCTACCGGCTGGCCGTCGACGGATGAGGGAAGTCTGGCGACGCCTCGGCCTGCGAGGCAGGCTGGCCATCTCGATCGCGGCAATCGTCCTGGCTGCATTCGGGGCCCTGTTCGTCGCCGTGCGTGGGGAGATGGGCGACGAATCGACGGTGATCAAGCATGAAGAGCACCGCGAAGCGGGCGGCTCGCGAGCCGCGCCCGCCGAGCTCGACCGAGCCGAGGCCTCGCCACTTTCGCCGGTCGAGGATGCCCAGGCCGAGGTGGTAAAGACGTTCCTGATCGCCGGAGCCATCACCCTCGGGGCGGCTCTGCTCGCCGGCTACCTGCTCGCCGTCCGCACCGCGGCGCCGCTGCGTCGTATGGCGTCCACCGCTGCCGCGGTCGATGCCGGCGACCTGACACCGCGAATCGGTCCCGAAGCGGCCGCCGCGGTTGAGGTGAGGACGCTGGCGGAGGCATTCGACCACATGCTGGATCGCCTCGACGAGGCCTTCTCCCGGCAACGCCGGTTCGCCTCCGACGCCTCCCATGAGCTGCGCACCCCCCTGACCGCGATACGCGGTCAGCTCGAGGTGCTGGCCCAAAGCGACCGACCCGAGGCCGCCGAAGTGCGCCGGGTCGAGGGAGTGGTGCTGACCGAGATGACGCGGATCGAGCGCCTGGTCGACGACCTGCTTGCCCTGGCTCGGCTCGACGAGGCCGTCCCGCTCCAGCGCCGGGAGATTTCACTGCGGCCCTTCCTGCGAGGAATCGCCGAAGCCGAGCCGCACGGCGCGGTGACGGTTGACGAGCATCCCAGCGGGGGCCCTGAACGCAGACCCCGACCTGTTGACACAGGTGATCCGCAACCTGCTCGCCAATGCCCGGCGCCACGCCGGCCCCGAGGGGCGGGTGGCCGTTTCCGCCGAGGCACGCGGCTCCCGGCTGACGGTCCGCATCGACGACGACGGGCCCGGCATCCCGGCCGCGGAGAGAGAGCGGGTCTTCGCCCGCTTTCACCGCAGCGACACGGCGCGCGACCGCGGCTCAGGCGGCAGCGGGCTGGGGCTGGCGATCGCCCGCTCGATCATCGAGTCGCACGGCGGTCGGATCTGGGCCGAGGAATCCCCACTGGGGGGCGCCCGGGTCGCCTTCGAGTTGGACGGCTACGACGCTCAGCTCGGCACGGCGTAGATCTGGCCTCCGGCTTCGACCACCTGCTTGGGCGCCAGCGGGCTGGGCGGGGGACCGGCGATCACCTCGCCGGTCTGGGCGCTGAACTCGCCGCCGTGACAGGGACAAACGATGACGCCGCCCTGGTAGCCGACCGTGCACCCGGCGTGGGTGCAGACCGCGCTGAACGCTTTCAAGCTGCCGTCGGACTGACGGATCACGATGTCCGCCGAGCCGTCGGTCGGATCGCTGTAGGTGGCGCCCTGGCCGGTCGGCAGGCGACTCCCCGGCCCGAGCTTGACGGCGCCGGAGGGGAGAGAAGAGCGCGCCGCCGTCGACCCCGCACCGGCGCCGTTGCCGGCGGAGGCGCTCGGCGGGCTACCTGCGCCAGGCGAGCTCCCGCCTCCGGAGGAGCGCGCGGTGCTGCCGCCCAGGGCCCGCGGCGGTGAGTAGGTCCCCTTGACGAGGGTCGAGATCCCGGCGATCGCCACCGCCATGCCGGCGAACTCGGCGAGCAGCGCCCGCCGGGTGGAGGTCGCGACGGCCTCCTCGCTCTCCGCCTCGACCGGGCGCAGGTGGGTGCGACGGGCCATCGCCGCGGAGGGGCGCCAGGTGATGTTGTCGAGGGCCGGCTGCCCCTTTGCCCCGGCGAGGACGAAGGGCAGCCAGGCAAACGTGAAGACCAGGTCCGGCCCGAGGAAGTAGGGGGTCGTGTGCCAGCTTGCGGTCAGGAAGAGGAGGAAGTTGAGGCCGAGGCCGGCGACGGCGGCGATCCGGGTGAAGAGCCCGGCGGTGACGAGCAGCCCGATCAGGATCTCGGTGACCGCGACCGCGACCCCGGCAAGCTCCGGATGGGGCAGGGCGAAGGTGCGCAGGACGAACCCGCCCGGCGTCCCGGCCGCGAAGCCGTGGAGCTGGGTGCCGATGTAGGTGGGCGCTCCGGCGTGCAGGAAGCCCGGGTCGCTGAGCTTCTGGATCCCCGCGTAGACGAAGGTAATGCCGAGGAAGAGGCGCAAGGGGAAGAGCGCCATTGCGGGCGAGGTGCTCCCCATGCCACGGACGTCGCGCATGGCACTGACTGTCTCGCCGATCCCTAAACCCCTGCTCAGACGTCCATGAGAGACCTCTCACGCACGCGTTAAGCGGCCGTAAGCGTCGAAGATGAGCATCGTGCCCATGTACAGCGAGAGCAAAGCGCCGACGCGCGCCGGCGTCGACGGCAACGCCCGCCTGACCGGCGGCGCCGGGGCGATGCTGATCGTCCTGCTGGCGATCGAGGGGCTGACAATCCCCTTCATCGGCCCCCTGGTCGGCCCCCACATCTTCATCGGCATGCTCTTGATCCCGCCGGTCCTGTTGAAGCTGGGCAGCACCGGCTACCGCTTCACCCGCTACTACCTGGGCACCCCTCCCTATCGGCTCAAGGGCCCGCCCCCCTGGCTGATGCGGATCCTGGCGCCGGGGGTGGTCCTGACCAGCCTGGCCCTGTTCGGCACCGGTGTCGCTCTGCTGATCGCCGGGCCCGACGGAGGCTCGCTCAAGTTCCTGCACAAGGCGAGCTTCATCCTCTGGTTCGGATTCATGACGATCCACGTCCTCGGACACGTCCTCCACCTGCCCGACCTGGCGCTGCCGGACTGGCGCCGCAACGGCGGGCGCGAGGCGGCGCTGGCCGGCTCGGGACTGCGCGTCGCGCTGCTCTTCACCTCGCTCGCCGCCGGGCTGGGCCTCGCGCTGGCGACGATCTCAGCCGCCGGCCCCTGGCTGTCCGCCCAGGTCGGCGGCTGAAAACGGTGACTTCGTCGTTTTGGGTGCATAGAGACCCCTAAAGGCGAAGTCAGCGGGTTACGGTTGGCGGCCGATGTCGGCCGCCGCCCAATACGGGATCGCGCTCGCGGTCGTCTTCGCCGTCAATCTGCTGCCGGCCTTCGGGCCCCCGACCTGGGCGCTGCTGGTCTTCTTCAGCCTCGATTTCGACCTGCCGGCCGTGCCGCTGGTGCTGGGCGGGGCCCTGGCGGCGGCCTCGGGACGCTTCCTGCTTGCCTCCGGAACCCGCCGCCTGCGGCCGCGCTTCTCGGCTACCCGCCTGCGCCGACTCGACCGCGCCGAAGCGGCGCTGACCGCAAACCGCGGCCGCGCCGTGGCCGGGCTCGGGCTGTTTGCCGTCTCCCCCGTGCCATCCGGGCAGCTCTTCGTCGCCGCCGGCCTCTTGACTGTCTCCCTGCTGCCGCTGACCGCGGCGTTCTTCGCCGGTCGCCTCGTCTCCTACTCGATCTACGTCGGTGTCGCCTCGATCGCCGAGCGCAACCTCGGCGCGGTGGCGCTGGACTCCCTGACTTCTCCCCTGGGGATCGCCGTTCAGATCGCGATGCTGATCGGGTTGGCGGCGCTGCTGGTGGGGTGGCCATTTCGGGTTTTCCCCGATGACAGAGGGTCCGAGTCGCCATAGGTTCCCCTTGATGACGGACTGCGGAAACCACGCCGAAGGCACCATCCGTTGACGGCAACCGACCCAAGCGATTCGCCCGTCGAGCGCCTGCTGCGGCTCGACGGCAAGGTGGCGGTGGTGACCGGGGCGGCGAAGGGCATCGGCCGGGCGATCGCGACGCGCCTGGTGGAAGCCGGGGCGGCGACGGTCGTCGCCGACCTCGACGCCGACCTCGCGCAGCAGGTCGCCGAAGAGATCGGCTCGCTGACCGGGGGCCGTGCCCTGGGGGCGGCGCTCGACGTCGGCGACGCCGCGGGCCCCGAGTCGATCGCCGCCCAGGCGGTCGCAGAGTTCGGCGGCCTCGACATCTGGGTCAACAACGCCGGCATCTTCCCCGCCGAGGCGCTCGATCCGATGACCGCGAGCGCCGCCGACTTCGACCGCATCCTCCGCATCAACCTGACCGGCTCCTACATGGGCCTACAGGCGGCCGGTGCGAGGATGATCGAGGCCGGCGGCGGGGTCATCCTCAACCTCGCCTCGACCGCCGCCTATCGCGGCGCCGGCCCCTACAGCGCCAGCAAGTGGGCAGTGCGGGGGATGACCAAAGGCGCCGCCGCGGCGCTCGGCCCGCAGGGCATAAGGGTCGTGGCGATCGCGCCGACGGTAATCGAGACGCCGGGGATCGATGCCCTGCGCGACACCGCCGGCGAGCCGGTGCAGGAACTGCTGGAGAACCTGACCGACTCGCTCCCCCTGGGCCGAGTCGGGCAGCCCGACGACGTGGCCAGGGTGGCGCTCTTCCTGGTCAGCGACGCAGCTGCATTCGTCACCGGGGTCACCGTCCCGGTCGACGGCGGCGAGCTGGCCCCCTGATCGACTAAGGGCCCGTTCCTAGGAGCGAGGCTCGCGACCAGCTCGACGTACTGGGTCAGGCGGTGGACGCCGAGGAAGCCCTCCCTGATTCGCCGCTTCGCCGCCACACCGAGCCGCTCGGCTCGCGCCGGGTCGGCGAGCAGGTCGTCGATCGCGCGGCCGAACCCGGCCAGGTCGCCCGGATCGGTAACCAGGACGCCGCTCTCGCCGTCGACGATCTGGTCCTGGATCCCCCCGACCCCGCTGCCGACGACGGCGCGCTCCTTCCACATTGCCTCGGCGACGGTCATCCCGAAGCCCTCGGCGATGCTCTTCTGCACGACCACGTTGGCGCGGCGCTGGATCGCGTTGACCATCGCGCCGTTCTCGTCGAGGTCGTACATCGGCAGGCTGACGAGGTGAGCGCGGCGGCGGGCATCGTCCGGCAAGCGGCGCCAGGCCGCCGCGACCGCCTCGAACACCTCGGCGCCCTCGGGATCGTCGGAGACCGCCTCCGTCGCCGGCCCGGCGAGGACGAGGTGCGCATCGGGGTCGTCGAGGTGCTCGGCAAAGCACTCGAGCACCCCGAGCGGGTCCTTCAACCGATCCCAACGGGAGACCTGGGCGACCAGCTTCGCGCCGGTCGGAAGTGGCTCCTCCTGGAGGACGTCGGCGCGGCGCTCCACCCGCCCGGGCGTCCCGTCCCCCCGGGTAAAGACGGGCGCCGCCTCGGGGCGGCGGGGACCGAGGCCGATCACCCCGACGATCGCCTCGACGGTTGCCGGGTCCATCTCCTGGTTCTTCGGGGAGAACGGGTCGACCGACGGCGGCACCACCCACAGCCGCTCTTCGTCGAGCCCGTCCCAGAAGTACTGGCGGCGCGAGAACACGTAGGCGTCGGCCGTCTCGACGTAGGGGCGCAAGAAGTCCCATGCCCGCCGCACCAGCTCGTTGGGCTCGTCGACCCCGATGTGGCATCGCCAGACGACCTTCACCCCCCCGTCGCGGACCCGCTGCGCCAACCCGGCGGTCTGAGGGTCGTGGAGGTAGACCACGTCGCCGGCCTGCAGCAGCCGGGTGAGGTGGCGAGCGCTGTCCTCCATCGCCTCCTCGTAGACCTCGCGCTCCTCGGCGCCAAGCTCGCCGCCGTCGCCGGGGTCGCCGTGCAGGTTGTTGTGGATGCGCTTGGTGACGGCGAAGAACTCCGGCTTCTCGCGCAGGACGACCCAGCGGGTGTCGACGCCCACCCCGCGAACGTAGGGCAGCAGCGAGCCCAGCATCTCGGCGACGCCGCCGCCACGGTGGGTGGAGTTGACGTGCCAGATCGCCCGGCCGGCAAACGTCTCCTTCGCCCGCTCGGCGACCTGCTCGAAGGCCGCGTACTCGGAGCCGAGCAGGTCCCGGTAGCGCTCCAACGGCTGGGGCGCGATCTCGATGAATTTAGGCTGCGCCATTCAGACACCGCCCCGGCCGGACATGGGGCCGGCCTAGGTCTCGACCATGCCGCGCTCGAGCGCGTAGCGCACCAGCTCGGCGCGGCTGGAGAGGCGCAGCTTCTGCTGGATGTGGGCGCGGTGGCTCTCCACGGTGCGGATGCTGAGGTAGAGCTGCTCGGCGATCTCCGCGTTGGTGTGGCCGAGGGCGATCAGGCGGAGCACCTCCTGCTCCCGTTCGCTGAGCTCGTCGGGCCGTTTGGTCTCCGGCTCGGAGACGAGGCGCGCGCCCAGCGCCGGCTGGAGGTAGGTGTCGCCCTTGGCGGCGCTCTTCACCGCCTGCACCAGCTCGGCGTCCGCCGCTTCCTTGAGGACGTAGCCGCGCACCCCGGCCTGCAGGGCCTTGCGGGCGAAGGCCGGCTCGTTTTGCATCGTCAGGACGA
Source organism: uncultured Solirubrobacterales bacterium (assembly GCA_963837585.1). Lineage (GTDB taxonomy): Bacteria > Actinomycetota > Thermoleophilia > Solirubrobacterales > 70-9 > CAWINX01. The sequence goes on along the minus strand of CAWINX010000003.1, from coordinate 416,128 downwards.
CTATCTCCGTCTCCGGAGAGGCCTCCTGGATGTCCGGCACGGCTTCGAGGCTGGAGCGCCCCGGCATGTTCAGGTCGAGGATCAAGACCGTGGGTTTGTGGCCCCTGACGTAGCGGATCGCCGGCGTCGGCGTCTCCCGCCTCAGCCAAGACCTCGAAGCCGGGCTCCGCCTCCAACAACATCCGCAGCGCGCTGCGGACCACCGTGTGATCGTCCGCCAAGACGATCGTGGTGGTGTCCTTGGGCCTTTCGCCCTGGTCTGAGGAGTCCGGCACCAAGGCGAGGTTAGCGCCGGGCGAGGAGCGCAGTGGTGTTGGCATGGATCTATCTAAGCCCCGGGCAGGGGGGGCGGCATCCGTGTTTTCCCGCGAGGTTGAGAGCGAGGTGCCCAATCTCTGACGTTCTTGACCTTCTCTTGGCCCGAACTTGGTCGCCGCATTGCCCGGCCGAGCGCAGAATTGGTCGACCGATTCCGAAGGAGCCATCGATGAGCAGCAAGCGAAGAGCAAGGATCGCCGCGAGCACGACAGTCCTCGGACTGGCGGCCCTGGGCGGCGTCGCGATGGGCACCAACCAGGGCGTGCCGGTCGCGGCCCAGCAGACGGCGGGGGGCGGCTCGGCGCCGGTCGTCACAAGCGCCAGCGGCGCATCCGCGACACCGGTCAGCCAGCCGATCGCGGTGCATTCGAGCGCCAACGCCCGGGCTCCGATCGTGACGCGCGCCAGCGGCGGCGTCGCGGTCGACGACTGACGGCTCAGAGAACTCTCACCGCGGGCTTAGGCCCCGATTAGGGAACGGCCGCACCCTGAACCGACGGTGCAACTGCGAAGAGAGGAGAGGCAATGTCTCCCAAGGCAAAGGTTCTGGTCGTGGCGAACCGCACCGCGGACTCGCCCGACCTGATCGCGGCGCTGCAGCGACGGGCGGCTCGGTCCCCGGTTTGCTTCACGCTTCTCGTCCCCGCCGTTCCCCGTGGGCTCGCGTGGGCGGCCGACATGAAGGCCGGAGGCCCGGAAGCCGCCGATCGCGCCAAGGCCGGCGCCCGGCGAATGCAGATGTCCGGGCTTGAAGTCGAGACCGCGATCGTCGGCGACCCCGACCCTCTGGCCGCGGTCGAAGACACCCTCCGCGCGAGCGCCTTCGACGAGGTGGTCGTTTCCACGCTGCCGCGTGGAGTCTCGCGCTGGCTCAAACTGAGCCTCCCGCACCGGCTTAAGCGGGTGACGCGGACTCCCGTGGTCCACGTCGTCGCTCATCTTCGCCGCGATCGTCGGGGCTTCCGGCCCCGCGAGCTGGCGGGGGTCTCGTCCTGAGGAGGCTCAGTCGTCCGAGCCGCCCCCGCCCCCACCACCGTCTCCCTCGCCTCCGCCCGATGGGTTTGGAACCACCGGCGTCGTCGGCGAAGCGGGGATGGTGGTGGGTGGCGATGGGGTCGTGGATGTCTTCGGGGGCGGCGTCTTCGGGTTCTTTTGGGAGTTGCTCGGCTGCGGTACCAGCGCGTCGCCGGCCGAGATCGGCTGCGAAGCAAGGCCGATCTGCTGGCTGGCAAGACGGCTGGCGGCGATCGACACACCGGCGGCGATCGCTATTCCGAGCAGCGCCAAGGCGATCCAGCGAGCTGTCGATGTCATCACTCCTCCTCCTCCTTCGAATTCGGGAGGCGGATCGACGCCCGCGTCCCACCGCCGTCGCGGCCCGACAGCGTCACCTCGCCGCCCCACTGACGGGTCAGCTCGCGGGCGATCGGCAGACCGAGGCCGGTGCCGCCAGGACCGCGCCTTCCGGCGCTGCCCCTGCTGAAACGCTCGAAGACCGCCTCTTCCTCACCGGGCGCCAACCCCGGCCCCCGATCGAGGATCTCGATCCCCCCCGGCCTGACTTCGATCGCCACCGTCGAGCCTTTCGACGAATAGAGCAGCGCGTTCTCCAGCAGCGCGTCGATCGAGCGGTCGAGGTCGTTCGGCGCGCACCGGGCGAAGGCCGGCGATCCGTCATCGCGGACCTCCAGCCCGATCGATCGCTCCTGCGCCATGCCCTGCCAGCGCTCCGCCGCCCGGGCCGCGGCGGCCCCGAGCTCAACCCGCTCAGCGGGAAGCTCGTGCTCTCCGGCGCGGCTGAGGACGAGCAGCTCGTCGACGATCAGCGAGAGCCGGTCGATCTCCCGCATCGCCGCCTCCAGCTCGGCCGCGTCCGGGCTCTCCTCCCCGGCTCGGTCGCCGAGGCTCTCCAGCCGCAGGCGCAGCCCGGTAAGCGGAGTGCGCAGCTGATGGGAGGCGTCGGCGACGAAGTCCTGCTGGACGCGGAGCAGACGCTTGATCCGCTGGGTCATCTCGTTGAAGGCGCGGGCCAGGGAGCGCTGCTCGGCGCTGCCCTCGATTGCGACCTTGGAGTCGAGGTCGCCGCCGGCCACGTCGCGGGCGGCTCGGTCCAGCCGGCGAATCGGCCTGGCGATCTGCTGGGCCACCACCGCCCCCGCGGCAAGGCCCAGCAAGAGGACCACGCCGGCCAGGGCGGCAAGGTCGAGAATCGAGGTCCGCACCGCCTTGTGGACCGCGGCGACGCTCTGGGTGATCCGCACCGCTCCATCGGGACGACCGCCGCTGATCACCGGCACCGAGGTGGCGAGGATGTCGGCTCCGAGCGTCTTGCTGTTGCGGGTGATCTGCTCGCCGCGGCCGTGCAGGGCGGCGCGGACCTCGGGCCTTTCCGCGTAGTCGCTCCCGGCCGGAGCGCCGGCCGAGTCGGCGAGCAGGCGACCGCGGCGGTCGACCACGATCACCCGGCCCCGCACGCTGTCGGCGGAGAGCCGAACCAGGCGCCGCAGGGCCGGGCGCCGGGCCGGCTCGAGCAGCTCCGACGCCGATGCCGCGACCACGTCGGCCTGGCTGCGGGCCTGCCCGCGCACCTCGGAGTCGACCCGGTCGCGCAGGCTCACCGCCAGCGGCACGCCGAGGGCGATCAGCGCCAGCAGCAGGACGTAGGCCAGCGCCAGCAGGAGAGTCGCTCGAAGGCTTACGGCTCCTCAACCTCCGGCGCGGCGAAGCGGAAGCCGACTCCCCGCACCGTCTCGATGAACGTAGGGTGATTGGGATCGTCGCCGAGCTTGCGCCGCAGCCAGCCGATGTGGACGTCGAGGGTCTTGGTCGAGCCGAACCAGTTGACGTCCCAGACCTTCGCCATCAGATCCTCCCGCGTCACCACCCGGCCCGCGTTGCGCATCAGCTCGGCAAGCAGGTCGAACTCCTTGCGGGAGAGGTCGAGCTCCGCATCCCCCAGCCGCGCCAGCCGCGCCGCCGGGTCGAGCTCGAGCTCGCCAACCCGGATCGGCCCCTGGTCGGCGGCGTCCCCGTCGCGCGGAGCGCTGCGCCGCAGCACCGCGCGAATCCGCGAGATCACCTCGCGAGCGCTGAACGGCTTGACCACGTAGTCGTCGGCGCCGAGCTCGAGGCCGACGATCCGGTCCATCTCGGTGCCGCGCGCGGTCAGCATCACGATCGGCACGTCGGAGTGACGGCGCAGTTCGCGGCAGACGTCGCGGCCGTCGCCGTCGGGGAGGGTGAGGTCGAGCATCACCAGGTCCGGCTCGACTTCGCTCGCCAGCTCCAAGGCGCCGGCGGCGGTCCGCGTCACCAGCGGCTCGAACCCCGCCCGCCGCAGGGCCTCCGCGAAGGGTTGGGAGATCGAGTCCTCGTCCTCGACGACGAGGATCCGCCCGCTCGGCGCCGACTGGACCGCCATGGGTCCACTGTAGCGCCGCCCTTCTTCGCCTCCGGCGGGCCGCTTCGAGGTTTTGCCGTTCCTTTACCCGTGCCTGGGAAGCGCTTGGACACCTCCGCCCCAGACTGGCAAGGGCAATCGAGCCAGGAGGTATGCAGTCGTGAAGAACTCCAAGTCCCGAGTCGCAGCAGCAGCCACGATCGTCGGCCTGGGCGGCCTCACCGGCCTCGCCCTCAGCGCCGGGGGCCAGAAGTCCTCGACGCTCGCCGACAAACCGCTGATCCGCACCAAGGTGATCCGGCGGACCATCCGCATCACCAAACACGTCAAGCCGAAGCACCCGGTCGTAACCGGGGCCGGCGGCGCCTACGCGGGCAGCTCCGGATCCGGGGGCTCCTACGGCAGCGCGACCACCGGCTCCTCCTCGACCGGCTCGTCCTCGGGCTACTCGTCGGCTCCGGTGACCACGTCTTCCAGCGGCTCGGCAGGGACCGCGGGCTCACATTCGGCCCCGGTGGTGACCCACAGCAGCGGCTCCCACGGCGGCTCCGGCGGCGGCCACAGCAGCCCGGTGGTGACCCACACCAGCGGCAGCTCGGGCGGCTCCGGCGGTGGCAGCGCCCCGGTGGTGACCCACACCAGCGGCGGCGGAGCCGGTGGTGGAGGCGGCGGCGAGCACGAGGGCGGGGGGCACGATGACTGAGCGCGCCCGCACCCGCAGGCCCGGCCCGGCCCTGGTGGTTTGGAGCTCGATCGCCCTGTTCGCGATCACCTTTGCCTTCCTCACCTACCAGTTCAGCGCGGCGACGACTCCAGCCGCAAGGCCGGTTCTGGTCAAGAAGGTGGTGAAGCGGCGCGTCGTCACCACGATCGTCCCGACCCCCGGTCGCGCGACCGTGACCAGCAGCGGTGGCGCCGTCGGCTCCTACTCCTCGTCGGGCGCCGCCCCCGTCACCACCAGCGCATCCTGACCATGGGCGAGCACGACGTCATCTTCGATGCGATGGGCTCCCATGTGCGGCTGCTGATCGGCGAGCCGGGGCCGGGGATGGCCCCGGCGCCGGCGGCAGCCGAGCGGGCCAGGCAGTTCGTGGTCGATTTCGACGCGGCCCTGTCGCGCTTCAAGCCCGACAGCGAGCTCTGCGCGCTGAACGAGGACCCGCGCGAGCGCGTCCCCGCCTCGGAGTTGCTGCGCGACGCGGTCAAGGCCGGCCTCGCGGCGGCGCAGCGCAGCGGCGGCCTGGTCGACCCGACCCTGGTCGGTGAGATCGAGTCGGCCGGCTACGTCGCCTCCCGCGCCGGAGTGCCGGGCGCCCCGCTCGGCGCCGCGCTCGCCGAGGCGCCGCCACGCCGCTCCGCAGACCCCAACCCCGCGGCGAGCTGGAAGCTCTTCGAGGTCGACGACGCGGCGGGGACGATCGCCCGCCCCCCGGGCGTCCGCTTCGACACCGGCGGCGCCGGCAAGGGGCTTGCCGCCGACCTGATCGCCGCGCAACTGCGCGGCTACTCGCGCTTCATCGTCGACTGCGGCGGCGACATCCGGATCGGCGGGCCGGACGCCCTGGTCCAGCCCTACGAGGTCTTCGTCGAGCACCCGCTGACGGGGGAGCGCGCCCACGTGCTGCGGCTCGGCTCCGGCGCCGTCGCCACCTCGGGCCTCAACGTGCGGGTCTGGCGGGGCGCCGACGGCCGCTACGCCCACCACCTGATCGACCCCTCCACCGGCGAGCCCGCCTGGACCGGACTGATCGGCGCCACCGCCCTCGGCGACACCGCCGTGGAGGCGGAGACCTTCGCCAAGGCGGCGCTGCTCTCCGGCCCCGAAGGCGGCCGCGAGGTTCTCTCCGAGCGCGGCGGCCTGCTGGTCCACGACGGCGGCCGGGTCGAGACGGTCGGGCCGCTCAGCGCCCGGCCCCGCATCCGCCTTCCCGAGCCCCCGGCCCCCCAGGGAGCGAACACGTGAACGCCGCCGCCTCGACGACGCTGCAGACCCACGGCTGGTGGCTTGCCAGCCGCGCCTCCGGCCTGGTCGCCCTCGTCCTGGTGACGATCTCGGTCGGCCTCGGCCTGGCGATGGCCGGCAAGGTGATGCGCCGCCCCGGGCTCTCCCGCAAGCTGCTGGCGATCCACGAGCACACGGCGCTGGCCGGGATCGTCGCGATCGCCGTACACGGCATCACCCTGCTTGGCGACCCCTGGCTCAACCCCGGCGTCGCCGGCGTCGCCGTCCCCTTCACGATGGGCTTCCGCCCGCTGTGGACGGGGCTCGGCGTCGTCGGCGGCTACCTGGCGGTGCTGCTCGGGCTCAGCTTCTACGCCCGCAAGCGAATCGGCGCGCGCCTCTGGCGCAAGGCCCACAGGGCGACGATCCTCGTCTACCTGCTCGGCCTGGTCCACGCCTTCGGCGCCGGCACCGACGCCTCGGCGATCTGGTTCCGCTGGTGGGTGCTGATGACGGCGCCGGTGATCGGCGGCCTGTTCGTCTACCGCGTCTTCTCGGGCGGCGCCAAGCGCGCACGCTCGAAGGACCGGGCGCATGAAGGCGCCCGCGGTCGCCCAAGCCCACTCCCCGCCCACCAGCGCGGGGCCCCGATTTCCCGATCCCCAGTCCTCGAGGAGGCATGATGAAAGACAACGGAATCCTGATCGTCGGCGGCGGCCTCGCGGCGCAGCGCTGCGCCGAAACGCTGCGCCGCCGTGGCTACGAAGGCTCGGTGCGGATCGTCTGCGCCGAGCCCGACCCTCCATACGACCGCCCGCCGCTCTCCAAGGAGCTGTTGGCGGGGACAGCGGAGGAGGAGTCGCTCGCCTACCGACCGACCTGGTGGTATGAGGAGATGGAGGTCGAGCTGGCGCTCGACGCACGCGCCGAGCGCCTCGACCCGAGCGCCGGCACCGTGACTCTCGACTCCGGCGCCGAGCTGTCCTACGAGCAACTGCTGATCGCGACCGGTGGCGCGGCGCGGCGGCTGCCCTTCCTGGAGGGCTACGAGAACGTCCACTACCTGCGCACCCTCGCCGACGCGCGGCGGCTGCGCGAGGAGCTCGCTCCCGGCGCCCGCCTGGCGATCGTCGGCGCCGGCTTCATCGGCCAGGAGGTCGCCGCCACGGCGCGGCGGCTCGGGGTCGAGGTGACGATGATCGAAGCGCTGGAGACGCCGCTGGCGCCGATCCTCGGCGAGGAGATCGGGGGGTGGTTCGCGGGCCTTCACCTCGACGAGGGCGTGCGGGTGATGACTGCGACGATGCTCGAGGGCGCCCGCGGCGACGGCAGGGTCGAGGAGTTGGTCCTCGCCGACGACCGGCGGGTTGCCTGCGACGCGGTGGTGGTCGGAGTCGGCACCGCGCCCGCCACCGGGTGGCTGAACGGCAGCGGCCTCGACGAGGCCGGCGTCCGCGTCGACAGCTCCGGCCGCACCGCCCTGCCGGGTGTCTTCGCGGCGGGCGACGCCTCGGTTCCCTTCGATCCCCGCTTCGGCGCCCACGCCCGCACCGAGCACTGGGACGCCGCGGCCTGGCAGGGCGCCGCGGTCGCCCGCGCGATGCTCGGCGAGTACCCCGGCACGCCGCCGCTGCCCAGCTTCTGGAGCGACCAGTACGGGCTGCGCATCCAGTACGTGGGGCACGCCCACCACGCCGATGCAGTCACGGTCGATGGCGACCCGGGCGAGCGCGACTTCGAGGCCGTCTTCACCCGCGGCGGCGTCCCCGTCGCCGGCCTCGCGGTGGGCCGTCCCCGCGCCATCCCGGCGCTGAAGCGGCGAATCGAGGCGGGGCACTGGCCGACGAAAGACAAGCGAGAGGAGGAAGCGGCATGACCTACATACCGGTGGTGGACCCCAACGAGTGCAGCGCCCACGGCGACTGCGTGGAGGTGGCGCCTGAGGTGTTCCGGCTCGACGACACCGCGGTTGTGATCGGCAACGGTCCCTTTGAGTTGATCCTCGAAGCCGCCGAAGCCTGCCCCGCGGTGGCGATCTCAGTGGTCGACGACGAAACGGGCGAAACCGTCTTTCCGTAGTTCTCCACATTGACACCTTCAATCGCGGGTATAGCGTCGCTGCAGTGGCACTGGCGGCGCTATTCGACCTGAGTAACCCGGCGCACTACGTTCACTGGCATTTTTTCCAGATGTCGGTGGCGAACGTGATCGTCATCCTGTTGATGATCGCCGTCTTCATCGCCGCGATCCTGATCCCATTCCCGAAGCGGGAGCGCCAGTCGTGAGCCCCAATCGACACGGTGGCAACCGGTTATTCGAGTCCGTGTCGATTGGGCGTGAACAGGCGGTGTTTGGGTGAGCGACGGCGAGGGGCGTCAGGTCTCCGCCGAGGAGCGGAAGATGTGGACGACCTGGGTGCGCGAGCGCGCGGTCAGCGCCCTGCCTCCCGACAAGCTCCTCCCCGACCGTCAGCCCTCCTACGTCTCCTCCTGGATCTACGTCTTCGGCGTCGCCACGATCGCCGCGTTCGTAGTCGTCGTCGTCTCGGGGATGATCCTCGGGCTGAAGGGGCCGACCTGGTGGCACATCTCCAGCCTCGGCCGGTTCTTCAACGGCATCCACCTCTGGGGCGTGGAGCTGTTCTTCTTCGCGATGGTCGTCCACCTCTGGGGGAAGTTCTTCATGGGCGCCTGGCGAGGCGGGCGCGGGCGCACCTGGGTCACCGGGGCGATCACCTTCCTGGTCGCGATCGGCGCCGCCTTCACCGGCTACCTCTCCCAGCAGAACTTCGACTCGCAGTGGATCGCCAGCGAGGGCAAGGACGGCCTCAACTCGGTGGGGATCGGCGCCTTCTTCAACGTCGCCAACTTCGGTCAGATGTACACCTGGCACGTGATCCTTCTGCCGGTGGTCGTGGTGGCGCTGATCGTCTGGCACGTGCTGCTGGTGCGGCGGAACGGTGTGGTGCCGCCGTACCCCGCGAAGACAAAGGCGGCACCGGCTCCACCGCCGGCGCCGAGTGAGGCGAGCGCCCCGTGAGCGCCGCTCCCGGGCCGAGCGCGCCCGACCCCTCGGTGCCCTGGCCGGGCCCCTTCGTCCGCTACGACCTGGTCAAGGAGTTCGTCGTCGCCCTCGTCGTGATGGTCGGGCTGGCCTTCCTCCTCACCGTCCTCTTCTCCTCACCGGACGACTCGCCGACGACGATCCAGAGCTGGGCGCAGGCGGACCCCGGCGACTTCGTCGCGACCGCCGTCACCGAGCTGGACGGGTCCAGCGAGGTCGCCGGCTACGGCCCGCCCTACAACCACACCCCCGACGCGACCCAGAAGATCGGCCCGCTGGACCTGCAGAGCGCCGCCGGGGTCAACATCCCGATCGACACCGCCAACGACTTCGTGATCGCGCCGCTGAAGGAGATCCCCGGCAACCCGCGCCTCAAGCTCGCGCTCGCCGCCTACCAGGCAGCGCCGCCGGCGCTGCAGAAAGCCTGGACCGACGCCTACACCGCGGCCCTCCCCAAGGCCAGGTTCGCCGGAGGAGCAATGGCTCTGCCCCCCGGCCGCTACGGGCCGGTGGCGACGATGATGGCGGCGGAGCTGGGGCTCGCCCAGAGCGGCGGGCTCGACGGCAACCTGCTCGTCGGCAATCACCGCTTCTACCAGACCGACTACACCAAGCCGCTGCTCTTCCTCTCCGGCGGCGGCTACTTCGAGGACCGCGCCTCCGGCCAGCACCTGCTCGGCGAGCAGTGGGGAATGATGAACGAGACCGGCAGCTACCCGGGGCAGGTCTGGCTCTGGCTCTACACGATCTGGTACCAGATCGAGCCGTTCAAGAGCTCCGAAAACGCCGACGCGCTGATCTTCGCGCTGATGGGCCTGCTCAGCCTCGCCTTCATCTGCATCCCGTTCATCCCGGGCCTGAAGGGACTGCCGCGCCACCTGCGCGTCTACCGCGGAATCTGGCGCGACCACTACCGCGACATCGAAGGCTGAGCCGCGCCCCGGGCGAGTTTGCCCACCAGCAGGACGAGGGCCGGAACGGTTGTGACGGCCAGAAGCAACAGAAACCAGGGCTGTCCGGCGTCGGTCCCCGAGCCCAGCGTGTGGGCGACGCCCAGCACCCAGAAGAGCGCGGTGAAGCGGTGCATCGCCCGCCACCGCGACTGGCCGATCCAGCCGCGGGCGTAGTAGGAGAGCCCGAGGGCTGCCAGCGCCCAACCGGCGACTATGCCCACCCCGGTCCAGAAGGTGCGGTAGGCGCCGGTGAACGGAATCGAGATGTCGAAGATCGAGGGATGGAGGAAGTGGTCGCCGAGCAGCGTCGCGCCATGGATCGCGATCGCGACGATCGTCGCCAGCGAGAGCGCCTCGTGCAACGCCCTCGCGTCGCCGCCGAGGCCCTTGCGCGGCCCGCCGCGGCCGCTGATCAGCAGCCCGGCAGTGACCGCCGCGCCGGCGAGGACGATCGCCGCGGTGCCCGCCGCACGACTGGTGATCCAGAAGATGTGCGGCCCGGCCGAGGTCGCGGCCAGGGGGATCAAGACGCCGAGGTGATGATCGGCGCCGGGGGAGGCGGCGGTGCGACGGTCACCGGCGCCGGTGCCGGGGCGGGGTCGGAGTCGGAGCGACGGTCACCGGGGCGGACTCCGACTCATCCGGGACCACGGCCACCGAGGCCGGATCGGAGCTGGGCGTGGATTCGACGGGCTTGCGGGCCGGGTGCGCCGAGGCGACCGGCCGGGCGGTGCGGTGGGTGCTGCGACTGAGCGCCGGGTCGTTGCCGGTCACCAGCTGGCCAAAGACGATCGCCCAGGTGACCGCGAACAGCGCCAGCGAGCCGCGGATCGCGCGGCGGCGGATCACCTGCTCGCGGCGGCGTTTCGATCGGATCTTGGCTCGGGCGAGCCCCTTGGCCTCTAAACGGCGGACATCGTCCATTGACGCCATGTTCCGTTCGCTTCTCTAAGCGGAGGCGAAAACCGCCTTAGAACTCTCTAAGGAACGCGGGCCGGTCGATGTCGTCGCCCTACGGGTAGACCGAGCGCAGGCGCGCCGCCTCGGCGACCCGGGCGATCGCGACCGCCTGGCCCGCCTCGCGCCAGCCGACCCCGAGGCGGTCGGCGGCTTCGGCGATCCGCTCCATCGCCGACTCCAAGTGCTCGCGCAGCCGGGCCGAGATCTCCTCGGCGCCCCACGAGTAGCGCTGCTGGTCCTGCGCCCACTCGAAGTAGCTGACGGTGACGCCGCCGGCGTTGGCGAGCAGGTCGGGGACGATCGGAATCCCCCGCTCGGCGAGGATCTCGTCGGCCTCCGGCGTGGTCGGCCCGTTCGCCGCCTCGACGATCAGCCGGCAGTCGAGTCGCGGCGCGTTCTCGGCGGTGATCTGGCACTCCAAAGCGGCGGGGATGAGCACGTCGCAGGGGGTCTCGAGCATCTCCAGTCGCGAGACCTCGCTTCCCCCCGGGAAACCCCGCAGGAAGCGATGCTCTCCCACCCAGGCCTGCGCGGAGGGCACGTCGATCCCATCCGGATTGACGATTCCACCCGTCACGTCGCAGAGGGCGACGACGACGGCGCCGCGGTCGAAGAGCTCGCGGGCGATCACCGCGCCGACGTTGCCGAAGCCCTGGATCGCCACCCGCGAGCCCTCGACCGACCAGCCGAGCCTCGCCATCATCGACTCGGTGCAGATCGTCGCCCCCAGCCCGGTCGCCGCCCTGCGCCCCTCGGTGCCGCCGAGCACCACCGGCTTGCCGGTGACGATCCCCGGCGTCGAGTGGCCGACGTGCTGGGAGTAGGTGTCCATGAACCACGACATCTCCCGCTCGCCGGTCGCCATGTCGGGCGCCGGGATGTCCTGGTCGGGGCCGATCACCGGCACCAGCTCGCTGGCGAAGCGGCGCGTCACCCGCTCCATCTCCTCGACCGAGAGGCGGTTGGGGTCGCAGCGCACGCCGCCCTTGGCGCCGCCGAACGGCAGGCCCAAGCAGGGCGCACTTGAGGCTCATCCACAGCGCCAGCGCGGCGCACTCGCCGAGCGAGACGCCGGGCGCGTAGCGGACGCCGCCCTTGGTCGGCCCGAGCGCGAAGGTGTGCTGGACGCGGTAGCCGGTGAAGCTCTCCATCTCACCGCTGTCGCGGCGCACCGGGAAGTTGACGACCAGCGCCCGGCGCGGCTCGAGCAGGCGGGCGCGGGCGTCGGCGTCGAGGCCGAGCAGGTCGGCGGCCTGGTTGAACTGGGTGACGGCAACCCGCCACAGCTCCGAGCGCCACTCGCTGCCGGGCGATACCCGGTACGCCTCCGTGTCGAGGACGCTGTCCCAGCCCCCGGTACCGCGCCTCTCCACTCCGGTTGCAGCCGAACCGCTCAAACCTCGTTGACTGTAACAGTCCTCACAAGCTTGGTGGCGGACTCGGGACGACCGACCTCGAAGCCCTGGGCGTAGTCGACTCCCAGCTCGCGGACCATCTTCAGGGTGTCGGCGTCCTCGACCCCTTCGGCGATCGTCTTCTTGCCGAGGCCGCGCGCGATCGAGACGATCGCTTCGACCAGCTGCCGGTCGGCCGGGTTGCGCTTCAGCTCGCGGATGAACTCGATGTCGATCTTGAGGAAGCTGGGCGGGCATGTGCTTGAGGTAGGTAGAAGGAGCCGAAGCCGGTGCCGAAGTCGTCGAGGGCGAGCCTGCAGCCGAGCTCGGCGCAGTCTGCCGCGCGAACGTCGCTGCGCAGCCATGTCGTCGCTGCACCGCCGCGGTCTCGGTGATCTCGAAGTTCGAAGTCCGCCCGGGTCGGCAGCCCGGCCGCGATCCGCCTCCTTGACGGTCTCCAGGTAGCGCGGATCGCTGAGCGTCAGGCGCTCGAAACGTTGGTCGCCACCCGCCTGTCCGCGCTTGCAGCCAGCTCGCATCGCCTTCCCGAGCACGATGCGACGGTCGATCTCGCTGATCAACCCGAAACGCTCCGCCGTGGGCATGAACGAACGTCGGGGGGATCACGTCCCCGTGCTCGTCAGAGCATCCGGACCAGCAGCTCCTCGCCGATCAACTCACCCGTCTCGCAGGTCGATGATCGGCTGTGCGTCGAGCGACGATTCGATCCTCGTCGAGCGCGACGCGGATGCGCTCCACCCAGGTCAGAGCGCCGGCTGTTCTTTCCCGATGTACACGATCGCGCCGCTCGCCCCCGCCTTCCTTTGACTCGTACAGCGCCATGTCCGCCGCACACGAGCAGCTCGTCCGCGGTCACTCTTCTCGTCGCCGTCGAAGACGCGACCCCGATGCTGGCGCCGACTGTGGGCGGTCCGACTTACGCTCGCATCGCCGTCCGCGATGTCCCTTGGCGACCTCCATCGCGCCCTCGGCCTCGCTCGCCTCGCGTCAGCAGCACCGCGAACTCGTCGCCGCCGATCCGCGCCACGACATCGGTCTCGCGCACGGTCGCGCCGAGGATCGCCTCCGACGTCGCAGAGCAAGCTGTCGCCGACCGCGTGGCCCTAGGAGTCGTTGACGAACTTGAACTTGTCGAGATCCATCAGCAGCAGACGCCCGAGCGCCTACCAGCTGCGCCTGGCGCCGAACAGCTCCTGCGCGTAGCCGGCCACCGAGACCGGCGACATGAAGAGCTGGTAGGTGAGCAGGTAGCCGAGGAAGCCGATCCGGTTCTGGCGCACCTTCAAACCCACCTCCTCGAACGACTGCTTGCTGAAGTGGAACATGACTCCCGACAGCAACAGGTTGAGCGGCAGGACCGCCAGGGTCATCGGCCCGACGATCGCGAAGTTGCCGAACAGGGCCAGGACGATCCCGATCGGGAAGGCGATCGAGTAGACGAGGTCGATGAACGGGAAGAGGAAGTTGACGAGGACCGCGTGGACGTTGGAGCGACCGCCGGCCAGCAGCGCGCCGCCGTGCTCGTGCAGGCCCTCGATCATCCCCCGCGCCCAGCGCCGCCGCTGGCGGGCGAAGCCGCTTGACGTCTTCGGGGGCGCCGGTGAAGGCGATCGCGGTGCGCTCGTAGCCGACCCGGCCGCCCTCGCGCATCATCGCCCAGGTGAGGACGATGTCCTCGCCGATCCGGTCGGGCCAGCCGCCGACCTCCTTCACCGCCGGCGTGCGGTAGACGCTGAAGGCGCCCTGGGCGACCATCGTCCCCTGGAAGAGGCCCTGCTGGCGCTTCACCGAGGCGATGCCGAGGAAGTAGTCCCACTCCTGGGCGCGGGTGATGAAGTTGCGGCGCGAGTTGCGGACGAAGACCGCGCCGGCGACGGCGACCGTGTCCGGCGGTGAGATCAGCAGCCGGGCGACGACGCGCCGCAGCGAGGACGGCATCAGCAGGGTGTCGGCGTCGACGGTGGCGACCAGCGGCGTGTGCACCCGCTGCAGCGCCCTGGTCAGGGTGCGCGCCTTGCCGCCGTGGGAAAAGCTCGAGGACGGCGATGTAGCGGTCGACCTTCGGCCGCGCTCGCGGGCCAGCTCGACGGTGCGGTCGGTGGAGCCGTCGTCGGCGACGAGGACCCGCAGCTCACCCGGGTAGTCCTGCTTGGCGACGTAGTCGAGGGTCTCCTCGATCGTCTCCTCCTCGTTGAAGCAGGCGATCATCACCGTGACCGCCGGGAAGGCGAGGTCGAAGCGCAGCGGCGGCGGCCGGTCGATCAGCAGCGAGGCGATCAGGTTGGCGTTGAGGTAGCCGGGCAGGATCGCGATCCCGACGATGACCACGATCGCGAGCGGCAGCGTGATCGACTGCGCCCAGCTCGCGATCCAGGGCATCGACAGCCAGAACGAGAACCCCGCCCAGGCCGAGGGCGATCGCGATGACCGCGATCAGTTTGAGATGCAGGTCGACGTAGAGCCCGCGCCGCTCCGCGGGCGTGCGCTCGAGATCCTTGACCAAGACCTCGTGGCTCTCGGCGAGCATGGGCGGGGCACCCACCTCCGAGTGCGGCGCAACAGCCGGCTTGGTCTCCGGATCGAACATGGTCCTCTACAGGAGAGATCGACCACGGGCGGAGCGCTGACACCGTGCGGACTACGGATAGGTCGCTATGGGAGGACGGCTGGGAGAGCCTGCAGACCTTGGTCGACAGCGGCTCGATGCAACCTCGCGTCCCAGGTGGCAACCGTCACCTCGTCCGCGGGCAAGACAAGCGCCGCCGCGAGATGCAAGGCGTCCAGGCTGCGCAACTCAGCCGAGAGAGCGAGTTGCGCGGCGTGCTCGGCGAGCGCCGCATCGACCTCGATCACGTCGAACGAAAGCCAGTCGCTCTCGACCCGCTTGAGGGCCTTGCGCCCTCCCGCCAGAGCAACGGCACGGACCGTCTCCACGTAGCCGACCCGACACATGGCCCAGGAGCGGGCGCCCTCCATCGCGGACAGAACCAACTCGCTGCCCTCTTCCTCGATGTAGCGCTTGACCAGCGCGCTCGCATCGAGGTAGAGCATCACCGCTCGTCGTCGCGCTCGGCCAGAACCGCCGCCGAAGCTGACTTCCCCGTACCCAGGGGGCGCGGTGAACGCCGCGGACGGGCTCGGGCAGCGGGAGTGACCCTGCCATCCGCCACCAACTCCCGGAGGCTCTCGTCACTGCGACGAGAGCCGGCCGGGACAAGGTCGGCCACAGGGCGCCCCCGGACCGTCACCCTGATCAGCTCCCCATCGTCGACCTGATGCAGCACGCTGCTCAGGTTCGTCTTCAGCTCGCGGACCCCGATCTCTCGCATGTGACCACATTACCATGCAAGTGTCTACATCTGTGACGCAAGGCCGCCGAAGATCCATTCGAGAGAATCCTGACGTCCAGCGGAAGCGGGAGCGACGGGACTCGAACCCGCGGCCTCCGGCGTGACAGGGTCACCTTTTCCCTGCAAATAAGCACTTTTTAGCGTCGGTGGGGCCGGGAACGTAGGTCTCGATCAGCCTCGTTTCGGCGGCGTTGGTACCCAAATGGTACCCACGAGCGTCCAGAGACCTGAGGCAAATAGCGGGCTCGCTGGACATATCCCATGACGAGGCAAATGAGGAATGGAGACCGCGATGAAGGTGGATCGGCAAGCGATCGGCTCCCTGCACGTGCGCGCCTACAAGGACAAGCCCTTCTATGAAGTGAAGTGGCGAGACGCGACGAAAACGCAGCGCAAGCGCCGGCTGGGGCCGGCCTGGCTGGAAGCAGATCCGGAAGGGGGCTGGAGAAAGCGCCGGGGCCGTGTCCAAGAGGGCTTTCTGGACGAGCGACAGGCCTATCTCGAGATGAGCCGGGTGATCGCCGAGGTCGAAGCCCAGCAACAGATCGCACCGAGAATGCGCGAGGCGCGCTTCGAGGACGCGGTCGAGCTCTGGATGGAGAACCTGGAGTTCGAGAAGCGTGCAAAGCCCTCCACGCTCGACCGGCATCGAACGATGCTTGCCAGGCCCAGGGCGGGCCGGGAGAAGCAGCGCGGGGCGCGGATCATGCGCGAGTTCGGCGGGCGCAAGCTCAGCTCGATCACGACGGAGGACATCCGCCGCTTCCTGGCCATGCTGGACCGCGAAGACATCAGCGCCCGGACGGTCAACGTTCACCGCCAGGTCCTGCACTCGATCTTCGAGCACGCGCGGCGCAAAGACACCTTCGGCCTGCGCGACAACCCGGTGGCGGACACCGCCAAGCGGCCCGAGGACGGCGCCCGTCCCGTGGAGACCTTCGAGCCCGAGGAGATCCGAGCGATCGCGCGAGGCCGCTCGGGCCGGCCTGCACCGGGAACGCGGCGGCTACAAGCACTCAGCGTTCTCCGAGGAGACCGAGCGCGAGTGGTCGCGGATCAACGAGCAGGACGCGGCCTTCTTCCTCATCGCCGGCTTCACCGGGCTTGCGCCTGGGCGAGCTGCTCGCCCTGCACTGGTCAGACGTCGACCTCGAGCGGCGCATCCTCTCGGTCTCCCGGTCGATGTCCGCCGGCGAGGAGTCGAGCACGAAGTCACGGCGCCCTCGCTCCGTGCCGCTCGCCGACCAGGCCGCTTCCGAGCTGGAGAAGCTGCGCAGGCGCCCGTCATTCACAGCCCGGACCGACTACGTCTTCTGCCGCCCCGACGGCGGCCCGCTCGATCGCTCCGCCGTGCGCACCCGCTTCATCCGCGCCCAGGAGAAGGCGGGCGTGCGGGTTCGCCGCTTCCACGACCTGCGCCACACCTTCGGCAGCCTGGCGATCCAGAAGTTCGACCTCGTCGCCGTCAAGGACATGATGGGCCACTCGAAGCTGACCACGACCGAGCGCTACCTGCACTCGAAGCCTCGGCCCGACGACGTCGCGAAGCTGACGACGATCTTCGAGTAGAGCAGCTGCCTGCGCCGCACGCCGCCCGTTGCGGCAGGATGGCCCGATGCCCGAGCGCCCACCGGCGATCAAACACCTCGACTCCCTGCTCAGCGCAGCGACGATCGCCCACGAGGCGATCTTCGAGATGCGCCGCGAGCTGATCGCGACGGATCGAGCCAACCCAGAGCAGGCCCGGCTCCTCGAGGAGTCGGCGCAGATCGTGACGGTCGAGCTGCCGGGCTTGTCGGCCAATGCCCGCCAGCTCTCGGTTCAATGGAGCGAGCAAAGCCTGCTGGATCGCAGAGGGCGCAAGAAACGCTCGCGGAACTGGAGTCCGAGCTGAAGCGCATCGAACCCGGCATTCAGTCCCTGCTCAACCGGCAGCGAGAAATCGCCCGCCAGACTGCGCTCGATGCTCGAGTCGTAGGACTACGCCGAAGCGAGCCGGGCAGCCGCTGCCTGCTCGTAGCGATCCGCCAAAGCGAGAGCCGCGTCGCGATAACCGTCGATGTCGGTCTGCGCCGCCTGGGCACGAAGCTCCTCAGCACGTGCCGAGAGCTCCCTTGGCGGCTGCTCAGTCTGCTCCAGCAGTTCCTCCATCAACTCGATCGACCAACGGTGCTCCTCAGGAACGTCTGGCCATGGATGAGCGGACATGCGTCAAGTGTAGCCCCAGCGCAACCGGCTGAAGATACCCCGATCCTTCCTCCCCGTACACCTGCGATCTACCGTGGAGCGCCCTTGGAGTCCGGGTCGTGCTCGGCGAGGATATTCAACGCCTCCGGGTGCTCAGCGACAACGCGCTCACCGACGGTGCGAATCCGCTCGGTCGGCATGATCCGCGGCTCGCCGCTGTCGAGCTCTTCGACGAGCGCGGACGTGCCCAGCGCATGGTCAGCGGCGAGATCGGGGCTGAGAACCCGGGTGCTGCCTTCGGCTGAGACGAGAACGACCGCGAGGCCTTCTTCTGCGGCGCGCTCGATGTCGTGGCCGGCCGAAGGGGCGTCGGCGTCAATGAACGCAGCGCGCTCCGGATATGACGAGCGACCCTCGATCGCAAAGTCGATGGCTTCGTCCATCGCCTTGGCGGCGGGAGAGCGACTGCTTTCGGCGCTCATTGCCTTTCCCGTTCTTCGATCATCAGGCCATGATACGCCCGCCTCTTGGCGGTCTCTCGGACAGCCCTCCGCTCGCCGAGTAGAGGAATGCCATGGCGGGCAGATCGAGCAGCCAGCCACCAAGCCCCTGCAGTGTTCATCTGCCCGACGAAGCCCGGCCGGTCCAGCCTTGCTCGCGGAAGACGGCCGCCGCACCGACTACGCCCGAGAGGGCAAACGCGGCCAGGGGAAGGCTCGCGCGCTTCGGCAGGTACCCACCCCGTTCGGCGGCGATGGTGGCGAGGGTGTCGGCGCCATCGCTGACCAAACCGGCGAACAGCCACTGACGCCGAGCGTCTCCCTCGGTTCCGAGAACGCCGCAGGCGAGAACGAAATCACGCACGGCTATCACCCGGGCCAGGTAGGCGGCCTGGGGATTCCCAGCCATATCGAGGCCGAACCTGCTGCCGACCGCACGGGGCGCCGGCCAAACCGTAAGGCCGAAGGTCATCCTGCCCCAGATCAAGCCGTTGAGAGCCAGTTTGTTCGCCAGGTCTCGATTCACAACGGTAATCGTATGGTCACGCCGCTTCCTCGTACACGGGAGGAGCCGTAGAAGAGAATCACCCCTCCGAGCAGGAGTGCCACCAGGAGAAGCCGGCGAAGGCGAAGTATGAGGGCTTGAGCCAACCGACTCACGAGAGCGCGGGAGAGCCGGCGGTCGCGGAACGCGCAGCGGGCGCGCGCTCGTGCAGGCGCACCTTCAGACCGCGCGGCACCATGACGAAGCCGAGGAACTCCTCAACCGACCCGCCGCTCTCGTCCAGCTCAAGGTCGAAGTTCCGGCCGATCGCGGCCAGCGCGCAGTTCGCCTCGAGCATCGCCAGGTTACGCCCGGGACAGAACCGAGGCCCAGCGCCGAAGGTGAGAAAGGACTGTTGGTCGGGGGCTCGATCCCCATCCAGCCAACGATCCGGGTCGAACTCCGGCCCGCTGGCCTCGCGATTGATGTGGCGCGCCGGGATCACGATGCGGGTCCCGGCGGGGATGCGCACGCCGGCGATTTCCGTGTCGGCAAGAGGTTCATACGTGGAAGCCGGTGCGACCGCCTTGAGGCGCATCGACTCGCGCAGGACGGCGTCGCCGTAGCGGAACTGCGCGACCGTCTCGTGCTCGGCGGGGACCGAAGCGTCTCCCAGCACCTCGGCCGCCTCCCGCGCCCAGCGCTCCTGAACGTCAGTCTCCCTCGCCAGATACCAGAGCGTCCAGGCCAGAGAGTGCGCTGTGGTGTCCTCGCCCGCGAAGAGCAACGTGAGGGTGTTGCCAAGTATCTCCTCATCGCTGAAGCTCCGGTCGCTCAACTGCGCGGCGAGCATCGCCTCGAGGAAGTTCGTCGGCTCCTCTCGCAGCTCGGGATGTTGCTTGAGCCGCTGCCGCGCCTGGTCGATGAAGTCCCGGACGGCGACTTCGAGCGCTGCGAGCGATCGCTTCAGCCTGCGGTCGGCGGGGAGCTGGACCCATCGCCAGTAAGGGATCGGGAAGAGGACTCGGCGACCGAGCATCTCGAAGGAGAACTGGATGTTCCGCTGGAGCTCGTCCTCGCCGCGCTCGAGCGTGTTGACATCGACACCGAACGCGAGCGCCGTGGTGATGTCCACGGTGTAGGAGGTCAGCAGCCGCTGGATCTCGATCGGCTGTCCTTCGCGGGCAGCGGCCTGCAACCGCCGGCACAGGCGCTCGCTGGCGGTGCGAACGATGTGGAAGTGAGAGTGGAGGCGATTGGAGTTGAGGGCGGTCACCGCGAGACGACGCTGGCGTCGCCAATCCTCTCCCTCAAAGGAGAAGACACCGTGGAAGCCCAGATCCCTGAAGACCGTCTCGACTTCGCTCTGGCGCCTGAAGCCCTGCGGCCGGTCGCGCAGTAGCGCGTTGGCGGCCTCGCGGTCGGCGACGACGACGTATCTGCGGGGGCCGGCGCGAAAGGTGTAGATCGACCCGTAGCGTTCGCACCACTCCTCAAGCACCAAGTGAGCGTTGTGCAGGCCTAGCCGGTGAAGGCTGCCGAGCAGTGGCAAGCCTCGTGGCCCCGGAAGATCGCGGATCGCGCGCGTTGACGGAATCGAGCCTGCCACGATCCGGCAGACTCTCAGGACGCCTCGCCAAAACCTATGGCCAGGTGGCCAGTTTCTCGGCTTCCTGGGATGATCGCCGACCTATGTTGGGCGGGAGTCCGCTGATTGGCCGCGAGAACGAGCTCACCGAGTTGGAAGGAGAGCTCTCCGAGGCGCGGGTTCTGACCATCACCGGGGCCGGAGGGTGTGGCAAGACGCGCCTGGCGCTCGAGTTGGCGGATCGCATCGCGGAAGAAGATGGAGCCCCCGCTCACGCCTCGGCGATGCTCGCGAGCGTTGCCGGAGAAGATCAGTTGCTCGACGCGCTGGTGCGCGCACTCGGCGCCAGAGAGCAGTTCGGGCGCAGCCCCAGAGAGGTGTTGCTCGAGTGCGTTGCCGCGCGGCCCTCGCCGCTTCTGATGCTCGACAACTGCGAGCACCTGCTGGGTCCTGTGGTCGCCATCGTCGCCGAGCTGCTCGCTGCGGCCCCGGAGGTCAGAATCGTCGCGACCAGCAGGGAGCCGCTCGGTGTCTCCGAGGAGAAGGTCTACGACCTCCGGCCGTTGGGCCTGCCCGAAGCCGAGGGTGGCCTTGCGGCGCTGGTGCGCTCGGACGCCGGACGCCTCTTCGTCGATCGCGCCGTTCACGCAGACCCGGTGTTTGAGCTCACGCCGCGCTCGGCGGCGGCAGCGGCCGAGGTCTGCCGCGCGCTGGATGGCCTGCCCCTGGCTCTCTGTCTCGCCGCGGCGCGTTTGCGCGAGGTTTCGGTGGAGGAGATGGCCGAGGAGCTTTCACGGCGCCATCTCTCGGATGCGACCGGCGAGGTCGAGCTGTCGCGACACGACTCGCTGGGCGCGTCGCTGGAGTGGAGCTATCGCTTGCTGGACGAACGGGAGAGGCAGCTGTTCCGATGCCTGTCGGTGTTCGCCGACGGCTTCACGGCTGAAGCCGCGCGGGCGGTGGGGGCTCCCGACCTTGGCAAGGAGGAAGTCCGCAGCCTGCTCGGATCCCTGGAGGCGAAGGGCCTGACGACAGCAGTAACCGGAGATGCAGGGTGGGAGCGCTGGACGTTGTTCGAGACGGTCTCCGAGTACGCGGCGCGCCAGCTCGCCTTTGAGCGAGAGGAAGACGAGGCCGCCGATCGCCACCTCGCCTGGTTCGAGGATTACGCGGCGCGGGCCGATGAGACGCTGGCACAGGCGGATGGGCACCGCCTGATCGACCAGGAGACGGCGAACCTGCGCCGCGCGCTTGAGACGGCGACCCGGCGCGACCCGGCGGCGGCGCTTGGCATCGCCTCCTCGTTGATGCGCCACTGGGTGCTGGGCGAGCACTTCCAGGAGGGTCGATCCGCCTGCGCGGAGGCGCTCGCGGCTCCGACAACCGACGAGGAGACAGGATCGCGCGCGGTGCTCCGCAGCGGCGCAGCCGTCTTCGCGCTGCTGGCCGAGGACTACGCGGAGGCGCTGGAGAGCGCGCGGGCGGCTCTCGAGCTGCTGCCCGACGTGCGGGATGCGGACGCCGAGGCCGCGTGCTTGTTGTTCTCCTCGACGGTGTTGATCCAGACCGGCGCGGATCTGGACGAGGGATTCCGCTGCGCCGAGCGGGCGGTCGAGCTTGAGCGGTCCTCCAGGAGGCCTTTGCCTCTCGCATACGCGCTGGTCAACCTCTCGATCTCCGCCGGACTGTGCGAGCGCTTCGACCTTGCTCTCGCCGCATACGAGGAGTTCCTCGCGATCCGGCCCGCCTGCGATCACCCGAGGCTGCGGACCTGGGCGGAGCAGGCTGCGGCGTGGGCCGAGGTCAGCGTCGGCTCGCCGCGGCGAGCGCTCCAGCACGCCGATCACGCGCTCACGTTAGAGGGCAGACGGCCGACAATGACGTACTTCCAGGCGCTCGGCTTCCGCATCCAGGCGCTTGCCCGGATCGGGGAGACCGATCGGGCGCGCCAAGAAGGAGCGGAGGCGATGAAACGGGCCGAGGAGTCTGGCGCCCTGGTCGCGGTGCCGGCAATCGAAGTGGCACTGATGATCGCCGAGTTTCACTCAGGCGACTTCGACACGACGCAGGAGCGGGCGCGACGACTGCTGGAGATGCCGCATCTGCACACGCTGGCGCTCGCTCACGAGACGCTCGCTCGCGTCGCGCTCTGCCGGGGCGATATCGCGCTGGCAAGTGCCGAGTCTCGGGAGCTCGGAGCGATCGCCGAGCGCTCGGGCGGCGCCCGCCAGGCCGCGATCGCCCAGCGCCTCATGGGGTCGGCCGCGCTGCGCGCGGGGGAGAGCGAGCGCGGCCGTAATCTTTTGCACGACGCCCTCCAGACGTGCGCCGAGCTGAGCTTCGAGCGCGATGCGGCGGAGACACTGGAGGAGCTTGCGCTGGCCGAGGGGCGCAGCGGGTCGCTGGAGCGCTCTGCTCGGCTGGCCGGGGCGGCCGCAGCGACCAGGAGACGACTGGATTGCGTCCGGGGTCCCGCGACGAAGAATGGGTTGAGCGACATCGCCCCACAGCTCGATGGCGACCGAGAGAGCTGGAGAGTGGCGTGGAAGCAGGGCGAGACACTCACGCTGCAGGAGGCGATCGCCTACGCGCGGCGTGGGCGGGGGCCACGCGACCGTCCACCCGCGGGCTGGGAGAGCCTCACGCCGGTCGAGGCACAGGTCGCCCAGTTAGCCGCCGAGGGCATGTCAAACCCGCAGATAGCTGCCCAGCTCTTCGTCTCCCGCAGCACTGTGAAGCTGCATCTCTCGAACGTCTACCGCAAGCTGGGGGTCGGCAACCGAGTCGAGCTTGCCCGGCTCCCGCAATGAGGTCGGGGGCCGGATCGGGAAATGCGAAAGCTGGGCCCAACGACGCTCGGGCCGACGCCGCCTCGGAGCAGGAGACTCAAGTGTGGGTACCCATCTTGGTACCCACAGCCGCGAACTCGAAGGGATTGGCGGAGGCCATTTTCCGCATTGGAGTGCCGATTGCAGCAGCGGGAGCGACGGGACTCGAACCCGCGGCCTCCGGCGTGACAGGCCGGCGCTCTAACCAACTGAGCTACGCCCCCGAGAGCATCGGCCGGGCCTTGCGGCGCCGGCCGGGTCGCCAAAGCTAGCGCATCCGGCCTAATCTGCCCGGCGATGCGGTTGGTGACCTACGACTCCCCCGACGGCCCTCGCGCCGGGGCGATCCGCGGCGACGCGGTGGTCGACGCCTGGGCGGCGCTCGGCAGCCCCGAGCGCGCCGGCCTGCGCGAGCTGATCGCCGAGCAGCGGGTCGCGGACCTCGGGGAGGCGCTGGAGGCCGGCGTCGCCGAGGAGCTGTCGCATCCCCTGGCCGAGGTCCGAGCTGCTGCCGCCGATCCCCGACCCCGAGAAGATCATCTGCATCGGCCTCAACTACCGCGCCCACGCGGCCGAGGCCGGGATCGAGCCGCCCGAGAGCCCGGCGATCTTCGGCAAGTTCCGCAACGCCCTCGCCGCTCCCGGTGCGGCGGTCCGCATCCCCGCCGCCAGCCGCAAGGTCGACTTCGAGGCCGAGGTCGCCTTCGTCGTCGGGCGCCGCGCCCACGAGGTCGCGGTCGAAGAGGCCCTCGACCACGTCGCCGGCTACACGCTGCTCAACGACCTCTCCGCTCGCGACCTCCAGTTCGCGACACCGCAGTGGATGTCGGGCAAGGTCTTCGACGGCTCGGCCCCCTGCGGCCCGGCGCTGGTCACCCCGGACGAGGCCGGCGCCCACGACGCGATCGAGATCGTCGCTGCGGCTGAACGGCGAGGAGATGCAGTCGGCCTCGACCGCCGACCTGATCTTCGACGTGCCATGGCTGCTCTCCCACCTCTCGGGGCTGATGACCCTGGAGCCCGGCGACATCGTCTCAACCGGAACGCCGGCGGGCGTCGGCAGCGTCCGCGAGCCGCGGGTCTGGCTCAAGGACGGCGACGAGATCGTGATCTCCTCGCCCACCCTCGGCACGCTCGAGACCTCGATCACGGCTTCGTGACGACCAGCCTGAACGACCCCGCGGAGGGGTGGACGCGGCGGACCGCCGCCTGAAGGCGATTCTGCCCGCAGGCCGTGACGCTGACCGCATGATGGGAGGCGAGGCCACTGGAGCCGCGCAGTCGCCGGCCGGCACGATTGCGCAGGATCAGCTCTAACCCGGCGGCGCCGCGGCCCGCAAGACGCACCGTGACCCGCCCGTCCAGGGGCGTGGCGATGTTGCGTACGGCGGTCGCGCGCCGCCTCTCCGGCACGCTGCCGGCGAAGTCGACGGTGCGCCGGCGGCGCCAGGGCGAGAGCACGTCGCGCCGCACCATCGCGAAGGAGCGCGCGGTCGGTTTCAGCGACGGCGCGTACTCCCACTTGAGCCGAGCATTGGGGAAGCGGTTGAAGGCGAAGGACTCGGCAAACGCCTCGCCGGGGTCCTCGGGTAGTGGTTCCCCTCGTCGCCGGGGAAGTAGGCGCCGCGGCGCGGCCGAGGCAGACGTTCTCGTAGCTGGCCCAGCGCTCCGTCCCCCAGTCGATCGCGCGGAGAAGGGCGGCGGGCATGCGCCGATGCTGGGCGACGTGGTGGCCGTACTCGTGGGCGAGCACGAAATTCGCGGGTGGCGCCGTCGGGACCAGGCTCGCCGTCGCCGCTGATCACGATCCGGTTCTCGCCGCTGTAGTAGCAGGCCTGGGCGCCGAAACCGCAGTCGTAGGCGAGCTGGCTCGGAGTGTCCAGCTGGACGGTGACCAGGTCGATCTCGGAGCCGTGGATCAGCGTGCCGAGGAAGTCGGCGATCGCCTGCGGGTCGGCGGCGGTCGCAGCTGGCGCGGCAGGCTGCGGTGACGCTGATCGCGACGGTGTCCGCGTCCCTGCCCGAGCGAGTACCGCTAGCGCCCGACCGATGCGGTTGCGCTGATCCGACGCCGACGGCGAGCGCTCGGCCGCCCGATCGACCACGTCGCCGAGCGGGACGGCCGGGCGGGGCACGTCGAAGGCCCTGCGCGGCGGCGCTGGCGCCCGCGCCCCTGCCGCCGGGGCGGCGATGAGAAGGATCATGGCTATGCCCGCGAGCGCCCCTGCTCCCGGGCGGCGGCTCACGGCGCCGGGCCTGGATCTATCTCGTCGGCCTTGGCGGGAAGCGATGCGGAAAGCGGCCGCGACGGGGGCAAGATGCGGCTCGCCCCGGCGCCGCCGGGTTGCCCCGCCCCCGCCCCGCCGGACTGCTTCTTGCCGCCGCCGCCCGACCAGCGCGGGCGAGCGGGCTTGAAGGCGAGCAGCTTGCGCCAGGTCGAGGTGCCGATCACTCCGTCGGGCGTCAGCCCGTGGGAGCCCTGGAAGGCGCGGACGGCCGCGTAGGTGACCTTGCCGAAGACGCCGTTGATCGGCAAGCCCGGCTGGCCCGCCGTGACCAGGTGCTCCTGCGCCCAGACGACGAGGTCGCCGCGGCGGCCGCGCCTCAGGACGGGCTGGGAGAAGACCGGGCGGTAGCCGGGGATCGCGTCGATCGCGGTCGAGCCCAGAGCCCCCCACTCGGCTCCGCGCGTCTCCTGCCAATCCCACCAGCTGGGCGCGCCCCCGTAGCTGGCGGCGAAGCGGCGGAAGCGCTTGACCGCCCTGCGCCCCGGCCGGTCATAGGTCTGCCCGATCGGATAGACGGGACGTCCCCAGAGTCGATTGAAGAGATAGGTGTGCTCGTAAACAGCTCGCACTGACGTCCCAATAGCCTTCCAGTACATCTGCGGTTGGTTGTACTGGGCGCCTCCCTCTCCTAAGAAGACAGAATAGGGAAAAGCGGGGTGAAAATCCACATATGGGAAGCCCGCCAGAGAAACCGGGAACGTCGCGCCGATGCGGGCACGCAGCGCCCGGACGTAGCGATCGGCCGCCGCGTACTTGCCCTCGTACTGGCCCTCCGCGTCGATCGCCAGGCAATCGGCCCCCCGAGCGACCGCGGCGGCGCCGACCCGGGCCTCGGCAAGCGGGTGATCTCCGTAGACGAACTGCCAGGCGCAGACGTCGAGGCCGCTCCGGTGCAGCCTCTGGACCAGCGACGCGGTGAACTGCCGCCAGGTCCCTCCCCCGTCGCCGGCCTTGACGTAGACCGTGCCGATCCCGGCGCGGGCCGCGCGGGAGACGATCCGCGACGGCTTGCCGCCGTCGGAGCGCGAGACGTACCAGATCCACATCCCCTGGCGGTCGAACGGAGTGGCGGCGCCGGAGATGGCCAGAGTCGAGTCGGCCGCCCCGCCCGGCAGGGGCGGCGGCGACGGAGAGGGGGCGGCGATCGGCGCAACGACGAGCAGGATCGCCGCGAGCGCCAGGCAGCGCCTGGGACCGCGGTGCGTCTGGTCCTCACGTTTGCTCTCAACACGCCTTCCGGATCGATGCTGCGCTCTAGTATGGGCAGGCATTCTCAAGCGAACGCCCGGAACCTGGTCATAACGCGCTCACGCAAGATCCTGTGCATAGCGACCCTCGCGGTGCTTCCCTGGGCGGAGTCGCGGTGGCGTCCCTGAGCGAGGTCGCGATAGCCGCCGAAGGGGCGTCGCACCACCATGCCGCGACCCGACCTGTTGCGCGCCCGCCTCTCCCAGGCCGGCCAGAGCCTGGTCGTCTCGGTGACCACCGCGCAGCCGGTCCCGCTGGCGGACCTCGACCCCTCGCCGTCCCTCGCCCGGGCGGGCCACAGGCGCCTTCCTCTGCGCGTCCTTCCGCCGCCCGGGCAAGGCGTGGAGAGCGGCGGCTCTGCCTCGGCGGGTCCAAGTCGCGGCGGCGGATCGGGCTCAACCTCGTCAACGCCGCGGGGAGGACGGTCCGCAGAGACGCTGGCGGCCCAGGTGAGCCGACCGAGCGCCCGCAAGCTGGTCGTCTCGCTGCTCCCGCTCGGCGGCGGGCCTTGCGCCGCGGCGCTACCGCTGGAAGGTGCGAGCCGGCGAGCGCCTGCGGGCCGGCGGGCAAGGGCGCCTGCGTCGACGACAGCCTCCCTTCCTCCGGGTCCCGGACCTATCGCCTGCGCCCGGTGCGCGAGGTCGGCTGCACGGGCGGCACGTCCGGGCTCGTCACCAACGGGCCGCGGGGACGCAAGATCGTCGCGCTGACCTTCGACGACGGCCCCAGCACCTACACGCCGGGCTTCCTGCGACGTGCTGCGCGAGAAGCACGTCAACGGGACCTTCTTCGAGATCGGCCAGGAGACCGCCGGGCGCGGCGCGACGATGCGAAAGATCCTCGCCGAGGGCAACGAGATCGGCAATCACACGATGCACCACGGCTTCTACCCCGGCTACGCCGACCTGGCGGCGACCAGCGCTCGGATCAAGGCGATCACCCACTTCAAGCCCTGCCTCTTCCGGCCGCCCGGCGGCGGCGTCAACTCGTCGGTGGTCGCCGCGGCGGGAGAGGCGGGAATGCGGACGATCACCTGGGACGTCGACCCGACCGACTGGGCGACCCCCGGAACCGGCGCGATCTACAGCCGCATCGTCGGCGCCGCGCGGCCCGGCTCGATCATCCTCATGCACGACGGCGGCGGCAACCGCAGCGAGACGCTGGCGGCGCTGCCCTCGATCATCGACACGCTGCGCGGCCGCGGCTACAGGTTTGAGACGGTGACCCAGCTGCTCGGCTACCACCCGATCTACCAGCCGTATGGCTAGCGATCGGCCGTATGGTTAGCGCGTGATCGTCGAGCGGACCGAGAACCCGCAGTGGCTGTCCAACGCCTACCTGGTCGCCGACGAGTCGAGCGGCAAGGGGGTGCTGATCGACGGCAACGACGAGCTGGAGCCGCTGCTGGAGCGCGCCGAGCGCGACGGGATCGAGATCACCCACGTCCTCGTCACCCATCCCCACCTCGACCACGTCGCCGGCCTGGCCGAGGCGCGCGAGCGGCTCGGCAATCCGCCCCTGGTGGCCCACCCCGCGGCGGCCGCCGAGCTCGACGAGGAGGTCGCGCAGACCCTCGACGACGGGGAGAAGCTGGAGACGGACGGGCTGGAGATCGAGTCGATCTTCACCCCCGGGCACGCGACCGGGCACGTCGCCTACCTCGTCAACGGCACCGACGTCTTCACCGCCGACGTTCTCTTCAAGGGCACGGTCGGGGGAACGATGGCGCCGGGAGCCAGCGGCTTCGCCGACCTCAAGTCCTCGGTGATGGAGCGGCTGATGACCCTGCCCCCGGAGACGCGCGTCCATCCCGGCCACCGCGAGCCGACGACGATCGGCGCGGAGTGGGAGGCCAACCCCTTCGTGCAGATCTGGCGCGGCCTGGACGAGGAGGGCGAGGAGAGCTGCTCGGTCTGGGGGCGCGAGGCGACCCTGAAGCTCTGGGCGCCCGACTACGACGGCGGCAACAAGGCCTGGATCGTCTTCGCCGACAGCGGCGAAGAGGCGATCGTCGGCGGCTCCCAGGTCGAACGCGGCTAGCCGCCGAACAGCGCGAGACCCCGCCGGAGCGGGGCCTCGTCACTGCCAGGGAGAGGAGGTGTGGCTAGCGGATGACCGCCTCCATCAGCAGCCAGCAGCCGTCGGTGTCGCTGGCCTTGCTGAAGCCGCCGCCGGCCAACAGCGAGGGCTGGTAGATCAGCGTGTTGTCGCCGCCGGAGGAGCAGCGCACCATCGAGGTGTACTTGCCCCGCAGCGCCAGGTACTGGCCCTTGTGGACGGGGACGTGGACCTTGAAGGACTCGACTCGGTAGTGGTCGTTGTCCCAGTTGGACTGGTCCTGGCCCTGGTAGCTGATCGACGGGCCGTTGCGGACGATGCGCGCCTTGGGGGCGGTGCTGTGCAGCGTCGACTGCTTGACCTCGGCGATCTGAAGCTTGAAGCTGCCGGGGCCGCCGGCGACCAGGCGGATCTTCTTGATCGTGCCGCTCTTCGGGGCGCGCTCGACGCCGGCGCGACCGTAGGCGTCGTTCTCGATCATCGTGCAGCTGGTGCCGGGGTTGAGCTGGTTGCACGGATGGGCGGGCAGCGAGTTGGACGGCTGCACCGTCGGGTCGAGCTTGGCGCCGAAGTGGACCGGAGCCTTGGCGTAACCCAGAGCCGGGGCGATCATCATCGCGAGAGAAGCGAGCGAGGCGACGGCCGCCGCCCAGAGGGCCTTGGTGCCGGTGGTGTGAACGTTGTCGGTGCGAGTGCGGGTCATCGGACTTCCTCCTGTTTGGTTGGTTTGACTTCCCGCAACCAGCTTCGCCTCGCCGGGCGCTCGCGCCCAGGGGACCAAGGGGTGGACCCGCCACCCCGCCGGGGTGGTCTCGCTCACCCCTTGGGGGCGCTCGGCTAGAGGTCGGACTTCGAGACGACGCCGCTGTGCAGGGCGCGCTCGACCAGGGCGACTCGTTTTTGATTCTGCGGCAGATCGCCCACTTCGAGCCTCTCGAAGAGGGCGCGCATGTGGGTCTTCACCGCGTCGACGCTGAGGTGGAGGTCGGTGGCGATCTGCTGGTTGGTGGCGGGGGTCGCGAACGCCGCCCCGTCCTTATAAGGGCGGCAGAGGGACACCAGCACCCGGCGCTGCGCGGGTGAGACGGTGGCGATCGTGGGCAGGTCGGTGGCGATCGCGGTCGCGTCGGGGGCCGCATCGCCGGGACGCCGGTAGAGGACCGCGGTCTTGCCGAAGTGGATCGTGTCGCGGTCGCGCAGGTGCCGGCGGCCGTGGACCCGCTCGCCGTTGACGAAGGACCCGTTGCGAGAGAGCCCCTCGTCGAGCAGCGTGCACTCGTCGCCGACGACCTTGATCTGGGCGTGCAGGCCCGAGACCTCCTCGTCCCAGTCGAGGCGCACGTCGGCGGAGTCGGCCCGCCCCACCCACAGCTCGTTCTCGCCGGCGGCGACCGCGACGATCCGCTGCTCGCCCTCGCCGTCGCGGAAGACGAGGAAGGGTCGGCCGGCGCGCTCCGCCTCGATCTGGGCCTTCAGCTCCGGGGCGCTGGTCGAATGTGATTCGGAAGCCACGTCCTGATCCTAAGAGCACGACGCGCTTTAGCTATCTCCTTCAAGATGGACGGATGTGCGATTGGAGGTTGTCGCCTCAACCCCCAGACTGCCTGACCTGATGTTGAGCCAGGGACTCCAGGGGCTGTTCCACGTGGCGAGCATTCAGGACTTCGCCTTCAGCTGGTACCCGGTCTTCGGCGTCGTCTTCATGTTCGGCCTGCTCGCCGTCTTCGTGACGCTGCTGCGCGGCACGATGGGGACGACGAAGCCGGAGACGGTGAAGGCGAGCAGGACGGCGCCGGTCCTCTGGGAGGAGGTGCAGGGTGTCGACGCCGCCAAGGACGACCTGATGGACGTGGCCGAGTGGCTGCGCGACCCCGACCGCTTCCAGGCGCTCGGCGCCCAGCCACCGCGTGGCGTCCTCCTTTACGGGCCGCCCGGCACGGGCAAGACGATGCTGGCCCGCGCCGTCGCCGCGCAGGCCGGGGTCGATTTCTTCGCCGCCTCGGGCTCGAGCTTCGTCGAGATGTTCGTCGGCCGCGGCGCGGCGCGGATCCGCCGCCTCTTCAAAGAGGCGCGCAAGTCCGGGCGGGCGGTGATCTTCATCGACGAGCTCGACGCGATCGGGGGAGCGCGCGGCGCGGGCGGCGACGGCGGCACCAGCGAGCGCGAGCAGGCCCTCAACCAGCTGCTGGTCGAGCTGGACGGGTTCGAGCGCGACCCCGGCACGGTGATCGTGGTCGCGGCCTCCAACCACGTCGACAAGCTCGACCACGCGTTGCTGCGGCCCGGCCGGTTCGACCGCCAGGTGCTCGTTGCCCCACCGGACCGGACCGGACGCGAGGCGATCCTCAAGGCACACGCAAAGGGCAAGCCGCTGGGACCCGACCTCGACCTCGCCGACGTCTCACGCAAGACGACCGGGATGACCGGCGCACAGCTCGCCAACGCGCTGAACGAGGCGGCGATCATCGCCGGGCGAGCGGGCCGCGACGCGATCACCCGCGACGACCTTGACGAAGCGCTGCTGCGCCAGTCGGTCGGCTCCCAACAGGCGCGGCGGTTGAACGCCAGGGAGCGGAAGATCGTCGCCTACCACGAGGCCGGACATGCCCTCAGCAGGCGCCTGCTCGGCCTCGACCCGCCGGAGATCCTCAGCATCGTGCCGCGCGGCCCGGCGCTCGGCTTCGTCGCCCATTCCTCGCAGGAAGACAGCTACCTGAAGTCGCGCGAGGAGCTGTGCGACGAGCTCGTCACCCTGCTGGGCGGCCGCGCCGCCGAGGAGGAGGTCTTCGGCGAGGCCTTCTCTGGGGCGGTGGACGACCTTGCGCGGGTGCACGCCGTCGCCAAGCAGATGGTCTCCGAGTTCGGGATGGGCCTCTCTCCCGATGCCGACGAGGGCTCGCCGATCGCAATGCCGACCGGCGACTACGCGATCTCCGACCGAACCCGCCGCGACGTCGACCTCGGGGCGATGGCGCTGGCACGCGAGGCCCACGAGCGCGCCCTCGAGCTGTTGCGGATGAACCGCAAATGCCTCGACAACCTCGCGGCGAACGCTCTGGAGCGCGAGACGCTGACCCGCGAGGACCTCGACGATATTTTCGCCGCACACGAGCTGCACGAGCCCGCGTCCGCGGCGCGGACCGGCGCCGCGCTAGTCGCCCTCTCGCGCGAAACGCCCGAGTAGCATCGGCGGTCGGCGTGACCGACTTCGGCGATTCCTCCTACTACTTCCCCCCGGGCCGCTCGATGGCCCGTCGCGTCCACGGCGAGCGCTCCGTCGGGCTGCTCTACGGCCAGCGCGCGTTGCTGATCGGGGCGCTCGAGCCGCTCACCTACACAGGCACGATGCTGAGCACCCGTTCGGCGGATCGCCCCTTCGAGCGCCTCGCCCGCACCGCGAAGATCCAGGAGACCGTCTTCCTCGGCACCCGCGAGGAGGCCGACGAGGCACTGGCGGCGGTGCACAGGGTGCACGAGCAGATCAAGGGCACCCTGCCCGAGGCGGCGGGCAAGCACCCTGCAGGAACCCCCTACTCGGCACTCGACCCGGAGCTGATGCTGTGGACCCTGGCGGTGATCGCCGACTCCGGGCGGGCGATGTATGAGGCGATGGTGGCGCCGCTGAGCGAAGACGAGCGCGAAGGGCTCTGGCAGGACTACGTCCGCTTCGGCGAGCTGTTCGGCCTGCCGCGCGATGCGGTCCCGTCCAGCCACCGCGAGTTCGACGCCTGGCTGGGGGAGCACCTCAACGCGCCGGACCTGGGGGCGACCGAACACGGCCTTGAGATGGCGCCGCTCGTCGCCTTCCGGCAGCCGGTACCGGCGGCGGCGCGGGGAAACCTGGCGGTGCAGAACCACATCATCAAGGGCACCCTGCCGCCGCGGGTGCGCGAGGTCTTCGGCATCCCCTGGAGCGGGGCGCACGAGGCCGGCTTCCGGGCGCTGACCGCGGGCCACCGGCGGGCCCGGCGCTTCTTCCCGCGCCAGATGCGCCGCGGCCGCAACGACGTCTTCTTCGACGTGGTGACGCGCACCGAGCGCCAGCGCGGCGGCACCGCGACGCCGAAGCTGTTCGCCGGCGCCCCCTGAGCCGCGCACAACTCAACCCGTAGAAACCCACAGCGAAAAGGGTGGGGTTGAACGGATGACCGACGACCAGCGCTCGGCATAGGTTGGCGACATGAACGTGCCGCTCCTCAAGCAAGCCGCTCGGACCAGGCCAACGGGCCTGGCGTCGGACCTGACGCCAGGCGCCTACGTCACCGACGAGAAGCGCCTGTTCCGCTGCCTCTCGCGCGATCCGATGGCGGGCGCCGATGAGATGGTCCTGCTGGAGGAATGCGTGACGCTGGAGGTGTTCATGTGCGCAGCCGAGGAACTGGCCGCAATGGAGATCAGGACTGGTGAAGGCCGGCCTCTAGCTCAGGGGCGGGACATCTCGCTCGCGACCTCGGTGCGCATCAGATCGAGAACCGCCTCCCGCGTGCCACCCGCGCCGAGCGCCCACATCATCTTCACGGTGGCCACCTCCGGCAGCATCGGCAGGATCTCGGCGCCGGCGGCCTCCAGCGCCGCGGTCGACTCGTAGCGGGCGAACTCGCCGGCCATCGGATTGGCGGTCGCCGCCACCAGCGGCACACCGTGGGCGGCGCAGCGCGCGGCGAAGCGGACGGCCGACAGCCCCGACTCGCCGGCCGGCCCGGTGACCGAGGGATAGAGCTCGAGCACAACGCCCCGAACTTCGCCCGTGGAGATCGCCTGGTCGACCCATCCAAAATCAAGGCCCGGGTAGAGCCGCAGAGCGAGGACTCGCGGATCGACGCCGATCCGGCCGGGCCGGCGGGACGATTGGGCGGGGCGGCGGTGCTGCCGGCCATCGGCTCAAAGCGCCCGTCCCGGACAATCCCAGCGGGGGGGCTTCCAACCGAGGCGAAGACGCCGCCTGGGGCCGCGACCTTCCTCACCCGCGTACCGAGGTGGACCGGGCTCGACTCATCCACCTCGCCGAAGAGAACGTAGACGCCGCGGTCGAGCGCTGCCAGCGCGACGAGCGAATCCTCGACGTTGCGGCGAGCGTTTGACCCGGGCTCCCCCACCGGGCTGTTCGCCCCGGTCAGCACGATCGGTACCCCAGCGTCGGTGAGCATGAAGGACAGCGCCGCGGCGCTGTAGGCCATCGTGTCGGTGCCGTGCAGGACGAGGACCGCGTCAACGCGATCCTCCACCAGCAATGAGGCAACCGCCTCGGCGAGCGTCACCCAGTTCGCCGGGGACATGTTCTCCGAGGTGAGCCGCAGCGGCCGGCGAAGGCTGAGCTCAATCGCCCCGTCGGCGACTTCGCGGACGAGGTCCAGCTCGGGCGCGTTCTCGCCACCCCGCAGGCGAACCAACTCCCCGGTTACGGAGGCCTCAACCTCGCAAGCGATCGTCCCGCCGGTGAGGACAACGCCGATCCGCCGTACACGTTTGCCGTCCCCGTCATTCATTTGATGGGCGGTACTGGGCTCGAACCAGTGACCTCCTGCTTGTAAGGCAGGCGCTCTCCCAACTGAGCTAACCGCCCGGGGGCCTTGATTATGGCTCTACAGAGCAGATCCTTTTCTCTGCCCTTGTCCATGACGCCGCCATTATCCATTCGACCATGAATACTCTTGGCGAGATGCCCGAGCCGACTTCAAGCGCAAGCGCCAATCAGCCGTCCTGGCGGGAAGCGATGGCTCCGCATGAGCAGCCATCGCTGCGGCGCAGCCTCATCGACGTGGCGACATCCGTGGTGCCGTACTTGGCTCTCACGGTCGCCATGTACTTCTCCCTCAACTTCTCGGTCTGGATCACCCTTGCACTGGCAGTCCCGGCGGCGGGGTTCCTGATGCGGACCTTCATCGTCTTTCACGACTGCGCCCATGGCTCATTTCTGCCGACAAAGCGCGCGAATTTGTGGCTCGGCCGCCTCACGGGCTTGCTCGTCTTCCAGCCCTTCGGCAATTGGCGCCACAACCACGCGGTCCATCACGGCACCTCCGGCGACCTCGATCGCAGGGGGACCGGCGACGTAATGACGCTCACCGTTGAGGAGTACCTGTCCCGACCCTGGAAGCAACGGCTGGGATATCGCCTCTTCCGAAATCCACTGGTGATGTTTGGGATCGGTCCGATCTGGTCCTTGATGATCGGCCCTCGTTTCTGGTCGCAGAAGATGCGACCACGGCAGCGCCGTAGCGTGATCGAGACGAACCTGGTGCTCGCGATCGTCGTTGGCTCGATCGTCTGGCTGGTCGGTCTTCAGGCGTGGCTACTCGTCCAAGTGCCGACCGCAATCCTCGCCGGCACCTTGGGAGTGTGGATGTTCTACGTCCAGCATCAGTTCGAGGACGTCTACTGGGAGAGTTCTGAGCGCTGGAGCTACGCTGCCGCGGCGTTGCATGGAAGCTCATACCTGAGGCTGCCCAAGGTATTCCAGTTCTTCACAGGAAACATCGGCCTGCATCACGTTCACCATCTCAGCGCGAAGGTCCCCAATTACAACCTCCAGCAGGCCCACGACGAGAACCCGATCTTCCACGACGTTCCGGTCTTGAACGTCCGCGATGGGCTGCGGTCGATCCGGCTCAAGGTGATCGATCCGAAGGGTGGCCGGCTGCTGACCTGGAGCGAGGTTAGGTCCCGAGCCTGAGCCCGGAAGGCCTCCCGACCTTAAGCCTGACGCATCAGGCGCTCGGCCTCTTCGGGGCCCAGGTAGGGCGTGAGGACGAGCTCGACCAGTCCGGCAGCAGCTTCTCCAGCTGCTCGGCGCGGCCGGCGTTGATCTCGCGGGAGAGGAGGGAGACGATGCCGCCGACGATCGCCTCCTCGGTCGCCTGTGGCAGCGGGCGGTCCGGGGGGCGCTCGGGGCGGGTCGACCTGAGTAGCTCGACGAGAGCGGCCAGCGATTCGCGATGGCGGGCCGCGACGGCGCCGCCGGCGCTGACCGGCTCGATGATGCAGAGGCGGGCCAACTCGGGCTCTCCGGCGAGAAAGCGCAGGACGGTCGCCAGGGCGGCGCGGACCTGCTGGGGCCAGGAGTCGAAGGACTCGGCGGCGGCGCGCATCGAGACCAGGATGTGCTCGGCGACCTGGTCGTAGGCGGCCAGGAAGCAGTCCTCCTTGGAGGAGAACTGCTCGTAGAAGGTGCGGCGGGAGACGGAGGCCCCGTCGGTGATGTTGGCGATCGTCGTCGCGTTGTAGCCGCGCTCGGCGACCACCTCGGCGAGGGCGGCGATCATCCGCTCACGCTGGTTCTGGGCGATCAGCTCCGGCGGCAGGCCGTGGCGGCCGGCCGGGAGCCGGGCCGACCCCTCTGAGGCCCCCGCCTTGGTCGACTCCGCCTTTCCCTTTGCCACGGGCGGACGATATCCGAGACTCACGATTCTCCAATCCGCGGCTGCGACTGGACGCCGGGCGCTATTGCAGCGGCGCCATCCCCAGCTCCTCGCTCGGCGGCGCGGGCGCCCAGGTAGGGCAGCACCGCCATGTACATGAGCTCCGGCAGGAAATCCCTCCCCCAGGCCGGCCAGCCGCGCTTGATCTTGGTCAGGACGGTGCCGTAGACGGCGCCGGCGACGATCTCGGCGGTCCCGCGCGAGACCGATTTCGGGTCCTCGAGCTGATCGCGCCCGGCGTCCACCAGCTCGGCGAGCTGGTGGAGGATCATGTCGCGACGGGCCTGGGCCTGGCGCCCGGCGTGGACCACTTCGACCACGAAGAAGCGGGCTCGCTCGCCATCCTCCTCGAGGAAGCGGATCGCCTCCGCGCCCCCCGCCCACATCCGCTCATGCCATTCCTCGGCCTCGAAGTAGGCCGAGAGGACGCGGCGACCGAAGTCCGCGGCGACCTCGTCGTAGGCGGCCAGGAAGCACTCCTCCTTGTCGCCGAAGCGGCGGTCGAAGTCCTCGCGCCCGACCTCCGCGCAATCGACGACCGCCTCCACGGTCGTCGCGTCATAGCCCCTCGTCCCGACGAGATGGACCAGCGCCTCCGCGATGCGATCCCGCTCAGGCAGCACGCTCCTGGGCGGCCGCCTCGGCCACCCGTCCCGCCTCAGATTCGCCCAGGTACGGCGTGAGCGTTATCTGCAGCACCTCCGGCAGCAGCGCTTCTATGTCGTCGACCTCGTTCATCACCAGGCGCTGGTGGATCAACCAGGCGATGCCGCCGACGATCGCGTCCTCGAGGGTCGCGGGCAGGGCCCCGGCCCTCGGGTTGAGCTTACGTCCCTCCCGCAGCTTCGGCACAGCGCTCTCCAGCATCGCCTCATAGCGCGCAAGGGCGACGTTGCCCGCCGTCTGGGCCTCGACGATGCACATCCGGGCCCGGGCCGGGTCGCCGGCGACCATCTCCAGCAGGATGGCGACGCCCTTCGAGATCTGCTCCTCCCAGGGCAGCTCGGGATCGACCAGTTCGTGCAGCGCCTCGGTCACCGCCTCGACGGTCTCGTCGAAGGCGGCCAGGAAGCACTCCTCCTTGTTGGCGAAGTGCTCGTAGAAGGTGACGAGGGCGACCCGGGCGGTCTTCGCGATCAGCTCGATCGTCGTGCCCTGGTAGCCGCGCTTGGCGACCAGCTCCGCGGTCGCCGCCAGCATGCGCTGGCGCTGGTGCTGGGTGACGAGGTCGCGCGGGACCAGGTCGCTCTGCGGTGACAGTGCATCGAGTCGATTCCGTAGCGACCGCATACCGTCAAGATACCGGAAAGATTCAGCCGATGTCTTGTCTCGTTCTCCCTAAAAACTACTTACTTTTTGGAGAACTTCTGAAAGTGTGCGTGATGAAGGTAGCCATACCGGGAGAAAAGGCTATAGTTTCTGGAGTTCGGTTCCCGCCGGATTCAAAAACGCAGACGATCGGAAGGAAACACCGATGGAAAGCAAAGCAGACGGAATCGGGAACTCCTCCTCGGTGGTGCAGTTGGCGACGGTGCGCGCTCCGGGACCGGTGCGCGAGCGATTGCTGGACGCGATGCTGCTGGCAGCCGCCGACGTCGGCTACGAGCACGTCGCCGTGCGCCACGTGGTCGGCCGCGCCCGCGCCGGGCGGCAGAGCTTCTACACCTACTTCGAGAACAAGGACGACTGCTTCGCCCAGGCCTACGCCGCGGCGATCGACCGCCTCTACGACCGCGTGATCGGCGCCGCCAAGGAACGGACGGACTGGCGCGAGGGGCTGCGGGCCGGACTGGCCGAGCTGCTCGGCTTCTGCGCCGAGGAGCCGCAGGTCGCGCGGGCGCTGTTCGTCGAGGTCCACGCGGCGGGCGGCGAGGCTCTCGTCAAGCGCAACGAGGTGATGGAGCGCTTCGCGCGGGCGATCGACAGCGGGCGCGAGGAGGCCACGACGCCCTCCCCGCCCTCGGTGACCGGGACCTTCATGGTCGGGGCGATCGAAACGATGATCTGCACGAGGCTGATGGATGGAGAGCCGGAGAAGATCCGCGACCTGCTGCCCGGGATCCTCCACTTCGTGGTGCTCCCCTACTTCGGCGAGAAAGCGGCCTGGGAGGAGCTGACCTCGGCGCCGCTGGCGAGCTGGAACGCCGCGCGACGCGACGGCCGAGCGACCCCCAAGGCGCCTTCCTTTATCGCGGCCGTTCCGGGTACAGCTCGTCGATCGTGACCAGCGCCCGGTAGGGCGCCTCGGCGGCGGCTTCGATTGCACCGCCGCCTCCCGCGAGGCGATCGACGACGCTGAGCACGCCGGCGATCTCAAGGCCCTGCTCGCGGATGCGCTCCAGAGCGGCGACGGTCGAGCCGCCGGTGGTGACGGTGTCCTCGACGACGAGGACGCGAGCGCCCGCCTCGACCGGTCCCTCGACCCAGCGTTGCAGCCCGTGCTCCTTGCGCTCCTTGCGGACGAAAAAGCCGATCAGCTCGGCGCCGCCTGGAACCGCGATCGCCGCGCAGGCGAGCGGGATCGCGGCCATCACCGGCCCGCCCACCGCGGTCGCGCCCACGTCGCGGGCTGCGGCGGCGATCAGCTCGCCGGCAGCGAGGAAGCCGGCGGGGCGTAACAGGGCGCGACGGGCGTCGACGTAGTAGGAGGCCACCTGCCCGCTGGACAGCGTCACCTCGCCGATCACCAGCGAGTGCTCGCGCAATTCGTCGAGCAGCGTCTGCTTGGCGGCGTCGAGGTCGGGCACGGCGGCAATCCTACGGCGCTTCCGGTGTGAGAAATGTTCGCTATGCGGACATAACTCACACCGGAAGAGGAATTCTGGCTCATCACCCCGGGAATCAAGGTCGGAGGAGGCGGGCGATCGCCGCTACCGTCTTATGCGGCTCGTCTTCGACCTGTTGCCAGGTAACGCGCAGTACGCGATAGCCCACCGCGACGAGGTCGAGGTCGCGGCGACGGTCGCGCACGAAGCCGATCGGATTGCCGTGAGAGGCGACGCCGTCTGCCTCGACGACGAGGTGCCGGTGCGGCCAGAAGAGGTCCACCTCCATTCCCTCCACTCTGTGGTTGCAGAGTGGAGCGGGAAGCCCGGCGGCGGCGATCAGCGGCAGCAACTTCGCCTCCAGGGGGCTCCTCAGCGTGGGCTTGACGGGGGCGCAGCGCCAATCGGCCAGTATGGCTCGCAGCGTCGGGCTGCCCCGGAAACGTCCCCGGCGCGCCATCGCCGCATCGATCTCCTCCAGGTTCAGCAGGCGCACGCAACGGCTGCCTTCTCGACGCAGCCTACGCATCCGCCGCTCCCCGTGCCGGCCGGACGAGATCGACGATCAGTGCGGGAGGCGGAGCAGCACGGGGATAGGGCCGACTCGCACGATGTCCTTTGCACTGGGACGGAGAGGCACGTTGTGACGGCGCATTCCTTCGATTCCTCCTCCAGATCTGTCCGGGGGCGACCACGTCTACCAGATACCGGAGGGCGATCCTGAATGCCCAGCAACGCGGCAGCGCGTGTTGTGTGAAACAACGCTGCCCCTTGCCCACAGGCGAGTACCGCCGCCAGCATCCGGCTTGCGCGGATCGTCCCGCGGGTGAGCCGACCGCGAAAACCCCCCGGAAGACCGAGATGCAGACGGCCCGTCGCCACCGCCCAGGCGATAGCGCTGTCGGTCATCCCCAATCCCCGCAGCTGGTCGCGCGCCACCATGGCCGAGCTGACCCGCCGGCTACCTTTGCGACCCGCCAGTGGATCCCATTCCCTATCCGTCGGACATTAGCCGCCGATGGAGGCGCTCGCCCCTGCTTCCCGTGTGCGAAATGTTCGCTATGCGGACATAAAGTCACACCGGAATGCGAAGTTCTCCCCCCTCCGCCTGGCCTTCGCTGGGTTCAGCCGAGGGCTTCGCGGAAGCCCTGGCGCCAGCTCGCGTAACGCGGCTGCCAGCCCAGCTCGCGTTTCGCCTTCGCGTTGGAGGCGCCGCGGAGCTGAGTGCCGAACTGGACTGCGGCCTTGCCTCCAACCAGACGGGCGAGCCATGTCGGAACGTGGCGGGGCGGCTTGGCGCCGAGCGCCTCGGCGTAGGCCGGCAGCCACTCGGTCATCGGCGCCGGCTCGTCGTCGGCGACGTTGTAGATACCGGGGGCGCCGTGGTCGAAGGCGGCGATCGTGGCGCCGGCAGCGTCTTCGACGTGGAGGAAGGAGGCGATGCCGGTGCCGGGGCCGATGACCGGCAGCATCCGTTTGGAGACCTGCTTGGCGATCGAGCCGCCGTGGTCGTAGTAGGTGTCGGGCCCGTAGAACTGGCCATAGCGCAGAACCAGTCCCTCGATCCCCTGGGTGTTGAGCACTTCATTCTCGTGAGCGAGCATTGCCCGAACAGCGACCTGGAAGGGCATGGGGGCATCGTCGAAGGGACGGGCTTCCTCGCCCTTGACCCAGTCGCCTTCGGGCGCGTAGAGGAAGGCGATGCTCTGGGTCACGTACCGCCGCGCGCCCGCCGCGAGCGCCGCGCGCATCAGGTTGCCGCCACCCTCCTCGCGCACTCGGTTTGTCGGTGCGTAGTCGAGGCTGCGGGGGTTGTAGTCCTGCGGCAGGCTGGTCAGCTGGTTGACGACGACCTCCGGCGCGGCCTCATTGACCGCCGCCTCGAGAGCCGCCGCGTCGAACACGTCGCAGACCACCGCGGTCGCTCCGGCAGTGCGGATCTCCACTGCCCGCTCCTCGCGCCGGGTCGTCCCAGTCACCATGTGCCCGGCCGCGACCAGTTGACGTATTAAGGGCCGCCCGATCGCCCCACTCGCACCCGCCACGAACACCTTCATCCCGCGTTCTCCCTGTTCAGTCTCTCCGACACCCGCGCCAACCAGGCTGAAGCGAGCGCGCCGAAGGCGATCAGGACCGTGTCGCTCCAGCCGCGCGCCTCGCTCTTCGCCTCGCCGGTGTCGAAAGCGTGGTTGAGGGCGTGAAAGCCGTACCAGAGCGCGCCCAACCAGAGGATCGGCACCCGCCAGGCGGACCGCACGACCGAGATCCCAACCGCGACCC
Organism: uncultured Solirubrobacterales bacterium; assembly: GCA_963837585.1. GTDB lineage: Bacteria > Actinomycetota > Thermoleophilia > Solirubrobacterales > 70-9 > CAWINX01. The sequence continues at coordinate 375,083 of CAWINX010000003.1, read as the reverse complement.
CGAAGGCGAGCATGAAGGCTCCGACGTCGCCGACGTAGTGAGAGTTCTCGACCCCGTAATGCCCGATCTGGTCGAAGAACGTGTCAGGAGCGAAAAGGGCAAGCCCCCCGACGACCACGTGGTAGACGGCGATGACGATCAGCACGGCGCGGAGTGTCCGCTCGCCGATCACGGGCTCAGAAGACGAAGATGCTTTCGTTCTGGAACAGCTGGTTGTAGATGCGCGGCTGGTCGGCGATGTAGGTGCGGACGCAGCCGTGACTGGCGGCGTAGTTGGGGACCGAGGCGTAGCCGTGCACGGCGTAGCCGTTGTGCCAGTAGAAGGAGTAGTACATGCCCTCGGAGTTGTAGCCCGGCGAGCGCAGGTAGAAGCTGTAGTGCCCGGTGATCGTCGGGGTCGAGGGCTTGCCGGTCGAGACCGGGTAGATCGCAAACGGCCTGCGGCCCTTGGCGAGGACCAGGACCTGCTTGGAGAGCGGCACCTCGGCGTGCTCGCCCGCGGCGGGGTGGCGGACGTGGTAGCCGCCGCGACCCGCGAAGACCTTGGCGACGAGCCGGGCGCCGGCCCCCTCGTTGCGGTCCATCCCGTTGACTTTGCGGTAGGCGAGCACCTCCCGACCGGTGCGGCCGTTGAAGCAGGAACCGCCGCCCGAGACGTAGCCCATCTTCGCCATCGCCCTCTTGAAGCCGCGCACGACCCGGCCGCACTGCCCGGCGCGCAGGGACGGGAAGCCGACCTTCCAGCTCTTGCGAACGGTGCTGTCGCCGCCGAGGACGGCGGTGGGCTTGTGGCTGCGCGCTCACCGCGTACTTGCCGCCCTTGCGCAGGACGATGCTGGAGCGGAAGCTGCCGGAATTGCCGCTCCCCGCGTGCACCGCGACGGTTCGCTTGAGGAGCTTGTGGGAGTTGAGGTAGAAGGTGACCTCGACCTTCTGACCCGGGACGAAGGGGGAGACCGACCCGATCACGGGGACCTGGGCGAAGATCGGCGCCTTGCCGCCGTGCAGGTGCCCGACCCGGATCTTCACGGTGGCGGTCGGCGGCTGCGGCGTCGCGGAGGCGAGCGGCGGGCAGCATCAGCAGCGCACGGCGAAGACCAGACCCGGGACGAAACGGCGATTCACGGCCGGGATGCTACTGCCCCAACAGGGCGACGGAGTTGTTCAGCATGTGGAGGAGGATGCCCGGCACGATCGAGCCGGTCTTCTCGTAAAGCAGCGCCAGGACGAAGCCGAAGGCGATCAGGGGCGGGACCGCGCTGATGCCGGTGATCGCGTGCAGGCCGCCGAAAATCAGGGCGCTGATCAGCGCCGCGGCGATTCGCGGCAGGCGCTCGCGCAGGCCCCCGAACAACATCCCTCGGAAGCAGACCTCCTCGCTGACCGGGGCCGCGAGGACGATCAACAGAACCTGGATCGGGACAGCCCCAAAACCCTTGGCGATGTCCTTCTGGTGGGGCTGGCCGATCAAGGTCGCGTAGAAGAAGGCGAAGAGCAGGTAGGCGCCGATCGCCGCCGCCATCCATTTGAACGCCGAGGGCCGAAAGCTCCTCACCCCCAGCCGCCTCAGCGCCTCCCGGAATGAAGCCCCCTGCCGCGCGGCGATGATCATCGGCACCATCACGAACCCGACCGCGGTCGCGAACTGCACCGCGACGTTTGCGGCGGTGCTGAGGCCCTCGCCCTTTGCCGGATGGTCGATCACCGCGGCCGGGATGCCGAGCACGGCCCCGGTCAGCAGGGCCAGGAAGACTCCCAAAACGCCCGCGACCGGGCCCCAGTTCGCGTAGGGGAAGGCCGGCTTTGAGGGTAGATTGGCCTCCATGACGCCGGCAGTTTCACAGGTCTCGCGGTCCACCAAGACCCGTCTGCGGGTGCTGCGCCGCCTGATCATCGTCGTCGCCCTCCTCGTCATCGCGGCGATCGCGCTCAGTCAGTTCACCGAGCTGAAGCGGTTGGCGACGGGAATCCTTGCCTCGACCGCGGTGATCGGGCTGATCATCGGCTTCGCCGCCCAGCACACGATCGCCAACATGGTCGCCGGGGTCCAGCTGGCGATCACCCAGCCGATCAAAATCGGCGACCGGATCAGCTTCGAAGAGGTCAGCGGCCGAGTCACCGACCTGACGCTTTCCTACACCTACGTCGACCCCGGCGACGGCAGCTCGGTCGTCATCCCCAACCAGATGCTGGTCGACGGGGTCGTCCACAACCACTCGACCGAGGACACCCAGGCTTGAGCGCCGCCCGGCGCGAAGTACCCTCCGTCCCATGACTCAGCGGAGCCGCCGACGCCAGCGGCGCCGCGCCGGCGTCGGCCCGAAGCTGCTGCTGGCGGTGGGCGCCCTCGTCGTCGTGATCGCGATCGCGGCGGTGGCAGTCACCTCGTGGGTGCTCAACGTCGCCGCCGACGCGCCCTCGCTCGCCGACTGCAAGAAGGTCGACCGGGTGGGCAACTCGACCCTCTACGCGGGCGACGGCAGCAAGCTCGGAGCGATCTCCGCCGACGAGGCGCGGGCACCGGTCTCGATCGGCCGGATCCCGAGAAGCCTGCAGCTCGCCACGGTGGCGATCGAGGACCAGCGCTTCTTCCAGCACGGCGGCGTCGACCCGGAGGGAATCCTGCGCGCCGCGCTCAAGGACCTCGAGGCCGGAAAGCCGGTGGAGGGCGGCTCGACGATCACCCAGCAGTTGGTCCGCGGCCTCTGCCTGCGCAATCCCCATCGAAACCTGGAGCGCAAGATCATCGAGGCGAAGCTGGCGATCGAGTACGCGAAGCATCACACCCGGCGGCAGATCCTCGACCAGTACCTGAACACCGCTTCCTACGGGACGATCGAGGGCAGCACCGCGATCGGCGTCGGCGCCGCCTCGCGGTTTTACTTCTCCAAGCCGGTCTGGAAGCTGACCCTGCCGCAGGCGGCTCTGCTGGCAGGGCTGCCACAGGCCCCCTCCGAGTACAACCCGATCCTGCATCCCGGCGCAGCGCGAGCCCGACGCAACGAGGTCCTGAAGAAGTTGGACAAGCTCGGCTTCGTCGCCCACGGGGCAGCCGAAGCGGCGCTGCGGAGCGGGCTTGCGCTGCATGCCTCCGACTCCTACTTCGCCCATCGCCAGCCCTACTTCTTCGACTACGTCGAGGACAAGCTGATCGCCGAATACGGGGCGAAGACGGTGCGAAACGGGGGACTGAAGGTCTACACGACGATCGAGCCGAAGCTGCAGCAGGTGGGGCTCGACGCGATGAGCTCGACCCTCCCCTACTCGACCGACCCGGCCTCGGCGCTGGTCTCGATCGACCCTCGCAGCGGCCATATCGAGACGATGGCGTCCAGCTCCAGCTACGGCCGCAGCAAGTTCAATCTCGCGGCGCAGGGCCACCGCCAGCCCGGTTCCACCTTCAAGGCCTTCGTCCTGACCACGGCGATCAAGCAGGGGATCGACCCCTACACGACCTACTACACGTCGAAGCCGCTGGACCTCAACCTGCCCAAGTGGGGCCACTGGACCGTCCACACCGCCGACCTCGGCTACCAGGGGACGGTCAATCTCCAGCAGGCGACAGTCACCTCCGACAACACAGTGTTCGCGCAGCTCGACCTCGATGTCGGGCCGGCCAACGTCGCGGCTACAGCGAAGTCGATGGGGATCACCTCGAAGCTGGACGGGATTCCCGCCGAGGGGATCGGCGGATTGCGGATCGGTGTCTCGCCGCTGGAGATGGCCGATGCCTACGCGACTCTCGCCTCCGGGGGAATCCACCGCAACCCGATCGCGATCCGCAAAGTCGTCTTCCCGAACGGGCGGGTCGACCGGCCCGAGCGGCCGGACCCGAAACGAGTGCTTTCCCCGGCGGTCGCCTATCGAGGTGACGCGCTTGCTCCACGACAACATCACCAGCGGCACCGGCACCGCCGCCTACACGGGCTGCGCGGGGCAAGCGGGCAAGACCGGCACCACCGACAACTACACGGACGCCTGGTTCGCCGGCTACCAGCCCAACCTCGCGACGGTGGTCTGGGTCGGCTACCCCCAGTCCAACAACATCTCGATGAGCAGCGTGCACGGGATGATCGTCTTCGGCGGGACCTTCCCGGCGGAGATCTGGCACTCGGTCTACTCGAACGGCGGGGTCCCGTGCGAGGACTTCAAGCACCCGTCGCAGCGGATCGTCTGGGCGCCGTTCTTCGGCCAGTTCACCCACCCGGCGCCGAGCAAGGGCTTCGGTCCGCTGAAGGGCCTGGGCAAGGGCACCGGCGGGGGTGGGAACGCGGGAGGCAACTACAACGGCTACAACCCGAACGCCTACGCACCAGGCGCCGGCCAGAAACCGGCCCCGCTGCCGCCACCACCACCGCCCCCACCGCAAACCGGTGTCGGCGCCGGCACGGGAGCGGGTAACTGAGCGTCAGCCCAGGGGCCGCCTACGCCCTGATCTGGTTGGGGTTTGTCGGCCTACCTCTGCGTCCTGGCGCTGGCGCCGCGGCTCGAGCCACGGCTCGTCTGGGCGCTCATTGCGTTCGCCGTCATCGCCTTTGCGCTGGTCCCACCGCTCTACTCCCACGACGTCTACAGCTACGTCGACTACGCGCGGCTCGGCGTTCTGCACGGTCTCGATCCCTACATCCATCCCCCGGCCGCATCCCCGACCGACCCTGCCTTCGCACACGTCACCTGGCCGCACACGACCAGCGCCTACGGCCCGCTTTTCACACTCGCCACCTATCCGCTTGCCTGGTTGGGCGTTGACGGCGCGGTCTGGGCGCTGAAGGGAATCGCCGCCGCGTCGGTGCTCGGACTGGCGGCTCTTGGTCGCCCGCCTTGCCCCGGCCCGAGGCCTCGACCGCCGCCGCGCCGCCGCCTTTGTCGCGCTCAACCCCCTGGTCCTTGTCCACGTGGTCGGGGGAGGCCACAACGACGGACTGGCGATGCTGCTCACGATGACGGGGGTGGCCGCCGTCCTCGCCCGCCGCGAGTTCTCGGGCGGGGCGGCGCTGGTCGCGGCCGCGGCAATCAAGGTTTCGTCACTGGTCGTCCTCCCCTTCGCTCTCCTCGCCGGCCTCCAGCATCCCAGGCGTCGCCCCCACCATCCCCTGCGGTGCAACGCGTTGGCGTGCTGTGGGAACACCAACGCGTTGCACCGGCTCGCGATTGGCGCCCTCGTCGCGGCACTGGCCATCGCGCTCGCCGGCATACGCGGCCTTCGGCTGGCACTGGCTGGACGCGATCGGTCTGGCCGGGGAGAACCAGGGCCGGACCAGCCACCTCAGCGTGCCGACCACCGCGGCGCGCTTGATCGGCATCGACGAGGAATCGCCGAGGGCAGTCGCCTGGGCCGTCTACGCCATCTTCCTCGCCTATCTGCTGACCTGGACCTGGCGCGGAAACGACTGGCTGCGGGCCGCCGCCTGGGCGACCCTGGGCCTGCTCCTCGCCAGCTCCTGGCTCCTCCCCTGGTACCTGATCTGGCCCCTACCCCTCGTGGCTTTGTCCCGCGACCGCTCTTGCCTGACTGCTCTGACCGCCTACCAACTGGGCGCCCGCATCCCGCTGTAGGTAAGGCTTTTGGCTCAGAGCAGTCCAGCTAATTAGCTGGACTGCGAGTCGGGCGAGGGATGCCTGCCTCCTCCCCCTCTTCGGCCGCTTCCTCTTCCGCGGCTTCTTCTTCAGAGGAGGCATGGATAACCCCGGTCGGAATCGACCATCCCTCCCGTTTGCCGAGCACGGTGACCGTCCCGACGTAGATCACCTCGACCACCGTCAGCACCCCGCGCACGGCGATTGCGATCAGCGATCCGACCGCAAAGCTGTTGCCGGGCGTCGCCGCCTTCACCGCCCATGCGAAGGCCGCGTCGCGGATGCCGAGCCCGGCGGGGGCGATCAGGGTAACGAGGGCGGCGACGTAGCCAACCGCTTGGGCCGAGCCGACGATCAGCACGTCGCTGAACGGAATCGAGGTGACCGAGCGGGCGACGCAGTAGACGCCGAGGCCGATGACGAGCCAGATTCCGAGGAAGTAGACGAGCATCGCCAGGACCCCCCGCAGCGGCATCACCTCGGGCAGGGACTCTCGACCGAAGGCGCGCAGAACGCGATCGGCGAGCGGCCGGAAGACCCGCGGGTGGAGGACCGTAATCCCGATCGGAACGATCAGTAAGACGGCCCAGCGCAACGGCTGCCCCTGGAGGTCGGGGTGGCTGATCACGAAGTAGGACGCCATGCCGACAGCGGCGGTCGCGGAAATCGCCTGCTCGTAGACGATGCTGGCGATCGTGGTGCGGCGCGGCACGCCGAGACGCTCGGCGAGCAGCACTCGCCCGAGTACATAGAGGACGCTCCCCGGCACGTAGCGGGCGAGCAGCGGCTGGCCCCAGGCGACCTGGGCCTGAACGGCGCCGACCCTGTAGCCGAGAAAGCGGAGGATGAAGTCCCAGGCGAGCGCGCTCAGGCCGTAAAACGCAAGCAGGAGGAGGCCCGCGGGCAGCAACCAGACGCCGTGGAAGTGGACTCCCTTGTCCTTGATCTCACTCCACTGATTGATGACGGTGAGGACGAGGAAGCCGAAGATGACGATTGCGATGCCCAGCTGGATCGCGACGCGCACCCGGCGACTGCGCGGAGGCCGGGTCCCGACCTTGGCCCCGGCCTCACCGATGCGATGCAGGAGTGGCTGGCGCTGATCCACGTGAGTCGCAGACTAGATGGAGAATGGGCGGATGGGCGAGTTCGAGTTGTTGGCGCGAGTAAGGGAGCGACTGCCCCCGGCGGGCCCCAGGGTCCGCGTCGGGATGGGCGATGACGCGGCAATCACCGTTCCCGGCGGCGCCACTGCGACATCGGTCGACGCGATCGTCGAGGGCGTTCACTTCCGCCGCGGACCGGCGACCCTGGGGCAGATCGGCCACAAGGCCCTCGCCACCGCACTCTCCGACCTGGCGGCAATGGCGGCGGAGCCGGGCGAGGCCTACGTCGTGCTCGGGGTCCCGGCCGAACTCAGCGAGGACGACTGCGTCGAGCTGATCGACGGGATCGCCGCACTGGCCGCAGAGACTGAAACGACCCTGGCCGGCGGCGACGTCACCAGCGCCCCGCGGCTCTTCGTCGCGATGACGGTCGTCGGCCACGCCGCGGCCCCCGAGCTTCTGGTCGGCCGCGGCGGTGCCCGCCCCGGCGACGCGCTCGTCCTCAGCGGCGAGATCGGAGCGGCGGCGGCGGGGCTGCTGCTGCTGGAGCGGCCGGAGCTGGCCACTGCAGTCCCAGCCGAGACGGCCGCCCGACTGCGCTCGCGCCAGCTCGAGCCGCAACCGCAACTCGCCGCCGGCCGCGCGCTTGGCGGTGTCGGCGCCACCGCAATGATCGACCTCAGCGACGGGCTCGGCGCCGATGCCGGGCACCTGGCCGAGAGCAGCGCTGCGGGGATGCGGATTGAAGCAAGCGCCCTGCCCGTCGCGAGCGGGGTGGCCGAGGTTGCCGCGGCGGCGGGCCTCGACCCGCTCCGGCTGGCAACCTCGGGGGGCGAGGACTACGAGCTGCTCGCCGCAGTGCCGCCGAAGCAGATCGAGGTGGCGACAGAGGCGCTGGGAAGCGCCAACGCGACGCTGACGCGGATTGGCGAGGTGACCGCGGGGGAAGGAGTCGAGATCAGGCTGCGTGACGGCCGGCTGCTGGAGCCGGGGGGATACGACCAGCTTGGCCCACGCCGGTGACTCCCGGGACCAGCAGGAGTTCCCGAACGCCGCGCCGCTGGAGCATCGCCTCCGCCACGAGGGCCGGCTCAGGCTTGTAGTGGCCGGTCTCGACGAGTGTCTTGAGCTGTCGTGGGGGCATCCTGAGCCTCATATCGGCCCCCCGTTCGAGATCATTAGTTCTTAGTACTAACACATCCGTCCAAACCCCCCCTGGGCATGCGGACGACCCGCGCCACTACCCTTCACATATGCCCAACGGATCGGCACGCATCCTGCTCGTCGACGACGAGCGATCGATCCAGACCCTGCTCAGCTACCCGCTGCGAAAGGACGGCTACCAGGTCACCTCCGCGGAGGACGGCAGGGAGGCGCTGCAGCGCTTCGCCGAGGGTCGCTTCGACCTCGTAATCCTCGATCTGATGCTGCCGAAACTCGACGGGGTCGAGGTGTGCCGCCAGCTCCGCTCGCGCAGTCAGGTGCCGATCATCATGCTGACCGCGAAAGGCGACGAGATGGACAAGGTGACCGGGCTGGAGATGGGCGCCGACGACTACATCACCAAGCCCTTTTCGATGCGAGAGTTCCGCAGCCGCGTCAAGGCGGCGCTGCGGCGCAGCCGCATGGTCGGCGAGGTGCCCGAAAACGAAACGATCGAAGGCGGCGACCTGAAGATCGACTTCGGCCGGCGCATGGTGACCCTCGGGAGCGAGGAGGTCCGCGTCACCTACGTCGAGTTCGAGATCCTCGGAGCGCTGGCGCGATCCCCCGGTCGCGTTCTCAGCCGCGAAGCCCTGCTCGAGCACGTGTGGGGCGACTCCGAATACCGCGACCCCCGCACCGTCGACGTCCACATCCGCCACCTGCGCGAAAAGCTGGAAGGCGAACCCAAGGACCCCGAGTACCTGTTCACCGTGCGCGGGGTCGGCTACCGGTTTCGGGAGTGAAACGCCCCCGTCTAACCCCGCTCGGGAGCATGATCACGACGGTCTCGCTCGCGATTTGGGCGGGAACGGTGATCGTCGTCTACATAATGGTCGCGGCGCTGGGCGGCAGCTCCACGGCCAAGCATCAGGTCCTGATCGGTGGCCTGATCGCAGTTCTGGTGCCCCTGGCGATCGGCTTCTACTTCGCATACGTGGTCGCGATGCGAGTTCAGCGGATCGAAGCGGCCGCACGGAAGGTCGCCGACGGGGACTTCGGGACCCGCATCCCAATCGATTCCTCCGGCCAGCTCGCCCGGCTCTCCCGCACCTTCAACGAGATGCAGCGGCGGCTCGCCGAGCTGGACACCGCCCGCAAGCAGTTCATCGCCAACGCCTCTCACGAACTGCGAACTCCGATCTTCAGCCTCGGCGGCTTCGTCGAGTTGCTCGACGAAGAGGACCCGACGCCGGAGGAGCGGGCTGAGTTCGTGCGCACGATGCGCGAGCAGATAGACAGGTTGACCAAGCTCACCGCCGACCTGCTCGACCTCTCCCAGCTGGACGCAGGGGCGATCGTGATGGCGCCGCGCAGCGTCGACCTCGGCTCGGTCGCCCGCGAGGTGGTTCGCGAATTCGGCCCCCGCGCCGATCAGCGCGGCTCGAGGCTGGAGCTGCGGACCCCCGACCTACCCGCGATCGCCCAGGCCGACCCCGACCGGGTCCGCCAGATCATCCGTATCCTGCTCGACAACGCCCTCACCCACACTCCCGAGGGCACCAAGGTGACCGTGACCAGCTACTCCGTCAACCGCCGCGCCGAACTGACCGTCTCCGACGAGGGGCCGGGTATCCCCCAGCGCGCCCAGGCGCGGATCTTCGAGCGTTTCTACACGGCCGACGCCGGCGGCGGCTCGGGGCTCGGGCTGGCGATCGCCCGCGAGCTCGCCCAGCGGATGAGTGGGCGCATCGCGATCTCCTCGAGCAAACGCTTCACCTCCTTCACCCTCGATCTGCCCCCCGCCGGCGCGACGACGGAGTCCGCGCCGGGCCCGGTGGCGATCGGTTCAGAGGCGACCGCGTGAGCGGGCGAAAAGCCTCCGCGGCGGCGCTGCTGGCGCTGGCATTCGGGCTGGTCGGATGCGGCGGCTCGGGGGGGAGCGCGACGACGGCACCTTCGAGCGGGGGCGCCGGGGCGACGAAGGCGCCGCCCGCGAGGGTGATCGTCGAAACATCCAACGACGGCTTCAACGCCGCTCGGGTCTATCGCGAGGCCTCGCCGGGCGTGGTCACGATCCGCTCGATCTTCGACGGGGGCAACCCGGTCAGCGGCGGGGCGAGCGCCGCCGAGGGGTCCGGCTTCGTCCTCGACACCGACGGTGAGATCGTCACCAACGCGCACGTCGTCACCGACGACGCGAGCGGCAAGCGCAAGGAGGCGCGCGCGGTCTTCGTCGAATTCCCCGACCGCAACGTCGTCCCGGCCAAAATCATCGGCTTCGACCCGTTCGCAGACGTCGCCCTGTTGAAGGTGAGCCCCGACGGTTTCTCCCTCCATCCGCTGCAGCTCGGCGACGACCACGACCTGGTCGTCGGGCAGCCGGTGGCGGCGATCGGCAGCCCCTTCGGCGAGCAGCAATCGCTCTCGGTCGGGATCATCTCGGCGACGGATCGCTCGGTCAAGTCGCTGACCCAGTTCCAGATCGAGGGGGCGATTCAGACCGACGCCTCGATCAACCCGGGTAACTCGGGGGGGCCGCTGCTCGACGCCGCGGCCCGCGTCGTCGGGATCAACCAACAGATCGAGACCAGCTCCGGCGCCAATGACGGAGTCGGCTTCGCCGTCCCGATCTCGGCGATCAAGCGCTCGATCGTCCAGCTCAAGGCGAAAGGCGACGCCGAATACGCCTACATCGGCGTCTCCAGCCAGGCCCTCTATCCCCAGCTCGCCGCCAAGCTCGGCCTGCCGACCCACTTCGGCGGCCTGCTCGCCGAAGTGGTCCCGGGCGGTCCGGCCGACCGAGCCGGGTTGAAGGGCGGCGACCGAAAGCTCCGCTTCCAAGCCGGCGCCTACAAGGTGGGGGGCGACGTGATCGTTGCCGTCGACGGCCACAAGGTGATCGCCCCCGACGACCTGGCCAGATATATCTCCTCCTATCCCCCCGGGCAGAAGGTGACGCTGACGGTCCTGCACGACGGCCAAACCGAGCAGGTCGAGGTGACGCTCGGCAAGCGGCCGGACAGCGTGTCGCGCGGCTAGCCGCCCGGATCTGTAGAACTCCGCGCGTGCTTCAGGAAGTCGCCCTCGGCCAAAAGTCCCTCGCCGACTACACGCATATCGCCGGCAAAGATCTGATCGAGCGGATCCGCGAGCTGGCCGAGCCGCTGAAAGGCCGCCGCATCCTGCACGTCAGCGCGACCGCCTTCGGCGGCGGCGTCTCGGAGATCCTCTACACGATCGTGCCGCTGATGCGCGACATCGGCCTCGATGCCCACTGGCACGTGATCTTCGGCAAGGAGGAGTTCTTCAACGCGACCAAGCTCCTCCACAACTCCCTGCAGGGGGCCGAGGAGACGCTCAGCGACGAGCAGTGGGAGCTGTTCGACGAGATCAACGCGATGAACGCCGAGGGGCTGCAGGGCGAATGGGACACGGTCGTCGTCCACGACCCACAGCCGATCGGGCTGCGACGCGGCGCGCTGGAGAAGAGCCGCAACTGGGTCTGGCGCTGTCACATCGACCTCTCCGAGCCCAACCCGGCGCCGATCGCCCGCCTGCAGCCGCTGATCGACGAGTACGACGCGTCCGTCTGGCACCTCCCGGCCTACGTCCCCGCCGGGGTGAACGGTCACGGCGGCATCAACATCATCCCGCCGGCGATCGACCCGCTCTCGCCGAAGAACATGGCCTTCTCCCCAGAGGACGCCGCCTTCGTCTGCCGCCAGTTCGGGATCGACGTCGACCGCCCGCTGATCACCCAGGTGTCCCGCTTCGACCCCTGGAAGGACCCGATGGGGGTGATCGACGCCTACCGCGAGGTGACCAAGGAGATCCCCGAGGTGCAGCTCGCCCTGGTCGGCTCGATGGCGACCGACGACCCGGAGGGCTGGGAGTTCTTCCAGCACACCTTCGAGTACGCGGAGGGCGACCCCGACATCAAGATCCTCAACAACCTCAACAACGTGGGGGCGATCGAGGTCAACGCCTTCCAGTCGCAGTCCGATGTCTGCCTGCAGAAGTCGATCCGCGAGGGGTTCGGGCTGACCGTCACCGAGGCGCTCTGGAAGGGGCGGCCGACCGTCGCCGGCAACGTCGGCGGAATTCCCCTGCAGATCGAGGACGGCGAGAGCGGCTACCTGGTCAACTCCTCCGACGAATGCGCTCAGCGCTGCCTGGAGATCCTGCGCGACCCGGAACTGGGGATGCGCCTGGGACGGGCGGGTAAGGAACACGCCCGCCGCGAGTTCCTCTCGCCGCGCCTGCTGCGCGACTGGATGGAGCTGTTCACAAAGCTCGACACGTAGGCGTGAAGCGGTCGGGGTAGGGTTGATCCATGCCCGATTCCGACCCGCTCATCATCGTCTCCAATCGCGGGCCCGCTCAGTTCGAGCGTGACGACGCCGGGCAGCGCACCGTGCGTCGGGGCGGTGGTGGATTGGTGACGGCGCTCTCCGGCCTCGTCTCCCACAGAAACGCGCTCTGGATCGCCTCGGCGATGACCGACGAGGACGTCGCGGTGAGCGAGGAGCGCGGCGGAGCGGCGGAGCTCTCGATCGACGGGATCGACTACCGGGTGCTGCTGGTCGGCAGTGACGCCGAGGCCTACGACCGCTTCTACAACGTGATCGCGAACCCGATCCTCTGGTTCATCCAGCACTACCTCTGGGACCTCTCCAACGCGCCCGACATCCGCCAGGAGGAGCTCGATGCCTGGGACTACGGCTACCAGGCAGTCAACCGCGACATCGCCCAGGCGGTGCTGGGCCAGATCGACGGGCGCGACCGGCCGCTGGTGATGCTGCACGACTACCACCTCTACACGGCGCCCGGGATGATCCGCGCCGAGCGTCCCGACTCCTTTCTCCACCACTTCGTCCACATCCCCTGGGCACAGCCCGACAGCTGGCGGGTGCTGCCGGGGCGGATCCGCGAGGCGATCTTCCAGGGGATGCTCGCCAACGACATCATCGGCTTCCACACCCACGCCTACTGCATCAACTTCCTGCGCTGTTGCGACGAGCTGCTGGAGGCCGACGTCGACTACGAGCGCTCGCCTGGTGCGGCACAGTGGCGGGCAGACGCTGGCCCGCGCCTACCCGCTCTCGATCGACGCCGAGCGGCTGCGGCGGGCGGCCGAGTCGCCGGAGGTCGCCGAGGCCGAGCGCGAGGTGCTGGAGAGGAGGCGCCGCTACCTGATCATCCGGGTCGACCGCGCCGACCTCTCCAAGAACGTGCTGCGCGGCTTCACCGCCTTCGACACGTTCCTCCAGCAGCACCCGGAGTTCCGCGAACAGGTGACCTTCATCGCGCACCTGCAGCCGTCCCGCCAGGACGTGCCCGAGTACGCCGAGTACCTGGAGCGGATCGAGGCGCTGGTCGCGGTCGTCAACCACCGCCACGGCACCACCGACTGGATGCCGATCGACCTGAAGATCTATGAGAACTTCCCGGAGGCGGTGGCCCGCTACAAGCACTTCGACCTGCTGATGGTCAACTCGATCTTCGACGGGATGAACCTGGTCGCGAAGGAGGCGCCGGCGGTGAACACCCGCGACGGCGTCCTGATGCTCTCCGAGAACACCGGCTCCCACGAGGAGCTGGCCGACTGCGTGCTCTCGGTCAACCCCTTCGACATCCAGGAGCAGGCCGACGCGATCTACCGGGCGCTGACCATGGACGGCGAGGAAAAGCGGGTGCGGGCGCAGCACCTCAAGGAGATCATCTACTCGCGGAATCCGGGGGACTGGGTGGATGAGCAGTTGGCGGATATCGCGGAGTTGCGCGAGACGGTTGCGTAGGAGGATGGGGAAGGTCACCCGGCTCCGGACTCGCCGTTCAGCTAATTAGCTGAACGGCTCTGAGTATCCGCCCGTTTCCGGGTGACCTTCCCCATCCTCCACCCAAGCGGGGGAGAACTTCGCGATCTCAGGGATTGAGCTGTTGTGGGACGTGTGCGGATTCAGTGGCAGGTCGCCGCGAAAGCGGTGGGCGTTGCTGTCGCCGGATTGCTGGCGCTGACGGTTGGGCCCTCGCTGCTGAAGCCTCCGGCCCCGCCGCCGGTACCCGCTGACGTGGGTTTGCCGCGCGTCGCCGTGCGGCCGCCGGTGCCGGCGAAGGTTCGTCCGGCGCTGCGGCAACTCGGGCGGGTGGCGGTGGGGGGTGGACTTCGCCGCCCGGAGGCTGCGGAGGGCAAGGCCTCAGCCCTAAACGCGCATCGTCCCTCCGCCCGTAGCAGCGCGCAGGGCAAGAAGGGTGCCCCCCACCGACAGGACCCGCCCGCCATGCCGCCCGTGCCTAACGTCCCTCCCGCCCCGGCTCCGGCTCCCGTGCGTCCCCCCTCGCCCGCCGCGTCCTCTGTCGACACCCGCGCCGTCCAGCGCCGCCGCCAGGCGATGGCTCGATGGAATTCGCCCCGCACTAGCTATAGTCCCTCGCCGTTTTGGCAGCCCCACGTGAATACGAGCTGGTCCTGATGCTCAACCCGAGCGTCGAGGAGTCCGCCCGCGAGAAACTCGCGGGCGACGCCCGCGGGCAGATCGAGGCCGGCGGCACGCTGAAGCAGGAGAACAAATGGGGCCTGCGCAAGATGGCCTATGAGATCGACAAGAGCAACGAGGCCGACTACCGCTGGTTCCGGTTCGAAGCGTCGGCGGAGTTGCTCGGCCAGCTCGACCACAACCTGAAGATCGCCGACGGCGTCCTCCGCTTCCGCATCTTCAAAGTGGATCCCGACGCGCCGGCGATCGTCCCGCCTGCCGCGGCGGCCCCCGGGCCCGCCCCCCGCGAGCGCGCCGGCCACGGCGCTCGCGAAGAGCACGCCGACGCGGCCGAGTAGCGCCGCGCCGCTCCGAGGTCCAACCCCCGCGTTTTGCGGAGATTCCCGGTCTGCGGGGGGAGAAAACGCGCCGCGAGCGCTCTTAGACTGGTATCCAGACAACGATTCAGAGGAGTTGAGAGCTGTGGCAGCTTCAAACGTGAACGTGGTGGTCATCACCGGGAACCTGACCCGGGACCCCGAACTGCGCAGCACCGGGGGCGGGACTCCCGTCTGCGATCTGCGGGTGGCCGTCAACAGCCGCCGCAAGGACGGCCAGACCGGCAACTGGGTCGACAAGCCCAACTACTTCGACGTGACCGTCTGGGGCGCGCAGGGCGAGAACTGCGCCAACTACCTCTCCAAGGGTCGCCCGGTCGCCGTCGAAGGTCGGCTCGACTGGAGCGAGTGGGAGGCCAAAGACGGCAGCGGCAAAAGGCAGGCGGTGCGGATCGTCGCCAACTCCGTGCAGTTCCTCGGCTCCCGTGACGGCTCGGGCGGCGGCGACAACGGCGGCTTCAGCCCCAGCAGCGACGTCCCCGCCGACACCTCGGATTTCGAGGGCGCCGGCGTCGGTAGCGGTGGTGGGGGCGGGGGCTCAGACGACGACATCCCTTTCTGAGCTAAGCTTCCGCCGCTTGGTTTTACGTCGCCCGGCATGTCCGGGCGACTTCTACGTAAGGAACCGAAAGAGTGGCAAGGACACGAGACGCAGCTCCACCCCGTCGCGGCCGCAAGGCGCAGGAACGCGTGCGCCCCCGCAAGTACACGCGGATCAACGTCGACGCGGTCGACTACAAGGACCTCAACCTGCTGCGGCGCTTCCTCTCCGACAAGGGGAAGACGCGCTCGCGCCGGGTGACCGGGCTTTCGCGCAAGCATCAGAGCCAGCTCGCCGTGGCGGTCAAACGCGCCCGCGAGATTGCCCTGCTGCCCTACGTCGGAGAGCGCTGATGGCGCAGGCGATCCTGCTCCAGGACGTCAACGACCTCGGACAGCGCGGCGAGGCAGTCGACGTCGCTCCCGGCTACCTGCGCAACTACCTCGTCCCCCGCAAGCTCGCCCAGCCGGCCACGGCCGGCGCCCTCGAGGAAGCGCAGCGGCGCCACGAGGCCGCCGTCAAGGCCCAGAAGGCCCGGGACGAACGGGAGGCCCAGGCGGCCGGCCTGCTCTCCAAGACCGTCCTGACGATCCACCAGCGGGCCGGCGAGGACGGCAAGCTGTTCGGCTCCGTCGGCCCGAAGGAGATCGCCGACGCGATCCGCGAGGCGCGCGACCTCCGCATCGACAGGCGCAAAATCCGCCTCGAGCAGCCGATCCGCGAGACCGGCACCTTCATGGTCGAGATCGACCTGGCCGGCGGCGCCACCGCCTCGGTCAAGACGATCATCACCGAAGAGAAGTAACCCCTCCCGCCGAAGACGCGGCTAGGCTGCCTGCGTGGCCTCGCGCCGCCTCTCGACCCGCGTCACCCGCCGCGCCCGCGCCCGTACGCGGCTTGGCTGGGGACGCTCCGAGCGCGCGACGGCCGGGCTGGCCGTCCTCGCAGTCGCCGGCGCGGGAACCGCATTCGCAGGGCAGTACGGCCGCATGCTGCGCAGGCGCGCTCAGGAGGAGCCCGAGGGCGAGGGATTGATCGAGGCAGCCCCCGCGGCGGCGATCGACACGGTCGGCGTCGCGGTGCGCGGCTACGAGGAGGCGCCTCGCAGCGAAACGGTCCTCTTCAACCTGCTCGGCGGCTTCCTCGTCTCCTTCGCCTCGGTGCGCCTCTCGACCTGGGGAATCAGGGCCGGCCGGGGCCCGTTCCGCAACGTCAAGGTCAACGGGCGCCACATCCATCACTTCGTCCCCGGGATCATGCTCGGCTTCGGAGCCGGCACGGCGGCGCTGCTGACCGACGACCCCGAGTTCGAGCAACGCCTTGCCCTCCCGATGGGAGTCGGAATCGGCCTCACCTTCGACGAGGCGGCCCTGCTGCTCGACCTGCGCGACGTCTACTGGACGCGGGAGGGGCTGCTGAGCGTCCAGCTCAGCCTCGGCGTCACCGCGATCCTCAGCATCGCCATCCTCACCCAGCGCATGCTCCGGCGCGGCGAGCGCCGCCAGGAGGAAGAGGGCCTGATCCCCTCGCCCGACGGCGTCGTCTGAGGCCGCGACTCGAAGTCACAGATTCTTTTCACCCTCGTTGCAGGGACGCCTGTCTTACGCGGGAGTTGCCTCTGGTTTGCTTGGCATCGCATCGGTTGCCGCCGCCCCGACGCCTTAACTAAGAGTCGATGTCGCAGCAGCCAACAACCCACGTCCCCCCGCAGAACATCGAGGCGGAGGAATCGGTGCTCGGGGCGATGCTGGTCGCCGAGCCGACCCTGACCCGGGTGATCGACGAGGTGAAGCTGAACGCCGAGGACTTCTACCTCGACAAGCACCGGCTGATCTTCACCTGCGTCCACGACCTCTACGCGGAGTCGAAGCCGGTCGACGAGCTGAGCGTCTCCGAGGCGCTGACCCAGCGCAACCAGATCGAGGAGGCCGGCGGCAAGCACTACGTCTCCGAGCTGGCGGCAAAGGTCCCCGCGGCGGGCAACGCCAAGCACTACGCCGAGATCGTCCAGCAGAACTCGCTGCTGCGCCGCCTGCTCGGCGCCGGGCAGCGAATCCAGTCGTGGGTGCACGAGCGCGACGGCGAGCCGCGCGAGCTCTCCGAGCGGGCCGAGAAGCTGCTCTTCGACGTCGCTCACAAAGAGCAGGCGAGCGACTTCCGGCTGCTCTCCGAGATCCTCCACGACGAGGTCGACCGGCTCGAGAAACTCTCGACCGGCGAGACCGAGCTGACCGGCACCCCCTCCGGCTTCAAGGACATCGACGCGATCACCGGCGGCTTCCAGCCGGGCAACCTGATCATCGTCGCGGCACGGCCGGCGATGGGAAAGTGCCTTGTGTCACAAAGTCTGGTGTATGACCCCCGGACCGGAGCACGTCGCCGTATTTCGGATCTGCATGAAGCATTCAAGCGAGGGGAGGAAGTTTAGGTCGCTTCGCTGGGCCCCGACTTGCGGATGGAGCCCGCGAAGGTGGCAGCGGTTGCGCGCAATGGCCGAAAGCGCGTCTACAGACTTACCACCCGTCTTGGGCGAAGGGTCGAAGCAACTTCGAATCACCCGATACTGGCCAGCTCTGGGCTGGTGTGAACTTGGCAAGGTCACGCCCGGCATGCGGATCGCCGTGCCGCGCTACCTACCGCGGTCCCTCCAGCTCCAGCTGAATTGCCCGATCGAGGAGGTAGTGCTGCTCGCAGCACTGATAGCCGACGGAGCGATTAGCGCAGCGAACACCGCGCTTCTGCTTTGGAGCTAGACTCCGCCGATCGTCGGAGACAGTCGAGAAGGCAGTCCACTCCTACGGCCTTCGGATGAAGGTCCAACCGTCGGGCCTCGACTCTCATGGGAATGCGCTTACTCAGCGCCGGCCCGGGCGCCCGGTCGAACCCCGTAACGGCGATGCTGCGAGCGCCACGGTCTGATGGGCCTGCGCTCGGCGGAGAAGTTCGTTCCCGATGCGATCTTCGGCTTGAGCGACGAGCAGCTCGCCCGCTTCCTCGGCGTCATGTACGCCTGCGACGGGCACGTCTACTGCAGCGACCGCCTCGCTCAGATCGGCTATACGACGATCAGCGAGCGGCTCGCCCGCGACGTCCAGCACCTGCTGCTGCGGCTGGGCATCGTGGCGACTATCCGCACCCTGAAGCGGGACGTCTACGAGGGCACGGACAAGGTGGCGCGCGAGGTCCGGATCACCTCCCAGGAGGGACTGCGCCGGTTCTGCGAGCTGATCCCAGTCCCGGGCAAGGAGGAGGCGCAGGAGCGAGTGCTGGAACGGCTCTCGGCCGCCCCGCGTTCGACCAACACGGACACGCTTCCCGTCGAGATCTGGGACGACGTGCTGCTCGCGAAAGGCGATCAGGCCTGGGCTGGGATCAGCGAGTCCACCGGGCGCCCTCGCAACCACAACTGGCACGTCGGCGCCCGCTGCCCCTCTCGCGGACTGGTCGCCGAACTGGCCACGGCGGTGGACTCCCCCGCGCTGGAGGAGCTCTGCGACTCCGACATCTGGTGGGACGAGGTCGAGTCGGTCGAGTACGTCGGCATGGAGGAGACCTACGACCTCGACGTTCCCGGCCTGAGGAACTTCGTCGCCGACGACGTGATCGTCCACAACAGCGCCCTGGTCGCCAACATCGCCGAGAACGTCGCGGTGAAGCGCAACCTGCCGGTCGCCTTCTTCTCCCTGGAGATGTCGGAGGTGGAGCTGGCGCAGCGCTTTATCGCCTGCCGGGCGCGGATCTCCGGCGACAAGCTGCGCAAGGGCCAGGTGGCGCAGAAGGACTGGCCGAAGGTGGTGCGGGCCTGTAACGAGCTGGAGGAGGCGCCGCTCTGGTTCGACGACTCCTCCGACCTCGGCATCCTCGACCTGCGCGCGAAGGCGCGGCGTCTGCACGCCCAGGAGCAGGACAAGGGCGGCCTCGGCCTGGTGATCGTCGACTACCTACAGCTGATGCGCTCCGACGACCACCGCGCCAACCGGGTCGAGCAGGTCGGCCAGATGAGCCGCGGGCTGAAGATCCTCGCCCGCGAGCTGGAGGTGCCGGTGCTGGCGATCTCCCAGCTCTCGCGCGCTCCCGAGCAGCGCCACCCGCCGAAGCCGCAGCTCTCCGACCTGCGCGAGTCCGGCCAGCTGGAGCAGGACGCCGACCTCGTCGCCTTCCTCTTCCGCGAGGACTACTACCGCGACCCCGACGAAGAGCCCGACGGCCTCGCCGACCTGATCGTGGCCAAGCACAGGAACGGGCCGATCGGCACGCGCAAGCTGGTCTTCCTCGACCGCTTCCCCAAGTTCGCCGACTTCTCCGGGCAGGAGCGCCCGGTCGAGCAGCCGGCCGGCGAGGGCCCTCCGATCGACGACATGGCGACCGCGGGGCCTGAGTTCTAGTGGCGATCGCGCGCAGCGAGCCGTTCAAAGACCAGGTCTGCCCGCTGGGCGTCTGCGACGGCTCCGGCTGGATCCTCGGCCCCGAGGACGTGGCGCGCCCCTGCGAGTGCCGCGAGCAGCGGCTGCGCCGGGGGCGCACCAAGGGCATCGCCTCGGTGATCCCGCCGCGCTACCGCGGCGTCTCCTTCGACCGGCCGCCCGTCTCCGACATGGCGCGCGACCTGCAGACGAAGGGGGCGGTCGCGGAGGTCCGCTCGTTCGTCGAGGAGCTGGACGAGCGGCTCGACGCCGGCCGCGGCCTCTGGCTGTTCGGCGACACCGGAACCGGGAAGACGACGCTGGCGATGCTGGTTTCCAAGGCGGCGCTGGAGGCCGGGCGCTCGGTGGCGATCTACTCGCTGCCGAAGCTGCTGGCTCGCATCCGCCGCACCTACGACTCCGAGCCCGGCGGCGACTCCTACCTCTCCTTCTTCGAGCGCCTCACCTCGGTCGACCTCCTCCACATCGACGACCTCGGCGCCGAGAAACGCAGCGACTGGGTACTGGAGCAGCTCTACGCGCTGATCAACGAGCGCTACGAGACCCAGCGCTCGGTGATGATCACCACCAACCTCCCTCACGAGGAGCTCGAGGAGCAGATCGGCATGAGGACCGTTTCGCGGCTGAGCCAGGTCTGCGACGAGGTCCCGCTGTTCGGCGACGACCGTCGCTACGGCAGCAAGGCTGCCTGACGCCGAGGGAGGGGACGCGCGTCGGCGCGGCCCGTCACAATCTCTCGTCGT
Organism: uncultured Solirubrobacterales bacterium; assembly: GCA_963837585.1. GTDB lineage: Bacteria > Actinomycetota > Thermoleophilia > Solirubrobacterales > 70-9 > CAWINX01. The sequence continues at coordinate 354,672 of CAWINX010000003.1, read as the reverse complement.
TATGCCTGGCCTGGTCATAGTGGGGGCTCAGTGGGGCGACGAGGGCAAGGGCAAGGTCACCGACCTGCTCGCCGAGAACGCCTCGATGATCGTGCGCTTTCAGGGCGGCAACAACGCCGGCCACACGATCGTCCGCGACGGCGAGGAGTTCAAGTTCCACCTGATCCCCTCGGGGATCCTCTACGCCGACAAGATCTGCGCGATCGGCAACGGGGTCGTGCTCGACCCGCGGATCCTGCTGGAGGAGATCGACGGGCTGCGGCGCCGCGGCGTCGACGTCGGCAACCTGCGGATCAGCGCCAACGCGCACCTGATCATGCCCTACCACGTGCTGCTGGACACGGCGGGTGAGATCAAACTCGGCAAGCTCTCGATCGGCACCACGCGACGCGGCATCGGCCCCTGCTACGCGGACAAGGCGCTGCGGCTGGGGATCCGCGTCCAGGACCTGCTCGACGAGAAGATCCTGCGCAAGAAGATGATGGCGGCGATGGAGCCCAAGCAGCAGGCGCTGCGCGAGCTCTCGGTGCAGCGACGCAAACTGCGCAAGGAAGCCGGCGAGGGGGTCAAGGAGGGCGCCGACCAGTCGGTCGCCGACGCTCCGGACCCGCGACTCGACCTGCACACGATGGTCGAGGAGTACGCCGGCTACGGCCACCGCCTCGAGCCCCACATCGCCGACACCGCCCGGCTCTGCTGGGACTCCCTGGACAACGGCCGCACGGTCCTCTTCGAGGGCGCCCAGGCGACCCTGCTCGACCTCGACCACGGGACCTATCCCTTCGTCACCTCCTCCAACCCGATCGCCGGGGCGGCCTGCGTCGGCGCCGGGGTCGGGCCGGCCGACATCGACGAGGTCTGGGGGGTCGCCAAGGCCTATGCGACGCGGGTCGGCGCCGGCCCGTTCCCGACCGAGCTCGACGACGAGGTCGGTCGCCACATGCTGGAGCGCGGCCACGAGTACGGGACGACGACCGGGCGCGAGCGCCGCTGCGGCTGGATGGACCTGGTCGCCCTGCGCTACGCCGTCCGCCTCAACCGGATGAGCGCGCTGACGATCACCAAGCTCGACGTGCTGAGCGGCCTCGACACGCTGCGGGTCGCCGTCCGCTACCGATCCAAGGAGGGGGCGGTCTTCAACGAGTTCCCCTACCACCAGTCGATCCTCCACTCGGCGCAGCCGGAGTACGAGGAGCTGCCCGGCTTCGATGTCGACATCACGAGCTGCCGCAGCGAGGCGGACCTGCCGCCGCAGGCTCGCGACTACCTCGCCTACATCGCCGATGCGGTCGGCGTGCCGATCCGCCTGGTCGGGGTCGGCCCGGGCCGCGAACAGGTCGTCTGGATCGGCGACGAGCCGAGCCTGCGCGCCGCCTAGTCGCTCGGGAGCAAAAAAAGGCCCCCGGTCCGTGAGGACCGGGGGCCTTGACCTACCCCTGCTTGAAAATCAGCCCTTCGACTTGCAGGTCTTGACGACGCTGCCGTGCAGCGCGGCCCCGCCGGTGAAGAAGAAGTCGCCGTGGGCGAAGAAGTGCCCGTTGGCGCACTTGGCGAGGAAGATGCTGTGCTTCTTGTGCTTGTAGGTGTAGGTCTTGTGGAGCTTCGCCGTGAAGCTCTTCAGCGAGCCGTAGCCACCGGAGAGCGGCGGGATCGAGATCGTCGTCGCCTTGCCGTACTTGCCGTGGACGTTGGTTATCCGAGCGACGGTGACAACTGTGGTCGCGATCGGATCGGAGACGTAGGTGTGCTGGATGAAGACCGGGTCGTGGCCCTTCGGCGCGCTGTTGAAGACCAGCAGCTTGCCGCTTGCCGGAACCGGGTTGGAGTCGGGGAACTGCACCTCGGCGGTGACCCTGCCGGTGCCTACAAGCGCCTTCCGGCAGGTCTTCAGAGCCACCTTGGTGAGCGTGTTGGTGATCTGCGGCATCCGGCAGACCGGAAAGCCCTTGGTGTAGACCGTGCCGTGCTTGTCGAAGAGCAGGGCGAGTTTGTTCAGCGCCGGCACGTGGGTGCCGTCGGTGGTGCCCATCGTGCCCTTGAGGTTGAGGGTGATCGGCGCCAGCTTGTGCTTGGGCAGCGCATTCGGCGCTGACGCTGCCGTCGGCGGTGATCACGATGTTGCCGAGGGTGACCCTGACGGCGGAGGCGCTGCCTGCGATGGCAGCCACGGCCAGAACGCTGATGGCGGCAACCGCGACAACGTGCCTGCGGCCCACGTGCTTACGAAATCTCTTCACGAATCTCTCCTTTAGAAGCCCGCGGCCACGCCGAGGGGGCGCCTCACCGCTGTCGTTTCCCTGCATACCCATCCCGGGCACACACCCTGGTAAACCGAGCAGTTTACAAACGGAGCGCTGCCCGGCAAATCTATTAAGAAGTCCTTAACGAGCCGGGCGGCGAGCGCGGGCTCAGGGCAAGGGCTGCTCGAGCGTGTGCTGGTAGGAGGTCGAAGCGCCGGAGTCGCCGAGCGGCGCGAACGGGCCCTGCTGGGCGCAGGGCGGCGCCGGCGTCGCGTTGGAGTCGAGCTGGTTGCTGTAGGCGAACTGCTTGAGCCGGTCGAAGAAGTCCTGCGCCTTGGTCACGTCGCCGCCGGTGCGAGCGTTGAAGACTGGATCGTTCGGCGTATTGGAGTCGAGCAGCGCCTGCAGGCCCGAGGAGCACTGGCCGGTGCCGAAGTTGGGCAGGCCGGCCGCCAGATCGCCGTAGACGCCAGCCTGGGTGTAGGCGTTGTTGCGGTTGACCTGGAGCCGGGCCGGGAAGGTTGCGAGCGAGGCGGGGTTGAGCGGGCTGAGCACGTAGACGAAGTGGTCCTCGCCGGGCAGCATGGCGTTGGTCGCCGCGGTCGCGTTGCCGAGCAGCGCGGTCAGCTCGTGCTTGTACTCGTCGACGCCCTGCAGCAGCGGGTTGATGTTGCGCAGGAAGGGCTGCACGCCGCGCAGCAGCGGCGGGAACTCGTCGCGGAAGAGCTTGCGGAAGGCGGCGAAGCCGGTGTTGGCGTTGGCGATGACCGGGACGAGGCCGTTGAAGAAGCCGTCGAGCTGGGGGGTGAGCTTGCCCAGCGCGATCAGCACCGAGGAGAGCCGCCGCATCGCCGGGACCAGCTGGATCAGCAGCGGGTTGGTGTTGAGCGCGAAGGTGCGCAGCCTGCGCAGGGTCAGCCTCGACTCGTCGAGGAAGGTCGGGAAGGCGAGGAAGGTCGCCTCGATGTCACGGTTGCGCTGGCCGGTCACCCGGAAGACCTGGTCGGCGTTGCGGATCAGGCTGCTGAGCTGGCCCTGACGGGCGTTCAGCGCGTTGAAGGTGACGGCGCCCTGGCGGAAGAGCTGGCGGACCGCGAGGCGCTGCGTGGAGAGGACGCGGAAGAAGCGGTCGAACTGGGTGAAGGTCGGCTGCAGCTCCCCGAGCGCGTCGGAGAAGGCCTGGCCGCGGCCGTGGATCGAGAGCGCCGCGTCCTGCATCCAGGTGCGGAAGGCCGTCCGCGTCTTCGGATCGAAGGCGCGGAGGATCTCGTCGAGCTGCACCGATTTGGCGACCTGGGCGTAGGGAAGCGTGCCGCCGTCGGCGATCCTCGGCCCGTCGCGGCTGCCCGGGGTCAGCTCGACGTAGGTCTCGCCGAGCAGCGTCTTGGCGCGCAGCGTCGCGCGGGTGTTGGCGGGCAGCGGCGCGAAGGCGTCGTCGATGTTGATCGTCGCCAGCGCGTGCTTGCCGTCGGGGGAAAGTGCGACGCCGCGCGACTTTGCCCACCGAGACGCCGGAGATGCGCACGTCGGACTGGGAGACCAGCGCGGTCGCCTCGTCGAAGGGGACCTTGACCTCATAGGTCTTGGCGCGGAACGGGGTCGAGCCGCCGAAGGTGACCCAGAGGAAGAGCAGGATGCCGAAGCACGACAGCGTGAAGCCGGCGATCACCGCGAGGCGGGCGGGGCTGGGCGCCTGCTTGTTCACGGACAGGCCTGTTTGTCGTTGATGGTCGGCACGTTGGTCGCCTGCTGGAGGGTGTGCAGGAACGGGCGGACTTTGACCGCGCCCTCGACCAGGTTCGCCGTGTTGCAGGAGAGCATGATCACGCTGCGCCGCAGCGCCCCGGAGCCGCTCTGCTCCATGTAGGTGGCGTTGAGGTCGTGGTTGAGCCAGGGCAGGTAGAAGAGGTAGCCCTGCTGGCTCTTCGGCTTGTAGGCGAGCTCGTTGAAGCCGTAGTTGAGCGAGCCGAGCCCGCCGCCGAAGCCCTTGACCGTCTTCGCGAAGGGCTTCGCGGTCTGCGAGGCGTGCAGGACGGTCGGGCGGATGATCCGGGTGAAGGGGCGGATCTGGCGGCGGATCGGCCCGACCGTCTGCTTGAAGAAGCGGGTGTTGGCGCGGAAGGCCGCCGGCGACGCCTGCGCCTGCGGGATCAGGCCGGTCAGGGTCGGGCGCAGGGCCAGCGAGAGCTTGTCGGAGCTGCCGAGGCCGAGCTGGGCGGTCTGCAGGGTCGACGGCAGCTCCTGCAGGGCCTGCTGGATCGAGTTCTGCTGGCTGGCGAAGGCGCCGAGCGCGTCGCTGGAGGAGACGACGAAGCGCTGAAGCTGGGTGTCGCGGCGGCCGAGCTCCTCGGTGAGCAGGCGGAAGTCGTGGATCACCCGGGCGAGGGCGACGCGGCGCTTGGCGACCGCGCCGTTCAGCTCGGCGATGTACTTGGAGAAGGGCCCGAAGCGGCGCAGCTCGGAGGAGAAGCGCAGGCCCTGCCCGGGGCCGCCGAGCGCCTGGGCGCCGCCGGCGACCAAGAGCTGGAGGTACTGGCGGGTGTCGCCGTCGAGGGTCGAGAGGAACGCCTCGGGGTTGACGTTGGGGTTGGTCTGGGAAAGCGGGATCGTCGCGCCGTCGGGAAGCTGCTTGTTCGCCGCTGCCGGGATCGACCTCGACGACCATGTCGTTGAGGTTCGTTTTCGGCCGCAGCAGGACCTGCGCGTTGGGGTGGATCAGCACCGCGTACTTGGGCTCGACGTCGAGGCCGACGACGGCGTGGCCGTCGACGAGCTCGACCGAGGAGACTTTGCCGACCTGGATCCCGGCGATGTCGACCGCCTGGCCCTGGCCGGGGGTGATCGCCTGGGCGGAGCCGAGCTCGGCGTCGTAGTGGACGAAGCTCTGGCCGACGAAGGGGAGCCAGGAGGGCAGCGCGGCTTTCTGCCCGGTGATCAGCACCAGCGAGGTGGCGATCGCCGCGACGACCAGCACGATGATCGCGACGACGTCCTTGAGCCGGCCGCGCGACTGGCGGCGCAGCGATTGCCAGCCGTGCCTGGCCCGATCTCTCAGGGTCGAGTTGCTCACGGAACCACCGCCGGGCTGGGCGCGCCGACGCCGAGCGCGTTGAGGTCGGGAACGGGCTGCTTGTAGCACTTGGCGTCGGGCTTTTTGGGCGGGCCCGTTGAGGATCGGGATTGCCATCGCCGTTCTTGCTTCCCCCCGGCAGCGACGACCGGCTGGGTGCCGATCGGGTCGGCGACCGCGTTGGCGAACAGCGTCCTTGTCGGCTCAGCGTTGTTAGCGCCGGTCGGATTCGGTGTGCTGACCAGGGTCGAGCCGCCACCGGTGAGCAGGCTGATGAAGGGGCCGTTGCCGTCGAAGTTCTGGCTCTCGCTCGCCAGGTTGGCGGTGTCGTAGAAGAAGTCCTTGTAGTTGGGCTGACCGGTGCTGAACTGGTCGGTGATCACCTGGTTGCCGGTCGGGACCAGGGTGCGGCTGGTGCAGAGGCTGAGCAGGTTGGTCTGGCTGATCGCGTTGAGCCCGTACATGGTCGCCTGGGCGAAGCCCTCCGAGGTCGGGGCGAGCAGCTTGGCGATGCCGCCGCCCTCGGTGCCGCCGAGCAGCGGCTTGGCCTGCGCCAGCCAGGGGTAGCCGGCCCTGATCAGCGCCGGCAGCTCGGCGACCGCGGGGGTGAACTCGCGCGCCCAGGTGCGCAGCGGCGGCAGCGCCGCGTTGAGGCTGGCGAAGGAGCTGTGCGCGGTCTTCAGGGTCGGCCCCAGCTCGTGGACGGTCGCGGCCAGGTTGGTCGACTGGGCGGCGAGGGCGCCGGTGAAGGTGTTCCAGTTGACGACCAGGCTCTCGAGCTTGCGCTGGTTGGCGCTGAGCGCGCTGAAGGTCTTGCCGGCGCCGGCGACGAGGCGGGAGAGGTCATGCGGCTCGGTGCCGAGGAAGGCGTTGGTCACCTGGGCGGCGGAGCGACCGGCCCGGCCGCCGTAGAGGAGGGCGAGGTTGAGGCCGCCGGCGCCGGTGACGCCTTTGACCAGCGGGTCCTGGGTGGCGTCCTCGGCGGCGGTCGGCTGGTGGGTGAGGGCGGTGCCGTAGCCCTGCAGCAGCCGGCCGAGGTCGGCCCGCACCGGCGCCTGCAGCGAGGTGAGGATCTCGTCGAACTGGACCGCGGTCGAGGTGTGGGTGACCGGGATCGTCGAGCCGCCGCCGAGCTGCGGCGCGCTGGGGCTGCCGGGGTCGAGGTCGATGAAGAAGTTGCCCTCGAGGAAGATCCGCGGGCGGATCTCGGCGAAGGCGTCGGCGGCGATCGGGCGGCCGGACTCGCTGACCGTGAAGGTGACCTTGGCGTCGTTGCCGTCGCGGCCGACCGCGATCACTTTGCCGACGTTGACCCCGGCGACCCGCACCGGCGAGTTGATCGCGATGTTGGCCGAGTTGCGGAAGACCGCGTTGAGCGTGTAGCCGTGGCCGGTGAAGGGGATGTGTTTGGTGAAGGCGAGGTAGGGGCCGACCGTGACGATCAGGATCGCGATCACGGCGATCTGCCAGTTCTTCAGCCGCAGGCGGCGGTGCTCGCCCTGGTCGGGGCGGGGCCCTCTGTCCGGCAGGCGCGACATCACTTGCCCCCCTGGTTGAGCTGGAAGGGCTTCTGGCCGGCGGTGTTGAGGGTGATCCGTTCTGCGATGGATTGCCGATCGCGACGGCTGCCGCCGAAGTATTTCTCGTTGCCGGCCATGCAGGAGGCGGGCTGGCCGGGAGAGGCGGTGTAGGGGTAGGGGTTGATGTGGAGGTAGTTCGCCCCCGTGCCGGCTGCCGGCGCGGAGGAGGGCGTGCCCTCGCTGTTGACGCCACTGCCGCCGCCGGTCGGAGAGGTGCCGGGGTTGGGCGCGTCGATCGGCAGGACGCGGGTCCAGGTGCCGAGGCTGTTGCCCTGGTTGCCGATGCTGGCGGCGTTGCGGAAGAGCAGGGTCAGGTAGTTGCAGGTCCCCTGGGCGGGGGTGATGAAGCGCAGGCCCGGGTCGAGGATCTGGTTGGTGCTGGTCAGCAGCTTCGAGCCCGGTGCGTCACCCCGGAGGCGCTCTGGAAGTCGAGCAGCGCCTGCGCGGTCGGCTCGAGCTGGGCGTTGAGGACCGGGCTCGCGTTCAGCACCGGGATGCCGGCCCTGACCGTGCGGGCGAGCTCGGGGGAGATGCGGGCGAGCGTCTTTGCGCCCGGCTCGAAGGCGGCGAAGAAGCGCTGCGAGTTGTGGAAGAAGGGCCGCAGCACCGGCAGCACGGCGATCGCGGTGTCCTCGGTCGGCGGGCTTTTTACGATCGTCTCCTGGATGTAGGGACGGGCGACGTTGGCGAAGGCGGTGAAGGTGAGGTCGAGGCCGACGTAGAGCTGCGCCTGCTGCTCGGCGACCGGCGCCACCTCGGCGGAGATCGACTCGAGGGCGCGCCAGAAGCCGCCGAAGTTGGTCCGCGGCGCGACCAGGTCGGCAAGCGCCGGGGTGGCGTGGGTGACCAGTGAGGGCAGCACGGCGAAGGCGGCGTTGAGGTCGGCGCCGCGGCCGGCGAAGGCGGTGCCGAACCCGGTCAGCTGGACCTTGATCGCCCGGCGGGTCTTCGGGTCGAAGATGTTGAAGAACTGGTCGAGCTCGACCGTCTTCGGGCTGTAGGCGCTGACCGGGATCGTCGCGCCGGGCGGGTAGCCGCGCGAGGAGTTGCCGGGGTCGAGCTCGAGGTACTTCAGCCCGATCGTCGACTTGTTGCGGATCACCACCTTGGTGTCGGTCGGCAGCGGGTTGACGTTCTCGTCCAGGCTGAGGTCGAGCTGGGCGGCGAAGCGGCCGTTGGCGAGGCGGACCGGGGTGACCGACTTGACCAGGCCGACCCGGACGCCGCCGATCCGCGCCTCGTTGCCTTTGACCAGCGCCTCGGCGTTGGGGACGAGGACCTTGACGTTGTAGGTGGCGACGAAGGGGAGGCCGTTGTTGGCGTTGTAGGCGAGGAAGACGGCGATGATCACGATCACGATCGTCACCGCCCCGACCAGGACCGGGCTGGTCGCCACTCCGCTTATCCCGCCGCGCCTCGGCCTCATGGCGCCAAGAGGTAGTCGAGGAGGCCGGGGGCGGAGGTGCCGCCGCCCTGCTGCAGCTGCTCGCGCTTGCGCTGGGCGCGCAGCAGCGCGGCGGTGGAGGTGTCCGCGGTCGAGGAGACCGACGAGGTCGAGCCGGTGTTCTGGAACTTCGCCGAGGCGCAGGCGGCGCCGGCGCCGGGGACCGCCGGGTTCGGGATGTAGTCGAAGCAGTTGCTCGGCGTGACCATCGTGCGCAGGTAATGCCCGTATTTGTCGAACCCGTTGACCTGGCCGGCGGTGTTGTAGATCAGCGCCATCAGGTTCTCGAAGCCGCCGGTCTTCTGGGTGGTGCCGAGGAAGCGGTTGAAGTTGGTCAGCGGCCGCGCCCCGGTCTGGGCGAGGCCGCGGGCGAGGAGCACGACCGGGTCGGCGGCGCGGAACTTCGCCCCCGACGCCTGGCCGGCCTCGCCGAGGCTGCGCAGCGAGACGGTCGAGGCGCTGTAGAAGGCCGGCAGGTGCTGGGTCGCGTCGGTCAGCGAGGGCGCCGCCTTGCCGAGCGCCAGGGTGACCGGCAGCGCCTGGTCGGAGAAGCCCTGCAGGCTGCGCATCGTGAGGCGGAACTGGCGCAGGAAGATCGGGAACTTCTGCAGCGAGGCCTCCAGCGCCGGGCTCTTCTCGGCGGTCGCCTGGGCGGAGTAGCCGGCGCTGTCGAAGAAGCCGGCGACGTGGGCGCGCTCGCGGGCCCAGGGCCGCATGATCGTCTCGGAGTCCTTGGCCAGCTGCGCCAGCTGGTTCTTCTGGTGGGCGAGGATCGCGAGCAGGCGGACGGTGTCGCGCAGCGCCGGGTCGGCGCGGCGGATCACCTCCTCGAGGTCTTTGCCCCGCGAGGCGAAGCCCGGCGCCGAGCTCGTTGAGGATGATCCGGAAGCGCTGCGTGTACGGCAGCCGCCAGATGTCGTTGACCAGGTCGACGTCGACCGCCTTGCCGTTGTTCTCCAGCGGCAGCAGGTGCTCGCCGGCGCCCGGCTGGCCGCTCGGGACCTCGGCCAGCGAGGGCGGCGGGCTGGAGCCGGGCGCCCGCGGCAGGGTCGGGCGGCAGTCGACGTAGCGCTCGCCGATCAGCGACTGCGGGCGGATGATGCAGCTGGCGTCGCGGCGGAAGTCCTGGAAGCCGGGGTCGGTGATGTCCAGCACCACGACCGCTTTGCCGGGCACCGCGTGGGGGCCGCCCTGCTCGGAGGCCGTCTCGCCCGGCAGGGTGACGCCGACCGACTGGACGCTGCCGACGTTGGCGCCGGAGACGCGGACGTCCTCGCCGGAGACGACGAAGGAGCCGTTGTCGAAGACCGCGCGGACCAGGTAGTCGCTGCCGCTGCCGCCGCCGCCGATCAGCAGCACGGCGACGACGATCGCGACCACCACTCCGCCGATCAGCAGGACGCGCCTCATGGGCCGGGGGGCGCGTCGCCGGGGACGCAGTCGGACGTGGTGACGCTGCTGGCGCCCCACGGCGGGTTGACGAACGGGTTGGAGTTGTCGGGAGCCGACTGCGTCGCCCCGCCCGGGCAGGGGGTACGCGGGTGGACGGGGCCGAAGGCGTTGTAGTTGTCGGCCGGCGAGATCGGGTCGAGCGTTTTGGTGCCGCCGTTGTAGTCGAAGAGGTTGGTCCCGACCGAGGCGCGGATGTAGTGGCCGACCCCGTCGTAGTAGGCGGTCACCTGGCCGAGTTTGGCGAGGCCGTTGAGGATGTCGGGCGTGTAGGGGCGGGCGAAGTTGAGGGTCGGCTGGTAGTCCTCGATCGCCTTGACCGCGTGCGGGAAGGCGGTGCTGGCGCGCGACTGGATCGTCGGCAGCTTCTCGAGCGTGTAGGCGAGGTCGTTGGCGGCGCCGGGCCTGGCGACGGTCAGCTTCAGGTTGCGGAAGACCGGGACCGCCCGCTGCACGACCGGGAGCGTCTTGGCGAGGAAGGGGGCGAGGTTCTTGGTGGCGGTCTTCGAGGTGTTGACCAGCGGATCGAGGTCGTCGAGCGCGGCGCGGAGGTTGACGAAGGTGGTGCTGCCCTGGCGGAAGGTCGCCGGCAGCTGGCGCAGCGCCTGGTCGAGCGAGGCGCTCTGGCTGGCGATCGAGGCGAACGCGGTGTTTGCGTTGGCGACCGAGGAGGAGAGCGCGTCGTGCTGCCTGGAGAGCGCCGTGAAGAGGTTCGCCGAGCCGACCACGAAGCGGCGCAGCAGCCGCTGGTCGGCGGTCAGCTCGCCGAAGAAGGCGCTGGTCCGGTTGAGCGCCGGGCCGAAGTACTTGTAGGTCTGGTTGGCCTGGGGGCCGCGGCCGGCGTAGATCGCCGCGTTGCCGCGGATGAAATTGCTCAGCCCCTGGCGGTTCTTCGGGGTGAAGATGTTGAAGAGCTGGTCGAGGTCGACCGAGGTCGTGGTCGAGGCGAGATCCATGGTCGCGCCGCTCGGACATCGCCGGGTTGCTGTTGGGGCCGGGGGAGATCGAGACGTAGTGGTTGGCCTCGCCGGAGAGCGAGGTGGCGCGAATCACCGCCGTGGAGCCTTCGTGGAGCTGCTGGTCGACGGTGACGTGGACCTCGGCGAGGTTGTCGGAGGTCAGCGAAATGCTGTCGACCGAGCCGACCGGCTGGCCGCCGATCAGCACCTGGTTGCCGCTGACCAGCTGGCCGCCATTCTGGAAGAGCAGGTTGTAGCCGTAGCCGCCGTTGCTGTTGACGACCAGCGCGAAGATCAAGATGACGAAGAGGACGATCGCCCCGAGGGCCGCGATGCGGGCAACCGTCGGCCGCCGGGTGAGCACCGGCCGTCGCTCCTCTCCTGATGGATTCACGGACACGCGGGTCGTTCTCGCCTCCCGTTCCCCGGCCTCCGACCCGGTGGAACTGGCGAAGGGATCGTATCCGAGCGCCCCGGCGGAGAGTGCCGTAATTCGCCTGCGTTAACTGGAAGTCAACGTCGCCTGGCGGACGCTTGGCTGCGGCGATCCCGCGGCTCAGATTCGCGGGAAAACCCCGACCGGCCGAGCAACTCGGGCCGCTACGCTGGGTTCCTGTACTTGCAGCGCTAAGTGGGCAGGGAAGAAAGAGGAGAGACCCCGATGCGCAAGCGATTGATTTTGACGATGAGCCTGGCAGTGGGCGTGATGGCTCTCGCCACCGCCGCAGCCTTCGCAGCAAACCCCGCCGGCCCCGGTGCCCGACGGCAACGTGCAGGGCTGGAGGGCGACCATTTCGCCCTCGAAGCTCTCGAAGAGCAAGTTCCAGCCGGCGACGCTGAACGTCGTCACCGACCTCTCGACGACAACGGCGTCCAACGGCGTCCCGGTGCCGGCGAACCGAGCCGTGCTCGACTTCGACAAGAACGTAAAGCTCTACACGCATGGCATCCCGACCTGCACCAACGGGAAGCTGCAGAACACGACGACCGACCAGGCGAAGGGGATATGCCCGAAGGCGATCGTCGGCAGCGGCAAGGCGACGGTGCTGATCCCGGTCGGCGACACGGTTTTCACCGAGACCGTGACCGTGACCGCCTTCAACGGCGTGCCGCAGGGCAGGAAGCCGGTGCTCCTGGTCCACACCTTCGGCTCGACGCCGGTCCAGGTCTCGACCATCCTCACCGGCGTCATCACGCAACTACAACAAGAAGGGCTACGGGCCGCGGCTCGACGTCCAGATCCCCCCGATCGCGGGCGGCACCGCCTCGCTCACCCACTTCCAGACGAAGGTGAACAGGAAGTACAAGTACAGGGGCAAGAGGCGCAGCTACGTCAGCGCCAAGTGCGCCACCAAGAAGTGGAAGTACCGCGGCGCCTTCAGCTTCGCCGACGGCCAGACCCTGACGCCGACGGGCGTCCAGAGGTGCAAGCAGAAGAGTAAGTAGCCCGAAGCGGGAGGGCAGTCCCGCCCGCGAGGAGCTTGGAGATGGCCAGGAGGCGCCACCGTCGATCACCTCGGAGGGAATCGTCGCCGGGATCCACGCGGTCGTCTACTCGCGACTGGCGACGCCGCTCGAGGAGCAGGGGGCGGCCGAGTTCCGCTCGCTGCTGCCGGAGCTGATGCACCTCGCGGTGCTGCCCTACTTCGGCAGCGAGGCCGCGGCCGCCGAGATGGAACGCTCCGCCGTCCAGCCCTAAGAACCTAAGTCGCTCGCTCAGCCGACCTGCGCTTTGGGGGCTTCGGCCTCGGTCCCGTGGGCGTCGATCTTGGGCATGATGCGATCGAGCCAGCGAGGCAGCCACCAGACGCGCTCGCCGATCAGCAGCATCAGCGCCGGCAGCAGGACGATCCTGACCACCGTGGCGTCGAGGATGACCGCGACGGTGAGGCCGATGCCGAGCTGGCTGACGGTCGCGATGCTGGCGGTGCCGAAGGCGATGAAGACGGCCATCATGATCGCCGCCGCGCCGGTGATCACCCGGGCCGTTTTCTCCAGGCCGAAGGAGATCGAGGCCGCGTGGTCGGCGCCCCCGTCGTGGGCCTCGCGCATCCGCATCAGCAGGAAGACCGCGTAGTCGATCGAGAGCCCGAAGACGACGCCGAAGATCATCGTCACGCTGACCGCGTCGATGTAGGTGTGGCCGCCCAGCGGATAGCCCTCGGGAACGTTGAAGAGCAGGGTGAGGACGCCGAAGGCGACGCCGACGGTGAGCAGGTTGAGGCCGACGGCGAGGGCCGCCAGCGGCAGGGCCCGCAGCACGAGGACCAACATCAGGAAGGTGGCGATCGCGATCGCCAGCACCAACCAGGGGATGCGGGCGCTCGTCACCCGGTCGTAGTCGGTGACCGTCGCCGGCCCGCCGGCCACCCCGGTGGTGAGCCCCGTGCGGCGGCTGAAGTCGGCGGCGCTGTCCTGGAGGCGGCGATAGAGGCGGGTCGAGCCGGGCGTGTTGAAGGTCGAGGTCGGGATCACCGTGACGTTGGTCGCCTGGCCGCCGTGCTGGAGGTCGATCGTCGTGCCGGCGCGCTCGCGAGCCTGCGGCGACGCACCGTCGAGCGCGGAGAGGACGAAGAAGCCGGAGTTGAAGATCCCCGGGGACTGGGTGCGGATCTGCCCGACGTTGCGGCGGATCTGGCGGTTGCCGGCGAGCACCCTGACCTGCATGAGGCGCAGGCCGCTCTGTAGGGGTCGGCTCTGGCGGAAGCCGTCGGAGAGGCTTCGGGCGAGTTGGACGTTGCCGCCCTGGAGCTGGGAGAGGCCGCCGGTGAGCTGCTCGGCGCCGCCGGTGAGGCGCGTCAGCCCGTCGTTGAGGGGGACGGATGCGTCGGAGAGGCGCCGGGCGCCGTTCGCCAGCGTGTTGCTTCCCTTGGTCAGCTTGATCTCACCCGCGTTCAACCTCTTCATCTGCAGGTACATCGTGTTCAAGTTCGGCTCGGCGGTGTTGACCAGCCAATCGACGACGTTGTCGGCGTCGTCGGCGTCGTTTTGCAGGCGAGTCTGCATCGCCGAAAGCTCACTGGGGAGACCGGTGTAGCCGGCGCTGTAGGGCTGGTTGGTGGAGGGGTCGGTGCCGCTTACCGCCGCGGTCGCCTGACGCACGGCGTCCAGCGCCGCCGCGTAGTTGGGATCGGTTTTCCCGACCGTCATCCCGTTGAGCTGCGCCCAGGCGATCTGGAGCTGCTCGTCGGCGTCTTTGGCGGCGGATTGGAGCGGCGGCAACTGGTTGTTGACCTCGTCGTGCAGATCCCGCTTGATCCGCTTGGCGCTCGGGTTGACATTGGAGACGATGTTGGCCCTGAGATCGTGCGCCGCGAACTTGAAGTTCAGCGTCGGGAGGATCGTCTGTTGCTGGCCCGCAGCGAGTTTGCGCGACCCGGCCGCGAACGAGCTGAGGGCGGTGACAGCCTGGCTACTGCCCTTGCTCGCCTGGTTGAGGCCGTCGGCGATTTGGCTGGAAGCCCCCTCGGCCTGTCCAGCCCCGCTGCCGAGCAGGACGGCACCGAAGGTCGCCTTGGCGAGGCCGATGCGGAGCTGGGTGACGCCGCGCGCCGCGCGACCCAGGTTGACGCCGAGACGGCGTACCCCGGCGAGCGCGCGCCCGGCGGAACCCCGGCCGGCCAGCAGGTCCTTGCCCGCTTTCTGAATCGGTTTGACCCGCTGGGCCACCTGGTCGGGCCCGATCACCGCCCGCACACCGGGCAGGGCGGCGAGCTGATGCTGCCAGGCCGACAGCTCGGAGAGGTGGGCCGAGTCGGTGATCGGGCCCTGGTCCGTCGCCGCGAGGACCGAGAAGGGGGCGGCGAAGCCGGAGCCGATCGCCCGGTTGACGATCGCCGCATCGCGCCTGGCGGAGTCGCTGGAAGGAAGCTGGTTGGTGCTGGGCGGCCCGGTCTTCAGCGCGACCGCCGGCGCGGCGAGGATCAGGACCACCCCGCCGATCACGGCAGCGGCCAGCCGCGGACGCGCCAGCGCGGCGCCCACCGCCGCCATCAAGCCGGAGTCCTCTCTGGCGGCCCTGCCGATGCGCCAGCGGTCGACGCTGGGGCCCGAGCAGGGCGAACAGGGCGGGGGCGACGAGAGTCGAGGTGAGGACGCTGATCACCACGACGACGATCACCGTGGTGGCGAGGGAGATCAGCAGGGAGCCCGGCACGATGAAGATCGAGACGAACATCGAGAGGAAGAGGGTGCTGCCGGCAAAGACCGTGGTGCGCCCGGCGGTGCGCCGGGTCGTACGAGCAGCGGCGCCCGGCTCCGCTCCCCCGGCGAGCTCCTCGCGGAAGCGCGAGACCATCAACAGCGCGTAGTCCACCCCTAAGGCGAGGCCCATCATCGAGCTGACCGTGAGGGCGAAGGCATCGACCGAGAAGTAGTTGCTGGCGATCGTGAGGACGCCGCGCGTGCTGATCACGGTGATCACGCCGAAGATCAGCGGGATCATCGCGGCGACCGGCGAGCGGAAGACGAGCAGCAGAACCAGCAGGAGGAAGGGAAGGGCGATCAGCTCGTCCTTCTCGGCCGAGCTGATCGACTCGTCCTGGATCGCCCGCGAGATGCTGGCGAAGCCGGTCTGGGTGGCGCGCACCGGCGGCGTTATCTGCTCCTCGAGGGTCTTGTTGAGGTAGGGGACGGTGTCCTTGACCGCCTTCTCGAGCCCGACGTGGAAGTCGGTGAGGATCAGCGCCTTGTTGGGGCTGGGGCGAAGGTTGCTGACGCCGCCCTGGTCCCACGGGGACAGCGTCGTTACCTTGGGGTCGCGGCGCAGGGCTCGGACCAGCGCCTGGCCCTGCCGGTCGAGCGCCGCCGCGGGGCCGCGGAGGAGGATCGGGAAGGGCGCCGAGTCTCCGAAGTAGCGCTGCAGCATCCGGTTGGCGCGCGAAGACTGGGTGCCGTTGATGTCGAGGGAGGTCGGCGAAAGCCGGCTCTCGACGTTCAGCCCGAGGATGCCGAGGAAGACGATGACGAGGGCCGCGACGACGAGCGTCCGCTTCGGGCGGCGCAGGGACCACGGCACGCCGGAATCGCGATTGCCCCCGCGGCGTCGCCTCGTGGCCTTGCTCGTCTTCTTGGTCAGCACACGTCGCAATGCCACGATGCACCTTGGCCGGTCAAATTTCCCCTTCCCCTGCCTGTTTTCCTTCCCTGAAGGGCCGAAAAGACAGGCAGTTGCTTATACCAGCCCAGGCACGAAATCACCTTTGTTTCTAAGTTAGGCCTGTTGGAAGAAGCACTCGATTCCCTAAAGTAAAGCGGTGGCCCATCCTGAAGACACGATCAGCGAGCTTCAGCGATTGCCGCGCGGCCGGCACGGCCTCACTCGCGAACAGGTGGCTGCCCAGCAGCGAACCCGGATCCTCGCGGCGATGGTGGATGTCTGTGCTGAGCGCGGCTACGCCGAAACCCGCGTGGTCGACGTGATCAACGTCGCCGGCGTCTCGCGCAAGACCTTCTACGAGCTGTTCGACGACAAGCAGGCATGTTTCCTGGCCGCCTTCGAGGTGGCGCTGGCGATGTTGTTCGACGTGACGACGAGTGGCTTCGACGCTCCTCGGGACGCAACCTGGGCGACCAGGATCCGCTACGGCCTGGCCGCCTTCCTGAGGATCATCGCCGAGCGCCCCGCCGCCGCGCGCTTTTGCATCGTCGAGATCCAGGCGGCCGGGCCGAAGGCGCTGGCCCGCCGCGACGCGGCGATCCGCCAGTTCACCCACTTCATCGAGGCGGGGCGCTCGGAGGCTTCCTCGGAGCTGCCCGGGCTCACCTCGCTGGCGCTGGTCGGCGGCGTCTACGAGTTCCTCTACAGCGAGATCCTCCACGGCGCCACCGCGCAGCTGCCCTCCCGACTGCCGGACCTGATGTATTGGATGACGCAGCCCTTCCTCGGCCCGGAGGGGGCGGCCGAGCAGCGTCGTCTGGCCCGGGATCTGCTCAAGGAACAAGCCGAGGGAGCGTAGGCCGGCCGTGCGCCGTGCGCGAGCGAGACGATCGCTGTTCGTCGCGGCGCTCCTGGCGGTCGGCCTCGCCGCCGGTTCCGCTTCTGGCGCCCGCGTTGTGTTGGGCAACATCGTCGTCGTCGCCGACGGAAGCTTTCACCCGAAAGTGTTGCCCAAGCGGGCCTTCGCGCCGATCCGAATCGGCGGTCACGCGACGATTTCGACCAAGGACCGAACCACGCCACCGCCGCTCAAGACAATCCTCCTGCTTTTCGATCGCAACGGACGGCTGACGACGCGTGGGCTGCCGACCTGCCGGGCCGCCGCGCTCGCCAACGAGACCGTCGTCGCGGCGCGCCGGACCTGCCGCCGCGCGATCGTCGGAACCGGCAGGGCCAAGGCGATCCTCAGCTTCCCCGGGCAGGCGCCGATCCCGGCGACGTCGCCGCTGACCTTTTTCAACGGGCCTCGAAAAGGGCGCGACGCGACGGTCGTGATCCACGCCTACACCACGACCCCCGCGCCGACCACCTACGTGGCGGTGACGACGATTGAGAAGGTCCACTTCGGCCGCTTCGGATACCGGCTGAACACCGACGTGCCCTCGATCGCCGGCGGCTATGGCTCGCTGACCTCCGGAAGCCTGGCGATCCACCGCACCTACCGTACCGCGGGCGGACCCGCAGCTACACCTCCGCCCGCTGCGCCGACGGCCTGCTCGAGGTGCGCGGCAGACTCACCTTCGCCGACGGCACCGCGATCGCCGGCACCGTCTTCAAGCCCTGCTGGATGCGGTGAGTGGGCCGCCCGGGGATCGAACCCGGAACCTTGAGATTAAGAGTCTCCTGCTCTACCGGTTGAGCTAACGGCCCAGTGAAGCGACGGCTCGGGCGGGAGCCCGAAGCCGGATCGGAAGTATAGGAAGCGGCTAGGGAGCGAGGGTGGTGCCGCTGGAGGCGCCGCCTCCAGAGAGGCCGCCGAGCGGGTTCTGGAGCTCCTGTTTGCCCTGCCCCTTCTGCGCCTTGGCCAGCTGCTGCTGCTGCGTTTGGAACTTCTTCGCCTGCTTTCGGATCGAGGCGAGCTGGGTCTTGACGCTCTTTGCCTGCGACTTTGAGATGGCGAGCTTCTCCGCCTGCTTGGTCGCCCTGTCGCCACCGGCGAAATCGAGCGAGTAGTACTTGTAGATCGCCAGTGTGCTCACCGTGCCGAGGTTGGGCCGGGCATCGGCGACGATCTGCTGCGCATGGGCGGCGCTCTTTACGTCATCCTCGGCCTCGGCGCCGGTGGTCGCCGTTTGGGCGAGGGAGAAGAAGGCGGTGGCAGCGAGCTGGGCGGCCGCGGTGCTGGGCGGCCGCGGATCTTGCTTCAGATAGCGATTCCAGGCAACGGCGGCCTGCTGGTACTCGGCACGGGCCTCGGGCGTGACCGACTGCTGGCCGGTGGTCGGGTCGACGTTGACCAGCGTGTTGCCGGCGCTGATCCGCGTGCGGGTGAGGGCGAGCAGCAGGGCCTCGTCGTTCGGGTTCTTTTTCAGTTTGCGCTCGATCTTGGCGGCCTGATCGTCGAGGCCGGAGCTGGCGCTGCTGGAGCTGCTGTTGCCGAGCAGACCGCCGAGGTTGACCGGCCCGACGACGAGGAAGAGGCTGGCGCCCATCAGCAGGGCGAGAATCGCGTAGACGACTTTGACGACGTGCCTGCGCCGCCCGCGAAGGTCGAAGACCATGCGTCGTTCGCCGCCGTCTGCCATCTAGTCGATCACCGCTCCTGGGTCGAGGGCTCGGTCAAACCTCCCGTCGCCTTCGGATCGCCGAAGGCGCGAGCGAGCAAGATACTCAACTCGTAGAGGACGAGGAGGGGGACCATCTCGATCAGCATCGAGATCGGGTCGACTCCCGGCAGCGCCGCGGCGACGATCGCGATCACCAGGTAGGCGTAGCGACGGTTGGCGGTGAGCTGGCTCACCTTGACGATGCCAAGCCGGGTGACGGCGACGATCGCCAGGGGCAGCTCGAAGACGATGCCGCAGGCGAGCATCGTCATCCCGAAGAAGCCGTAGTAATCGCGGGCCCGCACCTGAACGTTGAACTGGCTGTCGTTGAAGCCGAGCAGGAAGTGGACGGCCGCGGGCATAACGACGAAATACCCGAAAGCGACGCCCGCGGCAAAGAGAATCGGGACCATCAGGAGGATCGGCACGGCGACGCGACGCTCGGCATCGCTGAAGGCGGGCAGGACATAGGCGGCGAGCTGGTAGAGAACGATCGGCGCAGCGAGGATGATCGCGCCGTAGGCCGCGACCGTCAGCGTCGTCGTGAACGGCTCGGTGACGCCGAAGGTGAGCAGCTTCTTGTGGGCGTGCGGGAGCGGCCCGGAGGCGATCTCCAGCAACAGGTGGTTCTGCCAGAAACAGAGGGCGAGGGCGACTCCGAAGGCGGCCAGCGAGACGACGAGCCGGAAGCGCAGCTCGTCGAGGTGCTCGACGATGGTGAGGCGGTCTTCATGGGAGACCGCCCGGACGCGACGGGGCATCCCGGCTTGCCCCTAGGACCGTTTGTGGGCGACCGGCTCGCGCTCGCCGGCCTCGAGTCCCTGCGGGGGAGCCGGTGGGGAGGGCTCGTCGTCGTCGTCGTGCTCGCCGGTCAGCGAGCCGCGAAACTCGCGAATGCCCTTGCCGAGCGAACGGCCCAACTCGGGGAGGCGTTTTGGCCCGAACACCACGAGGGCGATGATCAGGACGACGACGATCTCCAGGGGGCCGATGTTTCCAAGCATCGATTCATGGTACAGGCGCAAGCTATTGGGGAGGCGCGCCTACCCGTTTCTGGGGTTTTTGCGATTCGTTGCGGAAAAGTCCGGATTAAGTGGCTCTCTCGCGGGTTCGATAGTTGAACCATGCGACGCACTCGCACTGAGACGAAGACCACGACCGGACTTCACGTCTGCCCGGAGTGCGCTTCGCGCCTGGTGCAGCCGACCTGTTGGGAGCAGGCCGCCCCCCAGGGCCACTGGCGCCTCTGGCGGCGCTGCCCGGAGTGCGAGTGGGAGGGCAACAGCATTCACGGCGAGCATGAGATCGACGACTTCGACGAGGAGCTGGACGACGGCACCCAGGAGCTGGTCGAGGGCCTGAAGTCTCTACAGCGCTCGATCATGGAAGAGATGGCCGAGACGTTCGTAGTCGCCCTCGAGGCCGACCTGATCAGCGCTGACGACTTTCAGCTGTAGCGCTGGACAACGCCGTCGGCGATCAGCTCCAACAACTTCCTCTGCTCGTCGTCGAAAGCCGCCGCGGCGAGTTCCCGCTTGGCGGTGGCGACAAGCTCCAGGGCCTGGGAGCGGACCGCGTCGAGCGCTCCGGTTGCCGCGATGCGGTCGCAGAGTGCCTCGGCCGAGGCGGGGTCGAGGGTGCGAAGTTCGACTGATTGGATCCCCGGGTCGACCGCAGTCGCGACGATCAGCGGCAGCGTGACGGTGCCGTCGAGCAGATCGGTGCCGCGAGCCTTGCCGGTGCGCTCGGGCGGTCCGGACACGTCGAGGACGTCGTCGAGCAGCTGGAACGCCAAGCCGATCCCGGCGCCGAAGGCGCGCAGAGCCTGCTCGTCCCTTCCCATCAGGCAGGCGCACTCGAACAGCCTCGCGGTCTTCAGTCGGCAGCGCTCCATATAGCGCTCCTCGCCAACCGCGATGTCGAAGGCATCCTGGCGCTGCGCCAGCTCGCCGCGGGCCAGGGCGACCGAGGCCTCGCTGAGCAGCTCGACGGCGCGCTCGTCGCCCGCCTCTGCCGAGCAGGGCAAAGGCCCGGGAGAAGAGCAGGTCACCGGTGGCGACAGCGCGATCGCGACCCGAGGTGGCGGCGACCGTGGGTCGTCCACGGCGCAACGGCGCGTCGTCGAGGACATCGTCGTGGACCAGCGTCGCCATGTGGACGAGTTCGATCGCCGCGGCGGCCCGCACGGCCGCGTCGCCGCCGGGCTCGCCGGCGCAGAGCAAGACGAGCAGCGGGCGGAGGCGCTTGCCCCCGGCCGCGAGTGTCGCCGTCGAATCCTCGCCAAGCGGCCCCCCCTGGGCAGCACTGAGCTCGCGCAGCGTCGCCTCCACCGCTTCGAGGCGCAACGGGAGCCAGCGGCTTGACGCGTCAAGGACCGCCGTCACCGGCGGTGGGACAGCAGAGGGCCTGGTCACCCTCGAATGCCGCTGTGGATCGTGACGATCCCCCCGGCGAGCACCGTCCAGCGGATCTCCACCAAACCGGCGTCGCTCATCTTCTCGGCCAGCCCATCTGGGCTCGGGAAGTTGCGGACCGACTCCGGGAGGTAGGAATAGGCCTCGGGGTTGGCGGTGAGCCTGCCGAGCAACGGGACGATGCGGTCGAACCAGAGCGAGTAGAAGGTCGAAAGCGGCGGTCGGGTCGGCTGCGTCAGCTCGAGGATGACGAGACGCCCACCGGGCTTCAGCACCCGGGCCATCTCGGCCAGCCCGCGATCGCGGTCGGCAAAATTGCGGACGCCGAAGCCGACCGTGACGGCGTCGAAGCGGCCGGCATCGTAGGGAAGCTGGAGCGCATCCGCCCATTCGAAGCGGATGCCGTCGGTGTTCCGTTCGGCGACCTTCTCCCGCGCCAGGTCGAGCATCGGCTCGGAGAAGTCGCTGCCGACCACGTGGCCGCCCGGAGAGACGCGGCGGGCGAGTTCAAGGGTGAGATCGCCGGTACCGCAACAAACATCAAGCGCGGAGTCGCCGGGGCGCAGAGTCGCTCGGTCGGCGGCGCGCTCGCGCCAGCGGTGGTGGAGTCCCGCCGTCATCACCGAGTTGAGCAGGTCGTATCGACCGGCGATGCGGTCGAACATGCGGTTGACCTGATCCGCGAACTGGGCGGAGTCTCGAGACGGCTTAGTTGAGTGAGGAGAGGAAGTCAGCGAGCTCGTTGAGCTTCTTCGGCGGCAGATCCTGGAACGAGGGCATGATACCCGGGCCTATCTGCACCGAGCGAATGATCGCCGCGCGCGGGATGCGCTGGGCGATGTGGGTCAACTCCGGCCCCGGGCCGTTGTTGCCGTTCTCGCCGAGCTTGTGGCAGGCGAGGCAGCCCGACCCGGCGACGACTTCCTTGCCGGCCTCGTACTGCGGCGCCACCTTCATGTCGATCTCGGTGGGCGAGCCGCCGGTGGCGCCGAGGAAGGTCAGGTAGGCCATCGCGATGATCGTCAAACAGCCGGCGGTGGTGGCGATCGGCCGACGGTCGGGTCGGCGCTCCGGGCCGCGGTCGTAAAACGGCAGGAGAAGGAGCAGGACCATGCAGATGGTCGGGATGCCGATCGTCGCGATCGGGACCAGCTCCGGCGGCTTGATCACCCGCAGCAGCTCGAAGAGGAAGTAGAAGTACCACTCGGGCCGTGGCACGTAGGTGGTCGTGGTCGGGTCGGCCTTCGGCCCCTGCTCGGCGCCGAGGATCAACGACATCACGATGATCACTCCGACGACGACCAGGGCCATCGTCGAGTCCTTCATCACCGCATAGGGGAAGAAGGGCTTGCCCTTCTTCTTGAGGAGCTCGTACTGCTCGAGATATGCCTGCTTATCCGCCGGCTTCATCGGTCTGGGGAGGCTCCGTTGCCGGTTTCTGCCTCGGCGCCCGCGTCAAGCTGAGAGACAGGAGCGGCAACCTTGGGTCGCTCCGCCTTCACCCACGGCGGAGCCGTGGTGCCGAGCTTGACGACGAGGTAGAGGTGGGCGCCGATCAGGGCGATGATCGCGCCGGGGACGAGCAGCATGTGAATCGAGTAGAAGCGGGAGAGCGTGGTCGCGCCGAACTCGGGGCCGGCGCGCAGGAAGTCGCTGAGGTAGGGCCCGACGATCGGCCCGGTCCCGTTGATGTTGATGCCGACGACCGAGGCCCAGAAGGAGCGCTGGTCGAAGGGCAGCAGGTAGCCGGTGAAGGCCATCGTCATGGTCAGGATCAGCAGCACGACCCCGATCACCCAGTTCAGCTCGCGCGGGTACTTGTAGGCGCCGAAGAAGAAGGTCCGCCCCATGTGGAGGAAGAGGAGGATCACCATCACACTCGATCCCCACTTGTGCATGCCGTGCACGAGCTGGCCGAGGAAGACGTCGTTGTTGATGTGGGAGATCGAGGCGTAGGCCTGAGTCGGCGAGGGCACGTAGAACATCGCCAGGAAAACGCCGGTGACCGCCTGCACGATGAAGGCGAAGAGAGCCGCGGAGCCGAGCGTGTAGTACCAGTTGGTCCCCTTCGGGACATTGCGGTAGAGCAGCCCGGTGAGAAAGCCGGAGGCAGCGGTGCGCTGGTCGAGCCAGGCGAGCACGTCGACCGGGGCGTCCTTGGCCGCCGCGCCGAGCCGCTGGACGTCGCTGGGCCGCTCCGGCGGCGAAGTCTTGAGGTCCGCCGGGGCGGGCGCCTTGGCGGGGCCGGCCTCGCCGGGCTTGGCCGGTTTGCGCAGCGGGCCGGGGACTACCGAGTCGGGGATCTTGGGCATTGAAGGCATTTTCGGCATCGGGGTCGCCTACCTAGCCGCCGGACGGGGCCGGGAAGGTCGACGGGCGCGGCGGGTAGAGGTACTCCCAGATGCCGCCGGTGAACTCGCCGGGATCGCGGGTGCGGACCGGCTCCAGCTGCGAGGTGACGCTGTAGCGGGGCCCGATCTCAACCTGGCCGTCGCGGATCCGGGTCTGGAAGCGATCGAGCGGACGCACCGGGGGGCCGCCGATCCTCTTGCCCTGGAAGTCATAGACGCCGCCGTGGCAGGGGCAGATGAAGTTCCCGGCGGCCTGCACGTAACGGACCGGGCAGCCGAGATGGGCACAGCGGTTGGAGATCGCGATGATCTCCTTCGGGCTCTCGTGCAGCTGCGGTGAGCCCTTGCGGATGTAGGCGGTGGACTTGCCGGCGTCGCCGATCCCGTTGACCAGCGTGAAGACGACCTGGCGGTAGGTGTCCTCGACGAAGTCCCCGGCCGGGCCGACCGCCTCCCAACGCTCCTTGCCGCGGTGGAAGATCGGAGCGACCGCGAAGCCGACGGCGGGCAACACGATCGCAAGTCCGGCGACTCCGCCGATCGCCTGGCTGGCGATCGTGAAGGCATGACGGCGGGTCATCGACTCGCCCTCGAAGTAGCCGCGGGGGGGCGGCTTGGGCCGCTCTTCCCGGGAGGCCGCCTCGACCCCGTTGCGCTTGTCCGCCTCGTCAGCCACTTTCGCGGTCGCGGAGTCTATCTACAGGCCGGAAGCGCGGAGGGCTCGCTTAACGTCCTCGTGCGCGTCGGAACGACCGTCCCCCACCGCGACGGCCGAGGCCCTCCACAGGTCGGGCACGGAGTCCTCCCGCCCCTCGGCGTGAAGCTGGGCGCAGAGGCTGATCAGGTCGGCCAGTTCATGTACCGCGTCAGAGTCGCCGAGAGCCGCGAGGCGCTCGATGCCGAGGGCGTAGAGATAGTCCCCGGCGAGCAGGGCCAGATCCGGGTCGTGGCCGGAAAGGATGCGCGGCTCGCCATAGTGGAGGAGGTAGCCCTCGCGCACGGACTCAAGGACGAGCGAGTACTCGCCCGGTGCCGTCGCGGCACGAGGGCCGGCTGCGGCCAGTGGGCCGAAGGCCGGCTCTTCCGCCGGGTCGACGACGTGAGGGGAGATCGGCGTGTCCTCGTCCCGCAAGGTGGCAGCGAGGAACCGGAGCGCATCTGAGGGCGTGAGCTCACCCATCACGGAAGGGAGTCGGCGGCGGCTTCGAGGGTACGGTCGATCGCCTCCTCGTCATGGGCGAGGGAGACAAACCAAGCCTCGAACTGGGACGGCGGCGGGTAGAAGCCGCGCTCCAACATGGCGCGGCAGAAGCGGGCGTGGGCATCGGTGTCGCAGGCGGCCGCAGCTGTGAAGTCGCGAACCGGCTCGGCGCTGAAGAAGAGGGTGACGAGGCCCGGCGCGGAGGAGACCTGTAGCGGGCGGCCCTCGGCGAGTTCCGCCAAGCCCGCAGCGAAGCGTTGTGTCAACTCGCCGAGGCGGCTGTAGGCGGAGGCGTCCAGCTCCCGCAGCGTCGCCAGCCCCGCGGCGACAGCAAGGGGATTCCCGGAGAGCGTGCCCGCCTGGTAGACGTCGCCGGCCGGGGCGACCCGCTCCATCAGCTCGCGGCGGCCGGCAAAGGCGGCGGCCGGGAGGCCGCCCCCCAGCACCTTGCCGAGGATCGTCAGGTCGGGGGTGACGCCGTAGAGGTCTTGGGCGCCGCCGCGGGCGACGCGGAAGCCGGTAATAACCTCGTCGAAGACGAGCAGGGCGCCGGCCTCGGTGCTCGCCGCGCGGAGGAACTCGAGGAACCCGTCGGCGGGCGGGACGACTCCCATGTTCGCCGCGATCGGCTCGGCGAGAAGGGCCGCCACGGGGTGGTCGGTGAGGGCGCGGGTCAGCGCCTCGCGGTCGTTCCAGTCGACCACGACCGTCGCGGCAGCCTGGGCCGCGGTTACCCCCGGGCTCGCCGGGATGCCGAGCGTCGCCAGACCAGAGCCGGCATCGGCCAGCAGGCCGTCGGAGTGGCCGTGGTAGGCGCCGGCAAACTTGACGACGACCTCCCTGCCGGTGACGGCGCGAGCGAGGCGGACGGCGCTCATCGCAGCCTCGGTCCCCGAGCTGGTCATTCGGATCATCTCGACCGAGGGGACACGAGCGACGACCTGCTCGGCGAGCTCGACCTCACCCGCGGTTGCGGCGCCGTAGCTGGTGCCGCGCTCGGCAGCGGCCTCGATCGCCGCAACGACCGCGGGGTGAGCGTGGCCGAGGATCATCGGCCCCCAGGACCCGACCCAGTCGACGTAGCGGTTGCCGTCGACATCGATCAGCTCACAGCCCTCGCCGCGCTCGATGAAGATCGGGTCGCGCCCGACCTGGCGCATCGCCCTGACGGGCGAGTTGACTCCACCGGGAATTACCTCGAGAGCCCTACGGTAGAGCTCCTCCGAACTAGGAATGCTCGGCCTCCCAGGCTGCATATTCGTCGGTGAAATACCGGAGGCGGATCTTCTTGTACTCGGTCGATGAGTAGAGGGTGGCGCGGTCGTCGGGACCCATCCCGCACTCCTCGGCGATCGAGTCGAGGATCGCGTCGCACTCCTCTTTCGATCGGCCGTGCGCCATCGTGAAGACGCTGTAGGGCCAATCCGCATAGGTGGGTCGCTGGTAGCAGTGGGAGATGCCGCGGAACGACGCCATCTGCCGGCCCGTCTCCATGATCTCGGGCTCCGGCACCTTCCAAACCCCCATCCCGTTTGCCGAGAAGCCGGCGCGGCGATGGAAGAGGATCGCGGCGACGCGGCGCAGCAGCTTGCGGTCGACCATCGCCCGCAGGTGCTCGAGCAGCTCTTCCGTGCTCATCCCCACCTCGGCGGCAGCTTCGTCATAGGGGCGCTCGACCGGCTCCATCGGCCCCTGCAGGGCGCGGATCACCGCGATGTCGCGATCGTCGTAGGGCTGAGGCTCCAGCTCACGCGGCGGTGAGGCGTCGACCGCGGCGGCGAGGGCGTCGGTTCCCTTCTCCATTTCCAGGTTCATGTTGATCTTGAACAGGGTCAGGGTGGGGAGCTGGCGCATCGACTCGGCCCCGGTCTCGCGCATCAGCACCTCGAGCGTGCCGGGCAGCCCCAGCTCGGAATCGGGCGGCGTGGCGATCGTGAACCAGAGATTGAAGTCGTGGGTGCGGAGGTAATTGTGGGAAACGCCGGGATGGGAATTGACGACCTTCGCGGCGCGCTGTGGGTTCTCGGAGTCGACTTTGGCGGCGACCAGCATCGACTCATAGCCCAGCGCTCGGGTGTCGAAGATCGGAGTGATCTCGCGGATGATCCGCTCGTCGAGCAACCGCCGAGTGCGAGTGAGGACGTCGTCCAGTTCCATCTCTGCCTCGGAGGCGACGAGGGCGAAGGGCTCGGGGTCGAGCGGGAAGCTCGACTGGAGCAGGTTCATCAGGCGCTTATCGGCTTCGTCGAGCGGGATCGCCGCGCCGTCCTTGCGCGAGCGAGCCTTGGACTGGGGAACCTTGGAACTCACTGAAGCCATCCCGCGGCCTCCTTCGCGTAGTAGGTGACGATCGCGTCGGCGCCGGCGCGGCGGATCGAGGTCAGCGTCTCCAGCACCGCGGCGCGCTCGTCGATCCAGCCGTTGGCGGCGGCGGCCTTCAGCATCGAGTACTCGCCGGAGACGTGGTAGGCGGCGAGCGGAGCGGCGGTCTCGTCCTTGACCCGGCGCACGACGTCGAGGTAGGGCGTCGCCGGCTTGACCATGAGCATGTCGGCGCCCTCTTCGAGGTCGAGCTGCGCCTCGCGGACCGCCTCGACCGCGTTGGCGGGATCCATCTGGTACCCGCGGCGATCGCCGAATTCGGGGGTCGACTCGGCGGCGTCGCGGAACGGGCCGTAGAACGCCGACGCGTACTTGGCGCTGTAGGCGACGATCGGGACGCCGGGGTGACCCTCCTCGTCGAGCTGGTGGCGAATCGTTCCGACCCGGCCGTCCATCATGTCGCTGGGCGCCACGGCATCGGCGCCGGCCTCGGCGTGGGAGACCGCGATTTTGGCGAGCAGCTCGACCGTGATGTCGTTGTCGACCTCGCCGTCCCTGACGAAACCGCAGTGGCCGTGCGAGGTGTACTCGCAGAGGCAAACGTCAGTGATCACGGTCAGCTCGGGATGGGCCTCCTTGAGGGCCCGCACGGCCATCTGCACGACACCCTCGTCGTCGTAGGCGCCACTGCCGCTTTCATCCTTGGTCGAGGGGATGCCAAATAGGAGAACGGTCCCCACCCCCGCTGTCGCAAGCTCTGTGGCCTCGGCAACAAGCTCTGAGATCGAGAACCGCTCGATCCCCGGCATCGACTCAACCTCCTCTCGAACGCCCTCTCCAGCCACCACGAAACAGGGGCTGGATCAGCTGGCTCGCCGAGAGGCTCGTCTCGCGGACCAGGCCGCGCAGGGCCTCCGTGCGGCGCAGTCTGCGCAGGCGTGTCGCTGGGAACGGCATTCTCGGCGATTGTAGGTGGGAGGCACGGATCGGGATCACCCCCTGAACGGGCCGGATCTCGCGCCGTTCAGCTAATTAGCTGAACGGCTCTGAGTATCCGCCCGTTCAGAGGGTGCCCCGTCCCCCCTTCAGACCGCTGAGAAACGACGCAGGGCGAAGCGGGCGAGGAGCCCGTAAGCGACGGCGAGGGCAGCAAGGTGGAGCAGGCGGACCGCCGATGCCCGGGCCGGAGCTGTCCAGGGCTGCCGTCATTGCTTGTAGGGCGGGCTTGAACGGGAAGAGGGCCGTTACGACGCGGATTGCGTCGTAGATGTTGGCGCCTACTGCTCCGGAGGGGATCAGGGATAGGAAGGCGATTGGGAGGGTGACCATGAAGGCGAGCAGGGAGACGGCGCGGACCTCGCGGGCCGCTGCGCCCAGGGCTGCGCCGGCCGCTCCCAGGGCCGCTGCGCCGGCGAGGATCGCTGCCAGCCAGAGGCCTATTCGGCCCCACTGCAGCGGGACGAAGAGCTGTAGGCCGGCGAGCAGGAGCAGGGTCACCACTAGGCCGACTACTACCCCCAACCCCACCTTTTCGGTGAGCAGGGCCGAACGGGAGACGAGGCCGCGGGTGAGGCGGGGGAAGGCGTTTTCCTCCCGCTCCAGGGCGAGGGAGCCGGCGACGAGGAGGACGGTGACGAAGGCCAGAGTGAAGGTGGCGGCGACGGCGATCGCGAAGATGTCGAGTGGCGGCGTCGAGGCGCTGACCACCTGCTTGTCGACGGCGATCGGCTGGGCGAGGCGATCGAGCAGCGGCCCGGCGACGTTGAGATTGTCGCGAGCGAGCACCGCGAAGCGGATCACCTGGTCGATCGAGTCGCGCAGCGGGCCGGGCGGCAGGGCCGGTCGCAGCGCGGTGAGGATCCGCGCGCTGGCGCGCATGCCGAGGATGTCGTAGGACTGGCCGAGGACCGAGAAGTGGCCGCCGTCGATGACCAGCTTCAGGTACTGGCCCCCGGCGACGGCGATGCGGCGTGCGATCGCCAGGTTCGCCTGCGCCATCAGCGAGTCGATGCGGTCGTTGACCAGCCGCGCCTTGACCGGATCCTCCTCGTTGACGATCACCTCGACGGTGGGGGTGCCCGGGTTGAGGCTCGAGAGCGAGTTGATCTGGTCGATCAGGTCGCCGGGGAGGATCAGCGCGGCGAGCACGTCGCCGGAGCGCACCTTCTCGACCGCCTCCTGCCGGCTGCTGACGTCGACGCACTCGACCCGGGCGCAGATTCGCTCTCGGGCGCCGACCGAGGGCAGCTGCGCGCCGCCGACGCTGACCCTGGTGTCCTTCGGTACCTGGTCGAGGAAGGCGACGCGCGGCTTGCCGGGATCGCGCGAGATCGCGAAACCGACGAGAACGGCGATCAACACCGGGTAGGCGACCAGCAGGAACGCCTGCAGCGGCGAGCGACGGAGGATCTGCAGGTCCTTGAGCAAGAGCCAGCGCACTTGCTAATGCCCCCGGTGGTGCAGATAGGCGACGAAGGCGATTTCGAAGTCACGGTCGGCCGCCTCGGGAGCCTCGCGGCGCACCGCCTCTCGCAGCGCCTCGGGCGGGCCGTCGAAGAGACTCTCGCCATCGGCGAGGACGAGCATCCGGCCGCCGTAGCGCTCGGCCTCCTGGATGTCGTGAGTCGAAAAGATGACCGAGGTGCCGCGCTCGGCCAGGCCGCCGACGAAGTCCCAGAGTCGAGCTCGCTGGCGGGGGTCGAGCCCGACGCTCGGCTCGTCGAGGAGCAGGACGACCGGCCGGGACAAGAGGCCGATCGCGATGTTGATCCGCTGCTGGTTGCCTCCCGAAAGGCGAGCGACGATCTCTCCTCGGCGCTCGGCCAGGCCCGAGAGCTCCAGCATCTCCTCGACCGAGCCGCGCGGATCGTCGTGCCCCTCCAGCCGGGCGAACAGCAGCAGGTTCTCCTCGACGGTGAGCCGCCTGTAGAGGGCGGCCTGCTGTGGGACCCAACCGACCCCGCCGCGGGGCAGGCGAACGTCCCCCTCGTCGGGCGCGACGATGCCGGCGAGGATTGAGAGCAGCGTCGTCTTGCCGGCACCGTTGGGGCCGATCACCGCCATCAGCTCACCCGGTTGCGCATCGAAGTCGACTCCGCGCAGGGCAGCGCGGTCGCCGTAGCGCTTGACCAGGCCGCTCGCCTCCAGCGCGGCCACCCCGGTTCCGCCTGCTGCCATCGCCGTCGAACGCTACTCGCGCATTAGGGTCTCCCGCATGAAGGTTCTGTTCATCGGTGACGTGGTCGGGGGGCCGGGGCGGCGCGGCCTCAAGGCAGCAATGCCGAGCTTGAAGGAGCGCCACGACCCCGATCTCGTAATCGTCAACGGTGAGAACTCAGCGGGCGGAATCGGGATAACCGAGAAGACCGCGAACGATCTGTTCGAGGCCGGCGCCGACGTGATCACGACCGGAAACCACGTCTACCGGCACAGGGACGCCTACGACTACCTCGACCGCTCCGACCGGGTGATCCGCCCGGCCAACTACCCCCACGCCAATCCGGGGCGGGGACACACCGTCCTCGAAGCCGCCGGCCGTCGCGTCGGGGTGATCAACCTCAGCGGCGCGGTCGGCCTCCAGGTCGCGCGCTCGCCGTTCCACGAGGTCGACGCCATCCTCGAGCGAATCGAGGCGGACGCGGTGATCGTCGATTTCCACGCCGAGGTGACCAGTGAGAAGGTGGCGATGGGATGGCACCTCGACGGCCAGGTCGCCGCGGTATGCGGAACGCATACTCACGTTCCGACCGCAGACGCTCGGGTGTTGCCTCAGGGGACGGCCTTCATCTGCGACGTCGGGATGACGGGGTCGCGTACCAGTGTGTTGGGTGTGAAGCCGGAGCTGGCGCTTGCCAAGCTGATAACCCAGATGCCGGTTCGGTTTGAGACTGCTGAGGACGATGTTTGGGTGATGGGGGTGGTGGTTACGGTGAACGACTCGGGGCTTGCCGACTCCATCGAACAGGTATTGGTTCCCGCTCCTGTTGGGGTGTAGTTGGCGGAGGACATCGGGGTGCCCTCCGACCGGACTCGCCGATCAGCTAATTAGCTGATCGGCTCTGAGTATCCGCCCGTCCGGAGGGCACCCCGATGTCCTCCAACGCGAACGCCACCAAGAGCAGGGGGAAGAACCAGACGATGTAGAGGTAGAACCAGTGGTGCATCGTCAGCTGCACCCCGATCAGCAAAGCTGCTCCCAGCGCGGCTACCTGCACGAGCGTCTTCCGGCGAGGCCGGAACGCTAGTAACAGCGCTAGGAGCCCGGTCGCTATTAGGAGTGCGACTCGTAGTGGCTCAAGGCTTGGGACCTGGCCCCAGATGCTGAAGGGGGAGTCGCGGCCGGCTTGGTAGGCGATTGTGCGTTCGTAGACGGTGTGCAGTCCCGGGTCGAGCGCGGGCCACAGCATTACCAGTGCCGACACCAACTACGAAGGACAGGGTGAACAGAGTTCGGGACCTGCGGCCGGCCTGGTACGTGAGCAGCATTGGGGCCAGCACTACCGGGGCGAACTTTGTGAAGGTCGCCAAGGCGAGCGTCGCTCCCCTCGCTACAGGTCGAGCCAGCGCCAACAGCGTTGCCACCAGTAACAGCGCCACCAGTGAGTCGTTGGAGTTCGATTCGAGTGTGTATGCGGTGTACGGGTACGCCGCCCAGCCGAATGCGAGGGTCGCGGCCAGCTTTGCGCCCCTGGGGCCCGGCCTTATTCGTCGCCCCAGGAGAAAGAGGAGGGCAAAGGTGGCCAGGTCGAAGAAGACCGCCGCTCCGTGTGCTGCCGGGAGGTCGTTCCAGGTTCCCGACCAGGGCCAGATCCGCTCGAAGGGAACGTAGGCGTAGTAGTTGACCGGGCCGTAGGTGTCGCCCTGAGAGACGTCGCTGGGAAAGTTGTCGTAGATCGGCTCCCCGTGGGCGATCCGATCGGCGCCGACGACTCCCGCGTAGCCGACGTCGATGGCGCCCGAGTCGGCGACATTGAGACCGACCCGGAAGCCCATCAGGAAGAGGGCGGCGACCAGCAGCCAAGCGGCCGGCCAGATCGGACGCAGCCCCTCCCCACCTCGGCGAAAGCCGATCCACAACGCCCTGCACAGCAGATAGGCGAGCGGCGGATATGCGAGCGGCACGGAGACGCCGATCTCGGCGCGGTTGAAGAAGAAGTGCGAAACCCCGAAGCCGAGCAGGACAAGGAGGTCGAGGTTGGCGATCCGCCAGGGCCTGCGCCAGTCGAGCAACCCGAGCAGGAAGAGGGCGCAGATGGGGAGGAATACGTACGGGGCGTCGAGCTTGTGTCCGAAGGCGCCGGAGTACCCCCGGGCCATCTTCCAGGCGACCTGATAGCCGGTCCAGGACTCGCGAACCGCGCCGGTGAGCGGGTCGACGATGACCAGGGCGACCTCTTTGTCATCGGCGAAGTAGCCGACCTCCCAGTTGCCGTCGACCTTGTTGGCGCTGGTAGTAACGCCGTGGTTCTCGCGACGCTCCTTGATCGCATTCGGGTCGCGATTGGCGATCGTCGTCGCCTGCGCGGCCGTGATCTCTCCCGCATCCGCCGCCGCGGCGCCCGTCGGCAGACAGAGGGCCAGCAACAGCGCGGCTATCGCAAGCCGCTTCAAACCCCGAAGTGCTCCAACACGATCGGCGCGACGTCGCGCAGCGCCCACTGTTCCCGCTCGTTCGGATCGGTGGGGCCGCATCCGACCAGGAGCAACGGACCCAGTGAGTCGCCGCGGTGCAGGGAGCCGTGGCTGCCGCCGGGAACGTGGGTCGTTCCACCCCAGTCGACCGCCTCGTAACCGAGCGCCAGGGAGAGCACGAAGTCGCCCGCGTGGGGGGCGGTCAGAGCCGACCAGACCCGCGCCAGCGGGTCCGGGAACTCCTCGCTTCGCAACCGTCCATCCTCAATTTCCGCCTCAAGAACCGAGAGCTCGCCGTCGAGGCGCCAACGCCCGCCGCGGAGGTCCTCCACCTTGCCGCCCGGCCGAAAGCGCAGTTGCTCGCCGCGACGATCGACCACGGCGACCTCCCCCCCGCCCGCCGGCATGCCCGGGTCGAGGCGATCGAGCGGCGCTCCTCCCGGTCCCTCCAGCCAACAGACGAGCTCGACCGCCTTCGGTTTCGACCAGCGCGCGGCGCACCTCCTCGTGCTCGGCGCGATCCCCCTCCCCCGGCAGCAGGTAGACGTGGGCCGCCCTGCCGGTCGGGCTGACTGCGAGCTGGGCGAGCTCGGGCCTCTCCTCCGACGGTTGCAGCACGTTCCACTCGCGACCGAGGATCTCGGCGAGCGGCAGGCCCCGGTCCACCGCGGTCTGGGCATGGTCGGCAAGCAGCACCAGGGCGTTGCGCTCGAGAAAGCCGTCGACCCCCCCGGCCGCCTCGACCAACTTCGCGAAGCAGCTCATCCGCCTTGGCAATCGACTCGACGCTTGCCTCGGGGCCGTGCCGGTGGGAGTAGTTGTCGTTGTCGGGAAGGGAGAGAAGCAGGAAGTCGTAGAGATCGTCCTTGGCCAGCTCGGCGGCGCAGCAAGCCGAGTAGCCGTCGCGGGAACCCGGGATCGAGGTCGAGCGGCAGGGCACGTCGCGGCTGGCGTAGAGGTCGCCGTAGAAGAGCTCGCCCGGCCCCCAGGTGTGGTGGCGGAACTTGAGCCGGGTCGCATCGACCGCGCGGCGCAGCAAGCCGTCGAGCGAGACCTGGTGGCGGTGGCGGCCACGGTAGATCAGAAACGGCGTGCAGGCGGTGCGGGCGCCGGCGTCGTCGAGCGACTCGAAGAGCGTCTCCACCTCGGGGCTGAGGTGCGCGAGGTTCATGTTGTAGACGAGGTCATAGAGGGACCGGAAGATGCCGAAGGCCCGGCTTGCCTCCAGCGAGGATCCGTACTCGACGTAGCGACGCTCCAGCCGGTGATACCAGTTCATCCCGCTGATCCAGTGCCGCTCCGCGCCGAGGCCGGTGACCATCTCGGCGCAGGCGACCGGCGTCACCGAAGGAAAGCTGGAGACGCAATCGGGGATGAAGACGCCGCGTTCGATCAGGGCCGCAAAGGTCGGAGCGCGGCCCTCGGCGACGGCGCGCTCCAACATGTCCGTGCGCAGGGAGTCGACGTAGGCGAGGACGAGCTTCTTGGGAGCGCTCACTCCCCGCATGATGCTGGTCGGACGGCGCTCAGCGCAGGACGCGCAGGCCGGCGTGCTTGCGCTGGGCACGGCGTCGGCGAGCGATGGCGAGCCAGATCAGCAGAGCAAGGATCAGGATCACCGCGAGCGGCACGAGGACCGCGATCGCGACGACTATCAGCGCGGCCAGCGCGACGATGAAGCCGAGTGGCCCTCCTCCGCCGCCTTCGCGGCGCCCCGCTCCGTGCACGACGTCGCTGACCACGAGGAAGGCGAAGACGGCGCCAAGCAGGCAGGCCGCGGCGCCGACCGGGCCGGTCACGTCGGCGCTGCCGGCGAGCAGGAAGCCGACGATGAGGCCGATCACCGCGGCGAGCAAGACCATCCTGCCCCGGGCGGATCCCTGCAGGCCGGTGGTGCCCGCGATCATCCCGATCGCGATGCCGAGGCCGAGCTCGAGGAGGAGGCCGGAGAAGGAGCCCACGCCAAAAACCTACACTTCGGGGATGGCAGAGCCTCCCCATCGGCGTCGGGCTCACACCAGCACCCGTGATCTGGAGCGCTACGCGAGCCTGTTCGCCGAGCGAACCCGAGTGATGCGCTCCTCCGCGATGCGCGACCTGATGGCCGTGACGGCGCGGCCCGAGGTGATCTCCCTTGCCGGCGGATTGCCCGACACCTCGACCTTCCCGCCGCAGAGCTTCGCGGCGCAGATGACCCGGATCGCCCAGGAGTCGGCGGCCGAGGCGCTCCAATACGGGCCGACCGAGGGCTTTGAAGAGACCAAGGACTGCATCCTCCAGGTGATGGGCGCGGAGGGCATGATGCCCGACCACGAGGACCTGATCGTCACCACCGGCGCCCAGCAGGCGATCGACCTGATCTGCAAGGTGCTGCTCGATCCGGGCGACGTGGTGATCTGCGAAGCGCCGACCTACCCAGGCGCAGTCCCGGTCTTCTGCAGTTACCAGGCCGACGTCGTCCAGATCGAGTGCGACGCCGACGGGATGCGGGTCGAGGAGCTGGAGGGAGTCCTGGAAACCCTGGCCGACGAGGGGCGGCGGCCCAAGTTCGTCTACTCGGTGCCGAGCTTTCAGAACCCGGCGGGGGCGACGATGTCCTTCGAGCGGCGCCGGCGGCTGGTCGAGTTGGCGCGCCGGCACGAGATCCTCGTGATCGAGGACAACCCCTACGGGCTGCTGCGCTTCGGCGGCGAGCCGCTGCCGCCGCTCTACCAGCTCGACGGTGGCGACTTCGTGATCTACCTGGGGACCTTCTCGAAGATCCTCTCGCCGGGGATCCGCCTGGGCTGGATGGTGGCGCCGCCTCCCGTGATGGAGAAGGTGGTGCTCGGCAAGCAGGCCTCCGACCTCTGCACCTCGACCCTGACCCAGTACTTCGTGCGCGAGTACTTTGCCGAGGGGCGTTGGCGCGAATACGTCGCCAGCCTGGTCGAGATCTACCGGCGCAGGCGCGACGTGATGGTCGAGTCGCTGCACAAGTACTTCCCCGCTCAGGCGACCTGGACGGAGCCGGAGGGCGGCCTCTTCATCTGGGCGACCCTGCCCGACTACATCGATACCGGCGACCTGCTGGCAAAGGCGCTGCGCGACGATGTCGCCTTCGTCCCCGGACAGGCCGCCTACGTCGAAGAGGGTCGTGGCCGCAACTCGATGCGGCTCAACTTCTCCGGGGTGACCGAGGACGAGATCCGCGAGGGGATACGCCGAATCGGCAAGGTGATCGAGGAGCAGGTCGAGCTCTACGGCGCCCTGACGGGAGAGGTTCCCCTCCCCCCACAACAGGACGAAGCCGAAAAGCCCAACGTGGTTCCCTTTCGCAGGGAGGCGAGTTGAAGGTCGCGGTCCTCAAGGGAGGGCGTTCGCTGGAGCGAGGCGTCTCACTTCGTTCCGGTGCCAGGGTGGAAGACGCGCTGGAACGGCTGGGGCATGAGGTCCTGCCGCTCGACGTCGGCGCGGACCTGATCGAGAGGTTGAGCGCCGAGTCGCCGGATGTCGCCTTCGTCGCGATGCACGGGCCCGGCGGCGAGGACGGCACCGCGCAGGAGCTGCTGGAGATCCTCGGCATCCCGTTCACCGGGCCGGGGGTGGCAGCCTGCGCTCGGTGCATGGACAAGGTGCTCGCCAAGCACGAGCTGCGTGCCGCGGGGGTGCCGACCCCGGACTGGTTCGCCTTCAACGAGACGGCCTTCCGCGAACTGGGCGCCGCCGACGCACTGGGCCAGGTGGAATCCCGGCTCGGCTTTCCGATGGTGGTGAAGCCGAGCCGAGGAGGATCCGCCCTCGGGGTGAAATTCGCCGCGAATCGCGACGAGGTGCCGGGGGCGTTGATCTCCGCCTTCAGCTACGACGACAGGGTCCTCCTGGAGAGCTTTGCCGAAGGGCGCGAGCTGGCGGTCAGCATCCTCGGCGGCGAGGCGCTACCCGTCGTCGAGGCGATTCCCAGCGGCGGTGACCGCTACGACTTCGAGGCGCGTTACGAGATCGGCCGCACCGACTTCGTCTGCCCCGCGGAGCTCGGAGAGGGCGAGGCGAGCGCGATCACCGATGCCGCCCTCGCGGCCTACGAGGCGCTCGGCTGCTCGGGCTTCTCACGCGTTGACCTGATCCTCGCCGAGGGCGGGCCGCAGGTGCTCGAGGTGAACGCGATCCCCGGCCTCACCGACACCAGCCTCCTCCCGCAGGCCGCGGAGGCGGCGGGGATGACGTTCGAGGACTTGGTTGAAAAAATTCTTGATCTCGCCCTAGACGGGTTCAGGCCAAGCAGCTCGGCGGACGCAGGGAGTGGGGCGCTGGGAGCGCACTAGTTGTGCGTGACCGAGCCCCACGACTGAGGACTCCGAGATGCGCCGGCATGAGCCCGTCTAGGAGTCTTCGCCCTGGGCGAAGTCCTCCGGGGAGACTTCGTCGAGGAACTCTTTGAATTTGTCGACGACCTCCTCGGTGTCCTCGACTTCGTGCTCGAACTCGATCGCCGACTCCTCGATCACCTCCTCGGCCGCGAAGATCGGCGCCGAGACGCGGACCGCGAGGGCGAGGGCATCGGAGGGGCGCGAGTCGATCTCCATCTCGGAGCCGTTCACCGAGACCGTGATCGAGGCGTAGAAGGTGTTGTCGCGCAGCTCGGTAACCGAGACGCGCTCGCACTTGGCGTCGAGCTGGTCGAGCATGTCCGAGAGCAGGTCATGGGTCATCGGCCGCGGCGTCGAGGCGCCCTGGAGCTTCATCAGGATCGCCGCCGCCTCGGGGTGCCCGATCCAGATCGGCAGGAACTTGTTGCCGTCGACCGTCTTCAACAAAACGATCGGCTGCTTGCCGACCATGTCAAAACTGACGCCATAGATCTGCATCTGCTGCAAAAGAACGCTCCGGCCCGAGGTTGAGGGCCATTATAGGTCTGGGTCGGAGGGCGCTGAGAACGCAGCGGCAGTGGGCGATCCTGGATTCGAACCAGGGACCTCGTCCTTATCAGAGACGCGCTCTAACCAACTGAGCTAATCGCCCGGGAGGCGCGATGATAGCGGTCAGTCGCGGGACAGCTTGCGGGCGAGGGCGAGGGCTTCGTCGAGGTCGTCGAAGCGGATCTCAACGGCTATCTCCTCCCCCTTCGGGCGGACCTTGACTTCGTGGCCGAGCGCGGATTCGAAGCGGTCGGCGGCCTCGCGCATCGCCGCGACCTCTTCGGGATCCGTCTGTCGCTTCGAGCGCTTCCCTTCCTTTGGCTGGCCAGCCAGCTTAGCCCGCTCCTCCGTCTCGCGGACCGACCATCCCCCCTTCGCCGCCGCGCGAGCGAGGCGACGACGGGCATCGTTGCCGCGAACGGCGAGCAGGGCGCGGCCATGTCCCTCGCTCAGCTCTCCAGACTCGAGCAGCCCCAGGGCTTCGTCGGGTAGGTCCAGTAGCCGAATCAGGTTGGAAACCGCGGGGCGGCTGCGACCGACTCGCCGGGCCAGCTCCTCTTTGGAGAGCCCCAGCTCGTCAACCAACGCCGCACACGCTCTCGCCTCATCGACCGGGTTGAGGTCCTCGCGCACCATGTTCTCGATCAACGCGACCTGTAGCCGCTCGGCCTGTTCGGAGTCGCGGACCACCGCCGGGACCTTTTTCAGGCCGGCCTGGCGCGCCGCTCGCCAGCGCCGCTCGCCGGCAACCAGCTCGTAGCTGCCGTCGTGCAGGGGGCGAACGAGGAGGGGCTGGACCACGCCACTGACCTCGATCGAGGAGGCGAGCCCGGCGAGGGCTTCCGGGTCGAACTGGGTCCGAGGCTGGTTGGGGTTCGGCTTGATCAGGCCGACCGGGAGCTCGAGCAGCTCGCCGGAGTCCCCGCCCGCGGTTTCCGGGAGGATTGCCGAGAGGCCGCGGCCGATTCCACGCTTCGTCCCGCTAGCCACGCTCGGCGAGCTCCTTTGCCAGGGCTCGATAGGCGTCGGAGCCGCGAGAGCGGGGCGAGTGCTCGGTCACGGGCAGACCATAGCTGGGCGCCTCGGCGACCCTGACGCTGCGGGGGATGACCGTGTCGAAGACCATTCCGGGGAAATGCTCGCGCAGCTCGCTCTCGACATCCTGGGCGAGGCGGGTGCGCTCGTCGTACATGGTGATCAACAGGCCCGACACCTCGAGCGCGGGGTTGAGCTCCCGCCGAATCATCCCCAGCGTCTCGAGAAACTGGACCAGGCCCTCCAAGGCCAGGTACTCGGCCTGAACCGGAACGATGACGCGATCGGCGGCGGTCAGGGCATTGACGCTGACCGGGCCCAGCGAGGGGGGACAGTCGAGCAGGGTCACCGCGAAGCGCTCGCGCACCGGGCCGAGGCGCTCGCGCAGCCGCGTCTCGGAGCCCTCGATTCGCGGCAGCTCGACCGCCGCACCGGCGAGATCGCGGTTGGCGGGGACCAGCCAGAGGTTGTCGGGGCCGGCCGGCCGTGCTGCCTCCGCGACCGAGACATCGCCGGTGAGGCAATCGTAGGAAGAGGGATGGAGCTCGCGACCCTGTCCCAGGGCCACAGTGGCGTTGCACTGAGGATCCAGGTCGACCAGCAGCGTCTGGGCGCCCGAGGAGGCGGCGCAAGCGGCGAGGTTGACCGAGGTGGTCGTCTTGCCGACGCCGCCCTTCTGGTTTGAGACCGCGTAGACGAGGCCCATGCTGCGCCCAGCCTAGTGGGACGCCGCGGGGGCGCTTCTTGGCCATGCCCGGGCGGCGGGGCAAGTCGACAGGGGTAGCGCCAAGCTTGCGTACTGACGTGGAGGTGG
Organism: uncultured Solirubrobacterales bacterium; assembly: GCA_963837585.1. Taxonomy (GTDB): domain Bacteria; phylum Actinomycetota; class Thermoleophilia; order Solirubrobacterales; family 70-9; genus CAWINX01. The sequence continues at coordinate 315,560 of CAWINX010000003.1, read as the reverse complement.
CGATGCTCGCTGCCCGCGTAGGGGCCGACGTGGAGGATTTGCTCGGGGTGCATTGCGAGTTGATCGGTCGCGCTACTCCAGCTGCAGCTTCCTCCTCGGCGTCGCGTTTGCCCTTCCAGGCGACCAGGACACCGCCGTCCCTCAGCAGCGGCGAGGCCAGTTCGGCGAGGGTCGAGAGGCGGCCCACCGCCCTTGCGGTCACGGCGTCGTAGGACTCGCGACCCTCGGCGCCGGCCCATTCCTCGGAGCGGGTATTGAGGATTCGGGCGTTGGAGATTCCGGCCTCGTCGGCAGCCCGCTCCATAAAGGCGCACTTACGCCCGACCGACTCGATCAAATCGACACGGGCGTCAGGGAGGGCCGCGGCGAGGGCTAGACCCGGAAACCCAGCCCCAGAGCCAATATCGGCAATCATGGCCGCCTCGCGAAGCTGTGGGATTTCGAGGCCGGTGAGGCTGTCGGCGACGTGGACCTTCCAGGCTCGTCCGGGGTCCGTCACCGAGCTGACCGAGGCGCGCTCCGCTGCGAGCAGCTCCAGGACCTTCTCCAGCGCCGCGCGAGCCTCGGGCGTCAGCGCCGCCGTGGGGTCGGGCGTCACTCCGAGACGAGAGGCGCCACGACGACGCAGCGACGGGGCTCGTCGCCCTCGCTGTAAGTCTCCACGCCCGCCCGCTCCTTGAGGTGCTCGTGGACGACGCGACGCTCCTGGGCGCTCATCGGGTCCATCTCAACGCTGTCGCCGCTGCTCAACGCCTGCTCCGCGGCGCGATCGGCGCGTGACTCCAGGGTCTCCCGCCGCCGCTCCCGGTATCCGGCGGCGTCGACGACGACCCGCTTCCGTTCGCGAGAGCCTCGAAAGGCCGCCTGATAGCAGAGCAGCTGAAGAGCGTCGATCGTCTGGCCGCGTTTGCCGATCAAAAGCCCGTAGTCGTCATCCCCCTCGACAACAGCCTCGATCCGCTCGTCGTCCTCGCGAACCTCGACATCCCCATCGAGATCAAGCTCGTCAAGGACGCCCTCAACAAGCTCCCGAACCCGCTCCGCAGGCTGCTCCGGCCAATCGTTCTCGCTCACGCTTGGCACCCTACCGCCGCTTCTTCTTCTTTTTAGGGGGCGGGGGAGGCGGTTTGGCCGCGGCGATTTCCTCGGGCGTGGCCGCGGTCGGCACGGGAATCAGTTTCTGCAGCGTGTACTGCTGGCCGATCGTCCAAACGTTGGTGGTGATCCAGTAGAGGATGAGGCCGGCCGGGAAGTTGATGATGAAGGGGATGAAGACCAGCGGCAGGACGAACATCATCGTCCGCTGGCTTTTGTCGGCGGTGACCGCCATCACCATTCCAGAGGCCAGCTGGGTGCCGACGTAGATGACGATCAGGGCAATCAGGACGCCGCCCGTCGCCTTGGCCGTCAGGTCGGGGATGAAGAGGAACGACGCCTGGCTGCCGCAATGTCCCGCCTGGCAGCCGATATCGGCGGGCAACTCGTGGCGGAGGACCGCGAAAAGGGAGATGAAGACCGGAAACTGGGCGACGAGCGGGATGCAGGAGGCAAAGGGGTTGACTTTGTTCTCTTTGTAGAAATTCATCATTTCCTGCTGCATGCGCTGTTTGTCGTTTTTGTACTTCGCCTGGATCTCTTTCATCTGCGGCTGCAGCGCCTGCAGCATCCGCATCCCTTTGAGGGATTTGTAGGTGAGCGGAATCAGGATCATCCGGGTGACGACCGTGAGCGCGATGATCGCGCCGCCCCAACTGAGGCCGGCGCTGTCGTGGAAGAACTTGAGGACCGAGTTGGCGAGATCGATCAGCGGCTGGAGGATGTTCGCCTCGGGGATCATGGGTGGACCTCGCGGCTGCGGTGGTACTCCGCCGGGTCGACGGGTCCGACCCGCAAGGTGAAGCGGTCGGGGACCGGGTCGAAGCCGCCGTGGCTGAGCGGGTTGCAGCGCAACAGGCGCCAAACCGCGAGCAGCAGGCCGCGCACGGCGCCAAACCGCTTTATCGACTCCGCCGCGTAGGCCGAGCAGGTGGGCTCGTAGCGGCAGCGCCGCGGCCGGGCTGGGGAAATCCAACGCTGGTAGGCGGCGATCGGCGCGAGAAGGGCCCGTTTCACGTGGAACGCCCTCCGCCTGACGAGCCGGCGAGAGCTTCTTCGATGCTCTTGGTCACGCCTGCGGCTCCCTCGCGCTCGATCAGGTCACCGATCTCCGGCCGTGCAACCAGGACGAAGTCGTGCTTGGGAGGAAGGTGGTCCGAGAGGCCCCAAAAAGCCTCGCGGAGGGCCCGCTTCGCCCGGTTGCGATCAACCGCGCCGCCGATCTTGCGACTGGCCGAGACGCCGAGCCTCACCGCGCCTTCCTCCTCGTCGCGACGGGGAAAGCTGTAGAGGACCAGGTAGCGGGTCGCATGAGAGGAGCCGTCCCGGTAGACGCGATCGAACTCGCCACTTCGCGAGAGGCGGCGACGTCGCTGCGCCGCCACTAGACCGTCAGGCGCTTCCGGCCCTTGCGCCGACGCCGTTTGAGGATCGCGCGACCGCTGCGAGTGCTCATTCGAGCTCGAAACCCGTGGGTCTTGGCCCGCTTCCGCTTCTTCGGCTGATAGGTGCGCTTCATCCGGTGGGGCAGTATACGGACGGGAGGCGGCGGGGCGCGCTGAAGCGGCCCACCTTTTTTGCGCGGCATTTGCGGAAGCGGGCGAAACGCTCGGATGGGCCGTCGCTATGGTCGCGCCAAGGTGGACGACGCGGCGGACCAACTGGATCTCGACGGCCTCTGGCAGGACGTCCGGGGACGGTTGAGAGCCTCGGTCCCGGATTCGACCTTCCGGCTCTGGCTCGACCCGCTTCGCCCGGTCGGAGCGCAGGGCGGCACCCTCTTCCTCTTCGCTCCCGCCGGTATACGCGCCTGGGTCGAGCGGCGATACGCGTCGCTGATTCGCGAAGCGCTCGATGAAATCGGCACCTCGCTGCGCGACGTCGGCTTCAAAGCCGAGGACGTGGCCGACGTGGCTGCCAAAGGGAGGCGGGATGAGATCCAGCTCAACCCGAGCTACACCTTCGATCGCTTTGTGATCGGCGACGGCAATCGGGTCGCCCATGCTGCAGCTCTGGCCGTGGCGGAGGCCCCGGCCGAGGCCTACAACCCGCTTTTCCTCCATGGCCCCCCCGGCCTCGGCAAGACCCACCTTCTGGTCGCCATCGCCAACTACCTGGAGACCAACGCGCCCGGTTTGAGCGTCCGCTACACAACCGCCGAGCGCTTCACCAATGAGTTCGTCGAGGCGCTTCGCGCCACCGGCGCGGACGCGTTCAAGAGCCGCTATCGCGATCTCGATGTCCTCCTGATCGACGATGTTCAGTTCCTCGAGGGCAAGCAGCGCACCGAGGAGGAGTTCTTCCACACCTTCAACGCCCTTTACGAATCGGGCAGCCAACTCGTGCTCTCGGCCGACCGACTGCCCAGCGAGCTCGCCAGCCTGGAGTCGCGGCTGCGCGACCGCTTTGAGTGGGGCCTGACCGTCGCCGTCGAGCCGCCCAACCTCAACACCCGCCTCACCGTCCTGCGCCGCCTGGTTCGTGAAGCCGGGGTGGAGATCGCCGACGGCAACGCGCTGGGCGAGCTGGCCGAACGGGTCGACGCCAACATTCGCCAACTGCACGGCGGCCTTACCCGGGCGATCGCCCACGCCTCACTGATGGCCAAGCCGCTCAGCGCCGAGCTGATCGCCGAAGTCATCCCGAAGGCCTCCCCCCACGCCAAGGCCACCCCCGTCGAGGAGATTCAGCAGCGGGTCGCCTCGTCCTTCGGGATCTCTCGCGCCGAATTGGTCGGCTCGACGAGAGCCGCGACGCCGGTCAGAGCCCGTCACGTGGCGATCTTCCTGACTCGCGAGCTCACCGACCTCTCACTTCCCCAGATCGGCCGCCTCTACGGCGGTCGGGACCACTCGACTGTGCTCAACTCGGTCCGGCGGGTTGAGGCCGGCATTGCCGAGGACCGGGTCCTCTCCGAGCGGGTATCGGAACTGCGCTCCTCAATCCACAACCCGGAGCGAGGCAAGGCCTGACCGCCGACGTCGCTGTAAGAATCAATGCTTTCCCACAGATCCCTCCACAACCAGAAAACCGCTCCCAGCGCCGAATAGCCCGTGATATCCGCCGTTTCCACAAGCCCTAATTCAACTCAAGAAGGCACTTACCACTTGAAGCTCACGACCAAACGAGAAGAACTCGTCTCCAAGCTCTCGATCGTCTCCAGGGCTGTTTCCAATCGTGCCGCCACCCAGGCTCTCTCCGGGATCCTCCTGATTGCCGACACCGATGGCGTAACCCTGCGCGCCACCGATCTCGAGATGGGGCTTCAGACCAGGCTCGAGGCCGAGGTGGAGGGAGAGGGCTCGGTCCTTTTGCCGGGGCGCCTGCTGGCCGAGGTCTCCCGCTCGCTCGGCGACGCGACGGTGGAGATCGAAACCCGCGAAAGCGAGAGGGACGTGGAGATCCGTTGCGGCGGGTCGAGCTTCCACCTGCGAACGCTGCCGTCCGAGGACTTCCCGAAGTTCCCGGACGAGGAGGGCGAGCTGCTGAAGATCCCCGCGGAGGCGCTCGCCTCAACCGTCGAGGTGGTGGCCCGCGCGGCGTCTCGCGACGACATGCGCCCGGTGCTGACCGGCGTCCTGGTGACGGCCGCCGCCGGCGAGATGACGATGGTCGCCACCGATTCCTACAGGCTGGCGGTGAAGAGGACTGAGTTGGCGGGGGACATCGGCGGCGAGCTCGAGGCCAACATCCCGGCGCGCGCCCTGCGGGAGCTCGGCAGGATCCTCGCGAGCGAGGGCGTCGAGGAGGTCGCGGTCTCGTTGCTGCGCAACCAGGCCGTTTTCACGGCAGGGTCGATCACCCTCAGCACACGCTTGATCGAGGGCCAGTTCCCCAACTTTCGACAGCTCCTCCCGGAGTCCTACGAGCACGACGTGCGGCTTCCGCGCGCCGAGTTCCTCGACGTTGCCCGCCGCGTCAGCCAACTGGCTCAGCGCAACGCGCCGCTGCGTCTCTCCCTTTCTCCCGGCGAGCTGACCATCGCCGCCGAAACCCCCGACGTCGGCGATGCCGAGGAGACGATGCCGGCCTCATTCGAAGGTGAGCCGCTGGAGATCGGGTTCAATCCCGAGTTCCTCAAGGAGGGAATCGAGAGCGTCGAGGGGGACGAGTTGGTCCTGCGGTTGATCTCGCCGCTTCGGCCCGGGCTGCTGCAACCCGTCGACAACGACGACTTCCGCTACCTGGTGATGCCCATCCGCCTCAACGTCTAGGCCCCGGTGCTGGTCACCGCCGTCGAAGCAAGGCCGCTCCGCAGCCTGAATGAGGTGCGAGTCGAGCCGGCGAACGGCGTGACGAGTCTGATCGGACCGAATGGAGCCGGTAAGACGAACCTCCTGGAGGCGTTGTACTTCAGCCTGACCGGCCGCTCCTTTCGCACCTCGGACCGCCGCGAGATGATCCCCTTCGGCGCTTCGCTCGCTCGCGCCGAGGCGACGATTCGAGACGAGGACGGGATCGAGCGCAGGTTGCTTGCCTCGGTGAGCCGCACCGACGGCCGTCGCCACCTGCTCGACGGCGCCGCGGCCGACCCGGCGACCCTGGCCCGAAGCCGCCCGCCCGTTGCCGTATTCGCGCCGGATCGCCTCAGTCTCGTCAAGGGCCCTCCCGCCGAGCGCCGCTCCCACCTCGACCTCTTCGTCGCCGCGCGCTGGCCTTCCCGAGTCGGCCTTCGCAGGCGCTTCGGCCAGGTGCTCGCCCAGCGCAACGCGCTGCTCTCGAGGATTTCGGCGGGACGCGGGTCGCCCGCCGATCTCGACGTGTGGGACGCGGCCCTGGCCGAAGCGTCGTACCCCCTTATTGCCGCCCGCGAAGAGGCCTGCGCCGAGTTGGCGAAGCCATTCGCCGACACCGCCGCCGAGTTGGGACTGGAGGCCGCGACGATCGAATACGCGCCGCGCGCCGAGGGTTCGGTGGAGGAGCTGAGAGAGGGCCTGGCCCAGCGCCGCGAGGCGGACATTCGCCTGGGGCGCAGCTCATCGGGCCCTCATCTCGACGAGTTGAAGGTTGCGACCTCCGGTCGCGCCCTACGACGCTACGGCTCCCAGGGCCAGCAACGCACCGCCCTTTTGGCGCTCTTGTTTGCGGAGCGCGACGCCCTGCTCGATGCCAGGCGGGTGACGCCGCTGCTACTCCTCGACGACGTGATGAGCGAACTCGACCCGCAGCGTCGCGAGCGCCTGGTTGAGAGATTGGCGCAGGGCGGTCAGGCGCTGATAACCGCCGCCGACGAGGAGTCGGTGCCGGACGGCGCGAGGGGGAAGGTGGTGCGAATGCCGCCGCTCGCGGAGGTGCGCGCGGCGGCATGACGAGACGTCGCGCTCCCCGCCCGGCCGTGGAAGCGATCAGAGCGGCGCGCGATCGGGCTGCGCCGAAGACGCCGTTGGCGGCGCTGCAGGCGGCCTGGGCTGCCGCGGTCGGAGAGGCGATCTCCGCGGTCTCGCAGCCGGTTTCGGAGCGCGACGGGACGGCCGTAATCGACTGCTCAGACGCAGTTTGGGCGCAGGAGCTCGACCTCATGCAGGGGCAGCTCCTCGTCCGCCTCCGCGAACAGATGGACGAGAGTGCGCCGAGTGCGTTGCGCTTTCGCGCAAAAGCTGACACCCCCGATTCATTTAGTGCGTGATTTGCAGGCCTTTTATTACACTCCCGCGAGCTTTCCAGAGGGCTGAACTGGTATCCTTATGTCAACTCGCATTTTCGCCCCGACCCTTCGCGGCGCAGCTCCAGGAGGTCGGGGTTTTCTGTATTGAGAACCGGAAGGGGTTCATTGCCTGAGAAGAAGACCAGTGCCGTGGGCGCGGAGTCCTATGGCGCCAAAGACATCACCGTCCTCGAGGGCCTCGAGGCGGTGCGTAAGCGGCCCGGTATGTACATCGGCTCGACCGGCCCGCGCGGCCTTCACCACCTCGTCTACGAGGTCGTGGACAACTCCGTGGACGAGGCGATCGCCGGGCATTGCGACAACGTCCGCGTCGTCCTCCACCCCGATCACAGCTGCACGGTGGAAGACGACGGTCGAGGGATTCCCGTCGAGGCGATGGAGAAGGAGAAACGGCCCGCCGCGGAGGTGGTGCTGACCGTCCTGCACGCCGGCGGCAAGTTCGGCGAAGGCGGGGGGTACAAGGTCTCGGGAGGCCTGCACGGCGTCGGCGTCTCCGTCGTCAATGCCCTCTCCGAGCGCCTTCACCTGGAGATCAGCCGCGACGGCCACGTCTGGACCCAGGACTACGAGCGCGGAACGCCCCAGACGGACCTGACCGAAGGCGCCGCCACTCAGGCGACCGGCACCACAATCACCTTCCTCCCGGACCTGGAGATCTTCGAGGAGATCGAGTTCGACTTTCAGACTCTCGCCGAGCGCCTTCGCGAGACCGCCTTCCTCACCCGAGGCTTGAGGATCGAGTTGATCGACGAGCGCGGCCAGACCAACAGCGTCGTCTTTCAGTACGAGGGTGGCATCGAGGACTTCGTCCGCCATCTCAACGAGAACAAGGACGAGCTGCACCGCAAGGTGATCTTCTTCGAGGGCGAGGAGGACGAAGGCCAGGTCGAGGTGGCGATGCAGTGGAACTCCTCCTACCAGGAGTCGATCTTCAGCTTCGCCAACAACATCAACACGCATGAGGGCGGCACCCACCTTTCGGGATTTCGAGCGGCGCTGACCCGAACGCTGAATGCATACGCTCGCGGCAAAGGCCTGCTGAAGGAGAAAGACGACAACCTCGCCGGCGAGGACGTGCGTGAGGGGCTTACCGCGGTGATCTCGGTGAAGCTTCACGACCCGCAGTTCGAGGGCCAGACGAAGACCAAACTCGGCAACCCGCCGATCAAAGGCCTGGTCGAGGAGACGGTCAACCGCAAGCTCGGCGAGTTCTTCGAAGAGAACCCCGGGGACGCGCGGCGGATCATCAGCAAGGCGATCGACGCCTCGCGGGCTCGCGACGCGGCGCGCAAGGCACGCGACCTGACCCGCCGCAAGTCGGCGCTGGAGAACTCGACCCTGCCCGGCAAGCTCGCCGATTGCACGGTCAAGGACCCTCGCGACGCGGAGCTGTTCGTGGTCGAGGGCGATTCGGCCGGCGGCTCCGCGAAGCAGGCCCGCGATCGCTCCACCCAAGCGGTGCTGCCGCTGCGCGGCAAGATCATCAACGTCGAGAAGAGCCGCATCGACAAGGTGCTGGCCAACAACGAGATCCAGGCGTTGATCACGGCAATTGGGACCGGCGTCCATGACGAGTTCAACCTCGAGGACGCCCGCTACCACAAGATCGTGATGGCGACCGACGCCGACGTCGACGGAGCGCACATCCGCACCCTGGTGCTGACCTTCCTCTACCGGCAGATGCCGGAGTTGATCGACGCGGGGTACGTCTACATCGCCAAACCGCCGCTCTATCGGGTCAAGCAGGGCAACCAGGAGACCTACCTGGAACGCGAGTCGGAGCTGGAGGAGCTGCTGTTGCGGGACAAGCTCGAGAGCTTCGAGTTGCGCGACGCCGCCGGCGACACGAAGAAGCTGACCAAGAGCCGCTGGCAGAGCTACGTGCGCCGTTCGAAGGAGTACGAGGGATGGGGGGCGTCGCTGCAGGCCGAGTTCGGCCACGAGGTGGTGCGCTTCCTGGAGGAGTCAAGCCTGCTCGACGAGGAGGTCACGACGCTGGCCGCCGCCCGGAAGGTCCTGGGGGCGAAAGGCGCGGAGGGAGATCCCTTCGACACCGAGGTGGTCGAGGAGTCCGACCAGGGCATCAGCGTCAAGGCGATCGAGCGCAAGAGCGGCCTGGCCCGAACCCACCGCCTTCCCGCCGAGCTGTTCGCGCACCATGACTACCGCAAGTTCGCCGAGGTCCACACCGCGCTGCTGAAGCAGGTGGGGCGACCGCCGTTCGAGGTCAACTTCGGCGGCCGCAGCACCGAGGCTCTCTCATTCCAGGCACTACGCGGCGCGGTATTGGAGTTGGCCCGCCACGGCGTGCAGCTGACCCGATTCAAGGGTCTCGGCGAGATGAACGCAGACCAGCTTCGCGAGACGACGATGGATCCCGCCTCGCGAACCCTCGCCCGCGTCACCCTCGAGGATGCGACCGCCGCGGACCAGATCTTCTCGATGTTGATGGGCGACCAGGTCGAGCCGCGCCGTAACTTCATCGAGGCCCACGCCAAGGAAGTGCGGTTCCTCGATGTCTAAGACGAGTCGGTCGACGAGTGAGGTGAGGCGCTGATGGAGGGAGGCGGCCTGGAGGCCCTGACGGGGCGGATCGAGGAGCGAGAGCTCGAGAAGGAGATGCGCTCTTCCTACCTCGACTACGCGATGAGCGTGATTGTCGGTCGAGCGCTCCCGGACGTCCGCGACGGGTTGAAGCCGGTCCACCGCCGCGTGCTCTACGCGATGCACGACATCGGCCTGCAGCCGACCCGCTCCTACCGCAAGTGCGCGTTCATCGTCGGCGAAGTGATGGGTAAGTACCACCCTCACGGCGACTCGGCGATCTACGACACCCTGGTGCGGATGGCGCAGGACTTCTCGCTGCGCTACATGCTGGTCGACGGCCAGGGCAACTTCGGCTCGATCGACGACGATCCGGCGGCGGCGATGAGGTACTGCGTTACCGGGGATACGCGGGTGGCGACAACGGACGGAACCGTTCGGATCGACTCAATCGTCTCCGACGCCAAGCCCAATTCCACCAACGACGTTGATATCGAGGTTCTCGATCGTCTTGGCCGCCCGACCTCCACCTCCAAGCTGTTCCACTCGGGAGATCACCCGACTCTCAAACTTCGAACAGCCCAGGGCCACGAGCTGACCGGTACTCACAACCACCCGGTCCTGTGCCTGGTTGACATGGCGGGTGTGCCGCTCCTCCTCTGGAAGCTGCTTGAGGAGATCGAACCGGGCGACCGGGTTCTGATTTCACGGACCTCAAGGCCAACAGACGAGGCGCTCTCCGAAAAGGAAGAGCAACTCGCACTGCTCCTCGGGGCGTTTGTCTCCGAGGGCTGGGTCGGCGAGTCGCGCGCCGGATTCAACAACGTCGACAAGGATTTCTTCGACCGTGTGTTGACCGCCTATGACGCAGTCGTGGGTGGACCTCGATACGTGTATTCGCGAGAGATCTCCTCGGGCAGCCTGCTTCACGAGCTCGACGTCCACAACCTCGATTCCCTGTCGGACAGCCCGCTCTCCGAAGTGGTAGGCGCGGCTCGCGAAAAGGCCGTCCCCGAGGTCGTTTGGCATTCCGGAGGGGCCTTCAAGCGCGCTTTCCTCAGATCCCTGTTTCACGGCGACGGCTCCTCGTCGTTGCTGCCACGAAACACGATCCAGATCTCTTACTCGACCTACAGCGAAAAGTTGGCCCTCGACGTGCAGCTTCTGCTCCTCGAATGCGGGGTCGTTTCGCGAATCTGTCGCTACGAAAAGGGCGAGTTCAAGGTCGTGATCAGTAACCGCCGCGATGCACGGCTGTTTGCGAACGGCATCGGCTTCCTGGGGACGAAGCAGGAGAAGCTGGCTCGCGACCTCGCCACGATTCCGGAGAGCAGCAGGGCGCTCAGCCACGACCACGTCCCGTACATGGCCGGGTATATCCGCTCTGACAACGACTCGCGGTGGACCGACCGTGATTGGTTGCGCCGCCACAACATTGATCGAATAGAGCGGTGGGAGCAGGGCGGCACCGCGATTCTCGAGCGGATTAGTTCTCAGGAAGTACGCGAAGTGGTGACGCCGCTGGTGACCGGGGACTACTTCTACGCGAAGGTCGAATCTGTAGTTGACGCCGGGGTCCAGCCGGTCTATTCGCTCCGAGTCGATTCCGACGACCACTCGTTCTTGACCAACGGCTTCGTCAGCCACAACACCGAAGCGCGCCTCGGTCGCCTCGCGACCGAGCTGCTGCGCGACATCGACGCCGACACCGTCGACTTCGGGCCCAATTACGACGAGTCGACGCAGGAACCGCTGATCCTGCCGGCGCGCTTTCCCAAACCTGCTGGTCAACGGGACGTCGGGGATTGCGGTGGGGATGGCGACCAACATCCCTCCGCACAACCTGCGCGAGGTGGCCGGCGCCGTCACCGCCTACATCGACAACCCGGAAATCGACATGGCCGGGCTGATGGAGTACGTCAAGGGCCCCGACTTCCCGGGCGGCGGGATCATGAGCCGCGAGGGGATCCGCGACGCCTACGCCTCGGGCCGCGGCAGCATCAAGGTGCGCGCCCGCGCCCACGTCGAGCCGCTCAAGGGCGGCAAGGAGGCGATCGTCGTCACCGAGCTTCCCTTCATGGTCAAGAAGGGCGGCGACGGGGGCCTGGTCACCAAGATCGCCGACCTGGTCCGCGACAAGAAACTGGAGGGGATCTCCGACCTGCGCGACGAGTCCGATCGTTCCGGGATGCGGTTGGTGATCGAGCTGAAGCGCGGCGGCCCGCCGGCCAAGGTCGTGCTCAACAACCTCTACAAAAAAACTTCGATGCAGACGACCTTCGGCGCCAACATGGTGGCGCTGGTCGACGGGGTGCCGAAAACTCTGAGCCTGCTCGAGCTGGTCCACCACTACGTCCAGCACCAGCGCGAAGTGGTTACTCGTCGCACCCAGTACGAGTTGCGCCGCGCCGAGGCGCGGGCCCACATCCTCGAGGGGCTGCTGATCGCGCTCGACAACCTCGACGCGGTGATCAAACTGATCCGCGCCTCCTCCGACCCGGACGCGGCGCGCCTAGGCCTGATCGAGAAGTTCGAGCTGACCCGCGAGCAGGCCCAGGCGATCCTCGACATGCGCCTCCAGCGCCTCACCGCGCTGGAGGCCGACAAAGTCCGCGCCGAACACGCCGACCTGATGGAGCGGATCGGCGAGCTGCGGGCGATCCTCGGCGAGGAGTCGCGAATCTTCGGCCTGGTCAAGGAGGAGCTGGCCGAAGTCGTCGAGTCCTACGGGGACGAGCGGCGTACCGAGCTGGCGCACTTCGAGGGCGACGTCGGGATCGAGGACATGATCGCCGACCAGCAGATGGTGATCTCGCTGACCGCGTCGGGCTACGTGAAGCGCCTGCCACTCGCCACCTACCGCCAGCAGCATCGCGGCGGCGTCGGGGTGATGGGGATGAACATGAAGGAGGACGACTACATCGCCCACCTCCACATCTGCTCGACCCACGACTTCCTGCTCTTCTTCACCAACCGAGGCAAGGTCTACCGGCTGAAGGTCTACGAGCTGCCGGAGGGCTCCCGCACCGCGAAAGGCAGCGCCTTGGTCAACCTGCTGCCGCTGCGCGAGGGCGAGAAGGTGATGGCGGTGATCCCAACCCGGGACTTCAAGGAGAACAAGTACCTGGCCTTCGCCACCGCCAAGGGCCAGATCAAGAAGACCGAGTTCCTCGCCTACAACACGCCGATCCGCGCTGACGGGATCATCGCGATCAAGGTCCGCGAGGGCGATGAGCTGGTCCAGATCCGGCTTACCTCGGGCAATGACGACATCCTCATGGTCTCCCACTCCGGCCATGCCTCGCGTTTCTCCGAGGAATTGGTCAGGCCGATGGGCCGCGACACCAGCGGCATCAAGGGCATGAACGTTTCCGACAAGGGAAATTGCGTGCTGGCGATGGACATCGCCCGCGACGACACCGAGCTGTTCGTCGTCACCGAGAACGGCTATGGCAAGCGCACGCCGGTGGCCGAATACCCGGTGAAGGGACGTGGCACCAAAGGGGTGCTTACCGCGAAGCTGACCGAGAAGAAGGGCGGCCTGGCCGGGGCGCTGATCGTCCGCGAGCACCAGGAGCTGCTGTTCATCTCCCAGAACGGGATGGTCCAGCGGACCTCGGTCAGCGGCATCTCACAGATGGGGCGGCCCACCCAGGGCGTCAAGGTGATGAACATCAAGGACGACGACCGGGTCAGCGCTGTCGCCCTTGTGGTCGACTCGGGCGAGTCCGAGGAGCCGGCTCGCCGAGGCGGATCAACTCCCAGACGCCCAGGATTAGGCGGCGGCGGGCAGGTACTGCTCCCAGGCCGGAGGGATCCGGGGGCTGGCCACCTGGATGAAGACGGTTGGCGCCGGCGCCTTCGGCGATGTGCGCGGGTGCATCTGGATCTCTCGCGGCAGCCGATCGCCCTTGCGGCGGTTGCAGGCCGCGCAAGCGGCGACGATGTTCTCCCAGACCGACTTGCCGCCCCTGCTCCTGGGGATCACATGGTCGACGGTCAACCCGGACTTGCGGGAGCCGCAGTACTGACAGGTCCAAGCATCGCGGGCCAGTACCGCCCTCCGAGTGATCTTGCGCCGGTGCGCCTCTCGTGGAATCCGTACGTAATTGACCAGCCGAATCACGTCGGGCGCCTCCATGGTCATCCGCTCAGAATGCAACGCCCCGCTCTGCCGCTCCAGCAACTCCGCTTTCTCCTTAAGGAGCAGCACAGCGGCCCGTCTCAGCGTGCAAACGTTGATCGGCTCATACGTCGCATTGAGAACCAGGACACGTGCCATGGTGCTCGGGGATTCTACGCGGCGCGATCAGGGACCCTCAACCAACCGGGTAAGAACCCAAGACCCGAACGCTCTCGGCCTTGGTGCGAAGCGCGGCGATGGCTTCTTCAACGGCAGCGTCGCGGAGCGATCCCTCGAGGTCGCAGAAGAACATGTAGCGACCCAAGCCCAGCCGCAGAGGCCGCGACTCGATCCGCGAGAGGTTGACCTTGCGGTCGGAGAACTCGCGCAGCGCGTCGACCAAGGCGCCCGGATGATCCTCGCCCAGCTCGGAGAAGACCAGGGAGGTCTTCCACGGTCCTTCGCTCGCCGCCGGCGCGGCTCCCTCCGCTGCAATCCAGACGAAGCGAGTTACGTTGCCGGCTTCGTCCTCGATGCCCTCGCGCAGGATCGCGCAGTCGTAGAGCTCGGCCGCGGAGCGGCTGCCGATTGCGGCCCAGGGCCGTGGTGACTCGGCGACCATGCGCACCGCCGCCGCGGTGCTGCTGACGCTGCGGCGTTCGACTCCGGGAAGTTGCTCGCGCAGGAAGCGAGCGCACTGAGCGAGGGGCTGAGGATGAGAGAGAACGACCTCGATCTCGGCCGGCTCGATCTGTTCTCGGCCGATCAGGTGCGCGTGGACAGTGAAGTCGTGCTCACCGACGATCGTCACCGCCTCGGCGTCGAAGGCGAGGGTGTCGAGGGTGCTGCGGACCGAGCCCTCGATCGAATTCTCGAACGGCACGAGGGCACGATCCGCCTCGCCCCGCTCGACCGCGAGGATCGCCTCATGGACGGTCGCGGTGCGCAGCGCCTCGTAGCCTTCGTCCCCCGCCGCTTCACGGAGCGCGTCCTCGGTGAAGGTTCCGGCCGGGCCGAGGTAGGCGATCCTCACGCCGCCCTACCTACTGGAAGTCAACGGTGTAGCTGGCCTTGTTGTTGCTGGTGATCTTCTCGCCCGGCACCGCCCGCACGTTGACGTCGAGGGTCACCTGGCCCTTCGGCGCCGGCGTCAACGGGATCGTCACCGTCTGGGTCTCCCCGGCTCCGATCGTGCTGATCGTCCCCTCCAGCGTGTGGCCGCCGTTCACCTGGACCGAGACGGTTATTCCGTTCTCGGTCGAATCGCCCTGGTTTTGGACCTGGACTTCCACCTCAGGGGTGCCGCCGCCCGAGATGGTCGTGGTCGAACCGTCCGTCAACGGCGTGCCGTTGACGCTGGTCCCGGACAGGCCGAGGCCGTGGATCCCCGGAGTCGAACTCGGGCTGGTGCCGCTGACCGCTCCCAGCGCCGAGGAGATCGTGTTCTCGTTGAGCCAGGATGTGTCCGGCAGGAAAGCGCCGGCCGGGACGTCGCTGCCCTCGATGCCGTTGCTCGCGAGGACCCCGTCGATCTCGGGGCGGACGACTGCCGCGTAGAGGACATCCGCCGCCAGCAGCTTCTGCATCTGGTTGGCGATCACCGCGTCAGCCTTGGCGACGCCGGCGCTTCCCAGCGCGGTGCTCATCGAGTTGGCGATCCGGGTCATCGCGCTGGCCCGCAACTCGTAGACGAGCTCGAGAGCGTTCTGGGCGTGGCCCATGTCGCCGGGGGCGCTGAGGCCGTCAACCCGCGCACGGTAGTTGTCCATTGCACTGCGATCGGCGTTGACCTCGGTGACGAACTCGGTTACCGAGAGGTTGCCCGGGTCGGTGAGCTTGCCGAAGAAGGCCTTGCTCGTCTGCTGGGTCTCGTCGACGATCTGGGTGACGTTGCGGGCGTAGTCGGTGAGGGCCCTGTTCTTGCGGGCGTCGAGGCAACCCTTTACTCCGAGCACGACGAGAATCAGGACGATCAGCCCGGCGCCGAGCGCAAGGCCGCGGCGGATCAGGATTTGCTGCTGCTCGGGGCGGCGTGGCGGTCGAGCCCTGCGCCTTGGCTCGGGTGCGGGGGGAACCGCCGAGCCCTCGTCGTCGAAATTCAAGGTAAAACGCCTCTCTGAAGCTCTTTGACTGGGCGGAGAGTATGAACGCTGGCATGGTCATGGCGTCAAGACCCGCAGCAAACGTTGCGTTTTTGGCGCAGGAGCGCCGCTCTCGGCAGCGAACGTCAAAGAGCTTTGGTCGGCTCCCTCGTGCTCAACAGGTTTTTGATCGAGCGCCGAATCGGCAGTGGCGGCTTCGGCGTCGTCTACGAGGCCTGGGACGGTCGCCTGGAGCGTTCCGTCGCGGTCAAGGCGATCGAATCGCGCGGCGAAGCCGGACGGCGGGTACTGCGCGAGGCGCAGGCAGCTGCGCGCCTCAATCACCCGGGGATCGTGACCCTCTATGAGATGGGCGAGGAGGACGGCAACGCGCTGCTCGTCACCGAGTTGGTCGACGGCGCGACCCTGGACGGCCTCAATGGGGATGGCTCGCTGAGCGACCGCGAGATCGCCGAAATCGGCGCCGACCTCTGCGAGGCACTCGACCACGCGCATTCCCGCTCGGTCATCCACCGCGACATCAAGCCGCAAAACGTCCTCGTCACCGAGGGCGGCGAGCCGCGAGCCAAGCTGATGGACTTCGGGATCGCTCGCCTCACCGACGGAGCGTCCCTGACCGCCCCAGGCGACGTGGTCGGGACTCTCGCCTACATGTCGCCGGAGCAGGCCGAGGGTCGCACAGCCGGACCCGAGGCAGATATCTATTCCCTCGCCCTGATGCTCTACGAATGCTGGAGCGGCGAGAACCCGAACCGTCGCTCAAACGCCGCAGCGACCGCCCGCGCGATCGGTGCCAGGACGCGCCCGCTGCGGCGACTGCGTCCGGACCTGCCGCGCGACCTGGCCGAAACCGTCGATGGCTGCCTCAGCCCCCGCCCCTCGCACCGCCCGGCGCTGGAAGAGCTCGGAACGGCGATCGAAGACTCCCTCGACCTGCTCGCCGATGCGCCCCGCTACGGCGCTCATCCGGTGGGCATGCGCCTCGGCGCCGCTGCCGCTGCGGTTGTCCTCGGGGCCTGGTTGGCGGTCGGCCACGGAGTCCTCTTTCCTTAGGATTCTCCAATCGGCGTCTTCAGCAACCTCGAAGCCCGGATCGAAGGCCTCGTCGAAGGGGTGTTCAGTCGCGCCTTCAGCTCCGAGGTGCAGCCGGTCGAGCTGGCCCGGAAACTCGCCAAGGAGATGGACGCGCACAAGACCGCGTCGATCGAGCGCGTCTACGTCCCCAACGAGTACACGGTCTTCCTCTCCAAGCAGGACCGCTCCAAGCTGGAGGGATACGAGCGTTCACTCGAGCAGGAGCTCTCCGGGTACCTGTTGGAGCACGCGCGCCGGCGCGGCTACGACCTGCTGACCCGGCCCGCCGTCGACTTCCAGACCGACGAGCGGTTGCGCCTCGGCGAGTTCGGGATCCAGACCCGCTTGGTCAAGCCGCCGGCTCACGAAGGAGAGCGCCCGAGCCAGGGCGAGGAGGGCCACACGATGGTCTACTCGGCGGTGCGCGAGCGCGACAGCGATCGCCCGAAACGTCCCGAGCAGGCGGTCGGAGCGCTGGTCTCGACGCGGGCGATCGTCACCCTCGACGATCGCCGCTACGTCCTCGACGGGCCGCGGGCGACGATCGGTCGGTCCAAGGACGCCGAGTGCGTCCTGCGCGACCCGAATGTCTCTCGCCGCCACGCCGAGCTGCGCCGCGCCGAGTCGGGCGACTGGCAGATCGTCGACCTTGGCTCGACCAACGGGGTCAAGGTCAACGGGCGCCGCGTCGCCTCGACCCGGCTCAGTCCGGGCGACCAGGTGACCGTCGGCACGACCACGTTCATGTTCGACATCGAGCAGTAGCAGTAGCGTGCTGGACGCGTGGCCTACGATCCGATATCGGTAGCTCTCAAGTTCGGCTTCCTGGCCGTCCTCTACCTGTTTCTGCTCTGGATCGCGCGCAGCGCCCTGAAGGACCTGAGGCGGACCGCGTCCCCCGCTCCCGACGCGACCGGATTCCACCCGGCGCCGGGGTTTGGGGGCGGCCGCGGAGGCGCTGATGCATGGTTGATCGCCGAGCGTGGCGGCGGGCTGGAGCAGGGCGAGAAGTTCGATTTGATCGGCGGCCTCTCGATCGGCAGGTCGAAGGAGTCCGACGTGCAGATCGAGGACCGCTATTCCTCCGGACTGCACGCCAGGATCTTCTCCCGTGAAGGGCGCTACTACGTGGAGGACATGAACTCGACCAACGGGACGCTGCTCAACGATGCCGAGCTGAGGGGGGAGGCGGAGCTGATCGATGGCGACGTGGTGCGGATCGGCGACACCGAATTCAGGTTTGAGGCGGGGGTCTGAGGCATGTTGCGCATCGACGATCAGGCTTTCCGCACCGACACCGGACGCCAGCGCAACGCGAATGAGGATTCCTACTTCGCCCGCGCGCCGATCTTCGTGGTCGCCGACGGGATGGGAGGCGCCCAAGCGGGCGAGGTCGCCTCGAAGGCCGCCGCCGAAGCATTCGATCGCGATCTCCCCGAACAGCCGCCTGAGCAGGTCCTGCGCGAGACGATCGAAGCGGCCAACCGGACAATCCACGAGGGCGCTCGGTCTGACCCCTCGCTGACCGGGATGGGGACGACGATCACCGCGGCGATCGTCGACGCTCAGCGCGAAGGGGTGGCGATCGGGCACGTCGGCGACAGCCGCGCCTACCGCCTCCGCGACGGCAAGCTGGAACGGCTGACTCGCGACCACTCCCTGGTCGAGGAGATGCGACGCAAGGGCCAGCTCACCGACGCCCAGGCAGAAGACCACCCGCAGCGCTCGATCATCACCCGAGCGCTCGGCCCCGAGCCGGAGGTGGAGGTGGATCTACAGACGGCTCAGGCCCAACCCGGCGACGTCTTCCTGCTCTGCTCCGACGGCCTGACGACGATGCTCGACGACGCGAAGATCGCCCGCATCCTCTCCGGCGCCACCTCGATGACCGCCGCGGTGAGGGCCCTGGTCGATGAAGCCAACCGGGCGGGCGGGCGCGACAACATCACCGCGCTTGCCTTTCAGCTCGAGGACGCAGCCGCTCCGGCGAGGGCTCCCGAAGCCGCGACGCTGGTCGGCGCTTCGGCCGAGGAAGCCGGCCTCACCGCCACCGAGGTCCGCCGCCGCGCCGCGGCGGCGGCGGCGCGGGAGAGGCGTGAGCAGCTCGCCGCCAAGCCCCGCCGGCGGGGGCTGAAGCGCGCCGCCAAGGCTTTGGTCGCCCTCCTCGTCATCGCCGCGGTCGCCTTTGGCGCCTGGTACGGCAATCGCCAGGTCTGGTTCCTCGGCACCGATGCCGCCGGGCGGGTTGCGCTCTACAGGGGACTTCCCTACGAGCTGCCCTTCGGGATCAGCCTCTACAGCGAGCGCTACGCGAGCCCGATCCAAACTTCTTCGCTGCCGCCGCGACGTCGCGACGCCGTCACCGGCCACGACCTGCGCTCCCGCTCCGACGCGGTCTCGCTGGTCGAGGACATCCAGCGCTCTCAAGGGGTTCCGTGAGGTCGGCGGCTCGCAACCGGGAGCTGGTCGCCCTGGTTCCCGTTGCGCTCCTCCTCACCGCCGGATTCACCGCCGTCTTCGCCCAGGAGGGGACGCGGCTGGGCAACGTCAGCCTCGTCTACGGCGCCTACTTCCTCGCACTCTGCGTCGCCACCCACATCTACCTGCGGATGCGCTTGCCCAACGCGGACCCCTACCTCTTTCCGCTGGTCGCCCTGCTCACCGCCTTCGGCCTGGTGATGGTCTACCGGATCGACGCGACCCTGGCCCGAGACCAGGCCAACTGGTTCGTGCTCGGCCTCGTCCTCTTCGCCCTCACCGTGCACTTCCTGCGCGACTACGACGTGCTCGAGCGCTACCGGTACACGGTCGCCGCGGTCGGGATCCTTCTCCTCCTCGCCCCGCGGCTGCCGGGGATCGGTCAACAGGTCAATGGCGCTTACCTCGGGGTGAAGCTCGGGCCGCTCTCCTTCCAGCCGGCCGAGTTCTCGAAGATCTGCATCGTCGTCTTCCTCGCCAGCTATCTACGTGAGCACCGCGAGGTCCTGATCGTCGGCGCCCGCAGAGTCCTGGGCGTCACCCTGCCGCCGCTCAAGCACCTCGGCCCGATGCTGGTGGTCTGGGGCGCCTCGATGTTCATGCTGGTCTTCATCCGCGACCTCGGCAGCTCGCTGATGTTCTTCGCTGCCTTCCTGGCGCTGATCTACGTGGCGACCGGTCGCTTCTCCTTCGTGGTGATCGGGATGGCGATGTTCCTGGTCGGCGCCTGGTTCTTCGCCTCGACCGTGCCCCACGTCCACGACCGGGTGGAGGTCTGGCTCAATCCGTACCACGACCCCGCCGGCAACGGCTACCAGATCCTCCAATCGATCTTCGCCCAGGCGGACGGCGGCCTGTTCGGGAAAGGCTTCGGGCAGGCGCTGATCACCGTGCCCGGCACCCACGCAGCCCTGCTCCCGGCCGCACAAACGGACACGATCTACTCCTTGATTGTCAACGAGCTCGGCCTGTTCGGCGCCTGTGGGGTGATCCTCATTTACCTGTTGATCGCCGAGCGCGGCTTCAAAGTGGCGCTGATGGCCGCCGACGGCTTCTCGAAGCTGTTGGCGACGGGACTGACCGCGGTGTTCGCGATCCAGGCCTTCGTGATCGTCGGCGGGGTGACGAGGGTGATTCCGCTGACCGGAGTCACGTTGCCCTTCATCAGCTACGGCGGCAGCTCGATCGTCGCCAACTTCGTGCTGCTTGCCCTGCTGCTGCTCGTATCGGATCGCGCTCACAGGGAGGCGACGTGAGCGCGCCAACCGTCGCGGTGATCTCCGGGGGTTCGAATCCGCGGCGGTTGACGCGCTCACGGGTTGCGTCATGAACCGCCAGATCGTCAAGTTGTTCGGCTTCGTCGTCGTCCTCTTCGCGGTGCTGATCGGCTTCACGTCCTACTGGGCGGTCTTCGACGCGAAGACGCTCAAAGCCCAGACGGCGAACAAGCGGCCACTGCTGGAGCAGCAGCAGATCGAGCGCGGCCGGATCCTCGCCGCCGACGGGACGGTGATCGCCCGCTCGGTCGCGAAGGGCCATGGCGCCGAGCCTGCGCTACGTGCGGCGCTACCCGGAGGGCTCGCTCTACGGACACCCGATCGGCTACAGCTTCGTCCGCCAGGGCGACAGCGAGTTCGAGAAGTCCCACAACGACGAGCTGGTCGGCAACGGCTCGGAGTTCGCCTCGATCCTCGACGAGCTGCGCGGCCGCAAGCAGGCGGGCAACGACGTCGTCACCAACCTCGACCCGGCCGCGCAGCGCGCGGCGCTCGACGACCTCGAGGCCGCCGGCTTCGGCGCCGTGGTGGCGATCGAGCCGCAGACGGGACGGGTGCGGGTGATGGCGTCCAACCCCCCCTACGACCCGAACCGCGTCCGATCCCTCACGCGCTCGGCAAGCTCAACATGAACCCGACCACGCCGCTCGTCAACCGGGCGACCCAGGGCCAGTACCCGCCCGGCTCGACCTTCAAGGTGGTCACCGCCGCCGCCGGGCTCGACAGCGGCACGATCACGCCGAGCACGACGATCGACGCGCCCGGTACGCTCGACGTCCAAGGCCAGCCGCTCCAAAACGACTTCACCCAGAGCTTCGGCCCGATCGCCCTCGACACCGCGCTGACCTACTCCGTCAACACCTGGTTCGCGCAGCTCGGCCAGCAGGTCGGCGAGGACACCCTCTTCGCCTACATGGACCGCTTCGGCTTCAACTCGACCCCGGCGATCGACCTGCCCTCCGACCAGGTCTACAAGAGCGGAGTCTTCGACCTCGACACCAACACGCTGCTCGGCCCCAACGACCCGATCGACATCGCGCGGGTGGCGATCGGCCAGGAGCGGTTGGCGGTGACGCCGCTGCAGATGGCGGAGGTGGCGGCCGCGGTGGCCAACCGGGGCAAACTGATGAAGCCGCAGATCTGGAGCCGGGTGGTCGACCCCGACGGGCGGGTTACGAAGCGACTCGATCCCTCCCAATACAGCCACCCGATCAGCGCCAAGACCGCCGCCGAGCTGACCACGGCCATGCAGGGCGTGGTCAGCGCCGGAACCGGCACCAACGCGGCGATCCCGGGCGTCTCCGTCGCCGGCAAGACCGGCACGGCGGAGACGCCCGGCAACAGCGCCTGCGGTGGCGGCGCCGACGAGAACCAGGCCTGGTTCATCGGCTTCGCGCCGGCCGAGAACCCGAAGATCGCGATTGCGGCGACGGTCGAGTGCACGACCAAATTCGGCAACGACGTCGCGGCGCCGATCTTCCGCGACGTCGCCGAGACGATTTTGAATGAGGGTTGAGGAGTGAAAGAAGAGGGGCGAAAAGGAGGAGTGGAGAGTGCCTGAGGTGAGCGAGGGCGTTGTCGTCGACGGGCGCTACCGGGTGCTGCGCCGGCTCGGATCGGGGGGGATGGCCGACGTCTGGCTGGCCGACGACGCTCACCTGCAGCGCCAGGTCGCCCTGAAGGTTCTGCACAGCCGTTTCGCCCAGGACCAGGAGTTCGTCGAGCGCTTCCGCCGCGAGGCCGAGGCCGCGGCCGGGCTCCAACACCCCAATGTGGTTGCCGTCTACGACCGCGGCGCGATCGACGGGACCTACTACATAGCGATGCAGTACATCGAGGGTCGCTCGCTGAAGGAGCTGATCGACTCCGGGCTGAGCATCGACCAGGGCGTGGGCCTGGTCCGCCAGGTGCTGGAGGCGGCTCGCTTCGCCCACCGCCACGGCATCGTCCACCGCGACCTGAAGCCGCAGAACGTGATCGTCGACGCCGAGGGCAAGGCGCTGGTCACCGACTTCGGCATCGCCCGCGCCGGGGTCTCGGAGATCACCCAGGCCGGCTCGGTGCTGGGCACTCCGCATTACCTCTCGCCGGAACAGGCCCAGGGCATGGACGTAACGCCCGTCTCCGACCTCTACTCGATCGGCGTGATCCTCTACGAGGCGCTGACCGGCCGAGTTCCGTTTGAAGCCGACTCCGCGGTCGCGATTGCGATGAAACAGGTTTCGCAGGCGCCGCAGCGGCCAAGCTCGATCAACGCGAAGATCTCCCCGGCGCTCGACGCCGCGGTAATGCGGGCGCTGGAGAAGGACCCGGCCCAGCGGTTCCAGACCGCCGACGCTTTCATCGCGGCGCTCGACGCTGCGATCAAGGAGCCGGGCGCGCCGGCCGGCGGCACCGCCGCCTTCGCCCCTCTGCCGCCGGTGGTCGCGACTCCGGCCGAGGCGAAGGAGGAGGACTCCGAGGAGGAGAAAAAACGCAAGCGACGGCGACGGCGCTGGATCCTCGCCGGGATCGCGGTCCTGATTGGCATCCTGGTCGGCCTCGCGGTTACCCGCGACACGACCACCGATGTCCCCGCGGTGACCGGCAACGAGCTCAACGTGGCGATCGCGGTGCTCCAGCAAAACGGCTACCAGGTGGGTGGGGTGACCCGGGTACAGCGCGACGCGCCGGCCAACACGGTGCTCGAGCAGGATCCGCCCTCCGGGAAGACCTCGCTCAACTGCTCCTTCCTCAGCTTCTTCTGTTCGAAGCCGCACGTGATGCTGACGGTCAGCGCCGGGCCGGGGAGCACCAAGGTCCCGGTCACGGCCGGCCTCGATCGTCCGGCGGCCGTCGCGAAGTTGGAGGGCGCCGGCTTTGTGGCGCAGGTGGAGAACGCTCACTCCGATACCGTCGGCGCCGGTCTGGTCATCCGCTCCGATCCTTCCTCCGGCTCGACCGAGACGCGCGGCTCGACGGTGACGATCACAGTCTCCAGCGGCCCGAAGCTGGTCAAGGTGCCGGTGCTGGTCGGCTCTCAGCGTGAGGTCGCGGTGCAGCAGCTGCGCAGTCGCGGGCTCGCCCCCACCGTGAGCGAGGCGGTCAGCTCCTCTCCGGAGGGCGAGGTGATCCGCCAGTCGCCCAGCGCCGGGACCCAGGTGGATCCCGGGTCGACTGTCTCGATCGTCGTCTCCAAGGGCGCCCAGAAGGTCGCCGTCCCCAACGTGATCGGCAAGCAGCGCTCCGATGCCGTCTCGGCGCTGCGCGCCGCGGGGCTCAACCCGGTCGTCCAAGAGCAGGACACCGACGTGTCCTCGCAGGTGGGTCGAGTGACCGACCAGTTCCCGCCGCCGGGGTCCCAGGTCGACGCCGGCACCGATGTGACGGTTGTGATCGGCAAGCAGCCGAGCGCCGGCCCGGTCACGACGCCGACGACCCCCACGGTTCCATGAAGATCGCGGTCCTCTCCGGCGGCCGCTCCTCCGAGCACGATGTCTCCCTGCGTTCCGGCGAGGCGGTGGCACGGGGCCTGGAGTCGGCCGGCCACGAGGCGGTACGGGTGACTATCGACCGCGACGGTGGCTGGAACAGCGCAGGCAGCAGGGTCGAGCTCTCACCGGCCGCCGGGCTGCTCGGATGCGACGCTGCCTTCCCGGCTCTGCACGGCCCCTACGGCGAAGACGGCAGCGTCCAAGGTTTGCTCGAGTGGCTCGACCTCCCCTACGTCGGCTCAGATGTACTCGCCTCCGCGACCTGCATGGACAAGCTGACCCTGAAGCGCCTCCTCGCCCAGCGCGGCGTGCCCCAGGTCGACTTCGTCCAGGCCGGCGAAGCCGGCCTGGCGAGAGCGCTGCGAGGCGATGGGCCTGCCGCTCTGGGTCAAGCCCTCGCGGCTCGGGTCGAGCGTGGGGATCAGCAAAGTGGAGGCGCTCGCCGAGCTTGACGAGGCGGTCGAGGTGGCGCTTCGTCACGATCCCCAGGGTGATCGTCGAAGCCTCCGCCCGCGGTCGCGAGGTCGAGTGCTCGGTACTGGGCAACGAGTCGCCGAGGGCCTCGGTCCCCGGCGAGATAGTCGCGCAGGCCGACTGGTACGACTACGAGGCGAAGTACGAGGACGGTGGGATGGAGCTGACCGTGCCTGCCCCGATCGAGGCGGCCCAGGTCGCCAGGGTGAAAGAACTCGCCGCCGAGGTCTTCGAATTCGCCGGCTGCTCCGGGCTGGCGCGCTGCGACTTCTTCGTCGAGCCCGACGGCGAGGTCCTGGTCAACGAGATCAACACGATGCCCGGGTTCACCGAGACCAGCGTCTACGCGAAGCTCTTCGAAGCGAGTGGAGTTCCCTACCCGGAGTTGTGCGACAAGCTGGTTCGGCTGGCGCTCGAGCGCCACGCGCGCTCCCGCTCCTACGAGTTCTAAGGTCGCAATGAGCACCCCGGAGGCGCGCCGACCCTGCAAGCGTGCCCTTGACACTGTGCTACTGTCCTTCATTCAACTTGTTGAGTTGAACAACGGGACCTAGCGGAGGGGAAGCCGGTGCTTAGCGAACATGTGTGTATCGACCTTGGGGTAGTTCGCTGCAGGCGGAGGGCCGTCACCTCGATCGCGGTGGCAGCTGCGCTCGTCTTGCTGTCACTCGCCTGGGCGCAGGCGACCCGCGCTGCCACTGCGTACGTGACCAACTTCAACGATGGGACCGTCACGGCTATCGATACAGGAACGAATACGCCCGTTGGCACCATTCCGGTCGGTAGCCAGCCGGCAGACATAGTGAGCACTCCGGACGGGACCGGCGTCTATGTGAGCCACCCCACCCTCGACACAATCTCCGTAATCGACACCGTAACCAACGTAGCTGATCCATCCACAATCTCGGTTTCCACCCCGGACGTAATCGCATTCACCCCCGACGGCGGCCGCGCCTACGTAGGGGGGCTTGGACAGCTTCTCTGTGGTCGACACCGCCACCCGCGTAGTCACCGGGCCGCTGGGCTCTGTCGGCGAGGTGGAGGCGATCGCGATCACCCCGGATGGCGCCTACGTTTACATGCCGAACTACGACTTGGGCACGGTCTCGGTGATAGCTACGGCTACCAACACGGTTGATCCCACGACGATTCCCGTCGGCTCAGCAAGCGGGCCGCATGGGATCGCGATAACCCCGGACGGCGCTTTCGCCTATGTGACGAACACGGTTGACGACACCGTTAAGGTGATCGACACAACCACTAACACGGTTGTCGACACGGTAAACGTGGGCGCCTATCCGACCAATGTCGCGATAACCCCCGACGGCGCCCGCGCCTATGTCGTCAACCGCGACGACGGAGCTGTCTCCGTAATCGACACCGCGACCAACTCGGTCGTCGGCTTGCCGATCCCGGTTGGCAATGGATCGTGGGGCATCGCGATAACCCCCGACGGCGCCCGTGCGTATGTGGTGAACTCCAATGCCGACAATGTCACGGCAATCGACACCGCGACCAACTCGGTGATCGGCTCACCGATTTCGGTTGGCAACGCACCGTTAGACATTGCGATCAGTCCGCAGGACCACTCGCCAGTCGAACCTGATGGTGGAGCTCCGCCTCCCGACACCACACCCCCAACGGTAACGCTCTACCTGCCCTCCAAGAAGAAGCCCCAGAAGCTTGGCCCAAGGTTGGAATCGCGATCGGTTGTGGTGTCGACTCCTGTCTCGTTTCCGTCGACGGGTTGCTGACCGTGAAGGCCGGCAAGTCGAAGCAAAAGCGCTACAGGCTGAAGAGAGTCAAACTCCAGATCGCGTCAGGGAAGAAGAAGACGGCGAAGCTCAAGGTTCCGAAGAGGACACGGAAGGTCGCCGCCAAGGCGCTCAAGCACGGCGGCAAGGTCACGGTGAGGTTTACCGTGCACGCTTCGGACGCCGCGGGCAACTCCAGAACGGCCCACAAAACAGTCAAGCTGCGTTAAGGCGGTACCTTGAGGCGAAGAGAAAGTTGTCAACCCAACAACCCCCTGTTCGCACCCTCAAGTAGCTCTAGCAGAGCAACTAAGAGCGTTTGTATAACTGATTTAGAGCACTACCCCTATCTTACCTTTCACCTTAACAGTAGTTCTGATCAGCAGCGTGTCAGTCTTGGTGGACCTAGAACGATCGGCCCAGAGACTGCACTTCAACTACCTGACCATTAACTTCACCCGTTGAGACGCTAAGCAACCTTAACCCCATGTAGGAACAACGCTCACTTTAGAGCGCACCCTGAGCGCACCTATATCCCATGTAAGCGTAACTTACCTAAAATAAGCTACCAACACTAACACCTCTCTTTTTTTTCTTTCTTTTTCTTCCCCATACTTCTCTCTTTCTTACTATTTATACTTTGTTCTTGTTTTTTTCTCCTACCTCTCCTTAATCGTTATTTCCCCTACATACCTCCTACCGTAGTTGCTCATCTCTCACTTTTTCTCTCTTTTCCCTTCTCTTTTTTCTCTTACTCACCTATACCTTTTCCGGCGTCGTATTTCTTCTCTTCTTGTTCCCTCCCCTAGCTCACCCTGTGATCGTTTCCCCACATACCCCCTGCCCAGCGCTGCTTATCTCTCAGTTTTCTTATCTCTCTTTGCTTATCTTAGTTTCTTCATTCATACCTCTCACCTCCTTATTTTCTCTTCTATCTTCCTTATCTCCATCCCCTATTTTTCCTTGCTAATTTCTCCCCCTTCATACCCCCTTCTCATCTCTTCTTATCTCTCTTTTTTTTTCTTCCCCTCCGTCGCTTATCTCTTTCGCATCCGCTATACCTCTTACCTTTTTCTTTTCGTATCTTTCATTCTTATTGCCATCCCCTATCTCTCCTTCTTATTTTATTCCCCATCATATCGCTTCTCCACCTAGTCTTATCTCTCATTTTTTATCACCTCCTCCTCTTATCTCATTCTCTTCATTCATTCCTCTTACCTCCCTTCTTTACTTTCTATCATCTTTATTTCCATCCCCTAGTTCCCCTCGTCTTTCCTACCCCATCATACCTCCTTACCTTATACACTTATCTCTCATTTATTTTTTTTACCGTGCTTATCTCATTCGCGTCAGTCATACCTCTCACCTCCTTCTTTACTTTTCTTTCATCTTTATGCCTTCACCCAGTTTTCCTTTTTTTTTGTCACCCCATCATACCTCCTTACCTTATACACTTATCTCTCATTCTTTTTTATTGCCATCTCTTATAACTATATCTTCTTTTATTCCTCCTACCTTCTTCTTTACTCCTTTTACCTTCCTTTCACCTTCACCTATTTCCCCCTTTTTATCATTTCCCCATCATAACTCCTTTCCTACAACTCTTATCTCTCATTTTTTATCTTCTCCCTCTCTTATCTCCTTCACCTTTACCTTTTTTCTTTCTCCTTCCCTTTACATCTCTTCCTCCTTTTCTTCACCCCAACTATTATTTCCACCAACTCCACCATTACCTCCTACATCTTTTCTCTTTCTTTCCACTCATCTTCCTAACTCCCTTTTTTCATTTTCATTTACATCACCTCTCCCCCTCACTCTCTCTCTCTCTATCACCTCCATTCTAACCTACCAACATATACCACTACCCTTACCGTCGCATTTCAGCCGGACCGATCTCAGGTAGTTCAGCGCAGCAGCTGGATGTCGCTGATCTCGACCTGGAAGCGGCCGGGCTGGTCGCTCGCGGGGGCCGCCTTGGTGAACCAAAGCAGGAAGTAGCGAGCCGGGTGGGTCATGGTCAGATCGATCTCCTCGTGGTCGGAGGCGTCACCGACGGCGCCGACCTGCGGTCCCCAGCCGGTGACGTCCGGGGGCGGCCCGCTCGCCGCGGCGAAGACCTGCGCATCCCAGCCCGGGGTCGGCGAGCGGACGACCATCTTGGTCGGAGTCGCCTCGGAGGCCGTGGTCACGTAGAGGCCGACGCCGGGGTTCGAGCCGGTCTTGGTCCCGGCGAAGATGTCGGTGTCGTAGTGCTCGGTGCTCCAGGCCGTCGTGGTCGGGTTGCCGTCGACGGCGAACCCCACCGTGCTGGAGTCCTCCTTGCCGTCCCCGTCCGGGTCATAGTCGGTGGCCGCGGTGATCTTGACCTGCTTGCCGCTGCCCTTTTCGGCGCCGCCCCCGCCGAGCTTGCCGCTGGAGATCAACCCGACCGCGGCGAGCGCCGCGACGGCGACCAGCACCAGCACGACGATCGCCGCCCATGACCACCGGGCCCGACCCGAGGAGAGGTGTCTCTGCGGCGGTGGAAGCGCGTCCAGCACGCTGGTCGCCTCGCCGGTCGTCGAACCCGCTCGCGCCGCCTCGACTTCGAGCGCGGTGGAGAGGTCGTCGATCATCTCGCCGATCTCCTGGTAGCGCTCGGCCGGGTTCTTGGCGGTGGAGCGCTCGACCACCAGCGCCACCGCCGCGGAGACCTCCGGCCGGCGCCGTTGCACGTCCGGCAGCTCCTCGTTGACGTGTTTCATCGCCACCCCGACCTGGCTGTCGGCGTGGAACGGGACCTGCCCGATCAGCATCTCGTAGAGGACGACGCCCAGCGAGTAGATGTCGGAGCGTGGGTCGGCGCCGTGGCCCATCGCCTGCTCGGGGGCGACGTAGTCGGTGGTGCCGAGGACGCGGCCGGTGGCGGTCATCCCGGCCTGCTCGAGCTGGCGGGAGATGCCGAAGTCGGTCAGTTTCGCGCGTCCCTCGCTGTCGATCAGGACGTTCTGCGGCTTGACGTCGCGGTGGACCATGTTGCGGGCGTGGGCGACCCCGAGCGCACGGGCCACCTCGATCGCGTAGGCGATCGCCTCCTGTGCATCGAGCGCGCCGACCCGGGCGATCCGCTGCTTCAGCGTCTCCCCCTCGACGTACTCGAAGACGATGTAGGGGTAGCCGCCGTCCTCGCCGGCGTCGATCACCGAGACGACGTTGGGGTGGGAGAGCTTGGCGACGGCGCGCGCCTCCTGGCGGAATCGCTCGAGCTGGTCGGCCTGCTCCGACATCTCGCGGTGCATCACCTTCACCGCGATCGCCCGATCGAGCGTCTCGTCGCGCGCCAGGTAGACGGTCGACATCCCGCCACTGCCCAGCTTCGCCTCCAGCCTGTAGCGGCCGGAGAGCGTAGTACCGATCATCTGCGAGCTGGAGCGGGCTTCCATCCAGCGGCTGAGGCTTCCCGCCCCGGCCCGCGCCGTCACGGCCTCGACTACCTCCCGCGGCGCCTTCTCGGGCGATCCGGCGTCGTAGGGAGGCTGGGGGTCGTACTCGATGCCGAGCTGAACGGCCTGCGCCACCTCCGGGCCGACTTCCCTGGTGACCAGGTGGAGGGCCATGTCGATGCCGGCCGAGACTCCGGCCGCGGTAATCACCTTGCCGTCTTCGACGAACCGTCCGCCGACCGGATCGGCGCCGTACTCGCGCAGCGGCTCCAGGTAGAGCCAGTGCCCGGTCGCTCGCTTGCCCTCCAGCAGCCCGGCGGCGCCGAGCACCAGCGAGCCGGTGCAAACCGAGGTGGTCCACTTGGTGTGACGGTCGACCTCGCGCAGCCAGGAGAGCACCGCATCGTCCTTGAGCAACGGCCGGTTTCCCTCTCCACCGCCGACCAGGACGATGTCGGGCTCGGTCACCTCGTCGAGCGAGTAGTCGGCGTTGAGCCCGAGCGCGCCGCTGTCGGCGCGCACCTGGCCCTTCCGAGGCCCGACGAACTTGACCTCCCAGCCGGGGACCGACCTCAGCACTTCGTAGGGACCGACCACATCGAGGACGGTGAGCTTGTCGAAGATCAGGATCGCTATCTGCATGGCGCAGATCCCACTCTAGAGTTCCGCCATGCGGTGGGCCCGATGGGCCGAGGTCAGGGAATTTGCCTGCGGCGTTCGCAGGAGCCGGCGTAGTCGTGTCCCCGCCCGCCGTTGCAGGTGTCGTATCCGGGGCCGCCGCTGAGGACGTCGTTGCCTCCGCGCCCGATCAGCAGGTCGTTGCCCTGGCGCCCGCCGAGTGAGCTGGCGCCGCCGTCGCCGATCAACGTGTCGGCGAATTTGGTTCCCTCGAGGCCCTCGATGTCACCGGCGAGCCGGCCGGCCTGGCAGCCGCCGCCCCTGGTGATCGAGCCGCCGATCACCGCCGTCACGCCGGACGTCGCGGGATCGAAGCCGACCCGGTCCTCGCCGGCCCCGCCGCGAATCGACTCGCCGCTGCAGGGAATGTCGTCGACGATCAGGTCGTCGCCGCCGCCGCCCACCACCGTGTCGCCGCCCGAGTCGCTCTGCAGCGAGTCGTCGCCGCCATCGCCGCTGATCAGGTCGTGGCCGCTGGGCCCACCTTGGATGAAGTCGTTCTCCGGCCCCCCGTCGAGTACGTCGTTGCCGTCGCCCCCGTCCAGGTAGGCGGAGAAGGTGCGCGGCAAACCGCGCCCGATCCCGACCGAGTCGTCACCGCCACCGGCGTCGACGACGAGGGTGTCGATCCCACCCGTCGCGGCGCAGGTCGCCGTGGTCGCGCTCGCGTCGAGCGTGCAACCCGTCCCGGCCGGCAGGGAGCCGCTCGGGTCGGTGCTGAGCCCGGCCGTGTCGCTGATTACGAGGTTCGGCGCCTGGTAGGAGACGCTGATTCGGTCCGCGGCGCCATCGCCGATCACGTAGAGGGTGCTGAAGTCGTTGAGCGAGGTCGAGAAGCCGACGTAGGCGTCCTGGCTCGGCGAAGAGGGCCCCTGGTCGATCTCGTTGTGACCGCCGCCCCCGAGGATCTCGTCTTTGCCAAGCCCTCCCTGGAGGCGGTTGTCCTGGCCGTCGCCGACGATTTTGTCGTCGAAGGGAGAGCCGATTACGTCCTGGAAGCCGCTGAGGCTGTCGGTCCCGTGGACGTTGCCGAGCCCGAAGCCGGCGCCGTAGGCGATGTTTCGCGGAAGGTCGACGTAGACGCCGTTGACGTTCCAGGCCGCCGCTCCGGGGGGAGTCGCGGTGGCGAAGGAGACGATGTCGTGCGAGCCGCCACCGCCGCTCATCGTGTCGTAGCCGTCGTCGCCGCGCACCAGGTCGAAGTCGCCCGGCCCACCGTTGAGATGGTCGGCGCCGAGACCTCCGTAGAGGTGATCGGAGTTGCCGGGCCCACCGTTGAGATGGTCGTCCCCCGAGCCGCCCAGCAGCACGTCGTGGTCGCCGCCGTCGCCGTCGATCAGGTCGTTGCCGGTCGATCCGAGCAGGGTGTCCGCGCCCCCTCCTCCATGGAATCTGTCGTTGCCGCGCCCGCCGAGCTCGGTGTCGTCTCCGCCGTCGCCCCACATGTGGTCGGTTCCCCTGCCGCCCACGATCAGGTCGTTGCCCGGCCCGCCATGGAAGAAGTCCCTGCCGCGGCCGCCGACCATAAAGTCGTTGCCCGGCCCGCCGTGGAGGAAGTCCGTTCCCTGCCCGCCGAAGATCCGGTCGTCCCCACCGCCTCCGGCGATGCGGTCGATGCCGCGCCCGCCGTAGATGGTGTCGTTGCCGGGGCCGCCGCAGATCAGGTCGCTGCCGCCGAGCCCGTAGACGACGTGGTCGCCCTTGCCGCGGACGACGATCACGTTGAGGTGCTTGGTGCCGACGATCTTGGCGGCGCCCGAGACGATGTCGGCGTGGCGGCCGGCGCAGGAGGCCGCTCTCGCGGCGGTCGAGAGGGGGGAGAAGGCGGCGAGGGCGAGCAGCGCCGCGGAGAGCGCAAGCGCCATCCAGACGATGCCGGCCTTCGAAATCTGCCTCATCTTCATTTCAACCATTCCGCCTGGTCATCGACTCGCGGGCGGAACCACTTGAGGGATGGTTTTCGCGCTGGACCTACGTCGCCGCGGTCCGGACCACCTCGCCTGCCCGCTCGGTCGCCCGTCCGATTCGTTGCGCGGCGGGGTAGTGGGCGCGCAGGAGGTCGAGAGCCGCGCTCTCGTCTTCGGCTGCGACGACGACGCAAAAGCCGCAGCCCATGTTGAAGACCTCGTGCATCTCCTCGTCGGAGACGCCGCCGCGTTCCCGGATCAGCTCGAAGATGGGGGGGACGGCAAGCGGGCCGTCTATCTCGTAGCCGACTTCCGCCGCGAGGCGGAGCAGGTTCCCCAGCCCCTCTGAGGTGATGTGGGCGAGGCCGCGGACCTCTACCTCCGAGCGCAGCAGCTCCACCACCGGCTTGACGTAGATCTCGGTCGGCTCAAGCAGCTCCTCGCCGAGAGGCCGACCGAGCCGCCCCTCCGGGTCCTCCTCGAGCGACAGGCCCTGGAGGGCCGACCGAGCCAATGTAAAGCCGTTGGAGTGGATGCCGGAGGAGGGCAGGCCGATCACCGGGTCGCCCGGCTGCACCGCGGCGCCGTCGACGATCGAGTCGAGATCGACCGTGCCGACGCAGGTCCCCGAGAGGTCGACGCTGCTGACCAGGCTGCCGAGTTGGGCGAGCTCGCCGCCGGGGATCTCGATCCCCGCCAGCTCGGCGCCGCGCGCGAGTCCGACCCCGATTTCCTCGCAGATGCCGGCATCTGCGGTCGGTACGGCGATGTAGTCGAGCATCGCCAGCGGCTCGGCGCCGACGCAGATTACGTCGTTGACGTTCATCGCCACGCAGTCGATCCCGACCGAGTCCCAGCGCTCGAGCTCCTCGGCGATCATCAGCTTGGTGCCGACGCCATCGGTGGAGAGGGCGATCCCGGTGCGTTCGTCGATCCGGATCACGCTCGCGTAGTGCCCGGGCAGCGGGACCTGCAGCGAGGGGCGCTCCAGCCGGATCGCTCCCGAGCGCGCGGACCAACCCGGCGACCGCGGAGTCCGCGGCGCTCTGGTCAACCCCGGCCTTCGCGTAGGCGTCGTCGTTCATCGCCGGCGATTCTTTCAGGCGCTTGGCCAGATCTGGGGCCGGCTCGAATAAATACTTTCGGCCTTTCTGGCGTTGAATCAGTAGGCCTCGACTGACGAGGTCGCTCAGATCGGCTCGAGCGGTCTCATGAGTCACGCGATGACTCGTTGCGTGGCTGACAAAGGAGTGGACGGTATCTGGGTTGCGGACCGCTTCGGTGAGGAGCGCCAGTTGCCTTCCGTTCAATTTTTCCGTCTCTTGAAGCAGTTTTTCGACGCTCCGCACTTCGGAGACCTTTCGCTTCAAATAGACGTGTAAGTCGGCGATTGCATGCTCGATGACGCTCAGTTGATGGATGAGGAAATAGGTCGTATCCCCTCCGTCGGTTTCGGTTTCCATGAAAGCCCTGGCGTACTGAGCGGGGGCCTTACGGATGAACCGCGAGATCGGCAGGTACTCGGCGAGCCAATAGCCCCGAGCGTGCATCAACCAGAAGAAGAGAATTCTGGCCGTGCGACCGTTGCCATCGACGAAGGGATGGTCGTAGGCGAGCCAAAAGTGCAGCAGGATCGCCCGCATTACCGGATGGATGAAGGCGACTTCCTCGTCGCCTTCGTTGGCGAAGTTGCACAGGAGTTCCATGCGCTCGGGAAGCTGCTCCGCCGGTGGGGGCAGATGGATTGGGTTTCCCTCATCGCGGTCGAAGACGGCCACGCGCGGTTCGCCCGGCTGCTGTAGGCGCCCAGCGGCCGAATTGTCGTCGAAGGTTCCCTCGGTAATGATCCGATGCAGTTCGAGCACCGATTCCGGGCTCAGCATGCTGCCCATCTCGTTGCGCATGAAGTGAAGAGCGCGATAGTTGTTCGCAATCATCCGCTCGCTGCGGTTTCTGGGTTTACGCCCACTCCGCAACAGCTCCTTGGCGACCACGCGTGAAGTTGTCGCTCCCTCCAACTGGCTCGAGCGGATCGCCTCTTCCATCAGCGAATTGACCAGGAAGCGTCGCCCGGCTTGTCGTTCGGAGGTCACCACCTCATCCATTGCCACCTCGCCACTACACCTCTGGTCGATGTGGTGGAGGCTGCGAAGCATGCTGTCCAGAAGTCCGTAGCTAAACGGCTTCCCACCGGGATCGGTCAGCGGCAACTCGCGAAGCTCAGCGCTTCGCGCCGCCTTTACCTTGAGCCACCATTGTTCGTTCGTAAGCCCTTGGGGCGGCTTCAGTCGTCGCAGTTTGTCCCAGTGGAGGTATTTGGCCCTGGTCCGGGGGTCCTCCGCCGCACCCACGGCAGCCGTTAGTTCGCCGCCGCTGAGTTTGTCCAGCAGCTCTTGAACGGATGGGGCTTCGGCTACAAACACATTGACTCCAAATCAACTCCAAGTTTCTCCAAGATTTGGAGTTGTAGCAGAAACTCCAAATCAACTCCAAGTTTCTCCAAGATTTGGAGTTCGAGTCAACGGCGCAGCTTCGCAAGGACGGCGGCGGCCAGGCCGGCACGGTAGGCCGCGTAGGGCCACAGCGCACGGTCGCGCTCGACCAGGCGGATGAGGCGCTGCGAGGCGAGCGTCGAGGCGAAGGAGGCAGCGACGCCGAGCGCCAGGGTGCGGCGCAGCCCGGGCGAGGTCCCGCGCTGGGCGAGGCGACCGCCCTTCAGGGCGGTGGCGCCGACGATGATCGGCAGCGCCACCGTGCGGGAGAGGAGGTTCGCCTGGTCGCGGGAGAAGCCCCGCCAACGCGCCGCGGTCAGCGTCGCGCCGTTGCGGGAGACGCCGGGGGCCAGCGCCGCCGCCTGCGCGATCCCCAATGCCAGCCCGTCTCGCCAGTTCGCGTCCCCGCGTCCCCGCCGCTGTGGCCGCGCGTCGGCGACCAGCATCCCCGCCGCTCCGGCGAGTAGGCCGAGCGCGGTCGCGCCCGGGCCGCCGAGGCGCCGTTCGATCGGCCGCTCGAGCGTGTACCCGACCACCGCCGGCGGCAGGAAGGAGAGGGCGAGGACGACCCCGCGCCGGGCGTCGAACTCGCGCAGCTCCTCGGCGATCACCCGTCGCTGGCCGATCAACAGCGCCGCCGCGGCGCCTGCGTGCAGCGCCACCTCGAAGCTCTTGCGCACCTCCGGGTCGATCGCCGCCCAGTCCCATCCGGCCAGCCAGGGGACGAGGACGATGTGGGCCGAGCTGGAGACGGGCAGCAGCTCCGCCGGCCCCTGGACGATCCCCAGCGCGACCGCGCGGCGGGCCGGGATCCGCCCGTCGAGCGCTTCGCTCAAGCTTCCTGGGCGCCGGCCGACTCAGTCGCGTCGCCCTCGCCCGGGTCTCCACCGCGGCGCTTGCGGTACAGCGCGTAGACGATCAGCCCGGCGATCCCGGCGACCACGAGGTAGTCGAACACCTGGAGGTGATGGCGCCACTGCTCCCAGTTGTCGCCGACCGCGCGGCCGATCAGGGCGAAGCCGAGAACCCACGGCAGCGAGCCGAGGGCGGTAAGCCAGGTGAACCGCCAGAAGGGCATTTTCGCGACGCCGGCGGGCAGCGAGATGAAGGCGCGGACGAGGGGCAGCAGGCGGGCGAAGAAGACGGTGGCATCGCCGTGGCGTTTGAACCAGCTGTCGACCCAGGCCAGTCGCGAGGGGCTGAGGTGGATCAGGCGGTTTTTCTCCAGCAGGTCGATGCGGCCGTAATAGCCGATCGCGTAGGTCAGCCAGGAGCCGATCATGTTGCCGGCGAGCCCCGCCAGGGCCACTCCGAGCAGCGTCTCGTCTCCGCTGGAGACGTTGAAGCCCGCGAACAGCATCACCGCCTCGCTCGGAATCGGGATGCAGGCGCTCCCCGCCGCCATCAACAGGGCGATTCCGGCCAGGCCGGTGTCGTTGATGACGTTGACGCAGAAGTCGACGATCGGGCCGGTCAGATCGGCATAGAGGAATGCGTTCACCATGAGGAGAACGGTGATCCTAGAGCGTTGAGCCTCTAAACTCGCCCGGCTTCTATGAACCGCCTGAACCATCCCGTCTATCGCAACCGGGTCCTGCAGGTGGCGGCCGACGCGGTTCTCCTCACCGCGGCCTTCTACCTGGCGTTTCGGCTTCGCTTCCTCGACGATCCCCATGGGCTGCCCCACCGCTACCAGGTGCTCTTTGCCCAATCGGTCGGCTTCGTCGTCGTCGGCAAGCTGATCGTCTTCGCCGCCTTCGGGCTGTACCAGAAGTGGTGGCGCTACATCAGCGGCCGGGATTTCGTGCTGATCCTCCGCGCGGTCACCGTCTCCAGCGCCATCCTCGTCGTCTTCTTCGCGGTCGCTCGTCCCTTCAAGCACACGTTGCCCCGCTCGGTCGAGGTGACCGACTTCGTCCTCACGATGCTGCTGATCGCCGGCGCCAGACTCGCGGTGCGGCTGATCGTCGAGCGCCCCTCGCGCGGTGGCCGCTTGCCCAAACACGAGGTGCTGGTGGTCGGCGCCGGCTCGGGCGGGCAGATGGTGGTCCGCGAGCTTCAGCTCAACCCCAACCTCGGCGCCACCGCAATCGGCTTCCTCGACGACGATCCCCGCAAGCGGGGAATGCGGATGCTCGGTTTGAAGGTGCTCGGCTCGACCAAGCAGATAGCGACGATCCTCGACGAGACCGAGCCCGACGAGGTGGTGATCGCGATCCCTTCGGCGCCGGGCACGCTGCGCGCCAAGGTGGTCGCGGCCTGTCGCGACCGCGAGATTCGCGTCCGCACCCTGCCCACGGTCTTCGAATTGCTGCGCGGTGGCGTCCAGCTCAACAAGCAGCTGCGCGAGGTGCAGGTCGAGGACGTCCTCGGCCGCGACCCGATCGTCGTCGAGCTTGACCGGGTCGGCGCCTACCTGCGCGACCGGATCGTCCTCGTCACCGGGGCGGGAGGGTCGATCGGCTCCGAGCTGTGCCGGCAGATCGCCCGGGTCGGACCGCGCCTGCTGGTGATGCTCGACCACGCCGAGGACAACCTCTTCCAGATCGACCGCGAGATGGTCGAGGAGCGTCACTTCACCAGCGTCGAGTCGGTGCTCGCCGACTGCAAGGAGCCTCACCGGATGCTGGAGGTGATGCAGCGCTTCAAGCCGAGCGTCGTCTTCCACGCCGCCGCCTACAAGCACGTGCCGCTGATGGAGGCAAACCCGCTGGAGGCCGTTCGCAACAACGCGATCGCGACGAGGATCACCGCCGAGACCGCCGCCGCTTCGAAGGTCGAGCGCTTCGTCCTCGTCTCCACCGACAAGGCGGTCAACCCGAAGACCGTGATGGGCGCCTCGAAGGCGATGGCCGAGTGGATCGTCGAAGCCGCCGGTCACAGTCACCCGGACACCCGCTTCGTCAGCGTTCGCTTCGGCAACGTGCTCGCCTCTTCGGGCAGCGTCGTGCCGATCTTCCGCGGCCAGATCGAGCGCGGCGGCCCGGTCACGGTCACCCATCCGGAGATGACTCGGTACTTCATGACGATCCCGGAGGCCGTGCAGCTGGTGATCCGCGCCGGCGACATCGGCGCCGGCAAGGGCGACGTCTTCGTGCTCGACATGGGTGAGCCGGTGAAGATCCTCGACCTCGCCCACAACATGATTCGGCTGGCCGGGTACGAGCCGGAGCGCGACATCGCGGTCGAGTTCACCAAGCCGCGACCGGGCGAGAAGCTCCACGAGGAGCTGTTTGGCGACGCCGAAGAGGGCCAGCCGACCGCCGCGAAGCGGATCCAGCGGGTGGTGCGCGAGGTACCGCTCGACTCCGGCTGGATCGAGTCGACGCTGAATTCGTTGGAGCAGCTCGTGATGGCCGGGGACGAGGCGAATCTGGCCGAGCGGGTGGTCGAGATGATCACTTCGCCGAGCGACGACGCCGCGACAGTCGTCTACGACGAGTAGCCTCTCGCAGCCATTCCGTGCTGAATCTGATCAAGGAAATCGGCGCATTCGCCGGCCTGGCCTCGTTCCTGGGACTGATCCTCCTCGCCCTGCTCTCCTTTACCCAGGCTCGGGACATCCGGCGGTTGCGCGAGTGGGCCGGCTCGGCGCCGGAGCGCGATGCCGAGCGCAAGGAGTCGGCTTCGGCAGTGGCGACCCAGCGCGCCGAGGAGCTGCGCCGGCTGGAAGAGGCGCGGACCGAGGAGCATGAGGCTGCCTCGCTGCGAGAGGAGCGCCGACGCCGCCGCGAGGCCGGCCTGCCCGAGTACACGCGGATGGAGCGCCTTCGGGACAGGCTGTCGGGATTCGGCGACCGCCTGGCGGAGCCGCGCTACCTGGGCGCTGTCTTCGTCGTCGTGATCGTGATCGGCGGCGGCGTCGCCTATGCGGCGCTTCATGGCTTTGGCGGCGGCAGCAGCAGCGGAGGCGGCGGCTCGGCGAAGGCCCTCAAGCCCGGCGACATCGAGGTGACCGTGCTGAACGGGACCGGAGTCAACGGCCTCGCCGGGACCTACAGCGCCAAGGTCCAGAGCAAGGGCTTCAAGCAGGGCAGCGTCGGAGACACCTCCTCGATCTACGCCCGCAGCTTCGTCATGTACCGCCGCGGCTTCAAGCCCGAGGCGAACAAGGTGGCCAAGAGACTTGGCATCGCGAAGCTGCGGTTGATGACCTCGAACATTGCGTCGATATCCAGCGGGGCCCCGGTCTCGGTGATCCTCGGCGAGGACAATGTCTCGGCTGCGGGGTAGGCCCGCAGCGGCCGTCGTTTTTACCCTGCTGGTTATCGCCACGATTGCGGCCTTCGCCTGGGCGCAACGGCTGAAGCGCGACCCGCTGGTACTCGACCGGGTGAAGCTCAGCCGCACCTTCACCCCCAACGGCGACTGTCGCTTCGACCGCGCGCGGATTCACTTTCGCGTCACCCGTTCCGATCGGGCAGACGTGCAGGTGATCAGGCCGGGGGGGAGATTGATCCTGACCCTCGCCCGCGACCGCTACCTGAAGCGCTACCACTTCTTCAACTTCCACTGGAACGGCCGCAGCCGTTACGCCGCCGTCGCGCAGCCGGGGCGCTACAAACTCCGGGTCAAGCTGCTGGGCCAGGGCCGCGTCCTCGTCCCGCCCGGGGTGATGCGACTGCACACCTCGCCTCCCAGTGCGATCTCCAGGTGCGACGGCCATCGAGGAACGGCGCCTTGAGCGACTTCCTCGCGGGAGCCGGCGTGCTGGTCGCGGCGATCGCCGCCGCCGCGGCGATCCTCATACCCCCGGGCCGCCTCCGGTCGATCGCGATGCTGGCCGCGATCGTCCTCTTCCCGGCCCTCATCCTCGGCGACCAGTGGCACTCCCACCAGATCGCCGACCTGCGTCACCACACCGACCGCATAGTCGCCCTGGCCCTCGTCGGCCTCGCAGCGATAGCCGCGCTGACCGCTCGTCTTCCGCCGCTGGCCGCTCGCCCTGCCCTTGGCGATAGTCGCGGCACTCCCCTTTCGAGTCCCCTTGCACGCCGGCGGCG
Source organism: uncultured Solirubrobacterales bacterium (assembly GCA_963837585.1). Lineage (GTDB taxonomy): Bacteria > Actinomycetota > Thermoleophilia > Solirubrobacterales > 70-9 > CAWINX01. The sequence continues at coordinate 275,999 of CAWINX010000003.1, read as the reverse complement.
ACACGGCCAACCTGCTGGTTCCGCTGTATCTGGTGATCGCGGCCGGCGTAGTTGCCGCGCTCCTCCGCGACTGGTCTCGCGCTCCTGTAATTGCGGCCTCTCCGGTGGGTGGCGCCGTAGGGGGGCCCACCCCTGAGGAAGCTTTAGCTACCGGAAGGGGTGGGGGGTCCCCTGCGGCGACAGGACCCGCCGGCCAGGCCGTCACATGGCTGACGCGGGTCCTTGGCCGCAGTCGTTGTCCTCTACGCGGTCCAGGCGCTTTACTCGCCCGACTTCTCCAAAGGGCTTCAGAACGTCTGCTTTTTCCTGGTGCCGTTCACCGTCGCGTACGCGTTGCTGCGGGACTGCCGCTGGGATCGAAAGCTGCTTGTGGCGGTGCTGTGGGTCGTGGCCGTGGAAGCGGTCGCGTTCGTTGTCGTTGGGTCGATCGAGTTTGCGAGCAAGAGCCTGTTCTGGAACCACCAGGTGATCCGGTCGAACGACTTCCACACCTACTTCAGGGTCAACTCGGTCTTCTGGGATCCGAACATCTACGGGCGATACCTGTCGCTGGTGATCGTGGTCGCGACCGCGGCGCTGTTATGGGCGAAGGAGCGGCGGACGTCATCCTGCTCACCGGGCTGATCGCGGTCCTTTGGATCGGGCTGGTGCCGACCTACTCGCAGTCCAGCTTCGTGGCGCTGCTGGCGGGACTGGCGGTCCTCGCTGCTTTGAGGTGGAGCTGGCGCTGGACCCTTGGCGCCGTTGGGATCATGGCGATCCTTGGTGTCGTGGTCGTCCTCTTCGCCGGCGGTTCCTCGAAGGTCAACTTCTCCAGGCTCAACATCGACACCAGCGGCCGCGCCAATTTGGTCTCCGGCGGCATCCACCTCTTCACCCAGCGCCCGGTCTACGGCTACGGCTCGGGCTCCTTCCAAAAGGCCTACGTGATCCACGTCCACCGCAAGAAGAACCCCGGTCTCCGTCTCCCACACGGAACCAGTCACAGTCGCCGCAGAACAGGGCCTGATCGGCCTCGCGCTATACGCAGCTCTGATCGTCGACAGCCCTGTGGACCATGACCACGGGGCTGGGAGCATTAATGCCTGGCCTAGCGGTTTCTCGCGCGGGTGGCGCGGGGGGGAGGGGGGTCGAGGACAGCTTGGCCCGCAGCGCCCCCCTCCCCCCGCGACAGGACCCGCGGGCCAATCCGTAGGTCGGGCAGCGGTTCTCGCTGCCTTCGTTGCCCTCCTGGTCCACACGATGGCCTACGCAGGCTTCTACGAAGACCCGATCACCTGGGTCCTCCTCGCCGCCGGCGCCTCTCTGGCGGCGGCCCCGGTCCGCGCTTCCGCGTAGTCTCGCGGCGTGTCGGGCTACCTCCGCCGCCTCGCGACGACCGGCGCCGCCTACACGGCGGCGAGCATCCTCTCCAAGCTCGTCGCGGTCGCCCTGCTGCCGCTCTACACGCGGTACCTGACCCCGGCCGACTACGGCGCCGCCGAGGTGATGTTCGCCGCCGTCGTCTCGGCCAGCATCATCGTCCGGCTCGGCACGATCGAGGCCCTGCTGCGCTTCTACTACAAGGAGGACGAGGACCAGGCGCGGGTCGTCGCAACCTCGTTCGCGGCGCTCTTCTGGGTGGCCACCGCGGCCGCTCTCCTCGCGCTGCCCTTCGCCGGGCAGATCTCCGAGGCGCTCCTCGACCGCTCGGCGCCGGACCTCGCGCGGATCGCGATCGGCGGCCTCTGGGTCCTCACCATGTTCGAGTACCTGCTCACCCTGTTCCGGCTCGAGGAGCGGGCACGCGCCTACTTCACGACGACGATGCTCAGCGTCCTGGTCACGATCGGGCTGACCGTGGTCCTCGTCGTCGGGCGAGGGGAGGGCGCCCGCGGCCTGCTGCTCGGCAGCTACGCGAGCGGCGCCGCCTTCGTCCTCGGGCTGATCGTCATCCACCGCCGCCGCCTCTCGCTCCGCGTCGACCGGCCCCTGTTGCGGCGGCTGATGCGCTTCGGCCTGCCGACGATGCCGGCGGAGCTCTCCCTCTACCTGCTCAACTTCGTCGACCGGATCATCATCGTCCGCTCGGCGGGGCTGGCCGAGGCGGGCCTCTACTCGCTGGCGGTCAAGTTCTCGCAGGCGGTCAACGTCCTGGTGCGCGGCTTCCAGCTCGCCTGGCCGCCGCTCGCCTACTCGATCCGCGACGACGGCGAGGCGAAGCGCGCCTACGCCGCGATCGTCACCTGGTTCGTCGCCGGCTGCGCCTTCGTCGTCACCGGGATGTGGCTCTTCTCCCGCTGGATCGTGCGGGCGCTGGCGGCGCCGGAGTTCTTCGGCTCCTACAAGGCGATCGGGCTGATCTCGACCGCGGTCACCCTCTACGCCCTCTACATGGTCCTCGTCGTGATCCTCGGCAGGACCGGTCGCACCGAGTTCAACTTCCCGGCGACGATCGCCGCCCTCATCGCCAACGTCGCCCTCAACCTGCTGCTGGTCCCGCCGCTGGGGATCGTCGGCGCCGGCCTCGCCCTGGTCGCCTCCTACCTCGTCGTGCTGGCGCTGATGTACGGGTTTACCCAGCGCCTCTTCCCGGTCCCCTACGAGTGGGGGCGACTGGCGCGCGTGGTGTTCGTCTCCGGCGCTTTGGTCGGCGCCGGAGAATTGCTGATGCCGACCTCCGGGATCGTCGGCTTGCTCGGTCGCATCGTCCTTTGGGCGCTCTACCCGCTCGTCCTCCTCTCGGCGGCTTCTTCACCGACGAGGAGCGGGGCTGGTTGGCGAGGCTGCGACACCCATCAGCTGGTGCTGAACGCAACTCGCCAGCCTGGCGCGCCGAGCCCGCCGAGGTCGAGGGAACGGTTCCCGAGGCTTACGAGGCGGAATTGATCGACGAGGACTCGCGCTTCTGAGCGCGCTCGCCGGAGTCCCTCGCCGCGTCCCTGGGAAGAGCGCCTGGCGGGCGTGCGCCCAGTAGATCCGCGCCGGGTGCCGGGGCAGGACCATCGCGGCAAGGGCGCGCAGCGCGTAGGCCCAGGCGGTGAGGACGCGGACCGCGAGCGCCGCCGGCCGCGAGTGGTGCTTTCGCATGTAGAGGTCGCGATTGCGGTGGAACTCGACGATCCGCGGCAGCCCCGCCGCGAGGTCGGTGGAGAGCTGGTCGTGATGGACGGCCTCGGCCGCGGGGACGAAGAGGGAGCGGCCGGCCGGCGTCGCTGAGTCGCTTGGCGAAGTCGCACTCGTCGTAGTAGACGAAGAAGTCGGGGTCGAGGTAGCCGACCTCAGCCGCCGCCTCGCGCCGCACCATCAGGGCGCTGGATTGGGCCCAGTCGACCCGGCGCGTCTTCTCGCCCACGCTCTGCACGGTGAGTGCGCGGTGCAGGAACAGCGCCCCCGCCAGCGCGGTTCCCACCCCCGGGAAGCGCCAGGCACAGGGAACCGGGTTGCCCTCGGAGTCCAGAAGCCGCGCGCCGGCCAACGCCGCCCTCGGGTCGGCCTCGATCGCCTCGAGCAACGCCGCCGCTGCGCCCGGGCGCAGCTCGGAGTCCTCGTTGAGCAGCAGGCAGAAGCGGCCTCGGGCCTCGCGCAACAGGGTCGAGTCGTTCTCCGCCTTGCCGGTCCGCTGCTCGAGGGCGATCAGGCGAATCTCGCTCCCCAGCGCCCGCACCGCGGCGGCGGAACCGTCATCGGAGGCGTTGTCGAGGACCAGCACCTCGCGCTCGACCTCGGCCGGATGAGTGCGCTCGATCGCGGCAAGGCAGGCGAGCAGGTACTCGCGGCCGTTCGTGTTCACGACGCAGTAGGAGAGCGTGGGGGCCACGTAGGTCACGATAATCGCGCCGATGAAGGTTCAGCTGGTCGACCCCTCGGCCTTCACGCCGCCCTACGACCGCGCACTCGCGGCCGGGCTTGCCCGTGCCGGCGTCGAGGTGGAGCTGCTGACCAGCCGTTTTCTCTACGGCCCCGTCCCGCCGGCTGAGGGATATCGAGTCGAGGAGCGCTTCTATCGTCGCACCGCCGCCCGCGGCCTCGACGCTCCGGCGCGGCGCCTGGTCAAGCTCGCCGAGCATGTCCCGGACATGTTGCGCTTGCGCCGCCGCGTCGATGCCGACGTCGTCCACTACCAGTGGCTCACCGCTCCCGCCCTCGATCGGTTCCTGCTGCCCCCCGCCCGCCCCCGGGTGATGACCGCGCACTACGTCCTGCCGCCGCGGCCCGGCCGCCGCCGGCTCGCGAGCGCCCGCGCCGTCTTCGGGGCGATGGACGCGGTGGTCGCCCACTCCGAGCACGGCGCCGAGCGGCTGCGCACCGAGGTGGGCCTCGACCCGCGCCGCGTCCGCGTCATTCCCCATGGCGCCTTCGACTACCTGACCCGCCTGCCCGAGGAGAAGCCGCTGCCGCCGGAACTGGAGGGCGCTGAGGGCCCGGTGATCCTCTTCTTCGGCCTGCTGCGCCCCTACAAGGGAATAGACGTCTTGCTCGAGGCGTTCCGGAGCGTTCCCGACGCCGAGCTGTGGATCGTCGGCAACCCGCGCATGGACGTCGCGCCGCTGCGCCGGCTCGCCGCCGCCGCTCCCGGGCGGGTTCGCTTCGTCACCCGCTTCGTCGAGGACGCCGAGATCCCGGCGATCTTCCGCCGCGCCGACGTCCTCGCCCTTCCCTACCGCGACATCGAGCAGTCCGGCGTCCTCTACGCCGGCCTCGCCTTCGGCAAGCCGATGGTCCTCAGCGACGTCGGCGGTTTCGGCGAGCTGGCGGCGCAGGGAGCGGCGCGCGTCGTCCCGGCCGCGGACCCCGAGGCGCTGGCCGCGACGTTGCGCGAGCTGACGGGCGACGAGGCTGCCCGTGCCGAGCTTGCCGAAGCCGCCGGCCGCGCCGCCGCCGGGCCCTACTCCTGGGACGAGGCCGCGCGCCTCACCCTCGCCCTCTACGAGGAGCTGTTGGGGGCGGGCCGATGATCGCCTTCGCGATCGTCTTCTGGGTCAGCGCAGCGCTGATCGTCTACACGCACCTCGGCTACCCGCTGGTCCTCTGGGTTCTCGTGCGGTCGCGCCGTCGGCCCACCCTGCGCCCCGGCGCGGCCTGGGCGGAGCCGCCGCGCGTCTCGCTGATCGTCGCCGCCTATGACGAGGAGGAGGTGATCGCCGCCAAGGTCGCCAACGCGCTCGCGCTCGACTACCCGCGCGAGCGGCTGGAGATCGTCGTCGCCTCCGACGGCTCCTCCGACGCCACCGTGCAGCGCGCCCGCGACGCCGGCGCAGACCTCGTCCTCGACCTGCCGCGCGGCGGCAAGACCGCCGCCCAAAACGCCGCCGCCGAGCGGGCCTCGGGGGAGATCCTCGCCTTCTCCGACGCCAACAGCGTCTGGGCCCCCGACGCCCTCCGCCACCTGGTCGAGCCCTTTGCCGATCCGGCGGATCGGTTACGCCTGCGGCCAGGTCCGCTTCCTCGACGCCGAGGGCGACAACCTCGAGGGCGCCTACTGGCGCTATGAGATGCGGGTCCGTGAGATGGAGTCGGCGCTGGCCGGCGTCACCGCCGGCAACGGCGCGGTCTACGCGGTCCGCCGCAGCGCCTACGTCCCGCTCGCCCCCTCCGGCAGCCACGACCTCTCCTTCCCGTTCGAGCTGGCAAAGCGCGGCCTGCGCTCGCTCTACGTGCCCTGGGCGCGCGCCGAGGAGAAGATGGTCCCGACCATGGAGGGGGAGTTCGCCCGCAAACGCCGGATGATGGTCGGGCTCTGGGACATCGTCGTCGGCGAGGGGATGCTCTCGCCGCGCGGCTACTCGCCGCTCTACGCCTTCGAGCTCGCCTCGCACCGGCTGCTGCGCTACCTGACTCCGCTGCTCCACCTCCTCGCCCTGCTCGCAAACGTCGCCCTGCTCGGCGACGGCTGGATCTACGCGGCGACGCTCGCGATCCAGGCAGCGGTCCTGCTTGCCGCCCTGCTGGGCCGGGTCTGGCCGCTCGCCCCGTTCCGCGTCGCCCGCTACTACGTGATGACCACCACCTCGATCGCCGCCGGGCTTTGGGACCGGGCCCGCCACGGCCCTCCGGGGACTTGGGAGAAGGCGGAGGGAACGCGATGAGCCGCGCCTTCGACCTGGCGATCTCCCTGCTGGCCCTGGCGATCCTTTCGCCGCTTCTCCTCGCCGCGGCGATCGCGATCAAGCTCGGCAGTCGCGGCCCGGTCCTCTACCGCCAGCTCCGGGTCGGCCGGGACGGCAGCGAGTTCGAGATGCTGAAGCTGCGCACGATGGTCGTCGGTTCCGATCCGGTCGGAGTCGGGACGGTCGTCACCCGCGACGACCCGCGCGTCACCGCGGCGGGCCGCTTCCTGCGCCGAACCTCGCTCGACGAGATCCCCAACCTGGTCAACGTGCTGCGGGGCGAGATGGCGGTCGTCGGGCCGCGGCCGACGATCCCGGCCCAGGTCGACGACTACACGCCGTTCCAGAACCGCCGCCATGAGGTGCTGCCGGGAATCACCGGCTGGGCGCAGGTCCAGGGCCGCGCCGGCATCCCCTGGGAGGAGCGGATCGAGCTGGACGTCTGGTACGTCGACCATCGCAGCACAGTCCTCGACCTCCGCATCCTCGCCAAGACCGCCTGGCTGCTGGTGACCGGCCACGGCCTCGCTCCGGATTAGGGTTCAGGCGATGACGAGTGAGAGACCCGAGGTCAGCCTGCGGCGCTTCGAGCCCGGTGACGCCGCCGCGGTGCATCGCTGGTTCAACAACCCTGAGGCGATCGCCAACCTGATGGAGCAGCGGCAGAGCTTCTCGATCGAGCAGGCCGAGGCGTGGACGCGGCGGGCGATGGACGACTCCGGCGAAGATCGCAAGTTCGCGATCGTCGTCGAGGGATACGAGGAGCCGGTCGGGTTCACCGCCCTCTACGGGCTCTTCCGCCAGACCGCTCCCGAGCTGGGCGCGTTGATCGGCGACGACGTGCGCGGCAAGGGCGTCGGCCGCCGCGCCGAGGCGCTCACCCTCGCCATGGCCTTCGACGAGTTCGGCGCCCACCGCGTCTACGGTCGCATCCCCGCCCGCAACGAGATCGCGAAGCGGACCGTCACGAGCCTCGGCTGGAAGCACGAGGGAACAATGCGCGCCCACCTGCGCCGCGATGGCGAGCCGGCCGACGACTGCGAGGTCTGGGGCGTCCTCCCGGACGAGTTCCGAGCGGCCGCGGCGGACCTGCTCGGTTCGTGAGGCGGCGATGAGCGGGAAGTCCGCCAGCGCGGAGCTGATCCCCGATCGCGGCGAGGCGGCGGCGAGCGAGGAGTTCTTCCGCTCGCGCCAGTTCCTCGATGCCGAGGGCGTGACGCACACGCTGCGTATCGAGGCCGACGACGGCGAGCTGCTGGCGCCGCTGATCGTCAGAGAAATCGACGAGGGCCCCGAGCGCGACGCGATCTCCCCCTACGGGTATCCCGGGATCACCACCGCTTTCGAAGTTGACCCTGCTCCAGCCGGGTCAACTTCGAAAGTGCCGCTCGATCCCGCGTCGATTGACTTCTCCGGCACCGGGCTGGTCTCTGCCTTCATTCGCCATACGCTCGGCGAGCCGCCCCTGTCCGGCGCCGGCGAGCGCAACGTCGTCCAGATCGCCGACCCGGCGCTGCCCCCAAAGAGCCGCGGCAGCGACCGCAATCAGATCAACAAGAACCGCCGCAACGGCTACGGAGTGCGTGCTCGTCCCGGGCCCGAGACGACCGCGGCGCAGCGAGCCGGCTTCCTCGTCGCCTACGAGGAGACGATGCGCCGAGCCGGCGCCGCCGAGCGCTACTTCTTTGGCGGCGAGTACTTCGACACGATTCTGCGCTCGCCGCGCACCTGGCTGGCGATCGCGACCGCCCCCGGCGGCGAAATCGCGGCGGCCTCGATCGCCGCCCACAGCGACGGCTTCCTCCACTACTACCTGAGCGGCAGCGCCGACTCCAACCTGCGCGACTCGCCGATGAAGAACGTCGTCGCCGCCCTGATCGAACTGTCCGCTGAGAAGTCCCTCCCCCTCAACCTCGGCGGCGGCATCACCCCGGGCGACCCCCTGGAGGAGTTCAAGCGCGGCTTCGCCAACCGCCAACAACCCTGGTTCAGCTCAGAACTGATCTGCGATCCGGCCACTTATAAGCGCTTGTCAGGCTCCCGCTCTTCGGGCGCCTTCTTCCCCGCCTACCGCGCCTAGTTTGCGCGGAGCGCTACTGGGGGTTACCCGGCGTAGGCCCGGTGAACGGGAAGGCGTTGACCGGCTCGCCCCCGTACTTGCCCCAGGTCTTCTTGCCGAAGTCGCGGATCGCGTCGAGGGTGATCGCCCCCTTGTAGGTGGGGCAACCGAGCAGGTTGGTCCAGGTGGTCGCGGCCACCTGGTAGGGCATCTTGTCGTTGGGGAACATCAGCGCCCCGGCGTACTCGGTGTCGTAGAGGCCCTTCAGAGCCAGCTGGTCGCTCACCGCGAGCTTCGGGCTGTACTGGATCTCCATCCGCCCGTGCTCGAGCGAATGGACCATGTCGATCTCTGCCGGCATCTCGCTGTAGGCGCCGTCGGCCTGCTGATAGGGAGGTTGGACGTGATCGCCCGAAGTCGGCGGGTTGGTCTTGTAGTGAGGAGTCGGGGAACCCGGCGGGATGTGGTTGTGGCCCTCGTCGGGGAGGTGCAGCCGCAGCACGCAGCCGGCCTTCTTGGCCGCCGTGGCGAGGTCGGTCACCTGTGCGGCCGGGGGCGTCGTGCCGGCGCGGTCGTCCGGAGAAACTCCGTTGGTCGAGCCGGCCGAATCGTCGATGTGGGCGCCACCGCCGGCGCCACCGCCGCCCGAGGAGACGACGACCACGATCGCGGCGATCACGACGAGGCCGAGGACCCCGGCTACGAGGTAGCCGATCATCAACTTGCGGCGCTGATCCTTCGACTGCTCCTGCTCGCGTTCGAGCCGGGCCTGGCGAAGTTGCTCCCTCTCTTCTTTGCGGCTGGCCATCGGGGGCGATCAGTCTAGAAGGTGGGTTTGCGGGGTTCGCGCTCGCCAGGGCCGCGCGGTGCCCGCAGGGCGCCGAGAACGGCACGGGTCGCGGGGGCGCGGTTCAACGCATAGAAGTGGATGCCCGGGGCGCCGGCGATCAGCAGCTCGGCGCACTGCTGAGTCGCGTAGGCGATGCCGAGCTCGAACTCCGCCCGCTCGTCGCCCTCACACGCTTGGAAGGCCTCTTCCAACCTGGCCGGGATCGTCGCGTCGCAGAGCTCGCAGATCCGCTTCGTCTGAGCGAAGCCGGCGACGGGGATCACGCCGGCGAGGATCGGGACGTCGATTCCGCGCGCCCTCGCCGCGGCGACGAAGTCGAAATAGACCTGGTTGTCGAAGAAGAGCTGGGTGATCAGGAAGCTCGCGCCGGCCTCGACCTTGGTCTTCAGATAGGAGAGGTCGGTTTCGAGGTCCGGAGCCTCCGGATGGACCTCGGGGAAGCAGGACCCGCCGATCGTGAAGTCCCAGCCGTCGCGGATGAACGCCGCCAGCTCCGCCGCGCTGGCAAGGCCGCCCTCGCGGCTGTTCGAAGTCCCCCTGTCCCCGCGGCGGATCGCCGCGCAGCGCGAAGACGTTCTCGATCCCCGCCGCCTCGATCCGGTCGAGGGTCGTCGCCAGACCCTCCGTCGTCTCGCCGACGCAGCTCAGATGGGCCATCGTCTCGAAGCCCAGCTCGTCCTTCAGCGCCGCGGTGATCTCCACCGTGCCGTCGCGGGTGGAGCCCCCGGCGCCGTAGGTGACCGAGACGAAGTCCGGCTCCAGGGCGCGCAGCTCACGAGCGGTCGCAAACAGCCCCTCCGTAGCGGCGGGGGTCTTCGGCGGGAAGAACTCGACCGAGAAGGTCGGTCCCCGCCCCGCGAGGATCTCGTCGATTCGCACCGGGCCAGGGTATTCGACGGCCCCGCTCGGCATTGCTCAAGGACGCCCGTCCACTCGTTGTACATTGCGGCCAAAAGAGCTACAGAAATTCGCCGTGATGTCCGATGTGTGAGTCATGAGTACGGGTGTGGGGAACGCGGGCGACACGGAGAGGCTCGAGGAGCAGCTCCGCTGGCAGGCCGATCACGACAGCCTCACCGGCCTCTTCAACCGTCGTCGCTTCGATCAGGAGGTAGCGGGTCAACTCCTCCAGGCGGGTCGCTACCGACGGCCCGGCGCGCTGATGCTGATCGACGTCGACGCCTTCCGTTTCGTCAACGACTCGCTCGGCCACGAGACGGGCGACAGGTTGCTGCGGGAGATCAGCTCGATCCTCGGCGAGGAGGCACGCGACACCGACGTTCTCGCCCGGCTCGGCGGCGACGAGTTCGCCCTCTTGCTGCGCGAGGTCGACGAGGAGGGCGCCCTGGTCGCCGCCAACCGGGTGATCGCCGGGGTCAAGTCCCGTTCCAACCCCACCGTCGGCGCCAGCGTCGGCATCGCCACCTTCGACGGCAGCGGCGAGTTGACCGCCGACGACCTGCTGATCGCCGCCGACATCGCGCTCTATGAGGCCAAGGAGGACGGTCGCGGCCAGGCCGTCGTCTATACCGGCGAGCGCCACCAAAACCTGACCTGGGTGGAGCGGATCCGCGAAGCGCTCGAGGACGAGCGGCTGATCGTCTACGCGCAGCCGATCGTCGACCTGAAGAGCCGCCAGGTGGCACGCGACGAGCTGTTGGTCAGGATGCTCGACCCGAGCGGCGACGTGATCCCCCCGGGGGCCTTCCTGCCCACCGCCGAGCGCTTCGGCCTGGTGGCCGAAGTGGATCGACTCGTCCTTTCCAAAGCGATCGAGCTGGCCGGACGCTCGCGTCCGATCTCGGTCAACGTGTCCGGCCGCTCGCTCTCCGACGAGCGCTTGATCGACGACGTCCGCGCGGCGATCGACGGCGGGCTCAATCCCGCCTGGCTCGGCTTCGAGATAACCGAGACCGCCGCCGTCGCCAACATGGCCGAGGCGGAGCGGTTCGCCCGCTACCGTCACCGAGCTGGGCTGCAGCCTCGGCCTCGATGACTTCGGCACCGGCTTCAGCTCGTTCAGCTACCTCAAACACCTCCCGGTCCAGTACCTCAAGATCGACATCGAGTTCGTCCGCGAGTTGCGCACCAGCCGCGTCGATCAGAAGCTGGTGGAGGCAATGGTCGACATCGCCGGCGCCCTCGGACAGCAGACGGTCGCCGAAGGGGTCGAGGACTCCGACACCCTCGCGCTCGTCCAGGGGCTCGGGATCGACTACGCCCAGGGCTTCTACATCGGCCGCCCGTTCGTCGTCGAGTTCTAGCTTGCCCTGCCGTCGGATGCTCCCGAGGGGACTTTTCTTCGGAGTTTGCGGGGTCGACGCCGGCCTACCCCTAGCGCGGGTCGACGCGACGCGCTAGGTTCGTTTTGCGACTGGGAGAGATGAAGTTTCCGCGGAAGCCACGCGGAGGTCATCTCGAAGGTGGCGCGACGAGCTTCTAAGCGCGAAGGCTACGCGCAAGGCAGGCGACGAGCGTCATCCCCAGTCGCTTTTTCGTGCCGTCCGGAGCTGTGCCTAGGGTTGCCGTCGGTCCCGGAGCCCTGCCCTTCCGGACCTTGCGACCGGGGCGCGACTTGGGAGCCGGCGCCGCTGGGACCCCCGTGATTCCCGGACCAGTGGCTAGCCCGCCCGCTCCCCTTCTTTCAACTGCACGGCGATCGTCTCGCCCGGGACGCCGCGGGCAGAGGCCGCGCTCGCCCGGACGCCCTCCGGACGCTCGCCCGGCCCCAGTTGCAGCGCGAACGATCCCTGTCGACGCTCCACCGTCACCGACCTGGTGCGCGGCGCTTCGACACTCCTCGCCCCCGTACGGAGCGGCGACGATTCGCGCCCCCGTCGTCTCGTTGTCGCCGGGGTCGGGGAAGTCGAAGTCGACGACGATCCGATCGCCATCGCGGGTCGCTGACAGGTGCGGGGTGACCGGCGGCGGCGTCGCCGCCGCGGCCGTCTCCCAGTGAGGCACCTCGCGCGCCGGGCGCGCCTCGGCGTGGAATTCACCGGGATTCCACCACTGGGGATGCTCGCGCGGGCCGCGGGGGCTGTCGGCTTCGAACGCCTCGCGCCGCCGGGTCGACCCCCACCTGCCCGGCCAGCGCACCCAGCCATGCTTCTCGTCGCCGATCGTCACCAGGCGAGGCCGCACCCTCGGGCCCAGCCCGTCGTTGTGGTCGGGGACTATCGGCGCCTCATGGGTGCCGGGCCGGAAACGAGGGGCATGCGAGCCACGCGCGCTGTAGAGCACGGGGGCGGCTCCAACGCCGGTTTGCTGGCGCTCGACCTCGCTCCAAGCCGCCCGCTCCGCCCCCGCGTGCTGACCGTAGGTCGCGGCGTCCGGCTGTCCGTCCTCGCCGAGGCGCAGTTGGATCATCTCCCAGTCCCCTTCGTGTAGCCCGATGTCGAGGAGCCCCTTGTCGTTGTAGTAATAGAAGAGCCAGTACTGGAGCCAGAGCCGCCCATCGTCGTCATGACGGGCGTGGCCGTAGACGATGTCGGCGTTGCCCTTGCGCTCCCGCATCGACCTCGCGTCGGCCGCGTAGGAGGCGCCGCACTCTTCGAGGAAGTCGTCGCGAAGGACCTGCTCGCCGTTCGCGTAGCGCCGGTCGGCGAGGAAGTCGAGGTCGAGCTTCGGCTCCTTCCCCTGCGGCGCAGCCGAGGCGATCAACTGCCCGTCCGCGCGCCGCAGCGCGTTGCAGCGTTTCCTTGCGGTGAGGTCGGTGATCGTCGCTGCCGAGTCGGCCCGGTAGCTCTCCAGCGAGTCGTACTGGACGAAGGGGCGGAAGCGTCGCAGCATCTCGTTCAGCTCCGGCGTGGTCGGCTCGGGCGTCCGCTCGATTCGGCCGGCGCGGCGGGGGCGGAGCCGGCCCAGGCGAGTGCGGCGCGAGCCGGACGCGAGCGCTTCGCGCACCCTTGCCTCATCCATCCAGTGGGGGTGGGGGGGATCGGGGGGCAATGGCTCGATCCCCCCCGCCACCTCGCGCCCATGCTCGCGGACGGCACGGTCCGCGAGCAGGTAGCCGTGGTTTTCGAGCACGGCCTGCTCAGCGCTTTCGAACGCGTCGAGGTCGTCGCGGATCGAGACCACTGCTTCCTGGACGAGCGCGGGGTCGTAGCCGGGGGGGTGTGCGGCCTCCTCGATCCGCCACCGCAGGGCGCGGTCCCCAGGGCCGATGTTGCCAAGGGTGAGGCCGGCTGCGCCGAAGACGAACCGTGGCCGCGTCGGCAGCTCGCCGCCCAGCGAATCGATCAGCTCGCGGGCGTAGCGTTCCTCCAGCGCCGCATCGGAGGACCCGGCCGAGATCGCCCTGCGCAGGAGCGCCCGAGCACGGGCGTTGCGTCGAGCTACGTCACGCATCGGCTCGGCGATCGCTTCGGGCCAGTCGCGGAAGGCGCCCTGTAGCGGCCAGGGCACGCGGGCGGCCAGCAACGCGGCGAGGATGCTCCCGCCGGCGACCGCGCCGACCGTGTCGAGGTTGGCGAGCAGGCCAAGCTCGTTCAGCCGGGTCAGGGCTCCCAGGTGGAAGAGCGCCGCCCTGTATCCGCTGCCGTAGAGGTGCAGCGTCGGTCCCCGCTGCTCCGATCCGAGTGCTTCCGAGTTGTCGGGGCCGACACCTTCGAGCAGGCCGAGCGTGGGGATGGCGGCATCCACCGCCGCGAAGCTAGACGGCTCTATCTGTTTAGTCAATACTTTTTGCTGCAAAACCCCAATATCGATGCCTGTGCGAGGATCCGAGCCGTGGGTGACGAGCTTCGCTACGAGCGGATCGGCGCAGCGGCGGTCCTGACGATCGATCGACCCGAGCGGCGCAACGCCGTCGATAACGCCACCGCCGAGCTGTTCCGCCAGGGGCTGCGGGACTTCGAGGCTGACGAGGGAGCCAGGGTGCTGATCCTCACCGGCGCCGGGGGCGTCTCCTTCTGCGCCGGCGCCGACCTCAAAGCGCTCGACCTGAATGTCGACCATCCGGACGGGCCGATGGGGCCCACCCGCCTCACCCCGTCGAAGCCGGCGATCGCCGCGGTCGACGGCTGGTGCCTTGCCGGGGGCGTGGAGCTCGCCCTCTGGTGCGACCTGCGGATCGCCACGCCGGGTTCGACCTTTGGCCTTTTCGAGCGCCGCTGGGGGGTGCCGCTGGTCGACGGCGGCACCCAGCGCCTGCCGCGAGTCGTCGGCATGGGCCGGGCCCTCGAGTTGATCCTCACCGGTCGTCCCGTCGACGCCGAGGAGGCGCACCGGATCGGCCTCGTCAACGAGGTGGTCGAGCCCGGCATGCACCTCGAGCGCGCCCTCGAGCTGGCCGAGAAGATCGCCGCCTTCCCGCAGGAGACGATGCTCGCCGACCGCCGCGCCGCGATCGAGGGTTTCGGCCTTCCCCTCGACGAGGGGCTCGCCCTGGAGCACCGCCTCGGTCGCGAGGTGCTTGAGGTCGCCGTCCGCGGCGCCGCTCGCTTTGCCGCCGGAGAAGGGCGCGGCGGCGAAGGGGTCTGAATCCCCCCTCCCAACGCGAGTCCGTCTCCTCCCTAGACTCTCCCCGATGAAGGTTGGGATCATCGGCCTTGGCTACGTCGGCCTGCCGCTCGCCGTCGCCTTTGCGCAGGCCGGACACGAGGTGGTCGGGCTCGACTCCGACCAGCGCAAGCTCGACGCCCTCGCCGAGGGCCGCAGCTACATCGAGGACATTCCCGACGAGGCGCTGGCGCCGCTGGCCGGCCGCCTGGTGGGCACCCCACGCCACGCCGACCTCGCCTCCTGCAACGCGGTGATCGTCTGCGTTCCGACCCCGCTGACCGGGACCCGCGAGCCCGACCTCACCCACCTGCTCGACGCCGCGACCTCGCTCTCCGCCGTCCTCCAGCCTGAGCAGCTCGTCGTCTTGGAGTCCACCACCTACCCCGGCACGACCCGCGAGCGGCTGCTGCCGATCCTCGAGGAGTCCGGAATGGCGGCGGGGCGCGACTTCCACCTCGCCTTCAGCCCCGAGCGGATCGACCCGGGGCGCACCGACTACACGGTCGCCACCACGCCGAAGCTCGTCGGCGGGCTCACCGAGGCCTGCGCCGAGCGCGCCCGCGCCCTCTACGCGGAGGTCTGCGAGGAGATCGTCGTCCTCTCCAACCCCGAGACGGCGGAGCTGGCGAAGCTGCTGGAGAACATCTTCCGCTCGGTCAACATCGCCTTCGTCAACGAGCTGGCCCAGCTCTGCGACCGGCTCGGGATCGACGTCTGGGAAGCGATCGACGCCGCCTCGACCAAGCCCTTCGGCTTCATGCGCTTTGAGCCGGGGCCGGGGATGGGCGGGCACTGCCTCCCGGTCGATCCCTTCTACCTCGCCTTCAAGGCGCGCGAGCACAACTTCTACCCCGAGTTCATCGAGCTGGCCGGGAAAATCAACCAGTCCCAGCCCGCCTATTGCGTCGAGCGGATCGAACGGGCGCTCAACGACGCCGGCAAGCCGGTCAAGGGCTCCAGGGTCCTGATCCTCGGAGTCAGCTACAAGGCCGGGGTCGGGGACATCCGCGAGTCCCCGGCGCTGAAGATCATCGGGCTGTTGCGCGAGCGCGGCGGCGAAGTTTCCTATCATGACCCCCACGTCGCCGAGTTGGCCGACCTGGGCCTCTCGTCGGTCGATCTGACCGAGGGCCTGGCGGAAGCCGATCTGGCGGCGATCGTCACCGCACATCCCTCGCTCGACTACGAGCGGGTTGTGTCGGAGGCCGCACGGGTGATCGACTTTCGTGGCGTCACCCGCGAGATCGCGGCCGAGAATCTCGTTCGGCCTACTAGCCCGTAAGGTCTAACCTGAACCTTCGAGCAGCGCAACGAACCTCGACAACGACCGCACCCGCTGGATCGCCCTTTACGTCCTCTGCGCCGGGATGCTGATGATCGTCCTCGACGCCACGGTGGTCAACGTGGCGCTGCCGACGATCCAGCACGACCTCGGCTTCTCCCAGAGCAACCTCGCCTGGGTGATCAACGCCTACCTGATCGCCTTCGGCGGCCTGCTGCTGCTGGCCGGGCGGATCGGCGACCTGATCGGCCAGCGGCGGATCTTCCTCGGCGGGCTCGCCGTCTTCACCGGCGCCTCGCTCGTCTGCGGCCTCTCCGACAGCCAGGGCGTCCTGATCGGCGCGCGGTTCATCCAGGGTGTCGGCGGCGCCTTCACCTCGGCGGTGATCCTCGGGATGATCGTGACGATGTTCCCGCAGCCGCGGGAGCAGGCGAAAGCAATCGGCGTCTACAGCTTCGTCGCCTCGGCGGGCGGCTCGATCGGCCTGATCGCCGGCGGCGTGATCACCCAGGCGATCAGCTGGCACTGGATCTTCTTCATCAACGTGCCGATCGGCGTCGCGACCGCCTTCCTGGCGACGCGGCTGGTCGAGGGCCGCGAGGGCATCGGCATCAGCGAGGGCGCCGACATTCCCGGCGCGGTGCTGATCACCAGCTCGCTGATGCTCGGCGTCTACACGATCCTCGGCATCAACGAGCACGGCTGGGGCTCGACCCAGACGCTCGTCCTCGGCGCCGTCTCCTTCGCCCTGCTCGCCGGCTTCATCGCGCGCCAGGCGCGGATCGCCAACCCGCTGATGCCGCTGCGCCTCTTCCGCTCCCGCAACGTCGCCGGGGCCAACGCGATGCAGGCGCTGCTGGTCGCCGGGATGTTCGGGATGTTCTTCCTCGGCGCCCTCTACCTGCAGGAGATCCTCGGCTACGACGCGCTCCAGGTCGGCCTCGCCTTCCTGCCCGCGACGATCGTGATGGGAACCCTCTCGCTCGGCTTCTCGGAGCGGCTGATCATGCGCTTCGGCCCGCGCCGGACGCTGATGCCGGGCGTGCTCGCGATCGCCGCCGGGCTGCTCCTCTTCGCGCGGACGCCGGTCGACGGCGCTTACGTGACCGACCTGATGCCGCCGATGCTGCTGATCGGCTTCGGGGTCGGCTCCGCCTTCCCCGCGCTGATGACGCTGGCGATGTCGGGGGCGACCCCGAGCGACTCGGGCCTCGCCTCCGGCCTGGTCAACACCAGCATGCAGGTGGGCGGCGCGATCGGCCTCGCGGTGCTGGCGACCCTCGCCGCCGAGCGGACCGACAGCGTGCTCGCCGGCGGAGCGTCCCACGACGCGGCGCTCAACTCCGGCTTCCACCTCGCCTACCTGATCGGCGCGGCCCTGGTCGGGCTCGCCTTCGTGATTGCGCTGACGGTGCTGCGCACCCCGGCGCCGGCCGAGGCCGAGGTCGGAGTTGGAGCGGAGGACGAAGCGCGGGCTGGGGCGCCCGAGCCCGCCTACTCCGAAGCCGGCTCGTAGGTCAGCAGGGCAATCCCGTCGCCAAGCGTCTTCGAGTCGGCCAGCTTCAGCGACACCTTGTCGGCCGTCTCGCCGAAGAGGCGCTTGCCGCTGCCGAGCACGACCGGGAAGACCATCAGGCGGATCTCGTCGACGAGCCCGTGTTCGACCAGGCCCTGGACGAGCGTCGCGCTGCCGGCGACCAGGATCACCCCGTCGACCTCCTCCTTCAGCTTCGAGATCTCCTCGGCGAAGTCCCCCGAGAGGATCGGTCGAGTTGTTCCAGCTCGCCTCCTCAAGGGTCGAGGAGAAGACGTACTTGGGCATGCCGTTCATCTTCTCGGCGAACTCGCCCAGCTCGGTCATCGTCGGCCAGGCGGCGGCGAAGCCCTCGTAGGTGACCCGCCCCAGCAGCTGCGCCTCGGCCTCGCGCAGCTCCTCGAGCTTGAAGCGGTTGCCCTCCTCGCCGCGGGAGATCTCGAAGGTCCAGCCGCCGTGCTTGAAGCCCTCGGACCCGCCCGGGTCCTCGATGACGCCGTCCAGCGAGACGAACTCGGTTACGACGATCTTTCCCATAGCGCCTCCTTCATCCGCGTCGGGTCTTCGAGTTGGGGATAGTGGCCGAGTTCGGCCAACTCGGTGACCGGCACTCCAGGCCGAAGCTCGCGCAGCGCGTCGAGCACGTCGGTCGTCGCCACCGGGTCGAGCATCCCCCAGGCGAGGCTCAGCGCCCCCGGCCAGTCGCGGATCGCCCCGTGCCAGCGCTCGGCGTGCTCGATCCGCTCGTCCATGTAGGCGATCAGCTTGTGGCCCAGGGTGCGGCCGCCGTTGTGACAGATCAACGACCACTGGTCCTCGGCCTCTTCGTCGCTCAGCGGGTGGGCGGCCGAGAACACCGAGCCGAACTGGTGCCGGAAGACGCGCTTGCTGGAGAGCCGCGCGGCGAGCGGCGCGAGGGGGCTGCGCAGGACCCGCTGGGCGGGGGTGGGGGAGGAGCGCTCCAGGACGATGCTGCCGTTGAAGAGGAGCACCCGCGCCATCTCCATCTCCAGCCGCCCCTCGATGTCGCGCGCCATCAGCTCGGTCGCGACCGAGGTGCCCATGTCGTGGGCGACGACGAAGACCGGCCGCCCGCCGCCGTGGCGGCGGACCAGCTCCTCGACCAGGTCCGCCTGCCAGAAGAGGCTGTAGTCGTGGTCGCGCGGCTTCTCCGAGAGCCCGAAGCCGAGGAAGTCGCAGGCGAGCAGGGCCCGGTCGTCACCCTCGGCTTCGAGCATCAGCCGCCAGTCGTAGGAGCTGGAGGGGAAGCCGTGCAGAAGGAGCAGCAGCGGCCCCTCTCCCTCACGAGTGAGCAGGTGGATGTCGCGGTCGCGGAAGCGGACCGTCTTCCCGGCTTCCTGCCAGCGGCGAACTCGTTCGGTCAGGGCCATCGGTCGGCTCAAAGCCCGGTGGGATGGCGGACCGCGAACCTGCGCGAGTCGACCCGTTCGGAATGCCAGCGCGGTCCCGTCACGCCGGGTGGATCGCCGCGGGTGTCGAATCGCAGGCCGGCGATGACCATGTAGACATGGTGGTGGTTGGCGTAGACGGTGATCCAGCGCCCGGTGCCTCGGGCGCCCCAGCTCTCCAGCTGGCCGGAGACCATCGTCTGGTCGAGCAAGCCGCCGCCGCGCAGCGCATAGCCGACTGCGCCTGAGCAGTCGTAGCCTCGAGTCCACCAGCGTAGGTGTCCGCCGCCCCACACGTAGGGTTTGTGGTGGATGCGGTTGGCGGCGGCAATGGCCGCCTTGACTTGCGTCGGGGCCCAGGCAGGCGCGATCGCCCGCCCGGCCACCAGAGTTGCTCCACAGGTGGCGCTGGTCCTGGTCGCACCCGGTTTCGCCGGAATGCAGCTGGTTTCCCCCCAGGGCACAGCTTTGCCCGCTGCCCTTTGGGTCGGGCCGATCGCGAAGGCGATCGCAGTCGTCGCCACGACGGCAGCGAGAGCCCGGACCGCTCCCTTTCTAATTCGAGGCAAGATCGGAAGCCTACGCTGCCGACGTCGTCACGCGGCCGAGGAATTCGATCGATTTCGGTAAGGATGTCGCGATGGACGTCACCATCACTCATGTGGGCGGCCCGACCGTCCTGATCGAAGTCGGGGGTTGGCGCCTCTTGACCGACCCGACCTTCGACCCCTCGGGTGGGAGCTATCGATTCGGCTGGGGTACCGGGTCGCGCAAGCTGACCGAGCCGGCGATCGGTGTCTCGGAGATTGGGCGAATCGACGCCGTTTGCTCAGCCACGATCACCACGACGACAACCTCGACGCGGCCGGCCGGGCATTGCTTCCCTCGGCCGGCGCCGTCGTCACCACCGTCTCCGGCGCAAAGCGCCTCGGCGGCAACGCCCGCGGCCTCGAGCCTTGGGCGAGCACGCGGCTCGAGGGCCCGGACCGGACTCCGATCGAGGTCACTGCCACGCCGTGTCGTCACGGCCCCCCGCTGAGCCGCCCGATAGTCGGCGACGTAATCGGCTTCGCGCTCCGGTGGGAGGGGCAGGAGCACGGCGTCCTCTGGATTTCGGGCGACACGGTGCTCTTCGATGGCGTGCGTCAGGTCGCCGATCGGCTCCAGGTCGACGTCGCGCTCCTCCATCTGGGCGGCGTCCGCTTCCCGATCTCAGGCCCGGCGCGGTACACGATGAACGCCAAGGAGGCCGTGGAGCTGTGCCGCCTCGTCCGCCCGCGCACGGCCATCCCGATCCACTACGAGGGTTGGAAGCACTTTCGAGAAGGCCGCGACGCGATCGAACGCGAACTTGCCGATGCGCCCGAGGAAGTGAGGAGCCGCTTCCGCTGGCTGCCGATCGGCGTCGCGACCGAGCTCAGCGCGTAGTCGCCGCGGCTCTAGGAATCGGGCGGCGAGGCGCCCGGATGGATTCGTTCGGGGAAGGTCGGCAAGCCGTCGTCGGGAACCGGCGCCCACGGCGCCGCGTAGTCGGTGAACTGGTGGGCGGACGGGCGGATGCCGGGATCCTCGTCAAGAGCGCCCATGCGAATCGCGAGCAGCTCGGGGTTCTCGTGATGGTGGGTGAACAGCTGCCCGCCGCATACCGAGCAGAAGGCCTTGACGTAGCCGCCGTCGCCCGGGTCCCAGGAGCGGACCAGCTCCTCGCCGGAAGTCGTGCGGTAGGAGCCGGGATTGGTAAGCGCGGTGACCGAAACGCCCGTCCCGGTACGGCGCTGACAGCGCTTGCAATGGCAGTAAAGGGCGCCGAGCAGTGGCTCGGACACCTCGAAGCGGACGCCGCCGCACATGCACCCCCCGGTCAACGGCAGCTTCGGATCCGCCATGTGGCCGAGCGTAGCCGAGTCGGTAGCTCTTTGTTTTGAATTTCGTTACGCCCAGGTCTTGTTGCGTTACGACGAGAGCGCGACGATCAGTCCACTGGGTTAGCTGGTATACCTGGGTATACTGTCTACAAATGGCGAAGGTGATGGTCTCAATGCCCGATGAGCTCTTGGCGGAAGTGGACGCCGAAGCGAGGCGCACAGGCGCCAGCCGCAGCGCCGTTCTTCGTGGCTTCGCCGACACCGCGCTTCGCCGCCGCCGCGCTGACCGCGCAGCGGCGATGCGCACGCTTTTGGGTGACGCCTCATCCCACGGCGGGGCCGCCGCCGAGCAGGTTAAGGCGACACGGCCTGCGCCGTGAGCTCGCTACTACTCGACGCCAGTGTCCTGCTCGCGGCCTTCGATGCCGACGACGATCACCACCAGCCGGCCCGCGCCCTATTGGCAAACGCCGAAATCACCCTCGTCACCCTCGACCTCGTCCGCTACGAAGTTGCGAACGTCGCGATCCGCGCCTGGCGCGCTCCCGAATCGGTGGCCCAGCTGTTGGAGGCGGTCGAACGCCTTGCAAACGACGGTGGCGTCGTCGCCTCCACTGGCGCACTGCTGACCCGAGCCGCCAAGCTCGCCGAACGTCACGCGATCTCGGTCTACGATGCCGCCTACGTCGCCGCGACTCACGACGCCGATCGCAGCCTTGTCAGCTGCGATGTGTGTGATCTTGTCTCCAAGGGTCTTGCGGAGCCTCCGGAAAGGTGGGCGCGCTGAATCTCAGGCGGGCGCTCAACCGCGCAACGCGGCGATACTTAAAATTAAGTGGACATGTGGATGATTTTGGCTTAGTCGCTTGAGCCGGGTGGGGCGAAACCCCGACAGGGGAAGGATCGGCACGATCCATAAAGCCCAGCTCTGGCGGTATTTCCCGCAGATGATCGCGACTACCCTCGTGGTCGTCGCGCTGCCCGTTTTGGCGGTGACGGCGCTGCGCGACCAGGGGGTCGTCAGCGGGATCGTCCCCCTGCTCTTCGCCGGGTTGGTGGTCTCCCTCGCCGTCTCTTCGATTGGGGCGGCGATATGGAAGTCCCGACCCGGCTCGGGCGACATCCTCTTCGGCGATCTGATCGTCTGGGGCTTCATCCGCCGCTGGCGCGTCGACCGGCGTCTCTCCAGCGCGGCCCAGCTGCTGGGGGTCGACGGCCACGGGCGCGGCGGTGAGGCGAGCGACCTGACCCCGGCCGTCAAGGCCGAGCTGCTCGAGCAGCTGGCCGGCGCCCTGGAGGCGAGGGACCCGTATACCCACGGGCACTCGAGGCGCGTCGCGCGGCACGCGACGACGATGGCCAAGCGGCTGGGCCTGCCGCGTGAGGAGGTCGCGAAAATCCGCACCGCCGCGGCGATCCACGACGTCGGCAAGGTGGAGACGCCGCCCGAGGTGCTCGCCAAGCCCGGGGGCCTCAGCGACGAGGAGTTCACGGTGATCAAGCGACACCCGGTCGCCGGCGCGCGGATGAGCACCGTCCTGCGGGACCCGGAGCTGACCGACATGGTCCTGTACCACCACGAGCGGCTCGACGGCGGCGGCTACCCGGTCGGGCTGCGCGGCGACCAGATTCCCCTGGGCGCTCGAATCATCGCGGTCGCCGACACCTTTGACGCGATCACTTCGGCGCGCCCGTACCGCTCGGCCAAGGCCCACAAGAAGGCGTTGGACATCCTCCGGGCGGAGTCGGGAAGCCAACTGGATCCCGATGCGGTCGAGGCCTTCCGTTCCTACTACTCCGGCCTTCGCCCGATGGTCTTCTGGGGGATTCTGGTCAGTCTGCCCCAGCGCCTCTTCGCGGGGATGCTCGACGAGCTCGGCAGCGGTGTCACGTCTGCGTCGAAAGTGATGGCCGCGACCACGGCGACCGTGGTCGCCGGCACCGCGGCGGCTCATGCCGTGGACCTGCCGCACTCGACCTCGAACCGCGTCGGCGACAAGCCCGCCAAGGTGAGCTACGCGTCGCAGCCGGGCGCCCCCTCGCAGTCGGGGAAGTCCTCCCCCGACTCCGCTTCGGGCCCGGCTCTCTCACACGGGTCCGGGCCGAGGGCTTCGGCTCCTGGTTCGGGAGCGTCCTCCGGGGACGGCCCGGCGACCGCGGGACGGCGAACCCGAGTCCAGGCTCTTCCTCCGGCTCCGGCCGGCGATTCCGCCAGTGGCGGTAATTCCTCCGACACCGGCGGTCGCTCGGACAGCGGCAGCACGTCGACCGGCGCCGACAGCGGTAGCGGGAGCGGCAGCAGCGACAGCGACGGCGGCTCTCACATCACCCTGCCGATCGTCGGTGGGGACTCTGGCGGCGGTGGCGTCCATATCAACCTGCCGATCGTCGGCGGCGGCGATTCGGGCAGCGGCAGCGAGCAGCGGCGGCTCTGGCGTCAAACTGCCGATCGTCGGCGGCGGCAACTCAGGCAGCGGTGGCGGCGTGCACATCAAACTGCCGATCGTCGGCGGCTGACGGCAGCGCCGACTTCACTCGATTTCCGCTTGCTTGCCCTCGGGCATCAGGCGCGCGGCGAGGATCCAGCCGAGCGCCGAGCATCCCGGCGCCGACGTACCAGGCAGTTTCCATCGCCGCGGCGAAGTCGCCGGGGCCCTGGGCGCCGGCGAGGTCGGTCGCGCCGGCGATGATGCTTCCCATGATCGCCATGCCCAGCGCCGAGCCGAAGTTGCGGAAGGTCTGGACGACGCCCGAGCCCTGGCCGCGCATCGCGTCGGGCAGGCGGTTGAGCGCGTCTGTGTTGAGGGGCGAGAAGATCAGGCCGAAGCCGGCGCCGGTGATCAGCATTCCCCAGAGGGTGGCGCCGTGGCTGAGGTTGGAGAGGTTGCCCGCCCAGACGACCATCCCGATCGCGCCGAGGAGGAACCCGATGCACGACTGGTTTCTTCGCTCCGTACTTGTCCATCCAGCCGCCGCCGATCCGGGCCGCGACGAAGAACGAATAGAACATCGTCAGGATCGAGAAGCCGGCCTGGGTCGGTTGCTGGCCGACCGCGATCTGGAAGTACATCGAGCCGAAGAAGAAGACGGCGAGCCAGGGGCCGAAGGCGAGGAAGGTGAGCAGGTTGTCGACCGCGAACGGCCGGTTGGCGAGCAGGGCGTTGACGTCGATCAGCGGGTTGTCCAGCGTCTTTCGCTCGACCTGAACGAAGAGGGCCAGGACGAGCGATGCCGGCGAAGACCGAGCCGATCGTCGCCGGGCTGTCCCAGCCCCACTGGGTCGACTGCTGGATCCCGAGCACGGTCAGCCCCATCCCGACCACGAGCAGCACCGCGCCGCGCAGGTCGAGCCTGGCCGGGTTCTTGACGTCGCTGCAGCTTCGCGAAGTGGAACTCGACCAGCGAGAGCAGCGCCACCGGCACGTTGATCCAGAAGATCGCCCGCCAGGTCCAGTACTCGGTCAGGTAGGAGCCGGCGATCGGGCCGATCGCCGTGAACAGCCCGGCGACGATGAAGAAGATCGCCAGGCCCTTGCCGCGCTCCTCGCCGGGGAAGGCGTCGAGCACCAGCACGGTCGCCGAGGGGATCAGCATCGCCCGCGCCGACTCCCTGCAGGACCCGGAAGAAGACCAGCCAGGCGACCGAGATGCCGCTGCCGTCGGGAACGAGGCCGCACATCAGCGAGCTGCCGGCGAAGATGAGGATGCCGCCGATCGCAGATCGTTCGGTGGCCGAGGATGTCGCCGAGCCGTCCGCCGAGCGCGACGAAGGCGGCGGTCGAGAGCGCGTAGGCGGTGACAAGCCATTGCACCGCGGTCTCGGAGAGGTGCAGGTCGGCCTGGATCGTCGAGGCCGAGATGCTGACGATCGTGAAGTCGATCATCACCATCGCCATCGCCGGGACGAGCGGCCAGAGAGCGCGGTAACGCTGATATTCGGTGGGCATGGCGGTGATATTCGCCGCCAGCCACCGATGTATCCGCGGGTAAGTCCCGAAGGCGACGGATGCTCTCAGACCGATCACGAACCGAGTGCCTCTGCGGCGGCGTCACCTACAGGGTCGACGCGGAGCCTGTTTGGCAAGGGGTCTACCATTGCTCCAACTGCCAGCGGCAGACCGCCTCGGCCTTCTCGCCGATCGTCGGCGTCCCGAGCGAGACCCTGGTGGCCAAGGGCGAGTCGCTCGCCTCGTTCGAGACCGTCAGCGAAGGCTACGAGAGCAGGACGGTGCGGCGCTTCTGCTCGACCTGCGGATCGCCGATCTGTCAGCACGATCGAGTGCGATGCCGGCCCTGGCCTTCCTTGAGGCGGCGGACGATCGACGACCTCTCCTGGTTCGAGCCGACGGCTGAGATCTGGACCTGCTCGGCGCAGCCCTAGGCTCCGCACTTCGAGTGCCGCGCAGTTCGAGTCCGTCCCCGGCTCCTGAGTTCGGTTCAGGAAGCAGCCAGCAGTTCGAAAATGACCACGGTCACAAATGTCGCGTGAATTTTTGCTATTCTTCATCTATGTCTGACATTCAGGCTCCGGATGCGGTCGCCCTGAATCAAGTCTCCTACGGCCAGGACGCCTTCTTCACCGCCCGGCAGGCGCGCGAAGCCGGCTTCAGCCCGCAGCTGCTCGCTCACCACGTTCGCTCCGGGCGATACGAGCACATTCGCCGTGGCCTGTACCGGCTGCGTGGCTACCCAGGCTCCCCCCCGAGGATGTGCGGGCGAAGTAGCTTGCGGTCGGCGCCGAGCGGCCGTCGTCTCCCACGAGAGCGCGCTCGACCTTCACGAACTCTCGGATGTGATCCCGAACAGTGTCCATCTCCTGGTCGATCGCGACGACCGTGGCATCAGGCGGCTCCAGGGGGTGACCCTGCACACGACGACGAAGCCCCTCGATTCATCCGAAGTCGTGTCCCGCGAAGGCATCCGCGTCACCGACCCAGTGCGGTCGATCCTCGACGCCGCTGGCGCCGGAACAGCCCCCGGCAGATCGAGATGGCCGTCCGCCAGCTCTGCACGAAGGCCTGACTACCCGTCGTACACTTCTCGCCCGAGCCGATCGGCGCGGCGGCCGCGTTGCCGTCACATCCGGCGCTCTGCGGAGAAGGATAGGTAGTCGTGAGATCGAAACGGCAAACGCGTTCCGCACCGCGCTCGAGCAGCGCCTGAAGAACGAGCGCAGGCGACCAGCGCCGCCCTGCTGCGCCTGCGCAAGCGCGTGGCTTCGAGCGATTCCTCGCCAGGCTCTCGACCTCAGTCAGCGGCTGAATTCTCAAGGGCGCGTTCGCGCTGGAGCTGCGCCTTGGCGCTTCGCGCCCGAACGACGAAGGACATCGACCTCGGGCGAGCCGACGACGAGAAGCGGCACCGAGCATCTGGAGGCCGCCACCCACGTCGACCTCTGCGACTTCTTCGTCTTCCAGGTTCGCCGCACGCCGGCACTCGAAGCTGCCCGGATTCCACGCCGTCCGCTACACGGTTCGCGCCGACCTCGATGCCCGGCTGTTCGAGCAGTTTCCGTCGATGTCGCGTTCAGCGAAGCGACGCCGTTCAGGCGGAGCCGCTCCTCGGCGCGAACTCGCTGGAGTTCGCCGACGTCGCGAGCTGCAGCTGCCGGTCGTCTCGCTTGGCGTACGTCGCCGAGAAGCTCCATGCCTACACCTGCGCCTTCGACGAGACCAGCAGTAGAGCACTCGTCAACGATCTCCTCGACCTCGTCCTGATCGCGAGCGGCCGAAATCGACGCCAACGCCTCCGCCAAGCGCTCACGACTACCTTCGGCTACGGCCCGCCAGCCGCTCCCGAACGCCTCCTTCGCCACCGTCATCGTGGGCAAGACCGTATGCGGCGCTCGCTCGCGAGGTCGGGATCGCCGACGGAGTTGAGGCCGGCCACGCGGCGCCGCACGGCTGCTCGACCCGGTGCTTCGGTCGGAAGCTGACGGCCATTGGGATCCCGAGCACAGCGTTGGCGCTCGCGCACATCAGGGTCCACGCGAAGATTTACGGTGCACTGGCCTCATCTCTTGCGGATCGAATCTGACTCCAGGTCTCGCCTTCAGCAAGCGCATCGCGAAGGCGAAGATACCCACATGCAGGGACATCCGCGATGGAGCTAGGCGGACTCGAACCGCCGACCTCCTGGGTGCGATCCAGGCGCTCTTCCAGCTGAGCTATAGCCCCGCGGCGGGTGGCTGGGAGGATCGTCCCAGGCCCTCGCAAGCGCAAGGATAACCGCATAGGCTTTAGGTTTCCCGAAGGGGAACGGATATGGGCATTCTCGACGAGGCAATCAGAGAGCACCTGGAGCTGAAGCGCCAGCACGGCGCCGGCGACTCCGAGCTGAAAGACCTCGAGGACGAGGCGTTCGGCCCGCCTGCGCGCCCCGGGGAGGAGGACTCTCAACCCGACCCCTTTGCCGAGGCGCCGACGGAGTTCATGTCTGCTCCGCCCGCAGCGCCCGGCGAGGAGTCGGAAGCGGCCGAGTCCAAGCCCGAGTCGGCGGAAGCGGAGGAAAGGCCGGCCGGCCGGCGCGAGTCGGTCGCCGAGGTCCAGGAGGCGCCTGAGTCTCCTGTCGAGGACGAGCCTCAGGCACCCGCCGAGGAAGAGCACCCGGCGATGGAGCATGAGGCCGTTACCGAGCCTCCCGCCGAGGAGCCGCTCCCTGAGCCCTCGACCGAGGAGCGGGAGCGACTGGCGATTGCCTCCCAACCGACCGAGATGTTCGATGTCGCCGGGGAGATCGCCGCGTCGGAGCCCGCCCCCTCTGAGGAGGAGCTGCTCGAAGAGGAGATGAACGAGCCGCGCCTGGCTCCGGTCGAGCCGGTCATCGAGGCCGTCGAGGCCGAGCGGGTCGCCGAGGAGGAGGAAGACGAGGACGACGACTTCTTCGACGAGCGCCGCCTCTCCGAGGAGCTGGACCAGGCGCTCGAGGCTCCGGTCGAAGAGCCGCCCGCCGACTCCGAGGAGTTCGAGGCCGTGGTCGAGGTCGCCGAGGAGGAAGACGACGAGGACGAGGAATACGAGGACGAGGACGAGGGAGAGCTCGAGGAAGAAGAGGACGAGGACGAACCCCCCGCCGCCCGTCGCGGCAACGACGAGGACGTCCTCGAAGACACCCCCGACTTCCTCGAGGACTCAGAGGACGACCAGCTCTGGTTCGAGCAGAAGCCTCCCAAGGACTTCGACTTCGACGACTGAGCCCGCGCGGCTCGTCCTAGACTTTCCCCCACGGGGCCATAGCTCAGTTGGAAGAGCGTCCGGTTTGCATCCGGGAGGTCGCCGGTTCGAGCCCGGCTGGCTCCATCTCTCGCCGAACTACTTACTGCACGCGGCCGCGCTGGACCGCGTTGGGGAAGACCTTGACGACGCGGACGTGAAGAGTGCGGTGGGTGACGTGCCCGCAGTTGGACGGGGCGCCGATCGGATACGTCGCGATGCGGAGGCGGACCTTCACCTTTGAGCCGACGCGTAGTTCGTCCCGTAGCGCGACCGGGATCGGAAAGCGCAGCCGGCGCCAGCGGTGGATCTTGACCCTGAGCTTGCGCAGGCCGGTGCTCCACGCGTGGCCGCTTCTGCGCCAGACCAGATTCCCCGTGACGACGAGGTGGGACGGCCTGTTTGAGGCCAGCCTCACCCGCACTCCCGGCACCGTGTGCCCGGGGCGGATGTGCGGGACGAAGCTCGTCCCCTTCGCCCTGACGGTGGGGCAGGTGGAGGGCGCTATGACCTTGACGTTGTGAGTTACCCGCGCCGCCGGGCCTCCGTTGCAGTAGGCGGTCTGGCCGGGGAAGACGAAGTCGAGCGAGCAGCCCTCGTTGTCGGTGGTCGTCAGGGTCACCTTGTAGGTCCCCGCCTTGGCGTAGCTGTGGTGGGGAGTCGGGCTGCCGTTCACCGCCGACTTGCCGTCGCCGAAGTCCCAGTCGTAGCGGGCGACGGTGCCGTCGGAGTCGATCGAGGCGCCGCCGTCGAAGGCGACCGACTTCTTGACCTTTTGCTTCGTCGGCGAGAAGGAGAAGGCGGCGTGCGGCCCCTGGTTGGGGACGATCGCGATCCCGTTCGGGTCCTCACCGACGTCGATTCCGCTCGCCGCCGTGTTCGTCGCCAGGTCGAGCGGCACCAGCGACCCGTGTTGGATTGGAATACAGGGGTCGTCACGTACGCCTTCGAGCCGTCCGGAGTGATCGCGATGTCCTGGGGATAGTCCCCAACCGGGATCGGGGTGCCGGCGCTCGCCGCCGCCAGGTCGAGCGGGATCGAGTCGCCGCCGTTGTCGTAGGCCGTGTAGGCGCGCGCCCCGTCCGGAGTGATCGCGATCGCGTTGCCCGCGCCGCCGGCGATCGGCGTACCCGGCACGTTGGTGGCGACCGGGATCGGGATCGTGTCCCCGTTGGACTCGGTGACGTAGACGGTGCGCGCCGTCGGGAGTGACGGCGATCCCGTTGGCGTTGCCCAGGCCGCGTCAGCGTCGCGATCACCGTGCCCGACCCCAGGTCGATCACCGAGACGCTGTCGTCGAAGAAGTTGGCGACATAGGCGCGCGTCCCGTCCGGCGTGATCGCGATCCCCTGCGGGACCGGAGCCCACCGCGATCGGCGTCAGCGACGTGTTCGTCGCCATGTCGATCGGCGCTGACCGTCGTCGTCGAACTGGTTCGGTGACATAGGCGCGCGTCCCGTCGGGCGTGATCGCGACCCCGAACGGCCCTGAACGCCCACGTCGATCGGCGTCCCGGCGGTGTTCGTGGCGATGTCGATCGGCACCACCTGGTCGGTGACGGCGTCGGCGACGTAGGCGCGTTTTGCCGTCCGGCGTGATCGCGACTGCCCCGCGCCGGTCTCGCCCCCGCCGGGCAGGCTGATCTGGCTGCCCGCCGTATTGCCGGCAAGGTCGACCGGGACGACGAACGGGTCGCTGGCGTCGACGACCCCTGTCACGTAGGCGACCCGCGCCGCGGCCAGCGAGGGCGCAGCGGCGAGCAGCAGCCCCGCCAAAGCAAACGAAAATACGATTGCCCGTCCCCTCATCGGGACTGATCCTTTCAAAGGATCGCTCAGCTTGCCAGTGCGCGTTCGGGAAGGTTCTGATCGGCGTGGTAGCTGGAGCGCACCAGCGGCCCCGCCGCAACCGACTCGAAGCCCATCTCGTAGGCGGCCTTCTCCAGCGCCTCGAACTCCTCCGGATGCCAGTAGCGGACGACCGGCAGGTGGTTCTCGGTCGGTCGCAGGTACTGGCCGACGGTCAGCACCTGGACGCGGTGCTCGCGCAGGATCCCGAACGCCTCGATCATCTCCTCGAAGTCCTCGCCGAGCCCGACCATCAGCCCCGACTTGGTGACCACGCCCTCGCCGCCCATCTCCTTGGCCAGTCGCAGCACCCTCGCCGAGCGCAGGAACTGCGACCCGCGCCGCGCCTTCGGGTAGAGCCGCGGCACCGTCTCGACGTTGTGGTTGAAGACGTCGGGGCGCTCGTGGATCACCTTGGCGAGCGGCATCTCCTGGCCGCGAAAGTCCGGCGTCAGGACCTCGACCTTGCAGCCCGGCGCCTGCATCCGGATCGAGCGGATCACGCCGACGAAGGCGCTCGCCCCGTAGTCGGGCAGGTCGTCGCGGTCGACCGAGGTGACGACGGCGTGGCGCAGCCCCATCCGCTTCACCTGGTTGGCGACCCGCAGCGGCTCCAGCGGGTCGTTCCAGGTCGGCACCCCCGTCTTCACGTTGCAGAAGCCGCAGCGGCGGGTGCAGACGTCGCCGAGGATCATGAAGGTCGCCGTGCCGCGCTCCCAGCACTCGCCGACGTTGGGGCAGTTGGCCTCCTCGCAGACGGTGTGGAGGTTGTCGGCGCCGATCATCGACTTGAGGCGGCGGTAGGTCGGCCCGCCCGGCGCCGGGACCTTCAGCCACGGCGGCTTGCGGGCGCGGCGGAAGGGGACGGCGCCGTCGGCCTCGGCGGCCGTGCCCCCCGGCTTGGCGCGGGAGCGGGTTACGTGGATGCGCTCGGTCATGCCACGACGAGCGTAGCCGGATCGGTTTCGACCGGCGTTCGCTCGAAGACGCGGCCGAAGTGGGAGGCGAGCGTGGATGGCGAACTCGTCGAGGCCCTGCTCGGCGCCGCGCTCGCGCGAGAGCGAGGTCGCCCGCGCCCCCTCGATCCCGCAGGGGACGATCCACTCGAATGGCTGGAGGTCGTTGTTGACGTTGACGGCGAGGCCGTGGGTGGTGACGCCGCGGCTGACGTGGACGCCGATCGAGCCGATCTTGCGCGCTTCGCCCGAGCCGCCCCCCGACCCCGGCTGTGCGCCCTCGGTCCAGACGCCGGTGAGGCCGTCGATCGTCCCGGCCTCGACCCCGTGTTCGGCGAGGGAGTCGATCATCACCCGCTCCAGCCCGCGCACGTAGCGGTGGACGTCGTCGCCGTAGGGCCCGAGGCTGACGATCGGGTAGGCGACCAGCTGGCCGGGGCCGTGGTAGGTGACGCGGCCGCCGCGGTCGGTGTCGCGGACCTCGATCCCCTGCATCTCGTACCACTCGGTTCCCATCGGCAGCTCCTCCGCAGTGGAGCGGCGCCCGCGGGTGTAGACGGGCGGGTGCTCGAGCAGCAGGAGCAGGTCGGGGATCGTCCCCTCCTGGCGCGCCGCCGCAAGGCGACGCTGCTCGTCGCGCGCCTCCTCGTAGGGGACCGTGCCACGGCGCAGGATGAGGATCTCGGCGCTCATCCACCAGATCGTTGCAGGCCGCCTCTCTATCCTTGCCTCCCTCGATGGTCCAGTCCAAAGCGCTCCGACCCGAATGGCTCCCCGCGGTCGCACTCAGCTCGGTGCTGGCGGCGGCGATGGCCCTCTGGAACCCGCACGTCGGCGACCTCGCCGCGCAGGTCTTCCGGGTCGAGCTGTTCGAGCGCGCCGGCCCGGCGATCTGGAACGGCAGCTGGTACGGCGGTCACTACACGCTCACCTACAGCGTCCTCTTCCCGCCGCTCGCCACCCTGCTCAGCCCGCAGGCGGTGGGAGCGCTCTCGGTCGTCGCTTCCTCCTACCTCTTCGACCGCCTGGTGCGAGACCGCTGGGGGGCGGCGGCGCGCTGGGCGACGCTTTGGTTCGCGGTCGGCGTGGTGACGCTGCTCGCCGACGGTCAGCTCACCTTCGCCCTCGGCGTCGCCTGGGCCCTCGCCTCGCTGCGCTGCCTACAGCTCGGTCGCTCCAAGGCCGCCCTCGCCGCCGCGGCGGCCTGCGCGCTCTCCAGCCCGGTCGCCGCCGCCTTCCTCGCCGGAGTCGTCGTGGCCGGGTCGCTGGCCGAGCTGCGCCCGCCGCGGCGCATCGTCATCTGGGTCGCGGCGCTGTCGCTGGGGATGACGGTCGGCCTCAACCTCCTCTTCCCCGAGCCGAGCCAGTTCCCCTTTGCCTTCTCGTCGTTCATCGCGATCCCGCTCTGGTGCGGGGCGGCGCTCTACGTGACGCGCGACCTCGCCGTGGCGGAGCGCCAGTTGCGTTGGGTACTCGCCGCCTACCTTTTCGCCTCGGTTGCGCTCTGGCTGCTGCCGAACCCCGTCGGCGGCAACGCGGTGCGCCTCGGGGCGCTGTTCGGCGGGCCGGTTCTCGCCGCCGTCGTGCTGGCGCGGCGGCCGCGCGTCTCGCCCTGGCTGCTCGCCGTCGTGCTCCTCGGCGGCCTCTATTGGCAGCTGACCGCGAGCGTCAACCAGATCGCCCGCAGTGTCGGCGACCCCTCCACCGCACAGGCCTACTTTCAGCCGGCGACGTCCTGGCTGCGCGAGCATGGAGGCAACGGCGCGCGGATCGAGGTTCCGCCGACCGCAAACCACTGGGAGTCCGCCTACATGGCGCCCGGCTTCGAGCTGGCGCGGGGCTGGCTGCGCCAGCTCGACACGACCCGCGACGACGTCTTCTACGACGGTGGGGAGTTGACCAACCGCTCCTACAGCTCCTGGCTGCGCGACAACGCGATTCGCTTCGTGGCGCTCCCCGACGCGTCGCTCGACTACTCCTCGGCGGCGGAGCGGCGGCTGATCCGCGCCGCGCCTGGCTACCTCAGCCTGCGTTGGCGCTCCCCGCACTGGCGGATCTATGAGGTGCGCGACCCCAAGCCGTTGGTCGCTCCGCTCGGCGCGGCAACCGGCCGCACCCTCTGGGTTGGACGGCAGGGCTTCGGCCTCGACGTGAGGCGTCCGGGTGAGTTCCTCGTCCGGGTCAACTTCACCCCCTACTGGTCGATCTCCCGCGGCGCCGGCTGCATCGTCCGTCGCGGCGCCTGGACCCAGGTCCGCGCTGCCCACCCGGGCATCCTCCGCGTCTCCGCCGACTTCTCCCTCGGCCGGGCCTGGAACGCGGTCACCGGCTCCCAAAGTCCTGCTGAGATGCGTCGAAAGGCGTGTTTTTCTCCGCTACGGAGGAGAAAACGCCTTTCGAGGCCGGCCTGTCAGAGAGCTAGGAAGACCGGCTCTTCGAGGAGCGCGCGGATGCGGGCGAGGAACTCGGCGCCGGCGGCGCCGTAGAGGATGCGGTGGTCGCAGGCGAGGGTGGCCGACATCAGGTGCGCCGTTGCGATCTCGCCGTCGCGGACTACCGGCCGCTCGGCGATCGCGCCGACCGCGAGGATCGCCGCCTGGGGCGGGTTGATCACCGCCAAGAAGCTGTCGATCCCGTACATGCCCAGGTTGGAGACGGTGAAGGTTGCGCCCGAGAGCTCCGGCGGGGTGATCTGTCCCGTCGCGCACCCGCTGCGCCAGGGCGCGGGACTCCGAGGCGATCTGCCGCAGGCCCTTGCGGTCGGCGTCGAAGACGGTGGGGACGACCAGCGAGTCCTGCCCGGCGACGGCGATCCCGACGTTGACCCGCGAGTACAGCTCGAAGCGGCCGTCGCGGTAGGCGCCGTTGGCGCGCGGGTGCTCGCGCAGCGCCAGAGCGCTGGCCTTGACGACCATGTCATTGAAGGAGGGGACGGTCTCGCCCTCTCCCGCCGTCGCCTTCATCCGCGTCCGCGCCTCGACCGCGGCGCTCATGTCGATCTCGACCGAGAGGTAGAAGTGAGGCGCGGTCGCCTTCGACTCGGCCATTCGGCGGGCGATGGTCGACTGCAACTTCGAGAGTTCCTCAAGGACGACTTCGCCCCGAGCGGTTTCGACCGCGGGTCCTGACGCGGGTGTCGGCGGGGCCTGTCGCCGCGGGGACCACCGCCCCCTCCGGTACTCGAGCTCCCCCGGGGCGTACCCCTACGGCGCCACCCGCGGAAGCAGCCGCCCTCTCCACGTCGGCCTTGACGATCCGTCCTCCAGGTCCCGAGCCCTGAAGCCGGCCCAGGTCCAAGCCGCTGTCCTTCGCCAAGCGCTTGGCCAGCGGCGAAGCCTTGACCCGGCCGGAAGCTGTTGCTTCGGCTGCTGTTCCGGACGCTTCTTCCGCGGGTGGCGTCGTCGGCGGGGGGGCCGAGGACAGCTTGGCCCGCAGGTCCCCCCCGCCGGCGGCGTCAGGACCCGCGGTCGAGGCGCTTGAGCCCTCACCCGAACCCCAGTCCCCTCACCCGAACCGCCAACCCGCGCAATCGGGGTCCCGATCGGAACGGTCTCACCCTCCTGGACGAGGATCTCGTCGAGCGTCCCGGCAACGTCGCTCTCATAGGCCATGTTCGCCTTGTCCGTCTCGATCTCGACAAGCTCCTCGCCAACGGCGACGCTGTCACCGGCCTGCTTGAACCACTGCAACACGGTCCCTTCCTCCATCGAATCCGAGAGGCGCGGCATGACTACGTCGGCCATCAGATCGACCCCTCCAACGCGGCAAGCGCTGCCTTGACCACGTGCTCCTCGTGCGGCATCGCCGCCTGCTCCAGCCGCCGCGAGTACGGCATCGGCACGTCGGCCCCGGTGACCCGCTGGACCGGCGCATCGAGGTGGTCGAAGGCCTGCTCGGTGATCAGCGTCGCCAGGTTGGCGCCGACCCCGCCGTGCGGCCAACCCTTCCTCGACGATCACGGCCCGGTTCGTCTTACGCACCGAGTCGAGGATCGTGTCGAGGTCGAGCGGGCGCAGGGTGCGCGGGTCGATCACCTCGGCCTCGACCCCGTGCTCGTGGGCGAGCTGGGTCGCCGCCTTCTCCGCCACCTGGGCCATCTTCAGAACGCCGATAATCGTCACGTCGCCGCCCTCGCGCCGCACCGCCGCCTCGCCGAAGCGCAGGGTCAGGTCGCCGTCCTCGACCTCGCCGCGCGACCCGTAGAGGCTCTCGTGCTCGATGAAGACGACCGGGTTGTCGTCGCGGATCGCCGCCTTCAGCAGCGCCTTGCCGTCGGCCGGGGTCGAGGGACAGGCGACGAGCAGTCCCGGCACCTGGAGGAAGAGAGCCTCGAAGCTGTGCGAGTGGGTCGGGCCGAGCTGGTGCCCGCCGCCGCCCGGCATCCGGATCACCATCGGCACCCGCGCCTGCCCGTTGAACATGTAGGGGATCGCCGCCGCGTGGTTGACGATCTGGTCCAGCGCCAGCAGGGAGAAGTTGACCGTCATCAGCTCGACGATCGGCCGCAGCCCGCCCATCGCCGCGCCGATCCCGGCGCCGACGATCGTGTTCTCGGAGATCGGCGTGTCGCGCACCCGCCGCTCGCCGAACTCGTCGAGCAGCCCCTCGGTCACCTTGAAGGCCCCCTGGAAGACGCCGACGTCCTCGCCCATCACGAAGACCGCCTCGTCGCGGCGCATCTCCTCGGCCATCGCGTCGCGCAGCGCTTCCCGCATCCGCAGCGTCGCCATCAGCCGTCCAGCCTCCTCGTGCTCGGCGGCGACCTCGGGCTGGTGCCCTCCTGGGCGTCGCCGTCGATCGCCGGGTTGGGACGCGGCCCCTCCGGCTGCCCCGCGTAGGCGGCGCCCGCCTCGGCCAGCTCGCGCGCCGCGTCCGGCATCCGGTCCTCGCGCTCGCCTCGGTGCGGCTCCGGGCTGCGCTCGTCGACCGCGTACCAGCCGGTCTCGCTGTCGACCACGTAGAGGTTCTCGTAGAGGGTGTCGAGCGCCGGCTCGGGCGAGGCCTCGGCGAACTCAACCGCATCGACGACCGCCGTCTCGGCCTTGTCGCGCACCTCCTGCACCTCGCGCTCCCCCAGCACGCCGGCCTCGACGCAGCGCCGCCCGAAGGTCTCGATCGGGTCCTTCGCCCGCCACTCCTCGACCTCCTCGCGCTCGCGGTAGACCTCGGGGTCGGCGGCGGAGTGGCCGCGGTAGCGGTAGGTGAAGGCCTCGACCAGGGTGGGGCGGCGCTCCTCGCGGGCCAGCCGAATCCCCTCGGCGACGCTCTCGCGCACCGCCAGCACGTCCATGCCGTCGATCCGCTCCCCCGGCACTCCGTAGCCCTCCGCCTTCTTGGAGAGGTCGGTCTGGGCGGAGTGGCGCTCGACCGAGGTCCCCATCCCATAGAGGTTGTTCTCGACCAGGAAGAAGACCGGCAGGCTCCAGAGCGCCGCCAGGTTCATCGTCTCGCCGAAGTTGCCGGCGTTGGAGGCGCCGTCGCCGAACATGCAGACGGTGACCGCGTCCTCGCCCCGGTAGTCGGAGGAGAGGGCGAGGCCGGCGGCGATCGGCAGGTTGCCGCCGACGATTCCGTAGCCGCCCATGAAGCGCCGCTCCCCGTCGAAGATGTGCATCGAGCCGCCGCGGCCGCCGCTGGTCCCGTCGACCCGGCCGAACAGCTCCGCCATCACCCGCCGGGGGTCGGTGCCGCGGGCGAGCGCGTGGCCGTGGGTGCGGTAGGTGCCGACCAGGTAGTCGGCCTCCCGCATCACCGAGGTCGTGCCGACGATCGTCGCCTCCTCGCCGATCGCCAGGTGGAGGAACCCACCGGCTTTGGCCCGCTGGTACTGGCGCCCCGCCTCCTCCTCGAAGCGGCGGATCAACGCCATCCGCGCGAGTAGCTCGTAACAGGTGGCAGCGTCGGGAAGGTCAGCCATTCGGACTGACCTTAGCTCGCAGCCTCGACCGCTTCCTCGACCCTGTCGTCGCCCCAGAAGACGCGACCGCCGACGACCAGCGATGGGACTCCGGTCACCCCCAGGTCCCCGGCCCGGTCGGTCGCCTCGCGCAGGGCCCCTTTGACCGCCTCGGTCTGGACCGCTTTCAGCAGCGCCCGCGGGTGCAGCTCGCAGGCGGCGGCGGCGATCAAGACGTTGTCGGGGTCGGAGAGATCGCGGCCGGCGGCGAAGGCCTGGCGGAAGGCGGCGAGGGCGAAGGAGACGGTGCGGCCGGTCTGCTTGGCGAAGGTCGCGACCCGCATCGCGGTCAGCATGTTGCCCGGCCAGGGGTCGGGCCAGGCGATCGGCGGCAGCCCGTAGGCGGCGGCGCGGCGCTCCACCTCGGCGATCCCCTCGGCCCGCCCCGGCCCGTTGGCCCAGGAGTCGCGCCCGAAGCGCCCGAAGAGGCCGCCGAGCAGGACCGGCTGCCACTCCGGCTGCTCCAGCCCTGCTTCGGTGAACAGCGAGCTGATCCGCTCTGCGGTCAGGTACGCGTAGGGGCTGCCGAGATCGAAGTAAAAGGTGGCGCGTTCGCCACTCAAGCGTGCGTCGCCCAATTGTCGACGGCGCGGGCGGCCTCGAGGATCGCCTCGGAGATCGTCGGGTGGGGATGGACGATTCGCGCCAGCTCCTGGTAGCCGCCCTCCAGCGCCATCGTCACGACCAGCTCGCCGATCATGTCGCAGGCTCGGTTGCCGACGATGTGGGCGCCGAGGATTTCCCCGTACTTGGAGTCGACGACCAGCTTGACCATGCCGTCTTTGTCGTCGTAGACGGTTGCTCCGCCGACCGCGCCCAGCTTCAGCTTGCCGATCTTGACGTCGTGCCCGGCCGCCTTCGCCGCCGCCTCGGTGAGGCCGACGCTGGCGACCTGCGGGTGGCAGAAGGTGGCGCCCGGGACCAGGTTCTGATCGACCGGGTGGGTCTCGGCGCCGGCCGCGTGCTCGACCGCGACGACGCCCTCCTCGGAGGCCTTGTGGGCGAGCGCCTTGGCGTTGACCAGGTCGCCGATCGCGTAGATCTTCGGGTTCGAGGTCCGCTGGTAGTCGTCGACCTTGACCTTGCCGTTGTCCTCCAGCTCGACGCCGGCTTCGGCCAGGCCCAGCCCGTCGATGTCGGGGGCGCGGCCGCCGGCGATGCAGAGGTAGTCGACCTCCGCCGACTCGCCGCCGTAGGTGAACTTGACCGAGTCCACGCCGGCCTCGACGTTCTCGACCGGCGCTCCGGTGGCGACGGTGATGTTCTGCTTCTTGAAGGCTCGTTCGACGACGCGGACCACGTCCTTGTCCTCGGCGGGGAGGATCTGGTCGAGCATCTCGATCAGCAGCACCTCGGTGCCGAAGCGGCCGTAGGCGGAGGCGATCTCACAGCCCGAGGCGCCGGCGCCGACCACGGCGATCTTCTTCGGCTGCTCGGGCAGCGACCAGGCGCCCCAGGTGTCGAGGACACGGCCGCCGAACTCGACCCCGGGGATCGGCAGCGCCACCGAGCCGGTCGCGACGACGACCGTGCCCGCCTCGTAGACGTCGTCGCCGACCTTGACCTTGCCCTCGGGGGTGAGCGAGCCGTCGCCGGCGATCATCTCGACCTTGTTTTTGTCCCAGAGCATCTTCACGCCGCCGGAGAGGGAGTCCGAGACGGCGGCGCGGCGCTTGCCGAGCGCGTCCCAGTCGATCGAGGCGTCCTTGACGACGAGACCCAACTCGGCGCTCCCTCGCGCCTGGTCGTAGAGCTCGGCGGTGTGGAGGACGGTCTTCGCCGGGATGCAGGCGTAGTTGAGGCAGCGCCCGCCCGGCTTGTCGCGCTCGACGACCGCGGTCTTGCGCCCCAGCTGGGCCGAGCGGATCGCCGCGACGTAGCCGCCGGGGCCGCCGCCGATGACGATCACGTCATAGGAATCAGCCACGGCCCGAGCCTATAGAAATCAACCTGCCGCATCGGCGCCGCTCGCGAAGAATCAGATCGGTGACGCTCGCTAATCGGTCCGCCCGCGTGGGCATCTGGATACGCGCCATCGCCTTGACCATGAAGTAGAAGAAGCCGGCTGAGATGGCCAGCAGGGCGAGCGTCCCGGCGACCTGGGCGACGCTTGCGGCCTGGATCGCGAGCCCGGAGACGGCGCTGAAGATCAGCAGGACGAGGATCAGCTGGAAGCCGAGCACCGCCCAGTAGCGGGCCCGCCACATCCCCCAGGCCATGATCGACATCAGCAGCGCCGGCGCGAGCACCTGCGGCAGCTTCGGCGGCCGACCGCTGACGTGGGCCCCGGCCAGGTATCCGACGACGATTGAGGCGGCGATCAGCGCCGAGACAACGGCCCCGATAGTCACCACCAACGGCCGCTCCCCTTCGGCGAGCGGCTCCAGCGCTTCGCGCTCGGCCTGGTTGCGCTCTTCGGCGCGGGCGTAGCCGCGCTGCATCCGCTCGCGGGGGCTGGGCTGCGGGCCGCGCTCCTTGCGCTTGCGGGGCGCCTCAGCCACCCGGCGCCACGTCTCCCACCCCGGCGAATGCGCGGCGCAGCGACTCGGCCACTGCCGCCGGGTCCTCGGCGTCGCGGATTGCCCTCACCACGCAGAGTCGCCGCGCCCCGGCCGCGACGACCTCGCCGGCGTTGGCGGGATCGATCCCACCGATCGCGAAGAAGGGGCGCTCGGCGCTGCGCGCCGCGTGGGAGATCAGCTCCAGCCCGACCGCCGGCCGTCCCGCCTTGGTCGGCGTCTCCCAGATAGGCCCGACGCTGAGATAGTCGATCGGCCGCTCGTTCGCCGCGGCGATCTGCTCCTCGGAGTGGGTGGAGAGGCCGACGATCGCGTCGGGCCCCAGCATCGCCCGCGCCTCCTCGACCGAGGCGTCGTCCTGGCCGACGTGGACGCCGTCGGCGCCGCAGGTGTTGGCGAGAGCCGGGTCGTCGTTGACGATGAAGAGGGCGCTGTAGGTGTCGCAGAGGCGGCGGAAGGTCTCGGCGGCCAGCTCGATCTGCCGCCGCGGCAGCGACTTCTCGCGCAGCTGGACGATGTCGGCCCCGCCGGTCAGCGCGGCGCGCAGCAGCGGCTCGGGATCCCCTCCCCCCGGCTGGGCGTCGCAGACGAAGTAGAGGCGGGCGGTGCGCAGCCGCTCGCGGCGCAGCGGGCCGGGCGATTCCGGGGAAGCGAGGCTCATCCGGACAATCATCGCGCCTCGCCGGGTTCCGCGGCCTCGCCGGAGGGGTAGCATCGGAGTGGAACGGGAGCCCACGAAGGCTGAGAGGGCGGCAACGAGGCCGCCGACCGTCTGGACCTGATCCGGGTAATGCCGGCGGAGGCAAAGGTTTGACTGAGAAGCGGAGTTTCGACGCGATAGTGGTGGGCGGAGGCATCATCGGCCTCTCCTGCGCTTGGCGCGCGGCCCGACGCGGCGCCCGGGTGGTGGTGCTCGACCGCGCTCGACCGCCCGCCGGGGCGACTCGGGTCGCGGCGGGCATGCTGGCGCCGGTCGGTGAGCTCAGCTTCGGCGAGCCGGAGCTGCTCGAGATGACCCTGGCCGCCGCCGAGGCCTACCCGGACTTCGTCGCCGAGCTGGAGGCGGCGACCGGGATGGCGACCGGATACGAGCGCCTCGGCGCCCTGCACGTCGCGCTCGACCGCGACGAGGCGGCGGA
The DNA here is from genome assembly GCA_963837585.1 of uncultured Solirubrobacterales bacterium. GTDB lineage: Bacteria > Actinomycetota > Thermoleophilia > Solirubrobacterales > 70-9 > CAWINX01. The sequence continues at coordinate 235,775 of CAWINX010000003.1, read as the reverse complement.
GCTGCGCCGGGTCCACGACCTGCAGCGCTCCCGCGGCCTCGGCGCCAAGTGGCTGCCCCCGCGCCGCTGCCGCGAGCTGGAGCCGGGACTGACTCCGTCCTTCCACGGTGGGGTCCACGCCCCCGACGAGGCGGCGGTCGACCCGCGCGCTCTGACCGCGGCGCTGCTCGCGGCCCTCGCCGACGAGGGAGCCGAGCTGCGGACCGGGGTGGAGGTCGCCGAAGCGCTGCTCGACGGCGAGCGGATCGTCGGGGTGCGGACCGGGGACGGCGAGGACCTCCACGCCGCCGCGGTCGTCCTCGCGGTCGGCGCCTGGTCGGGGGAGGCGCAATGGCTGCCCGAGGCGGCCAGGCCTCCCGTCCGCCCGGTCAAGGGGCAGATCGTCGAGCTGCGCCCCCTGGACGGATCGGCCCCGTGCGAGCGGATCGTCGCCTCCGAGCGCGTCTATCTGGTGCCGCGACCGGACGGGCGCCTGATCGCCGGGGCGACGGTCGAGGAGCGCGGCTTCGACACCGCGGTGACCGCGGGCGGAGTCCATGAACTGCTGCGCGAGGCTTACCGGCTGCTCCCCGACGTCGCCGAGATGGAGCTGGTCGAGGCGATGGCGGGGTTGCGGCCGGGGACTCCGGACAACCTGCCGCTGATCGGGCCCGGGGAACTCGACGGCCTGGTCCTGGCGACCGGCCACTACCGCAACGGCATCCTGCTGGCGCCGCTCACGGCCGAGCGGATCGCCGAGACGCTCGCCGGGGTGGCGGCGTGAGGATCGAGCTGAACGGCGAGCCGCGCGAGCTCGTCGATGGGGCCACCCTCGCCGACGCGGTGCGCGAGTCGGGGGCGAGTTCAACCGACCGCGGCGTCGCCGTTGCGCTCGACGGCGAGGTCGTCCCCCGCGGCGAGTGGGAGGCGACGCCGCTCGCCGAGGGGCGCAAGGTCGAGGTGCTGGCCGCTATCCAGGGGGCGCCGAGACCTGGCAGCTGGGCGGTCGCGAGTGGTCTTCGCGGCTGATCGCCGGCACCGGCGGCTTTCGCTCGCTGGAGCAGATGGAGGAGGCGCTGGTCGCCTCCGGCGCCGAGATCGTCACCGTCGCGCTGCGCCGCATCGATCCCGAGGCGAAGGGCTCGGTGCTCGACGTCCTCGACAAGCTCGGCCTCTTCGCCCTCCCCAACACCGCCGGCTGCTTCACCGCCCGCGACGCGGTCCGCACCGCCCGGCTCGCCCGCGAGGCCTTCGGCACCGAGTGGATCAAGCTCGAGGTGATCGGCGACGACCGCACCCTCTATCCGGACGCGGTCGAGCTGCTCGACGCCGCCGAGACCCTGGTCGGCGAGGGCTTCACCGTCCTTCCCTACACAAACGACGACCCGATCCTCGCCCGCCGCCTCGAGGAGGCGGGCTGCGCCGCGGTGATGCCGCTGGGCTCGCCGATCGGCTCCGGCGCCGGCATCCGCAACCCCTACAACCTGGCGATCGTCGTCGAGCGCGCCGGCGTCCCGGTGATCCTCGACGCGGGCATCGGCACCGCCTCCGACGCCGCCCTGGCGATGGAGCTGGGCTGCGACGCGGTGATGGCGGCCAGCTCGATCTTCGGCGCCGAGGACCCGCCGGCGATGGCGACCGCCCTGCGCCGCGGAATCGAGGCCGGCCGCCTCGCCCACCGAGCCGGCCGCATCCCCCGCCGCACCCACGCCGAGGCCTCGACTCCCGAAGAGGGCCTGCCCGAGCTCTCCTAACCGGCGCCAGTCTACGCTGCGCCTGCTGCCCCCGTAGCTCAGTTGGCCAGACCGGCGGCCTTTTAAGCCGCGCGGCCGCGGGGCTGCTCGACACCTCGGTCTTCATCGCTCGAGAAAGCGGCAGGCCCCTGGGGAGCTGCCGGACCGCGTTGCGGGCTCTGTTGTGACGATCGGCGAGCTGCAGCTGGGAGTGCTGAGCGCCACCGACGAAGCCATCCGCGCTCGGCGTGCCGACACGTTGGCGCTGGCCAGAGCTTCCGATCCGATCCCGCTCAGCGAAGCGGTGATGGTCAGTTGGGCGCGGCTCGTGGCCGATTGTCGCGCCGCGGGGATCCAGCGGACGGTGAAGCTCACTGACGCCCTGATCGCCGCCACCGCGGTCGAGCACGGTCTCCCCGTGGTTGCTCAGGATGGCGATTTCGAGCAAATGGCACGAGCGCACGCTCCGTTGCGGGTCCTGGCTGTTTAGGCTGCACAGACGGCGTTGCGAAGCGCCTCGCCCCCGTAGCTCAGTTGGTTAGAGCGGCGGCCTTTTAAGCCGCGCGGCCCGGGTTCGAGTCCCGGCGGGGGCACTCCTCCGTTCCCCTGGCGATTGTGATCGCTCAGGCCTCGAGCAGCAAAGTCACCGGGCCGTCGTTGACCAAGGCGACGCCCATGCAGGCGCCGAAGACGCCCTTCTTTGCGCCGAGTCGCTCGCAGAAGCGGTCGTACAGCGGCTCGGCGACCTCCGGGCGCGCCGCCTCCATGTAGCTGGGGCGGTTGCCCTTGCGGGTGTCGCCGTAGAGGGTGAACTGGCTGACGCAGAGGACCTCGCGCTCGCCGAGCGGCTCGTTCATCCGCCCCTCTGCGTCGTCGAAGATCCGCAGCGCCCGCACCTTGTCGGCGAGGCGGTCGGCTTCCGCTTCGGTGTCGCCCTCGCCGACCCCGAGCAGGACCAGCATCCCCGGGCCGATCTGGGCGACCCGCTCGCCCTCGACGTCTACCGCCGCCTGGCTGACTCGCTGGACCAGCGCTCTCACACGATCCTCCGCACGCGGTCACGCTACTGACATTCGGCGACGTGCGGGCGTGGGTTAGCTTTTGTCTCGTGGCGAGCAGTCCCGGACCGATCCTCAGGCCGATCCTTCGCGCTCCCCTCGCCGTCCACGACCACGGCGGCGCGAGGCTGTTCGGTCATCGCTTCCTCGTGCTCTCCCACCGGGGGAGGAAGTCCGGCCGCCTCTTCCGCACGATGCTCGAAGTGGTCGATTGGGACTCCGTCGACGGACGAGGCCGTCGTGATGTCCGGCTTCGGAGCGAGCTCCAACTGGTACCGCAACGTCCTCGCCGGCGGCGCCGAGGAGATCGAGATCGGCGGCGAGCGCTTCCGCCCCGAGGTTCGCCGACTCGAGACTGACGAGGCCGTCGGGGGTGATGGCCGGCTATGAGCGCCGCAACCGGATCGCCGCGCCGATCGTCCGCTTCGTCCTCTCCCGCCTCGCCGGCTTCCGCTACGACGGATCCGATGCGGGTCGCCGCAAACTGGTCGCGACCCTGCCGCTCGTCGCCTTTCGACCGACTTCTGGCTGAAGCACCTCCGGCTCAGTGCCGGAAGTGGCGGTGCTTGGTGAAGACCATCGCGACGCCGGCCGCGTCGCAGGCTTCGATCACCTCGGCGTCGCGTTTGGAGCCGCCGGGCTGGATCACGGCGGTGGCGCCGGCCTCGATCGCCGCCTGGGGGCCGTCGGCGAAGGGGAAGAAGGCGTCGGAGGCGACGGCGGAGCCGGCGAGCAGGGCTTCGGCCTCCTCCTCGCGAGCGTTGTGGCACTTCTCGACCGCGAGGCGGACCGAGTCGACCCGGCTCATCTGGCCGGCGCCGATGCCGAGGGTGGCGCCGTCCTTGGCGATCACGATCGCGTTGGAGCGGACGTGGCGGACGACGGTCCAGGCGAAGCGCATGTCGCGCCACTGCTCTTCGCTCGGCTCGGTCTTCGTCACAACCTCCATCAGCTCGCGCGGCTCCGGGTCGCCGTCGCGGTCCTGGATCAGCAGGCCGCCCAGGACTCGTTTGGAGTCGCGCTCGACCGGGTCGGGATCGCGTCGCTCCTCGCCGCAGAGGATGCGGATCGCCTCCTTCTGCTGGAGGACCTCAAGCGCTTCCTCCTCGTACTCCGGCGCGATCAGCACCTCGACGAAGTTCTCGTGCAGCGCCTCCGCCAACTCCTTCTCGATTGGGCGGTTGAGCGCGATCACGCCGCCGAAGGCCGACATCGGGTCGCAGGCCAGCGCCTTCTCGTAGGCCTCCAGCGCACTTTCGCCGATCGCCACCCCGCAGGGGTTGTTGTGCTTGACGATCACGCAGGCCGGCTCCTCGAAGTCGCCGACCAGGCGACGCGCCGAGTCGAGGTCGAGCACGTTGTTGAAGGAGAGCGCCCGGCCGTGCAGCTTCGCGACCCGCGAGAGGACGTGGCTGCGGATCCCCGCCTCCGAGTAGAGCGCCGCGCGCTGGTGGGGGTTCTCCCCGTAGGAGAGGTCGAGCACCTTCTCGTAGGCGACCGCGAGGTGCTCGGGGAAGTCCTCGTAGGAGGTCGAGAACCAGCGGCTGATCGCCGCGTCGTAGCGGGCGGTCTGGGCGAAGGCCTCGTTGGCGAGCCAGTGGCGGGTCGAGGAGGAGACCTCGCCGCTGGACTCCTCCATCTCCGCCAGCACCGCGTCGTAGGACTCGGGCTTGACGATCACCGCGACGCCGTCGTGGTTCTTGGCGGCGGCGCGGATCATCGTCGGGCCGCCGATGTCGATGTTCTCGATCGCCACCTCCGGCGCCACCTGGTGGCTGGCGACGGTCTGCTCGAACGGGTAGAGGTTGACGCAGACCAGGTCGATCGGCTCGATGCCCTCGCGCTCCAGCGTCGCCATGTGCTCGGCGTCGTCGCGCCGCGCCAGCAGCGCCGCGTGCAGCCGCGGGTGCAGGGTCTTGACCCGGCCGTCGAGGATCTCCTCCTGGCCGGTGAACTCGGCGACGTCGGTCACCTCGATCCCCGCCTCGCGCAGGGCGCTCGCGGTGCCGCCGGTGGAGAGGATCTGCACGCCGAGGGCGGCCAGGCCCTTGGCGAAGTCGGCGACGCCGGTCTTGTCGGAGACCGAGATCAGCGCCCGGCGCACCCGGATCGCGCCGTCGCTGACGGCCTCGGTCTGGGTATCTGCGGGAGCTTCACTCATCGATCACGACCGTTCGCGGGTCGCTCGCGTCGATCCTAACCGCGCCCCGCGCGATCGTGCGGATCGCCTCCGGGTACAGCTCGTGCTCGGTCGCGTGGATCGCCTCCTCCAGCTCGGCGCGGTCTGCGACTCGCGGGCACCGGGACCTGCCGCTGGGCGATCACCGGGCCGGTGTCGACCCCCTCGTCGACGAAGTGCACGGTCACCCCGGTCACCTCGACCCCGGCCTCGAGCGCCTGGCCGATCGCGTCGAGGCCGGGGAAGTCGGGAAGCAGCGCCGGGTGGACGTTGACGATGCGGTTGCGGAAGCGGCCGACGAACTCCGGGCTGAGCAGCTGCATGTAGCCGGCGAGGACGACGAGGTCGGCGCCCAGTCCCTCGATCCACTCCGCCATCGCGCCGTCGCGGGCCTCGCGGTCGGCGTAGCTCGCCGCGCGGGAAGACACCGCGTCTCGACCCCGGCGCTCCTCGCGCGCTCCAGTGCCGTCGCCTCGCGCTTGTCGGACCCGACCCCGACCACCTCGATCCCCTCGCGGCCGTGCAGCGTGTCGAGGATCGCCTGCAGGTTCGTCCCGCTACCCGACGCGAGAACGACGAGCTTGAAGCTCATCTAGCTGCCGGCGGGTACCACGGCAACATCTTCGAGCGCGAACTTCCCGTTCGCGCCCTCGGGATCGCCGAGCGGGTAGCGGCCGGTGAAGCAGGCGTCGCAGTGGTCCTCGGCGGGGGTGCCGATCGCCTCGTAGACCCCGTCGAGCGAGAGGTAGGCGAGCGAGTCGGCATCGAGCTCGTCGGCGATCTCCTGGATCGAGCGGTTGTGGGCGATCATCTCCTCGCGGGTCGACATGTCGACCCCGTAGTGGCACGGGTGGCGGATCGGCGGCGCCGAGATCCGCAGGTGGACCTCGCTCGCGCCGGCGTCGCGCAGCATGCCGACGATCTGGCGGGTGGTGTTGCCGCGGACGATCGAGTCGTCGACGACGACCAGGCGTTTGCCGGCGACGATCTCCGGCAGCGGGTTGAACTTCAGCCGCAGGCCGTGCTTGCGCAGCTCCTGCCCGGGCTGGATGAAGGTGCGCGCCACGTAGCGGTTCTTGATCAGCCCGTCGTCGCGCGGCAGCCCCGAGGCGCGCGCGAACCCGGCCGCCGCCGGGTTGCCGGAGTCGGGCACCGAGATCACCAGGTCGGCCTCGACCGGCGCCTCGCGCCAGAGGATCTCGCCCATCTTGCCGCGCACCTGCTGGAGGACCTTGCCCTCGAGCCGGCTGTCTGGGCGGGAGAAGTAGATGTGCTCGAAGACGCAGATGGCGGGTCGCTCGGCCTTGACGACCTGGCGGGTCTCGAGGCCGCGCTCGGTCAGCGAGACCATCTCGCCGGGGTGCACCTCGCGCATCAGCTCGGCGCCGATGATGTCGAAGGCGCAGCTCTCCGAGGCGACGACGAAGCGGTCTTCGAGCCGGCCGAGCGAGAGCGGCCGCACCCCGTGCGGGTCGCGGAAGGCGACGATCGCGTGCTTGGTCATCGCCACGGTCGAGTAGGCGCCCCGCAGTCGCGGCATCACCTCGGTGACGACGTCCTCGATGAACTTGCCGTCGCTGGAGGAGAGCAGCGCGGCGATGATCTCGGAGTCGGAGGTGCCGCGGAAGGAGATCCCCGCCTCCTTCAGCTCGGCCCACAGCTCGACCGCGTTGGTCAGGTTGCCGTTATGGGCCAGCGCCAGCTCGCGGCCGTCGTCGCGCCAGACCGGCTGCGCGTTCTCCCAGGAGCCGCCGCCGGTGGTCGAGTAGCGGACGTGGCCGATCGCCATGTCGCCCTCCAGCGCCCGCAGCTTCTCCTCGTCGAAGACCTGGGAGACGAGGCCCGAGTCGCGCAGGGTGGTGATGTGGCCGCCCTCGCAGGTGGCGATCCCGGCCGACTCCTGGCCGCGGTGCTGGAGCGCGTAGAGGCTGAAGTAGGCGAGGCGGGCGACGTCGTGGCCGGGTGCGAATACGCCGAACACCCCGCACTCGTCGCGCGGGCCGTCGCGGTCGAGAAGAGGCCGCTCAGCGGGAGTCAAAAGCGCGTGTTTCCTCGCGTTTAGAAGGACGGACGCGCAGGCGGACTGCCTACCCCGGCAGGGTACCAGTGGGCGCGGATCGGCCCGCTCGCGCCAGCAGCTCGTCGAGTGCCAGCTCGAGCCCGGCGATCGCCGAGTCGAGCGGCTCCATGCTGCCCGCCGCGCGGGCGCGGACCAAGGCTCCCTCGACCGTCGAGATGACCAGCCCGGCGAAGGTCTCGGCGTCCTTGCGCCCGACGCCCTCTTCGCATAACGCGGTCGCGATCGAGTCCTCCCAGCTCTTGAATGCTGCGGTCGCGACGACCGCGAGCGCCGGGTCCTCGGGGCGGGCGATCGCCGCCGCGGCGACCGGGCAGCCGATTCGCTCGGGGTGCTTGGTGACGCGGCGGCGGAAGATCTCACCGAACATCGTCAGCGTCTCGCGGACGCCGCGCTCGGCGAGCGAGCGTTCCAGCATCCGGCGGATCTCCTCCCCCTCCAGCTCGACCGCCTCAACTGCCAGCTGGGCCTTGCCGCCGGGGAAGTGGTGGTAGATCGAGCCGCGCGGGGCGTGGCCGCGCTCGGCGACGTCGCGCAGCTCCATCCCGGCGTATCCCTTCTCCGCCAGCAGCTGGCGGGCGCCCTCGAGCAGCAGGGCACGGCCGTCGCGGCGCTTTCGCTCCGACGGCTGACCGTCGGCCAGTCGCGCTATGCCCATGGTCATAGTCTATAGTGCGCCCGGATGTATGACCGTGGACATAAAAGCGCCGTGGCGATCGCCTGCGCCGGCGCCTTCGTCGCCTTCCTCGACACCACGATCGTCAACATCGCCTTCCCGGACATCTCGGCCTCCTTCTCCGGGTCCAGTCGCGACGCGCTCTCCTGGGTGCTCGACGGCTACTTCGTCGTGATCGCCGCCCTGCTCGTCCCCGCCGGCGGCCTCGCCGATCGCTTCGGCCACAAGCGGATCTTCCTGCTCGGCATCGGCGGCTTCACCGCCGCCAGCCTGCTCTGCGCCGCGGCGCCGTCGCTGCCGCTGCTGATCTCGTTTCGCGTCCTTCAGGGAATCGGCGCGGCGCTGATCGCGCCGACCTCGCTGGCGATTGTGCTCGACAGCTTTCCGATCGAAAAGCGCTCGACCGGGGTCGGCCTCTGGGGCGCCGCCGCGGCCGCCGCCGCCGCAACCGGGCCCACTCTGGGAGGAGCCTTGGTCGAGCTCTCCGACTGGCGCCTCGTCTTCCTCGTCAACCTGCCGCTCGGCCTGGCGATCCTGCTCGCCGGCCGGCGCCGGCTGCCAAAGCCGGTCGTCGCCGATAGCCGCCTACCCGACCTGCCCGGCGCGGTGATGCTGGCGCTCTCCCTGGCGCTGATCACGCTGGGGATCGTCGAGGGCAACGACTGGGGCTGGACTGCGGCCTCCACCCTCGCCTGCTTCGCGGGCGGCGCCGCGCTGCTCGCCGGGATGGTCGCCCGCAGCCGCACCCATCCCCGGCCGATCGTCTCCGCCGAGCTGTTCGCCCACCGCTCCTTTCGGATCGGCAACCTCGGCACCCTGCTCTTCGCCGCCGCCTTCTTCTCGCTGATCCTCGGCAACGTCCTCTTCCTCACCTCGGTCTGGGGCTACACGGTCCTGCAGGCCGGCGCCGCCACCCTGCCCGGCCCGGCGATGACGACGATCGTCTCCGGCCCGGCCGGCCGGCTCGCCGACCGCTTCGGCCACCGGGCGGTCGTCGTTCCGGGGGCGCTGGTCTTCGCAGTCGGGGTGATGATCCTGCGCTCGGCCGGCGCCGAGCCCGACTGGCTCGGCCTCTGGCTGCCCGGAGCGATCCTCACCGGGATCGGCATCGGCCTCGTCTTTCCGACCCTCGGCTCGGCCTCTGTCCGCGACATCCCCGACGACCGCTTCGCCACCGCCAGCGCGGTCAACGCCGCCTTCCGCCAGGTCGGCGCCGTGCTCGGCACGGCGATCCTGGTCGCGATCGTCGGCCAGCCGGCGACGCTCGCCGCTGCGCTCAGCGTCTCCAACGACGCCTACCTCTTCTCGGTCCTCGCCGCGCTCGCATCGGGCGCCGCGATGCTGGCGCTGAGGCCGGCCGCTACGGCGTTTGACCTTGCCGGGGCAGGTCAGACGCCGGAGAGGCGAGACGCCGAGCGAGCGCCAGCTGCGCTCGAGGCGGTCGAGCCCGAGCGCGATGCGAGTCTCGTCGCCGCCGACCTCGACTGAGTCGCCGCCGACCTCGCCGAGGACGGTCACTTCGACCCCTCGCCGCCGAGGCTCTCCAGCGTCTCCCGCTCGCCGCTGAGCAGGAAGCCTCCAGGCCCCTCGCCGAACAGCGCTTCCTCGACCGAGAGGCCGCGGTCGAGCAGGGGGGAGATGTCGACCCGACAGCCGAGTCCGTCGCCGATCGCCGCCTCCGCAAGGGCGCAGCCCAACCCGCCGTCGCTGACGTCGCGCGCCGAGGAGAGTTGTCCCGCTCGAACCGCCTCGCGGACCGTCGCGCAGGCGGCGGCGACTGCGGCGACGTCGGGGCTCGGCAGTCCGGCGTCCAGCTCGCCGCGCAGCTTCGCCAACTCCGAGCCGGCGAGCGCCGGCGTGAAGGGGCCGAGCAGCGCGATCGCGTCGCCCTCCTTGGCGAAGGCGCCGCCGACCGCGCGGGCGGCGTCGGGCAGCTCGCCGACCATGCCGACCACCGGGGTCGGGTAGATCGGGCCGTCGGGGCCCTCGTTGTAGAGGGAGACGTTGCCGCCCACCACCGGCACGCCGAGCGCCGTGCAGGCGTCAGCCAGTCCGCTGACCGCGCGGTCGAGCTGCCAGGCGGGGGTCGGCTTCTCGGGGTTGCCGAAGTTGAGGCAGTTGGTCAGGCCGAGCGGCTCGGCGCCGACGCAGGCGAGGTTCTGGGCGCACTCGAGCACCGCCTCGACCGTCCCCGCGTAGGGGTCGCAGGCGACGCGGCGCCCGTTGCCGTCGATTGAGACCGCGATCGCGTTGCCCGCTTCGGGGATCTGCAGGACCGCGGCCTCGGCGGACTCGGGCCTGCGCGCCGTGCGCGAGCCGACCACCGAGTCGTATTGCTCGAAGGCCCATCGCTTCGAGGCGACGCTGGGAGAGGAGAGCAGGGCGAGCAGGGTCTCCTCCGCGCTCGTCCCAGACGCGAGCACCGCCCGGTTGCCGTAGGCCCATCCCTCCGGTTCCTCCGGGTTGAGGTCGTAGAGCGGGCAGCCGTCGACCAGCGCATCGACGGGCATGTCGCCGACGATCTCGGAGCCGCGCAGCACTCGGATTCGCCCGCCCTCGGTGACGATGCCGATCTCGGCGCCGCCGACCTGCCACTTCTCGCAGACCGCCAGCACCTCAGCGACCTTGGCGGGCTCGACCACGCCGAGCATCCGCTCCTGGGACTCGGAGACCATGATCTCGAAGGGCTCCATGTCGGCCTCGCGCAGCGGCACCCGCGCCACGTCGAGGTCGATCCCGACCCCGCCGGCCGAGGCCATCTCCCCCGCCGAGGAGGTCAGCCCGGCGGCGCCGAGGTCCTGCAGCGAGACCAGCAGCCCCTTGCCGAGCAGCTCCAGGCAGCACTCGAGGAGCTTGGACTCCTCGAAGGGGTCGCCGATCTGCACGGTCGGACGCTTCGCGTCGTCGCCCTCGCCCAGCTCCGCCGAGGCCAGCACCGAGGCGCCGCCGATCCCGTCGCGGCCGGTCGAGGCGCCCATCAGGACGATCGCGTTGCCGACTCCGGCGGCGGCGGCGCGGACCATCTCCTCCTGCTTCGCCAGCCCGACGCACATCGCGTTGACCAGGCAGTTGTGCTCGTAGGGAGCCTCGAAGTAGATCTCGCCGCCGACCGTCGCCACGCCGATCGAGTTGCCGTAGTGGCCGATCCCGCGCACCGCGCCGTCGAGCAGGAAGCGCGAGCGCTCCGAGTCGAGCTCGCCGAAGCGCAGCGAGTCGAGGATCGCGATCGGCCGCGCCCCCAGCGCGAAGACGTCGCGGAGGATCCCGCCGACCCCGGTCGCCGCCCCCTGGAACGGCTCGACCGCGCTCGGGTGGTTGTGGGACTCGACCTTGAAGGCGACCGCGTAGCCGTTGCCGATGTCGACCGCGCCGGCGTTCTCGCCCGGCCCCATCACCACCCGCTCACCCTCGGTCGGCAGCCGTCTCAGCAGCTTGCGCGAGTGCTTGTAGGCGCAGTGCTCGGACCAGAGCAGGCTGAACATCGCCAGCTCGACCCCGTTCGGCTCGCGCTCCAGCTTCTCGCAGATCAACTCGAACTCGGAGTCGGTCAGCCCCAGCTCGCGGTGCGGTGAGGTCTCCACGCTCACGCAGCCACCCCGGCGAGGGACTGGAAAATCCGCAGCCCGTCCGTGGATCCGGTCAACGGGTCGACTGCGTGCTCGGGGTGTGGCATCAGGCCGACCACGTTGCCGGCTTCGTTCGTCACCCCGGCGATGTCGCGCGCCGAGCCGTTTGGGTTCTGCCCCGGCGCGTAGCGGAACGCCACCTGCCCGCCCGCCTCGATCTCGTCGAGCATCTCCTCCGGCGCCCAGTAGCGCCCCTCGCCGTGCTTGACCGGGATCGAGAGCCGCTCGCCGTCGGCGTCGATCAGCTCGACCTGGCGGCAGACGAAGCGCAGCTCCTCGTTGACCAGCAGGGCGCCCGGCAGCAGCCCTGCCTCGCAGAGGACCTGGAAGCCGTTGCAGATTCCCAGCACCGGCCCGCCCGCCGCGGCGAACTCGGCGACCGCCTCCATCGCCGGGGAGAAGCGGGCGATCGCCCCGGCGCGCAGGTAGTCGCCGTAGGAGAAGCCGCCGGGGACGACGACCGCGTCGACCCCGCCGAGGTCGCGCTCCTCGTGCCAGAGCAGCCGCGCCTCGCCGAGCAGCGAGCAGGCGTGCAGGGCGTCCCGCTCGTCGCAGGAACCGGGGAACTGCAGCACCCCCCAGATCACAGCGTTTCGATCTCGAAGTCTTCGATCAGGGGGTTGGCGAGCAGCTTCTCGCAGAGCTCGGCGAGCCGCTCCGGGTCCTCGGCCTCCAGCTCGACCATCCGCCCGACCCGCACGTGCTCGACGCCCTCGAAGCCGAGCGCCGGCAGCGCCCGCTCGACCGCCTTGCCCTGCGGGTCGAGGATTCCCTCCTTCGGGCGGATCAGCACCCTGGCCCGCGCCACTAGAAGGAGCGCTCCGTGATCCGCTCGTAGGCCTCGACGTACTTGGCCCGCGTCTGCTCGACCACGTCGGGCGGCAGCTCGGGGGCGGGCGGGGCGTGGTCCCAGCCGGCCTCGTCCGCCCAGTCGCGCACGTACTGCTTGTCGAAGGAGGGCTGGGTCTTCCCCGGCTCGTAGCGGTCGGCCGGCCAGAAGCGCGAGGAGTCGGGGGTGAGGACCTCGTCGGCGAGGACGACCTCGGCGCCGGCGTGGCGGCCGAACTCGAACTTGGTGTCGGCGAGGATGATCCCGCGCGCCGCCGCGTGCTTGGCGGCGTGGCTGTAGAGGTCGATCGAGACCCGCCGCAGCTCCTCCATCAGCGCCCGGTCGCCGACGATCTCCGCCGCCCGCTCGAAGTCGATGTTCTCGTCGTGCTCGCCGAGCTCGGCCTTGGTCGCCGGGGTGAAGATCGGCTCCGGCAGGCGGTCGGACTCGAGCAGCCCGTCGGGAAGCTCGATCCCGCAGACCGAGCGCGACTCGCGGTACTCCTTCCAGCCCGAGCCGGACAGGTAGCCGCGGACCACGCACTCGACCGGGTACATCTCCAGCTTGCGCACCCGCAGGGCGCGGTCGGCCACCTCCTCCGGCACGTCCTCGGAGAGCAGGTGGTTGGGGACGATGTCGCCGGTCGTCTCGAACCAGAAGACCGACATCTGCGTCAGCACCTTCCCCTTCTCGGGGATCGCGGTCGGCATCACCACGTCATAGATCGAGATCCGGTCCGAGGCGACCATCAGCAGGTCGTCCTCCCACTCGTAGATCTCACGGACCTTCCCGGAGGAGTGGAGCTTCAGGTCGGCGAGGGTCGGCATTAAGCCGATGCTAACCATCGCGGAAGCGGAGGGCCGCGCCGCTCGCTTCTGCGATCCTCTTCCCCGTGAGCCTTCCCCCCGAGTTGGACATCTCGCCGCTGAAACAGACGCTGCGCTGGTCGTTTCGGCCGCTGCCCTTCATGCAGGAAGCCCGGGCTCGTTACGGCGATTCCTTCAGCGTCAAATTCCTCACCTTCGAGCGACCGATGGTGATGATCTCCGACCCGGCGGCGATCAAGGCCCTCTACACGGAGCGCGAGCACGGCCTGCCGCCGGGACGCGACATCATCCTCAAGCCGATTCTCGGCGCCCGCTCGCTGTTGCTGCTGGAGGGCGCCGACCACCTCGCCCACCGCAAACTGATGCTGCCCGCCTTCCACGGCGAGCGGATGCGCTCCTATGAGCCTCTGGTCGAGGAGATCGTCGACGCCGAGATCGACTCCTGGCCGCTGCACGAGGAGTTCGCGATCCACCCGCGGATGCAGGCGATCACCCTGGAGGTGATCCTGCGGGTCGTCTTCGGCGTCGCCGACGGGCCGCGGCTGGAGAAGCTGCGCGTCGTCCTCACCAAGGTGCTGGCCGAGACCGCCTCGCCGTCCGCGCAGCTGATCGCCCTGGCCTCGCGGCGCTTTGGCGGCCGCGGCCCCTGGGTCAAGTTCGAGCGCCAGCTGAAGGAGGCCGACGAGCTGCTCTACGCCGAGATCGCCGAGCACCGGCGCCGGGACGACCTCGAGGAGCGCGACGACATGCTCTCGGCGCTGATCCTCGCCCGCTTCGAGGACGGCGAGGGGATGACCGACACCGACCTGCGCGACCAGCTGATGACCCTGCTGCTCGCCGGTCACGAGACCACCGCGACGGCGCTCGCCTGGACCTTCGACCTTTTGCTCCGCCACCCCGAGCCGCTGCAGCGCCTGCGCGACTCGCTGGAGGCGGGTGAGGACGACTACATGCGCGCGACGATCAGCGAGTCGCTGCGGCTGCGCCCGGTGGTGCCGCTGGCCGGCCGCCGCCTCGCCGAGGAGCTCAGCGTCGACGGCCTCACCCTGCCCGCCGGCACCGACGTCACCCCGGCGATCTGGCTCGCCCACACCCGCCCCGACGTCTATCCCGAGCCGTTCGCCTTCAAGCCGGAGCGCTTCCTTGAGGACGCCCCCGACACCTACGCCTGGATCCCCTTCGGCGGCGGCATCCGCCGCTGCATCGGCGCCGCCTTCGCCGAGTTCGAGATGCGGATCGTCCTGCGCGAGGTCCTCACCCGCTGCGAGCTGCGCAAGGCCGACCCGGCGCCGGAGAAGATCGGCCGCCGCAACATCACCCTCTCGCCCCGAGCGGGCACCCCGGTCGTCGTCACCGCCCGCCGCCCGGCCCGCGAGCGCGACCCCGTCCCGGCTTAAGCTCCCTTCGAAGTTCGGCCCGCAATCTAAGTGCTACATTTGTCGCACTATCGTAGAAGTGGCGACACGAGAGCTGCGAAACAAGACCGCGAGCCTGCTGCGGCGGGTGGAAGCGGGCGAGAGCATGGTGATCACGGTGCGGGGAAAGCCAGTCGCCGATCTCGTCCCTCATCGCGGCCGAGGAGCCGCGATGGATGCCACGCGAGGAGTTGGTCGAGCTCTTGAAGACGCACTCCGCCGACCCCGGCCTGCGCGACGACCTCAAGCGCCTCGCGGGTGAGACCACGGACGAAGACGGTCTCAACGAGCTGTGGTGAGCGATCGGGAAGGCTCGCGGGGTCTCCTCGACACCTCGGTCCTCATTGCCGTTGAGAGTGGCAGGCCTCTACGCCTGAAAGCGATGCCCGAGGTAACCGCAATCTCGGTGGTGACCAAGGCGGAGCTGCGGGTGGGCATCCTCGCCGCGGAGGACGTCGAGACACGCGACCGGCGGTTGGCGACCTTTGAGCTGGCGAATCGCATCGTGACGCTTCCCGTCGACGAAGCGGTATCGCGGGCCTGGTCGCAGATGCGCGCCTACTTGGCCGCTTCGGGCAGGAAGGTCACGGTCAACGACATGTGGATCGCGGCGACCGCCGCCGCACACGAGATCCCGGTCGTAACCCAGGACGGCGACTTCGACGCCCTCTCCGGCATCGCCGGCCTGACCGTGATCCCGGTCTAACCCCGCAGCGCTTCGAGCCGCTCGAAGATCTCGGGGATGTGGGTGAGGTAGGCGCCGTGGTCGAAGACCGCGTCGAGGTCGAGGTCGGGGGCCGCCTCGCCGAGCAGCTCGCGGAACTCGGTGCCGGTGTCCCAGGCGCGCTGGGCGTTCTCCTGGACGACCCGGTAGGCGTCGTCGCGGGTCATCCCCGACTCGACCAGGGCGGTGAGGGCGCGCTGGCTGAACAGGGCGCCGTGGGTCAGCTCGAGGTTCTCCTGCATCCGCTCGGCGCGGACCGTCATCCCGGCGGCGACCTTGGCCGCCAGGTCCTGCATGTAGTCGAGGCCGATCGTCGCGTCGGGGAGGATCACCCGCTCGGCGCCGGAGTGGGAGATGTCGCGCTCGTGCCAGAGGGCGACGTTCTCCAGCCCCGCCTGTGCGTAGCCGCGCAGGACGCGGGCCAGGCCGGTGATCCGCTCGGTGCGGATCGGGTTGCGCTTGTGCGGCATCGCCGAGGATCCCTTCTGTCCCGCCGCGAAGGGCTCCTCGACCTCGCGCACCTCGGTGCGCTGCAGGTTGCGCACCTCGGTCGCGAAGCGCTCCAGCCCGGCGCCGGCGATCGCGATCGCCGAAGTCAGCACCGCGTGGCGGTCGCGCGGCACCACCTGGGTGGCGATGTCCTCACGGTTCAGCCCGAGTCGCTCCATCACCCGCGCTTCGACCGCCGGCGGCACCGAGGCGTAGGTGCCGACCGCGCCGGAGAGCTTGCCGAAGCGCAGCTGCTCGAAGGCATCGGCGAGCCGCGCCAGGTTGCGGTCCGCCTCGAAGGCGAAGCCGGCGAGGCGCAGACCGAAGGTGGTCGGCTCGGCGTGGACCCCGTGGGTGCGACCGACGCAGAGGGTGTCGCGGTGCTCCAGCGCCCGCTCGACCAGGGCGTCGCGGTAGGCGCGGGCGCTCGCCAGCACCACCTCGCCCGCCTGACGCAGCTGTAGGGCGAGCGCCGTGTCGAGCACGTCGGAGGAGGTCAGCCCGTAGTGGATCCAGCGGCCGTGCTCGCCGACGGATTCCGCCACCACGTCGACGAAGGCGGCGACGTCGTGGTCGGTGACCTTCTCACGCTCGGCGACTGCCTCGACAGTGAAGGCCGCGTTCGACCGAGCCGCCTCGGCCGCCTCGGCCGGTACGACGCCCTCCTCGGCCCAGGCCTCGGTCGCGGCCAGCTCGACTTCGAGCCAGCACTCGAGCTTGCGCTGCGGTGACCAGACGGCCCCGATTTCTTCCCGCGTGTAGCGAGGGATCACGCGTTGATTATCCGCGCTGCGAGGACCCCGGCGTTTTTCGCCCCGTCGATCGCCACACAGGCGACCGGGATGCCGGGGGGCATCTGCACCGCCGAGAGCAGCGCGTCCAGCCCGCCGAGGCTCTTGCCGAGGATCGGCACCCCGATCACCGGCAGGTCGGTGTGGGCGGCGGCGACCCCGGGCAGCGCCGCCGACATCCCGGCGCCGGCGATGATCACCTTCAGCCCCCGCATCCGCGCGTTCATGCAGTACTCGCGGACCAGCTCCGGGTCGCGGTGGGCGCTCATCACCCGCACCTCGTAGCGGATGCCGGCGTCGTGCAGGGCGGCGCCGGCCGGCTGCATCTTCGGCTTGTCGTTCTTGGAGCCCATGATGATCCCGACCAGGGGCTCGTCGACGGCGATCTCGTCGAAGGCCTCCTCGACCGCCGGCATCGTCGTCGACTCGGTCGGCTGCGGCTCTTCTGAGATCTCGCTCATGCTGTCCTCTCTCTAACTGGGGACGCGCTCCACCGCGCGAGCGGCGATGTCGGAGCGCATCTGCATTCCGTCAAATTCGATCCGTCGGGCCGCATCGTATGCGTGATCGCGTGCTTCGGCGGGCGTCGCCCCCAGAGCGGTCACGTTGAGCACGCGGCCGCCGGCGGTGACGATCTCCCCGTCGCGCTCCGCCGTCCCGGCGTGGGTCACCTCCGCCGCCTCGGCGGCCGCCTCGAGCCCGCCGATCACGTCGCCCTTCGAGGAGGATTCCGGATAGCCCGCCGAGGCGAGGACGACGGTCACCGCCCAGTCCTCGCCGAACTCCGCCTCCGCCCCCGCCAGCCCCCCCGGCTCGCGCGCCGCCAGGCAGAGGTCGAGCAGGTCTGAGCGCAGCCGCGGCAGCACCGCCTGCGTCTCGGGGTCGCCGAAGCGGGTGTTGAACTCGAGCACCTTCGGGCCATCGGGCCCGATCATCAGGCCCGCGTAGAGGACGCCGTGGAAGGGGACTCCGCGCCGCGCCAGCGCCGCGACGACAGGGCGGTGCACCGCGTCGACGATCCCCTCGACCTCGGCCGGGCCGAAGCCGGGCACCGGCGAGTAGCTGCCCATCCCACCGGTGTTGGGCCCCTCGTCGCCGTCGAAGATCCGCTTGTAGTCCTGGGCCGGCGCCAGCGCCACGACGTTCTCGCCGTCGCAGAGCGCCAGCAGCGAGAGCTCCTCCCCCTCGAGGAACTCCTCCGCCACCACCGCCAGTCTGCGCCGAAGCGTCGCTCGGTGAAGAAGACCTCGACCGCCGCCCTCGCCTCGGCCTCGGTCGGGCAGATGATCACGCCCTTGCCCGCCGCCAGCCCGTCGGCCTTCAGCACCAGCGGGTACTCGGCGCTCGCCAGGTGCGCCGCCGCCTCCTCGGCCCCGCGCAGCAGGACGTGGGAGGCGGTCGGCACCCCGGCCTCCTCCATCAACTGCTTGGCGAAGGCCTTCGACCCCTCCAGCTCCGCCGCCGCGGCGCCCGGCCCAAAGGCCGGCACGCCCGCCTCCTCCAGCGCATCGACGACCCCCGCCACCAGCGCCGCCTCGGGCCCGACCACGACGAGGTCGACCGCATGCTCCTTCGCCGCCGCGACGATCGCCTCGACGTCATCGGCCGCCACCGCCGGCAGGCACTCGGCGTCGGCGGCGATCCCGGCGTTGCCCGGCGCGCAGAGCAGCCGCGGCCCCCGGGCCGATCGCGCCAGCGCCCGCACGATCGCGTGCTCGCGCCCGCCCCCGCCGACGACCAGGACGTTCAAGCTAGAGGGAGGAGGTGAGGTCTTCGGTCGGCATCGCCGCCATCGTCTGGCTGGTCATCGTCCCGCGCGAGCCCAGCTCGACCGAGACCTTGGCCATCGTCTTCTCGTCTGGGGCCTCGATCACGGTGACGAAGTCGTACTGGCCGAGCGTCGCGTACTGCGCCACGACCTTGGCGCCGATCTGCTCGACCTCCTTATTGACCTCGGAGACTCGCCCGGGGTTGTTCTTCAGCGTCCTGATCCCCTCGGCTGTGAGGTTGGTGAGCATCACGTAAGTGGGCATATCTGTCTCCTCTGAACGACGACCGGTGGTTCAACGATAGTCGCCCGACGCCGCATAACGCGCGACTGGTCCAGGGACCGCTCAGCTGGGCGCGCGGGCGGCTCAGTAGCCGGTCGGGTGGCGCACGACGAAGCCGTCCGGGTAGGGCGGCTCGATGTGCCAGCGCGGCCCGGTTCCCTGGGCGTCGCCGACGGTGTCCCAGCGCAACCCGGCGATCACCGCGTAGGTGTGCGTCGGGCTTGCGTAGATCGTGATCCAACGGCCGGGACCCGGGTCGCCATAGCTCTCCAGCTCGCCCGAGGTGAGCGGCCGGTCGAGCAGGCCGCCGCCGTAGAGAGCGAAGCTGACAGCCCCGGAGCAGTCGTAGCCCGACGAGTACCAGGACCCGTGGCCGCCGCCCCAGATGTACGGAGTGGTGGCGATCGAGTTGGCGGCGGCGATCGCCGCCTTGACCGCCGGGGGGGCCGCCTTCGGCGCGTTGGCGACGCCGTCGATCAGCGTCGACGTATCGCCGGCCGGCTGCGGGCCGGTGGCAAGCGGGGCGATCGCCCACTGCACGTAATGGACCTTGCAGGTCCCCTGTGTCCGGTCTGCCTCGGCCAGCACCGCCTGCACGTACCACTCGGCCTGGTTGTGCGTGAAGATGCCCGCGCGGAGGCTGCCCTGCGACCAGATCAGCCTCGCCAGCGTCGAGGCTGAGTCTGCCGGGTCGGCGTGGCTGATCTTGCCGTCGCCGTCGCCATCGACGCCGTACTGGCGCCACTCGGACGGCTCGAGCCCGAGCGGCCCGGCGCTCTGCATCTGCTTTTCGGTCATTCCCCGGCCGAAGTCCGACTCAATCCGCCCGATCGCGGCCAGAGCCCAGACGCCGCGCGGCCCGAGGTCGTACCTGCCGGCGGCGTTCTCGAAGGCGTTCAGGTAGTCGATCGGCACGCTCTTGTCTTTGTCCGGCGCGGAGCTGCAGGTGAGAACCTGGAGCTGCGGCGACAGTGCGACACCGCTCACCGCCGAACCGCCGACCGCGGGGGCGTAGCAGTCGGCATTGGCGAGCACCTCGGCGACGTACCAGTCGGCGTGGTTGTAGGCGTAGATCGCGCCGTAGGTGTCCTGCGGCATGCCGGCGGCGCTCAGGTAGCGGGCGGCGGCGAAGATCGCGTCCTCGGGGTTGAACGGGTCGCGGACCCCGTCGCCGTTGGCGTCGACTCCGTAGGAGTCCCAGGTCGATGGCATGAACTGCATCCAGCCGACGGCGCCCGCCGAGGAGACGTTGAGGTTGGTGCCGAATGCGGTCTCGACCTCGTTGATCCCGGCCAGGACCGAGGGACCCTGCGGGCCGAGCCCGTAGGCCTGGGAGGCTCGCTGGTAGATCGGCACCAGCACGGGGGAACGCCCGCGTCCGCGCAGGTCGAGGACGGGATGGTCGGAATCGGGAAGGGCTGGGAGGAAGTGGGGAAAGCGAGCGCGCCGACGGCGTCGGTTGCCGGTTTCGAATCCGCTGAAGCGGGCTGCTGCTTCTTGCCGTCCCCGGTCGAGGTGCCTCCGTTGCTGTTCTCGTCCTGCGCCTTGGGCTTGGCGGGGGCGACCGTCGGCGCCGCGATCTCCGCCCCCTGCTGGACCTGGGGCGCGGGGACCGTGGTGGTGCTGGCCGGCTGCGACAGCGTCGGCGCCGTGGGGACCGAGGGCACGTCATCGGCGCTCGCCGCGGGCGCCGCCAGCGCCGCCACGGCGGCAGCGGCGATCAGCCCGTATTTCAAATTTCGTCTCATCGGTCGTCTAGCCGTTTATGTCCACTACTCGCCAACTCATTGTCTTCTTTGAGCCGGGAGCGTTCCCTGCCGGCGCCTTGCCTTTCTGCATCGCCAGCCGCAGCTCGCTGGTCACCCCCACCCGCAGCAGCGAGACGCTGACCGTATAGACCCCGTCGTGAGAGGGACCGGGGACCAGATTTACGACTTTGGCTTTCGGCACCTTGGCGTTGGCCGGAAGGCGCGGCGGGCGTTTCAGCAGCGAGTGCGACAGCTGCGGGGTCGCGGTTGCGTGAAAAGCGGCCCGAGTCTGCGGCGAGCCCTGTCCGATCTCGTAGAGGACGAAGGCGCCGGCGAAGCGCCTGGCGACCTTCAGCGCAGCGGGGCCGGCCGGCTCACCCGCTCCAGTCGCCGACGTCGCGGCGCTCGAGGCGCCGGTCTTGTCGAGCGGAGGTGGAGCTGCCGGTCGCGCTCTTCGTCTTGGCGCCCGTGGCCTTGGCGCCCGTCAGCCCCGCCTTGGCTTTGAAGACCGGTGGGACGCCGTGTAGAACCGGCGCCGCCGGCGCCTTGGCGATCGGCGTCGGCACCGGGGCGGGGGGAGGCGTCACCGGCGCGACAACCGGCGCCGCGGCCGGTTGGCTGTTCCCTCCGGTCGCGAGAACCAGCCCCAGCGCGCAGCCGCCAAGTGCGACGAGCGCTACCCCCCCGGCGGCGACCGCTCGGGTGGATCGGCTCCAGCCGTCGGCGCGATCCTGGAGCGGCCAGAGCAGGTGTTCCTGCACTGCCCAGGCGAGCCGCTGGAAGGGCCATTTGACGGCGTCGAGCACGGGCCCGCGCGCCCCCGCTCGCCCGGCAGCTCACGCCCCCCTCGCGACCTCCGTCCGCCGATCGCGACGCGGTCCTCGACCGCGAAGGCGGCGTTGGCGAGCGAGGCTCGCAGGCGCGCTGTCGGTTGAGTCATTTCAGACATACAGACCGAATTGTGGGCGAAAAGTCTCGGAATCTCCAGTCGAGGCCCGTTCAGGCCACCTGAGTATGCACGCCGAAGGACAGTTCGCCCCCCTCTGCCCCGACCTGCACGACATCTCCTTCGCAAGAACCTTGGAGGGTTTCTGTTGCCATTTTGTCAATAGATTGTTTCTGAGTCACCGGCGTTTCCTCGTGACTCCGCGGTTGAGTCGCTGATATTCGGAGAACCCCGCATGTGGCGCGCCGAGGTGGCGGACCCGGGACACCAGGTCTCGCGGGGGCGTGCCGACACTGAGGCGCATGGCCGGCACGCCTGACGCCAAGACGCGGGGGGCGCCCCAAGGCAGCAGGATCTTGGCCCCGAAGATGACCAGGCTGGTCTCCCCAGGCAGGGCTGCGGAGGGATAGAGAGCCCCGGTGAACCCCTCATCCCGCAGGCGACGGCTCTCCTCTCGACACCGAGTCTGATCGTCGTCGATCAGCGCATCGGGTGGCAAGCCGGCTTCTTCGGCTCGCTCGAACGTGCTGTAGTCGGCGATTCCACCCTGTTCTATTTTGACCTGCCACAGAGGCATGTTCACCAGGGAGAGGTCGCTTTCGGAGCGAAGGTTTTCGTTTCGGATCAGCTCGGCCCACGCGCCGTCGGCGGTGGCGCTCATGTACTGGGTGGGGCCGTCGCCGGCATGGTGCCACCGCTCGTCCGTCGTGTTGGGCCTTACCCAGAATGGAACGTCGTAGCTCGAGTACCTGTAGAAGGTTTCGACGATCTCGATTGCCCGAGGCTTCGGGCTAGGAGCCATGTTGGGCTCGCCCGCGCCGAGCCGCGGTGATCAAATCCAACTCTCGGGCAGGTTCGTCGATCACGTCGACGGGCGTCTTGCCGCCGAGGTCCGAACGCGGCCTCAGGAACCACGCGACGACCCCCTCCTCGGTCCACGAGTGACGCAGCAGCGCGGCGATGCGGGCGACGAGTTCGAGGCGCCGTGCCGGCGCGCTCGTCTGCGTTGCCCACCGGTTCACCTGGCGTTGCGACCGTCCCAGCAGCGCGGCGAGCTGTGTGAGGGAGATTGAGGGGAGCGTTTCACGCAGGCTCCTCATGACGTCGGCGGAATTCTGACCGATGCCGCCGACGTGGCCGTCCATCGCGTCGCGAACCAGGTGCCTCAGCTGTTCTGCTCCACTCTGAACTCAGCTTGGAGGATTCTTATTGCGAGTTTGTCAATAAGTTGTTTCTGGATCACCCGCTTCAGCGGCCTGGCTCCGTAGGTTGGGTCGTAGCCGAGATTGCCAAGCAGGGTACGCGCGTCGTCGGTCAGCTCGACCTCGATTCCGCGCTCGCGCACCCGGCCGATCAGCTGGTCGACCTGGAGGTCGACGATCCGCCCGATGTCGGCCTTGGAGAGGCGGTGGAAGATCACCGTGTCGTCGATCCGGTTGAGGAACTCGGGCTTGAAGGTGGCGGCCAGCACCTCCTCGATCTGCTCGCGCATCTTCTCGTCGACCGACTCGGCGACGATCCGGTCGCTGCCGACGTTCGAGGTCATGATCAGCACCGTGTTCGTGAAGCTCACCGTCCGTCCCTGGCCGTCGGTGAGCCGGCCGTCATCCATGATCTGCAGCAGCGTGTTGAAGACGTCGGGGTGGGCCTTCTCGATCTCGTCGAGCAGGACCACCGCGTAGGGCCGCCGCCGCACCGCCTCGGTCAGCTGGCCGCCCTCCTCGTAGCCGACGTAGCCGGGTGGCGCGCCGATCAGCCGCGCCACCGTGTGCTTCTCCATGTACTCGGACATGTCGAGCCGGACGATCGCCTGCTCGGAGTCGAACATGAATTCCGCCAGCGCCTTCGCCAGCTCGGTCTTGCCGACCCCGGTCGGGCCGAGGAAGAGGAAGCTGCCGATCGGCCGGTTGGGGTCCGAGAGCCCGGCGCGGGAGCGGCGCAGCGCGTTGGAGACCGCGGCGATCGCCTCGTCCTGGCCGATCACCCGCTCGTGCAGGCGCTCCTCCATGTGGAGCAGCTTGTCCACCTCGCCCTCCATCAGCCGGCTGACCGGGATCCCCGTCCACTTGCCGACCACCTCGGCGACGTCCTCCTCGGTCACCTCGTCGGCGAGCAGCGAGCGCGCCCCCGGCGTGCAGCTCGGCGATCCGCTCCTCCTGTTCGGCGACCTCCTTCTCCAGCTCCGGAATCTCGCCGTAGCGCAGCTTCGCGGCTCGCTCGAGGTCGGCCTCGCGCTCGGCTCGCTCGGCCTCGCGGCCGGCCTCCTCCAACCGCGCCTTGGCATCCTTGATCGATTCGATCGCCCCCTTCTCGTTCTGCCAGCGGGCGTTCACCTCGTCGAAGCTCTCCTTGAGCTCGGCGATTTCGGCCTCGAGCGCCTCGAGTCGCGCCTTCGACGCCTCGTCCGTCTCCTTCTTCATCGCCGCGCGCTCGATCTCGAGCTGCTGGATGCGCCGTTTGACCTCGTCGATCTCGGTCGGCATCGAGTCGATCTCGATCTTCAGCCGCGAGGCTGCCTCGTCGATCAGGTCGATCGCCTTGTCGGGGAGGAAGCGGTCGGCGATGTAGCGCTCCGAGAGGGTCGCAGCGGCGACGATCGCCGCGTCGGTGATCCGCACCCCGTGATGGTTTTCGTAGCGCTCCTTGAGCCCGCGCAGGATCGCGATCGTGTCGTTGATGTCGGGCTCGCCGACGAGCACCGGCTGGAAGCGCCGCTCCAGCGCCGCGTCCTTCTCGATGTGCTTTCGGTACTCGTCGAGCGTCGTCGCCCCGACCGCGCGCAGCTCGCCGCGGGCCAGCATCGGCTTCAGCAGGTTGGCGGCGTCGACAGCGCCCTCGGCGGCGCCGGCGCCGACGATCGTGTGCAGCTCGTCGAGGAAGAGGACGATCTGCCCGGCGGCGTCCTGGACTTCGGTCAGCACCGCTTTCAGCCGCTCCTCGAACTCGCCCCTGTATTTGGAGCCGGCCAGCAGCGAGCCGATGTCCAGGGCGATTACGCGGCGGTCGCGCAGGCTCTCCGGCACGTCGCCGTCGACGATCCGCTGGGCGAGCCCTTCGACGATCGCCGTCTTGCCGACTCCGGGGTCGCCGATCAGCACCGGGTTGTTCTTGGTGCGGCGGGAGAGGACCTGGATCACCCGACGGATCTCCTCGTCGCGCCCGATCACCGGGTCGAGCTTGCCGCTCTCCGCCTCGGCGGTCAGGTCGCGGCCGAATTTCTCCAGCGCCTGCATGCTGTCCTCGGCGTTGGGGGAGTTGACCGGGCTGGGTCCCTGGACTTCGGCGACCGCCGCCGCCAGCGCCTTGCGCTCGGGCAGCAGCTCCGCGACCCCGGAGTCGGGGTCGGCGAGGGCGAGGAGCAGGTGGCCGACGCTGACGTAGCTGCTGTCGCCCTTCGCCATCTCCTTCTCGGCCCCCTGGAGGACCGAGACCAGACTGGAGGAGGGGCGCACCTCGGCTGTCTCCGCCAGCTTCGGCAGATCCTCGACCGCCTGTACCGCGCGCGCTGTCAGCGCCGGTATGTCCGCTTCCAGCTTTTGCAGGACGGGGACGGCCATGCCTCCCTCCTGGCGCAGCAGCGCGACCAGCAGGTGCGCCGGGGTGACCTCCGAGTTGCGCCGCTCGGCCGCCAGCGCCTGCGCGGCGGCCACCGCTTCCCCCGACTTGACGGTGAAGCGATCAGGTTGCATCCGCGCTCCTTCTCTCAAGTTCTTCCAGGCGTTGCTCCAGCTCCAGCACCCGCTCGACGCCGGCCAGGTTGAGGCCTTCGGCGGTCAGCTGGTGGATCCGCCGCAGCAGGTTGACGTCGCGCTGCGAGTACAGGCGCGTGTTCTTCGGCGAGCGCTGCGGCTCGATCAGCCCCCGCGCCTCGTACACCCGCAGCGTTTGCGGGTGCATTTGGGCGAGCTCGGCGGCGACCGAGATCATGAAGACGCCGCGCTCCTCGTCGACCACCGCCTCGATTCGCGTCCGGCTGACTCGGCCGCCGCTCATTTGGAGGCCTCCCGCAGCAGCGACTCGCGCGGGTTGGCGCCGTTCAGCGCCTCGGCCAGCTTCTCGACCGCCTCGGCCTGCTCTTCGCTCAACTCCGCGGGGACGTCGATCTCCAGCCGATAGCGAATGTCGCCGCGCCCCTTGCCCTTCGGCTTCGGGGGTCCCTCGCCGCGCAGCCGCTGCAGCGTCCCGTGCTTCGTCCCCGGGACGACCTTGATCTTCTTCGTCCCCTCCAGCGTCGGCACCTCGATCGTGCCGCCGCGCAGCGCCTCGGCGACGGTGATCGGCACGACCACCTCGAGGTTGCCGTCGTCGAGTCGCTTGAAGACCGGTGACGGGGTAACGCGGGTCGTCACGAAGAGGTCCCCCGGGGGCCCGCCGCGCGGCCCGGCCTCGCCCTTGCCGGCGAGGCGGATCCGCGTCCCGTCCTTGACCCCGGCCGGGATGTTCACCTTGTAGCGCTTGTTCTGCTGGGTGAGGCCGGAGCCGCCGCAGGTCGGGCAGGGGTCCTCGATCACCTCGCCGGAGCCGCCGCACTGCGGGCAGGGCTGGCTGATTGAGAAGAAGCCCTGGCTCTGCGCGTCGATGCCGCGGCCGCCGCAGCGCGGACAGGTCGTCGGGCTCGTCCCCGGTTTGGCGCCACTGCCGTGGCAGGTTGTGCAGCGCTCCGCCTTCGGCACCGTGACGCTGAGCTGCGTTCCGTTCACCGCCTGGTCGAAGCTGAGCTGGACCTCGGTCTCGAGATCGCGGCCGCGCACCTGCTGGGCCTGCGGCCGTCCGCCACCCCGGTTGAAGAGGTTGGAGAAGACGTCGCCGAAGTCGACCCCGCCGAAGCCACCGCCCGGCGCGCCGCCGCCGGCGAACGGACCGCCCCCGGGCGCCCCGCCGAAGCCGCCAAACGTCCCGCCGGCGTCGTACTCCTTGCGCTTCTCGGAGTCCGAGAGCGTGTCGTAGGCCCCCTGGACCTCCTTGAACTTCTCCTCCGCCTTCGGGTCGTCGGGGTTGCGGTCGGGGTGGTACTGGCGCGCCAGTTTCCGGTACGCCTTCTTGATCTCCTCGTCCGACGCCTTCTTGGCGACGCCCAGCACCTTGTAGAGATCTTCTGCCATTCCGGTTCCTCTACTCGCTGACGACCACCCTGGCGGGTCGAATCAACTGGTCGCCAAGGCGATACCCCTTCTGCAGAACCTCCACAACCGTCCCGGAGTCGGTTCCGTCAGCGGCAACGGTCGAGAGCGCCTCATGCCACTGAGGATCAAACCGCTCCCCAGTCGGATCGATCACCTCGATCCCATTGCGGCCGAGTGTCTCCCGCAAGCTCCGGAACACAAGGAGCACTCCATGTGCCAGCGCGTCCTCTGAGTCCCCGTCTGGATCGAGGCCGGCAGCTTCAAGCGCTCGCTCGAGATCGTCGACCACAGTGACCACATCCCGCGCCAGCTCCCCCTTGCCACGCGCGCCGGCGGCCTGAACCTCGGTAGCCATCCGCTTCCTGAAGTTCTCGAAGTCAGCTTTCGTCCGCTTCGCGAGGTCTAGGTAGTCGTCCCGCTCCCTGAGCAGATCCCTCCAGATCCGCTTCGACCCGGTCCGCTTCATCCGCGGGTGGCGGGGTAGGGGGTACCGCCCCTGAGGAAGCTTCAGCTACCGGAGGGGGCGGTGGGTCCCCTGCCCCGACAGGACCCGCGGCCGAGCGGTCCCGTCCCTCAGCGTCCTGAGACTCGCTCACTTGTCGTCGCCTTCATCCACCACCTCAGCGTCGACAACCTCCTCCTCATCGGAGGACCCCCCCTCGGCAGAGTCCCCGTCGGCAGAGGCAGCCTCGGCCTGCGCCGCGGCATAGATCTGCTCGGACACCTTGGTCATCGCCGCGGTAAGCGCCTCGGTCTTCGCGGTCAACTCCTCGACGCTTTCGGAGTCGAGCGACTCGCGCACGCCCTTGATCGCCTCCTCGGCGGCCTCCTTGTCGCCGGAGTCGACTTTGTCACCCGCCTCCTCCAGCGCTTTCTCCGACTGGTAGGCCGAGTTCTCGGCGAGGTTGCGCGCCTCGGCGAGCTCGCGCTGCTTAGCGTCCTCCTCGGCGTGGGACTCGGCGTCGGAGACCATGCTCTGGATCTCCTCGTCGGAGAGGCCGGAGCCGGATTTGATCTCAATTTTCTGCTCTTTGCCCGTCCCCAGGTCTTTTGCGGTGACGTGGAGGATGCCGTTGGCGTCGATGTCGAAGGTGACCTCGATCTGCGGCAGCCCGCGCGGCGCCGGGGGGATCCCGGTCAGCTGGAACTTGCCGAGGCTCTTGTTGCCGCCGGCCATCTCCCGCTCGCCCTGGAGGACGTGGATCTCCACCGAGGGCTGGTTGTCGTCGGCGGTCGAGAAGATCTCCGACTTCTTGGTCGGGATCGTCGTGTTGCGCTCGATCAGCTTCGTCATCACGCTGCCTTTGGTTTCGATCCCCAGGGTCAGCGGGGTGACGTCGAGCAGCAGCACGTCCTTGACGTCGCCGGCCAGCACCCCGGCCTGGATCGCCGCGCCGACCGCGACCACCTCGTCGGGGTTGACCCCCTGGTGGGGCTCCTTGCCGGTCAGCTCCTCGACCCGCTCGCGCACCGCGGGCATCCGCGTCATCCCGCCGACCAGCACGACGTGGTCGATCGTGGCGTCGGCGTCGTCGAGCGCCCGTTTGACCGGGCCGACGATCCGCTCCAGCAGGTCGCCGGTCAGCTCGTTCAGCTTCGAGCGGCTGAGCTTCAAGTCGAGGTGCTTCGGTTGGCCCTCGACCGCGGTGATGAAGGGCAGGTTGATCTGCGTCTCCTGGGTTGAGGAGAGCTCGATCTTCGCCTTCTCCGCCGCTTCATAGAGGCGCTGCAGCGAGTTCTTGTCGGCCGCCAGGTCGACTCCCTGGTCCTTTTTGAACTCGGCGACCAGCCACTCGACGATCGCCTTGTCCCAGTTGTCGCCGCCGAGGTGGTTGTCGCCGGCGGTCGACTTCACCTCGAAGACACCCTCGGCGATCTCCAACACCGAGACGTCGAAGGTGCCGCCGCCGAGGTCGAAGACGAGGATCGTGTGGTCGCCCTCGTCCTTGTCGAGCCCGTAGGCGAGCGATGCCGCGGTCGGCTCGTTGATGATCCGTTTCACCTCGAGCCCGGCGATTTTGCCGGCGTCCTTGGTCGCCTGGCGCTGGTCGTCGTTGAAGTAGGCGGGGACGGTGATCACCGCGCTGTCGACCGTCTCGCCCAGCTTCGCCTCCGCGTCGGCCTTCAGCTTCTGCAGGATCATCGCGCTGATCTCCGGCGGGCTGTACTGCTTGTCGCGCACATCGATGCGGACGTCGCCGTTCGGGCCGGCGACGACCGCGTAGGGGACGATCGTCTCCTCCTCTTTGACCTCCGCCTCCTTGCGGCCCATGAAGCGCTTGATCGAGAAGATCGTGTTCTCGGGGTTCATCACCGCCTGGCGCTTGGCGACGGTGCCGACCAGGCGCTCACCCGACTCGGTGAAGGCGACGACGGACGGTGTCGTCCGGCCGCCTTCGGCGTTCTCGAGGACGGTCGGCTCGCCACCCTCCATTACGGCTACACAGGAATTGGTCGTGCCAAGGTCGATTCCGATCGTCTTGCCCACTTTGCCGCCTACCTCCAGGGGTTTCGTCGTGACTGGGAGAAAATCTAAGTTTCAGTATGGCAGATCACAGGGATCGGCCATCCGAGTGCCTCGGCTTAAGGGTAGGGCTGTTCGGCCGGTTGCGCGCGCGCCGGAAGGGGCTTAGCCCTTGCCGGCTTCCTCGGCGACGAACTGGGCGACCTGCTGGGCCTGCTGCCCGTCGAGGATGCCGGCCGGCATGCGGCCCGGGGTGGTGCTGTCCACCCCGTTGTCGATCGCGTTGAGGACGCGGCCCTTGGTGGCCGTGATCGTCTGCTGCGCGGTCGGCCCGCTCGGCGGGCCCGACGGCGCCAGCAGAACATCGAGGTTCGGGGCGAAGTTGCCGTCGGTCCCCGCCGCGTAGAGCGTGTGGCAGGTGCCGCAGTTGGTCTGGAAGAGCGCCTGGCCGGTCTTCAGGTCGGCCGGCACCTGTTGCGCGCCGGTCGCCGCGTCGCCTCTCGACCTGAAGGCGAGCCAGGGAATCAGGACCGCGAGGAACACGACCAGCAGCCCGAAGATGACGAAGGTCTTTTTACTCATTTGCCGCGCGCACGGTACCAGGGACACATCCGGCGTAGCTCGCACTCGCCGCAGCGTGGTTTGGGGCGACAGACCTCGCGCCCGTGGCGGATCAGGTTCATGTGCAGCTCGTAGGCGTCCTCGGGATCGACGATCAGCCAGCATCTCGTCGTGGGCGCGCTCGAAGGAGGCCTTCGACGGGGAAGAGGCCGAGCCGCCCGCCGACCCGGTGGATGTGGACGTCGACCGGGATCTCCGGAATGCCCCAGGTGAAGATCAGCACGCAGGCCGCCGTTTTCCGCCCCACCCCCGGCAGGCCGAGCAGGAAGTCCAGCGACTCCTCGCGCGGGGCGGTCCGCGTCCAGTCGAGGTCGGGATGGTCGCCCAGCCGTTCGAGGATCGCCTGGATCCGCGGCGCCTTCTGCCGCGACAGCCCGCCGACGCGGATCGTCTCCTCCAGCTCGTCCACCGGCGCGTCGCGAACCTCCTCCCAGGTCGGGTAGCGCTCGCGCAGCGCCGCGAAGGAGCGATCGCGGTTGCGGTCGTTGGTCGCCTGGGAGAGGACGGTCTTGACCAGCTCGGCGATCGGATGGCCGTGCGGGTCGTTGACCGGCCGCCCGTACATCTCCCGCAACCGATCCCGAATCGCCCGCACCCGCCGCCGACTCGGTCGCTTCCATGCCATCTGCGGACCCTAGACCTCAACATAGAGTGGGGGCGTGGCTGCGATCGAAGAGGGGAGGCTGACGGTCGACGGGGTCGAGGCCTTCTACCTGCGCGTCGAGGGGGAGGGGACGCCGACCGTCTACTGCCACGGCAACCCGACCCACAGCGAGGACTGGCTGCCCTTCCTCGAGCGTGGCGGCCCGGCGATCGCGATCGACATGCCCGGCTGGGGCCGCTCCGCCCGCCCCGACCCGGCTCGCTTCGACTACACGATGTACGGGCTCTCCGACTTCCTTTATCGCTGCCTCGACCAACTCGGGATCGACCGCCAAAACCTCGTCGTCCACGACTGGGGCGCCCTGGCGCTGATCGGCGCCCAGCGCCGCCCCGAGCGGGTCGAGCGCCTCGTCATCGCCAACGCGGTTCCGCTCCTCCCCGGCTATCGCTGGCACTGGATCGCCCGCTACGTCTGGCGCCGCCGGCTGATCGGCGAGTTCGTCAACGCGACGACGACCAGGCGGTCGATGGCGCTGATCATGCGCCAGGCCCGTGGCGACCGCAGCGCAATGCCGCCCGAGTTCGTCGAGATGGTCTGGCGGCACTGGGACAAGGGAACCCAACGAGCCATCCTCGAGCTCTACCGCGACGCCGATCCCGACCGCCTTGCCGAGGCCGGAAAAGACCTCGGCAAGCTGACCTGTCCCGCCCTCGTCCTCTGGGGCGATCGCGACCCGTATCTCTCCACGGACTTCGCCCGCCTCTACGCCGAGCGCCTCCCGGGCGCCGAGCTGAAGCTGCTCCCCGGCGCCGGCCACTGGCCCTGGATCGACGACCCCGGGGCCATCGACAGGTCCTCAGCTTCGTGTCGTAGGGGCGAATCTCGCGCGGACCCGCGCGCCATTCACATCCGTTAACGCGCGGATTACAATTGCCCGCGTGTCTCGCGCGCTCGCCAGAGTGACGGCCAAGCTACCCCAGGGCTGGGGCGATGCCGGCCGCCAGCTCGCCATCCTCGTCCTGGTCGATTTCGCCTACGAGCTGGTGCGAGGCGTCGCCGACAGCGAGCGCTCGGTCGCGATCGCCCACGGCCAGCAGGTGATCGACTTCGAGCGCTCGACTCACACCTTCTTCGAGCCCAGCCTTCAGGCGGTCTTCCTTCCCGCTCATTGGCTGATCGACTTCGCCAACCAGGTCTACCTCAACGCGCAGTTCTCGATCGCCCTCGGTTTCCTCGTCTGGCTCTATCTGCGCCGCAACGAGTCCTACTACTTCGTCCGCAACATGTTCGTGGTCTCGATGGGCCTGGCGTTGATCGGCTACACGCTCTTCCCGACCGCGCCGCCGCGGATGTTCCCCGGCCACGGGTTCGTCGACACGATCGTCGACTTCTCCAACGTCAACCACGACTCCTCACTGGCGAAGATCTTCATCAACCCCTACGCGGCGGTGCCGAGCATGCACTGCGCCTTCGCGCTGATGATCGGCATCACCGGGGTGAGGGTGTCCCGCCACCGCTTCACCAAAGCCTTCTGGGCGATCTGGCCGGCCCTGGTCATCTGGGTCGTGATCGTCACCGCCAACCACTACTGGGTCGACGCGGCGCTCGGCGCAATGGTCGCCGCGACATCCGCCCTGGTCGCCCATCGTCTTCTGGCCCGCGCCCGGCCGCACGCCTGGGCGTGGGGACGGCCGGGCGTTCCCCAAGAGGCCGAGGCTTAGCCTCGGCTCGCCCGGTAGCCTCACGTCTCAATGGAATCCTCGGCGCCCCCAAGGGCCCCAGGCGGTCGCCGCAACGGTCGCCAGGCCCGCAACGGGCAGGAGCTTCGCTCCTACGCCCGTGAGCGCCTTATCGAGTCGCGGCTCACCCCGAACGCGATCTCGATGGTCGGCCTGGCGCTCAACCTCCTCGCCGCCGCGCTGGTCACCCAGCGGCTCTTCTTTCTCGCCGGCGTCGCCTTCATCGTCGGTTCGACGATGGACACGCTCGACGGTCGCTACTCGCGGATGTCGGGCAAGGGGACGCTGTTCGGCGCCTTCCTCGACTCGACCCTGGACCGGATCGAGGAGGGGGTGGTGCTCGCCGCGGTCGCCGGCTACTTCGCCGCGACCGGCGACGATTTCGCCGCCGCGATGTGCGTGGTGGCGGTGCTCGGCTCGCTGATGGTCTCCTATACGAGGGCCCGCGCCGAGGCTCTCGGGGTCGAGTGCAAGGTCGGTTTGGCGACGCGACCGGTCAGGGTGGTGCTACTTTCGATCGGCCTGGTTTTCGCCAAGGGCGCCGGACTCGGCGATTTCGAGCTTCTGGCGCCGTCGATTTACGCAATCGCGGCGTTGACCATCGTCACCGTTGTTCAGCGTGTATGGCACGTCCGAAACGAACTTTCACGGGAGTTTCCAGTCCGCCGTCCGCGAGGGCAAACTGACGATCTGTAACCAGTCCAGGCCGGAGGGGTGCTTTCCCACCTAGCCTGATCGAGGAAGGACTTCGAATTTCATGAGCGAGACCAACGGAGCAAACGGCAGCAACGGCGCCGCCGCGGCGACGGACGACAAGGTCAGAGTCGCGATCGTCGGCGTCGGCAACTGCGCCAACTCCTTCATCCAGGGCGTCCAGTACTACAAGGACGCCGATCCCAACGAGCAGGTCCCCGGCCTGATGCACGTCGATCTTGGCGGCTACCACGTTCGCGACGTCGAGTTCGTGGCTGCCTTCGACATCGACGCCGAGAAGGTCGGCAAAGACCTCTCCGAGGCGATCTGGTCGGGTCAGAACAACACGATCAAGTTCGCCGAGGTGCCGCCGCTGGGGATCAAGGTCGAGCGTGGGATGACCCACGACGGCCTCGGCAAATACCTCAAACAGAAGATCAAAAAAGCTCCCGGCGAGACCGCCGACATTGTCGGCATCCTCAAGGAGACCAAGGCTGATGTCCTCGTCTGTTACCTGCCGGTCGGCTCCGAGCAGGCGACCAAGTGGTACGTCGAGCAGG
Organism: uncultured Solirubrobacterales bacterium; assembly: GCA_963837585.1. Lineage (GTDB taxonomy): Bacteria > Actinomycetota > Thermoleophilia > Solirubrobacterales > 70-9 > CAWINX01. The sequence continues at coordinate 202,823 of CAWINX010000003.1, read as the reverse complement.
CGCTGAAGGCCGGCGTCGGCTTCGTCAACTGCCTGCCCGTCTTCATCGCCCGCGAGGACTACTGGGACGGCCGCTTCCGCGACGCCGGGCTGCCGATCATCGGCGACGACATCAAGTCCCAGGTCGGCGCGACGATCGTCCACCGCCAGCTCGCCCGCCTCTTCCACGAGCGCGGCGTGCGGATGGAGCGGACCAGCCAGCTCAACGTCGGCGGCAATATGGACTTCTTCAACATGCTCGAGCGCGAGCGGCTCGACTCGAAGAAGATCTCCAAGACCAACGCGGTCACCTCGATCATGGGCCATGAGCTGCCCGAAGAGGACGTCCACGTCGGTCCATCCGACTACGTCGCCTGGCTGACCGACCGCAAGTGGGCGCACATCCGTCTCGAGGGCAAAGCCTTCGGCGACGTGCCGCTCAACGTCGAGCTGAAGCTCGAGGTCTGGGACTCGCCCAACTCGGCCGGCGTCGTGATCGACGCGGTGCGGATCATCAAACTGGCGCTCAACAACGGCATCGCCGGCCAGCTCGACGGCCCCTCCAGCTACCTGATGAAGTCCCCGCACAGCCAGCGGCCCGACGATGAGGCCCGCGAGCAGACCGAGGAGTTCATCGCCGCCAACGCCCGTGGCAAGTCCCCGGTGGTCGTCGGTTCCTGAGTCGCTCTCGATAGCCCAGGTGACGCCCCACCGCCGGGGCGTCGCCGGTCCGGTCAACGAGTTCGTCGAGGGCGTCGCGGCGGAGTTGAAGCGGCGCGGCCATCGCGTCGTCGTCGCCGGCTACGGGGACAAGGTCAAAGAGCGCCTGCGCTCGACCCCCTTCGACATCGTCCACGTCCACGAGCCGTTCGCCCCGCGCGTCTCCTCGACGGCGCTGCGCCACTCCTACTCGCTCAACGTCGCCACCTTCCACAAGCCGGCCGAGCGGGTCCTCTCCACCCAGGTGGCGCGGCCGCTGGTGCAGATGCTCTTCGGCCGCCTCGACGCCCGCACCGTCACCTCGTCGGCGACGGGGGAGCTGCTGGAGCGCTACTTCCCGGGCGACTACCGGCTGGTCGAGTCGGCCGGGCTGGAGCGCAGCTGGGACGAGGTCGCCGGCGAGCTCGAGGAGCTGTATCTGCGGCTGGCGGCGCGTCGCCGTGCCCCCGGCGGCAACCCCGAGGTTCGTCGGCGGATCGCCCGCCGCAAGCTGATCGAGGTCGACCTGCACATGCACACCGACCACTCGCCGGATTGCGCGACGCCGGTCGAGGTGCTGCTGCAGACCGCCCGCGACCGCGGCCTGGGGGCGATCGCGATCACCGACCACAACGAGGTCTCCGGCGCCCTGGAGGCGCGCGAGATCGCCGCCCGGATGGGTGACATCAAGGTGATCGTCGCCGAGGAGGTGAAGACCGCCGAGCAGGGCGAGGTGATCGGCCTCTTCCTCGAGGAGAAGATCCCCAAGGGGATGACGATGGCGGAGACGATCGCCGAGATCCGCCGCCAGGGCGGGCTCGTCTACGTGCCCCACCCCTTCGACCGCTTCCACTCGGTGCCCGACTACGAGCACCTGATCGACATCGTCGAGGAGATCGACGTGCTCGAGGTCTTCAACCCGCGGGTCGCGCTGACCTCGTTCAACGAGGAGGCGGAGCGCTTCGCCCGCAAGTACCGGATCGTCCCCGGCGCCGGCTCCGACAGCCACGTTGCCCAGGGGTTGGGGAGCGTGCGGGTGCGGATCCACGATTTCGACGGGCCGGAGGAGTTCCTCGAGGCGATGCGCGACGCCGACATCACCCGCAAGCACAAGAACCTCGTCTACGTGCAGGCGCTGAAGCTGTTGCAGACGACCGGGCGGCCGAAGGCGCCGAAGCGCCGCGTCCCCGATGCCAAGCCGGTCCGCGGCGGGCGGCCGCGGCGGCGCGGTGCGGGGGGTCGGTCCGGCAAGTCCGCGAGCAAGAGCTGATGCAGGCGGGCCGCGCGAAAGGAGCCGCGCCCGTCCCGTCAAAGAGATCGGCGACCGTGCCCGCGACCGACGACGAGATCAGAGAGAAGTACCTGGAGCGCGCGATCCGCGAGCTCAACACCCTGACCCACGAGCTTCAGGAGTGTCCGCACTGCCCGCGCGGCAAGCTGATGCCGGTGCTGGGCTCCGGCCACCCGCAGGCTGACGTCTTCATGCTCAAGCACGCTCCCGCCTCGGCGGAGATCGAGGAGGGCGTCGCCTTCTACGGTCGCGCCGGCAATGCCCTGATGAAAAGCTTCAAGCGGCTCGGGGTCGATCCCCTGGTCGTCTACGGAACCCTCTGCGTCAAGTGCCCGATCGCCGAGCCCGACCTCGCCTCCGAGGAGTGCATGCGGCGCCTGGTCGAGGAGATCGCGATCGTCCAGCCGAAAATCGTCATCGTGATGGGCGAGCCGGCGCTGCGCGTCCTCAACGGGATGCGGATCCCCCTCTCCCGCCCGATCGAGCCCCGCGAGGGTGAGATCCAGGCCTTCACCCCGACAGTCGACGCCCTCTACACCCCCGACATCGACGATTCTCTGGACGAGGAGGGGGCCAAGCAGCGCTTCTGGCGCAGCTTCAAGATGCTCGGCGAGTGGTACGAGGATTTGCCGCCTTACTGACTCAGTGGCGGGAGAGGGACGGGGCACCCTCGCCCGGACAATCGCCGGTCTAATGAGACCGGCGATTTGAGTATCCGCCCGTTCGAGGGTGCCCCGTCCCTCCTACGGGGCCGCAGCGGTCAGCTACGGCGGACATCGCGTCGACTGTGGCGCTGCGCCAAGCCGCTGACGACGACCGTGTCCAAAGCTTCGTAGCGGCTGAGTTGAGACTGGGCCTCGGTGGTGTCTGCGGCCGCCACGCCGACCGTGCCCTCGGGTTCGGCCAGGCGGTTGAAGTGGTTTCGGTAGCCGGCGTGCAGGTCGCGGTAGAAGGACTCCTCCTTGGCGAGGCGGTCGGCGGCGTCGGGGCCCACCGCGGTGCGGACGTAGCCGAAGACCGGTGGTATTTCGCGGCCCGCCTCGCCTGCGCCCGCCTCGACCTTCTCCCTGGCGCCGGCGGCGAAGGCCGGGGTCATCCAGTTGAAGAAGGCGCCGTCGAACTCGGCTCCTGCCAGGGCGCACATCTTCGGGCCCATCGCGGCGAGGACGATGCGGATGCCGGGCAGCGCCTCGCGCAGCTCCGGCAGCGACTCGCGCATCCGGGTCAGCGGCTTCTCCGAGAAGCCGGCGCCGACCCCGAGCCAGAGCCGCGCCGGGTCGAGGCCGAATCGCTCGACGTCGGCGGCGATCGCCGCCGGAGGCGTCCGGTCGAGAGCGATCACGGCGACGCCGAGGTCGACCCCGGGCGCGGCGGCACCGAACTCGGCCAGCGTCTCCAGCCCCTTCGCCCCCGGGTGGTCGTTCGACCACATCGAGGCGTAGCCGAGCTCCGCGCAGCGCGTCGCCAGCGGCCTCGCGACCTCCGGGTCGAGGCCCGCGGCGACCCCGAAGCCGCGCTTACTCACGGTCGAAGAGCGCCACGCACTCGATGTGCGGGGTCTGGGGGAACATGTCGACCGGCCTCACGCGGCTCAGCCTATAGCCGGCCTCGACCAGCTGGGCGGCGTTCGGCGCCAGCGTCGTCGGGTTGCAGGAGACGTAGACGATCCGCGGCGCCTCGCACTCGATCACCCGGCGGACGATCTTCTGCGAGAGGCCGGCCCGCGGCGGGTCGATCACCACGACGTCGGGCACCCCCGCCTCCTCCAGCAGCGGCCGCACGCCGGTGCGGGCGCTGCCCGCTACAAAGCGCGCGTTGGCGATCCCGTTGCGCTCGGCGTTGCGCTCCGCGTCGGCGATCGCCTCGGGGACGATCTCCAGCCCCCAGACCTCGCCGGCCCGCGCCGCCATCGTCAGCCCGATCGTCCCGATCCCGCAGTAGAGGTCGAAGAGCCGCTCTTTCCCGGTCAGCCCCGCGTACTCGGCGGCGACCGCGTAGAGGCGCTCCGCCATCTCGGTGTTGGTCTGGAAGAAGGCGCCGTGGGACATCTCCAGCTTCAGTCCGCACAGCTCCTCGCGCAGCATCTCCTCGCCGAGCACGCCGGTCGGGCCGTCGGTCCCGCCCGAGTCCCCCTCGATCATCGTGTGGAGGTCGACCGGCGGTTTCGGAAAGGGAGCCGCAGAGGTGATCAGGCGGGTCTGGATCTGTCCGGTTCGCCTCCCCTCGCGGACCGCAAGGTTGCGCAGGACGCCGTCGCGGGCGCGGCGGTCGTAAGGCGCGACCGCCTCAAGTCGCGCCCAGTCGCGCACCGCGTTGCGGGCGGCGTTGCCCGCCTCCGAGGCCAGCAGGCAGTCATCGACGTCGACCGTCAGGTCCCAGCGGCCGCGGGCGTGGAAGCCGAGCGTCGTCTCCCCGTCGTGCTCGCCGAAGGAGTACTCGAGCTTGTTGCGGTAGCGCCACTGCTCGACCGCCGGCTCGATCTCCTCCAGCTCGAAGCCGTCGAGGCCGCCGATCCGGCGCAGCGCGTCGTCGACCTGCTCCTGCTTGTGGGAGAGCTGGCGCTCGTAGGGGAGCCCCTGCCAGGGGGCGCCGGGACAGGGCTCGCCGTCGTGCGTGCAGCGGTCGGCGACGCGGTCGGCGGCGGGGCGCAGCAACTCCACCGTCCGGGCCTCGGCGAACTTGCGCTTTGACTTGGTGATCTCCGCCCGGACGCGGTCGCCCGGCAGCGCCCCGGACGACGAAGACGACGTAGCCGTCGGCGCGGGCGACCCCTCGCCCGCCGAAGGCGAGCGACTCGATCTCGACCTCGAGTTGCTCCAACTAGGAGAGTTTCTTGGCGGCGCGGCGGGCGGCCTGGGTGGCCTGTTTGCGGACGGGCTGGGTACGGCCGTTGACCTCTTTGCGCGCCTGCTTGACCAACTTCTCCAGCTCGCGCAGCAGCGAGTCGGTCTGTTTGCGGCCGCGCTTCAGCAGGTCGCCGACCATCTTCTCGGCGTCGCCGCGGGTCATCCGGCCGCGCTTCACGGTGTCGTCGACGACCTCCTGGAGTCGGTCCCGGCTGAGCGTGACGCTGTGCTCGAGGCTGTCGCGAAAGTGCTCGACGCTCTTGTCGAGGCCGCTTGCCCTCCCGGCGCTGCGCTTCGCCGCGGGTTTGGCTTTCTTGGCTTTTTTAGCGGCGGGCTTTCTCGGGGTGGCTTTTTTGGCACGCGTCCCGGCTTTCGCTTTTTTCGCTTTGCCGGTGGTGGATTTTTTCGCTGCCATCTTTGTTTCCTCCTGGTTTCCTGCCGTTCGAATCAGCGGGTGGGGTGTGCCAAGTCAGTGTGCCCTATCTCAGTCGATTTCGAACCTCGCCACCACCGGGGTGTGGTCGGAGAGGCGGATCGCGCGCTCGCCGCGTCCCGCCTCGCCGCCGCCGATTCGCACTTCTCGTCGCTCCGGCGGCCAGGGCGTGGGGGGCGAGACAACGGTCAGGCCCCGTCCCAGCAGGTGGTCGATTGCGCTCGGCGCCGTCGTCGGCGTGGCGAGGCCGAAGCGATCGCGCAACTCATCGAAGACGGCCGGGGTCTCGGCGGGCCGCAGGTTGAGGTCGCCGCCGAACAGCAGCGGTCGCTCCCCGGCCCACTCGGTGGCGCGTCGGGCGGCGAGGAGGACGTCCTCGGCGGCCAGCTCGGGGTGGTCGTTGGTCGCGTGCAGGTTGGCGACGCAGAGGCCCGAGGCGGTGCGGGTGAAGGCCATCGCCCGCCGCTCCGGCTTGCCCTCGTGGATGACCAGGTCCCGCCGCTCGACGATCCCCCCCAGCGTCGTCCCCCCCGGCCGGTGTAACGCGTTGGCGTGCTGTGGGGACTCCAGCGCGTTGCACCGTGGAGAGGTCTGGCCACCCAGGCCATGGTGTAACGCGTTGGCGCTCTGTGAGGCCACCAACGCGTTACACCGCGGCGAGGGCGGGCGGATGAGGGTGAGGTTGGAGCCGCCCTCGCCGGAGGCGATCAGGTCGGGATTGAGGCGCGCCGCCAGCGGCGCGCAGCGCGCCGAGCGAGTTGCGCGAGGTGAGGACGCGGTGGCGCTCGGCGCCGCAGGCGCGGGCCAGTTCCGCCGCGAAGCGCGGCGGGCACTCCTGCAAGAGGGCGACGTCCCACTCGGCGCCGGCGAGCATCGCCGCGAACTCGTCGAGCAGGCCACGGTTGACCTGGAGGTGGGTGTCGTTTCTCTCCGTGACCCGCAGCAGCCGCGAGCGCCAGGTGAACAGGGCGGGGTCGGGCGGGAAATCGCGCCCGTGGAAGAGGTTCCAGGCAATCGCCGTGAACTGCACGCGCTTAGTATCAACCGCTTGACGCGACACTTCCTCACAGGCGAAGAGCTGGGGGCGTTCGAGCTGGGCAAGCTGCTCGACCGGGCGCTCGAGTTGAAAGCGGGCCGGCGCGACGGCGTCGGCGCCGAGGCGCTGGCCGGGCGCAGCGTCGCGCTCTTCTTCGAGAAGCCCTCGACCCGCACCCGCATCTCCTTCGAGGTCGGCGTCGCCGAGCTGGGCGGAACGCCGGTCGTCCTGCGCGGCGACGAGCTGCAGCTCAGCCGCGGCGAGTCGATCGCCGACACGGCGCGGGTCCTCTCCCGCTACGTCGACGCGATCGTCATCCGCTCCGGCTCCCACGAGGTCGTCGCCGAGCTGGCCGCCGAGTCCGACGTCCCGGTCGTCAACGGCCTCACCCCGCTGCACCACCCCTGCCAGGCGCTCGCCGACCTGCTCACCCTGCGCGAGCGCTTCGGCGACCTCCAGGGCCTGCGCCTCGCCTACGTCGGCGACGGCAACAACGTCGCCCGCTCGCTGGCGATCGCCGGGGAGCTGTCCGGCGTCGAGGTCCTCGTCGCCGCGCCCCCCGGCTACCAGCTCGAGGAGGGACACGACGCAAAGCTGACCGACGACCCCCGCGCCGCCGCCTCCGGCGCCGACGCCCTCTACACCGATGTCTGGGTAAGCATGGGCGACGAGGCCGAGGCCGACCGCCGCCGCGCCGACCTCGCCCCCTTCCAGATCGACGCCGACCTCCTCTCGGCCGCCGCCGACCGCGCCATCGTCCTGCACTGCCTCCCCGCCCACCCGGGCGAGGAGATCACCGCCGAGGTCCTCTACGGCGACCGCTCAGCCGTCTGGGACCAGGCCGAAAACCGCCTCCACGCCCAGAAGGCGCTGCTGGAGATGCTGCTGCAGCTAGTGGCCGCCGGCCTACAGTCGAGCCAGCGCGGTTCGTCGAACCCGCCGTAGCTCTGCGATCGCTCCGAAGATGTGCTAGACGATGCGCGGTGCTGCGCCGACGCCGATTGAGCAGACGCCGTACGGCAGCTGTTCGCCCGCGCCACTGCTCGACGTCGGGAAATGGTCGACCGAGTGCTTGCCGAACCAGGCGGCCGGCAGGTTGAGAGGTCGAGCCAGTAAGCCTCGATTGCGTCGAGACATTGCCATTGCCAAGGTAGACGTTCAAGTCGAAGCGTCAAGCCGGTCGTCAGGTATGTCGAAGCACTGCACGACAGAAACCTGACGAAGAAGCGATCCATGTTTACGTCCGAGTTCGCGAGCTCGACTGTTCCGATCCTTCGAGCCTTCGGCCCAGCAGAGCATGCAGCCGGCATGGTGGAGAGGTTCCCTTGACGAGCCGGTGGCGGCCTTCCTCTTGAAACGCGAGACGCCGGCGTCGATTCTCGGCCGGACCGAGCAGACGCCGTTCGTGGCGCGCTTGCGAATGTTGCGCGCTCATGTTCGGGTGATCTCAATGTCGCGGTCCATAGGTGCACACTTGCTAGCGACACCTCAAGGTGGGAAGCGATTTCCCTCATGGGCAGACCCCGTGGCTTCGCAAGCGCCGAGCCTCACGTTGCTCTCGGCGCTTAGGACGCATAGAAAGGAGTCTGGGCGAACATATGTTCGTATACAATGGCAACATCGTCGGATGGATCAGCCCTCGTAGACTGAGACGCCGCGGCCCCGTCGTCTAACGGTTAGCACTCCGGACTTTCTATCTGGCAATCGGGTTCGATTCTCCGGCGGGGCTATTCATGTATCCCGAGATCCACATCGGACCGCTCACCCTGCAGACCTTTGGGTTGATGTTCGCCCTTGCCTTCCTCGCCGCCGGGGCGCTGATCGCGCGGCGGCTGGGGGAGATCGGCAAGCCGACCGACTGGGCCTATGAGATGGCCTTCTCGGCGCTGGCCGGCGGAGTCGTCGGCTCGCGCGTCTACTTCCTCGTCCAGAACTACGACAGCGTCAAGCACGACCTGGTCGGGGAGCTGCTCTCCGGCGCCGGCCTGGTTTGGTACGGCGGCGCGATCGGCGGCGCCCTGGCGGTTCTGGCCTGGGCCCGCTACCGGCACTTCCTCGGCCTCACCCTGCTCGACCTCGCCGCGCCGGCCCTCGCCCTCGGCTACGCGATCGGCCGCTGCGGCTGCCAACTCTCCGGCGACGGCGACTACGGCAAGCCCTGGGACGGCCCCTGGGCGATGTCCTACCCGCACGGCACCGTCCCCACCGAGCAGACCGTCCACCCGACCCCCGTCTACGAGACCCTGGCGATGGGCCTCGGCGCCTTCGTCCTCTGGCAGCTGCGCGACCGCTTCCGCGCCGGCGTCCTCTTCGCGATCTACCTCCTCTACGCGGGGACCGAGCGCTTCCTGGTCGAGTTCATCCGCCGCAACGACCGATGTGGCGCTGGGGCTGACCTCGGCGCAGCTCGAGAGCCTCGGGATGATGGTCGCCGGCGCGGTCTGGATCTACGCCGTGAAGCGCCGCCACGGTACCCTCAGCCATCCCGCCCTGGAGCCCAGGGAGGCGGGAGCCACTTAAATGGAGCCGGTGAAGACCGAAATCGAGGCAATTGCCGCCGCGCGGACGATCGGCGCGGCGCTCGACGCCGCCGCCGAGGCGATCGGCGCGGCCGGCTGCGAGGACCCGCGCGGCGACGCCGAGGCCCTGCTTGCCCAGGCGCTCGGAGTCGACCCGGCCGCCCTCCCCGCCGAGGCCGACCGCGAGCTCCCCTCCGACGCCGCCGCGGCGCTCGAGGAGCGGGTGGGTCGCCGCGTCGAGCACGAGCCCCTCGCCTACATCCTCGGCCACGAGGCCTTCCGCGGGATCGACGTCGCCGTCGACGAGCGGGTCCTGATCCCCCGCCGTGAGACCGGCCTGCTGGTCGAGGTCGCCGCCGAGCTTCCCGAGGGCGCGCGCGTCCACGAGGTCGGGACCGGCTCCGGCGCGGTCGCCCTCGCCCTGCTCAGCGAGCGCCCCGACCTCCGCGTCACCGCCTCGGACCTCTCGCCCGAGGCCGCCGAGGCCGCCCGCGAGAACGCCGCCCGCCTCGGCCTGCCGCTCGAGGTCGAGGTCGCCGAGGGCCTCCCGGAGGCGCTCCGCGACGGCAGCGTCGACCTCGTCCTCGCCAACCTTCCCTACGTCACCGACGAGACGATCTTCGAGCGCTCGCCCGAGATCCGCCGTGAGCCACGGATCGCCGTCACCGGCGACTGTGGCGCCGACGGCCTCGGCGTTATCCGCGGGCTGATCGAAGAGGCGCCGTCGGGACAGCGACTGGCGCTCGAGCACGACACCCACCACGGTCCCGCCCTGCGGGAGCTGCTGAGCGACGCCACCACCCTCACCGATTACATGGGTGGCGAGCGGGTGACTGTCGGCGCCAAGCGATGAGCGAGGCCCCTCCGCCGGCCGACCCCGCGGCGGGCTCGACCGAGGCCGAGCGCCACGCCAAGGCCGAGAAGCTGCGCGCCGCCGGCATCGACCCCTTCCCGCACTCCTTCACCGGCCGCACCAGGGTCGCCGAGATCCTCGCCGCCCACGATCCCGCCGAGCTGGAGCCGGGCGACCACGCCGACTTCTCCTACCGGGTCGCCGGCCGCCTCACCGCCCGCCGCGGCCACGGCAAGACCGCCTTCCTCGACATCCGCGACCTCTCCGGGACGATCCAGGCCTACGCCCGCCTCGACGCGCTCGGCGAGGAGGCCTTCGCGCGGATCGAGGACCTCGACATCGGCGACATCGTCGGGGTCGAGGGCGACATCTACGTGACCAAGCGCGGCCAGCTGGCGATCGGCATCCGCGAGTGCACGCTGCTCGCCAAGGCGCTGCGCGACCCCCCCGACCTCTACCACGGCATCTCCGACGTCGAGACCCGCTACCGCCGGCGCGAGCTGGACCTGATCGCGAACGAGCGCTCCCGTGAGATCTTCGCGCTGCGCGCCAAGGTGCTGGCGGCGATCCGCGACCACATGAACGAGCGCGGCTACGTCGAGCTGGAGACGCCGATCCTGCAGCGGATGACCGGCGGCGCCGCGGCGCGCCCCTTCAAGACCCATCACCACGCGCTCGACCGCCACCTCTACCTGCGGATCGCCACCGAGCTGTACCTGAAGCGGGCGATCGTCGGCGGCTTCGAGGACGTCTACGAGCTCGGCAAGTTCTTCCGCAACGAGGGGATGTCGCCTCAGCACAACCCCGAGTTCACGATGCTCGAGTGGTTCGTCGGCGGCGCCGACTACAACGGCGTCATGGAGTTCGCCGAGACGCTGGTCGCCGGCGTCGTCGAGCGGGTCCTCGGCACCACCAAGGTCGAGCGCGACGGCGAGACGATCGACTTCGCGACGCCCTGGGCGCGGGTCTCCCTGCGCGAGGCGATCCGGGAGGAGACCGGGGTCGACATCGTCGCGGCGAGCCGCGACGAGCTGGCCGAGGTGGTCGGCGACGACGCCGAGCCGACCGACGACTGGGCCGGCCTGGTCGACACCCTCCAGGGCAAGCTGGTCGAGCCGAAGCTGACCCAGCCGACCTTCATCGTCGACCTGCCGCTCGCCCTCTGGCCGCTGGTCAAGCCGCAGGCCGACCAGCCCGCAGCTGATCGGCGAGGCCTTCGACGGCATCGTCGCCGGGATGGAGATCGTCGGCGGCGGCACCGACATCAACGACCCGGTCGAGCAGCGCCGCCGCTTCGTCGAGCAGCGCGAGCGCCAGGAGGCCGGCGCCGAGGAGAGCCCCCACCCCCACGACGAGGAGTTCGTGCGGGCGCTCGAGTACGGGATGCTGCCGGCCAGCGGCTGCGGCCTCGGCGTCGACCGCCTGATGATGATCCTCACCGGCTCAAGCGACCCTCCGCGACGTGATCCTCTTCCCCTCGATGCGCGAAGCGCCGGGGGAACAATTCGCGGTGCAACGCGTAGGCGGGGAGATAGCCCGCCAACGCGTTGCACCAGGTCGAGCAGTTGCTCCGCGCCGGAGCGGTGTAACGCGTTGGTGCTGCTGTCAGAACGCCAACGCGTTACACCGACGGCCTCAGGACGCTGAGCGGAGCAGGCCGCCGTCGATCGGGATGACGGTCCCGGTGATGTAGGCGGCGCGGTCGGAGCAGAGGAAGGCGACCAGGTCGCCGTACTCCTCGGGGCGGCCCAGCCGCCCGGCCGGGACCTCGGCACCGGCGCCGGCCTCCGCCGCCTCCAGTGAGCCGGCCATCGAGACCAGCCGCTCGGTCGCGAAGCGCCCGGTCGCGACCGTGTTGACGGTGATCCCGTCGGCGGCGACCTCTCGCGACAGGGTCTTGAGGAAGCCGACCGCGGCCATTCGGTGGGAGTTGGAGAGGTTGAGGCCGGGGATCGGCTCCCGGGTCGAGCTGGAGCCGACGTTGACGATCCGCCCCCAGCCTCGCTCGCGCATCCCGGGGACGACCGCCCCGGCCAGGACCCGCGGCGCCAGCACCAGCGAGCGGTAGGCCCGCTCCCACTCGTCGAGCTCGTGGTCGAGGGCGCCGCCGAGCGGCGGGCCGCCGGTGTTGGCGACGAGGATCTCGACCGGGCCGAGGGCCTCGGCAACCTCGCCGGGAAGCGCTGCCATCCGCTCCAGGTCGGAGGCGTCGGCGACGAACGGAGACGCCTCGCCGTCGATCTCCCCCGCGGCCTCCTCAAGCGCCTCCCGCGAGCGGCTCGCGATCGCCACCCGCGCGCCCTCGCCGGCCAGCGCCGCCGCGATCGCCCGTCCGATCCCACGGCTGGCGCCCATCACCAGGGCGACGCGCCCCTCGAGGCCGAGGTTCAAGCAGTCGCCTCTGCGCCGTCGCGGGCGCACCAGGCGGCGAAGAGGCCGATCGCGACGATCACGCCGAGCCAGTGGACGCCGATCACCACGGCGAGCGCGCTGACCAAACCGGCGAGCACCGCCCCAACCAGCGCGAACACCCTGTCCAACCCGACGACGCGAGCGGTCAGCGCCGCGCAGCCCAGCCAGACCAGCGGCCCGACCAGCCAGCCCCAGTCGACGAAGAACCCGTGCGAGAAAACAACCCCCAGCACGAGGGCGAGCAGAAGCACCGCCACCAGCTGCACCACCGCCACTCGCCAGAAGACCTCAAATCGCATTGCCGCGGATTCTCTCACCTCGGCCGAGCGACGGGCGCCGTCGCGTTAGGGTCGGTGCATGGCTCACGAGTCGTCCAAGTCCCCGGAGGTCCTGACCAAGTCCGAGTACTTCAAGGAGCTGAAGCGGCTGCAGGTCGAGCTGGTCCGCCTACAGGACTGGGTCGTCCGGGAGGGGCTGAAGGTGGTCGTCCTCTTCGAGGGGCGCGACACGGCCGGCAAGGGCGGGGTGATCCGGCGGATCGAGCAGCGGACCAACCCGCGGGTGGTGCGGACGGTGGCGCTCGGCACGCCCAGTGACCGCGAGCGCAGCCAGTGGTACTTCCAGCGCTACGTCGCTCACCTGCCCGCCGCCGGGGAGGTCGTCCTCTTCGACCGCAGTTGGTACAACCGCGCCGGGGTCGAGCATGTGATGGGCTTTTGCACCGACGCCGAGTACGAGGAGTTCATGCGCACCTGCCCGCAGTTCGAGCGGATGATCCAGGCCTCCGGCATCGCCCTCGTCAAGTACTGGCTCTCGGTCAGCGACGAGGAGCAGGAGCGCCGCTTCAAGGCTCGCCAGAAGGACCCGGCGAAGCGCTGGAAGCTGAGCCCGGTCGACATTGAGGCCCGCGCCCGCTGGGTCGACTACGCCGAGGCCAAGGACGAGATGTTCGCCTACACCGACACCAAGGACTCTCCCTGGTTCGTGGTCGAGGCCGACGACAAGCGCACCTCCCGCCTCAACCTGATCGCCGACCTGCTCGACCGCTTCCCCTACGAGCGGGTCGACCGCGAGAAGATCGAGTTCCCGCCGCGCCAGGACCGCGCCTACGTGCGTCCGCCGGCCGACACCCAGACCTTCGTCCCGGAGCGCTACCGGGTGGAGTGAGCGGCGGTGCTCAGGAGGGCGATCCGCCGATGCCCCCGACCAGCAGCCCGGACCCGAGGTGGGCGCCGAGGACCGGGCCGACCTGGGTGCAGAAGAGCGGGGGGAGTCGAAGATCGCGGTGCCCTCCTCGACCAGGAGGTTGGCGTCCTTGGGCGACTGGGCGTGCTGGACGATCCACTCCTCGGCGCCGCCCTCCTTCAGCTCGTGCAGGTAGGCGATCATCCGCTCGATCGCGCGGCGGCGGGTGCGGACGCGGCCGACCGGGGAGATCTCGGTGCCGAAGGTGAGGATCGGTTTGATCTTCAGGGCCGATCCGACCAGGGCCTGGGCGGCGCCGATCCGACCGCCGCGGCGCAGGTACTCGAGGGTGTCGAGGCAGAACCACATCTGCAGGCTCGCGCGGGTCTGGCGGGCTGCCTCGACCACGGCGTCCAGCGACTTGCCCTCCTCGGCGGCGCGGGCGGCGGCGATGACCATGCAGCCGAGCCCGCCGGCGCCGGTCTGGGCGTCGACCACCTCGATCCGCCCGGGCAGTCCCTTCTCGGCGAGGGTCCGCGCCGCCTCGCGGGCGCTCTCGCAGGTGCCGGAGAGGCCGGCGGCGATGTGGATCGAGACGACGTCGCGGCCGGCGGCGGCCAGCGGCTCGAACTGCTCGAGGAAGTCGCCGACCGAGGGCTGTGAGGTCGAGGGCAGATCGTCGGAGGCGCGCAGGCGCGCGTAGAAGTCCTCGAGGTCGTAGCTGTCCTCGCGGAGGCGCTCGTCGCCCCAGCCGACGTAGAGGCTGACCTCGCGGATGCCCCAGCGCTCGATCATCTCGGCGGGCAGGCAGGTCGTGCTGTCGGTGACGACGGCGACGCTCATCCCCGCACTCTACGGCGAGTCGGCCCGAGCGGCGGCGCGGCCGGGAGCTGTCTTCAGGACCCGCGGACCCCGCAGGGGCGGAAGATGCTGCCCTCGAGCACGGTGCCGTCGTCGAACACGAAGCGACCGTGGGCGAAGAGGATGCCGCTGAGGCAGCGGGCCGAGGTGTAGCCCAGCGTGCGGCCGTTGTGCTTGTAGCGGCGGCCGATCTTGACGTCGCCGTGGGTGAGCACGCCGTAGCCGCCGTCGATCGGGGGGAGGTCGGCGACCAGGTGGTAGCCGTGGTTGCCCTTGCCGCCACTGCCGACGAGGCGGGCGGTGACGATGTAGGTCTCGGCCTGGGGAAACTGCATGTAGCTGTGCAGAATCACCGTTGCGTCACGGCCGATCTTCGGCCCGTTGAAGGCGGTGAGCGGCGAGGTCGCGCCGAAGGCGCGCCCGCCTGGGGGGCTGATCCGCGCGGAGATGTGCCCGGTTGCGACGATCGCTCGCGGGCAGATGCCGCGGGCCTGCAGCGGCGTGGTGTTGGCGAGGCGCGCCGGGTCGCACTTGGGCAGACCGCGCGTCTCCAGCCTGTTGTTGCGGTCGAGGGCGATCGCGAGGTGGGTCAGGGCCGGCGGCGGTCCGCCGTCGGTCGAGCGGATGCTGGCGTGGCCGCGTACGAAGATGGGGGCGAAGGCGCGCTCGGGCAGCTTGTACGGGGCGAAGGTGCTGTCGGTGCGGACGACCAGCTTGCCGACCTTGAGCACGGCCCCACTGGCGCCGACCGACGCCGCCAGGGCGGTCACCACCGCAACTACGATCAGAATGTGGGTCTTACGCATCGATCTCCTTCAGGCAGGCGGCGCACGGCAATGAGCCCCGCACCCATTAACCCCAACCCGCGATCCAAGCTAACAGAGCGCTTTGCGCCGATTCTCGCCCTCGCCGCGCTCGCCGTGGGGCTGCTCGCGGCGACCGCCGGCGCCGAGGTCTTCGAGAACGGCTCGCTGATCGTCACCCTGAAGGGGAAGGCGACGCCGAGGGCCCTGCCGCGCGACGGCGCCGCGCCGATCGCGGTGACGATGAGCGCCGGCCTCTCGACCAGCGACGGCAGCCAGCCGCCCGCCCTGCGGCGCGTCACGGTGGCGATCAACCACTTCGGCAGGCTCTCCTACCGCGGCCTGCCCACCTGCCCGCGCGAGCGGATCGAGGTCGCGACCTCCGCCCAGGCGCTGCGCCGTTGCCGCGCCGCGCTGGTCGGCCGCGGCCGGCTCTCGGCCCAGGTCCTCTCGCCGCAGGAGGCGCCGTTCCCCGCCCACGGCCGCGTCCTCGCTTTCAACGGCAGGATCGGCCGCCGTCCCGTCATCTTCGCCCAGATCTACGGCAAGACCCGGGTTGAGCAGGAAGGCCCGAACGGCCCCCAGACCGCGGTCGTCCCCACCTCCTACCTGCTGCCGATCGCGGTCCGCAGGACCCGGGGCACCTTCGGCATCGAGTTGACCGCAAGGCTCCCCTACGTCGCCGGCGAGTGGGGATACGTGACCGGCTTCGACCTCACCCTGCACCGCACCTACGCGTTCCGCGGCAAGCGCCGCGCCTACCTCAGCGCCGGCTGTCCCGCCCCGGCCGGCTTCCCGCGCGCCACCTTCCCCTTCGTCCGCGCCGACTACAGCTTCAGCGACGGCCGGCAGCTGAACAGCACCCTGGTCCGCACCTGCCGCGCCAAGGGCTAGCACGCACCGAGCTTTCCGCGGTGTAACGCGTAGGCGCTCTGTCAGCACGCCAACGCGTTACACCGGACGGGGGAGGACGGGACGGCAACCGGTGTAACGCGCAAGCGTTCTCCAGGACGCCAACGCGTTACACCGCGAGGGCCGGGCGGGACCGCGAGGTGTTTACGCCTGGCGACGAGGCTGCGCCGCAGTCGACGATCGTCTCCTCGACCGGGCGCGGTGACCAGCCCAACTCCTGCCGCGCCTTCTCGCTCGACACGTCGACCCGCTGGCCGAGCTGGTTGACGATCGAGCGGATTCCCGGGTCGAAGATCCCCATCGCCCGCACCACCAGGTTCGGGACGCCGCGGCTCGGCACCTTCGCGGCCGCCTCGCCGAGGTTCTCGCGCAGCACCTTCGCCACCTCGGCCATCCACATGAACTGCGCCACCGCGATGAAGCGCTCTCCCCCGGCCGCCGGGTCGAGCATCGCCCTTATATGGAGGTCGGCGACATCGCGCACGTCGACGAAGCTGAAGCCGATCCGCGGCGTGCCGGGCATCCCCTTCAGCAGCCGCTCGACCGCCTCCAGCGAGTAGGAGAAGTCCTCGCTCAGCACCGGGCCGAGGATCGCGCCCGGGTTGACGACCGCCAGCCGCTCGCTCGCGCCGCGCTCGCGCGCCAGCTCCCAGGCGGCGCGCTCGGCGATCGTCTTGGAGCGCACGTAGGGCGACAGCTTCGGGCTCTCCGGCGTCCAGTCCTCCTCGGTCAGCGGCGCCTCGGCGCTGCTGACCCCGCCGCGCACCGCGGCGATCGAGGAGGTGACGACGACGCGGCCGACCCCGGCGTCGAGCGCCGCCCCCAGCACCCGCAGCGTCCCCTCGCGGGCGGGGACGATCAGCTCGTCGGGGTCCTCGGGCTGCTGGGGCGGGAAGGGCGAGGCGACGTGCAGGACGTAGTCGCAGCCGGCCACGGCCTCCGCCCAGCCCGCGTCGTCGTTCAGGTCGGCGGCGAGCACGGTGAGCCGCTCGCCCGGGTCGACCTCCTTGGCGAGCGTCGCGCGCAGCTCGGGCTCCCGCGCCAGGTCCCGCACCGTGGTCCGCACCCGGTAGCCGCGCCGCAGCAGCTCGATCGACGCACCAGCCGCCGAGGAACCCGGTGCCCCCGGTAACCAGAACGGTTCTCTCCGTAGCCACTTGCACGACCCTACACTCGCGTCCCCTCGGCTGAGTTTGAGTTTTGTCCCGCATAGCGCGACAAAACTCAAACTCACCATAGAATCGCGCGGTGAAGCCAGTCACCGTCTCCACCGTCGTGCCGGGGTCTCCGCAGGCCGTCCAGGACCACCTCGAGGTGCTCGCCAACCACGAGCCCTTCCTCGACCACCTCTTCACCGACTGGTCCTTCTCCGGGCCGCGGCGCGGGCTCGGCGCCAAGGCGGAGGCGCGAGCTCACGTCACCGGCTCCCAGGACTGGACCGAGTTCGAGATCGTCGAGGTCGCGCCGGGCCGGATCGTCGAACAGGGAGTGGGGGCGGGAGGCAAGCGCCAGACCCGCGGCACCTACAGCTTCGAGCCCGCCGCCGAGGGCGGGACCAAGGTCACCTTCGAGCTCGAGTGGCAGGAGGCGCCCCGGGCCGAGCGCCTTGTCACGCCGCTGACCCGCGCCTTCGCCCGCCGCACCAACGCCAAGGCGATGCGCCGCCTCGCCAAAGGACTGCGCGATGGCTGAGCACTTCGACGTGCTGATCGTCGGTGCCGGGATCTCCGGAATCGGCGCCGCCTACCACCTGGAGGAGCGCCGGCCCGGCACGAGCTACGCGATCCTCGAGGCGCGGGAGGACCTCGGCGGCACCTGGGACCTCTTCCGCTATCCCGGCATCCGCTCCGACTCCGACATGCACACGCTCGGCTACCGCTTCCGGCCGTGGACGGAGTCGAAGTCGATCGCCGACGGGTCCTCGATCCTGCGCTACGTCCGCGAGACGGCGCGCGAGGGCGGCATCGACGGCAAGATCCGCTTCCAGCACCGCGTCGTGCGGGCCGATTGGTCGACGCCGGAGTCGCGCTGGACGGTCGAGGTCGAGCGCGCCGACACGGGGGAGACCGAGACGCTGACCTGCGGCTTCCTCTGGATGTGCGCCGGCTACTACCGCTACGACGAGGGCTACGTCCCCGACTTCGAGGGCAGCGAGCGCTTCGCCGGGACCATCGTCCATCCCCAGCACTGGACCGACGACATCGATTACGAGGGCAAGCGCGTCGTCGTGATCGGCAGCGGCGCCACCGCCGTCACCCTCGTGCCCACCCTCGCCGAGCGCGCCGCCCACGTCACCATGCTGCAGCGCTCGCCGACCTACATCGTCTCGATGCCGGCCGAGGACCGGATCGCCAACCGCCTGCGCAAAGTGCTGCCGGACCGCGCCGCCTACGCGATCGTGCGCTGGAAGAACGTCCTCCTCCAGATGGCCAGCTACCAGCTCAGCCGCCGTCGCCCGAAGGCGATGAAGGGGCTCCTCCGCAAAGCCGTCGAGCGAGCGCTGCCGGCCGGCTACGACGTCGACAAGCACTTCAGCCCCCGCTATGACCCCTGGGACCAGCGCCTCTGCCTGGTGCCCGACGGCGACCTGTTCAAGGCGATCCGGGGAGGCCGCGCCGAGATCGTCACCGACCGGATCGAGGCCTTCACCGAGGGCGGGATCAAGCTCGCGTCCGGCGCCGAGCTGGAGGCCGACCTGATCGTCACCGCCACCGGCCTCAACCTGCTCTTCCTCGGCGGGCTGCGGGTGGCGATCGACGGCTGCCGACGTCGACCTGACCGAGCGGATGACCTACAAGGGGATGATGCTCAGCGGCATCCCCAACCTCGCCTTCACGCTCGGCTACACGAACGCCTCCTGGACGCTGAAGGCCGACCTCACCTCCGAGTACGTCTGCCGCCTGCTCGCCCACATGGAGGCCCACGGCCAGAGCCAGTGCGCCCCCGAGCTGACCGACCCCAGCGTGGAGGAGGAGGAGATCATGGCCCTCAACTCCGGCTACATCCTCCGCTCCCTCGACCAGCTGCCCAAACAGGGCTCCAAGGAGCCGTGGAAGCTGCGCCAGAACTACGTCTTCGACATCCGCACGATCCGCCGCGGCCCGATCGACGACGGCGCGATGCGGTTCTCGACCCCGGCGACCCGCGGCGAGCCGGTGGCATCCCGGCTCTGAGCGCCGCTACGCCGCGTTCGCGACTGGGGCCTCGGCCTCGTCGTCTCCGTCGGGCACGATCAGGATCGCGCCCTCGCCCGTGAGGTAGGCCTCCTCGCCATGGTGGACGACGTCCATGCCGACGGCTTCCTCGTGCTCGCTCGAGCGCAGCGAGGTGAACGCGCCGACCAGCTTCAGCAGCAGGAAGGTCGCGCCAAAGGCGTAGGCGGGGGCGACGACCGCCGCCAGCGCCTGGTCGCCGAGCTGCGAGGCGTTGCCGTAGAAGAGGCCGTTGGAGACGCCGTTCCAGGCGACCTGGGCGGCGAAGCCGACGAAGAGGATGCCGGTGAAGCCGGCGACGCCGTGAGCGGCGAGCACGTCGAGCGTCTCATCGACCCGAGTCCGCGGCCGCCAGAGGATCATCGCGTAACAGGGCAGCGCCCCGACGAAGCCGAGCGCCATCGCCCAGCCCGGGCTGATGTAGCCGCCCGCCGGCGTGATCAGCACGCAACCGACGATGATCGCCGTCGCGGCGCCGATCGCGGTCGCCTTGCGTCCCCGGATCAGGTCAAGCGCGAACCAGGTGACCAGTGCGCAGGCCGGGGTCAGCAGCGTGTTGGTGAAGGCGAGCACGCTGGGGTTACCGGTCGAGAAGCCGCTGCCGCCGTTGAAGCCGAACCAGCCGAACCAGAGCAGGCCGGCGCCGAGCAGGACATACATCGCGTTGTGAGGGAGGAGAGCCTGGCGGCCGTAGTCCTTACGCGCGCCGACCACCAGCGCCGCGGCCAGCGCCGAGAATCCCGAGGCCATCTCGACCGGGACGCCGCCGGCGAAGTCGAGGGTGCCGTTCGCCGACAGCCAGCCGCCGCCGAAGGTCCAGTGGGCGAGGACCGCGTAGACGAGCACCGACCAGAGCGCGGCGAAGACGAGAAAGGCGCCGAAACGCATCCGCTCGACCACCGCGCCGGAGACCAGCGCGACGGTGATGATGCAGAAGGTCGCCTGGAAGGCCATGAACACGAGGTGGGGGATCGTCGTCCCGTCGCGCGGGGCGAAGCCGACGCCGTGCAGGGCGACGTAGTCGAGGCCGCCGATCAGGCTGCCGCTGCCGTCGAATGCGAGCGAGTAGCCGACCAGCGACCAGGTGACGGTGGCGACGGCGATCGCGCCGACGCACATCATGAAGGTGTTGAGCGTGTTCTTCGACCGCACCAACCCGGCGTAGAAGAGCCCCAGCGCCGGAGTCATCATCAGCACCAGCGCCGTCGCGACCAGCATCCAGGCCGTGTCGCCGGCGTTCACCCCCGTGGCGGCGGTCACTTGGCCAGCGGGGTGACGGCGCTCTGGTCGGTCTCGCCGGTGCGGATGCGCATCGCGCTCTCCAGCGGCAGGACGAAGATCTTGCCGTCGCCGACCTCGTCGGTGCGGGCGCCCTCGCGCAGCGCCTGGATCGTCGGGTCGACGAAGGAGTCGGAGACGGCGATCTCGAAGCGAACCTTCTCGGAGAGCCCCATCTGCACGGTCGTGCCGCGGTAGGTCTCCACCCGGTCCAGCTCGCCGCCGTGGCCTTGGACGCGGCTCATCGACATGCCGCTGACCTTGGCCCTATAGAGAGACTCGAGTACGTCGTTGGCTTTTTCCGGCCGCACGATGCCGATCACCAGTTTCACGGTCCTCCCTCCGTGGCGTCTTGCACTGGAGCGGGGAAGCTAGTCGCCGGATCAGATGCTTCTTGCCGCACCTTCGTCGCGGTCGCTGAAGGCCGACCTCACCTCCGAGCGCCCGCCGCTACCGGCGCTCGCCCAGGACCGCGGTTAGGCGCAGGCGGCGGGAGCCGCGGGCGACCTCGATCCGCACCGTGTCGCCGGCGTGGCGGGTCGCGAGCGCGCCGAGGACCGCGCGCGCCCCGGAGACCGGCCGGCCGTCGATCGCGACGATCGTGTCGCCGGGGGGACAGGCCCGCGACCGCGGCGGGCGAGCCCGGCGCGACCCGCATTACGGCGGCCGGGCCGTTGCTCCTCACCTCGGCGCCCAGGTAGGCGTTTGGAGAGAGCGTCTCGGCGAAGGTCAGACGCCGCCCTCCGCGCAGGACCGTCAGGGTCAGCCGGTCGCCGAGGCTCTGGCGGGTGAGCAGCGCCCTCACCTGGGCGGCGCTCTTTACCCGGGTCCCGTTGACGACGACGATCAGGTCGCCGGGGCGGAGCAGGGACCTGACCCCGTTGCGCAGCAGAGAGCGGACGAGTGCGCCGGACTCGCCGCCCGGCCCCGTCGCGAGCACGATGCCGAGGTGGGGGACGGGGACGACCGACGCGGCGGTCGTGGAGGTCGGCGTCGTCGCGCTCGAGCCGGTGGATTCCGGTGCGGCACTGCTCGAGGAGCCGGAGCCGGACGTCGCGCCGCCGCCGGATCCTCCCCTCCCCTTCCACATCCCGCGATTCCCAGCGCGACCGCGAGGAGAGCGCGACCGCGACGGTCGCCGCCAGGCGGGTCGGAAGCGCGCGTCGGCCGAAAGTCACGTTGCAGCGTTTTTTCATTAAGTCACGATATTCCCTGGGGAGAATCGTTACACCTGTAGACAACACGTCACACTTTTCTCTCTAGGCTGCGATCATGGAGTCGATGCGAGCCACCTGGACCGACGAGCGGATGGACGACCTCAACGGGCGAGTCGACGAGCTGTCCAGTCACATGGACGCTCGCTTCGACTCGGTCGACCGTCGTTTCGAGGTGATCGACCACCGCTTCGACCTGATCGACCAGCTCGACTTCGACACCGCTCTGATCGGCGTTTTGAGACGATCGATCGTCGCCTTGAGGCAATCGACGAGCGCATCGACCGCCGCTTCGACTCCCTCCATTACACGTTGATCCGTGTCAGCGCCGGCATGTTCGCCACCGTCTTCATCGGTTTCGTCGGGGTTATCGCCACCCAAGCCTGAGGCCCGCGGCTGAGCGACCGTGAGCGGGCCGACGCACGCGGTTCCCTAGATTGGGGGTCGTGCGCGTTCGCTCCACATCCAACGGCGCCGGCCTCACCGCGCCCGGCGCGGGGACAGCCGCCGACAAGGCTCTCTCCGCCGCCAACGACAAGGCTCTCCACATCACAGACCTGACCAAGCGCTACCCGACCGGGGTCGAGGCGCTGCGCGGCGTCTCGCTGGAGATCAAGCCCGGCGAGTTCTTCGGCCTGCTCGGCCCCAACGGCGCCGGCAAGTCGACCCTGATCCACTGCACGACCGGGCTGGCGCAGCCGTCCAGCGGCTCGATCCAGGTCTTCGGCCGCGACGCGATCCGCGACTACACCGAGGCGCGCCAGGCGGTCGGGCTGGCGCCGCAGGAGCTCAACCTCGACTGGTTCCTCACCGTCGAGGAGACGCTCGACTTCCACGCCGGCTACTTCGGGATGCCCAAGCGCGAGCGCCGCGAGCGCGCCAAGGAGCTGCTCGAGACCTTCTCCCTGACCGAGAAGCGCGACGAGCGCACCCGCACCCTCTCCGGCGGGATGAAGCGCCGCGTCATCCTCGCCCGCGCCCTGATGCACCGGCCCCGCCTGCTGATCCTCGACGAGCCGACCGCCGGCGTCGACATCGAGCTGCGGCTGGAGCTCTGGCACTACGTGCAGCGGATCAACGAGGAGGGGACGACGATCCTGCTCACCACCCACTACCTGGAGGAGGCCGAGCAGCTCTGCAGCCGGATCGCCTTCATCAACCACGGTGAGATCGCCGCCCAGGGGACGAGCGCCGACCTGACCAAGCGCTACGGCGTCTCCAGCCTCGAGGACGCCTACCTGGAGCTGGTCGGCCGCAAGGAGCTGTCGCGCTCCCACGTCGAGGAGCTGGCGCCGTGAGGAGCGCCCGCGGCCCCGAGGACGGGGGCCAACCATGAGCGCCGCCCAGGTCCGCTTCGCCACCCTCTGGCGGCGCGAGGTCAGCCGCTTCATGAAGATCAAGAAGCAGACGCTCGGCGCGCCGCTGCTGGAGACCTTCCTCTACATCTCCGTCTTCGGCGCCGCGCTCGGCTCGCGGATCAACAAGCTGCACGGGATCGACTACGTCGTCTTCGTCATCCCCGGCCTGATCATGATGGCCTGGTCGATCAACGCCTTCGCCAACAACTCCTCCTCGATCCTCCAGCAGAAGTTCCAGGGCGCGATCCAGGACCAGCTCTCCTCGCCCGCCTCGCCGCTGGAGCTGCTGCTCGCCTTCTCGCTCGGCGGCTTCATGCGCGGGCTGCTGGTCTCGCTGCTCACCTTCCTCGTCGCCTCGCTGCTCGTCGACCTCCCGGTCGATCACGTCTTCGTGCTGATCCCGGCGCTCTTCCTGGTCGGCTTCTTCTTCTCCCAGCTGGGGGTGCTGATCGGCGTCCGCGCCGAGCAGTTCGACGACGTCGCCATCGCCCAGACCTTCGTCCTCCAGCCGCTGATCTTCCTCGGCGGCGTCTTCTACTCGGCCGCCCTGCTGCCGCAGCCGTTCCAGACGCTGACCCACTTCAACCCCGTCTACTACATGATCAACCTGGTCCGCTACGGCTTCCTCAACTACACCGAGGCCAGCATCCCGCTCTCGATGCTCGCCCTCTTCGGCGCCACCCTGGCGCTCTTCCTCTCCAACCTGCGCCTCTTCTCGAAGGGCTACAAGCTGCGCGCGTAGGGCGCGGAACGGGGGAGACGACGTGGAGGGAGCCTCGCAAGCGCGACGGTGCAACGCGTAAGCGCCCTGTCAGCCCACCAACGCGTTACACCGCGGGGTGGGACGGGGAAAAGCGCGACGGTGCAACGCGTTGGCGTTGAAATAGGCCACCAACGCGTTACACCGCCGCCGATCGTCGACTTCCTCCCACCGGCCGCGCTGACAGACCGCCTGCGCGCGCCCCCGAAACCTGGTGCCGAGGGGGCCGGGGTGTCATCCTGCTGCGATGGCAACTCGCGTCCGCAGACGGCGCCGCACCAAGGCGCGCCATTCCGCCTGGAAGAAGCTGGTCGTCCTCGTCGCCGCTTTGGCCGTGGTCGGCTTCGTCGCCGCCAGCGTCGCGCGCCAGCTGGGCGGTCAAGATCTATGACTCGGCGCCGCCGCTCTCCAGCCTCAAACCGGTCCAGAAGGGGCGCTCCTCCGCGATCTACGCCGCCGACGGCAGCCTGATCGGCTTCATCCGCTCCAACAACATCCGCCAGCCGGTCTCCTCGCAGGGCCTGCCGCAGGAGCTCAAGGACGCGACCGTGGCGATCGAGGATCGCAACTTCTTCCACCACGGCGGGGTCGACCCGGCCGGCATCCTGCGCGCCGCCTGGAAGGACCTGCTGGCCGGCGGCAAGCCCGTCCAGGGCGCCTCGACGATCACCCAGCAGCTGGTCCGCGACCTCTACATCCAGCACCCCCAGGAGACGCTGAAGCGAAAGCTGGTCGAGGCCCACCTCGCCAACGACGAGGAGGACGCCCACTCCAAGGAGTGGATCCTCACCGCCTACCTCAACACCGCCCCCTACGGCACCGTCAACGGCGAGACCGCGGTCGGCGCCGAGGCCGCCGCCCAGACCTACTTCGGCAAACCCGCCCGCGACCTCACCCTGACCGAGGCGGCGATGCTCGCCGGCCTGCCGCAGGCCCCCTCCGAGTACAACCCGTTCATCGACCCGCGCGCCGCGCTGGTCCGCCGCAACGAGGTGCTCGGCGCGATGGAGGACCAGGGCTACATCTCCGCCGACGCCTACGACGCCGCCGTCCACTCCGGCCTCGGCCTCCACCCCGGGCCACAAGTACCAGACGATCCGCGACCCCTTCCTCTTCGACCTCGTCTCCCAGGAGCTGATCGACAAATACGGGATCAACACCGTCCGCAACGGCGGCCTCAAGGCCTACACGACGATCGAGCCGCGCCTCCAGGCGGCCGCGCAGTCGGCGGTCGACTCCTGCGGGGTCTGCTACTCGGGCGGCGGCCCGGCGGCGGCGCTCGCCTCGGTCGACCCCCGCAACGGGGAGATCCTCGCCCTCGCCTCGACCCAGGACTACTCCACCGACAGCCAGTTCAACTACGCCTGGCAGGCTCACCGCCAGCCCGGCTCCTCCTTCAAGGCGTTCGTCCTCTCGACCGCGATCAAGCAGGGGATCGACCCCTACACGACCTACTACGACGGCACCTCGCCGAAGACGCTGGAGATCCCCGGCGGCGGCCACTGGACCGTCAACAACGCCGAGCCGGGCGGCGGGACGATGCCGCTCTCCGCCGCCACCTGGGGCTCGGTCAACGTCGTCTTCGCCCAGCTCGACCTCGACGTCGGGCCCGAGAACGTCACCAAGACCGCCCACGACATGGGCATCACCTCGCCGCTTCAGTCGGTGCCCGCCGAGGCGATCGGCGGCCTCCGCGTCGGCGTCACCCCGCTGGAGATGGCCGACGCCTACGCGACCCTCGCCGACGGCGGCATCCACCACGACGCGACCGCGGTCAGCCGGGTCGAGTTCCCCGGCGGCAAGGTCGACGACGCCCAGGCGGACTCCGGCAAGCGCGCCCTCACCGAGGGTCAGGCCTATGAGGTGACCAAACTGCTCGAGGGCGTGATCACCCAGGGCACCGGCGCCGGCTACACCTACATGGGCTGCACCTCCGAGGCCGGCAAGACCGGCACCTCCGAGGGCGAGTCCGACGCCTGGTTCGCCGGCTACACGCCGCTCTTCTCGACCGCGGTCTGGGTCGGCCACCCCGAGTCCCGCGACCCGACCGGCTACGGCGGCCCCACCGCGGGGCCGATCTGGCGCTCCTTCATGGAGGCGGCGGCGAACGGTAACTGCCCGGACTTCCCGGTCCCCGCCGACCTGCCGGCGCTGAAGGGCCTGCACAGCGACCACACGACCTCGGCCTCGCAGGTCCCGAAGACGACGACCGGCACGAAGAACAAGCCGAACAAGAACGGCAAGAACGGCGGGGGCAACAACCAGGGCGCGACGCCGAATCCGACGCCACCAACCCGACGCCGAACCCCCAGCCCCACCCGACCCCCGCCCCGACCCCGCACCCCTCGCCGCCCCCGGCGGTCGGAGTGGGGGGCGGAGTGCCCAGCCCGACGCCCTAGAGGTCGAGTAGGGCCGACGTTTTCCGGCTGCCCTCGGCGGCCGTTTTTCGCATGCCCAAGCGGTAAACGACGGCCCAAGAGCCGCCGCTTCCGAACGAAAAACAGCGGGGCCTCTTGACATCTACAAACTTCGTTGTACTCTCCACCTAGCCTCGATCCACCGGTAAGCAGCCTGAGGAAACCCGTCCGGGAGCGTCCTCTTGGGTCTTGAGAATGCGGTTTGCGAGCCCATTCCCAACGACCCAGGAGGACACCCGGAAGGTGAAGACACAAACGACAGCGCAAACCGTAGAAGTCAGGGCGGACGGCGAGGGGCTCGTCTCCCACGCCGGCGCCTTCCTGTTGGTCGAGCTGGCCGACCGGCTCGGCCTCACCGGCGGCGCTCTCGGAGGCGATGGCGCCGACCCGAGAGCGGCGCTCCGCCCACGACCCGGGCGTCGTCCTGCGCGACCTCGCGGTCGCGATCGCCGACGGCGGCGATCGCGTCTCAGACCTCGGCGTGTTGCGCGGCCAGGAGGCGCTGTTCGGGGCGGTCGCCTCGGAGACGACCGCCCACCGGGTGCTGAAGTCGATCGACGCCGGCCTGCTCGAAGCGATCCGCGCCGCCCGCGCCAAGGCCCTGAAGCGCGCCTGGGATGCGGGCGCCCGACCCGAGGAGCTGATCCTCGACATCGACGCCTCGCTGCTCGTCGCCCACTCCGAGAAGGAAGGCGCCGCCGGCAACTACAAGGGCGGCTTCGGCTTCCATCCCGCTGCTCTGTTACCTGGCCGAGACGGGCGAGCCGCTGGCCGGCGATCCTGCGCCCCGGCAACGCCGGCGCCAACACCGCCGCCGATCACTTCGAGGTGCTGCAGCTGGCCCTCGAGCAGCTGCCCGAGGCCGACCTCGGTCGCGAGATCCTGGCCCGCGCCGACATCGGCGGGCGCACCCACGCCTTCACCCAGACTGCCGCGACGCCGGCATCCGCTTCTCGGTCGGCTACGAGGTCGACGCGCGGGTGCGCGAGGCGATCGCTGCGCTGCCCGAGTCGGCTTGGCAGAGCGCGATCGACGCCGACGGCGACCGCGCGCGAGGGCGCCCAGGTCACAGAGCTCACCGACCGCGTCGACCTCTCGAGCCTGGCCCGAGGGCACGCGGCTGATCGTGCGCCGCGAGCGCCCACATCCCGGCGCCCAGCTCTCGGTCTTCGACTGCGAGGCCGGCTACCGCCACACCGCCTTCATCACCGACCAAGACGACGCCGACATCGCCGCCCTGGAGCTGCGCCACCGCCGCCGCGCCCGCGTCGAGGACGCGATCCGCGTCGGCAAGGAGACCGGGATGGCGCAAGATGCCCTTCGCCGCCTTCGCCCACAACCAGGCCTGGCTGGAGGTCTCGCTCCTCGCCCAGGCGCTGCTGCGCTGGGCGGCGCTGCTCTGCCTGGAGGGCGAGCTCGCCCTCGCCGAGCCCAAGCGGGTCGCCAGCGCCTGCTGCACGTCGCCGGGCGGATCGTGCGCTCGGGCCGGCGGGTGACGCTGCGGCTGCCGCGCAGCTGGCCGTGGGCCGAGGCGCTGGCGGCGGCGTTCGCGCGGTTGCGGGCGCTGCCGGCCGCTTCGAGCCCTAGCCACAGGCTCGCTCCCCAGCCTCAACCCTCCTCGACGCACCTGCCGATCTTGGCCTGCCCGCGAACGGGCGCGAGCGCTCCGATTCGCCGGCGACCGACGCTCGAAAGGAGCGCCAGGGCGGTTCCGCGGAACCGCCCTGGCGCTGTTACCTACCTCAAGTCGCCCGATCTCACCCTGCGGGGTGAAAACGGTGGATCGAGGCTAGTTCTTGACGTACGAAGTAGTTCAGCCCGTTGGGACGGGCAGGGAAGCACGCCCCACAGGGACATAGGCCGACCCCCAACCCCGCCGCCAGGTTCCGCGACGCAGCGGTCGCCGATGTCGGCTCCCTCCGCGTCAAGGGCAACCGTGGCTTCCTCCTCTACCACGGCTCTCACCCACCGACTACGCGATGCCGGTGGTCCGCGAAGGGGGGCACTGGAAGGTTGGCCTCGCTTTAGGCGACCCGCTTAATTGATTGAGGGTAGGGTGCGCGATGGAGTCGGAGCGTCAACCTTGGCTCTTGCGGGGCACGATCCTGGCGATCGCCCTCTTGGTCGCCGCGAGCGCCGTCCCACCCCATGCGAAAGAAGGGGACGGAGTCGGCCGCTTCCTCACCGTCCCCCTCGCGAGCGCCCAGGAGCTCTGCGGGCGGCCCTGGGACTGGATTGAGGCGATCGGGCCGGCGGGGTGAGCACCGCATCAGGCACCATCCCCGCGGGTTTAATCATCACCACACGAAGAACACCGCTGGATCGGCCATCATTGGGTGGCAGGTATCAGGGGCTCAGGGAGAGAGGGACTCGATGAAGGCAGGCTGGACGAAGTTCACCGCGGCGATCGCCGCCCTGGCGCTGCTCGGCGCCCTCACCGCCGTCGCTCAGGCCGAGATCACCCAGAAGGGTGTCGTCCGCCTCACCGTCTCCTCGAAGATCTCCCCCAAGGCCCTGCCCCGCAAGGGCGCCGCTCCGATCTCGGTCTCGATCGGCTGGAACGTCGCCACCACCGACGCCAGCGCCCCGCCGAAGCTGCACAAGCTGCGGATCGCGATCAACCGCGCCGGGCACTTCAACCCCACCGGCCTGCCGATCTGCAAGGAGTCAAAGATCCAGCCCGGCTCCACCGCCCACGCGCTCTCGGCCTGTCGCTCCGCCCTGGTCGGCAAAGGCTCCTTCAACGCAACCGTCGCCCTGGCGGGCCAAGAGCCCTATGACACCAGCGGTCGCATGGTCGTCTTCAACTCGACCCTGCACCGCCAGCCGGTCCTGCTCGGCCACATCTACTCCTCGCGGCCCTTCGCCAACTCCTTCGTGATCGTCTTCAAGCTCAACCAGATCAAGCACGGCACCTACGGCACCGCGCTGACCGCGAAGCTGCCGGGAGCGCTCTCGGCCTGGGGAAACCTGACCGGGATCAACATGAAGCTCTCCCGCCGCTTCCACTACAAGCGCAACGCCCGCTCCTACATCACCGCAGGCTGCCCGGCCCCGAAGGGGATCAGGGTCGCCTCCTTCCGCCTCGCCAAGACCACCTTCAGCTTCCTCGGCGGCACCGCGATGGGCGCCACCGTAACGGGCGCCTGCCGGGCGAAGGGATGAGCGCCACTCCCAAGGCACTGATCGCGATCGCGGCCACCGCCGTGATCGCCCTCGCCGGCTGCGGAGGAGGGGGAGGTAGCGACTCCAGCGCAACCAACACGGCCACGACCCAGGGCACGACGACCAACGCCCAAAAGCCCACAGCCGACCGATAACGGTAAGTCCAAGGACAACGGCTCCCAGCCCTCCACCACGACCTCCCAGCCCACAACGTCCTCCTCCAGCGGAGGGGACGGAGGCTCGAAGCGCCGCCGCACCGGGGTCCCCACCTCCAAGGGCGGCGACAACAGCATCCAGACCTTCGGCCTCGAGGCCGTCCAGCTCCGATCGCGCCCAGGCGACCTCGACCGCCCAGGCCTTCTTCAGCGCCAAGGCCGACAAGCAGTGGAACACCGCCTGCTCCTACCTCGCCGACTCCGATTAAGCAACAGCTGCAAGCGCTCCTCGCCCAGGCCAAGACGAAGTCGAAGGACTGCTCGACGGCGCTTCAGGCGATGACGCGCCGGCTCCCGCCTCGGCGCTGCGCGCAGCGGCCACGGTTCACGTGCTCAGCCTGCGAGTCAAAGGCCCCCAGGCCTTCCTGATCTATCGCGACGGCCAGGGCACCCCCACGGCGCTGCCGATGGCCCACCAGGGCGGCGCCTGGAAGGTCGGCGCGATCGCCGGCAGCCCGCTGCTGCTCTAGGTCGGACGGGTCATGATCAGACCACTCGCCCTTCTCACCGCAGCGGTGGTTGCTCTGCTCTCCCTCACGGCCCTCGCCGACGCCGAGTTGACCCAGAAGGGCAACCTCCTCGTCCGCTTCAACGGCGGCGTCACCCCGCGCGTCCTGCCGCGCCACTCGCTGGTGCCGGTCTCGGTGCGGGTCGACGCGACGATCAGGGTGCCGCCCGGCCACAGTCCGCCGCCGCTGCGCCACATCGAGATCGCCCTCAACAAGGGCGGGCGCCTCACCACCGCCGGCCTGCCGGTCTGCCGCCGCGGGAAGATCGACTCGGCCACGACGGCCGGGGCGCTTCAGGCCTGTCAGTCGGCCCTGGTCGGCGCCGGCGGCATCGTCGGGCGGACCGCGATCGCCGACCAGAAGACCTTCGTGCTGCGCGGCGACCTATTGCTCTTCAACAGCCGCGATCACGGCCGGCAGGCGATCCTCGCCCACGTCTACCAGAGCAAGCCTGCCCCGATCAGCCGCGTGATCGTCTTCCGCATCCGCCACCCTCGGGGTGTCTACGGCACAGTCCTGAGCGCCGACGTGCCCTACTCGCTCAACCACAACGGCTACGTCAAGTCGATCTTCCTCCAGTTCCAGCGCCGCTACACCTACCGCGGCCGTCACCTCTCCTACCTTTCGGCGAGCTGCCCCGCCCCGCCCGGGTTTCCCCGCACCACCTTCCGCTTCGCGCGGGCCTCGATGAGCTTCGCCGACGGCCGCACCCTGTCCAGCACGCTGATCCGCACCTGCAAGGCGAAGTAGCGGGAAGCTCCCCTCCGCGGTGAAACGTCTTGTCTCCGCATGGGGGGACAAAGCGTTCACCGTCCCTACTGCGGGATCGAGCACCAGGGCGAGCGCGCCCTCTGCGCGCGCCGCAAGGCCCGGCGCTTGGCCCTGACGCGCCTCGCCGCCCGGCGCTTGGCGTGGTTCGCGGCGCGGCGGACCTTCCTGGCGCTGAAGTAGCTGCGCTGGACACGGGCGGTGGCGCGCTGCAGCTTCGCCTGCGCCTCGGTCAGGCGCCTCTTCGCCTTCTTCGCCAGGCGCGATCTCCGACGCGCAGCGCGCCGCGATCTGCGTGTAGGGCCCGAAGGCGCCGGCGCCACCACCGGCCGCGAGGCTGTAGGAGATGCCGCCGGAGGAGCCCTCGACCGAGCGCACCTCGACGAAGTATTTCCCCGGCCCGAGGCTGGCGTTGTCGGTCGCCTCTTTGCCGTCGGCGAGCGCGTAGGCGAAGGCGTCGATCGGGTTGTCGAGCGAGTCGACGATCGCCGCGTTGAGGCCGGAGGCGACCGTGCCCCCGCCGAGGTTGCGGGCAGTCAGCGAGACCTTGGCCGGCCGGGGCGAGGTCACGTAGAAGTAGAAGAAGTCGCGGTCGCCGGGGGTCTCGAGGACGGCCCCGTAGGTCTGGCCGGCCAGCAGCGGCCCCGCGGCGCTGAGGACGGAGTCGTTGGGCTCATAGGGGGCCGCGGCTGCGGTCGCGGTCGAAGCGAGGACCAGCGCCGAGGTGAAGGCCAGCACCGAAGCGAGGGTCAGCAGAGAGACGAGCGCGACGGACCCCCGACAGAGCGCGACGCCGCGCCCTAAACCAGCCCCCTGTCTGCCTGCCCCGTTCATCCCAAACCTGGTTTGAGTGTAGAGAGCCGACGCCCGGATTTGAACCGGGGACCCCTTCATTACGAGCTTCGCGCCTGGAGGCGGATTGGGGCTAATCAGGCGCGATTTCGCCCAACTGGGTCGGCTTGGTTCGATTCAGAATTGCCGAGTTGGGGACATATTTGGGGACACGGAGTACGACTGCAACAATAGAAACTGTGGAACCTCAAGCGCCGATCACTCCGAAGGACAAATAGCCGCCAAGCGCGGTCTGAAGTCCGGGCTCCCCGGCACGCCCGAGGAGCAGCGCAAGGACCTCCGCGCAACCATGAAGAAGCACGCCGAGACGCTGCGGCGCTTGGCGCAGTAGACGTTCCTGGGCGGGCGCCGTGGTCTACTACCTCGAGTTCGGTGACTACTGCCGTATTGCGGCAGAGGTTCTTGGCCTCGGGCCCCAACAGATTGCGGATCTGCCCAACATCGGCTTGGCCGACTCAGCGCTGGCTACACCGCGCGCCGGGTTCGGCGACTACGAGGCGTATCCGACCCTGATCGAGAAGGCCGCGGTTTTGGTGGAGCGCTTGGCGCGCAATCATCCCCTGCCCGATGGCAACAAGCGCTCGCCTTTCTCGCCCTTGAGCGCTTCCTTGCGGCCAACGGGCGGCCGCTTTTGGTCCCGACCCCGACACCGATGTGCCGATAATGGAGAAGATCGCCGCGGGGGAGGCCACGCCGGCCACAATGTTGGTTGGCTTGAAGCGCGAACGACAGAAGCAAGCTGAGAAAGCCGACGCCCGGATTTGAACCGGGGACCCCTTCATTACGAGTGAAGTGCTCTACCAACTGAGCTACGCCGGCGGGTTCGGTGCAACGCGTTGGCGTTGAAATAGACCACCAATGCGTTGCACCGCCCATTCTAAGAGCGGCGGTTCCGTTACGTCGAGGGTCGATGATCCCTGCGTGTCGAGAGCCGCGCGAGCCGCCGGCGTCAGCCGCCGCGAGGAGAATGAGGTCTTCGTGCGGCTCTGGCCGAGGCGCTCATGCTAGGGGTGCTCGACTCTCGTCACAGAGTGTCGCGGATTCGCCACGCTCTGCGCGCCTCAGCCGCGCTGGGCCACAAAGGAGATCGAGCGACCCGGCTGAGCGCAGGTGACGGCGACGCCCTGATCGGTGCGGGCGCCGAGGCAGCGCAAGTCGCCGACTGAGCACGAGGTGCGGGAGGCCCGCTCGAGTCACGGCAGGAGTGCTTCGGCCGGACCCATCCGGCGGCATCACGCTCCGCGCATAGACGCACTCCGCACTGGTACGCGGAGTGTCGGACGCCCGCGTTGGTGGCATCCGGACGCCGCGGCGCCGACCGGGCCGGGCGAGGTCGTGGACGCTCCCCCCGAGGCGGTCCCGGTCTCGGTCGCTCCCATCTGGACGGTCCCGGTCTCACTCGCCCCCGTCCCCGACTGCCCGCTCGACGAGGACCCACACCCGGCCAGGATCAGTCCCGCGATCGCCGCGGCCACGCACCCCCGGAGTCGAACCGACGCCACGTCCCCATCCTAAATCGCTTCCGGTTTGAGTTATGTCCGCATAGCGAACATTTCTCACACCGGAAGCGCAATCAGGCCCTGCGCTCTCGCCCCCGCTCTCGCCCACACCCCCGAGTCCCCCGCAAACCTCACACTCCGGATCCACCTCGATCCGCTCGTGGCGCAGCTCCATCGTTCGCACGTCATATATATGGGCGACGCCGAGGGTCGACGGGGCGCTCAGCCCGGTCAGGTGGTGCATCACCTCGGTCCCGATCTGGCCGCCGATGAAGCCGCAGACCGGCCCCAGCATCGCGCTCCCCGACGCCTGTCCCTGACGCTGCTCGATCGCCATCTCGAACAGCGGGTAGTCGCGCCGCACGGCGCTCTCCTGGCAGGCGAAGCAGGCCGTTCGCCCCGGCGCGAAGAGCGGCCCGATCCGCGCCACCGGCGGGAAGTGGCTGCCGGTGATGAAGGGGATCCCCGCCGCGAAGCACGCTCCGTTGACCCAGCGCTCGATCTCGTGCGGCGGCCAGTCGGCGGCGTCGACGACGATGTCGGCCCCGGCGATCGCCTCGCCGACCTCGGCCTCGCTCTCCAGTCGCTCGCCGATCGTCTCCACCCGCGCGGTCGGGTCGAACGCCGCCAGCCGCTCCGCCGCCACGTCGACCTTCATCCGCCCGACGTCGCCCTCCATGAAGAGGACCTGACGGTTGAGGTTGCTGCGCTCGATCCGGTCGCCGTCGATCAGCACCAGCCGCCCGACCCCGCAGCAGGCGAGCGCCCACGCGGCCCAGGTCCCCAGCCCGCCGACCCCGATCACCGCGACGCTCGCCGCCGCCAGTCGCTCCTGGCACAGCGACGGGGTCAGCCCCGGCCCCGCGACGTCGCTGAAGTAGCGCAGCTGGCGGTCGAAGCGGGCCCGCACGCCTTCGCTCATCCGCTCGTCGTCGGCCGCGTCCTCGACCAGCTCCAGCTCCTCGAGCTGGGCCAGCGCGTCGCCGACCGCCTCGGCCCCGAACCGCTCCTCCAGCTCCTCCCGCCGCCGCGTCCCGTCGAGCTCGCCAAGCAGGCGCCGCTGCTCGGCGTCGGGGCGCTCGATGAAGACGTCGGAGCCGGCGCTCGGCCGCAGCAGGTAGACGTCGCCCTCGGGCGAGTCGATCAGCTCGGTGGTGCGCTTGAGGCGAGGTCGGATCATCGGTGCGGAAGGAGTCATGGGCGCGGAAGGGCGGGACGGAGATCGGCGGCGGGCGTGGGGGATCGGGCGAGCCCAACCCCAGAACCGGGATTGGGCCGCCCGGTCCGCTCAGCCCTGCTTGTGGATTGAGGCAACCGGTAGGACGGTCTCCGTCTTGCTGATCTTCACTTGCTCACCCCCTCCGGGAGTCGCGGTTTCGAAACTCGCGAGGGCCTCTGGGGCCTCCAGCAATTAAGACCCCCCGAATGCTCAGTTTCGTTTCAAGTAATCGAGGGAGTGGTGCAAAACGGCGATCCAAAGCGCAATGCCCGGGTTATGGGTCCAATACGATGGAGTGGTCCTAAAAACGTCGTCCAACATCGGAGGGCTCGCTTGACGCCGAAGACCAAGACCAGGGAATCGCGCGGAGTCGTCGACCAGGGGATCATCAAGGCCCTGACCCACCCGATGCGCGTGGACATCCTCGACATCCTCAACGAGCGCGTCGCCAGTCCCAACGAGCTCGCCAAGGAGTTGAGCGAGGGCCTCAGTCAGGTCAGCTACCACGTCAAGGTGCTGAAGGACTACCAGTGCATCGAGCTGGTCCGGACCGAGCCGCGCCGCGGCGCGGTCGAGCATTACTACCGGGCGATCAAACGGCCGATGCTCTCCGACGCCGACTGGGAGCAGCTGCCGGAGTCGGTGCGCTCGGGACTCAGCGCGACGCTGCTGAAACGGGCCGTGGACGATGCCTGGAAGGCGATCAACGCCGGCACCCTCGACGCGCGCGACGACCGCCATATGAGCTGGACGCCGATGATCGTCGACGAACAGGGCTGGCAGGACGTCGCCACGGAGCTGGAAGAGTCCCTCGAGCGGATCTTCGACATCCAGGCCGAGAGCGCCGGCCGCCTCGCCGAGGCGGGCAAGGAGGGTGTGTCGGTCAGCGTCGCGATGATGGGCTTCGAGACGCCGGCGCCCGAGGACGCGGCGAAGAAGACGGATTAGGGCAGGCCGGCGGGGGAGAATCCGAGCCGGGGGGCGTCAGCCCGCCGTCAGCTCGCGCGCCCGCGCGAAGACCGCGTCGAGCATCGGCTCGGTCAGCCTGCCGGTGAAGGTGTTCTGCTGGCTCGGGTGGTAGCAGCCGAGCAGCGTCCAGCGCCCGGCCCGCGCCTCGGCGCCGTGGCCGAAGCGGGGCTTGGGACGGGGCACCTCTTCGCCGAGGGCCCGGACGGCCCGCAGCGCCCCGTCCCAGGCGAAGCTGCCGAGGGCGACGATCACCCGGCTGCGCTCCAGCAGCGCCAGCTCGCGCTCTATATAAGGGAGGCAGTTGTCGCGCTCGGCCGGGGTGGGCTTGTTGGCGGGCGGCGCGCAGCGCACCACGGCGGTCACGTAGGCGTCGCGCAGCGCCAGCCCGTCGTCGGCGCGTGTCGAGGTGGGCTGGGACGCGTAGCCGGCCCGGTGCAGCGCCGCGTAGAGCCAGTCGCCTGAGCGGTCGCCGGTGAACATCCGCCCGGTGCGGTTGGCGCCGTGGGCGGCGGGGGCGAGCCCGACGATCGCCAGCCGCGCCGCCGGGTCGCCGAAGCCCGAGACGGGGCGCCCCCAGTAATCCTCGCCGCGGAAGCGCCGCGGCGGCTCGGCCGCGGCGGCCTCGCGCCACTCGACCAGCCGCGGGCAGCGCCGGCAGGCGTGCACCTCGGCGGCCAGCGACTCCAGGGCGGCGGCCGAGCTCGTAGGCTTGCGCGACGTGCTCATCGATGTGAACACAACCACGCGCGCCCGCGCGGTGCTCGAAGAGGGACGGAAAGTCGGCACCCGCGGCCCAGTGCGGTTTCCGGCCGGCAGGCCGGCGATGGCGATCCTCGCCGTCGCCGTCACGGCGACGATTATCGCCGGCTGCGGGGGCGGGGGAGGGGCCGGCACCTCGGCCTCCGATGCCGAGAAGGCCGCCGACGTGCAGATCCTCAATTACGCCCTCGCCCATGAGCTGACCACGGTCGACGCCTTCACTCGCGCCCTGCCGCGCCTCGGCGGTCCCGACCGCGCCGCGCCGCCCCCGACCGCGACGCCGCCCGTCAATTCCGCGCCCAGGCGCAGGAGCACGTCGACGCGATCGTCAAAGCCGTCCGCGGCCTCGGCGACACCACCACCCGTCCCCCCCTGCGGTGTAACGCGTAGGCGTCCTGAGAGAACGCCAAAGCGTTACACCAGTCGTTGTGGCCGGCCTCCCCTCCGCGGTGCAACGCGTAAGCGTGTTGAGAGCACGCCAACGCGTTGCACCGCGGTCGCGCCGACCCCCTTCGACTCGCCGCCGCCGCGCACCCGCGCCGAGGCGCTCGCCTTCCTCTACGGCATCGAGAACTCGACGATCCGCAACCACATCACCGAGATCGGCCGCCTCACCACCACCTGGCCGCGCGTCCTGCTCACCTCGATCGTCGCCAACGAGGGCCAGCAGCAGGTCCTGCTGCGCCGCGCGATGGGCGCCGCCCCGCTCGCCACCGTCCCCGAGGCCTTCGAGATCGGCGACACCCCGCCTCCCGCCTCCGGCGCGACTGGGACGCCGCCTCCCGGTACGGGATGATCCGCGCATGACCGGGCCGCTCTACGCCATCGGGCGCTTCTGCTCGCGCTTCCACTACCCGGTGATCGGCTTCTGGATCGTCGCCGCGGTCGTCCTCGTCCTGCTCGGCCAGGCCAACGGCAGCAAGACCAACGACAACCTCACCCTGCCCGGCACCGGCTCGACCAACGCCACCAACCTGCTCGAGAAGAACCTGCCCCAGCAGGCCTACGGCAGCAACCCGCTGGTGATCAAGGCCAAGGGCGGCGCCCCGCTCACCTCCGCCCGCCTACACCACTGCGGTCGACAAGACCGTCAAGAACCTCGCCGCCCTCCCCGACGTCAACTCGGCCGTCAACCCGCTCACCCCGCAGGGCGCCGCCTTCCTCAGTAAGGACCGCTCCGTCGCCTACGTGCCGGTCGTCCTCGGCACCGGCCCCGGCGACCTCACCGAGGACGAGGCCCAGGCCGTGCTCGACGCCGGCGACCCCGCCACGGCCGCCGGCCTCGACGTCTCCGTCGGCGGCTACGTCGGCCAGGCGCTCTCCAAGCCAGACACCGGAATCAGCGACGCGATCGGCATCGCCGCGGCGATCGTCATCCTGCTCTTCGCCTTCGGCACCGCGACCGCGATGGTGCTGCCGATCAGCTCGGCGATCCTCGGCCTCGCCTGCGCGCTCTCGATCATCCGCCTGCTGGAGAGCGTCGTCCAGGTGCCGAGCGTCGCCTCGACCCTGGCGACGATGATCGGCCTCGGCGTCGGCATCGACTACGCGCTGTTCATCGTCACCCGCCACAAACTCCAGCTCGCCGACGGCATGGAGCTGCGCGAGTCGATCGCCCGCGCCACCGCGACCGCGGGCGGCGCCGTCGTCTTCGCCGGCTCCACCGTGGTCATTGCGCTCTGCTCGCTCGCCTTCGCCGACATCCCGCTGGTCACCACGCTCGGCTTCACCGCGGCGATCGCCGTGGTCGTCGCCGTCCTCGCCGCGGCCACCCTGCTGCCGGCGATGCTCGGCGCGCTCGGCCCCCACATCAACTCGCTGCGCGTCCAGTTCGGCAAGACCCACCCCGACGACAAGCAACCGCACGGCTGGACCCGTTGGGCGCGCGGCGTCGCCAAACGGCCCTGGCGCTCGGCGATCGCCTCCCTCGCCGTCCTCATCGTCCTCGCCATCCCGGTCCTCCAGCTCAACCTCGGCCAAAACGACATCAGCGCCCTGCCCAAGTCGACCACCGCGCGCCAGGCCTACGACGGCCTCACCGAGGGCTTCGGCCCCGGCTACAGCGGGCCGCTGCTGATCGCCTCCAAGTTCAAGGCGCCGGCCGACGCGCAGGGGGCGCTGCCCGGCCTGGAGAAGTCGATCGGCGCCGCGCCCGACGTCGCCGTGGTCTCCTCGCCGACCCTCGACAAGGCGGGGACGGTCGCCGTCTTCACGGTGATCTCCAACTCGGCGCCGTGGGCGGACGCGACCGTCAACCTGGTCAACAACCTGCGCGACAACGTCGTCCCCAAGGCGATGGCCGGGACCGACGGCGTCGCCTACGTCGGCGGCCAGACCGCCGGCTACATCGACCTCGCCACGCAGATCTCCGACAAGCTGCCGATGATGATCGCGATCGTCGTCGGGCTCAGCTTCATCGTCTTGCTCTTCGCCTTCCGCTCGATCCTGGTGCCGGTCAAGGCGGCGGCGATGAACCTGCTCTCGGTCGGCGCCGCCTACGGTGTCGTCACCGCGGTCTTCCAGCTCGGCTGGGGGTCCTCGTTGATCGGCCTCGACCACGCGATCCCGATCGTCAGCTTCGTGCCGCTGCTGATGTTCGCGATCCTCTTCGGGCTCTCGATGGACTACGAGGTCTTCCTGCTCACCCAGATGCGCGAGCACTACAGAGAGCACGGCGACGCCGAGCGGGCGGTGGTCGAGGGGCTGGCCAACACCGGCCGGGTCATCACCTCGGCGGCGGCGATCATGGTCTGCGTCTTCACCAGCTTCGTGCTCAACGGCAACCCGGTGGTGAAGGAGTTCGGGGTCGGGCTGGCGGTGGCGATCGCGATCGACGCGACCCTGGTCCGCTGCCTGCTCGTCCCGGCGGTGATGGTGCTGATGGGCAAGCGCGCCTGGTGGCTGCCGCGCTGGCTGGACCGCATCCTGCCCCACCTCAGCATCGAGGGCGAGGAGTACTTCGCCGCCCGCGACGCGAAGCTGGCGGCGGCCGGTGCCGGTCGGCCGCGCGCCGGCCGACCCAGAGCCCACCAAGTGACCCCCGCCCCGGTGCAACGCGTTGGCGTCCCATCAGAGCGCCAACGCGTTACACCGCCGGATTCTGCCTCTTGGGAGGATTGAGGGATGTTCCCGCTCAACCTGCCCAACGTCCTCACCCTGCTGCGGATCCTCGCGGTCCCGGTCGTCGTCGTCGCGCTGTTGGGAGAGACGCCGAACGGCGACGCCCTCGCCGCCACCGTCTTCGCCCTCGCCGCGCTGACCGACGGCCTCGACGGCTACTTCGCCCGCTCCCGCGACGCCGTCACCACCTTCGGCAAGCTGATGGACCCGATCGCCGACAAGCTGCTGATCGCCGCGGCGCTCGTCTCGCTCGTCTCGCTCAACCGGGTCGCCCCCTGGGTGGCGATGGTGATCATCGCCCGCGAGTTCGCGGTCACGGTGATGCGGGCGATCGCGATCGAGCGAGGCGTCGTGATCTCCGCCAGCTGGCTGGGCAAGGTGAAGACGGTCCTCCAGATCGCCGCCGTCTTCGCCCTGATCGCCGAGAACCCGGCCCCCGCCTGGGTCGACGTCCTCGTCTACGCGGCCGTCGCCGCGACCCTGATCAGCGGCGCCGACTACTTCTTCGGCCTGCGCCGGCGCCTCGAAGAGGCCCAGCGCAAACAGCGCCCCAGCGCCAAGACCACGCAAGTTAGCCGGCGGCCGGGCTGCGAATGCGCCCTGGACTCGTAGGGCAGCCAGAGCCCGCGTGAACGCGCATTCAGCGGCCATTCGCTCACGGACGCGAGTCGCGACCTCGCGTCACATAGCCGCGCGCAAATCCTGACATTCAGCGCGCCCCACGCGCGTCGTCACCCGCGACGCTTCTCCCGTGGCGATCGACAGGGAGAAGACACCCCCCGCACCGATGGTGCAACGCGTAAGCGTTCCCACGGCACGCCAACGCGTTACACCGCGAACTGTCTCGCAGTCCCCTCCCACGGTGCAACGCGTAGGGGTGCTGTCAGAACCCCAACGCGTTACACCGAGCCATGCCGCGACCGAGGACGCGCTCGTAGCACCGAGCCATGCCGCGACCGAGGCGATCCGCCTCATTGCCGAGCGCCAGCACGGCATAGTCGCGATGCGCCAGCTGGTTGCCCTGGGCTTCAGCAAGGAGACTGGTTCGCGCCCGTGTCGCGGCCGGCTTGCTGATTCCGCTGCACCGAGGCGTTTTCGCCTTGGGCCATCGGCGCATCAGCAGGCACGGCGAATGGATGGCCGCCGTCCTCGCCTGCGGACCGGGGGCGGTTCTCTCCTATGGCAGCGCCGCCCACCTCTGGGGAATCCGCGGCTCCCGCGGCCCGATCGAGGTGACCCGAGTCTCGGGCCACCACCGGCCGCACGGCGTCCGTCTCCACCAGACCCGTTCGCTGCCGGACGAGGATCTCGACGAGCACGCCGGGATTCCCGTGACCTCGCTACCGCGGACTCTGGTCGACGAAGCGAGTCGGCTTGACGATCGGCAGATGGAGCGGGCGCTTGTCGAAGCCGATCGCAGCGGGCGTCTTCGCTGGCCTCAGTTGGATCAAGTCCTCGACAGGAGCAACGGGCGCAAGGGCGTGGGTCGCCTCCGCCGTCTCGCCCGAGAGGTCAACCCGAACGCCATCGATGTTCGTTCGCCAATGGAGATCGACTTTCTCGCAATCTGTCGCAGATTCAAGCTGCCGCCGCCGCAGGTCAACGTCCTCGTCGAAGGACACCTGGTCGACTTCTACTGGCCACAGGCCAGGCTCATCATCGAAGCCGACAGCTACGTGCATCACGGCAATCGCCCCGCTTTCGAGCGCGACCATGTGAACACGGCGATGCTGAAGCTCGCCGGCTACGAAGTCCTCCGCGCGACCCATGGTCTGCTCAATCCTCGGCCGGAAAAGTTCATGCGACTGGTTCGCAACTCGCTCGACCAGCGGACACGTCGAGCGCCCTGATCGCGCGGTGTAACGCGTTGGCGTGCCACCAGGACCCCAACGCGTTACACCGCCGCACTGTCCCGCCGTCCTCCTCCCGGTGTAACGCGTAAGCGTGCTCACAGGACCCAACGCGTTGCACCGAGCGCGAGATGACAAGCCGCTCAGACGAGGACGCCCGGCTCAGACGAGACGCCCGGCTCAGGGCCGAACGACCCACTCAGGCCGACGTCGGCGCCTCCAGCCACTCGCGCATCGTCGTGTGGCGGCGTTGGTGCTCGCCGCTCGACAGCTCGGCGCGCAGGTCGGCGAGGGTGCCGTAGCGCTCCGCGACCACGTTGTGGCGGTGGATCGTCTCGAGGTTCTCCTGGCGGGCCATGACGAAGGCCTCGCCGGGCATCTCGCCGTAGTCCTCGACCACGCGGCGGACCATCTCCCGCACGCAGTCCTCGACGAAGCGCGGCTGCGAGTGCGCCTTGGCGACCACCGCCAGCTCGTCGGGACGCTTCATCAGCTCGTAGATCTCCGAGCTCATCGACCCCTCGACGATCCGCAGCAGCTCCGGCGCGTCGATCCACGCCTCGCCGCCCTCCGGGCAGCCGATGTGCAGGGTGCCGATGCCGCGCTGGTTGTGGGTGGCGATCGGCACCGCCTCCAGCACGCGCTCGATCTGCGCGGCGTCGAAGCCGTCCTCGGCGAGCCGCTCCCGCGCCAGCCCGGCGACCATCTCCTGCGCGCACGGGCAGGCGGTCATCCCCTGCGCCTGCACGCCGGTCAGCGTCCGCGTCCCCCGCTCCGAGGCGACCGCCGTCCCGAACAACACGTAGATCTCCTGGGTGCGCTGCCCGGTCGCCGGCGTCGACACCGTCTCCGGATAGCGCGCCGTCACCGAGACCTCGGCCCGCAGCCCGTCCTGGCGCTCGCGCACCCGCTGGGCGATGTGCGCCGCGAGGACCTCCGCCCGGAACGCCTCGCCCAGCACCACCTCGTCGATCGCCTCGCCGACGATCTCCTCGAAGCGGGACATGTGCACCCCCGCCTGCCGCGGCTCGAGGTCGACGAAGCACTCGAACTCCGCGTAGAAGAGGTTCTCGCTCCCCGTCGGCCTTCACCCGGATCACCTTCTCGACCCCGGTGACGCCAACCCGCGAGAGGCTGACCTGCGTCGCCGGAACCCCGGCCTGGACGTCCGGCGCGGTGGGGGAGACGGTTGTCGCGTTGGGTGGCTCCACTGCCAACGAAGCGTAGGCGACCGGC
Source organism: uncultured Solirubrobacterales bacterium (assembly GCA_963837585.1). GTDB lineage: Bacteria > Actinomycetota > Thermoleophilia > Solirubrobacterales > 70-9 > CAWINX01. Next base: position 160,595 of record CAWINX010000003.1, on the reverse strand, counting down.
CGCCTCGACACCCCCTTCGGCACGCCGTTTGCTTTGACTCTTTGTGCCTATACTTGCCGCGGTCGGAGCTACAGGGCCGGCCCCCCGGTTAGGGGGAAGGGTTACCGGAGGAACGAGCATCGAGCCGTTGGAGACAGCCCCGGAAGGGCTGGACCAAGATTCGGACGGGCAGCCGCTGGCGGAGGCGGAAGAGCTTCGCGGGCTGATCGCGCAGGGCCGCGAGCGCGGCTACCTGACCTTCGAGGAGATCGCCGCCACCCTCGAGGAGGTCGAGGTCACCAAGGAGCAGGTCTCCAGCCTCCACTCCCACCTGGTCGAGCACGGCGTCGACGTGATCGCCGAGGACGGCGTCAGCGCCTATAAGGAGCAGAAGGGCGACGGGGGCCGTGCCGGCCCGGCGAAAGCCCCCGAGCTGGACCTGACGGTCGAGCCCAGCCTCGACTCGCTGCGCCTCTACCTGCGCTCGATCGGCCGCGTCGACCTGCTCACCGCCGCAGCAGGAGATCGAGCTGGCGAAGCGGATCGAGCGCGGCGACATGCTCGCCAAGCGGCAGATGGTCGAGGCCAACCTGCGCCTCGTCGTCTCGATCGCCAAAGGCTATTTGGGACGCGGCCTCAGCTTCCTCGACCTGATCCAGGAGGGCTCGCTCGGCCTGATCCGCGCGGTCGAGAAGTTCGACTACCGCCGCGGCTACAAGTTCTCCACCTACGCGACCTGGTGGATCCGCCAGGCGGTCACCCGGGCGATCGCCGACAAGGCGCGGACGATCCGCATCCCCGTCCACATGGTCGAGAAGCTCAACCGCGTCGCCCACGTCGAGCGCCAGCTGGTCCAGCGGCTGGGACGGGAGCCCGAGCCGGCCGAGATCGCCGCCGAGCTGCGCTGGTCGACCCGCGACGTCCGCGACATCCTCCGCGTCGCCCAGCTGCCGGTCTCACTGGAGAAACCGGTGGGGGACGAGGACGAGTCCGAGCTGGGCGACTTCGTCGCCGACGACGCGGTATCGGAGCCCTTCGAGGAGGCGAGCGAGCGCCTCCAGAAGGAGGGCGTGCGCCGCGCCCTCGACGCCCTGCCGGAGCGCGAGCGCCAGGTGATCGAGCTGCGCTACGGCCTCTCGGGGCTGGAGCCCCTCACCCTCGAGGAGGTCGGCCAGACCTTCGGCGTCACCCGCGAGCGGATCCGCCAGATCGAGAACAACACGCTGAAAAAGCTGAAGCGCCTCCCCGAGGCGCAGATGCTCCGCGAAGCCAGCTGACGGCCGGAGGCGCGGCGCCAGGCGGCGTCCTCGGTCGCTCGCGTGCGGAGCACGCCACGCTCCCTGCGTCCTTGCCTGGACTCCGTCTCCGGCCGTCAGCCGGGGCCGTTCAACGCGGGTCGAGGACGAAGACCGCGATGTCGCGGTCGGTGCGGGACTCGTAGGTGTCGAAGCCCGAGAACAGGTCGTTGATCTTGCGCCACAGCTCGGCGCGCTCCTCGCCCGCGGCGATCCGGGCGCGCACCTGGGAGTGCTTGCGTCCCACCTCGACCTCGGCCTCCGGGTTCGCCTTCAGGTTGAGCGACCAGGCCGGCTCGTTGCTGTGGCCGGCGTTGGAGCCGATCACGACCAGCCGCTCGCCGTTCGCTCCCTCGCCCGCCGCCGTCTCGCCGTCCCTCATATAGACGACCGGCGCCGTCCGCTGCTGGCCGGACTTGCGCCCGGTGGTGGTCAGCAGCAGCACCGGCGCGTCGCCGACGTGGCCGCCGATCCGCCCGCCGCTGAGCCGGTAGAGGGGGATGTTGAACTTGCCGGTCCAGCGCAGAGCGGTCGCGCTCGAGGTCGAGATCCGCGTATAGAAGCTGTCGGGCAGCAGCGCCACGGCGGCGAGTATCTCACGCCCCCTCCGCGGTGCAACGCGTAAGCGGGCTGTCAGAACGCCAACGCGTTACACCGGGGCTGACAACGCGTTGCACCGGGGCTGAACAACGCGTTGCACCGGGGCTGAACAACGCGTTGCACCGGGGCGTAGAGTGAAGGGCGATGGCCGAGCCGCACCCCTTCCGCCGCGCCGCCGAGGCCAAGGACCTCGACCTCCTCGCCGAGACGCTGCGCGACGACGTCGTCCTGCACAGCCCGATCCTCTTCCGCCCTTTCGAGGGACGCGAGATCGTCACCCAGGTCCTCACCCACGTCGCCGCCACCCTCGAGGACCTCACCTACGTCGACGAAGCCGCCGGCGAGGGCACCGTCGTCCTCCGCTTCACCGCCCGGGTCGGCGACCGCGAGCTGGAGGGCATCGACTACCTGACGCTCGACGAGGACGGCCGCGTCGCCGACCTCACCGTCTTCATGCGCCCGATGTCCGCCCTCACCCGCTTCAACGAGCAGATGGTCGAGCGCCTCGGCGTCCCGTCGAAGTAGCTGCCAGCGACCATCTGTCCGCTTTGCGAACGTATGTTCGTTCGCATGGAGAGAAGGATTGGTAGGCGGGAACAGGGCGATCTTGGAGAAGCCTCCGCGATCGAATGGCTGACCGCAGTCGGCTGCGGTTGTGTTCGTGCCGATCAGCCACAGCCCCGACTTTGATCTCGTCGCCGGCGCCGTCGGGCGGTTGCTTCGAATCCAGGTCAAGACTTCGACGCAGCGTTTCAAGACCCGCTACGGCCATGCGCGGAGTGCGGTCACGCTTGCGACCGACGGCGGCAATCCAGAGTTGGAGCGGGCCGTCGAGGAGTGGACCAGCTCCGCTTCGACTACCTATTCGCGTGCTCCACTGGCGATGGTCGTCGCTGGTTCATTCCCTCGACGATGCTCGGTGGTGGCACCAGCATCTCGTTGGGGGGTCCCAAGTATGCGGAGTTTGAGATCGAACCGGGACGACCTATCGATTGCGTCGTCTACGGCGTCGAGCGGTCAATAGAATCGCAAGCCGCTTCGGGGGAGTATCCAAGTGGTCAACGGATGGCGACTGTAAATCGTCCGGCTCAGCCTTCGCAGGTTCGAATCCTGCCTCCCCCATTTCGGCCCAGGCCGGGCTTTCACGCCGACGAAGTACGAGCAGGTCGCCGGGGGCAGCGCCGGTGAGACGATCGTCAACCAGAAGCGGCGAGTGACATTGCCGCAGGCCGCCTGTCATCGCCGACCGGTTGTTCAGGCCGACGATCGACTGCTGGTGCGATGCGATGGGCGACCATGCGCCGCGTCGTGCTCGAACGCATCGAGCCACCGGCCTTCCTCGGTAGCGTCCATGATCATGAGTGAGCTCGACGGCCGCGTCTACGCCATCGCCGGGGTCGGCGGCGGCCTCGGCCCCCTGGTCGCCGAGCGGCTCGCCCGCGCCGGTGCGACCGTCGCCGGCACCGACCGCGACCAGGGCCGCCTCGATGCGCTCGCCGCCGAGCTCGGCCATCCCCGCCGAGCGCTGGGACGGCCGCGCCGTCGACCTGCTCGACGAGGAAGCCGCCCGCGACTGGTGCGCCGCGCTGGCGCAGCGCTTCGGCCGGGTCGACGGCCTCCTCCACCTGGTCGGCGGCTGGCGTGGGGGAGAGCCGCTGCACGAGGCGCCGCTCGCCGACTGGGCGCTCCTGCACGACCTCCTTATAAGGACCGTCCAGCACACGACCCGCGCCTTCCACGACCAGCTCGCCGCCTCCGCCCACGGCCGCTTCGTCCTCGTCTCCGCCAAGCAGGCCCAGCAGCCCTCCAACTCCAACGCCGCCTACGCCGCCGCCAAGGCGGCCGCCGAGGCCTGGACCCTCGCCCTCGCCGACGGCTTCGGCGCGGCGACCCGAAGCGTCGGATGTAGAGCGGATTCCCCCATCGACCGGGAGCGCCACCGCCAACATCGTCGTCGTCGACGCGATCCTCACCCCGCAGATGCGCGCCGAGAGCCCCGACGCCGAGTTCCCGACCTTCACCCCCGCCGAGCAGATCGCCGAGGCGATCGCCTTCCTCTGCTCGGACGCCGCCGCCAAGATGAACGGCCAGCGGCTCTCGCTGCACCCCTGAGCGACCCTGCCGCCTGGCGGTGCAACGCGTTGGTGTCCCCACAGAACTCCAACGCGTTACACCGGGAGTGGGGAAGGCAAAGCCCGCGCGGTGTAACGCGTAGGCGTTCTCACAGAACTCCAACGCGTTACACCGGGGAGTGGGACGCCGGGGGCGTTGGGGAGCCCGGGAGAAGACGCTCCACCTGGGGAGGGACGCTGAACGCGACACGAATCGATGCCACATATCTCTATGTACCATTGGGTGCATGGCCGACAAGCCCCGGCCCGCGCCACCGACACTTCACCTCCGGCCGCCGCCTCGGCCGGGCGCTCCGCTGCCCGGGCCAACACCCCCGGCGCCAAGCCCAGCCCCGCGCCACGCCCGCCCCCCAATGACGATCGACGAGCTCGCCCGCCGCACCGGGATGACCGTGCGCAACATCCGCGCCCACCAGTCGCGCGGCCTGCTCCCTCCCCCGACCTGCGCGGGCGCACCGGCTACTACGGCGACGAGCACGCCGCCCGCATCGAGCTGATCCGCGACCTCCAGGCCGACGGCCTCAACCTCGAGGCGATCCGCCGCCTGCTCGAGGACGCCGATCGCTCCCACGCCGACAGGCGCCGAGACGCCCCCGGCTCCCCCGTCCCCGCCGGCTCTCCACCGACGTCCTCGACTTCACCCGCGCCCTGCGCGCCCCCTTCGTCGACGAGGACCCCGACGCCGTCCTCCAGCGCGCCGGCCGCGAGCTCGCCCGCCTCGGCGTCGCCCCCGAGACCGCCCTCGCCGTCCTCGACGACCTGCGCCGCCACGCCGAGGGCGTCGCCGCCACCTTCGTCGACCTCTTCGTCAAGGAGGTCTGGGAGCCCTTCGACCGCGCCGGCCGCCCCGCCGCCGACTGGCCCAAGGTCCGCGACGCCCTGGAGCGCCTCCGCCCGCTCGCCTCCGACGCCCTGCTCGCCGTCTTCCAGACGACGATGAGCGCCGCGACCGAGAAGGCCACCGAGCAGACCCTGCAGCGACTTTAACCCGCCCACAGTGTTCTAAGGGGCGGCACCCGTGTAAATTCGGCTGCGGGAACGTACAGGGAACTGGAGGAGATCACGTGCAGCAGACAGGGAAGAGGCGACGGACGATGCAGCCCGGGAACGCGACAAACTCGCCGATGCGGCCTGCCAGGAGCCTGAAGATCGCCGCGCTCGCGGCCCTCGCGATCCTCGCGCTCAGCGCGACGATCGCCGTCGCCGACACCGACCGCGCCACCTACGTCGCCACGGTCGAGCCGATCTGCAAGACGAACTCCAACGCCAACGCCCGCATCCTCAAGGGCGTCCGACAAGATGGTCCAGAAGGGCAAGCTGAAGCCCGCCGCCGCCAGGTTCCAAGCGCGCCAGCGCCGCCCTGACCAAGGCCGAGAAGCAGATCGCGCGCGTCGAGCAGCCCGCCGCCGACGCCAAGACCCTCGCCAAGTGGCTCGGCTACCTGAAGACCGAGGCCAGGCTGCTCAACAAGATCGGCAGGGAGCTGAAGGCCGGCAAGAAGAACAAGGCCTCCATCGACGTCGTCAAGCTCCAGCACGACGCCAACCTCGCCAACAACACGGTGCTCAGCTTCGGCTTCCGCTACTGCAAGCAGAACCCGTCGAAGTACACCTAGGGAGGCGACGACCGTGCGGGCACCGAAACCAAGGCTGGCGCTCTTCGCCGCGCGTCCTGGCGCTCGCCGCCACGGCGCTCGCCGTCGCCTCCGCGAGCGCGCTCCGCATCGTCGCCGGCAACGTCGTGATCACCGCCAACGGCGGCTTCTCGCCGAAGGCGCTGCCCCCCAACCACACCGCCCCGATCGAGATCCACGGCGGCGGCAGCGTCTGACCACCACCGGCGACTACCCGCCGATCCTGAAGACGATCACGATCGAGTACGACAAGCACGGCGCCGTCCAGACCAGGGGCCTGCCCGTCTGCACCAAGGGCAAGCTCAGCAACACCACGGTCAAGCAGGCCCGCCACAACTGCCCCGGCGCGATCGTCGGCAAGGGCTTCGGCAAGGCCGTCGTCGTCTTCCCCGACTCCAAGCCGATCCCCGCCTCCTCGCCGATCACCGTCTTCAACGGGCCCAAGTCGCACGGCCGCTACACCGTCCTCGGCCACGCCTACACGACGGTGCCGGCGCCGACCACCTTCATCGTCCCGGTCGTGATCGAGCGCATCCACAAGGGCCGCTACGGCTACCGGACCAAAATCAACATCCCGCCGATCGCCGGCGGCTACGGCATCCCCCTCTCCGGCCACGTCAAGATCAACCGCAAATGGCGTTACAAGAAGCACCGCTACTCCTTCGTCAACGCCAGCTGCCCCGACGGCCACCTCCAGGCCCGCGGCGCCTTCGACCTCAGCGACGGCAAGCACCTGACCGGCACCTTCGTCCGCTCCTGCATCATCCGCAGGTAGCGACGATCCCGGCCCATGCCGCGGGGGCGCTTGGAGCCCGCGACTGGACTAGGTCCGGCCCATCCGCGACGATATGAGCGATGACCGTCGTCGATGAACGCGCTCGAGTGCCCGAGGTCGACTCCGCGGCCCTCCAGCGGCTGGCCGAGGCGCTGGACCGCGAAGGCGTCGTGGCTGCGATGTTGATCGGCTCGCAGGCCCGCGGCACCGCCGCCCCGCTCTCCGACGTCGATGTCGCCGTCTGGCAGACCCGGCCTCGCCCCCCGGCGCGCCTGCGCCTCGACCTCACGGTCGCTGACGAAGGCGCTGGGCACCGACGAGGTCGACGTGGCCTACTAACGACGCGACGCCGCTGTTGCGCCATCGCGCCATCCGCGACGCCCGCCGTCTGCGACGCGCGAGCTCGATCAGGCGAAGCCCGCGCCTCGATACCGCGCCGCTGCAGCGGTGTCGGGCCTCGCCACCGCTCGAGGGGCGCTTTGGTCGACGCCGAGAGCATTGAGGCCCGGCTCGACCGGCTCACTCAGCTGCTGGAAGAGCTCGACGACCTCCGCGCCGGTGGCCGCGACACCTACAGCACCGACTTCCGTACTCGCCTCGCGGCTCAACATGGAATCCAACTCGCGATCCAGGTTTGGATCGACATCGGCGCCCACCTGATCGCGGAGCTGGGACCGAAGATGCCCTCCGATTACCGCGGAGTCTTCGAAGCCCTTCGTCCGGATGGGCTCGACCCCTGCCCTGCAGACCGCCTTGCCGATGCGGCGGGCATGCGCAATGTCCTCGTGCACGGCTACCTCGAAGTCGACGACGAAGCCGTCTGGCAGGCGCTCGAGCATCTCGACGACCTCCGCCTGTTCGCCGCTTTCGCTCGAGCAAAAGCCAGCTGACGCGGTGAGCGAGTGGGCTTTTCCCGAACGGGAAATGACTTCCACTTCGATTGAAAGCTCGACGGATCTGGGCGCCGTAATCCGGTCCCGCCGCCGGCAACTCGGCCTCAACCAGGGCGAGCTTGCAGACGTCGCTCGCACGACGCTGCGCTTCATCAGCGAGCTGGAGCGCGGCAAGCCCACCGCGCAGCTCGACGGCGTGCTGCGCGTTCTCGCCGCCCTCGGCATCAGGCTCGAAGCGACCGCGCGATGAGACGACGCGCTCGACGTCTTCCTGCACGGTGATCGCGCCGGCGTCCTGGAGCGGAGATCCCAGGCGAAACTGCGCTTCGCCTACCACCCCGATTGGGTGGAGGCAAGCCGCGCGCCGATCTCGCTCAGCCTGCCGCTGCGCGAGCAGGCCTACGACCACGATCAATGTGCGCCGTTCTTCCGGGGCCTGCTGCCCGAAGGCGAGTTCCTCAAGGCGGTCTCTCGCACCCTCCACGTCTCGGCCCGCAACTCCTTTCAGCTGCTCGCCGAGATCGGCGGCGAGTGCGCCGGCGCGATCTCAGTGGGTCCGGTCGGAGGCCCGGCGCCCGGACAAACGAAGTACCCGCCCCGTTGGCTCGGCGAGGCGAGCATGGGCCGGCTGCTCAGCGATCTCCCCAAACGCCCTCTGCTTGGAGAGATCGACGAGGAGGCGGGCTTCCGCATATCTCTTGCCGGGGCGCAGGACAAGGTGGGAGTCCTCTTCGACGGCCGGCGAATCGGCCTCAGCCGGGGCGATCCCCCCACCACCCACATCGTCAAGGCGCCGATCCCCGGCGTGCAAGACGCGATCGCCAACGAGGCCTACTGCATGGCCCTGGCGGCGCATGCCGACTTCGCCGTTGCGCCCGCCGAGCCCGACTCGCCACCGGTAACGAATACCTGCTCGTCCGCCGTTACGACCGCGACGAAACAGGGGGGCGGCTCGCCCCTGGACAACGCCGTCGCGGAGTCGTTCTTCGCCACCTTGAAGAGGGAGCTGGTCGACCGTTACTCCTGGCCCACCCGAGCCGACCTGCGGGGCATCTGAATCCTCCTTGGGGCCGAAGGACTCTAGAAACAGGACTCCATCAGATCGGGGGTAGATCAACGTGTCCACCGAAACGGGGCAGGTCTAGATCTACGTTGCGCGCCAGCTCGGTCACGGGGCGGAATTGACGTTGGGCACCTACGGTCACGTCATTGACGAGCTGGAAGACGCCCCAAACATCCCGGCTGAGGACTCGATCAAGGCAGCCCGAGAGGCACAAAAGCCAGATAGAGCAGAGGCCCAGGAGGAGAAAGTCCGTGTCCGTTCTGTGTCCGTGCCTCGTCGCCGACGCAGGGGCGCAACCGGTAAAGCCTGCAAATCACGAACGCCCCGAGCAGGATTCGAACCTGCGGCCTACTCCTTAGGAGGGAGTCGCTCTATCCAGCTGAGCTATCGGGGCCCGGGGGATTCTCCCGCAGAATCGGGCCTTCCGCGAGGCTCAGGCGGCGTAGAGGCTCTCCGAGGCCAGCTCCTGGGCGCGGCGGCTCCAGAGCTTCACCTCCATGAAGACGTCGTCGCCGTAGCCCTCGAGGGCGTCGAGGGCGACGAGGGTGAAGCGGCCGTTGGAGATCGCCTCTTGGTCGACGGTCTCGGCGTCGAGCTCGGCGGTGGCGGCGACGGCGCCCTGGAGGAGGGGCCGACCCCAGACGAGGGTGACGGCGCCGGCGCGGCCGTCCTCGTTGCGCCAGCGGCCGATCACGTCGTCGTTTAGGTCGATCTTCCAGTCGGAGTTGTCCTCGGCGAGGACGTCGGTGAAGTCGGCCTTGGCGCGGAGGTCACCGGCTCGCCGCCCTCCGGCAGCACGTAGGAGACGTGGCCGAACAGCTCCAGCTCCCCCTCCGGGCCCTCGGCGCGCGCCGAGCAGGGGACCCAGACCCGGCCGCCCCAGGCGCGTTCCGGGAACCAGTCGAGCTCGGCGGGCGCCTCGACCCCGTCGGGCAGGTCCTCGATGCTCCCGCAGGCCTCGCGGAAGACCTCCGCCAGCCGCTCGGCGAAGCGCCCGTGAGGGATCCCCTCCTGGGTGCTGTCGGCGATGAAGCGGGGGATCGGTCGCGGGGTCGGCGGCACCGGCGGACCCTACTGGCTTAGGTGCGGACGAAGTTCCGCTTTTGTCACATCTATGCGCCCATATGTGCGGATTGGCCTGCGACAATAGGTTTCATGTTCGGACGTCGACTCAGCGAGAAGCTCGAGGGCTCTGATCCGCGAGGAGCACGAGGAGATCCAGCGAGCTCTTGCGCGAGCTGATAAGGAGCGCGAAGAGCTCGCGGCCAAGTTGAGCGCGGTGCACCGGAGTTCTGCACGGGAGATCCTGCTCCGCAACGAGAAGGTTTACACAGCGGTGATCGCCGAGATCCAGGACATGCGGGAGCAAATTCAGGCGAACACGAAGGCCGTGCTCAGCGTCCTCGACCGGCTCGAGGGCTCGGGCGGCGCGGCCGCCTGAGCCGGACAGGCGCCGATCGCCTCGCGCAGGTCCGCGGCAGCGCGCTCCGGCGGGTAGACGTTGATGTCGACGCCGGTGGCGAACTCGAAGCCGGCCTTTGTGGTGAGGCGGGGGGCGATGTCGATGTGCCAGTGGAAGTGCTCGGCGTCGTGGGGGGCGGTGCGGACCCAGAGGTTCAGCTCCGGGGAGCGGCCGAAGCGCTCGGCGAGGGCGCGCAGGGCGGTGCGCAGCATCGCCGCGCCGGCCTCGTCGTCCTCGAAGCGGGCGGCTTCGCGGCGGGGCACGACGCGCAGCTCGAAGGGCGAGCGCGAGGCCCAGGGGCAGATCAGCGCCGCGTCGTCGTCGATCGCGACCAGCCGCTCTTTGCGCCGCACCTCCTCGACCAGGACGTCGCTGAGCAGGCCGTTGCCGTTGTTGCGTTCGCGATAGGCGCCGACCCGCTCGCGCTCTCGAGCGACGGTGGCCGGGACGAAGGGGAGCGCGTAGAGCTGGGCGTGGGTGTGCTCGAGCGAGGCACCGGCGCCGCCGCCCTCGTTGACGATCAGCTGCACGTAGGCGGCGTCGCGGTGGGCGCGCATCCGCTCCCTCCAGGTCGCTACCGCCCCGGCGAATCGCTCCTCGCTCAGCTCGGCCATCGCGGTGACGTGCTCGGGGGCGTTGACGATCACCTCGTGGGCGCCGAGCGCCGGGCGGGAGACGAACAGCTCGGGCGGGACCCGGTCGCTCTCCTCCCCGGCGGCCAGCGCCGGGTAGAGGTTCGGCACCACCCGGGTCGTCCAGCCCGGCGAGTCCGCCGCCCCGCCCCCCGGCCGCGTCGCGTAGACCTCGGGCGGCGTGCGCTCCTCGCGTCCCTCGCAGAACGGGCACGCAGTCGGCCCCCTTCGGCTCGCTCGCCGCGGAGCTGAAGCCCTCCGGCCGATCGGCCCGCCCCGGCGCGAGGATCGTCCGCAGCCCGGTCAGCTGGTCGATGCGAATCTCGGGGGCGCTCAACTGCCGGGCGTCTGCGGCTTGTCCGGCCCGCCGGGCTTGTCTCCGCCCTGGCCGGCGGCCCGCAGGAAGGGCTCGATCACGTCCATCGGCAGCGGGAAGACGATCGTCGTGTTCTGGTTGCTGCCGATCTCCAGAAGGGTCTGCAGGTAGCGGAGTTGGAGGGAGGCGGGGTTGGTGCTGATGATGTCGGCGGCGTCGGTGAGCTTCTGGGCCGCCTGGTACTCGCCCTCGGAGTTGATGATCTTGGCGCGGCGCTCGCGCTCGGCCTCGGCCTGGCGCGCGATCGCCCGCTGCATCTGCTCGGGGATCTCGACGTCCTTGATCTCGACCGCCGTCACCTTCACCCCCCAGGGCTCGGTCGACTCGTCGATGATTTTCTGCAGCTGCTCGTTGAGGCGCTCGCGCTCCGAGAGCAGCTGGTCGAACTCCGCCTTGCCGAGCACTGAGCGCAGCGCCGTCTGGGAGATCTGCGACGTGGCGAGCAGGTAGTTCTCGACCTCGACGATCGCTTTGCGGGAGTCGATCACCCGGAAGTAGGCGACCGCGTTGACGCTGGCGGGGACGTTGTCGCGGGTGATCACCTCCTGGGGCGGGATGTTGAGGGTGACCGTGCGCAGGTCGACCCGGACCATCCGGTCGACCATCGGGATCAGCAGGATCAGGCCGGGCCCCTTCTGGGCGATCAGCCGGCCGAGGCGGAAGATGACGCCGCGCTCGTACTCGCGCAGCACCCGCACCGAGGAGCCGACGACGATCAGGGCGATGATCGCCAGGAGGATGATGATGCCCCCCAGTACAGCCATGCCTAACGCGCTCCTTCCTCGGTCGCGGCCTCGGGCCGCACCGTCAGGGTCAGTCCATCGACCGACTCGACCCTGACTCTACCCCCAACCGGGACCGGGTCGGCGCCGCCGGCGACCCGGGCTCGCCACAGCGTCCCCTGCGCGAACACCTGCCCCTCGGGGTCGAGCGGCGAGCGGACCTCGGCGATCGCCCCGGCCAGCTCCTCATAGCCGGTGCGGACCGGCTCGGTGCGGTAGGTGGCGAGCACTTTGCGGGCCGCGAAGAGGACGAAGGCGCCGAGCGCCAGGGCGCCGGCGACGATCACGACGATTGAGAGGTTGTGTCCCTGGTCGCGGTAGAGCAGCCCGGCCCAGACGAAGGCCGCGATGCCGAGGACGCCGAGAACGCCGCTCGGCAGATGCGCCTCGGCGATGAAGAGCCCGACGGCCAGAGCCAGCAGGAGGAGGATCTCGGCGGTCACCCTCCCATTATCCCCTCGTCAGTCGAGGGCGTAGCGCTTTACGTCCGCCTCGAGGTCGGCTGCGCTCGTGTAGGGGCCCTGCTTGAGGTAGACGAGCTTGCCGCGGCGGTCGTAGAAGGCGGTGTCGGGGAAGCCGAGGCTGGCGCCGAGGCTGCGTTTGATCTCAGCGCCGGGGTCCGTGTAGCTGGGGTAGGGGACCGGGGCCTCCTTGAGGAAGGTCGCCGCGGCGTCGTCTGAGTCCTGCGAATTGACCCCGAGGAAGGCGACCCGCTTGCCGTAGCGCGCCGAGAGCTTCTGCAGGGTGGGGAACTCGAAGCGGCAGGGCCCGCACCAGGAGGCCCAGACGTTGACCACGACGGGGTAGCCGGCGAGCGCGGCGATGCGTCGCTCGTACGCGTCCTGGCCGCCGGGCAGCAGGCGGTCGGACTGGGAGTGCAGGGCGGCGAGCGGGGCGGGGGAGCCGGCCAGGGCGCGGGCATAGTCGGGGTGCTTGCCGCCGTAGTCGCCGCCGGAGGTCGAGGATCCGCAACCGGCGAGGAGCGCCCCGGTGAGCAAGATCGCCCCGATCCAGAGGTTTCGTCCCGAAAACATCGCTGCAGTGATTAAATACGTTCTGTTCGGCCCGCCCGTATGCGGGCCGCAGAGATTGCCGGGGGAAGGGGAAAACGGACTCCCGGCACCTTTTACCCACTTGTCCCGTCCGCGCGCACTTGAGCGTTCCGGCTGGGACGGACCCCAAGGGCTTCATGGCCAACACCAGCGAAGTTGCCGCGCACGCGGCAGTTCCTTCAAGCGACGAGATCGATCGCGCGGCGAAGTTCGCCCGCGAGCCGTTCCTGCTCGATGGCGAGGGGCCCGAGGCGCTGGCGCCGGGCACGGCGCGGCGGCGGGCGCTCGACGCGGCGCTGAAGGAGCTGGAGGAGGGGGCCGAGGCGCCCTCGATGGAGTGGCGCCGGAACTTCTCCCTGCTGCTGGGGCTGGAGCGGCTGCTGGCCGACGAGCCGCCGAAACTGCGCGACGGCGCCGAGCTGAACCCGCACCAGGTCGACGCGCTGTCCGGGACGCTGACCGAGCTGATGGCCGAGCAGCAGACCGCCGCCCTCAACGGGTCCTCCGGCAACGGCGCGGTCGCCGAACCGCCGCGCCGCCGAACCGCCCGCCGAGGGCCGGAAGTCGATGGCGGCGAACGGCGCCGACGGCGATGACCCGGAGGTACTGGAGGACGAGGAGGTCGCTCCCGACGAGGAGCCCCAGGACTGGGAGGAGGCGCCGGCCGACGACGAGGAGGAGTTGGTCGAGGAGGCGCCCGAGGACCCCGGCGCCGAGCGGCGCTTCTGGTTCGAGCACGCGACCGGCGCCGGCAAGACGGTCGCCGCGGTCGGCTTCATCGATGCCTCGCGCACCGGCGGGGTGCTGATCCTCACCCACCGCCGCAACCTGGTCGACCAGTTCATCGGCGAGATCTCCGACCGCGGCTACAAGGAGCGGCTGCGCCCGCCGCTGCTCGACGACCGCGACGATCCCGACGGCCCGGTCACGGTCGAGACCTACCAGTGGTTCGTCCGCAACGCCGGCAAAGTCTCCGACGCCTACTCGATCGTGATCTGCGACGAGGCGCACACCGCGCTGGGCGAGAAAACCAGCGCCTGCATCCGCGCCTGGAACGGCCCCGTCTTCATCGGCATGACCGCGACCGGCGCGTTGATCGCCCGCCACGTCGCCGACCTCTTCCCGACCCAGACCTCGCGCTTCGACCTCGCCCAGGCGGCGCGCCGCGGCGTGATCTCGCCGCTGCGCTGCCTGCGCATCCCGCCGGGCCCGGGGGTGCGGACGATCGCCAAGGTGCCGCTGCGCAAAGGCGAGGTCGACCAGGACTTCGACCAGGAGGAGCTGGCCGCGCTGCTGGACCAGGAGCCCTTCAACGTGGCGATCGCCGACCTCTACAAGTCGCGCTTCCGCAAAGTCCCCGGCGTCCTCTACACGGCGGGCGTCCAGCACGCCAAGAACGTCGCCAAAGCGTTCAAGGACACGGGGATCGTGGCGCGCGCGGTCTCCGGGGAGACGCCGAAGCGCGAGCTGGCCGAGATCCTCGCCGCCTTCGAGCGCGGCGAGGTCGACGTGCTCTGCAACGCGATGCTGCTGGCGGAGGGATGGAACTCGCCGCGGGCGACGATCTGCATGCACCTGGCGCCGACCGCCTCGCGGCGGATCTACCAGCAGCGGGTCGGCCGGGTGACGCGCCGGGCGCCGGGCAAGGAGGCCGGCCTGGTTATCGACTTCGTCCACCCGGCGACGACCCACGACGAGACGATCGTCACCCTGCACAGCCTGCTCGACCGCGACGTCTACCGCGGCGGCGCGATCGTGGTCGGGCCGGTGCGCCGCGGCCGCGGCCGCAAGGTGCGGGTGGAGCGGCGGATCGTCCCGGTCTCCGACGACGAGGAGCGCCGCATGCAGGTGCTGGAGCGCGAGCTCTGGCGGATCGCGGTCGAGAACCTCGACTATCCCGAGCAGCACGCCTGGGCGGCGCTGGCCGGCGCGCGGGTCAACCCGCAGGGCTGGCGCCGGGCGCGGGCGATGCTCCAGAACGACCAGACCAAAGAGCTGCGCCGTCGCTTCCTGCTGACCTGCGTGCAGCGCAACCGCAACGCGCAGCTGCGCCTGAAAGCGCTGAGCGAGATCGCCGACCTGCGCGACCCCGAGGCCTTCGACGACGCGATCGACATCGTCGGCACCTGGAGCCGCGAGGACAAGCGGGCGGGGACGAAGACGCTGCTGCAGGCGCTGGTCGACAAACGGATCGGGCGGCGCGACCAGGCGCAGGCCTGGGTCTGGCGCCTCGCCTCCTACACGCGCGAGCTGCACGAGGAGTACGCGGTGCAGCGCTGGCCGGAGACGAAGCGCCTGCTGGGGCTGCTGGTCAACTCCTCCGGGCGCGCCCACGGGCGCAACGCGCGGCGGCTGGTCCACGCGGCGCGCAAACAGGACCGCCGACTGGCCGTGTCGCTGCTGGCGGCGGCGGTGTCGCACACCCCGGAGGGCGAGGAGGTGCTGCGCGGAGCGCGGATGCGGATGGCGCGGAAACCGTCCGGCGTCGCCCGCGAGCTGCTGCGCAACTTCCCCAAAGGCGGCAAGCGACGCCGCAAGCGCAACAAGGACAAACGGGCGCGCGGCGGCAAAGGCGAGGCGAAAAAGGCGGCGGCGAAGAACGGCGAGGCGAACGAGGCGGCGGCGAAGAACGGCGAGGTCGAGGAAGTCGATGTCGCCGAGATCGAGAACGGCGACGTCGTGGAAGTGGACATCGACGAAGTCGAGGTGAGTGATCCCGAGCCCCTTGAGGACGCCTCCCCGGACGAGCCGGACTCAGGCGACGGTGAGGTGGACCTCGCCGGAGTCGAGGACGACCCGGTCGCCGCCGGGGACGACGACGACGAGCCCACCCCGGTCGCCGACACCGTCGGCGACTCCTGAGCCGCCGTCCCTCGACCCTTCGCCCCAGGAGACCTCGCGCCCAAGCAGCGCGTCGCGCCGCCGCCACTCGGCGAGGATCGTCGCGTCGTCCGCGTCGATCCAGCGCTCCAATCGCTTGCTCATTACCGCGGTGTAACGCGTAAGCGTTCCGTCAACACGCCAACGCGTTGCACCGGATTTCGAACCACCCCCGGTGTAACGCGTAAGCGTTCCGTCAACACGCCAACGCGTTGCACCGAGGGTGGGGGCGAGGGAGGTGGGGGCAAGGGAAGTGGCGGTGTCGCGCAGCTCCGGCGGGAACTCCTCCGGGGCGATCGTGAGGTTGAGGCCGACGCCGATCACCGCCCAGTCGTCCTGCGGGCGGGCCTCGATCAGGACTCCGGCCAGCTTGCGCCCTTCGAGGAGGACGTCGTTGGGCCACTTGACCTGGCATTCACCCGGGACGCGGTCGGTTGCCGGGGGTCGGCCAGCTCCTCCGCCGCTTCGCAGACGGCGAGTCCCGCCGCCAGCGGTAGCAGCGGGCGCTCGCCGAGCGGGCGCAGGATCGCCGAGTAGAGGAGTGCCTTGCCGGCCGGGGCGCTCCAGGAGCGCCCCTGGCGCCCGCGCCCTTCGGTCTGCTCATCGGCGGTGACGACCGTGCCGTGCGGCGCGCCGGCCGCGGCCAGCTCCCGAGCGCGCGTGTTGGTCGAGTCGCACCCTGGCGAAGTGCCGGTGTGGCGCCCCGAATCCCACTCCGCTGTTCCTTTGCCCGCTATACCCGGCAAAGGAACAGCGGAAGCATCGTCAGGGTTCATTGCGCGTCGCGGAGGAGGGCCTCGACCAGGCCGTCGATGTCGTGTTGCTCCGCCTCGACGTGGACCTCGAGGCCGGCCTCGCGCGCCGTTTCGCTGGTGATCGGGCCGATCGAGACGATCCGCGCCTCGCTCGGGAAGTCGTCGCCGAGCGCCTCGACCAGGTTGCGCACGGTCGAGGAGGAGGTGAAGGTGACGTAGTCGGCGCCGCGGGCCGCCTCAACCGCCTCTGGCAGCGGGGTCCTCGCGGACCGTCTCGTAGAGGGCGACGACGTCGACCTCGGCGCCGCGCTCGCGCAGGGCGTCGGGGAGAACGTCGCGGGCCTCGGCGGCGCGGGCGATTAGGACGCGGCGGCCCTCGACCTCGACCGGGGCGAGCGCCTCGATCAGCGCCTCGGCGACGAAGCGCTCGGGGACGATGTCGGCTTGGATTCCATGTTCGGCGAGCGCCCGGGCGGTGCCGGGGCCGATTGCGGCGACGGTCGTGCCCTGCGTCTGCTTCGTCCCGCCGAGCGCCCTCGCGTCGAGCCCGGCCTTCGCCAGCGCCTCAAACAACAGGTGCGCCCCATTTGGACTCGTCACGCAGATCAGCGCGTACTCGCCGATCCGCTCCACCGCGGCGCCCACCTCCGCACTCTCGAGCCGCGGCTCGATCCTGATCGCCGGCAGCTCGACCACCTCGGCGCCGAGCGTTCGCAGGGTCGCGGCGAGGCCGCTGGCCTGGGCGCGGGCGCGGGTGACGACGACGCGGCGCCCGTGCAGGGGCCGCCGCTCCAGCCAGGCGAGTGCCTCGCGGCGCCCGACCACCGCGCCGACGACGATCAGCGCCGGCGCGCCGACCCCCTCCCGCTCGACCGCCGCGGCGATCGTTCCCAGCGTCGCGGTGACGGTGCGCTGGCCGACCATCGTCCCCCGCTCGACCGCGGCGGCCGGCTCATCGGGGTCGCGGCCCGCCTCGATCAGCGCCGCCGCGTTCTCGGCCAGCCGTTTGACGCCCATGTAGAAGACGAGGGTGCCCGGGAACGCGGCGAGCGCCTCCCAGTCAAGCGCGGTCTCGTCCTTCTCCGGATCCTCGTGGCCGGTGACGAAGGCGACCGCGGAGGCGTCGTCGCGATGGGTGACCGGGATCCCCGCGTAGGCGGTGGCGGCAACCCCGGCGGTCACCCCCGGGACGACCTCGAACTCGACTCCGGCCTCGCGCAGCGCCTCGCCCTCCTCGCCGCCGCGCCCAAAGACGAAGGGGTCGCCACCCTTCAGCCGCACGACGCTCTTGCCGGCCCGCGCCGCGTCGATCAGTCGCTCCCCGATCTCCCCCTGGGGAACCGACGGGACCCCGGGCTGCTTGCCGACGTAGACCAGCTCGGCGTCGGGGCGGGCGCCGTCGAGGGCGCCCGGCGGGATCAGGCGGTCGTAAAAGACGATGTCGGCGGCGGCGATCAGCTCCAGCGAGCGCGCCGTCATCAGCCCCGGGTCGCCGGGACCGGCGCCGACCAGGTAGACGGTCCCGGGCCGGGCGCTCATGCGATCGCCTCTGCGCGGTCGAGGATGTCGCGGGCGCCGGCGGCCTGGAGGCGCTCGGCGAGCAGCTCGCCGGCCTCGGCCGGGTTGGCCGAGCCCGCCTCCACCGTGTCCCGCACCCACTCCTCGCCGTCGGGGAGGCCGACGAAGGCCTCGATCGCCAGTGCATCGCCGTCGACTCGGGCGTGGATGCCGATCGGCGAGGCGCAGGTCGCCTCGAGCATCGCCACGGCGGCCCGCTCGGCGGTCAGCTCCCGCATCGCCGCTTCGTCTCCGACCTCCCCGGCGGCGTGCCAGGCGCCCTCGTTCTCGACGGCCGCCTGCAGGGCGAGCGCGCCCTGTCCCGCCGCCGGCGTCATCAGCTCGGTCGGGATCGCGAAGGCAGCCTCCTCCGCCCGCCCCAGTCGCCGCAGTCCCGCCGCGGCAAGCACCAGCGCGTCCACCTCTCCCTCCGCCAACTTGCGCAGCCGGGTGTCGACGTTGCCGTGCAGCTCGCTCACCCGCAGGTCGGGACGCGCCGCGAGCAGCTGGGCGCGGCGTCGCAGGCTTGCCGTTCCGACTCGCGCCCCCTCCGGCACGTCGTCGAGCGAGGACCCGGGGCCAATCCAGACGTCACGCGCGTCCTCGCGCGCCGGCGCCGCGGCGATCGCCAGCCCGCCGAGCATCCCGCTCGGCACGTCCTTGGCCGAGTGGACGCCAACATCGGCCCGCCCCTCAACCAACGCCCGCTCAACCCCCCGCACAAAGCGCCCCTTGTCCCCGGGCTCCCCATCCGAAGAACACTCAACCAGCTCCGCCCCGCCCAGCATCTCAGCAACCTGACGCGCCTGCGCCAGAGCTAGAGCACTACTGCGGGTGGCAATTCGAATCATCGAGAGTGTGGTGGGGATGTCCGGTAGGGGTGGAACGTCTTGTACTTTTTCGCGAGGCGCAGCTTCGGGCGCCAGCAATTATGCCGCTCCTCGAAAAAGTTAAGTGGAACCCCTACCGGACATCCCCTTCCTCAGCTCCGTTACCTTGCCACCCGCCTCGCCCTCCGGCTCGGTCTCGGCGGCGTCGAGCCCAAACAGCTCACGCAGCGCGCTCACGTACAGGTAGGCGTCGTCGCTGCCGGCCGCGCGCTTCATCCGCAGGGTCGGCTCGTGCAGGAGGCGGGAGGCGATCGCCTTCGCCATCGCCTGCGCCCGCTCGCGGTCGGCCTCGCTGAGGCTCTCCCAGCGGGGGTCGTTCTCGGCCAGCACCCGCCGCACCACCTCGTCGGCGCGCTCGCGCAGCGAGGCGATCGTCGGCACCACCTCCAGCGAGGCGAGCCAACGCTCGAAGCGCTCCTGCTCGGCCTCGATGATCCGCTCGGCCCGCCGCGCCTCCGCCTCGCGGCCGCCGGCGTTGCGGGCGACGATCTGCTGGACGTCGTCGATGTCGTGGAGGCTGACCCCGGCGATCTCCCGACAGGCCGGCTCGACGTCGCGCGGCACGGCGATGTCGACCAGCAGCAGCGGCCGTCTCTCGCGGCCCGCCATCACCGCGGCGACGTCGTCGCGCTCGACGATGTGGTGGGGGGAGTTGGTCGCGGTGACGACGATGTCGGCCAGCTCGAGCTGCTCGGGCAGCTCCTCGAAGCGGACGGCGGCGCCGCCGAAACGCTGAGCGAGACCGATCGCCCGGTCGTAGTGGCGGTTGGCGACGAAGACGGTGGCGACGCCGCGGGCGACCAGGGCGCGGGCGACCAGCTCGGCCGTCTCACCGGCGCCGACGACGAGGACGCGGCGGTCGGCGAGGTCGCCGAGGGTGCGCTGGGCGAGCTCGACCGCGACCGAGGAGATCGAGATCCCCTTCTCGCTGATCCCGGTCTCGTTGCGTGCCCGTCCGCCCGCCGCGAGCGCGCCGCGAAAGAGGCGGTTGAGGATCGGCCCGGTGCCGCCCTCGACCAGCGCCAGCTCGTAGGCGCGTTTCACCTGGCCCTGGATCTCGGCCTCGCCGAGGATCATCGAGTCGAGCCCCGCGGTGACGCGGAAGAGGTGGTGGACGGCCTCGCCGGAGCGCAGCGAGTAGAGGTGGCCGAGCAGCTCGGTGGGGCGGATCTCAGCCTGGCGGGTGAGCACGCCGAGCGCCGTCGACTCCGCCTCGACCGGGTCGGAGACGACCAGGTAGAGCTCGGTGCGGTTGCAGGTGGAGATCGCCGCGGCCTCATGGATTCCCGCCGCCTCGGTCAGGTCGCGCAGGGCGCCGACCGCGCGCCCCTCGGTCAGCGAGAGCCGCTCGCGCAGGTCCAGCGGGGCGGTCTTGTGGGAGACGCCGAGCGCCAGTAGCTCAGACATAAAGCGCCACCTCCTCAGCTCCCGTGAGGGGCCAGAGAATCAGATATGGATGGCCCCTCACTCCCGCTTCCGGGGGCGGCTTGGTTTGCGTTGGCACGGGCTTCCGCAAAGGATGCCAATTCCCGAAGTTCCCGCTCAATCCGCTGCAGTTTGGCCGCCATGATCCCGACGTAGACGACGAGCAGGACGACGAAGACGACGTAGGCGCCGGCCACGTACTTGCCCGCCTCATCGAGCGGCAGGGCGGGGGTGTCGGCGAGCAGCTCCAGCAACTAGCTCACCTCCGGGGCGACGCGGGAGGCTCCGCCCGGGGCCGGCGCATCGAGCGCGCGTCGCAGCCGCTTCAGCTGGCCGGAGGCGCTCTTCGCGGTCAGCTCGAACTTGACCAGGGTGACCCAGAGCAGCGCCATCGCCGCCAGGCAGACGAGGAAGGTCAGCATCATCGAGCCGGGCAGCCCGCCGTTGGTCGTCGCGAAGACGCGCGGGTGGACGAGGCTCTGGGCGAGTCGCACCGCAAGGAAGTTGAGCGGCACGAACGCCCCCGCGACGATCGCGAAGACCGAGGCGTAGCGCCCCTGGCGCTCGGGGTCGTCGATCGCGTAGCGGAACGGGTAGTAGGTCGCGTACATGAGGAAGACGATCAGGAAGCTGACCAGGGTCGGCTCGTCCCAGACCCACCAGTGCCCCCAGGAGGCCCGCGCCCAGATCGAGCCGGTCGCCAGGACGGCGACGCCGAAGATCACCGACATGTGGATCGAGACGTAGGAGTAGGCGTCCCAGCGCCGGTCGCCGCTGCGCAGATGGGCGATCGCGAAGCAGCCGCCGATCGACGAAGCCGACCAGCGAGACGATCGAGAGCGGCACGTGCAGGTAGAAGATCTTCTGGACGAAGCCCTGGTCTGCGTCCAACGGGGCGTAGAAGAAGACCAGCGAGAGCGCCGCGGTCATCACCGCCACGGTCGCGATCGAGAGGGGTCTGAGTCCTTTGCCGTACATGCGTTTTTCGCGGTGGGGAGCGGCGCGCGCTCAGTCCTCCAGGAGGAAGTCGAACACCGCGTATCCGACCAGGAGGAAGACCAGATCGTATAGGCCGAGCACCGCAAGCCAGGTGCCGAAGCGGTGGTAACCGGGACCGCCCAGGGCGAGCAGCGGGTCGGTGGCGCCGGTCGCCGCGATCATCAGCGGCACGACCAGGGGGAGGAGGACGAGCGGGACGAGCAGGTCGCGGGCGCGCGAGTGCACGGCCATCGAGGAGATCAGCGTGCCGGTCGCGGCGAGGCCGAGGTCGGCGAGGGCGAGGACCGCGACCAGGGGGAGCAGCGCCGCGGCCGAGCCGAGGAAGAAGAGGGCGAAGACCGGGACGACGATCGCCTCCAGCACCGCCAGGTAGACGAGCAGCGCCGCCGCCTTGGCCATGAACAGCGCGGTGCGGTCGATCGGCGCGAGGCGGATCGCGTCGAAGCCGCCCTCCTCGCGCTCGGCGACGAAGAGGCGGTTGACGCCGAGCACCGCGGCGAACAGCAGGGTCGCCCAGAGCACCCCGGCGGCGAGGCTGCCGGAGAGGTGGGTGCGGTCGAGGCCGAAGCGGAAGATGACGAAGGTGGTGACGGCGAAGAGCGCCATCGCCGGCAGCGACTGCAGGGTGCGCAGCTCGGCGCGCAGGTCCTTGGCGAGGATCGCCGCGAAGGCGGTGCGGGTGGGGGTCATGCCGCCACCACCGTCCCGCCCGCCTCGAGCGCCAGCGTCTGGTCGGCATCGGGGAGATGGCGCTCGGGGTCGTGGGTGACGACGACCCGGGTGGGTCCCACGCCGGGGCCGATCAGCGCGCGGGCCAGCTCACGGCCCTCGGCGTCGAGGTTGGAGTCGGGCTCGTCGAGCAGCAGCAGCGCCGGCTCGTGCAGGACGCAGCGGCAGATCGCCAGCCGCTGGCGCATCCCGGCGGAGAGCTCGGCGACGCGGTCGCCGGCGCGTCGCCGCATCCCAACCGCGTCGAGCAGCTCGGCGATCCGCGCCTCGGCGCGCGTCGGCGTCGATCCCGTGCAACTTGGCGTGGAAGCGGAGGTTCTCGACCCCGGTCAGGTCGCGGTAGAGCAGCGGCTCGTGGCCGAGGTAGCCGACCCGCCCGCGCAGCTTCCAGGCCTCGCGGGGCAGCGAGCAGCCGAGCACCCGCACCTCGCCGCCGCTGGGACGCAGCAGGGTGGCGAGGATGCGCAGCAGCGTCGTCTTGCCGGCTCCGTTTGGTCCCAACGACGACCAGCGACTCGCCGGCCGCCAGCTCGAAGCCGACCCCGTCCAGCGCCGTCCTCTCCCCGTAGTCGCGCCGCAGCCCGGAGACCGCGATCGCTGCGTCGTTTCGCCCTCGCTCTGTCATCGGCCGGTGGATTGTCCCTTGCGCGAGGTTTTCGGCGCTGAATCGTCACACTTAGCGCGCCACATGTGTAGAGATCACTGGGAACGTGTGTAGGCTGTTGTGTATGCGCACGAACATAGAGATCGACGACGAGCTGATCGCCGAGGCGATGGAGTTGTTCGGCCTGCGCACGAAGCGCGAGGCGGTCGACTACGCGCTGCGCGAGCTGGTTCAGCGGGAGGGCCGCAAGAGCATCCTCGATTTGTTCGGGAAATACCCGGACTTTCCGCCGCTGGAGGAGTTGCGCACGCAGGACCCGCTGCCGCCGGACCTGCCCGAGTTGAAGCCGGATCCCGAAGAAACGGCGCGGGACATCGCGGCCCTGCTCCAGGGGCAGCGCGAGGTGGAAGGAGCGCCAGGCGAGGAAGCGTCGCGAGGGCCGTTGATCGCGGTCGACAGCAGCGTCTGGATCGATGCCTTCAACGCGACCTCCGGGCGAGTCCCCAGCGGACAGCCTGCGGGGCTGATCGCGCAGAATGCCGACATCGCCGTTCCATCCCCCGTCTACACCGAGGTGCTGAAGGGAGCGCGGGACGACGCCCCGGCGGAAAAACTGCGATGGGCTCGCCGCTTTCCCCGTCCTCTCCCTTCGAGGAGATGGAGGACTTCGTCCAGGCGGCGCGCCTCTTCCGACTGCTGCGGCTGGAGGGCCACACGATCCGCTCCAACGTCGACCTGCTGATCGCGGCGATCTGCATCCGCAAAGGACGCCGTCCTCCTGCACGCCGACGTCGACTTCGACCGGCTCGCCGAGCACACGCCGCTGCGGGTCTGGAAGTAGCCGCCGAATTCGTGATTCGACGGCGGCGCTCCCGCGGGATTCAACTAGGCTGCCGTCGCACAACTTCGGCAAGGAGGATCGATGAACGCAGGAACCAGGATGAAGGCGGCGGCGGCCGGGCTGGCGGCGACGCTGGCGCTGGTCGCGCTCGGCCCGGCGGCGGCGGTCGCCGGCTCGAAGACCAAGCTGACGATCAGCGCCTACGGCTACTTCGGCAAGGTCAAGTCGCCGAGCAAATCCTGCCGGGCCGGTCGCAAGGTGGTGCTGAAGCAGAAGGGCCACGGCGTCCTCGGGCGCAGCACGTCCTCCGACAAAGGCGCCTGGAAAGTCGATCCCGCGACGCTCAAATTCAAGGGCCAGCTGCCCTTCAGGCTCTTCGCCGTCGCGAAGCCGTCCTCGAAGTGCGCCGGTGCGACCTCGAAGACGATCGTGATCAGAGGCGGCTGAGGCGGTCAGCCATCAAATGCGACTGAGCCGAGTCAGCCGCGCTTGCGCAGGGTGCGACGCCCGACCTTGAGGAGGGGCGCCGCGCCCTCTCGCAGGGCCTTGGTCCGCGTCGCGCCCTTGCCGTAGAGCAGCTTGGCCGAGGCGCGGACCGCTTCGCCGAGGGTGGCGTCGTAGGGGTGCCACCAGAAGTCGCGGGTCAGCCCCGGCTCCCAGGCGTTCATCTTCACGTTGACGCACTCGTAGAAGCCGAATTTGGAGTGTGAGCGGCCGACGCCGGAGTCCTTGACCCCGCCCCAGGCGCACTGGCAGGCGCCGTGGCTGAAGGAGTGGTCGTTGACCCAGACCATCCCGGACTCGATCCGCCGGGCGATCCGCTCGCCCTTCTGGCGGTCCTTGGTCCAGACCGAGGCGCCGAGGCCGAACTGGGAGTCGTTGGCGAGGTCGATCGCCTCCTGCTCATTCTCGACGACGACGATCGGCAGCACGGGGCCGAAGATCTCCTCGCGCATGATCCGCATCTCGTGGGTTACCCCGGTGAGGACGGTCGGGGCGACGAACTTGCCGGAGAGGCCGGCGACCTCGGTCGGGCCGCCGCAGAGCTTGGTCGCCCCCGAGGCCTCGGCGTCGGCGATCAGGTCGACGACGATCTCGTACTGGCCGTCTGAGGTCATCGGGCCGATCTCGGTCTCCCACTGCATCGGGTCGCCGAGCCGCAGCTTCTGCGCCTCGCGGGCGACCCCCTCGACGAAGCGGTCGGCGACCTCGCGGACGACGTAGACGCGCTCGATTCCCGAGCAGGTCTGCCC
Organism: uncultured Solirubrobacterales bacterium; assembly: GCA_963837585.1. Classification (GTDB taxonomy): domain Bacteria; phylum Actinomycetota; class Thermoleophilia; order Solirubrobacterales; family 70-9; genus CAWINX01. The sequence goes on along the minus strand of CAWINX010000003.1, from coordinate 135,988 downwards.
GGCGTTGGCGAAGCCGCCCCAGACGGCGCCGCTGACGGCGTTGTCGAGGTCGGCGTCGGCGCAGACGATCATCGGATCCTTGCCGCCCAGCTCCAGGACGGAGCCCTTGAGCTGCTGCGCGCAGACTTCGCCGACCACGCGGCCAACCTCGACCGAGCCGGTGAAGAAGACCTTGCCGACGCTTGAGCGGGCCAGCGCGTCGCCGACCGCGCCGCCGCCATGGACGACGCGGACCAGCCCCTCGGGCAGGCCGCCCTTCTCGAAGACGCGGCGGATCGCCTCGCCGAGCAGCGGCGTCAGGCTGGCGGGCTTGAGGACGACGCCGTTGCCGGCCATCAGCGCGATCGCCACCTCGCCGAAGGGGATCGACCAGGGGTAGTTCCAGGGCGCGATCACCCCGACCACGCCGATCGGCTCGTAGGTGAAGCGGCCTTTCTTGCTCATCAGGAAGGCCTGGGACATCCGCACCTTCTCGTCGGCGAGGATCTTCGGGCCGGCCTTGGCGCACCAGTGCAGGGCGTCGACGGTCGGCAGCAGCTCCATCGTGTAGGCCTCGACGCGCGGCTTGCCCTGCTCGGTGACCAGCAGCTCGGCGATGTCGTCGATGTCGTCCAGAAGCGCGTCGGCGGCGCGGCGCATGTACTTGGCGCGGTCGGCCAGGCTCAGCTCGGCCCAGGCGGGCTGGACCCGGGCGACGTCGTCGACGACTGCCTGGACCTGGTCCGGGGTGATCGTCGGGACGGAGCCGACGAGCTCTCCGGTCGCCGGGTTGAAGCTCTCGAGGGTGGACGCGGCGGGGCGTGCTTCTGTGGTGGCCATTCGGTCGATTCTAAGCGGGGTGTGGGAGGTGCCGGGGGAAGGGGTCGGCGGAGCAACAGCGGGGAGGCTCCGGCGAGCCCTCCCCCGGTGCCCTCATACTCGGCTTGGTGAACGACCGGTTGTTCGACAGCGAAGCAGGCGCCGCGTCAGAGGTTCCAGCTGCTGATGCGCCGTTGGCGGTGCGGATGCGACCGCGCTCGCTTGGATGAGCTGGTGGGACAGGAGCACATCCTTGGTGAGGGTTCGGCGTTGCGGACCGCGATCGAAAGTGGGCACCCTCATAGCGCGATCCTCTACGGGCCGCCCGGGGCCGGGAAGACGACTCTGGCGCGGATCGCCGCGGCCGGGGCGGAGGGGGCCTTTGAGGAGGAGTCGGCTGTCAACGCCGGCAAAGCGGAGATCCGCGGGGTGATCGAACGGGCGCGGGAGCGGCGCGAGGGCGCCGGGAGGCCGACGATCCTCTTCCTCGACGAGATCCATCGCTTCAACAAGGCACAGCAGGACGCGCTGTTGCCCGCCGTCGAGGAGGGGCTGCTGACCCTGATCGGGGCGACCACCGAGAACCCCTACTTCGAGGTCAACTCGGCGTTGCTCTCGCGCTGCCAGATATATGAGCTGCGGCCGCTGGAGGCCGAGGGGGTCGAGGCGTTGCTGCGGCGGGCGCTGGCCGACCCCGAGCGAGGGCTTCCCGACGCCCCGCCGATCGAGGACCCGGCGCTGGAGATGCTGGCGCACCGCTCCGGCGGCGACGCCCGGGTCGCCCTCTCGGCCCTGGAGCGCGCGGTCGAGCGGGCCGGGGAGGCGCCGATCGACGTCGCCGCGATCGAGGACGCGCTGCAGCGCAAGGCGCTCGACTACGACCGCGAGGGGGACCGCCACTACGACTTCGTCTCGGCCTGGATCAAGGCGACCCGCGGCTCCGACGTCGACGCCTCCCTCTACTACCTCGCGGTGATGCTGGAGGGCGGCGAGGACCCGCGCTTCATCGCCCGGCGGATGGTCATCCTCGCCTCCGAGGACGTCGGCAACGCCGACCCCCAGGCCCTGCTGGTCGCCGACGCCGCGGCGAGCGCGGTCGACCGGGTCGGCCTGCCCGAGTGCGCGCTCAACCTCGCCCAGGCCGCCGTCTACCTCGCCCTGGCGCCGAAGTCCAACGCCTCCTACAAAGGCCTCGGCGCGGCCCGCGGCGAGGTCCGCCGCAACGGCGCCAAGGCGCCGCCGGACTACCTCCGCGACGCCCACTATCCCGGCGCCGAGAAGCTCGGGCGCGGCACCGGCTACCGCTACGCGCACGACGAGCCCGGTGGAGTGAGCGACCAGCCGCTGCTGCCGCTCGGCCTGGAAGAGTCCCGTTTCTACGAGCCGACCGACCGCGGTTTCGAGGCCGAGTTGAGCCGCCGTCTGGAAGCGCTCAGAAAAAGATTTCGAAAGGCCTGAACGCGGCGCAACTTCACTTAGTTGCTTGTGTTTCAAGGGCGGCTTTCCAAGTTTGAGCCAGGGAGAGCCGACACACCGGCCGAGGGCCTGGACTGGGGGCCCTCGGCCGGAACTCTTCACAGGGAGGGGTGCCCGACAGCCGCCACCGAAAGGGAGGCGGCTGTCGAACGCCCTAAGGTAGATACGTGCCTCAGACCGCCAAGCAAGAGCCGTTGCGCCTCGGCGGCATGGCTTTGCGCAACGGCCTGCTGATCCACGGTCCGACCCACTGGGCCGCCGCCGTTCGCGGACGCGATGGGGCGATCCAGGTTGCCTCGGAGCGCAAGCCGGAGCTGGCGCCGAAACTGGCGGCGCGGATGCCGGGGGTCCGCGGCCCGCTCAAACTCGCCGAGGCGATGGCGGTGTTGCCGCTGGTGCGCCGCAGGCTGCCCGCCGCGCGGCTGCCGTTCGAGGACTGGCGGGTCCTCGCCGCGATCGGAACCACGCTGGCCGCCACCACCGCCCTGCGCCGGCGGATGGGCAGCTCGGCGCTGCGGGAGGCCTACGTGCAGGCGATCGGCGCCGTGCCCGCCGCGGTCGCCCTGATGGACCGTGACCTCGCCGCCTACCACGGGGTCGAGCACAAGGCGATCGCCGCCTACGAGCAGGGGGTCGAGGACCCGGCGAGCGTCCCCAAGGAGCACGACCGCTGCGGCTCGAACCTGATCGCGCCGATGATGCTGCTCTCCGCCGGCGGCACGGTGCTGCTCGAGCGGATGGTCGAGCGGCCGAGCTCGATGGCGCGGGCCGGCGTCGGGCTGGGCGGCATTTCCGTCGCGGTCGAGATCTTCGCCTGGAGCGACCGCCACCACGACACCCTGCCGGCCCGCGCCTTCCACGCGCCCGGCCGCGAGATCCAGCGGCTGCTGGCGACGAAGGAGCCGACCCCCGAGCAGCTCGAGGTCGGCGTCGCCGCGCTCGCCGAGATCCTCCGCGCCGAGGCGGAAGCCGGAGCCGGGTCTGCGTAGACTCCCGCCCGTGTTTGGACGCATCGACCACATCGGAGTCGCCGTCGAGGATCTCGACGCCGCCCTCGCGCTCTACGAGCAGAGCTTCGAGATGGTCGCTGGCGCACCGCGAGACGGTCGAGTCCCAGGGCGTCGAGGCGGTCCTGCTCGACGTCGGCGACGGCCACGTCGAGCTGCTGCGCCCGCTCGGCCCCGACACCGCCGTCGGCAAGTTCCTCGCCCGCAAGGGCCCCGGCCTGCACCACGTCGCCTACGCGGTCGACGACATCGACGCGACGCTGCAACGGGTGGCCGACGCCGGCGTCGAGCTGATCGACACCGAGGCGCGGGTCGGCATCCGCGACAGCCGCGTCGCCTTCCTGCACCCGCGCTCGACCGGCGGCGTGCTGACCGAGATCGTCGAGCCGGCGGAGGAGGGGCACTGATGGCGGACGCGCAGCGGGTCGAAATTGGCTTCGAGGGCGGGCAGGTCGTCTCCGCCCGCCTGACCGCGGATGACCTCAGGGACCTTCGCAAGGCGGTGGAGAAGGGCGGTTGGCAGGACGTCCATACCGACGACGGCGTCCTCTCCCTCTACCTCGGCAAAGTCGTCTTCCTGCGGATCGACTCGGGCGAGCACAGGGTCGGCTTCTCGCAGGGCGGATGAGCTAGGCGGATGAAGCGCCTCCTCGCCGCCGCGGCGGTTGTGCTCCTGGTACGTCGGCCTGGCCGCGTGCGGCGGCAAGAGCGGCACGTTGCCCTCCACCTCCAGCCTGCCGACCGAGCCGCCCAACCCCAACGCCGGGCCCCTCTCCGGTTACCAGAAGCACCTCAAGTCGCTGGGCCAACCGGCAACCGGCGCCGAGCGGACCCAGATTGAGTCCCTGGTGACGGACTTCTACGACGCCTACGCCGATGTCGACGGGGCGAAGGCCTGCACCCTGCTCACCGCCAAAGCCCAGCGCGACGTGGTCCTCGGCTTCGGTCGCAATAGAGACGACTGCGCGGCGGCGCTGACCGCGGAAATGAAGAAGGTCCCGCCGCAGTTCCGCAAGCTCGACCGGACCGTGGAGGTAATCGGGGCGCGGGTCAAGGGCGATCGCGGCTACGCCTTCTTCAGGTCGATCGCGGTGCTGCCGAGCGAGCTGCCGATCCGCCGCGAGGGCGGCGCCTGGAAGCTCGATTCGGTCGTCGCCTCGCCCCTACGCAGCTAGCGAAGTCCAGAGCCGCTCCTCGGCCTCGGCGCAGCGGCCGGCGGCCTCGCCGATCCGCCGCCAGAGGTCGGGGTCGGGGTCTTCGCGCTCGCTCGCCGCGTGGAACGCCGCGGCGAGCTCGGTCCAGCGGGCCGCCGCCGTCGGCGGCGAGCGTCGCCTCGGGACGCCCCGCCTCCTCGAGGAAGCGCGAATACATGAGGCGGAAGGCGCCGCCGCCGGTGCCGCGGCGTTCGATCACCTGGTAGCCGAAGCGGGCGCACCAGCGCCAGTCCTCGGTCGCCTCCGGCCAGGAGCCGGCTTCGGCGGCGAGGCGGCGCACCGCGTCCAGCCCCGAGAAGTCGCGGATCTCCGGCTCGACCATCGCCTTTGCCGCCCGCTCGATCGCGGCCGGGATCGCGGCGCGGAGCTGCCGCGGCTCGACTCCGCCGGAGGCGACGAACATGTGGCCGCTGAGCGGGTAGGCGGGGTGCGAGCTGTGCCTGGCCCTATCGAGGTTTTCCAGCCGCGTCGTCTGCAGCTCCTCGAAGCCGGTGTCGGACAGATAGGCGTTCTCTTCGTCGTAGCCGGCGAGGACCACCGCGTGGCCCGGGAAGTGGGCCGAGTTGCCGTAGTGGTCGAGGTAGAAGAGGTCGGTGAGCAGAAGTACCGGTTGTCCCTCGTCGACCGCCGCCGCCGCGGCGGTCCAGGCCTCCCCGTCACCCTCCTCGAAGGTGCGCATCTCCAGCGCCGCCCCGGTCAGCTCGCGGAAGTTCTCCTCCAGGCGCGCCGTGCGGCCGTTGAACCAGCGGGTCGGAGAGGCGTCCTCCAGGGCGACGTAGTAGAAGCAGGCGCCGGCGCCGAGCCCGAACGCCATCTCCTCGCTGATCTCGACGCCGTGGAAGGCGAGCAGGTTGCGCAGCGCGGTCGAGCCGCAGTGGTGGCCGGGAGTGTGGACGTAGTCGGCGACGAAGGGCACGGGCGGATTCTGCCTGACGCCCATATCCTCCGCCGTCGATGAAGGAGCTTGACCTGAAGCTGCTGCGCGCCATGCGCACCCGCGGGCACACGCCCGGCATGGAGAGCGCTGCCAAGGCGCTGGGCAAGGCCGGTAACAACGCGGCGATCTGGGTGGGCCTGGGGGTCGTGCTGGCGCTGGTCGACCGGTCGAACCGCGAGGCGTGGCTGATCTGCGCGGCGCTGGGGCCGATCGCGATCGGGCTCAACTACGTCGTCAAGCTCGCCGTGCGCAGGCCGCGGCCGGCGCTGGAGGGGTTGCCGCCGCTGGGCGGCGCGCCCAGCTCGCTGAGCTTCCCCTCGGCGCACGCGACCTCGTCGTTTGCCGTCGCCACCGCGATGACCCGGGTCGACTCGCTCGGGGCGCTCGCCTTCCTCCTCGCCCTGGCGCTCTCGCTCGGCCGTCCCTACCTCGGCATGCACTACCCCTCCGACGTCGTCGCGGGCGCGCTGCTCGGCGTCGCCCTCGGCCTCCTCGTCCCCCTCTCGCTTTGATGAGCGGAGGGGGAGTTTTATGAAGGTCGGGATCGTCGGGCTGCCCAACGCGGGCAAGTCGACACTCTTCAACGCGCTGACCAAGGGCGGCGCCCAGACCGGCGACTACCCGTTCACGACGATCGAGCCGAACGTCGCGGTGGCGCAGGTGCCCGACGAGCGGCTGGAGCGGGTCGCCGCGACGGTCCGCAGCTCCGAGCTGGTGCCGGCGACGATCGCCTTCCACGACATCGCCGGCCTGGTCAAGGGGGCCTCGGAGGGGGAGGGGCTCGGCAACAAGTTCCTCGCCTCGATCCGTGAGACCGACGCGATCTGCCATGTGGTCCGCTGCCACGCCGACTCCGGGGTACCGCACCCCGACGGGCGGGTCGACCCGATCCGCGACATCGAGACGATCGAGACCGAGCTGCTGCTCTCCGATTACGAACAGGTGGAGCGGCGGCTGGAGCGGGTCACCAAGCAGGCGAAGACGGGCGAGGCCGAGGCGGTGGCCGAACGCGACTGGCTGGAGGCGGTGCGCGAGGCGCTGGCGGCCGGGCGCCCGGCCCGGTCGGTCCCGGTCCCCGAGGCGGCGGCGGACGGCCCGCGGCTGCTGCAGGCGCTGACCTCGAAGCCGATCCTCTACGTCGCCAACGTCGACGAGGGCGACGGCGAGGTGCCGGAGGCGGTCGCCGCCCACGCCGCGCGAGGTGGGCGCGGGCGCGGTCGCGGTCAGCGCCCGGATCGAGGGCGAGCTGGCCGAGCTCGACCCCGAGGAGGCGGAGGAGATGCGCGAGTCCTACGGCGTCGGGGGCTCGGGCCTGGCCCGCCTCGTTCGCGCCGCCTATGACCTGCTTGAGCTGATCACCTTCTTCACGGCGGGCGAGGACAAGGAGGCGGTCGCCCGCCCGTTGCGCCGCGGCTCCACCGCCTGGGAGGCGGCCGGGACGATCCACACCGAGATTCAGGACGCCTTTGTCAAAGCCGAGGCGATCGGCTGGGACCAACTGGTCGAGTACGGCGGTTACGCGGCGGCCCGCGACGTGGGCCTGCTGCGCGTCGAGGGCCGCGACTACGTCGTCGCCGATGGCGACGTGATCACGATCAAGGTCTAGGCCCTTTCGGGCTCTAATCTCCGGGGATGGACCAGGGCGCGAGGTTCCCGGGGGTAGCCGCAAAGGGCGGCCACTACGAGAGCTTCTACATCAAGGCCTGCCGGCCGGGGGGCGGCCGGGGTATCTGGATCCGCCACACGGTCCACAAGCGCCCCGGCGCCGAGCCGAACGCCTCGATCTGGTTCGTCCTCTTCGACCGCGAGGCGGAGGGACCGCGGGCGACCAAGGTGACCGTGCCGGCGGCGGAGCTGTCCGTGCCGATGCGGGTCGTGGATCAAGGTCGGCGAGGCGGAGATCGGACCGGGAAGGGCGACCGGGGCGATCGAGACCGAAGCGCTGAGGGGCGCCTGGGACCTGACCTTCTCCGGCGACGCGGCCCCCTGCAAGTACCTGCCGGCCGACTGGCTCTACAAGGCGCCGCTGCCGCGGACCAAGTTCGTCGCCCCCTACCCGAACGCCGTCTTCGACGGTCGCCTCGAGGTCGACGGGGAGACGATCGACCTCTCCGGCTGGCCGGGGATGATCGGCCACAACTGGGGCACCGAGCACGCCGAGCGCTGGGTTTGGCTGGAGGGCACCGGCTTCGAGGGCGCCCCCGACGCTTATTTCGACGCCGGCGCGGCGCGGATCAAGCTCGGCTCCCGCGTCACCCCCTGGCTCCCCTCGGGAATGCTGACGCTCGACGGCGAGGCCCACCGCCTCGGTGGCTTCGGCAAGATCCGCTCGGCCCGGATCGAGGAGTCGGCGGGCGCCTGCGAGTTCGTCCTGCCCGGCAAGGACATCGTCGTCCGGGGCCGGGTGTCGGCACCGCAGAAGGACTTCGTCGGCTGGATCTACGCCGACCCCAAGGGCCCCGAGCACAACACGATCAACTGCTCGGTATCGGACCTGGAGCTGACCGTCGAGCGTCCCGGCGTCCCGGCCCGGCAGCTGTCACTGCAGCGCCGGCGCCGCCTACGAGCTGGGGATGCGGGAGACCGACCACGGCATCCCGATCCAGCCCTATCCGGACGGCTGAGCGCCGCCGCGCGCCTCGGCGACCCTTGCCCGAGCGCTTGCTGAACGTCATCCACTTGTCGTAGGCGCCGAGCGCCGACTGCAGCTGGTCGCCGCGGATCTTCGACATCCCCCCGGTGCCGTAGAGGCGCGCCCAGAGGATGCGGGGCGAGCTGCCCCGCTTGGTGACGACGATCCGCTTCAGCCGTCCCTTCAGTCGGCCGCTCAGCTTGGCGCTGATCTCGGGGCCGCTGAACTTCAGCGTCCACTTGTGCAGGGGGCAGTAGTAGTCGAACGGGTCCGGCACGCCGACCAGGTAGGGGATCGCGGGGCCGTAGAAGACGTTCTGGACGCTCTCGGTGTGGCCGCCCGAGCAGGCGGCGAAATAGGTCTGGGCGACCTTGCCCTTGTAGAGGACGACCTGGCCCCTGGTGTCGTTGGCCGCCTGGTTGGATCGCGCCGCCTCGCTGGCAATGCCCCTGTAGACCTGGCTGCGGGTGTCGCTGTAGAGGTCGAAGCCGTTGGCCCCCGTCGCCTGGACGCTGAGCGCGTAGGAGCGGGCCGCGACCGCCTGGGCGCGCAGCGCCTGCACCGGCCATGAGGCCGGCACCTCGTTGGGGATGACCCCCTTCACGTACTGGTCGACCGGCACCGCGTCGACGACGTTGATGGCGCGGGCGTCGCTGCCGGTCGGCACCGCCTCGAGCGCCCCGCGGTAGAAGCCGAGGCCGGCGATGTCGATGCGGCCGGCGCCGGCCGCATGCAGCTTCCTGCCGCAGTTCGCGAGCGGCTTGCCGCCGGAGGTGCGGAGGCGAATCGTCTTGCCGCTGCGGTGGGCCTCGTAGAGGCGCTGGGGGGAGAGCGAGCGCCCGCAGGCTGAGGAAGCCCGGCCGAAGACGACGTCGCCGCGTCTGATCTCGAGCAGGACGCGGACGACCGGGGAGGTGGGGAGCGTCCCGACCCGGGTGCCCGGAGTAGTAGTGGCCGAGGATGGTGCGGTAGTCCCTGCCGTGCTTGGCGTAGCCGAAGGCGCCGTACTGGCTCATCCCGACGCCGTGGCCGAAGCCGTGGCCGTGGACGACCCAGGTGACGCGCGCCTGCGCGGCGGGGGCGAGCAGCAGGAAGACAAGAGCGGTTGTGAGGCGGAGTCGCACTCTGGGTCAACAGCTTCTGGATCGGGGAGTCGCGGCCTGCAGTTCACTACCCTGTTTTTCATGGCCGCACGGGCAGTCGAGGCAGTCGATCACAAACTCCTCGCGGCCGGGGAGTGGATCGAGACCGGCGAGTGGGCCGAGGTCCACAGCCCCTACGACGGGTCGGTCGTGGGGCGGGTCGCCCAGGGCGACGCGGCGCTGGTCGACCGCGCCGCGCGCGCGGCGCAGGCGGCCTTCGAGGGCGCCGACTTCCCCCAGCACGCGCGCGCCGCGGTGCTCGACCGGGCGGCGGAGCTGGTCGGCGAGCGGCTCGACGACCTCGCCCTGACGATCGCCGCCGAGGCGGGCAAGCCGCTGAAGACGGCGCAGGCCGAGGCGGCCCGCTGCGTCGACACCCTCGCCTTCTCGGCCGTCGAGGCGCGCAAGCTGACCGGCGGCACGGTGCCGATGGAGGCCTCCGCGGCGGGGGTCGGCAAGCTCGGGGTGATGCTGCGCGTCCCCTACGGCGTGGTCGGCGCGATCAGCCCCTTCAACTTCCCGCTCAACCTGGTCGCCCACAAGCTGGGGCCGGCGATCGCCGCCGGCAACGCGGTCGTCCTGAAGCCGGCCGGCCAGACGCCGATCTCGGCGTTGAAGCTGGCCGCGGCGCTGCTTGAGGCGGGCCTGCCGGAGGGTTGGTTGAGCGTCATCCCCGGCCCCGGCTCCGAGGTCGGCAACGCGATCGTCGAGCACGAGTTGACCCGCGCCCTCAGCTTCACCGGCTCGGCCGAGGTCGGTTGGGGTATCCGCAGCCGCGTCCCCCACAAGAAGGTCAACCTCGAGCTGGGCTCCAACGCGCCGCTGATCGTCCACTCCGACGGCGACTGGGAGGCGGCCGCCGACAAAGCCAAGCTCCACGCCTTCTCCCACGCCGGGCAGAGCTGCATCTCGATCCAGCGGATCCTCGTCCACGAGGACGTCGCCGACGCCTTCACCGAGCGCCTCGTCGCCAACACCGAGGCGCTGCGGGTCGGCGACCCGCTCGACCCCGAGACCGACGTCGGGCCGCTGATTTCCCCGGGCGACCGCGACCGGGTCAAGGCGTGGGTCGACGAGGCGGTAGCCGCCGGAGCGGAGCTGTTGAGCGGGGGCGAGCTGGTCGACGAGGGCCGCTGCCTGGCGCCGACCCTGCTCGGCGCCCCGCCCCACCAGGCCAAGGTTTGGTGCGAGGAGATCTTCGGGCCCGTAGCGACGATCGACCGCTACGCGGACTTCGAAGCGGCGCTGGAGATGGCCAACGACTCCAAGTTCGGCCTCCAGGCGGGAGTCTTCACCCGCGATATAGGTCGCGGCCTGCGCGCCGCCGAGACCCTCGAGTTCGGCGGCGTCCTGATCAACGAGGTGCCCACCTTCCGCGCCGACCAGCAGCCCTACGGAGGAGTCAAGGACTCAGGCAACACCCGCGAGGGCCCCGCCTACGCGGTGCTGGAGCTGACCGAAGAACGCTTCGTCACCCTGCAGGGTTAGCAGCTGCTGAGCCGGGTGCTGACGTCGCCGACGCAGCCTCGAGGGCTCGGAGGGACCCGCTACCTCGTGCGGGCGAGCCATGCGGCGGTGGTCCAGGGCCTCTTCCAGGACCGAAGGCTCGACGCCCTGTTCAAGGGCGACTTCGCGCAGGGAGCGGCCTGATTCGGCTGCCGTCTTGACGATGTCGGCGGCGCGGTCGTAGCCGATGTGAGGGTTGAGCGCGGTCGCCGTGGCCAGGGTGGCCTCGGCGTGGCGCTCGGTCATCTCCTCGTTGGCCTCCAGCCCGGCGACGCATTTCTCGTTGAGCAGCTTTGAGGCGGAGGCGAGCAGCTCGATCGAGTCGAGCAGGTTGCGGGCGATCAGCGGCACCCGCACGTTCAGCTCGAACTGGCCCTGGCTGCCGCCGACGGTGATCGCCGCGTCGTTGCCGATCACCTGGGCGGCGACCTGGATCACCACCTCCGGGATCACCGGGTTGACCTTGCCGGGCATGATCGAGGAGCCCTTCTGCAGCTCCGGCAGGCGCAGCTCGGCGAGGCCGGCGCGCGGCCCGGAGCCCATCAGCGCCAGGTCGTTGGCGATCTTGTTGAGCGAGGCGGCGTAGACCTTGAGCATCCCCGACAGCTCGACCAGGGCGTCGCGGTTGCCCTGCGCCTCGAAGCGGTCGAGCGGCTCGGAGATCGCCAGCCCGGTGTCGGCGACGAGCAGCTCGCGCACCTTGGCGGCGAATTCGGGGTGGGTGTTGAGCCCGGTCCCGGTGGCGGTGCCGCCGAGCGGCACCTGGCCGACCCGGCGCAGCGTCGACTCGATCCGCTGCTCGCCGAGCCGGACCTGGGCGGCGTAGCCGCCGAACTCCTGCCCCAGCGTCACCGGCACGGCGTCCATCAGGTGGGTGCGGCCGGCCTTGACGACGTCGGCGAACTGCTCAGCCTTCGCCTCCAGCGCGGTCGCCAGCCCGTCCATCGCCGGCAGCAGGTCGTGGGTCACCTCGCCCAGCGCCGCCAGGTGGACGGCGGAGGGGAAGACGTCGTTGGAGGACTGGCCCATGTTGACGTGGTCGTTGGGGTGGGCTCCGTCGCCGGCGATCTTGGCGATCACCTCGTTGGCGTTCATGTTCGAGGAGGTGCCCGACCCGGTCTGGAAGACGTCGACCGGGAACTGGTCGTCGTGCTTGCCCGCGGCGACCGCGTCGCCCGCGGCGGCGATCCGCTCGGCCAGCTCGCCGTCGAGCTTGCCCAGCTCGCCGTTGACCCGCGCGGCAGCGGCCTTGATCCGTCCCAGCCAGCGGACCACCGAGACCGGGACGCGATCCCCCGATACCGGAAAGTTCTCCACGGCTTTCACCGTCTCACCACCCCACAGCTGCTCTGGCATACATCTCCTCAATCGCGGCCGCTGCAAACCAGCGCATCTCAGCGTCCTCGGTCGGTCATGTGCAGAGCACACTCCCTTCCTCGTCCTTGACCTGCTTGGTTTTCACGGCCGTTCGTGGTTCAGCCCTTTTCGTGGCCGGCAGCGTATCCACTCTGATATGCCCGATAGAAAGTCGGCGGCAGCGGCCGGTTGTCGGGGCTGTAGCGGGCGGCGGCGGCGAGGCGGCGGACCAGCTCGGCGTGAATTCCCTCGGTGCCCTCGGCGCCCCGCTGGGCGGCGCCGAGCAGGTAGCCGAGCTGGAGGTTGGCGTCGCCCCCGGGGTGGGCCCGGGCCTCGGCGTTCAGCTTCGTCGCCGCGGTCACGGTCGCGGTGCCGACCGCGGCGAGGTCGCCCGCCTGTTGGTTCTTCGCCAGGCAGCTGCTGATCGGCGTGTTGTTGGCGAGCCGGACCCGCTCAGGCGCGCCGAGTAGGGCGTGGAGGTAGTTCCCGGCCCCGCCGAGGCAGGCGACCGGCGTGTGGTCGCTCTGCTTGCCGCATCCTGCGACCGCGGCCGTTGCGGCCGCCGCGAGGAGGATCAGTGCGAGGAGGTGGCGAGTGACGCTGGGGCGCGGCGCGGGCACAGAGGCATCCTATGGAGGCCCCGATTTTCGACGGAACCAAACGCGGTGTAACGCGTTAGTTGCCTGTCAGGCCACCAACGCGTTACACCGTCAGTCGCCGACGGGGGAGATGCCGCCGGAGGTCGTGGGGCCGTAGCCGCCGGTCGGGCGGTGCGGCCGCTTCTGCTTTGGCGACGGGGTCGGAGCCGGGGCCGGGGCAGGAGTCTGAGTCTGCTTGGGGGGTCGGCCCTTCTGAGCGCCGACCGGGAACGTCTCGACCCACTCGGCCATGGTGTAGGAGCGGGCGCGGGGCGTGATCCCAGGAGAGGTGGAGGTGGTTGCCGCAGCCGTGGCCGGCGTCGCCGTTGTAGCCGACCCAGCGGAACGGCAGCGACCGGATGGTTCTGTCTCGGCTCCGCCCACCTGGCCAGCCGGCTGATCGGCCGCCAGCTGGCGTCGCAGCGCGTCCCTCCGTTCAGGGGCACGATGTCGACCGCGTCGCCGACGTAATGGTCGGAGTTCCGGGTGTGGCAGCGGTTGCAGCCCGCGTGCTTCCCGTTTGGGAGGGGCCCGGAATAGCCGTCGGTGATGTAGATCGGGAAGCGCCTGGCGATCCAGCGCAGGTCGGCGACGATCCTGTTGTCGACCATGTCGCCGGCCTCGTGGGGGATCGAGGCCGGGATCGGCACGATCCGCCCGACGCCGCTACGCAGCCGCACCGAGGAGGGCCCGGCCTGGGCGAACCCCACCGCCAGGCAGACGACGATCGTCAGCGCGAGCAGCGCCAGCGACTCGATCCGCGCGCGCCGCGCGTAAAGGATGTCCCTGCGGTCGACGCGCTGAGCGTCCCCGCGGTCAATGGTGTCGGGCGTTGCGGCCACGTATCCCGCTATCGACCGCCCCCCACGCAGACCTTGAACAGCGCAACCAAGCTTCCGGGCGGGATAGGGTTTCGCGCGATGCCGACGGTCCGCGAAGCCGCCTTCGACCTCTTCCGGGAGCAGGGGATGACGACGATGTTCGGCAACCCCGGCTCGACCGAGCTGCCCATGCTGGCGTCGTACCCCTCCGACTTCCGTTACGTGCTCGGCCTCCAGGAGGCCGTCGTGGTCGGGATGGCCGACGGCTACGCGCAGGCCTCGGGCCGCACCGCGCTCGCCAACCTCCACACCGCGCCCGGGGTCGGCAACGCGATGGGGGCGATCTTCAACGCGCAGGCCAACCACTCGCCGGTGCTGGTCACCGCCGGCCAGCAGACGCGCTCGCAGATGACGTTGCAGGCCAACCTGACCAACCGCGACGCAACGCGCATGCCCCACCCGCTGGTCAAGTGGTCCTATGAGCCGGCCCGCGCCGAGGACGTTCCGCTCGCCCTCGCCCACGGCGCCCACCTCGCCTCGCTGCCGCCGAAAGGGCCGACCTTCGTCTCGCTGCCGATGGACGACTGGTACGCGGAGGTCGACGAGGCCGACGCCGCCCACGCGATCGGCCGCAAGGTGACGGGACGCGCCGTCGCCGACCCCGAGGCTGTGCGCGCCCTGGCCGAGCGCCTGGATGCCGCGAGCAGCCCGGTCTTCGTCGCCGGCCCCGACATCGACGCAAGCGGCGGCTGGGAGGCGGCGATCGGCCTGGTCGAGCGCCAGCGCCTGCCGGTCTGGGCGACCCCCGCCCCCGGCGGCGGTCGGATCGGCTTCCCGGAGGGCCACCCCAACTTCCGCGGCGTCCTGCCGCCGGCGATCGGCCCGGTCGCCCAGACCCTGGAGGCGCACGACCTGATCCTGGTCGCGGGCAGCTCGGTCTTTCCCTACTACCCCCACATCCCCGGCGCGCTGCTGCCGGAGGGTGCCGAGCTGGTCGCGATCACCAGTGACCCCGACGAGGCGGCCCGCGCCCCGATGGGCGACGCGATCGTCGCTGACGTGGCGCTGACCCTGGCGGCCCTGCTCGAGGCGGCGCCGGAGTCGACCCGCCCGGCGCCCGAGCCCAACCCCGGCCCGCAGGAGATTCCCGCGACCGACCCGCTCAACCCCTCGACCGTCCACACCGCGCTCGGCGAGGTCCTCCCCGAGGACGCGATCGTCGTGCTCGAGTCCCCCTCCAGCACCCTGGCGCTGCGCAACCAGCTGCGCATCTCGCGCCCCGGCAGCTACTACTTCGGCGCCGGCGGCGGCCTCGGCTTCGGCCTCGCCGCCTCGGTCGGCGTCCAGCTGGCCCAGCCCGACCGCCCCGTCGTCTGCGTGCTCGGCGAGGGCTCGGTCCAGTACGCGGTCACCGCCTTCTGGAGCGCCGTTGCCTACAAGACCCCGGTCACCTTCCTGGTCCTGCGCAACTCCGAGTACGCGATCCTCAAGTGGTTCGCCGACGTCGAGCAGGTGCAGGGGGCGCCCGGCCTTGACCTCCCGGCGCTCGATTGCGCCGCGGTCGCCGAGGGCTACGGCGTCAAGGCCCACCGCGCCCGCGAGCGCGACGAGGTCCGCGAGGCGCTGGCCGGCGCGCTCGCCTCCTCGGAGCCGGAGCTGATCGAGGTCCCGGTCGCGCCCGGCATGGCCCTCTTTTAGACATGCCGGCGACCGACCGCGCTCCGGACGAGCTCGCCGCAGGCGCGGCCCAGCCGCTGCGCGGCGAGCTGGAGGCCCTGCTCGGCGCCGACCGGGTACTGGGGCGGGCCTCCGACCTGGTCCGCTACGCCTCCGACGCCAGCCCCTACCGGCTTCTCCCCCAGGCGGTGGTGATGGCCCGCGACGCCTCCGACGTCGCCAAGGTCCTCGACTACGGGCGCCGCAGCGGCGTCCCCGTCACCTTCCGCGCCGGCGGCACCAGCCTCAACGGGCAGGGTCAGAGCGACGGCATCCTGGTCGACGTCCGCCGCCACTTCGGCGGCGTCGCGGTCGAGGACGGCGTCCCCCGTGAGGGCGGCCCCGAGGTCGCGGCCGCGACCGCCCGGGTCAAGCCCGGCACCGTGCTCGGCCACGCCAACCGCGTCCTCGCCCCGCACGGGCGCAAGCTCGGCCCCGACCCCGCCAGCACCGACATCGCCACGGTCGGCGGGGTGATCGCCAACAACTCGGGCGGGATGCGCTGCGGGGTCACCAAGGACTCCTACTCGACGCTGCGCTCGATGACCTTCGTCCTGCCCTCGGGGACGACGATCGACACCGCCGCCCCCGGCGCGGCCGAGCGCTTCGCCGCCGAAGAGCCCGAGCTGGCCGCCGGCCTCGCCGCGATTCGCGACGAGGTCCGCGCCGACCCCGAGCTGAGCGAGCGGATCCGCCGCAAGTTCGCGATCAAGAACACGACCGGCTACCGGCTCTGCGCCTTCCTTGAGGCCGACGAGCCGCTGGAGATCTTCCGTCGCTTGATCGTCGGCTCGGAGGGGACGCTCGCCTTCGTCGCCGAGGCGGTTTTCGAGACCGTGCCGCTGCCGGCGCGCACCACCACCGCCTGGATTCACTTCCCCGGGATCGACGAGGCGATCGCCCCGGTTCGCGACTTCGTCGAGGCCGGCGCAACCGCGGTCGAGCTGATGGTCGCCCCGGCGCTGATCACCGCCGCCTGGAACATGGTCGGCGCCCCCGAGGAGTGGAAGGAGCTGCCGCCCGAGTCGGCCGTCCTGCTGGTCGAGTTCGGCGCCGGCACCGACGCGGAGCTGGGCGCCTACGTCGGGCGGGCGATGGAGATCGTCTCCTCCCACGAGACGATCCGTCCGATCGATTTCACCCGCGAGGCCGAGGAGATCGAGCTGGCCTGGCGGGTGCGCGAGGGGCTGCACGGGCTGATCGGCCGCCTGCGCCTGCCCGGCACGGCGCTGATCGTCGAGGACGTCTGCGTGCCCCCGGAGCGGATCGCCGAGGGCGCCCGCGACCTGCAGGCGCTGCTCGGCGAGCACGGCTTCCTGCCCGGGGTCGCCGGCCACGCCTCGGCCGGGAACCTCCACTTCATGCTCACTCCCGACTTCGCCAAGCAGGAGGACCTCGATCGCTACGAGGCCTTCATGGCCGGCCTGGTCGAGCTGGTCGTCGACAAGTACGACGGCTCCCTGAAGGCCGAGCACGGCACCGGGATCAACATGGCCCCCTATGTGGAGCGCGAGTGGGGGGAGGCGGCGACCGAGTTGATGTGGCGGGTAAAGCGACTCGCCGACCCCGACGCGGTGCTCGCCCCGGGGGTCGTCCTCAACCGCGACCCCGATGTCCACCTGCGCAACCTGAAAACGACGCCGGCGATCGAGGAGTCGGCGAACACCTGCGTCGAGTGCGGCTTCTGCGAGCCGGTCTGCCCGAGCCGCAACCTGACCACGACGCCGCGGCAGCGGATCGTGCTGCGGCGTGAGATCGCCCGCCAGCCCGAGGGCTCGCCCCTCCAGAAGGCGCTGCTGGAGGAATACGAGTACGACTCGTTGGACACCTGCGCCGCCGACGGCTCCTGCCAGCTCGCCTGTCCGGTTGGGATCGACACCGGCAAGCTGGTCAAGGAGCTGCGTGCCGAGCGCCACACGGAGCGCGCCGAGCGGGTCGCCCTCGCCGCGGCGAAGCGCTGGGGCGCGGTGGAGAAAGCCTCCCGAGTCGGTCTGCGGCTCGGCGGCCCGCTGTTGCGACGCACCAAGCGCGGCGCCGGCCTGCCGAAGGCAGCCAGGTGGAGAGGCGGGGGGAACCCTCCGCCGACAAAAGCGGGGAGTGTCGGCGGAGGGTCCCCCCCGCCTCTCCAAAGGGCGGCGGTCTACGTCCCCTCTTGCACCAACCGCATTTTTGGCGGGTCGCCGGTCGAGGCGCTGGTCGAGGTTTCGCGCCGGGCCGGGAAGCCGGTTTGGATCCCCGACGACGTCGCCGGAAGCTGCTGCGGGCTGCCCTTCAGCTCGAAGGGCTACGGCGACGCCCACCGCCAGAAGGCCAACGAGATGGTCGAGCGCCTCTGGGCCTGGAGCGGGGAGGGGGAGCTGCCGGTCGTGATCGACGCCGCCTCCTGCACCCAGGGGATCTCCGACCCCGGTGACGGCGTTCTCACCGAGCCCAACGCCGAGCGCCTCGCCAAGCTCGAGATCCTCGACTCGGTTGCCTGGGGCGAGCGGCTGCTGCCGAGCCTGGAGGTGTCGCACAAGGTCGGCGCGGCGACCGTCCACCCGACCTGCGCGACCAGGCACCTGGGCCTCGCCGGCCGCCTGCAGTCGCTCGCCGGCGCGCTCGCCGAAGAGGTCTACGTGGCGCCGTCGTCGACCTGCTGCGGCTTCGCCGGCGACCGCGGCATCTCCCACCCGGAGCTGACCGCCGCGGCGACCGCCGAGGAGGCGAGCGAGCTGTCCGGGCGCAGCTTCGACGCCCACCTCTCCAGCAACCGCACCTGCGAAATCGGCCTCAGCCGCGCCACCGGCGCCCCCTACGAGTCCTTCCTCTTCCTACTCGAGCGGCTGACCCGAGCGCAGTCGGATTTACCCGTGCCATAGGACGGGTAAATCCGAAAACGATGTTCAGTCGCGAGCGGCGGTGACCGCCGACGCGCCCTGCTCGTCGGCCTCGGCCTCGACCGCGCGCACCGTCTCGATCATCCTGCGGTCGCTTTCGAAGCGGCGGTCGAGCAGCGGGTTGATGATGCCGCGCAGCGCCGAGACGTAGCGCCACCACTTCGGCGCGAATATGCGCGGCGCCCGCTCCTCGATCCCCCTGACGACGGCTGCCCCGGCCTCGGCCGGCTGGATCCGCTTGCGCAGGAAGGCGGGGAGGTCCTGCTGCATGCGATCGCCGTTGACGGCGACCGCGTCCTGCACCAGTTTGGTGTCGACCCAGCCGAAGTAGGCGACGCTGGCGCTCGCCCCCAGTGGCGTCAGCTCGGCTCGCAGCGCCCGGCCGAGCGACTCGACGCCGGACTTGGCGACTGCGTAGGGGCTGTTGAAGACGCCGTTGACGAAGGCGTAGACGGAGGAGGTGACGACGACGTGGCCGCGTCGCTCGACGATCTGGGGCAGCGCTGCCCGCACCGTGCGCCAGACGCCGAGCATGTCGACCTCGAAGACCCGCTCCCACTCCTCGACGCCGATCCCGCGCACCGTCGCCATCTTCTTCTGCACGATGCCGGCGTTGGCGACGACGACGTCGAGACCGCCGAAGCGCTCGACCGTCTCGGCCACAGCCTGCATCACCGCGGCGTGGTCGGTGACGTCGGTGGCGATTCCGATCGCCCGCTCGCCGATCCGCTCCGCCGCCTCGCGTGCCTCCTCGGCGTCGATGTCGACGACCGCCACCGAGGCGCCGCGCAGGTGGATCTGGCGCGCGGTCTCAAAGCCGATTCCCCGCGCCGCGCCGGTCACCAGCGCCACTTTGCCGTTCAAGTCATAGACGGACATCGGCCGCGCACCCTACTCCGGGCCTTTGGCCTATCGCTTGGTCAGTCCCTTGAACTCGCGCCAGCCCCGCGTGTTGGCGACGTCGGCGGCGGTCAGCCAGGCGCGCCGCGCCGTCGCCACCGCGTAGGCCATGTTGTCGAGCGTCTCGACGCCGTGGGCGTCGGTGTTGAGGACGATCGTCACCCCGGCGTCCGCGGCCAGCCGCGCGTGGTGCTCGGAGAGGTCGCGGCGGTTGGGGTTGCCGTTGATCTCCAGCATCGTGCCGGTCCGCGCCGCCGCCTCGGCGACCGCCTCGACGTCGATCCCGTAGGGCTCGCGGCGCCCGATCAGCCGCCCGGTCAGGTGGCCGATGCAGTCGACGCCCGGGTTCTCGATCGCGGTCAGCACCCGCTCGGTCATCGCCTGCTCGGAGATCGCGAACGAGGTGTGGACGCTGGCCACCACCCAGTCGAGCGCCTCGACCAGGTCCTCGGGGTAGTCGAGCTCGCCGTCGAGGCCGATGTTGACCTCCGAGCCGGCGAGCAGGCGGAAGCCCCGTTTGCCCTCGTTCCACTCGCGGATCTCCTCGATCCGCTTCCAGAGTCGCTCGGCGGTGACGTGGTCGCCGAAGCCGTGGCTGGCCGAGTGGTCGGTGATCGCCATGTAGGCGTAGCCGCGCTCGCGCCCCGCCTCCGCCATCTCCCCGAGCGTGTTGCGCCCGTCGGAGAGGGTGGTGTGGGCGTGGAGGTCGCCGCGGATGTCGTCGACCGAGACCAGCTCCGGCAGCGTCCCCTCCCGGGCCGCCCCCAGCTCTCCCCGCCCCTCGCGCAGCTCCGGCTCGATGTAGGCGTAGCCGAGCCGCTCGTAGACCTCCGCCTCGCTCGCGCAGAGGGCCACCTCGCCGCTCTCCACCTCGGTGATGCCGTGCTCGGAGACGGAGAGGCCACGCTTCACCGCGTCCTCGCGCAGGGCCACGTTGTGAGCCGCCGAGCCGGTGAAGTGCTGGAGCAGGTTGCCGAAGGCGGCGGGCGCGACGATCCGCAGGTCGACCGAGACGCCGTTGTGAGTCTGCGCTCGCAGCCCGTTCGGCCCGGGCTTGCCCGCCGCGGCGATCAGCGGGTGTGTGGCGAGGTGTTCGGCGACGGCGACGGGGTCCTCGGCGGTCGCGATCAGGTCGATGTCCTTGCAGGTCTCGGCCCAGCGCCGCACTGAGCCGGCCACCTCGACCCGGTTGGCGGCGGGATGCTCGCGCAATACCGCCGCCAGCTCCTCGGCGATCGGGCGGACCTTCGAGAGCAGCAGGCGGCCCGTCTCCTCGGGCTCCTCGCCGAGTCGCTCGAGCGCGGCCAGCACGTTCTCCTCGACCTTCGGCCCCAACCCCTTGACGTCGCGGATCCGCTCCGCCTCGGCGGCTTCCCGGAGGTCGTCGAGCGAGGCGATGTCGAGCTCCTCGTAGAGGCGTCGCGCCGTTTTCGCCCCGAGGCCGGGGATTCGCGTCACCTCGATCAGGCTCGCCGGGTACTTCGCCTTCAGCTTCGCCGCGGCGGGGATCTCCCCCGTGGCGAGCAGCGCATCGACCTTCTCGGCGAGGGTCTTGCCGACCCCGGGAATCTCGGTCGTCCGCCCGGCGGCGGCCAGCTCGGCGACCGAGACCGGGCTCTCGCGGATCGCCTTGGCGGCGGTGCCGTAGGCGAGAACCCTGTATTTGACCGCGCCGTCGAGCTCGTAGAGGACCCCGAGCTCCTCCAGCGCCGCGGCGATCTCAGCATTGGTCATACGCGCACGTTAGCCGCCGGGGCGAACGCCTCTTGAGCGGCTCTTTAGCTCACGGAATAGCATCCGCGCCCGATGTCCGAGCCCGCCGACAGAGGCCCCGCCTGGCTGATCCTGCCGACCTACAACGAGGCCGGCAACGTCGAGCGCTTCGTCGCGGCCGTGCTGGAGAAGCTTCCCGCCTCCGCGCAGGTGCTGATCGTCGACGACAACTCGCCCGACGGCACCGGCGAGATCGCCGACCGCCTCGCCGCCGAGCACGACAACGTCAGCGTCCTGCACCGGCAGAAGAAGGAGGGCCTCGGCCCCGCCTACATCGCCGGCTTCCACCACGCCCTCGACGCCGGCGCCGGGCTCGTCTTGGAGATGGACTCCGACTTCTCCCACGACCCCGCCTACCTGCCGCGCCTGCTCGAGGCCGCCGAGCGCGCCGACCTGGTGATCGGCTCGCGCTACGTGCCCGGCGGCGGGGTCGGCGAGTGGGGGGCGCTGCGCAAGGCGATCAGCCGCGGCGGCAGCGCTTACGCGCGCTTCGTGCTGGGGGTGGGCGTCCGCGACCTGACCGGCGGCTTCAAGTGCTTCCGCCGCGAGGTGCTGGAGGCGATCGACCTCGACTCGGTCGAGGCCCGCGGTTACGCCTTCCAGGTCGAGATGACCTACCGGGCGATCAAGCGCGGCTTCCGCGTCGTCGAGGTGCCGATCGTCTTCCACGACCGCCAGGTGGGCACCTCGAAGATGAGCAAGGCGATCGTCGCCGAGGCGGTCTGGCGGGTCCCTCTTCTACGCTTCAACGGCAAGGCCGCCGAACGGCGAGGGGCGGCAGTCTGAATGCCCTCGCTATACTTTCTGAAGTATTGAGCTTCGAAACTCGACTCCGAGGAGACCGATTCCAGTGACAGGCAAGCTCAGCGACGTGACAGACGCCACCTTCAAGTCCGAGGTGCTCGAAGCCGACGGCCCCGTGCTGGTCGACTTCTGGGCCCCCTGGTGCGGGCCCTGCCGCGTCGTCCACCCGGTCCTCGAGGAGATCGACGCCGAGCGTGACGATCTGAAGATCGTCAGCCTCAACGTCGACGAGAACCAGCAGAGCGCGGCCCAGTACGAGGTGCTCTCGATCCCCACCATGATCCTTTTCAAGGACGGGGCGATCGCCAAAAAGGTGATCGGGGCGATGCCGAAGCGCCGCCTCGAGGCCGAGCTAGAGCCTGCCCTCGCCTAGAGGGCGCGGCGGGGAGAGCAGGCCGATGCCCTTCGTCCACGTCCACTGGTACGAGGGACGCACCGACGAGCAGAAGGCGGAGATCGCCAAGCGCATCGAGGAAGCGCTGATCGAGGTGGCCGGCGCCGTCCCGGAGCACTGCTGGGTGAAGTTCTCCGACTCCTCGAAGTCGGACTTCATCATCGGCGAGCCGGCCGACGATTGACGCCCTCAGGCGGGCGCGAGGACCTGGAGGCCGGCATCGACGCTGGCCTGGGCGAGGCGGGCGTCGTAGGTGAAGATCACGGCGGCCTCCGCCTCGGACGGAGAGCGCCGTCGCCAGGTGAAGCGCGTCGATGCGTGCGCAGCGCCGGCGGGCCCATGCTGACTCGGCGCTCGTCCCGAGTTCGTGGGCAAGAGGGGTAGCAATACGACGCGGCGTAAGCATTCGACTTGGCAAGCGCCGGCGCGTCCTCCGCCAATGCGCAGGGCGGCCCTGAATGCCTCGACCTCGAGGATCTCGCTGGCGATCGAGGTTGCTCCATTCCGCGTCGATCGCTCGCGCCATCGCCTCGCTTTCCGCGCTCGCGCGCAAAGAGCTTGACTGAACGCCGAGGCATCGATATAGGCGACATCGCGTCATCGTCCCGATGCCTCAGACGACGTCTTCGCGGAGTTCTTCGAGGATGCGGCTGGCTCGATATGGATCATCGGGGTCGATCTCCTCCGGGTGGAGGCCCGACGCGACGCAGATACGCGCCCATCGATTCCTCCGGCCAGCTGACCGCGATGCGTTTGAGCCTGGCTAGCGCCCGCTCGGTGTCGTCGGGCTCGAGCGTCGTCGGACCCGCGCAGCGCCAGCTCGCGGACCAAGCGCGACTCCGGCTGCTCGCCGAATTCGCGGCGAGCGGCGGCGATCGCCGCTTCCAGCTCGGGGTCGACTGTCAGGGCTATGCGGCGGTGCTTTGTCGGCATCGCACCGATAGTAGCACTCATGGTGTTACACCTTGCCGGTACGAGCGCATGGGTAGACAAGCTTCCGCGGAGGAAGACTCTCCCCCTCTTCGGCGGTCGATGACCGACTGGGCGGCGGGCTCAGGCCCGGCTGACGCCGATCAGCAGCTCGCGGCCGTCGATCTTGGCCGCGGCGCCGTCGGCCGCGTCGTAGGCGACCGAGGTCGCCAGCACCTCGCCGGCCAGGTAGGGCTCGTGCGCGCGGGCGGCGGCGAGCAGCTCCTCGTCGCCGCCCAGCTTCAGCTCGATCCGGTCGGTGATCTCCAGGCCGGCGTCTTTGCGGGCGTTCTGGACCGCGTGGACGATCTCGCGGGCGAGGCCCTCCTGGCGCAGCTCGTCGTCGAGCTCCAGCTGCAGCGCCACCGCGTGGCCCGCCTCCGCCTCGACCTCGTAGCCCTCCAGCGGCTGCAGGGAGAGGGTCACCTCGTCGGTGCCGATCGTGTGCTCGTCGCCGTCGACGTTGATCCCGACCTCGCCACCGTCGGCCATCACCGCGGCGACGTGGACCGGGTCGAGCGCCGCGACCGCGGCCGCCACCTGGGGCATCCGGTTGCCGAAGCGCGGCCCGAGCGCGCGGTAGTTGGGCTTGACCGCGTAGCTGACCAGCTCGCCCTCCTCGGAGACGAAGTCCAGCTCCTTGACGTTGAGCTCGGCCTTGACCAGCTCGGCGCGGGCGGAGATCGCCTCTCGCTCGGCGTCGTTGGCGACGATCACGGCACGGCGCAGCGGCTGGCGGACCTTCGCCTTGGCCTGGGCGCGGGCGGCGCGACCGAGCTCGACGGTGAGCCGGACCGCCTCCATCGCCCGTTCCAGCTCGGCGTCGCGCAGCGCCTCGTCGGGCTCGGGGAAGTCGCGCAGGTGGACCGAGTCGGGCAGCTCACCCAGGTTCTCCGCCTCGCCTCCGGCCAGATTGAGGTGGACCTCGTCGGCGAGGAAGGGCGTGAACGGGGCGAGTAGCGCCGCCGTCTCCAGCAGGCAATGGCGCAGCGTCGCGAAGGCGGCCCGGTCTCCATCCCAGAAGCGACGGCGCGAGAGCCGCACGTACCAGTTGGAGAGCTCCTCGACGAACTCGGCGATCGCCCGTCCCGCCGCCGTGCAGTCGAACGCGTCCATCCGCTCGCGCACCGTCGCCACCGTCGCCTGCAGCCGCGACAGCGCCCACCGGTCGAGGTCCCCTCCGCTGCGCTGGTCTGGTTTGTCGCGCTTCCGGGACAAACCGCAAGCTCAGCGAGGGGTCGGTGGCTCGAGCCCCTCGGCGTTCGCGTAGAGAACCCAGAACGAGTAGGTGTTCCAGAGGGTGAGCAGGAACTGGCGCACCGACTCGCCCACCGTCTCGACCGAGAAGCGGTAGCCCGACCAGGGCTGCTGGGCGGTCAGGTAGTACCAGCGGAAGGCGTCGGCGCCGTGGGCGTCGATCACGTCCCAGGGCTCGACCACGTTGCCCTTGCTCTTCGACATCTTCTGCCCCTCGGGGTCGAGGATCAGCCCGAGGCAGACGCAGTTGCGGTAGCTGGACTCGCCGAACAGCAGGGTCGACTCGGCGAGCAGGGTGTAGAACCAGCCGCGGGTCTGGTCGATCGCCTCGCAGATGAAGTCGGCCGGGAAGCGCTCCTTGAACAGTTCCTCGTTCTCGAACGGGTAGTGGAACTGCGCGAAGGGCATCGCGCCGCTGTCGTACCAGGTGTCGATCACCGACTCGACCCGGCGCATCTCGCCGCCGCATTGCTCGCAGTCGAGGGTCACCGCGTCGATGTGGGGGCGGTGGAGGTCGTCGGGGACCTCGGCGCTCGCCCGCTCGCGCAGCTCTTCGACCGAGCCGGCGCAGAAGCGGCCGTCGCAATCGCCTTGTTCGCACTCCCAGATCGGTAGCGGCGTGCCCCAGTAGCGGTCGCGCGAGAGCGCCCAGTCGACGTTGTTCTCGAGCCATTTGCCGAAGCGGCCGTGCTTGATGTGCTCGGGGTGCCAGCCGATCCCCTCGTTGTTGGCGAGCAACTCCTCGCGCGCCCGCGAGGTGGCGACGTACCAGCTCGACTTCGCGTAGTAGAGGAGCGGCGTGCCGCAGCGCCAGCAGTGTGGGTAGGCGTGCTCGTAGACCTGCTCGCGGAAGAGCAGGCCGCGGCTCTCGAGGTCGGCGATCAGCGCCGCCGTCACCTCCGGGTCCTTGACGAAGCGACCCTCGAAGCCGGTGACCCGCTTGTCGAATTTGCCGTCGAGGCCGACCGGGTTGTAGAGGGTGCCGTGGCTGGTCGGGTCGAAGATCCCGTTCTCCGCCGCGACCGCGTAGTCGTCCTCGCCGAAGGCGGGGGCGATGTGGACGAGGCCGGTGCCGTCCTCGGTGGTGACGAAGTCGCCGGCGATCACCGGGAAGCCGCCGCGCTCGCGATCGGTGAGCGTTGAAGACGGGACCCGCGTAGCTGCGGCCGACCAGCTCGGATCCCGGGAAGCGCTCGACGATCTCCGCTGCCTCGCCCAGCACCTTCTCGACCAGCGGCTCGGCGAGGATCAAGCGTCTCCCCGTCCACCCGTGCCTTCACGTAGGTCACGCCGGGCGCGACCGCGACCGCCTCGTTGCCCGGCAGCGTCCAAGGTGTCGTCGTCCAAACCAGAAGCGACTCTCCCGACTCCTCGCCGTCCTCGCCGAGCAGCGGAAAGCGCACATATATGGACGGGTCCTCGACGTCCTTGTAGCCCAGCGCCACCTCGTGCGAGGAGAGCGCGGTGCCGCAGCGGGGGCAGTAGGGCACGACCTTGTGGCCCTCGTAGAGGCGCCCGTCGTCCCAGAGCTTTCGCAGCGACCACCAGACCGACTCGATGTAGTCGTTGTCGAGGGTGACGTAGGGGTCGTCGAGGTCGATCCAGAAGCCGATCCGCTCGGTCAGCCGGTTCCACTCCTCGACGTACTCGAAGACCGAGGCGCGGCAGCGGGCGTTGAACTCGGCGATCCCGTACTCCTCGATCTCCTGCTTGGAGGAGATCCCCAGCTCCTTCTCGACCTCCAGCTCGACCGGCAGGCCGTGGCAGTCCCAGCCCGCCTTGCGCGGCACCCGGTAGCCGCGCATCGTGCGGTAGCGGGGGTAGATGTCCTTGAAGACGCGGGAGAGGACGTGGTGGGAGCCGGGCCGCCCGTTTGCGGTCGGCGGTCCCTCGTAGAAGCTCCAGGTCTCGGCCCCCTCGCGGTTGGCGAGCGAGCGCCCGAAGACGTCGCGCTCGCGCCAGCGTTCCAAGACCCGCTCCTCGAGCTCGGGGAAGGACTGCTTGGGGTCGACGGGGTTAAAGCCGGGCATGGGAGCAGGGGATTCTAGGTCGGGTGGCTGCGCAGGCCCGGGGTGCGGACGAGCTTGATCGGCTGCAGCGCCGAATTCGGGACGACGTAGAACTTGACCCCGTCGCGCTGCTCGACCCCGAGCACCGCCGCCTCGCGGCTGCGCCAGGCGAGCGAGACGAGTAGCGCGTAGCCGGAGCCGACCGCGGCGACGCCGGGAAAGAAGACGCCGAGCACGCCCGCGGCGAGGGCGGTGACGCCGATCGGCCAGAGGCGCCCGACGGCGATCCGAGCCGGTGGCTCGGAGGGAAGGCTGGTCGCCGTGCGGGCCTCGACCAGGACTTCACGGACCCCGTCGGCCGCGCGCGAGGCTCGGCCGAGCCAGAGGCCTACCGCGATCGCCACCACCCACCAGACCACGGCGATCAGGGCCGCGGTGGTGTCGTTGTCGCGCCCGATCGCAACCGCGGCGACCGCCCCAAGCGCCGTCGCCTCGGCCCCGGTCACGAACACCGTCACTCGCAGCAGATCGGTGTAGGGCACGGCTCGCTACTCCGCCAGGCTCTCGAGGAGCGATAGCCAGCCCGCCGGGCCGTCGACGATCAGGTCGGACTCCTCAACAAGCTCGGGGGGAGCTTCGGGGGAGACGACGCCGACGCAGAATGCCGCCTCAAGCTCGCCGGCGACGCGCAGGTCGCGGAGGCGCCGGAAGGCGTCGAGGTCGGTGCGATCGTCGCCGGCGTAGGCCGCCGCGCCGACCCCGTCGGCGGCGAGCAACGCCGCGATCGCCGCGTCCTTGCCGCCACCGCCGACCGGGCGCAGCTCCAGCACCTTGCGCCCCCAGCGGGGCTCCAGGCCGGCCCGACCCCCCGCCGCGGCGATCTCGTGGGCGCGCGCCTCGGCGCCCCGCTCGTCCTCGGCGCCCCGCCAGTGCAGCGCCTGGATCGGTCCCTTGTCCTCGAGGCGCAGGCCGAGGCCCGCCAGCTCGGCGGCGTCGAGGTCGGCGACGAAGGAGGCGGCTCCGCCTTCCTGCCCCTCCAGCGAGGGGTCGAGCCGGGGCTCTTCGTCGCCCGGCAGCAGCAGCTCGAGCCCGTGGTTGCCGGCGTAGGCGATCCCCTCGACCCCGACCAGTCGCTTTGCCTCCTCCGCGCGGCGGCCCGAGATGCAGCCGACCAGGCGATAGCGCCCGGCGAGCGTCGTCAACGCCTTGCGCGCTCGCTCCGGCACCTCCGCCTCCTCGGGGCGCGCGACGATCGGGGCCAGGGTGCCGTCGACGTCGGTGAGGATCGCCGCGCGCGCCGGGTCGTCGCGCAGGGCGTCGAGCAACCCGTCCCCTACCTGACCGGATTCGGAAGACACGGCATCTAGTATCGCGACGATGCAGCCGGATGCCGCGCTTCCCTCCCGACCGATCCTCAAGCTCGCCGCGATCGGCACCGCGGCCGGCGCTTTCAGCGGCCTCTTCGGAGTGGGAGGCGGGACGATCATCGTCCCCCTGTTGATCTTCTGGTTCGGCTACGGCGAGCGACTGGCGACCGGCACCAGCCTTGCGGCGATCGTCCCGATCGGCCTGCTCGGCGCCCTCGCGCAGGGCGGCATCTACGGCAACGTCCACGTCGTCACCGCCCTGCTGCTGGCGATTCCGGCGGTGGTCGGCGTGGTGATCGGCACCGCCGTCCAGCAGCGGATCTCCCAGCGCGCCGTCTCCCTCCTCTTCGCGGCCCTGCTGGTCGCGATCTCGATCGAGCTGATCATCCCGTGAGCGAGCGGAGTCCGCATCGCAATCTGATTCCCTGCGGCTCCGCGCAGCGAACCTTTGCTTCCGGGTGGGCGGACGATTGAACGAACTCCTCGCAGTCCTGATCGCGATGGCCGGCGGCTTCACCGGCGGCGTCGTCGGCGTCGGCGGCGGCATCCTCTTCGTGCCGGCGCTGACCATCTTCCTCGGCCTCACCCAGGTCGAAGGGGAGTCGACCTCGCTGCTGATGATCGTGATCGTCGCTCTGGTCGGGGCGATTCGCCAGAACTCCTACGGCAACGTCAACGTCCGCAACGCGCTGATCATCGGCGTCCTCTCCCCGCTTGGCGTGCTGATCGGCGTCGCCCTCGCCAACCACGTCTCCGAGCGCGCCCTACAGCTCTCCTTCGCCGCCCTGGCGCTGTTCATCGCCTACCGCCTGGTCGTCCGCGCGATGCGAGCCCCCGCTTAGAGCTGCCCAACCATCCCCCGGTAGTCTCAAAAGAGTGGACGCTCTCACCTGGGAAGGCGATCTCCCGCAGCTTCGCTCCCCCATCCTGCTCTGCTCCTTTCGCGGCTGGAACGATGCCGCCGCCGCCGCCTCGACTGCACTCGGCGCCGTCGCCGAGTCGCTCGACGCCGAGCTGATCGCCCGGGTCGACCCGGAGGAGTTCTTCGACTTCCAGTCCACCCGGCCGACGATCACCCTCACCGAGGGACAGGCGCGGCGAATCGACTGGCCCGAGAACAACCTGATCGCCGCCCGGGTCCCGGCCGCCGATCGCGATCTCGTCCTCTTCGACGGTACCGAGCCGAACCTGCGTTGGCGCACCTTCTCGGAGCTGATCGCGACCGCCGCCGACGCGCTTGGAGTCGAGATGGTCGTCACCCTCGGCGCGCTGATCGCCGAGGTCTCCCACAGCCTGCCGGTGCCGATCACCGGTCTCGCATCCGACGAGCAGCTGGTCGAGGAGCTCGACCTGGAGCGCTCCAGCTACGAGGGGCCGACCGGGATCGTCGGCGTCGTCCACGACGCCTGCCGCCAGACCGGGATGACCTCGGCCTCGCTGTGGGCGGCGGTCCCCCACTACGTCGCCGCGGTCCCCAACCCGAAGGCCGCCCTGGCGCTGCTGCGCCGCTTCGAGGGCCTCACCGGGATCGCGATCGACGCGACCGAGCTGGAGGAGGAGGCTTCGACCTACGAGGAGCAGATCGGCCGCGCCGTCGCCGCCAACCCGGAGATCGAGGAGCTGGTCGAGAAGATCGAGGCCGAGCAGTCGGAGCAGCTCGGCGACTCCGAGAGCCTTCCTTCGGCCGAGACCCTGGCCAGCGAGTTCCAACGCTTCCTGCGCCAGCGCGGCGACTGAGTCAGCCCTCCGCAGCCGGGCAGATCAGCCGGTAGTCGCACCAGCCGCAGACGGTCGGCGAGGGCCGTGGCTCGAAGTCCTGGCTGAGCACACCCGCGCCGACCTGAAGGACCGTGCGCTCGACCCGCTCGGCGTCGTCGGGTTGCACGGGCGCCGCGACCTTCTCGGCATCGAGCACGTAGTAGTAGCTGCCCGTCCCGGCCTCGATCTCCCAGGCCTCGCGCGCGGCGACTCGGTAGAGCGCCAGCTGCAGGTCCTCGGCGAGGTCGGCCTCGGTCTTGCGGATGCCGGTCTTGTAGTCGATCAGCTCGTAGCCGCCGTCGGGCAGGCGGTCGACCCGGTCGACCCGGCCGCGCACGTGGTGTTCGCCGATCTTGATGTCGAACTTGCGCTCCAGCCAGACCGGCTCACCCTCGGCCGTCCGCTCGCGCTCCCAGTAGAGCCGCATCGCCTCCCAGGCGCGGTCGCGGAACTGGAGCTCGTCGTCGCTGGTGCCGAAGCCGGTGCGTCGCCATCCGGCCTCGAGCAGCCCCATCAGCCGCTCCAGGCCGTCCTCCTCGCCCTCGCCGTCCTCCTTGTGGAAGCGCTCCAGGACGTTGTGGATGAGGATCCCGAAGCGCTGGTTGATCGTCGGCTCCTGGGGGATGCCGAAGACCCGCGCGAACTTGTACTTCAGCGGGCAGGTCAGGTAGAGGTCGAGGTCGGAGGCCGAGAGGTTGAGGGCGCCGTCGCCACGGCGCGGCAGGAAGGCCGCCAGCGAGGGCTCCTCGCGGGCGGCGATCAGCTTACGGCGACGGTCGCGGTCGCCCTCGGAGTCGAGCAGGTAGGAGTCGAGTCGCGAGGCGTCGAGCTCGGCCTGCTGTTCGGGGGTGGCGACCTGGCGCAGCAGCCCGTTGATCGCCTCGACCGCCTCCGCCGTCGCCTCGTCGCCGGGGCGCTGGGCAAGCGCCGCCAGCTTCAGCAGCTCCAGGTAGCGGGCGATCGCCCGGGTCACGTCGATCGCGGTGTCGAGGCGCGGCTCCGAGAGCTCGCGCCCCGCCTTCCATGACGCTTCCAGGACCTCCTCGCGGACCATCCGGTAGGTGGCGTGCAGGCCCTCGGCCGGGCCGAACATCTCCTCCTCGTGACTCTCTTCGCGCGGCGCCCCGGCGGCGACCCGCGCCTCTTCGTAGAAGGTCGACGGCCGGGTGGCGCCGTCGGCATCGTGTCCGAGGCGGGAGAGGATGAGCCCGGCCCGTGCCGGGCTGCCGATCCGCTCGGCTCCGGCATCGCGCTCGAGGCCGACGACGAAGGCGTGGTCGAAGGCGGTCCCCTTTGCGGCGGCGAAGTCGAGGCCTTGGACGGCGCCGACCGCTGCCGGGTCCTCGCCGTCGCGCATCTCGACTCCGGCCTCGGCGACGGCGCTGAGGTAGCGGACGAAGCCACGGGTCGAGCCATGCGGTTCGCGCCGCGCCCAGGCGGCGGCCAGCTCGGCCAGCCGCGAGAGGCTGAGCAGCCGCTCGGCCACCTCGGGCTGGGCGGCGAAGAGGCGCTGCCGTCGCAGCCCCACCCGCTCGATCAGACGTCGCACGAAGACGTCGGCGCGGCGCTCCTCCATCGCTGCCGAGGCGGCGCGGTAGAGCTTCAGGAAGGCCTGGATTCGCTCCCGCGCCTCGGGCTGGATCTGGGGGCTGTCGAGCGCGGCCTCGCAGGCGGAGACCATGTCGAGCTTGCGACGCCGGGCGATCGTGGTCAGCCGCGCCAGGTCGGTGGAGCGGAGCTCGATCGGCGGCCGGGTCAGGGCGCGGGCGGCGGCGGCCGAGTCGTCGGGTTCGGCCAGCACCCGTAGCCAGGCGATCGCGTCGCGGACCTCGGGCCGCTGGAAGAGCGCCGTCGGGCCGACGAGGTGGAACGGGATCCCGCGCTCCTCCATTGCCGCGGCCACGGCGCCGCCCTCGCGCGTCGGGTCGGCGAAGAGGACGCAGATCGACTCGGGGGGTGTGCCCGACGCGACCAGGTGCTCGGTCTCGCGGGCTACGGCCTGGGCCTGGGCGCGCTCGTTGCGGCAGCGCCAGAAGCGCACTGCGGGTTCACGGAAAACCCGTTTCGAGGACGATGGTCTCCGGCCCGCGGGTCCTGTCATGGAAGGAGGGGCCTGCGGGCGGTGCGGTTGCTCCGTTCTCGGCCCCTCCTTTCATGCCACCCGCGGGAGGAACGTCCATCGCCAGGACCTGATTCGGGTTCTCCTCCGCTAGAGCGAACGAAACAGCGCGTTGGGCAGTGGTTGTGTCCTCGTACTCGTCGACCATCACGTGCGTAAAGCGGGTGGCGATCTGGGCGCGAACGTCGGAACGCTCGTGGAGGAGTTTGTTGAGCGTGATGAAGACATCGCCCTGATCGAGGTTGCCGGAGTCGGCGAGGATGCGGTCGTGGGCCGCGGTGAACTCGGCCAGTTCCGGGTCCGCGGGCTTGGAGCCGGCCTTGAGGGCATCGATTCGCTGCAGGAGGCGAGCGAGGAGGCCGGCCGGGTTGCCGCGGATCTCATGGCGGCGCAGGGGGAGGTCGTCGAGGCGGTCGAGCAGCATCGCCAGCCTTTCGGCCGGGCCGAGCACGTCGAAGAAAGGGTCGAGCCCGGCCGCGGTCGAGTGCTCGCGCAGCAGCCGCTCGCAGATCGACTCCCAGGTTCCTATCCAGAGCTCCTCGTAGGGACCGTCGAGCAGCATCTCGGCGCGCTCCCGCAGGCGCCGCGCCGTGGCCCGGGTCGAGGCGACGACCAGGACGCGATCCGCCCCTTCCCCCTCGCCGGCGAGCCGCGCCAGTCGCCGCGCCAGCACCTCGGTCTTGCCCGTCCCGGCGGCGCCGACCAGCAGCAGCGGGCCCTCGTCGTGGAGGACCGCGCGCTCCTGCGCTTCGGCCAGGGCAAGCATCGTTCAAAGCTACCGGGCCATAGCATCGGGTCGATGGACGTTTTTTCCGCAGACTGGCCGGGAATCTGCCGCCGAGTGGTGGCGGCGCAGGAGGCGATCTTCGATCGGGTCTCCAGCTCCGCCGAGCGGACCGTCTACGAAGGGGTCGGCGAGGGAGGAGATCGCAGCCTCGTCATCGATCGTCGCTGTGAGGATGTCGTCTTCGCCGAGCTGGACGCGCTGGCCGCAGAGGGGGCCTCCTTCATCGCCGTCTCCGAGGAGCGGGGCGAGGTGAGCTTCGGCGGGGGCGGCCCGGCCCGAGTGGTGATCGACCCGATCGACGGCTCGCTCAACGCCCGCCGCACGCTCCCCTCCCACAGCCTCAGCATCGCCGTCGCGTCCGGGCCGAGCATGGCCGATGTCGAATTCGGCTACGTCTACGACTTCGGCGCCGGCGAGGAGTTCGCGGCTCGCCGGGGCAGCGGGGCGACCCTGAACGGTGAGCCGATTGAGGTGGCTGATGACGCCGAGACCCTGGAGCTGCTCGGCGTCGAGGCGGCCGAGCCGACCGCGGCCCGCGCGGCGCTCGAGGCGCTGGCCGGGAAGGTTTACCGCCTTCGAGTGGTCGGCTCGATCGCGATCAGCCTCGCCTATGTCGCCGCCGGTCGCTTCGACGGCATGCTCAGCCTGCGCCCCTGCCGCTCGGTCGACGCCGCCGCCGCCCAGCTGATCGTCCGCGAGGCCGGGGGAGTCGTGGTCTTCGACGCCGCCGGCCTGGAGGGCGCCGACCTCGGTCTCGACGCCCGCTACCCGGTCGCCGCCGCCGCGGGCGAGCGGGGCCTCTCGGCCATCCGGCTGTAACTCGGCCCCCGGGGCGGGGATAGAACATGTGTTCGCGAAGAACATATGTTCGCTAGACTCGCGAATGCACCCCCTGGCAGGCAACGACAGATATCGAAGGGATTTCAATCTCCATGGCAACCAGCACCAACGGAAAATCCACCAAAGCGAAAGCGAAAGCGAAAAGCGCTCCCAAGGCCAAGGCCACCGAAAAAGGCCAGGTCCAGTCGGTCGCGCAAACGGTGGTCGACCTTCCGGTCGGCGTCGTCCTCAACGTCAGCGACCGGGTCAGCGACCTCGTCGAGCCGTTCACCGATCGCAGCGGTGCCGAGAAGCAGGTCAAGGCCTACCGCACCCAGCTACGCCGCTCGCTGAAGCGTGCCGAGCGCCGCGGCGCGACGGCTCGCCGCAAGGCGACCACCGAGGCGCAGCGCAACCGCCGCGAGGCCGAGCAGCGGGTCCGCAAGGCGGTCGAGGAGCAGACCTCTCGCGCCCAGGAGCTGGTCGACCGAGCCACGGAACAACTGGCGGCTCTCCGCTAAAGCGTTTCGGCAGCAGGTTTCACCAAGGCCGCCCCGGGTTCCGGGGCGGCCTTTTCTTTAGCGGCCCATGACGGCGATCGGCCGTGAGGCCGCCGGCCCATACGGCCACCCGCCCTGGGGCGGGGCGAAGGCCCGGAACCGGAAACGGATGCCGCGGCTGTCGTTGTCGGTGAAGCGGTAGGCGTAGCGGAAGCGGCCGTGGCGGTCGGTCTGCACGGTTCGGAACTCGGTCCAGGGGACGCCGCGGAGATGGAACTGGAGCTGCACGGACTTGCCGCCAGAGGGGATGCCGGCGCCGACGGCGCCGACCCTGCCGCGGAAGACGATCGCCCGCCCGCCGACCCTCGCCACGCGTGAGGAGGTGCGCATCCGCACCGAACCCCGCACAGCGAGGCGGGAGGTCGACGCCTTGGCGCTGTGCAGGTTTCGGGTTCCATCGAAGATCGCCGTGACCTGGCGGCTGGGGCCGGGGAGGAGGTTGATGGCGAAGGCTCCGCCGCCGTCGGTGCGCACCGTGGTGATCCGTTCCGGCTGGCTTGCCCCGGCGGGGAAGCGCTCGACGATCTTCACCGGAAGGTCGGCGACGGAGGCGCCCCGGGCGGCGCTCAGCCGCCCCTTGTAGAGGGCGCCGCCCCCGTAGCGAGCGCGCTTGCGCAGGTGGACGCCGCCGAAGGCGGCAGGCAACTCGGTGGGCGCCTTCAGCGGGTTGCGCAGAGTCATCGTCGTGCCGTTGCCCCGCAGCGACGCGGCCGTGCTGTTCCCGGCGGCGTCGAAGCCGACAGCCCGCAGCTCGTACTCGCCGTCCGGGTAGGACTCCGAGTCCCATCGCGCTCGCAGCACGCCGGCCGCCACCTCTGTGGGCAGCGAATCGAAGCGGCCGCCCGAGCCGAGGCGGCGGATCTCGATTTGCCCCCGAGCGGCGTTCGGCCCGGAGAGGGGGTCGGAGATGTGCGCGACGATCTGCTCCGGGTCTGCCGGATCCTGGGCGTCGGCGAAGGCCACGGCGGGGGGCGTTCTGTCGATCCGGACCGTCGCGCTCAATGGGTCCATGTCCGCGCCCTCGCCGTCGTTGACGTTGCCGGCGAGGTCGCGCGCGTAGTAGGCGACGTTGTGGGTTCCCTCTACGGCGATCGCGGCGGTGGCCGAGTCGCCGACCGAGATGACGGGGGCGTTGTCGTCGATCCGCAACGCGGTGAACGGCTCGGCGCCCTCACCGCCAGGCTGCATTCCCGAAAGCGCATCGGCGGCGTTCGCGGTCAGAATCACCGGCTGGTTGGTCCAGCCTCCCGGCGCGCCGATCAGGCTCGTGACCGGGTCGGTCTTGTCGACCCGCAGCATCGCGTGGCCGGCCTGGGCGGACCTCATCCCGGATTCGGAGACAGCGACGGCGTGGGCGTAGCTGACGCCTTCGGGGAGGTCGAAGACCGGGAAGGAGTCGTTGCCGATTCCGCCCTGGAGGTCGGTCTCAGCCTCGGTGCAGAGGGTCGGCGAAGCGCAGGGCTCGGTGGTCGGCTGGCGATCGATCGCCACCGCGTAGCCCTTGATGCCGGAGACCGGCAAGGGGTTGGCGGGGTGCCCGATGTGGAGCGCGAAGGGGACCTCGGTGCGGTTGATCCAGCCGGAGTCGGGGAGCGGCGACGGCGGTCTGGGGACGAACGTCGTCGAAACGCAGAGTCGCGAGCGCGGATGCACCTTGGGCACCGGTTTTGTCCTCCAGCCAGATCTCGATCACGTATTCCCCGGGACCATTGGGGACCTGGGCGTCCATCGACGTGCTTGAGGTCTGGACCCGCGTCTCGTCGGTGAGGACCCAGCCCCAGGAGCTTCGGAATCGGTAGTGCATCGCGACGACGGGCGGGTCGCCTTTGGCCGCGAGGTTGTAGTCCCAATCCAGGTGAAAGCTGTTCGTGGTGCGCCAACCCTCGACGCCATCGAGGCGGAGGCTGGTGATTTGTGGAGCGGCCGTCGCCGACTCGACCCCACCGAAGATTCCGAGCAGGCAGGCGACGACGACCGCCAATCCCCGCCCTCCGCGTCGGCTCGCACGAGTCGCGCTCACGGCCCGAACTCCCCGGCTCCGGCGCTGCTCGAGGACCTCGCCGAGCCGCCCCCGCCGGAGGAGATCGGCGCCGCCGGTGTGGCGGGAGCGGACGCGGCCGCCGGGGCCGACGCCTCGGGCGAGAACTCGACCGAAGAGGGCGAGGGGTCTTTGGCCGGCTGGTCCGGCTTCGGGTCGGCCGGCGGATCCTGCGCGGGCGGGTCGGTGGAGGTTGGTGAGTCGCCTGTGGTGTCGGTCGTAGTGAGGGACGAGGCGACGGCGTCCGGGTGGTCAAGTCGATGCACGATCGCCGGGCGCTTGGCGTGATCACCACCGAGGTCCAGCGGCAAGGGCCCGGGGACGACGCCCGCCGCGACGCAGGCGGCGGCCCCGCCGGCGCTTCCCGCGCAGATCGCCAGCACCTTCGCCAGCGCGGCCATCCCGGCGCCGCGCGTCCCGCCCGTCGCCGCCACCTGGGAGACGACCGAGTCGCCGCCTCCCTGCCAGGGGAGGCGGGAGTGGAGGCTCGCGAACGCCTCGTGCGCCCGCTCCAGCAGCGAGCGGGAGACTGGCAGCGCGGGCGCCAGCGCCGCCGCGGCGCGCGGCGCCGCCCTGTAGGCGCGCATCGTCGAGCGACAGTGGGGGCAGGCTCGCAGGTGCTCGCGCAGCGAGGCGGCCTCCTCGCCACTCGCCTCACCGTCGCAGAAGGCCGAGAGCAGCGGGCTCAGCTCCTCGCAGCGCCGCCCGTCCTCGCTGCGGGAAACGATGCTGCGGAACCGCTCGCGCCCCTCTGCGACGCAGCGGTTGATCTTGGTGTGGCTGAAGCCGGTCAGCTCGCCGATCTCGGCATAGGAGTAGCCCTCGGCCAGCAGGGTCAAGGCTCGCAACTCCTGCGGCTTCAGCGCCTGGAGCGCCTCACGACTGCGGGCGATCAGCTCCTGTCGCTCGGCGCGCTCGGCCGGGCCGTGGAGTTCCGAGGGGATCAGCGCGACCCAGTCGCCCTCGTCCTCGCGCCCTGGCGCCTCGGGGGACCCGAGGATCCGCTCGCGGTTCTCGCGCACCTTCAGCGCCTCGTGCTTGACGACGATCGTCATCCAGCGGACCAGCTCGCGCGGGTCGTCGGTCGGGGCCTTGACGAGGAGGATCTCCAGCGCTCGCTGGTAGGCGTCGTCGGCGTCGTCCGCGCACAGCGAGAAGCGACGCGCGGTGCGGCGCAGCGACGCTTCCTGGCGGGAGACCAACTCGACGGCCGCCCGCTTGCGCGCCGCCTCGCTCGCCGGGCGCCGGGGTTTATCCCTGCCGGCGAGTTGCGCAAGCTTGGTGGTTGTCGCCGGCCTGGCCGGCCCCCTGCCCGAGAGCTCCATCTCCCCTTTAGATCCTCGTAACGCTTTGTATTTGTTTATCAAACACTGCCACGTCAACCGACGAGACGGGCTCGCTTCTCCCCCCTTTGGACGATTTTTGTCGCGAAAAACACGCAAATTGCATACGGAACAGGCGCACCCCCTGATCGGCGCACCCCCGCTACCATCAACCGCGATGAGCACCTGTGTGGTCACCGGCGGCGCCGGCTTCCTCGGCTCCCACCTCTGCGAGCACCTGCTGGGGCAGGGGCATCGCGTTATCTGCATCGACAACCTCGAGACCGGCTCGCTGGAGAACATCGCCCACATTCGCGACCCGGCCTTCGAGTTCCGCAACATCGACATCACCACCCATGTCGATGTGCCCGACGACGTCGACTTCGTCTACCACCTCGCCTCGCCGGCCAGCCCGATCGACTACCTCCGCCTGCCGCTGCACACGCTCAAGGTCGGCTCGCACGGCACCCACCACATGCTCGGCGTCGCCAAGTTCAAGCGCGCCCGCTTCCTGATCGCCTCGACCAGCGAGGTCTACGGCGACCCCCAGGTCCATCCTCAGACCGAGGACTACTGGGGCCACGTCAATCCGATCGGCCCGCGCGGCGTCTACGACGAGGCAAAGCGCTACGCCGAGGCGCTGACCATGGCCTACCACCGCCAGCAGGGGGTCGACACCTCGATCGTCCGCATCTTCAACACCTACGGGCCGCGGATGAGGCCGCACGACGGGCGGGCGATCCCCACCTTCCTGCGCCAGGCGCTCCAGGACCGCTCGCTCACCGTCTTCGGCGACGGCAGCCAGACCCGCAGCTTCTGTTACGTCGACGACCTGATTCGCGGCATCGTCGCCCTCGCCGAGTCAGACGTCCACACCCCGGTCAACATCGGCAACCCGGACGAGTTCACCCTGTTGGAGTTGGCGAAGACCGTGATCGAGGTGACCGACTCCCGCTCGGAGATCGTCCATGAGGCGCTGCCCACCGACGATCCGCAGCAGCGCCGGCCCGATATCGGCCGCGCCCGTGACCTGCTCGGCTGGGAGCCGCAGGTCGAGTTGCGCGAGGGCCTGCGGCGCACGATCGAGCAGGCCGGTGTCGAGCGCCTCGTCGGCGCCTCGGACTGAGCGACCGAGGCGGAACGCAGAAGGGGCGGCGCTGTGGCCGCCCCTTCCGGTGTTCGATGGCGCCTTCCGTTTACTGGGTGTGAGCGGTGAAGGACACCGTCCCGAGCGAGTCGCCCGCGGCGAAATCCTGACCCGGAACAAGCGTCGGGAACTGAGCGTTGAGGAGCGCCGCGGCCACGGCCTGCAGCCTCACGACAGCTCCTGTGACCGTAATCGTTCTTCGCGCTGGAATCGGAGGTAACCGTCGCTCCCGACATGTCGAGGTCGGCGATCGATGCACGCCCTGTCTGCGTGCCGTCAACCGTGTTGTCGGCCAGCACCGTCTTCTGAGCGAAGTCGACGCTGAGATTTGTCGAACTGGATGACGTGTGAGTTGACCGACGATTTGATGTTTGATGCCGCCGCCGCTGTTCACCGTCCCCGAAGTTGGCGTCGGGAGCCAGCGTCCCCCGGTGATCGGGAAGATGAAGAATCGCCGGTCACGCCAACCTCCTTCGCTGGCGGATCGATCGGAGTGATGGCGGTGAGCTGGGTTAACGCCCTTGCTCCGGGAATTTCGCCGAAGCGTCGGCAGGCTCTGGAATGAGGATCGCATTGTTCTCGGCACAGGACCGTCACCGTGCTCGGCTGGGTCGTGCTGGTAGAGCCGCCCATTACCTGTTGGCCGCGGAGCGGACCGCTCGCCGTGCAGGAGCAGCTGGCGGACGCTCCCCGGTGCCTGTTGTTGAAGCCGAGCCGCTGGTTCACCAGCCTGGCGGCGCTACCGGTCAGCGTCAATGAAAAGAGGCGGACGTTGGCGCCGAAGCCGTCGCGGGTCACGGTTAGGCCGCCGAGGTTGGCCAGCTTCATCTTCTTCTTGCCGGCCTTGCCGTTGAGGGCGTGCTTGGCGGTGTCGAGGGTCAGGTTCCTGAACGGAATCGCGGCCTTGCCGCGCTTGAACTTGATCCCGCCGTTGACAACGATCGTTCCCTTTCCGGTGGTCGGGTCGAGCGAGCCGCCGGTGACTCTCATCGTCACGGTCCGGCCATTGACCGTCCCCTGCTTCACTCGTACCACTCTGACGCCGTTCTTCTTCAGGCCGTTGAAGAAACTCTTGTTCAGGGTCAGTGTCGTTGTCCCGCTGGCGAGCGGGTCGCTTGCAGCGGAGGCAAAGGGAGCGAAGGCGAGCAGCGCGATCAGCGCAGCGGCCGCCATTACTACTGACAGCATCGTCCCCCTGCCTCGTTCTGGCTGGGTCACACTATTCATATCTTCCTCCGTTGCTGCCGCCCCCTGCTGCCCTTTTTAAATGGCGACTTACGGCAAGGTTGATTTGCGCCGAGACTATTCCCGGCACGCACCTGCCTCAACCCACTTTTTGGGAGTTTGTCGCGGTTTGGCCCGATTCGACGGTCAACTGCTGACCGCGAGTGGGGAGAAAACCCGGATAACGTGCGGCCCTTGAGCGATGACCGGACCATGCTGTTGATCGGCGCCCGCGGTTTCGTCGGGAGTCACGTGCACGCGGCTGCTGCGAATGCGGGCCTACGGGTCGTCGCAGCCGGGCGCGAAGGGGTCGACGGGATCGGCTGCGACCTGCTCGACCCCGACCTCGGTCGGCGCCTGCATCGCCGAGGTCAACCCGGAGCTGGTGGTCAACATGGCGGGCGCCGCCTCGGTCGCCGCGAGCTGGGAGAGGCCGGGTGAGGACTTCGCGATCAACGCGACCGGCGTCCTCAACCTGCTTGAGGCGGTCTCCCGCAACGCGCCGGACGCCCATGTCGTCTGCGCCTCCTCGGCCGAGGTCTACGGCGAGCCGCACGAAGGCAGCCTGCCCTTCACCGAGGACCGGGGGCTGGAACCGCTCACCCCCTACGGCGCCGCCAAGG
Source organism: uncultured Solirubrobacterales bacterium (assembly GCA_963837585.1). Classification (GTDB taxonomy): domain Bacteria; phylum Actinomycetota; class Thermoleophilia; order Solirubrobacterales; family 70-9; genus CAWINX01. The sequence continues at coordinate 95,996 of CAWINX010000003.1, read as the reverse complement.
CGTCGATGGAGGCGCTCTGCGGCCAGTACGCGCGCGGGCGCGGCCTGCGGATCGCGGTGATCCGCGCCTTCAGTCAGATTGGCCCCGGACAGTCCCCCGCCTTTGCCGCCTCCGGGTTCGCCCGCCAGATCGCCTTGGCCGAGGCGGCTGGGGGGAGCGGGTTGAGCTGGCCGTCGGCAACCTCGCCGCCGCTCGCGACTTCACCGACGTCCGCGACACCGCCCGCGCCTTTGTCGAAGTAGCGCGGAAGGAGCTGACCGGCATCTTCAACCTCTGCTCGGGCAGTGCGTTGAAGTTGGAGGCGCTGGTCGGGGAGATGGCGAAGGCGACGCCGCTGCCGGTCGAGGTGATGCCGGACCCGACCCTGGCGAGGCCGGCCGATCCCTCGACCGTCTACGGCAGCCCCGATCGCCTTCGCGAGGCAATCGGCTGGGCTCCCGAGATCCCCCTCTCGCGGACCGTCGCCGACCTGCTTGAGTGGTGGCGGGCCGAGCTGGCGGCGGCGTAGGCAGGTCGCCCCAATATCCTGCCCGCAATGGCGGCAGGAACCGAAAAGCCCCGAAACGATGAGATCCACCGGACGATCGCGCCGGTGGTCGGCCCCGAGGACCAGCGCGTCTTCACCGACTCGGGCATTGAGATCGATCGCCTCTACACCTCCGAGGACGTTGCCCCCGGCCTCGAGGAGCGCCTCGGCGCCCCCGGCTCGCCGCCCTTCACCCGCGGGATCCACGAGGGGATGTACCGCGACCGGCTCTGGACGATGCGCCAGTACGCCGGCTTCGCCAGTCCCGACGACACCAACGAGCGCTACCGGTACCTGATCGAGCACGGCTCGACCGGGCTCTCGATGGCCTTCGACCTGCCGACCCAGCTCGGCCGCGACTCCGACGACCCGCTCTGCCACGGCGAGGTCGGGCGGACCGGCGTCCCGATCGACACGATCGAGGACATGCGGATCTGCTTCGACCAGATCCCGCTCGACGGCGTCTCCACCTCGATGACGATCAACGCGCCGGCGGCGATCCTGCTGCTCCTCTACGAACTTGTCGGCGAGGAGCAGGGCGTCCCCTCCGAGAAGCTGCGCGGCACCGTCCAAAACGATGTGCTGAAGGAGTACATGGCGCGCGGCAACTACATCTACCCGCCGGCGCCGACGATGCGGCTGACCACCGACATCTTCGAGTACTGCCGCGACAACGTGCCGAAATGGAACACGATCTCGATCTCCGGCTACCACATCCGCGAGAAGGGCTGCTCGGCAGTGCAGGAGGTCGGCTTCACCCTCTCCAACGCGATCGCCTACGTCGAAGCGGCGCTGGAGCGGGGCCTGAAGATCGACGAGTTCGCGCCGCGGCTCGCCTTCTTCTTCAACTGCCACAACAACGTCTTCCAGGAGGTCGCCAAGTTCCGCGCGGTGCGGCGGATGTGGGCGCAGATCGTCGAGGAGCGCTTCGGGGCGACCGACCCCAACTCGATGAAGATCCGCTTCCACACCCAGACCGGCGGGGTGACGCTGCAGGCACAGCAGCCCGAGGTCAACATCATCCGGGTGGCGCTGCAGGGCTTCGCGGCGGTCTGTGGCGGCACCCAGAGCCTCCACACCAACGGCTTCGACGAGGCGCTCGCCCTGCCGACCGAGCGCTCGGCGCGGATCGCCCTGCGCACCCAGCAGGTGCTCGCCCACGAGTCCGGCGCCGCCGACACGGTCGACCCCTTCGCCGGCTCCTACTTCATCGAGTCGATGACCGACGAGATCGAAGCGCGCTCCTGGGAGTTGATGAAGAAGGTCGAGGAGATGGGCGGCTCGGTCGAGGCGCTGGAGTTCATGCAGCGCGAGATCGAGGAGTCGGCGCTCTCCTACCACGAGCGCTACAAGTCCGGCCAGGACATCGTCGTCGGCGTGAACAAATACGTCACCGATCAGGTCGACGACGTCGACATCCTCAGGGTCGACCCGGAGGCCGAGCAGCGCCAGTTGGCCCGGCTGAAGGCCTTCAAGGAGTCCCGCGACCAGGCCGATGTCGACGCCAAGCTCGACTCCCTGCGCGACGTCGCCCGCGGCGAGGGCAACCTGCTGCACCCGATCCGCACCGCTCTCGCCGCCAACGCCTCGATCGGCGAGGTTTGCGGCGCGATGCGCGACGTCTTCGGCGAGTACCGCGGCGGCGCCTTCTTCTAGGCGAGGGTCGCCTGGGCGGTGAAGCTGGTGACGCCGCGCTCGAGCCGGCAGACCGAGCCGACCAGGACCTTCGCCACCACCCGCTCATCGCCGTCCTCCTCGACCAGGACCACCTCGCCGCCGAAGCGCCCGGTCGCTTCCACCGCCACCTCGTGCCGGCCGGCGAGCACGCTGGACTCGCCGCCGACGGCGTGGAATCGCAGTTCGGCGAGCGCGGCGGAGGAGAGGTTGCGGATCACCGTCTGGACCATGTCGTCCTGGGGGACGACGTCGAGGCGGAAGAGCCCCTCGGCGAGTAGGAGCATCGACCGCGCGCCCTGCTCGACTTCGCGCCCCGCCGAGATCACGGTCGTCGGTGAGCCGCCCTCGCTCTGGGCGGGAACCTCGGTGCTGACCTGCCCGTAGGGCCCGCTCACCGCATCACCAGCACGATCCACTCGTGGGCGCTCCGTTCGTCGACCACGTCAAGGCCGTGCGCGCCCCAGGCCGACGCCACCTTCTCGCTGTCGCCACGCTGGAAGCCAGACTGCGACGACCAGTCCGGGCGCGAGGTCGACGACCCCGGCGAGCGCCACCTGGATGTCGGGGGGGACGTTGGCGAAGACCGTCTCTGCCTGGGGCGGGGCTCGGCGGTGATGTCCGCCTGCCGCGCCTCGACCTCGACCCCGTTGCGGGCGGCGTTATCGCGCGTCGCCTCGACGCTCAGCGGGTCGATGTCGACCGCGATGACGGGAGAGAACCCGAGCTTGGCGGCGGCAATCGAGAGCACCCCCGAGCCGCAGCCGTAGTCGGCGAGGGACCCGTCGGGGGCCAGCTCGGCCAGCACCGCCAGGCAGGAATGGGTGGTCGGGTGCAGGCCGGTGCCGAAGGCGGCGCTTTGCCCGAGCACGATCTCGGTCAGGCCCGGGTCGTCGCTCGGCGGAGACCAGTCGGGGCGGACCAGGAAGCGATCGGCGACGACGAAGGGCTCGTAGCGAGCGAGCCGCCGCTCGCGCCAGTCGTCGGAGGCCTCGGCGCCGCTCAGCTCGATCAGCGCCGGCCCGGCGAGGCGGCGCAGCTCGTCCTCGCCGGGAACGCCCGGGGCGGCGAGGATCGTCAGTTCCGCCGCGTCCTCGCCCTCGCGGATGTGGACGCCGCCGGGCAGCGCCGGCAGCAGCGAGTCGAGGACGTCCTCGAGGTCGCCGCCGGCGACCCGCAGCGTCAGCTCGCGCACGCCCGCACGGGGCGACCGCTAGAGCCCGATCAGGATCTGGACGGTGACCTGACGCTCGGGTGTTCCCTGCGAGGGAGGGATGCTGCTGTAGTTGAGCGTGGCAGACCTCGTCCCCGCTGTTGCCACCGATCAGCTGGAGCGTCGTGGGTCGCGGAATCGCTGTAGTCGCAGGTCGGCTTGCTCGTTGGGCTGCAAGTTCCGCCGCCTCTCCGGTCGCTACTCACATGCGCTGTAGACGAGCGGGGAGTTGCTCGTATTCGTGATCGTCACGGTCGGGCCCGTCGTGTCCACCGTGAACTTGCCGGGAACGTCGAGCAGCGTGACCTTGTTGACGGTGGGAAGCACCCGCGTCGCCGTGTAGACGGAGCCCTTGCCTCCGACGACTTTGGTGCCGATATCGTCGATTTTGATGTAGCGCGAGTCGGCCTCGTCGATTTTGATGTAGCTGTTGAGATCGCTGTGTTTGGCGAAGCTCTTGTTGAGTTCGACTTTGGAGTAGTACTTGTGGAAGACGACTTTTTCGAAGTGCCTCTCGCGAGCCTGCAGTTCCCTGACCTGGCCCTTCAGTTTCAGATAGGAGTTGAGAGCGCTGTCGTGGGCCGGAGGGCTCGCCTGAGCCCAGGCCGCCGCCCCCGCGATCGTCCCCGCCGCCACGAAGGCGACCGCCATTCTCGCTGTCGCGACCCGTCGCTTGACGTTCTCAGCCATCGAACTTCCCCCTGTCTCTCATCTCTCGCTCTGCCCCGCTGATGCGGATCGAAACTATTCCGTTTGACCCCTCGCTGTCAATCGCCGAGGTCGGGAGGATTCCTCTACCCCGACCCGAAATCGAGGCCAATGATCGAGGTGTCGCGGACCCTGATGAAGTCCGAGCCCGAGTTGGCCGAGCTGGTCGCCGGCCTCGAGGGGCTCGAGGTGACGATGGCCGAGAAGGGCTTCGGCACGCGGGTCGAGATCCGCGCCGGCGAGGATTCCGGGCTCGCGGAGGCCGACCTGGAGCGGCTCCTCGACGACCTCGCCCAGCCCCAGAAGCAGCCGTTCGCCTGAGCGAGATCCTCAGTCGCCCGATCGCCCTTCGGGCCATTGCCTGCAGGCGGGCGTAGCGGGGCAGGGCGCGGAGGCGCTGCGGGGGCGTCATCTCCAGTAGCAGCGAGGCCAGCTCGACATCGTGGGGGTCGGGGAGGGTCTCCATGCTGAGCCGCAGCTGTCGCCCGCACGCCGCCGCGAGCCGTTGCAGCGTCTCCCAAGACGGCGTGGCACCGCCGCGTTCATAACGCGCGATCGCGGGTTGCGACGTCTTGGCCCGTTGCGCGAGGCCGCGCTGGGAGAGGCCGGAGGCAGAGCCGCAGCTCCCGCACGAATGGGGCGAGCGAATCCATATCTGAACGATACCTTATTAGGTATCAGCACCCATCGTGCGGAGGGTAAATAGACTTCCGCGCCCGATGCGCGAACGCAACCCGGTCACCCACGAAGAGAAGCTCGCCTACCTGCGCGAGCTGCGCGAGTCCGCGATCCACTCCTCCTCCGAGGAGGCGGTCGAAAAGCAGCATGCGAAGGGCAAGATGACCGCCCGCGAGCGGGTCGAGAAGCTGCTCGACCCCGGCTCCTTCGAGGAGCTCGACACCTTCGTCCGCCACCGCACCTATGACTTCGAGATGCAGAAGCGCCGGCCCTGGGGCGACGCCGTCGTCACCGGCCACGGCACGATCGACGGTCGCACCGTCTTCGTCTTCTCCCAGGACTTCACCGTCTTCGGGGGCAGCCTCGGCGAGGTGATGGCGGAGAAGATGTGCAAGGTGATGGATCTTGCCGCCCAGGTCGGTGCGCCGGTGATCGGCATCAACGACTCCGGCGGCGCTCGCATCCAGGAGGGCGTGGTCAGCCTCGGCGCCTACGGCGATGTCTTCGTCCGCAACGTCAAATGCTCCGGCGTGATTCCCCAAATCAGCCTGATCATGGGCCCGTGCGCCGGCGGCGCCGTCTACTCGCCGGCGATGACCGACTTCATCTTCATGGTCAAAGAGACCTCGCACATGTTCATCACCGGCCCCGAGGTGATCAAAACGGTGACCGGCGAGGAGGTCGAGTTCGAGGAGCTGGGCGGGGCGATGAGCCACAACAGCAAGTCGGGCGTCGCCCACTTCGCCGCCGAGGACGAGGAGAGCTGCCTCGAGGACGTTCGCTACCTGATGAGCTTCCTGCCCTCCAACAACCTCGAGGCGCCGCCGCGCTTTGAGCCCTCAGACGACCCCGAGCGCGAGGACGAGGAGCTGGACACGCTCGTCCCCGACGACCCCTCCAAGCCCTACGACATGCGCGAGGTGATCTCGCGGATCGTCGACGACGAGGAGTTCTTCGAGGTCCATGAGCACTTCGCCAAGAACATCGTCTGCGGCTTCTCGCGGCTCGACGGCTACCCGATCGGGATCGTCGGCAATCAGCCCGCCCACCTCGCCGGCGTGCTCGACATCGAGGCCTCCGAGAAGGCGGCGCGCTTCGTCCGCACCTGCGACGCCTACAACGTCCCGATCGTCACCTTCACCGACGTGCCCGGCTTCCTGCCCGGCACCGACCAGGAATGGAACGGGATCATCCGCCACGGCGCCAAGCTGCTCTACGCCTTCACCGAGGCGACCGTGCCGAAGCTCACCGTCGTCACCCGCAAGGCCTACGGCGGCGCCTATGACGTGATGAACTCAAAGCACATGCTGGCCGACTTCAACGTCGCCTGGCCGACCGCGGAGGTCGCGGTGATGGGGCCGGAGGGCGCGGTCAACATCATCTACCGCAAGGACATCGCCTCCTCGCCGACCCCCGACGAGCGGCGACAGAAGCTGATCGACGACTACAAAGCCCACTTCGCCAACCCCTACTCGGCGGCTGAGCGGGGCTACATCGACGACGTGATCGAGCCGCGGCAGACGCGGCCGAAGCTGATCAAGGCGCTGCGGATGCTGCAGTCCAAGCGGGTCGAGCAGCCGAAGCGCAAGCACGGCAACATCCCGCTGTAGCCCCAAGGCGGGGGCGGGTCGGCAGGCCTGCTCACTCGCCTACCTGGCTGGATCCGCACTCGCCGTCCGAGATCCGTCGTGGGCCAGCGGCGCAAAACGTTCGCAGGCCCACCGAACCCCCTGTCGAGAGATCAGTAGCCGAGCGGGTGCCGGGCTATGTAGCCGCGCCTGCTGCGCATGTTCAGGTGCCAGCGTGGCCCGGTGCCGTGGGAGTCGCCGGAGGTGTCCCAGCGAATCCCGGCGATCACCGCGAAGGCGTGGCCGCCGTTGGCGTAGACGGTGATCCAGCGCCCGAGGCCGCGAGAGCCCCAGCGCTCCATCGGGCCGGAGGGAAGCGGGCTGTTGATGAACTTGCCGCCGTGCAGCGCGTAGCTGACCGAGCCCGAGCAGTCATAGCCGCGGTCCCACCAGCGGGCGTGGCCGCCGCCCCAGATGTAGGGCTTGCTGCGGATCTTGTTGGCCGCCGCGATCACCATCTTGATGCGGGGCGGGGCGTTGCGCGGGGGGATGACCATCCCATTGCGCAGCAGCTTGGCCTTGGCGGTCGGGGTGCAGATGTCAGTCTGGGCGGGCGTGACGCCGCCGGTGCCGCAGCCGGCGGATGCGCCGGCGGGGACCGTGAGGGCAAGCGCGACGAGGGCGCTGCTTGCCGCCAATCCCGTTCTCAGTTTCTGCCTGTGTGAAAGCAAACCGATCTCCTTAGTCGGCCTACGGGGTTAGCTGTCGGGCTGGCGCGAAAGGAGCCTGCGCCCCCACCAAGAGCTGAGGTGGGTTAGCCCCGAAAACGTGGTTCCCCCGTTCCCGCGGCGCCTCTATTTGCGCACGGGACTCGGCGTTTCGGTTGTTCGAACGCGGCAGTCTAGACGATCGCCCGGTCGTTTGCTCATAGAAAACAAACATTCTCTGGCCTTTCGAAGCAGGGACTTCGATTCCTGTCGGCAACCTGGCTGCTAGCTTGCGCGCCGGGATGGAACTTGCGGGACGCACAGCGCTTCTGACCGGGGCCACCGGGGGCCTCGGGCGGGCAATCGCCCAGGCGCTCGCCGCGCGGGGCGCGACGCTGGTCGCTGAGCGGGCGCAAGGCCGAGGCGCTCGAAGCGCTGGCGGCGGAGCTGCCGGGGGAGGGCCATCGGGCGCTGCCGGCCGACCTGGCCGAGCCGGGCGCCGCCGAGAAGCTCGCCGCCGAGGCGGGCGAGGTCGACGTCCTCGTCGCCAACGCGGGCGTGCAGGGCGGCGGCCTGACTGACCGAGCTTCACGCACGGACAGGTGACGCGGGCGCTGCGCGTCAACCTCGAGGCGCCAATGCTGATGGCGCGCGCGCTCTACCCGGCGATGGTCGAGCGCGGCGCCGGCCACCTCGTCTTCGTCTCCTCCTCTCAACGGCAAGGTCGCCAGCCCCCGCGCCGCGCTCTACAGCGCGACGAAGTTCGGCCTGCGCGGCTTCGCCCTCGGCCTGCGCATGGACCTCGGCCCGAAGGGCGTCGGCGTTTCGCTCGTCTCACCCGGCTTCGTCCGCGAGGCGGGGATGTTCGCCGACTCCGGCGCCAAGCCACCGCCCGGCATGGGCACGACCACGCCGGAGCGCGTCGGCGCCGCCACCGTCAAGGCGATCGAGCGCGATAAGGCCGAGGTCGTCCCCGCACCGCTCCAGCTCCGGGCGATGTCCCACTTCGCTCTGGCCAGCTCCTGGTATCTCCGCCCGCGCCCAGAGCGGCTCAGTTGGTCAAAAGGCGGCTAAGGCTGTCGCTGATGGCCATCCCCCGAGCAAGTGGTGACGCCTGGCCCCACGCCCACCGCTTCGTAGGATGGAGGCGTGAGCCATCCAGACTCCTTCGGCGCCCGTTCGACCCTCGAGGTCGGGGGGCGCAGCTACGAGGTCTTTCGCCTCGACGCGCTGCAGCCCCGCTTCGACGTCGCCCGCCTGCCCTACTCGATCAAGGTCTTGCTCGAGAACGTGCTGCGGCTGGAGGACGGGCGCAGCGTGACCGCGGCAGACGTCGAGGCGATTGCCGGCTGGGACGCGGCGGCGACGCCCAGCGCCGAGATCCCCTTCCAGCCCGCCCGGGTGCTGATGCAGGACTTCACCGGGGTGCCGGCCGTGGTCGACCTGGCGGCGATGCGCGACGCGATGGAGGAGATCGGCGGCGATCCGACCGCGATCAACCCGCTGGTCGACGTCGACCTGGTGATCGACCACTCGGTCCAGGTCGACGCCTTCGGCAACGCGACCGCTTTCGCGGTCAACGCTGAGCACGAATTCCATCGAAACCGCGAGCGCTACTCATTCCTGAAGTGGGGGCAGCGCTCCTTCGACAACTTCCGCGTGGTGCCGCCGGCGACCGGCATCTGCCACCAGGTCAACCTCGAGTACATCGCCCAGGTCGTCTACAGCCGCGAGGGGGAGGACGGTCTGATCGCCTACCCCGACACGCTGGTCGGCACCGACTCCCACACGACGATGGTCAACGGGCTCGGCGTGCTCGGCTGGGGGGTCGGCGGGATCGAGGCCGAAGCGGCGATGCTCGGACAGCCGATCTCGATGTTGCTGCCGCAGGTGGTCGGCTTCAAGCTCGGCGGCGAGCTGCCGGAGGGGGCGACGGCGACCGACCTGGTGCTGACCGTGACCGAGATGCTGCGCGAGCGCGGCGTCGTCTCCAAGTTCGTCGAGTTCTTCGGGCCGGGGCTGGCGACGCTGGGCCTCGCCGACCGGGCGACGATCGGCAACATGTCGCCGGAGTTCGGCTCGACCTGCGCGATCTTCCCGATCGATGCCGAGACGCTGCGCTACCTCGATCTGACCGGGCGCCCGACCGAGACGCTCGAGTTGGTCGACGCCTACGCGCGCGAGCAGGGGATGTTCCACACCGAGGACGCCCCGGACCCGGTCTTCTCCGACCTGTTGGAGCTCGACCTCGGCGAGGTGGTGCCGAGCATCGCCGGGCCGAAACGCCCTCAGGACCGGGTGCCGCTCTCCGAGGCGAAAGAGTCCTTCCTCGAGGTGATGGGTGAATTCGACCCCGAGGCCGCCGAGCAGATGAGCGCCGGCCTCGACGAGGCGATCGAGGAGTCGTTCCCCGCCTCCGACCCGCCGGCTGAGGACCACGATGACGAGCGCAGCCGGCCGCGTCCGGCGCTGCGAGGGACGGTGGCGGACACGGTTCGCAGCCACGACGCGATTGCCGTCACCCTTGAGGACGGGACGGAGGTCGAGCTCGACCACGGCCACGTCGTCATCGCCGCGATTACCAGCTGCACCAACACCTCCAACCCGAGCGTGATGGTCGGCGCCGGCCTGCTCGCCCGCAACGCGGTGCAGCGGGGTTTGAAGCGCCGGCCCTGGGTGAAGACCTCGCTGGCTCCCGGCTCCACCGTCGTTACCGACTACCTCGAGCGCGCCGGCCTGACCGAGTACCTCGACGACCTGCAGTTCAACCTGGTCGGCTACGGCTGCACCACCTGCATCGGCAACTCGGGCCCGCTGGCGCCGGAGATCTCGGCGGCGATCGCCGAGAAGGACCTGGCGGTGTGCGCGGTGCTCTCGGGCAACCGCAACTTCGAGGGGCGGATCAACCAGGACGTAAAGGCGAACTACCTCGCCTCTCCGCCGCTGGTCGTCGCCTACGCGCTGGCCGGCCGGATGGACATCGACCTCACCACCGAGCCGCTCGGCGAGGGCGCCGACGGCGAGCCGGTCTACCTGCGCGACATCTGGCCCGACACCGCGGAGGTGAAGGATCTGGTCGGCCGCTCGATCGCCTCGGAGATGTTCACCCGCAACTACGGTGGGGTGTTCACGGGGGACGAGAGCTGGAACGCGGTCGAGGTGCCCGAGGGCGACCGCTACACCTGGCCCGACTCCACCTACGTGCGCCGTCCCTCGTTCTTCGAAGGGATGCCCGCCGAGCCGACAGCGGTCGAGCCGATCTCGGGCGCCCGCGTGTTGGCGGTGCTGGGCGACTCGATCACCACCGACCACATTTCACCGGCTGGGGCGATCAAGAAGGACAGCCCGGCCGGCGCCTGGCTGATCGAGCACGGAGTGGATGTACGCGACTTCAACTCATACGGCTCGCGTCGCGGCAACCACGAGGTGATGATCCGGGGGACCTTCGCCAACATCAGGTTGCGCAACCTTCTTGTCGAGCGGTCCGGAGGGTTCACCCGTCACTTCCCGGACGGAGAGGAGACGACGATCTATGAGGCGGCGACGGCCTACGCCGAGGAAGGCGTGCCCCTGGTCGTGCTGGCCGGCAAGGAGTACGGATCGGGATCGTCAAGGGACTGGGCGGCCAAGGGGACCAAGTTACTGGGGGTCCGCGCCGTGATCGCCGAGAGCTTCGAGCGAATACACCGATCCAACCTGATCGGTATGGGAGTTCTTCCCCTTCAGTTCCCCGAGGGTCAGAGTGTGGAATCGCTCGGCCTGACCGGGGAGGAGGTCGTGGATATAGGCGACCTCCAGAACGGAGAGGCGAAATCGGTCGCCGTGACCGCCGGCAGAGGTCGAGTTCGAAGCCACCGTCAGGTTGGACACCCCGAACGAGGTCGCCTACTTCCAAAACGGCGGCATCCTCCAGGCGGTTCTGAGGAGCCTGCGAGGGGCCTGATTGCAAGGTGGAGCGGTGGGGTCGCGGGAGGCAGGGGGGTCCGCGCGACCCGCACCGCACCAAACGCGTCGGTAGCCAGGGAGGGATGCCGACGCGGCCGTCCCCTGAACGGGACTGCTCAGGGAACAGTCACCGTCTACCTATACCGCGCGGGTCGGTCTCGGTCAAGCGCTTTCGGCATGTTTACGGGGATTCCGCAGCGTCTTGCGGGTAAGTGCCTATTCGGAAGCCCCCGCGCACGCCTGGCGGCGCCGGACACACTTCGCGGGGCGGCGTCCTCAGTCGGCCAAATGGCGCTGCCATTAGGCCTCCCTGCGTCCTACCCCCGCTCGGTCCGGCACTCGCCAGTCGCACACGCGGACTTCCGAATAGGCACTAAGCCGCAACGCCCCATCCCTTGCGTTCGATCAGCCCGATCCCGATCACACTCCCAACCGGCCCAACGGGGGTCAGCGTGGCGGCCAAAAGGGTGTAAGGCGTCTCGCGGCGCACGCAGGCAATCCAGATCACTATGCACAGGCATACGAACCCCAGCCCGTGCGCCCAGCCGAACACCATCGTCTCGGTCTTGAATCCGGGCGCGAGCCAGAAGACGATCAGAGCCGAAAAGATCGCCAGCTCGATCCAGGAGAGCCTCTTGACCCAAACAAACAGGTCGCCGGGCACGGGCTTGCTCAATGGGTCGGACACGAGAGCCACGATACCCGGGAGCGGCGGGTGCCCATCCGCCGGATGCCTACCACCTCCGCTTCGCTCCGGTGGAACTGAAGACTGCCCCTGCGGGGCAGCAGAATCTCTCCGCGGTGCCGGGGGAGGCATTCCGTCGGACGGGTCCCCGCCGCTCCCATCCAAAGCAGCTTTCGGGTTCAGCTATTGCGCGGCCCCTTCGGCAACAAGCTGATGCAGGACGTTCGGCCCTTGATCGTTGGACGAGAGCGGTTGTCGCGGGGGGTGGCGCCGTAGGGGCGGACCACCCCTGAGGAAGCTTTAGCTACCGGAGGGGGTGGTGGGTCCCCTGCGGCGACAGGACCCGCCGCGCCAAGCCGTTCATGCACCCGGCGTAAGCGCCGTCAGGACTATCCGCTCTTGTTCTCGCGCATGGGCCGCGGAATAGCCCTCGCCCGGGCTGGCCCGGCCGGGACGGCCGATGTACTTGAGCTCGATCCCCTCCGGCAGCAGGTCGGGCATGCGGCGCGACATCACCTTCCAGGCGCCCATGTTGCGCGGCTCCTCCTGCACCCAGGCGATCTCCTTCAGGTTCGGGTAGGAGGCGATCAGCGCGGTCAGCTGTTCGTGGGCAAACGGGTAGAGCTGCTCGACCCGGGCGATCGCGACCTTCTCCGCCCCGGCGCGGCGCTCGTTGGAGTCGATGTCGAAGTAGACCTTGCCGGTGCAGATGACGAGGCGCTCGACCTTCTCGCGGCGGCCGTCGGCGGTCGGGTCGTCGAGGATGAAGTGGAAGGCGCCCTCGCTCAACTCCTCCAATGTCGCGGTGGCGCGGTCGAGGCGCAGCAGGCCCTTCGGGGTGAAGACGACCATCGGGCGCGGCTTGCGGATCAGCGCCTGGCGGCGCAGCAGGTGGAAGTACTGGGCCGCGGTCGTCGGGTTGGCGATCCGGATGTTGCCCTCGGCGCCCGAGGGCCAGGAAGCGCTCGATCCGGGCGCTTGAGTGCTCGGGCCCCGAGCCCTCGTAGCCGTGGGGCAGCAGCAGGGTGAGGCGGCTGGTCTGCCCCCACTTTGCCTCGCCGGAGACGATGAAGCTGTCGATGATCACCTGGCCGGCATTGCCGAAGTCGCCGAACTGCGCCTCCCAGAGGACCAGCGCGTTGGGAGTCGCCGTCGAGTAGCCGTACTCGAAGCCGAGGCAGGCGATCTCCGAGAGCGGGCTGTTGTAGAGCTCGAAGGGCGCGGAGGCGTCCTCGAGGTTCTGCATCGGGCAGTACTCGAGCCCGGTGTTTTCGTCGTGCAGGACGAGGTGGCGGTGGGAGAAGGTGCCGCGCTCGGTGTCCTGCCCGGTGAGCCGGGTGTGGACGCCCTCGGTGAGCAGCGACGCAAAGGCGAGGGCCTCGGCGTGGCCGAAGTCGATGCCGCCCTCCTCGATCGCCTCCAGCCGGCGGGACAGGGGCGGCGGAGCTTGCGGTGGATGGTGAAGCTGTCGGGGACCTTCAGCAGCGCTTCGTTCAGCGAGCGCAGCGTCGGGGCAGCCACGGCCGTCTCGACCGGTGGGCTGGCGGTGCGGTCCAGCTCGCCGGTGCCGATGGTGGTCACGGTCGGGTCCTCGTACTCGCCCAGCTCCATCTTGTGGCGCAGGTCCTTGAGCGCGTTCGACATCTCCTCCCGCCGTGCGGTTGAGGCGTCCTCCGCGTCCTTGGCGCCGACCACCCCCTCGGCGACCAGCTGCTCCGTGTAGATCTGGGCGACCGGCGGGTGGGACTTGATCTTGGCTGCCTGCACCGGCTGGGTGTAGGCGGGCTCGTCGGTCTCGTTGTGGCCGTAGCGCCGGTAGCCGATTACGTCGATGACGATGTCGCGGCCCCAGCGCTCCCGGTAGGCCATCGCCAGGCGACTTGCCGCCGAACAGGCCTCGACGTCGTCGGCGTTGACGTGGACGATCGGGACGTCGAAGCCCTTGGCGATGTCGGCCGCGTACGGGGTGGAGCGGGCGTCGGAGGGGTCGGTGGTGAAGCCCACCTGGTTGTTCTGGATGATGTGGACGGTGCCGCCGGTGCTGTAGCCCTTCAGCGCCTGGAGGTTGAGCGTCTCGGCTACGACTCCCTGCGCCGGGAAGGCCGCGTCGCCGTGAAGGAGGACCGGGACGGCGCGCTTCGGGTCGTGGCTGAGGGTGGGGCCGTCGAGGTCGGACTGGAGGAAGCGGGCGCCGCCGGTCACCACCGGGTCGACGAACTCGAGGTGGCTGGGGTTCGGGTAGAGCCGGACCGAGATCTTCTCTCCCTCGCTGGTCTCGTAGATGCCCTGGTGGCCGTAGTGGTACTTGACGTCGCCGGTGCCGCCATGGGGGATCGATGCGACCGCCTTCACCGCCTCGATCTTCTTGTCGCCCTCGAACTCGGCGAGGATCGACTCCACCGAGCGGCCGAGGTTGTGGGCGAGGACGCCGAGCCGGCCGCGGTGGGCCATCCCGAAGACGACCTCCTCGGCGCCGGCGCGGTGGGCCAGGGTGACCAGCTCGTCGAGCATCGTCACGAGCGCGTCGAGGCCCTCGATCGAAAACATCTTCTGGCCCAGATAGGCCTTCTCGAGGAAGCGCTCGAACTCAAAGACGTCGATCAGCCGGCCCAGCAGGCGGCGTTTTTCGTCGTCGGTGAGTGGCTGGCGGTGGGCGCCGGTCTCGACCATCTCCCGCATCCAGGCTCGCTGCTCGTGGGAGGAGAGATGCTCGAACTGGTAGGCCATCGTGCCGCAGTAGGCCTCGCGCAGTCGCGGCAGCGTCTCCAGCAGGGTCTCCCCCGGGACGCCGATGCGGAGGATCGCGGCGGGGATCTTCGCCATCAGTTCGGGAGTGAGGTTGACGTTCTCCGGCTGGATCGAGGGGTCGCCCTTGGGCTCTGAGCCAAGCGGGTCGAGTCGGGCGGCGAGGTGGCCGTGGGTGCGGTAGCCCTTGAGAAGCGCGGTCGCCGATGCGACGGCCTCGAGCAGCTCCTCGTCGGGGGCGCCGGGAGCGGTCGCCGGGGCGGGCGCGCCGAGCGGGGGAGCCGAGGCCGAAGCCGGGTGGGCGGCGGCGATCGGCGCCACCTCGACCCCGAGTTCCGCGGCGATCCGCTCGTAGAAACCGTCTTCGCCCTGGAGAAGTTGTTCGATGCGGCGCAGGAACGACCCCGACTCGGCGCCCTGGATGACGCGGTGGTCGTAGGTCGAGGTCAGCGTCATCACCTTGGAGACGCCGAGCTGGCGAATCCGCTCCGGCGCTGCGTGCGCCCACTCGGGGGGGTAGGCAATCGAGCCGGTGGCGATGATCGCGCTCTGTCCGCTCATCAGGCGGGGGACCGAGGCGATCGTGCCGATCCCACCCGGGTTGGTCAGCGAGACGTTGGTGCCCTGGAAGTCGTCGGGGCTGAGCCGGTTCTCGCGCGTCTTGGTGATCAGGTCCTCGTAGTAGGCGTGGAAGGCGGCGAAGTCGAGCCCGTCGGCGCCCTTGATCGCCGGCACCATCAGGCTGTGGGAGCCGTCCTTGCGCTCGACGTCGACTGCGATGCCGAGGTTGACCGGCGCGCCCTCGACCGCGAACGGCTTGCCGTCGCGCTCCTCGAAGGTGCGGACCATGACCGGCCAGTCCAGGGTCGCCTGCACGATCGCCCAGGCGACCAGGTGGGTGAAGGAGACCTTCATCCCCCGCTCCTTGAGCACCCCGTTGAGCGCCTTGCGCTTGGCGTCGAGCACATCCACGGCAACGGTCCGGAACGAGGTGGCGGTAGGAACCGATCGACTCTCGTTCATGGCCGAGGCAATGGCCGCAGCCGGCCCCCGCAGCGCCTTGGCCTCCCCGGCGATCGCCGGCGAGGCCGGGGCTCCCCCGCCATTGGCCGCGGCGACCACGTCCTCCTTGGTGACCTTCGACCCTGGACCGCTCCCGGCGATCCCGCCCAGGTCAACCCCCAGCTCAGCCGCCATACGACGAGCCACCGGAGTAGCTCGTACGTCTTGGAAATCGCCATCGACCTTGGTCCCTGTTGTTGTTCCAGCGGCCTCTTCTGCGGGTGGCGTGGATGCGGGGGGGCCGAGAACGGAGGCCCCGCCCCCGCCCGCAGGCCCCCCCGCAGCCGCGTCAGGACCCGCAGCAGATCCGTTTGAACCCTCACCGGAACCACCGTCCCCTTCGCCGGGTTCCATCTCAGCCAGCGGGCTTCCCACCGGCACCTCGTCGTCAACCGAGGCAAGCAGCTTGGTGATGACCCCGGCAACGGGAGCCGGCACCTCGGCGTCGACCTTGTCGGTCGAGATCTCGACGACGGTATCGCCCTCGTTGACGAAGTCACCCTCGGCGACGTGCCACTCGAGCACGATCCCTTCGGTGACCGACTCGCCCATCTCGGGCATCTCGATCTGCACGGTCGCCGTTTGCGCCATCTTCGATTTGAGTGTATGAAACAGAGGTGAATTACTTCTTAACCGGCGCAACCGGGTTCATCGGTCGCAACCTGGTCGGGCGGCTGCTGAAGCGCGAGGGCACGATCTACGCGCTGGTCAGGGCCGGCTCGCGGGGTCGCCTTGAGGAGTTGAGGACCGCCTGGGGAGCGGACGGGGCGCGGGTCGTCCCGATCGCCGGCGATCTCTCCCAGGGGGCCCTCGGCGTCTCGGAGGAGGACCTGGTGACGCTGCGCGGCGAGGTCGACCACTTCTTCCACCTGGCGGCGATCTACGACATGACCGCCGACGCGGAGTCGCAGGAGGTCGCCAACGTCGAGGGCACCCGCCACGCGCTTGAGCTGGCTTCGGCGATCGAGGCAGGCTGCTTCCACCAGATCAGCTCGATCGCCGCCGCCGGCCTGTTCTCCGGTGAGTTTCGCGAGGACATGTTCGAGGAGGCCGAGAAGCTCGACACCCATCCCTACTTCCGCACCAAGCACGAGTCCGAGCGGGTCGTGCGCCAGGAGTGCAAGAGGCCCTGGCGGGTCTACCGGCCGGGGATCGTCGTCGGCGACTCGCGGACCGGGGAGATCGACAAGATCGACGGCCCCTATTACGCGTTCAAGCTGTTGCAGCGGGCGCGGCGGGTCCTGCCGTCCTGGCTGCCCACCCTGGGAATCGAGGGACGGGAGATCAACATCGTCCCGGTCGATTTCGTCGCCGACGCGCTCGACCACATCGCCCACGAGCCGGGCCTCGACGGGCAGGCCTTCCACCTGACCGACCCGAACCCGAAGACCGCGGGGGAGATGATCAACCTCTTCGCCAAGGCGGCCGACGCGCCGCAGATGGCGGTGCGGCTCGAATCCGACGTGACCGACCCGGCCTTCTCGCTGGCCGGCGCCTGGCTGAAGGTATTCCCCCCGGCGCGGCGGATCACCGACGCGGCGCTGAACGAGGTCGGCATCCCGCCGTCGATCCTGCGCTACGTCAATTACCCGACCAGCTTCGACTCGACCCGGACGCAGGCGGCGTTGGAGGGGTCGGGGATCTCGGTCCCGCCACTGGAGTCCTATGCGGATCGCCTTTGGGACTACTGGGAGCGCAATCTCGACCCCGACCTGTTCAAGGACCGCTCGCTTTCAGGGGCGGTGCGGGGCAAGATCGTGCTGATCACCGGCGCCTCGTCGGGAATCGGCAAAGCGACCGCGGTCAAGGTCGCCGACGCCGGCGCCACAGTGCTGCTGGTCGCGCGCACGGCAGAGAAGCTCGAGGAGACCAAAGAGGAGATCGAGCGGGCGGGGGGCGTCGCCCACATCCACCGCTGCGACCTCTCCGACATCGAGGACGTCGAGCGGATGGCCGAGGAGGTTCTCGCCTACCACGGCCAGGTCGACATCCTCGTCAACAACGCCGGCCGCTCGATCCGGCGCTCGGTCGCGCTCTCCTACGACCGCTTCCACGACTACGAGCGGACGATCCAGCTCAACTACCTCGGCGCGGTGCGCCTGATCCTGGCGCTGATGCCGTCGATGCGGGCGCGTAAGTCGGGCCACATCATCAACGTCAGCTCGATCGGGACGCAGACGAACCCGCCGCGGTTCTCCGCCTACGTCGCCTCGAAGGCGGCGCTCGATGCCTTCAGCCGCGTGATCGCCTCGGAGGTGATCGACGATGACGTCCACCTGACCACGATCTACATGCCGTTGGTGCGCACGCCGATGATCGCGCCGACTCGCATGTACGACGTCTTCCCGGCGATCACCCCCGAGGAGGCGGCGGAGATGATCACCAAGGCGATGGTCGAGCGGCCGAAGAAGGTGGCGACCCGGCTCGGCAACTTCGGCGAGCTGCTCTACAACGTGGCACCCACGTTCAGCGACAAGATCCTCAACACCGCCTACAAACTGTTCCCCGAGTCGCAGGCTGCCAAGGGGAAGGGGGAGGAGGCGCCGGATAAGGCGCCGACCACCGAGGCGCTCGCGTTCGCGCATCTTGATGAAAGGCGTGCATTGGTAGGAGGCGGGGGTGCCCCTCCGCCGGACAAGTGCCGGTCTAATTAGACCGGCACTTTGAGTATCCGCCCGTCGGAGGGGCACCCCCGCCTCCGCAGTCTAAGCGCACTCGCGATTCTTCGCTTGATGCAGCCGAGCGCAGGCTTAAGCACTGGGGGTGGGGGTTTGAGGACCAGGCGCCCTCTAAGGCTGAGCTTGAGCAGGCTGCGGCGGGGATAAGGGAGCGGCTTGGGTTCGGGGGCGCGCCGGAGGAGGCGGTGCCGCTGGAGGAGGTTGAGCTTCGGACGCGCTCGGTTGAAGGTTCCGGCGGAGTTCGGCGACCTGTTTACGGATGAGAAGTACGAGCGGGTGTCGCACGCGCTTGGGCAAGGCTTATCGGGACGTGGTTCGGGGGTTTCGGGGGGAATTTTCGAATCCGCCTGATCTGGTTGCGTTTCCTCGTGACGAGTCCGAGGTCGAGGTCGTCCTCAGCTGGGCCGAGGCCGAGGGGGCCGCGGTCGTCCCGTTCGGAGGGGGGACCAGCGTGGTCGGCGGGGTTGAGGCGCGACTGGAGGAGCGGCCGGTCGTCTGCCTCGACACGCGGCGGCTGGACCGGGTGCTGGAGGTCGACCCCGAGTCGCTGGCGGCGCGGATCCAGGCCGGCGCCACCGGGCCGGGATTGGAGGACCAGCTCCGCGAGCACGGGCTGACCCTGCGCCACTTCCCCCAGTCGTTCGAGTACTCGACGCTCGGGGGTTGGATCGTGACCCGGGCCGGTGGGCACTTCGCCACCCTCCATACCCACATCGACGACCTGGTCGAGTCGGTGCGGGCGATCACGCCGCGCGGAACCTGGGAAAGCCGGCGACTGCCGGGCTCCGGGGCGGGCCCCTCGCCGGACCGGATGTTGATCGGCTCCGAGGGGATCCTCGGGGTCGTCACCGAGTCGTGGGTGCGGGTCCGGCCCCGGCCGCAGTTCAAGGCCTCCTGCGGGGTCGAGTTCGACGACTTCGGGGCGGCGGCGCGCGCGGTGCGGGAGATCTCACAGTCCGGCCTGCACCCGTCGAACTGCCGCCTGCTCGACGCGCTGGAGGCGGGGACGACCGGGGCCGGGACGGGTGAGAAGGACCTGCTGGTGCTCGGGTTCGAGTCCGCCGGCCACCCGGTCGACGCCTGGATGGACCTGGCGCTGGAGATCGCCCGTGAGCACGGCGGCGTCCCGAACATGCCCCGTGCCTCCGGCGGCGAGGACTCCGACGCGGTCGGCGCCTGGCGCAGCGCCTTCCTGCTCGCTCCCTACCTGCGCGACACCTTCGTCGCCTGCGGCGTGCTTTCGGAGACCTTCGAGACGGCGATCACCTGGGACCGCTTCGAGGAGTTCCACGCGACCACGATGGAGGCGGTCCGGGCCAAGGTCGCCGAGGTCTGCGACGCACCGGCTGACGGGCCGGGAGCGCCCCGGGTCAGCTGCCGCTTCACCCACGTCTACCCGGACGGCCCGGCCGCCTACTTCACGGTGATCGCCCCGGCCCGCCGCGGCGGCGAGGTCGAGCAATGGGACGAGATCAAGGCGGCTGCGTCGGAGGCGGTGATCGAGGGCGGCGGCACGATCACCCACCACCATGCGGTCGGCCGCGACCACCGCCCCTGGTACGACCGCCAGCGCCCTGCCCCGTTCGCAGCCGCCCTGCGAGCCGCGAAGAGGGAGCTGGACCCCAGCGCAATGCTCAACCCCGGCGTCCTCATCGACCCTTAGCGGAACGGGCGCTGGGCTTACACGCCCCTTACACGGGCCTGACCGGGGCCGTACGCGGCGCCCCGAGGATCTCCATGACGGTTCGACACCTACACGGAGGTTCCAGATGTTCAACTCAGCTCGAAAGCACATCCGCTCGATCGCCACGATTGGCGTCGCGTCGGCGTTGGCGGTGGGCGGCGTCGCCGTCGCCCAGGGCGGCTCCCACGGCGCCGGGTCCCACCATCGCGGCGGTCCGCCGAGCGGCAAACGCATGCCGCCTCCCCCCGGCGGCCCGATGGGCAAAGACCTGACCTACGCCCAGTTCCACGTCCAGCACAACGGACAGGCGTCGGTGGTGAGGATCGACCGGGGGAAGATCACCGCGGTCGACGACAGCTCGATCACCCTGACCGAGAACGACGGCAGCTCGGTGACCGTCCCGCTCGATTCCAACACCAAGGTCATGGCCGGACCCGGCCGAAACACCTCGGTCGGCGACCTGAAGGTGGGTCAGAAGGTGCTCGTCTGCGGTCCCGACGGCGGCACGGCGAAAGCGGTCATCGTCCCGCCGAAGCGCGGCCAGATGCCCGGGGGCCCGCGCGGTTCCCGACACGGCCAGCTGCCTCCGCCTCCTCCCGGCGCTCCGTTCGGCGCCCCGCAAGGAGCCCCGCAGGGCGGCGGCAACTAGTCGAAGCACACCGCCAAGCGCTGCAACGCGTTGTCCCCCTATCGCGGGGACAGCGCGTTGCACCATGGCGTTAACGGTCGGGCCCGAGTGAGAAAGTAGGCGCCATGAAGGGAGCCATCCTCGTCGTCGAAGATGAGCAGGCAATCGCCGAGCTGGTCCGCGCCTACCTGCGCCGCGAGGGGTTTGACGCCGTCTGGGCGCGCAGTGGCGAGCAGGCCCTCGAGGAGCTGGCGCGCCACCCGGTGCGCCTCGTCGTGCTCGACATCGGCCTGCCCGGGATCGACGGCTTCGAGGTCTGTCGCCGCCTGCGCGGCCGCACCGGCGTGCCGATCCTGATGCTGAGCGCCCGCGATGACGAGGTCGACCGCGTCGCCGGCCTGGAGGCAGGCGCCGACGACTATGTCGTCAAGCCCTTCTCTCCACGGGAGCTGGTGGCCCGGGTGAAGGCGATCCTTCGCCGCGCTCCCGATGCGGGCGCGGTGCGCCACGACGCCACCCTGACCGCCGCCGATGTCGAGTTGGACCATGCCTCGCGCACCGTGACGGTCGCCGGCGAGCCGGTCGAGCTGACCTCGCGCGAGTTCGACCTGCTGGCGGCGTTGCTCGCGCATCCCGGCGTCGTGCTCAGTCGCGACCGGTTGCTCGAACTGGCCTGGCAGGGCGAGTTCGCGGGCGGGACGCGGACGGTCGACGTCCACGTCGCGCAGCTGCGGCGCAAACTCGACCGTCCCAGCCTGGTCGAGACTGTCCGGGGGGCCGGCTACAAGGTCGTCGCCTGATGCGCTCGTTGCGGACACGTCTCTTCATCGCGATCCTCGGCACCGTCCTGGTCGGAGTCGGCGCTTCGCTGGCGCTCGGCGTCGTCCTCACCAAGAGCGCCGTCCGGGACACGATTCGCCGTGACGTCGAGCGCCAGGCAGACGCGCTCTCCTCGCAGCTGGACACCCTCCCGGGCCGGCGCGGACTGCGCCTCAACCACGTCGGCGGACTCCCGCCGGGAGCGCCGGGTCAGGCCCCGCCGGGCGTCGGAGGGCCGGGCGGGGGCGGGTCGGGCGCAGGCCAACCGCCACCTTCTCCAGCCGGCGTCGGGCCACGCCCCGTCGCGGTGATCAGCATGAGCGCCGCTTCCGCGGTTCTCCCCAAAGGCGCCTTTCTCGATCTGCGTCGCACCGGCTCGGCCGACGGGACCGCGACGATCGTCGGCGACGAGTCGACGATCTACGCGGCGCGCCGCGCCGGGCGCTCGGTCGTGTTGGTGACCCGTCCGGACGTCGTCTCCGGCGGCGACTTCCGCCGTTACCTCTCGGCGCTGCTGATCGCCAGCGGAGTCGCCGCCCTGTTCGCCGCCGCGGTGGCGGCCCTCTTCGCCCGTCGCCTGACCCAGCCGCTTCGCCGCCTCGCCGGTGCGGCCGGGGAGGTCGCGGCGGGACGTCACCCTGAGCCCGTTCCACCCGAGGGGACCGAGGAGCTGGACGAGCTGGCCGAGGCCTTCAACGGGATGTCGGAGCAACTCTCTCTCGCCCGCGACGCCGAGCGGGCCGTGTTGCTCTCGGTCTCCCACGATCTGCGCACCCCGCTGACCTCGATCCGCGGCTATGCCGAGGGGATCGAGGACGGGACGGTGGAGCCTCGCGAGGCCGCGGCCGTCGTCGGTCGCGAGGCGGCGCGCCTGGAGCGCCTGGTCGGCGACCTGCTCTCCCTGGCGCGGTTGCGACAGGGAGTCCTGGAGGTGCGGCGCGAGCCGGTCGACCTCGGCGCGGTCGCTCGAGAGGCCGAGGAGCGGCTGCGCCCCCGCGCCCGCGAGGCCTCGGTGGAGCTGCGCGTCCAAGGTGACGGGGGCCGCGCGTTCGCCGACCACGGGCGGGCGCTTCAAGTCGTTTCGAACCTGCTGGAGAACGCGGTCCGCGTCAGCCCCCCGGGTGGCGTCGTCACGGTCGAGGTCGCGGACGGCGCCGTCACCGTCGTCGACCAAGGCCCCGGCATCCCGCCCGAGGAGATCCCGCGCGCCTTCGAGCGCTTCCACCTGCGCCGCCGGGTCGGCCGCGGCTCCCCAGACGGCGCCGGCCTCGGCCTGGCGATCGTCCGCGAGATGACCGAGTCGATGGGGGGAAGCGTCGAGGTCGACAACATCCCGGGCAGCGGCGCCCGCTTCACCGTGCGTCTGCCGACCGCCGCCTCGGCCTGACGACCCCGCTATCTCGCCTCAGGGCTTCCCCTATCGGGATAGGTCCTTACCCTTTACCGATGGTCGATCCCGGCAGATCTGCTCCGCGTGTGGGCGAAGAGCGCAAGCAAGACGATCCCTGGCGCCTCAACGAGGAGGCGCGCAGCCGGCGTCTTCGCGAAGACGGTCGACGCCCGCTGGCGGTCAACCTCGCCGAGGGTCTCGCCCTCAGCGAGTTCCTCTCCACCTTCACCGGGAGCGCGAGGGGAAGTTGACCCCGGAGCCGCTGCGCCTGCGGCAGCTGCTGGAGCGGCTGATCGCGGCGGAAATCGATTTCGTCCTGGTCGGGGGGCTCGCCGTGAACGCCTGGGGATACCTTCGCGGCACTCGAGACGTCGACGTGGTCCCGGATCCCTCGCCCGAGAACCTCGCCAGGTTGGCTTCGTTGCTGGAGGAGTTGGATGGAAAGGTCGAGGTGGGAGGCCGCAAGCTCGCCTCGGGAGCGATCTCGACTTTTCTCAAGGCGGGCGACCGAACCCTCGTGGTCACGGAGCTGGGCCAGGTCGACGTCCTCCAGGGGCTTCCGCAGGTGCCCACCTTCGCGGCGCTCGACGCCGAGGCCAAGGAGGTTGATCTCGACGGTGTCGCGGTCCGCGTTTGCTCGCTCGAGCACCTGCTGACGATGAAGCGTGCCGGCGATCGTCCCCGCGACCGCGACGACCTCGAGGCGTTGGAAGACGCCCAAAGGGACGAGCGCGACGAGGGCTGACGCCCGGCGGCGGTACCCTGTGCGGCTCAATCTCCCTGGTCAAGCGGGATTCCCACGTGCGCCGCGAACCTCCCAGCATGGAGACGATCACTTCCGAACATCCGACCGTGCCTGCCGAGCCTGAGCACGCCCCCCTCGACGAGCCGGTCGTGCCGCGCCGCTCGCCGTTGCGCGCCGCGATCAAGACCGGGCGCCCGCAGGAGTGGGTCAAGAACACCTTCGTCTTCGCCGGGCTGCTCTTCTCCGGCAAGTTCAACCAGCCCCCCGACGTCATCGCGGCGGTGCTCACCTTCATTGCCTTCTGCTGGATCTCCAGCGCCGGCTACTTCGTCAACGACCTGGTCGACGTCGAGCTCGACCGCAAGCACCCGAAGAAGCGCTTCCGACCGCTTGCCGCAGGCGAGCTCTCCGAGGGGGCCGCAAAGACGATCGCGCCGCTGCTGGCCGTCGCGGCGATCGCCCTCGCCTTCGGCGCCGTCAACTGGGAGGTCGGGGTGATGGTCGTCGGTTACGGCATCGCCCAGATCGCCTACAGCCTCGGCCTCAAGCAGGTTGTGATCGTCGACGTGATGACCCTCGCCGGCCTCTTCATCCTGCGGGTTGCCGCCGGCGCCGTCGCCGTCGATGCCCATGCCTCCGAGTGGCTGCTCCTGTGCACCGGCATGCTCGCCCTCTTCCTCGGGTTCACCAAGCGCCGGCAGGAGGCGGTCTCCGAACTGCACGAGGGCACCAGCAGCCGCCCGGTGCTGGAGCACTACTCGCTGCCCTTCCTCGACCAGATGGTCGCCATGGTCACCACCGGCACCGTGATCAGCTACTCGATCTACGCCGTCAACTCGCCGATCATCGGCAACAAGATGATGTGGACGATCCCCCCGGTGGTCTACGTGATCTTTCGCTACCTCTACCTGATCTACGATCGCGCCGACGATCGCTCGATCGCGGCGATGGTCTCCAAGGACAGGGGCATGGTCGCCGGCGGGGCAGCCTGGGTCATCGTCGCTTTCGTGCTCCTCTACGTGTTCAAGTGAGCCGGGGGCTCTCGCCCGCCGAACGAGCCCGGGTTCGCCGCCTCCATATGAGACGGCGACTGATCGCGATCTTGCTCTGCGTCGTCGCCGCGGTCCTCCTGGTCGTGACCCTGGGCGCCTCGGGGTCGAAGAGGCTGGGGGTGGGCAGGATCGACGCGGCCCTCCGTCGCGGTTTGTCCCGGGACCGGGAGATTGAGAATGCCGCGCGCCAACAGCGCGCGATCGACGGCCTGCTGGAGAGCACGCCGGTCATCCGGGAGGGCTCCGGCGGTGTGCGCGAGGTGGCGCTCACCTTCGACGACGGCCCCGGCCCCTATACCCCGGCGATCCTCGACGTCCTGATCCGCCACCATGTCCCCGCCACCTTCTTCCCGGTCGGGTTCATGATCGACGACTTTTCGGACTCGATCCGACGCGAGGCCGCCAACGGATTCGCGATCGGCGACCACACCGAGAACCACCCGAAACTGACCGAGCTCTCCCCCGAGGACCAGGAGGCCGAGGTGTTCGGACAGGCCCAGACCCTCGAGCGCCAAGGCGCGCCCTTCCCCCGCCTCTTCCGCCCGCCCTATGGCGCCTATGACGCCTCCACCCTGGACGTGTTGCGTCGCCACAGAATGCTGACGATCCTCTGGACCGTCGAGACCGGCGACTACGAGCGGCCCGGAGACGCGGCGATCGTCCAGCACGTGCTCGACGGCGTCCACCCGGGCGCCATCGTCCTACTTCACGACGGAGGCGGCGATCGTTCGGAGACGGTCGCCGCCCTGCCCACGATCATCAAGGCCCTGCGGGCCCGCAAGTACAAGCTGGTCACGATCCCCCAACTCCTCCTCGACGACCCACCCACCGCCGGAACTACTCTCTCGCCCGGCCTGACCGGCGACTAACTGTCGGATTCGGGCTCGATCGCGAGATCGTCGACCAGGGTGGTCTTGCCGGCGCGGTTGAACTGGAGGTCGACCGTCTCGTTCTTGCGGTAGGTGCCGAAGAGGCCGAGGTACATCGCCAGCCAACGGCCGGTGCCGACCTTCTCCTTGACGATCGGGCGGGTGAAGACGATCTCACCGGCGCCGACCTCGTAATCGGCGCCCTCGCCCTGCTCGACCCCGTTGATGAAGACGGTGAAGGGAGGCTCGGCGCCGGCCGGCAGCTTGACGCGGTTGCCGGCGGCGTAGCTGCCCTTGGGGATTTCGGTGCTGGAGTCGCTCATCGTTTGCCCGGTGTAACGCGTAGGTGTCCTGTCAGAGGACCAACGCGTTGCACCGTCATCGTTCGGGCGCAGATTCTCCCTGACCGCGTCGAACGGCGTGTCGTAGTCGGTCGGATCGAGCTCCGTGCGCCTCACGCGCCGCTGAAGGGCACGAAGGTCCCGTCGCCCCGAACGTCGACCCCGGCAACCCGCTTGCGCAGCAGTCCCCCGGCGGAGAGCTGCAACCGAGCATGAATCAGGTCCCGGGCCTGGTAGTCGCGCAACGCCGAGGCAGCGGGCAAAGGCCCCTCGGCCCGAATGTCAAGAGCCCGCCGCCGCATAGCCGCAACGGCCTCATCAAGGTCGTCAAAGGACTGCGTGCTCCACCTCGGACCCATGCCGACACTCAGCTTCCAGGCACGACACAAGGCTGAAGCCTAAAGGCAGCCCCCGGATAGGCGCCCCGGGCCTCAACCCGGCTCAGTCGCGCGCTTTTAAGCCCCGCGCCGAGGCCGTTTAGGCCGCCGCGCCGGAGGCCCGATGATTTTCTCGGGCCCGATCCGATCGCCCATCTCGACGTAGTCGAGGTCGCGCGCCCCGGTGTAGATCTGCCGCGGCCGGGAGATTTTCTTCTCCGGGTCGTCGTTCATCTCCATCCACTGGGCGATCCAGCCGGCGGTGCGGGGGATCGCGAAGATCACCGTGAACATCTCGGCCGGGATCTCCAGCGCCTCGTAGATGATCCCCGAGTAGAAGTCGACGTTCGGGTAGAGCTTGCGCGAGGTGAAGAACTCGTCGTCGAGGGCGCGCTTCTCCAGCTCGCGGGCGATCTCGACCAGGGCGTTGTACTCGGTCGCCTCGAAGACCTCCTCCATGTGCTGCTCGATGATCCGCGCCCGCGGGTCGTAGTTTTTGTAGACGCGGTGGCCGAAGCCCATCAGTTTCTCCTCGCGCGCCTTCACCTTCTCGAGGAAGTCGGGGATGTTCTCGGCGCTCTCGATCCGCCGCAGCATCCGCAGCACCGCCTCGTTGGCGCCGCCGTGCAGTCGCCCGTAGAGCGCCGCCACTCCCGCCGCGACGGCGGAGTAGGGGTCGACGTCGGAGGAGCCGACCGAGCGCACCGCGCTGGTCGAGCAGTTCTGCTCGTGGTCGGCGTGGAGGATGAAGAGCACGTCGAGGGCGCGCGAGAGCCGCTCGTCGGGCTGGTACTTGACCTCGGTCTTCTTGAACATCATCGAGAGGAAGTTCTCGGCGAACTTGAGGTCGTTGTCGGGGTAGACGTAGGGGAGACCCATGTTGTGGCGGTAGGAGAAGGCGGCGAGGGTCGGCACCTTGGCGATCAGCCGCACCGCCGCCATGTAGCGCTCCTCCGGGTCGTCGATCTGCTTGGCGTCGGGGTAGAAGGTCGAGAGCCCGCCGACCGCGGCGAGCAGCATCCCCATCGGGTGGGAGTCGTAGCGGAAGCCCCCGAAGAACTGCTTGATGTCCTCGTGGACGAAGGTGTGGTGGGTGATGTCGTGGGTCCAGCGGTCCAGCTGCGGCCGGGTCGGCAGCTCGCCGAAGATCAGCAGGTAGGCGACCTCGAGGAAGCTGGAGCGCTCGCAGAGCTGCTCGATCGGGTAGCCGCGGTGCTGGAGGATCGCCGGCGTCGCCGTCGATGTAGGTGATCGCCGAGCGGCAGGACGCCGTGTTGGTGAAGGCCGGGTCATACGACATCAGCCCGAAGTCGTCCTCGGAGACCTTGATCTGCCGCAGGTCCAAGCCGCGCACGGTCCCGTCGGTGATCGGCAGCTCGTAGGTGCGCCCCGTGCGATTGTCGGTGACGGTTAACGAGTCGGCGCCCGCCCCTGAAGCTTCGGCGGCTGCGTCTTTGATCTGCTGCTCGGTGGCCATCACCCCTCCTCGAGCCGAGGTTTTACGGAGTGGCCAGTATCGCAGTTAACTTCGCCCGACCGGAAGCGGCTCGAACTGGGTCATTCCGTGGAGCGTCGCCAGCCGCTCGTCGATCTCCTCGCGGCTGAGGCGCGAGACCCGTTCGGTTCCAAACTCCTCGACGTTGAAGGAGGCGAGCACGGTGCCGTAGCCCATCGCCCGTCGCAGGCTCGCCCCGTCGAGCGGCCCGTCGTGGCTGTCGAGGTAGCCGAGGAAGCCGCCGGCGAAGCTGTCGCCGGCCCCGGTCGGGTCGCGAACGTCCTCGAGCGGGAAGCCGGGCAGCGCGAAGAAGCCGTCCTCGCTGAACAGGGCCGCGCCGTACTCGCCCTGCTTGGCGACCACCGCGCGCGGGCCCAGCTCCATCGCCGCGGCGGCGGCGCGAGCCAGGTTCGACTCGCCGGTCAGCTGGCGGATCTCGGCGTCGTTGACGATCAGGCACTCGACCTCGCCGATCGCCGCCAGCAGCGAGTCCCTGGCGGTGTCGATCCAGAGGTTCATCGAGTCCAGCGCGGTGAAGCGCGCCTCGACGCACTGGGCGCGAACCTGGCGCTGAAGGTCCGGCTGGATGTTGGCGAGGAAGAGGGTGTCGGCGGCCTTGGAGGCGGGGGAGAGCTTTGGCTCGAACTCGGCGAAGACGTTGAGCTGCGTGTCGTCGGTGTGGGCGACGTTGAGGTCGAAGTCGTAGTGGCCGCGCCAGAAGAAGGAACTGCCGCCCTCGACCCGCTCGATGTCGTCGGTGAGGACGCCGCGGTTCTCCAGCACCTCGAACTCGGCGGCGCCGAAGTCCTCGCCGACAGGGCCGACCGGTCGCACCTCGGTGAAGAAGCTGGCGGCGAGGGAGAAGTGCACGGCGGCGCCGCCGAGCATCCGCTCGCGCTCCCCGAACGGGGTCTTGACGGCGTCAAAGGCGATCGATCCGACGACGGTAAGCGACATGCGGACGGCAGCTTAGTGCCTGCCCTGCGAGACTCCGCGGCCGATGAAGGCGATCAAGATCGAGGAGTTCGGCGGGCCGGACGTGATGCGACACGTCGAGGTCGACGACCCGGTGGCCGGCGACGGCGAGGTCGTAATCGACGTCGCTCGCAGCGGGATCAACTTCGCCGACACCCACGCGACCCGCAACGACTACCTGGCCGAGCAGCAGCTGCCGCTGGTCCCGGGCGCCGAGGTGAGCGGCACCGGGCCGGACGGGCGCCGGGTCGCCGCGATCCTCAGCTCCGGCGGCTACGCCGAGAGGGCGGTCGTCCCGGAGAGCTGGCTGGTTCCGATCCCCGATGGGGTCGACGACGAGCGGGCCGCGGCGCTGCTCCTGCAGGGGCTGACCGCGATGGCGCTGGTCGGGCGCTGCGCCCGCCTCGAGGCCGGCGAGACGGTCGTGATCGAGGCCGCCGCCGGCGGCACCGGCGGCCTCTCGGTGCAGCTCGCCAAGCGGGCCGGCGCCAGGGTGATCGGCCTGGCCTCCAGCGAGGACAAGCGGGCGCTGGTCGAGCGGCTCGGCGCCGACGCCACCGTCGATTCCCGCTCTCCAGACCTGAAGGCGGCGATTCTCGAGGCCAACGACGGCGAGCGGGTCGACGCCGTCCTGCACATGAGCGGCGGCGACGCTTTCGATGCCGAGTTCTCCGCCCTCGCCCCGCTGGGGCGGATGGTCGTCTTCGGGATCGCCTCGCGCGAGCAGCGCGAGGTCTCGACCGCCGCCCTGCTGCGCGGCTCAAAGTCGGTCATCGGCTTCTGGCTCGCCCATCTGCTGGCCCGCCGCGACCTGATCGCGCCGATGATCGGCGAGCTGCTCGGGGCGGTCGCCGCCGGTGAGCTCGAGGTGACGATCGGCGGCGTCTACCCGCTCACCGAGGCGGCGCAGGCCCATCACGACCTGATCGAGCGCCGCACCAGCGGCAAGCTACTTCTGGACCCGACGCGATGAGCCCCGAGGAGACTGCCATTACCTTCAAGGACCTCGGCCTCTCGCCGGGCATTCAGCAGGCGATCGACGAGCTCGGCTTCAACGAGCCGACCCCGATCCAGGAGCAGGCGATCCCGGAGCTGCTCGGCGGCCACGACGTGATCGGCCAGGCGCAGACCGGCACCGGCAAGACGGCCGCCTTCGGCCTGCCGCTGCTCCAGTACCTCGACCCCGACAACGACGAGGTGCAGGCGGTCGTCCTCACCCCCACCCGGGAGCTCTGCATCCAGGTGACCCAGGCGCTGCGCGCCTACGCCGAGCACCTCGACGTCGAGATCGTCGCCGTCTTCGGCGGCGCGCCGATCAAATCCCAGCAGGCACAGCTGCGGGCCGGCGCCCACGTGGTCGTCGCCACGGTCGGGCGGATGATGGACCTGATGTCGCGCCGCTCCCTCGTCCTCACCGCGGCGCGCTACATCGTCCTCGACGAGGCCGATGAGATGCTCGACCTCGGCTTCATCGAGGACGTCGAGAAGATCCTGCGGATGTGCCCGAGCGGCCGCCAGACGGCGCTCTTCTCGGCGACGATGCCGCCGCCGATCAAGAAGCTCGCCGAGGGCTACATGTACGACCCGGTGACGATCAAAATCACCCCGAAAAAGCTCACCGTCGACGCGATCGCCCAGGCTTTCATCGAGGTCCCGGCAAAGGACAAGGCGGCGCGGCTGGTCGAGCTGCTGAAGGTGGAGGAGCCCGAGCAGGCGATCATCTTCACCCGCACCAAGATCGGCGCCTCCCGCCTGGAGAAGACGCTGAAGGACAAAGGGCTCGACGTCAAGGCGCTGCACGGCGACATGAGCCAGGGCTCGCGCGACGGGGTGATGATCGCCTTCAAGGACCACCGGGTGCGGCTGCTGGTGGCGACCGACATCGCCGCGCGCGGCCTCGACATCGAGCACGTCACCCACGTGATCAACTTCGACGTCCCCGACTCCTCCGAGGTCTACGTCCACCGGATCGGCCGCACCGGCCGGGTCGGCCGCACCGGCCGCGCGATCACCCTCGTCACCCCGGCCCAGCGCGACGAGATCGGCCGCATCGAGCGCGACGTGAAAACGTCGATCGGCGAGTGGGAGAGCCCCGAGGAGCGCCTCGAGCACGCCCCGCGCCCGCGCCGCCGCGAGCGCCCCGAGCGGTCCAAGCCTTCCGAGTCGACAGAGGCCGAAGAGGGCGGAAGCGACAAGGACAAGAGCGATGGCGAGGAGAGCAAGAGCGTCAAGCTCTTCGTCAACCGCGGCGAGCGCAGCGGAATCACCGAAGAGGACCTGCGCTGGGCGCTGCGCGAGGGGGCGGTCATCCCCGAGGAGGCGATCCACGACGTCCGAGTCCTGCACCGCTTCTCCTTCGTCGAGGTCGCCCCCGACCGCGCCGAGCACGCGGTCGAGTTCTTGGACGGAACCAAGCTCAAAGGCAAAGAGATCCGCCTGGAGATCGCCAAGAGTTGAGTGGTTGAAGGGCCGGTCGGGGGTGTCCTCCGAGTGCTGCCTTTTTCGCCTTTAAGTTGGACGTCTCTCGCTGAGTCGATCAGTGCGAAAAAGAGACCGCCGCACCCGGATGACACCCCCGACCGGCCCCACAAGCGCCCGAGTTACGGGCACCCGTCCCGCAAGTTACGAGCCTTCAGAAAGATGTCGCTTGGCTGTGTCGAAAGCGGCTCGATTCCCGGATCGGTCTACGAACAGGTCACAGGTTCGAATTCTGCGGGGCCTGATGTGTCAGTTTTCGAAACCCTGAGATCAAGGAGCGACTGACTCGGCTCGACCAGTCCTAGCGAGACAGCGCAACGATCGGCGAGGTGCAATCCAGCAGCTCGCGCATTCCGGCGGGTTTTCCGTGGACCAGCGACAGCACGAAGTAGATCGTCAAAGCCGTCCAGGTAACGAGCTTGAGCACCTGACGAGCAGTCCAGAAGAAAAGTTCACGCTCTTCTCGGCGCAAGCCCAGGCCCTTGCTTGAGGAACTCATCGTTCAACCGCCATATCCCTAAGGTTATCACAAAGTCCACATTCTCTGATATCATAATAGCATGATTGTAGACGAAACCGGCGGCGATTTCCTTAATGTCCGCGAGACCGCGCGACGCCTAGGAGTGCATGAGAACACGGTTCGCAACTGGGCGAGAGAGGGCATCCTCCAGTCGGCGCGAGTTCCCGGTTCCCGGTTCCTGCGTTGCGGATGCGCTTGCTTCGGACCAACGAGGCGACGCGTGGCATCCGGGCTTGGCGAGGAACGCGGCTCGATTGACCCCGAGATTGGACGCACGCAGCTACGGGGCTGGCTCCAACAGACACCGGCCGTACATCAGTGGATCTCGGAGCAACTGGGGCGCCGGCCACGAGATGTCGAAACGCTGGAGCAGTGGTGGCAGCGCTTCCAGGCCCGGACTGAGCCCGAACTTCCGGGGAGCCTCTTCCTTGCAGGGCGAACGTACGAGAGTGATCGGCTGGCAAAATTCCTTCGAGAACACCCCGAAGTTGTCGCTGTCCAGGCGGCATGGCGCGACGATGCCATAGCGTTCGTTTGCGCGACGATCGAGATGATGGGTCGAGAGGGCCACAGTCCTCAGCCGCCCCTCGTTGTCTCATCGGAAGAGGTTTGGGATCGCGTGGTGGTGCAACCCGGGCGAATGACGCTCTTGCCGATGTTCGACGGGGCTAACTTCTCCTCTGCGATCGAACACGGACATTACGTTGTCGTGCCGCTTCGCTGGGAGCAAGTTGTGCAGGGGGAGCACATAAACCTCCCGCGCCCAGACAGAGAGGCTGCGACGAAAGCGCTCGAGTCCGTTCTCGATGCCGCTGGCGCGGACTCGGATGCCGCATACCGTCTGGCTGCCCAGGCGCGCCGAAGCATGCCGTCTCTGATTCGTAAGCTGGCACGCGATCCGGCTTTCGCGCGCCCCGCGTGGTCGCAGCCTCCGGACGCATCGACCTTCGCGCCTCTCGTGCTAGTTGGAGCATGGGAGACAAACGAGAATGACCTAGACATCGTGAGTCGGGTGGTGGACAAGTCATGGCCCACAATTGAGCGTGACCTGCTGCATTGGCTGACGATGGATGATCCACCTTTTGTCCATCCAGGTTCGCAGTGGCACCTGACGTCGGCCGACGAGGCCTTCCTCCTCCTTCGAGACGCCCTAACCGCTACCGATCTGGCCCGGTGGTACGAAGCAGTCACCGAGGTTCTGCTGGAAGCAGACCCGAAGCTCGAACTGGAGCCGAATCATCGACCGATGGCCAGCCTGCGAGGCGCGGTCCGCAAGCATTCGTCGGTCCTACGACAGGGAATGGCTCAAGGGATTGCGCTGCTCGGGTCAGCCTCCGGTGCTGCGACGCTCGCAGACGGGGCGAGTGGTGTCGACCACGCACGCCGCGCTGTGCGGGAGATTCTCAGCCGTGCAAATGATGATTCGAGCGGACGGACTTGGTGCTCTCTCTCAGAGGAGCTCCGACTTCTTGCGGAGGCCGCACCTGAGGAGTTTCTGGATGCTGTCCATGTTGATCTAGATCGTGACCAACCGGTACTGAGAATTACCTTTCAAGACGGTGAGCAGACCTCGGCGCTATTCAGTTCATCGCCGCATACCGGGCTGTTGTGGGCACTTGAGGTTCTTTGCTGGTCGCCAGACTACCTATTCGATGCCACGCGCGCTCTAGCAAGGCTTTCCGCAATTGATCCCGGAGGCCAACTCTCTAACCGCCCCTTGGCGAGCCTGGCGTCCGTGCTGGTGGGTTGGATTCGACATACATCAGCCTCAATGGACGCCAAGGTTCAGGCGCTTGAGCAAATCGGCAGCCAGCAACCGGAAGTTGCATGGGAGTTGGTACTTGAGCTTTGGCCAAGCAACCATGCCATTGCGTCTCCGCCTTCCTCACCAAAGTTCCACGATTGGAAGCCGGAAAACCGTAACGTCTTGGCGGCCGACTGGGTTGGATTCATTAGCCAGCTCGTTGGACTAGCAATCCAACTAGCCGGTACCGACTCCCAACGCTGGGCAAAGCTCAGCGAGTTCTTCGGACCCCTGCCACCTGCCGAGCGTGAGCGTTTGCTTGAGTCCCTGGAACAGTTTGTCGATTCAGCAGCCTTTACGCCCGCAGATCGACTCGAGCTATGGGAGCGAATTGATCGAGAGATCGCGCGCCATCGCAAGTTCCCATCCGCTGACTGGTCAATGGGCGAGCAACCATTGTCGCGCATGCAAGCCATCGCCGATCAACTTGAGCCAAAATCCGACGTTGCTCGCTTCGGCTACCTGTTCGACTGGCACCCAGACCTTCCAGATGTGGACCTGAATGACGACGGATATGACCAGAAGCTAGCTGAATTGCGCGTCCAGGCCGTCAAGGAAACGCTCGATTCTGCCTCCCTTGATGGCTTGCAGGCGTTAGCCGAACGAAGTACCGCACCGAACCAGCTGGGTTGGGTTGTCGGCGAGGTGGCTCCTGACGAACTGACCGGGAACCTAATGGGGTGGCTCGATTCAAACAAAGCCGCACTTAGCAACGTTGCTCAGGGTTGGGCTTCACGCAAACTCAGCGAGCACGGGGTTCCCTGGCTGCTTGAAATTATGGAACGGCCCGAGGCAAAAAGTCTCAGGCGGCGTAATGCCTTGGCGCTGGCCGCCCCGGCAACCCGTGAGCTATGGGACGCCATCAGAGGACAGGAGCCGGACCTTTCGGATGCCTACTGGTCGTCCATGAACCCCTGGCGCGTAAAGGAGCAAGATGCCGAGTACGCGACTCAGGAGCTACTTCGTCACGATCGTCCCTGGTCAGCCGTTGACATGCTGACGGCAGTCCTTCATGGAACGAAGGAAAAACCTGCGGCCATCGAGATCGAGCTAGTCGAGCAGGTTCTCGATGCCGCGCTGGTTTCAGATCAGGACGATGCGCCCTCGCAGTCTCCGGGCTATGAAATCGGAGTCTTGCTCGACTTCCTTGAAACTAAAAAGTACTCAGCAGACAAACTCGCTCGTTACGAGTTTGCTTTCTTCCGTCTCTTGGAACACAGTCGTCGTCGTCCTCGGGCGCTCTATTCCCTACTGGCTAACGATCCTGGCATTTTTGTTGATCTGGTATCACGGGTTTATCGCGGCAAGAATGCAACCACGCCGGCAGCTGGGCAAACACGACGAGGCACTTGCTCAACATGCCTGGTGGGTACTGAACCACTGGAGAGGGCTCCCTGGCAGTCGCGATGATGGCACAATCGACGAGGCACGTCTCAAGGATTGGGTTCGAAACGCACGTTTGGCGTTTGTCGAATTAGATCGCGCAGATATCGGTGACGAACACATGCGTCCCTGAAACACGCTCAAGGCCGACACATCTCACTCGCTGGGAGAAGCTGTTCGCGAGCCCTCGGCGCTCTGTTGATGGGACGGCGGGCATCCCCCTCGGCTGGCGGATACTCAAAAACGCCGCCCCTATAAGGGCGGCGTTTTGTCAGACGAGGGGGATGCCCGCCGTCCCTACCGAGTCAGCTCTTCGATGCTCGCCAGCAGCGCCTCGAAGTCGATCGGCTTGGCCACGTAGCCACTCACCTCAAGGTCGGTGGGGGCGGCGGCGTCCTCGCCGTCCTGGTGGGCGCTGACGATCAGAGCGGGGGTGTCGACTCCCTCGGCGCGCAGCTCTCGCAGGGCGTCGATGCCGGACTTGCGGGGCATCATCGCGTCGAGCAGGAGGATGTCGGGGCCGCTGTCGGGCCCCCTGCGGTGGACCGCCTCCATCACCTCTTCGCCGTCGATCGCGGTCTCCACGTCGTAGCCCGCCATCTCCAGCCTCGTCCGCATCAGCAGCAGGATCGTCTCGGAGTCGTCGGCGATCAGCACTCGCGGCGTCATCGGCTCTGCGCTCCGGTGGGGCTGAGGCTCTCGCCGGCGACCGCGACCGGGAGGTTGACCCGGAAGGTGGCGCCGCCGCCCGGCGTGTCCTCGGCGGCGATCGTCCCGCCGTGCAGTTCGACCAGGGACTTTGAGATCGCCAGGCCGAGGCCGGTGCCGCCGACCCGCTGGGTCAGCCCGGCGTCACCGCGGGTGAAGCGGTCGAAGATGCGCTCCATCTGCTCTGGGGGGATTCCGGGTCCGTCGTCGATCACGGCAATCTCCACTTCAGCACCGGCGCGCGCGGCTGTCACTCGAATCGACGCCCCCTCGGGGCAGTACTCATGCGCATTGGTAAGCAAATTCACCAGTACTTGGCGAATCCGGTCCGGCTCGGCGGCGATCCGCGGCAGGTCCGGCTCGATCTCCGCCTCCAGGGCTTGTCCCGAGGACTCGGTCTGGGCGCGCATCGTGCGGATCGCGTCCTCGACGAGCGGCCCGACCTCGGTCGGCACCGGCTTGATCGCGAGCCGCCCGGCGTCGCTGCGCGCCAGGTCGAGCAGGTCGTTGAGGAGGCGGACCAGATGGCGCGAGTTGTCGAGGATGATCTCGACCGTCTCGGCCTGCTTGGGGCTGAGCTTCTCGCGCTCCAGCATCAACAGCTCGGCGAAGCCCTGCACCGAGGTGAGGGGACTGCGCAGCTCATGGGAGGCGGTCAGCACGAATTCGTCTTTGATCCGGTCGAGCTCGTCGCGTTTGCCCGCCTCGCGCTCCAGCTCGTCGGCCATCTCGTTGAAGGCGGCGCCCAGGGTCGCCGTCTCCGAAAGGCCGCCGACCTCGACCCGGGCCGAGCGGTCGCCGCCGGCGAGCCGGCCGGCCGCGTCGACCAGCTCCTCGAGCGGACGGCGCATCGAGGCGATCAGGCCGCTGAACAGCAGCAGGGCGCCGGTCAGGCCGGCGATCAGGCCGGCGGCGACCAGCAGCGCGGTGTCGCGGGTGTCGCCGGAGATGCTGTCGTTGAGCTGCTGGCGGCGGACGTGCTGGGCGGCGATCGTCGCGCGGGCCGCCCGGGGCCTGACGCCGCGGGCCAGCCGAACCTGAGCCGCCATCTCCACCTGGTAGGAGCGGGCGATCGCGTTCTCGAAGTCCTGGCGCTGCTGGATGAAACGGCCGACGCCGATCACGGCCATCGCGGCCAACAGGGCGAAGGCGATCGCGAACCCGATGCGCAGCCGGTTGGCCAGCGATGGGCTCAAGCGAGGGCCCCTGAATATGCTTGCGCCACTATGGAGG
Source organism: uncultured Solirubrobacterales bacterium (assembly GCA_963837585.1). Lineage (GTDB taxonomy): Bacteria > Actinomycetota > Thermoleophilia > Solirubrobacterales > 70-9 > CAWINX01. The sequence goes on along the minus strand of CAWINX010000003.1, from coordinate 59,306 downwards.
ACGAGGCTACACGCACCGCCGACGCCCCGGAGGGGATCGACCGGGCGGGGGTCGAGGGGTGGTTCGCCGAGCACGTCCCCGAGGTCGCTCTGCCCCTCTCCTTCGAGCGGATCGCCGGCGGCCACTCGAACCTCACCTACGGGGTGACCGACGCCGCCGGCCGCCGCTGGGCGCTGCGCCGGCCGCCGCTGGGCAAGCGACTCGGCTCCGCCCACGACATGGGGCGCGAATACAAGGTCGTCTCGGCGCTGGGGGGCACCGAGGTGCCCGTCGCTCCGGTGGTCGGGCTCTGCGAGGACGAGAGCGTCAACGGCGCTCCCTTCTACGCGATGGAGTTCGTCGAGGGGCCGATCCTGCGCGGGCTTGCCGAGGCCGATGCCTTCCCCGACGAGGCCGACCGGCGGGCGATCGGCGAGCGCGTCGCCGACACCCTGGTCGCGATCCATGCGGTCGACCCCGACGCGGTTGGCCTCGGCGACCTCGGCCGCAAGGAGGACTACGTCGCTCGCCAGCTGCACCGTTGGCACGGGCAGTGGGAGAAGTCGAAGACCCGCGAGCTGGCGGCGGTCGACGAGGTGCACGAGCGACTCGCCGCCCGCATCCCCGAACAGGGCCCGGCGACGATCGTCCACGGCGACTACCGGCTCGACAACATGATCCTGGCGCCGAGCGGCGAGGTCGCCGCGGTGGTCGACTGGGAGCTCTGCACGCTCGGCGACCCGCTCGCCGACGTCGGCCTGCTGATGGTCTACTGGCCCGAGCGCGGCGAGGAGACGATCGCGCTCGGCCAGCCCGCCAACCTGGCGCCGGGCTTCCCGACCCGCGAGGAGCTGAAGGCCCGCTACGCGGAGCGCTCCGGCCGCGACCTCTCCGAGCTCGACTTCTTCGTCGCCCTCGGCTACTGGAAGCTGGCGATCATCCTCGAGGGCGTCTACGCGCGCTACGCGGCCGGCCAGTACGGCGAGGTCGACCCGGGAATCCAGGCGTTTGCGCGCCTGGTCGAGCGCCTCGCCGAGGCGGCCGACGAGGCCGAGCGCCGCGGCTGAGCCGCCCGTCCGCCTCCGCTTGCACGCGGATCGGCGAACCTGCGAGGGTGCAGCCGATCGGCGAAATTGAGTAGGGGATCGCCTCTCGTCCACTCGGCGCCATTCTCGTTTCCCAACCGAAGGAGTTCTCGTGAAGCAGATTCGCAAGCGACTCACGTATCGCGAACGTGATGTCGTCCCTCGCTGTGTTCCTCGTCCTCGGCGGCGCGACCGCGATTGCGGCCGGCCTCGGCAAGAACAGCGTCGGCACCAAGCAGCTGAAGAAGAACGCGGTGACCACGGCCAAGATCAAGCGGAACGCGATCACCACCGCGAAGATCAAGAGAAACGCGATCACCACCGCGAAGATCAAGAACAAGGCAGTCACCGGCGCCAAGATCAACGCTCCGACCACCGTGTTTTCCCAGTTGGTCGAGAAGTTGCGGGGCAACTCCTCGGTTCCGTTCACCGGAGGCCAGGTCTATCCGTTCAACAACGCGACCTACACTCAACCGACTGGTCGTGACGACCAGTATCTGGCGGCGTTCGACGTCAAGTTCGACGCCGGCTGCGTGCAGCCGCGGTCGGCGCTGGCCTACTTGCTCAAGGACGCGGCGAACCCCGGCTCGCCGGCTCCGCCGGAGATCGTCGGATACGGTTACCTGATCGACAAAGGCTCGGGTGAGGTGACGAGGCGTGTGGACTTCGGACCCTTCACGCCTCCTGCGGCTCCGATGTCGAGCATCGCGCCCATCTCGGCCACAAATCACACCTTCTCGGTCTATTTGGCGGGTGGCAGCTGCAGCTCCGGCAGCGGTGTAACCGCCACCGGCGCCGAGCTGGATGTGATCGGCACGGCCGTCGGCTAGGCAGGCTCAAGCTCAGGACGGCGTTATTGCCAGAGGGGGCGGCCAATTGGCCGCCCCCTCTGGCATGTTCAGACTGTCCGCGGGGCGTGCTTCGAAGTCAAACCCCTGCCTTGCCTTCAGTTGCGTCAGCCGATCAAGGTGGAGACTGTCTGCTCGTCCGCCGGGTCGATTCGCTCCAGGCCTTCGATTCCGTCGAAGGCGCGGTCTGTGGCGAGGATGGCGTCAATTCCGCGATTGAGCGCGAGGGCGGCGAAGACGGCGTCACGGGCCCTGCGCATCGATCTCGCGACAGGGCTCCCTGTAGGGATGTTCTCCCTCAAGGGCGTAGATGAAGATCGAGGTGTCGTAGAGGAAGCGGCCTCACGCGCCGGGCCACTTGCGCGCCGGGGCGTCGAGCATCTCGCGCTTCTGCTCTTCCCAATCGGGCTCCGGGCCCTCGCCGGGGGGAGGCGGCATGGCAAGCAGCGCTCGGCCGGCTTTCTCGACGTCCCGTAGTTCGGCGCATTCGCGTCAACAGCGCCGCTGAAGGGGTGACCTTGCCCGTGGCGTAGGTGGAAAGGCGGGAGGCCGAGGTGCCGATGCGGGAGGCGAACTCGGCTCGGGAGAGGCCCGATGCCCGTACGAGGTCGTCGACCTCGGCCGCTACCGCCTTGCGCTCCGATGCTTCGGCTGCCTTGCGCGCCCGCGTGATCGTTCGCTCCATTGCCGGCGCGACACCGTAGGGCCTGCTGTAGGTGAGCACCTCTTCGACCCGGCGCGCGACCGGGCCCCACGGCTCGGCTTGGATCGCCTCCCCCAGCCGCCGCCAGTGCGAGAGGCCACCACGTTCGAGCGCGGTTTGGATCGCCTCCAGCGGCCACTCGGAAACCGGGTCGTCCGGCGAAGCGTCGACGTTGCGAAAGGCGAGCGTGCTCATGGCGTCACCATCCGTGCGGCGACATCTCCCAGAACCTCGGTCACGGCGTTCCAATCGCTCCAGCGTTTGCGCAGGCGCCGGTAGGAGGAGAGTTGGTCGATCACCGACCGGTCCGCCGGTTGGGGGTCGGAGAGTTGGCGGACGAGTTGCGATGCGATCCCGTCGCCCTCTCCGTGCTGGTCGGCGTAGTAGTCGTCGATCCGCGCCAGGACGCCGCCGGCGTGGTCGAAGCCGAGGTGCTCGGACAGCGCGGCGAGATCCAGGTAGTCGCGAGTCTGGTTGCGTCGCACGACCAGGAACGCCTTGATGCGGAGAGTCTCTTCTTCCGTCGGAACGGTGACCTCGCTCCCTGATGGGAGGGTGACCGTCGTGACCTCCAGCGGGATCTTGCGGATCATCTGGCGGACCCCCGCCTCGATCCCGTCCAAGTTTCCGAGGATCACCTTCCCGGGAGTGACCCTGTTGGTTGCCCAGCCTGCGTCGTTCTCGACTGCCTCGAGAACCATCTCGAAGCGATCAGCCAGGTCGGCGACGACATGGTCATGGTCGCGCGACTCCGATTCCAAGACGGCAGAGAGCTGCGGGCTAAGGCGCTCCACAACTGCAAATTATCAAATCTGATAATCAACCTAGATTTGGCGCGGGGCGTGCTTTGAGGTCAGCTCACCGGCTGTCTCCGCCTCGGCGCGCTTCGCCCAGCGGTTCAGCTCGCGGCGGGCGAGGACCATCTTGTGGACCTCGTCGGGGCCGTCGGCGAGGCGCAGCATGCGGCTGAAGCGCCAGAGGGCGGCGAGCGGGGTGTCGTCGGTCATCCCGAGGCTGCCGTGGACCTGGATCGCCCGGTCGAGCACGTCCATGACGATGTTGGCGGCGACGACCTTGATCGCCGAGATCGACTGGCGGGCGGCGCGCTTGCCCTCGGTGTCCATCTTCCAGGCGGCGTAGAGGGTCAGCAGGCGGGCCTGGTCGATCTCCATCCGCGAGGCGGCGATCGCCTCCTGGACGAACTGCTTCTCGCCCAGCGGGCCGCCGAAGGCGTGGCGCTCGTTGGCGCGGCGGCACATCATCTCCAGCGCCCGCTCCGCGGTGCCGATCGCCCGCATGCAGTGGTGGATGCGCCCCGGGCCGAGCCGGTCCTGGGCGACGACGAAGCCCTGCCCCTCGCCGCCGAGCAGGTTGGCCGCCGGGACGCGGCAGTCCTCGTAGCGGATCTCGCAGTGGCCGGGACCCTTGTCGTGTCCCATCACCGAGATCGGCCGCACCAGGTTGAAGCCGGGGTTGTCGGTCGGCACGCAGATCATCGAGGCGCGCGCGTAGGGGTGGGCGTCGGGGTCGGTGACGACCATCGCGATCGCCAGGTCGGCGCCGACCGCGCCCGAGGTGAACCACTTGTGGCCGTTGATCACCCAGTCGTCGCCGTCGCGCACGGCCCGCGCCTGCAGCAGGGTCGGGTCCGAGCCCGACACATCCGGCTCGGTCATCGAGAAGCAGCTGCGGATCTTCCCGTCCAGCAGCGGCTCCAGCCAGCGCTCCCTCTGCTCGTCGGTGCCGTGCTCGGCGAGGATCTCCATGTTGCCGGTGTCCGGCGCCGCACAGTTGAAAGCCATCGGCGCGGCGGCCGGGCTGCGGCCCATCTCCTCGCAGAGCAGCCCGTACTCCCAGTTGGTCAGGCCCGGGCCGTAGCGCTCGTCGGGCATGAAGAGGTTCCAGAGCCCCTCCGACTTGGCGCGCTCGCGGATCTCGACCAGGATCTTCGGGTAGGGAACGCCCGTCGCGACCTCGGCGTCGAGCCCCTCCATGATCTCCCGCTCCTGCGGGTAGATCTGCGCGTCCATGAAGTCGAGGATCCGCTCGCGCAGGGTCTCGACCTGGGGGCTGGGCTTGAAGTCCATCGACGTCCTCTCCTCGGGGCTGGGCGCCGCGAACGCTAGCTCAGCGGTGGCTGTAGCGCGCGAACAGCTCGCCCTGCTCTTCCAGCAGCCAGGCGAGCTCCAGCTCGGCGGTCTCCGGCAGGGTGCCTTCGAGGATGCGCGGCGCCTCGCCGCCGACCAGCTTCGGCGCGATCGTCAGGAAGAGCTCGTCGACCAGTCCCGCCGCCTGGAGGGCGCCGTACAGGGTCGGGCCGCCCTCGCAGAGCAGCGCCCGGACGCCCTCCTCGCGAAGCGAGCGCAGGAGGGCCGGCAGGTCGGCCCGGCCGTCCGGCCCGCTCTCGACCACGACGAGCCGCTTCTCGAGCCCGCTGTAGCGCTCGGCCCGCATCGTCCCGGCGCCGATCATCACCGCGTCGAAGCGGGTCCGCAGCCCGACCAGCATCGCCGTGTCGGTCGCCGAGCCGATCGGCCCGGAGACCCCGCCGATCGAGGCGCGGCCGTCGACCGTGGCGGCGAAGTTCATCGCGACGAAGGGACGATCCTCACGCGCTTCCTCCCGGGGCCGGTAGGAGTCGAGCTGCTCTTCGATTGTGGTGTCGCCTGGATTCGGGGTCAGCCGCCGCATCAGCGGCCAGCCTAGCCCGGCAGGCTAGGAGTAGTCGTGCCAGCCGGCGAACTCGCGACCGGCGAAGCGCTGCAGCGCGGCGACGTCTTCGCCGAAGCGACCTCGGACCGTCTCGAAGAGGTCGTCGGGCAGCTTCGGCTTCGGCGCCGGCGGCTTCTCGGGGTCGTGGACGACCTTCTCGACGATCCAGCGCATCGACTCGGGCAGGCGGTCGAAGTTGCGGTCGAAGGAGCGGAAGCCCGGCAGTTTGATCAGCTTCTCCATGAACTGGTATTTGTCGCCCTGCTTGGCGCTCGACTTCTCCCACTCGCGGTCGAACTGCTCGGAGGTGAAGTCCTCGTCGACGCCGGCGAAGCGGAAGGCCTTGCGCATCGTCTCCTCGCGCTCGGCCTGCAGCTCCTCCTGGGTGATCACCTCGATCTGGGAGCGGTCGAACAGCTCCAGATAGGGCTGCAGCTGCATCCAGTACTTCGAGCGGTTCATGTAGGAGGAGTCGGGGTTGGAGAGGACCGGGACCAGCTCGCCGGTCTCATAGCCGGCGCCGGTCGCGTGGACCCAGTGGGAGAGGATCCGCTTGATCGGGTCGCGGACCATGTAGAGGAGGCGGGCGTCGGGACAGTGCTCGTGGATTCGCTGCGCGACCCCTTCGAAGCGGGGCAGGTTCGTGTAGTGGGGGGAGGACTCGCCGCGCACCTTGAAGCGGCCGTCGAATCGACTCGCGTACCAGTCCAGCCCGAGGTCCCAGTTCAGCTCCTCGACGAAGAAGTTCAGCTCCTTCGGCTTCGACATCTGGATCTCCGGGTGCAGGCCGAGGTAGTGGTGGATGCTGGTCGTCCCGCACTTCAGCCCGCCGATGATGATCAGGTTGGGCAGCTCGGCGTGGCGTTTGCGCCGGCGGCGGAAGCGGCTCTTGCGATCGGCGGTGTAGCGCTCGCGGGCGCGCTCGCACATTGCCTCGTCGGCGGGGTCGCGGGGCGTCGCGAGCGGGGTCTGGGTGGTCTCGGCCTCTGACACGAGCGGGCTAGTCTAGCTTCGATGCCGCTCGCCGATCTCGCCTCCAGCTTCAACGGGTTCATGAACGGCGCGCGGGCGTTTTTCGAGCACCTCTCCGACATCCACTGGACGCCCTTCGCGATCGCCCTCGGCTTCCTGCTGGCGATGCAGCTGTCGCGCGCCTGGGCCTGGCGCAACGTGCTGCGCGCCGCCTACCCGACCCGGCGCATCTCCTTCCTGCAGCTGGGCGCCGCCTACCTGGCCGGGGCGGGAATCAACGCGATCGTCCCGGCGCACGTCGGCGACGTCACCAAAGTCTTCCTGGCCAAACGACAGATTCCCGGCTCCTCGTATCCGGCGGTCACCTCGTCCTTCCTCGTGCAGTCGGTTTTCGACACGGTGGCGGGCCTGCTCGTCTTCACCTACGCGATCGCCCAGGGGCTGCTGCCTTCCCTGCCCCAGCTCCCGCATCTGCCGGCCTTCGAGATCTCCTTCTGGGCGAGGCACCCGCAGACGTTCCTGATCGTCACCGGGGTGCTCCTCGTGGCGATCGCGATCGGCATCTACTACCTCGCCCACCACGTCCGCCGCTTCTGGGACCGGGTCAAACAGGGGTTGGTCATCCTCACCATGCCGCGCCGCTACCTGCGCGAGGTCGCCGCCTGGCAGGGGGTCGGCTGGCTCTGCCGCTTCGGTGCCTTCTGGTTTTTCCTCAAGGCGTTCGGGATCGGCGGCTCGGTCGCCAACGTGATGCTGGTGATGAGCGTTCAGGCGATCTCGACGATCATCCCCTTCACCCCGGGCGGCGCCGGCGCCCAGCAGGCGCTGTTGGTGGCGACGCTCAGCGGGCCGTCCCGCTCGGCCGTTCTCTCCTTCTCCGTAGGCACCCAGATTGCGATGGCCGCCTGGTCGGTGGTGCTCGGCTTCAGCGCCATCCTGCTCGTCTTCCGGACCACCGACTGGCGAGGCCTGATCCGACAAGCCCAGGAGGACGCCGACCGCGACGGAAAAGCCAAGCCGCGCGCTTCTGCGGCCGGCGCCCGCTGAGCCTCAGCTCGACCAACCGGGATAGCGGGCGTGGACGTGTCCCTGCCACGGTGGACGCTCGCCGGCGGGGAAGTCGTAGTGGTCGTGACCGGGCAGGGTCTCCAGGGGGACGAGGGCGGGGTCGTCTTTGAGTAGGACGCGGGTGGCGCTTGCCGCTTCGACCTGCGCCTGGGTGGCACGTCGTTCGACCTTCTCCCAGCCGATCGTCGGGCGGTAGAGCCAGTAGACGATCGCGACCCAGCCGAATGTGGAGCGTCGATCGACGAGTTGGGTGAACGCCGTGGTGCGGCGGCCGGCTGTGGTCAGGTGAGGCCCGGCCGCGACGGCGCAGCTCTCGCGGCGGCAGCGGCGGAAGTCGACCGGGACCAGGTCAAGGCCGGAAGGTCCGGGCACGGACGTCGGGGCGGGGGCCATTGCTCTCGCAAGGCGGGCGAGCGGCCAGCCGTAGGCGGGGACCAGCGGGTGGTGCCGGCAGGCGTCGGGGAGGCGCGGCGCGCAGGCCAGTCGCTTGCCGATCGCCCCGGCGAGCGCGCGGCCGGCGTCGACCTTCCCGCCGGCCGCGATTGCCGCGATTGCGGCCACCAGGACCAGCGCGATCAGCGCCGCCAGTCCGGCCTGCTCGACGCTTGCCGATCCGCGCTCGCGCTGTCCGACGTGTCGCATCGGCCGAGGCTAGGAGGCGAAGGCGCGCCTGGGGCGCGCAGAGAGTCAAGACTTTGCATCGAATCGTCGGCCTTCTGCTTACATGTCCGGTGATGGAAGGAAGCCCCTTCAACCTCTTCGGCGACCCGGACGAGTTCCGCGCTCGCATGGAAGAGCTGTCCGAGCAGATGCAGTCCTCGCAGCGCGTCGCCTGGGCCGACAACGCGATCAAGCTGGCGGTCGAGATGACCGTCGCCTCCGTCGCCCAGCTTGAGCTGAGCGGCAGCCCCGACGAGCAGGCGATGCAGGTTCGCGACGCGATCCGCGTCCTCTTCCCCGAGGCCGTCACCCTCGTGCGCGAAGCGCGCGAGGGCCTCTCCTGATCAGAGCAGCTGCAGGCGCAACTTGAGAGCGCTGCCGCGTCGCAGCGCGGCGCCGGCCAGCTCCAGCGGCAGCGCCAAGACCATCGCCGGGATCGCCAGCACGACGCTGATCAGCCCGTCGATCCTCCGTTGCCAGCGTTCTCCGGCCTTCACGGCGCTGCGCTTGCCGAGCGCGTCGAGCGCGACATTGCGCCCGAAGGTGACGCTGTTGAGGAGCGTCTGCCACATCGTCGCGATGCCGGCCCCGGGCGCCCAGCGAGCGCTTTTCACTACCTGGTCGCGCGAGGCGACGAGCCGTCGCGCCGCCTCCACCGTGAACAGGTAGCGGGAGTCGGGCTCCAATCCGGCCCAACCGGCGCCCCCGAGCGAGGCGGAAAAGCTGGCCCGATTCAAAATTTCAATGCCCCCCGGGTGGTCCAGTTCTCCGAGGGCGTCTTCTGGCGTGGCGGGGCCGCCGACCACGCCCAGCCCGCAACTCTCACAGCGGCTGACCGCGCCGCGCAGGCCCGGCCGCGCCGCGATCCAGCCGAACAGCGGCTCGCCGCAGGCGGGGCACGGGGGGTTCTCCGGTCCCGCTCCGGCTTCGAGCGGGACCACGGGGGTGCGCTGCGCTTCGCTCATCGGATGTAGCGTACGCGCCGTGCGACTCAGCGAGATCATGACCGAGGGCGTCGTCACCGCCTCCCCGGAGGAGAGCGCCGTCGCGGTGGCCCGACTGATGCGCGACCACCGGGTAGGCTCGGTGGTGCTCGTCGACCCCGTCGGGCTCGCCGGTGGCGATGGTCACCGATCGCGACCTGGCGCTGCGGGTTTTCGCCGCCGAGGCGAGCGCCGAGTCGCCGGTTGGAGAGCATGCCTCCCGTCCGCTCGTCGCAGGCGAGCCGGAGATGGAGCTCGACGAGGCGGCGGCGCTGATGGTCCAGCACCGGGTGCGACGGCTACCCGTCGTCGACGGGGAGCGCCTCGCCGGGATCGTCACCCTCGATGACATCGCGGTGCGGACCGGCAATCTCGAGGTGGCGCAGAAGATGACCCAGGAGGTCATCGAGGGCGCGCTGCCGCAGTTCTACTTCCACGAGCGGGGCTAGGCGAACGTGAGGCTGAGTGTGGCGGAGGTCCTGGAGCGTGAGCGGCGCTGGGCGATCCCCACCGCGATCGCCTCGCTGGCGACGGTCGTTCTGATCATCGTGTCCGCGGTTCTGATCAACGCGATCAACGGCGACGGAGACGCGGAGATCCTCAGGTCGGCATACGCGCACAGCTCCGACATCACGCTTTCCAGCATCCTCCAGGCGCTCGGCCTGATGCTCATGGTGGCGCCGTTCGTCTACCTGTTCCGCGCGGCCCAGGCGCGCAGCGTCAGAGTTCGAGGCCAGCTGATCGGGCTCGTCATCGCCGCGCCTCTTTTCTTGGCCACGGCTTCGGTGCTCAATGCGGTGGCGACAAACAATGCGGCCTCTGACTTTGCCGCCGGTCGAGCGACAACCAACCTGACGATCGAGAAGGCAACCGCGGAGTGCCGCGCCGATCGCCAAAGTGGCGGTGCCGCATCGTTCAAGGACAAGTACGGCGCTGGCGCTGGTGCCCTGTCGCAATGTGCGACGACGAAGGTCGCCGACGACAGGGCCAAGAATGCCGTCAAGGGAGCGTCTGCCCAGGGCTTGGCGACTGGATTCGGGTTGGCCGGACGGCTCGGCCTCGCCTTTGCACTTGGCTACACCGCCCTCTGGGGCATGCGCACCGGCCTCTTGACCCGCTTCTGGGGATCGCTGGGCATCGCGCTCGGCGTCGCGGCGCTGCTGCTGCTGATCCAGTTCACGCTGATCTGGTTCCTCTACTTCGGCCTGCTCGCCGCAGGCTGGCTGCCTCGTGGGCGCCCACCGGCCTGGGCGGCGGGCGAGGCGATTCCCTGGCCGACGCCGGGAGAGCGGGCCGCGGAGGCGCTGGAAGCCGGTGGGGAGGACCCGCCGGAGGGCGGCAACGGAGCCGACCCCGAGTCGACCGAGCGCCGCAAGCGCAAGCAGCGCGACTAGGTTGACGCTCAGCCGAGCGGGTTGAGGCCCGGGGGGGCCTCTGTCGCCCCACCCGTCGCTGCCTGGGCGCGCTTGCGCTGGGTGCGGATCTCACTGAGGATTCGCTCCAGGCGAGGCTCCTGCGAGTTGTCGACGTAGGTCATCGCCGCCGCGACCGCCGGGTGGATCGCGGCGATCCGCTCGTGCATCGCCTGGGCGACGGCGCGGTAGGTCGGGTGACCCTCGCGCCCGGAGCGCAGCTCGATCAGGTGCATCGCCTCGCGCGCGTTGAGGTCGAGCACGTAGCGGATCCGGTAGGCGAGGCAGAGGGCGTAGGGGGCCGCATCGCCCATCCCGGCGTCGACCAGGCGCTCGTACTCGCCGCGGGAGATTTCCAGAGCACGCTCGAACTCATCGCCGACCCCCGCCTCGCGCACCTCGTCCGGAACGCCGGCCCCGAGGTCGGGCCCCAGCCGCTGCCACTGGCAGGTCAGCATCCGGTGGCGCTGGAGGTCGCGGAAGCCGCCGTAGTCGGAGACGATCTCGAAGCGGTAGCGCAGCGCCTCGAAGCCGCGGCCGGGGCGGTGGCGGCGGTTGGCGCGGCCTCCCACCATCTCGCCCAGCAGCGCGGCGCGCTCCTCGCGGTCGAGCACGTCGAGCCGGGCGCGGATCTCGGTCTCCGGCGTCGCCGCCGACTCGAACAGGCAGGAGGCGAGCAGGTCCTCCTCGGTCCCGTCGACGTGGACGAGCTCGACCGAGGGGGTGTCGTCGCCGGCGCCGCGGCGGTCGAGGCCGAGCCGCGAGACCCAGCGCTCGGTCGCCTCGCGGCGCTGCTCCAGGTAGGAGACCCACTCGCCGCCGCGATCGGGCCGATCGACTCGCGAGACGAAGCTCGGCATCACCTGCTGCAGCTCGCGCAGGATCATCCCGCCGTACTCGCGGGCCTCGGGCAGCGGCGAGGCCATCAGCCGCAGCAGCATCTGCTCGTAGGCCTGGCCGGAGGCATAGATGCCGACGTGGCTGAGCGTCGCCGCGGGCAGCAGGCCGCGCAGCAGGTCGAGCGCCTTGGCGCGGATCGAGCGTTGCCAGGGCCCCTCCGGCTCCTCGCCGCGCGGCCAGCGCTCCGCCGCCCACGCCTCGACCCGCTCCAGCGAGCGCGAGTAGATCGAGAACAGCTCGTCCATCGCGGCGGCGAATTGGGGGCCGAGCTCCTCGTCGCGATAGAAGCGGTAGCCGCCGTCGGGAAGCGGCTTGTCGTAGGGGATGTAGCGGGTCGACTGCTCGAGGTAGGCGGCGAGGCGGCCGCGCTGCAGCACCTTGGTCAGCACGTTGGAGACCCACTCGCAGGCGATGTGGGCGCCGCCGACCTGGGCGATCGAGTCGTCGCCGTAGCCGAGGAAGACGCGCTCGTAGAGCTTTGCGGCGCGCTCGCCCTCGGCGCCGTCGAAGGGCCGCTCGCCGGGCGCGACGTCGGCGGCGAACTCCTCCAGGTAGAGGCGGCGCACGGTCCCCGAATACCGCGAATAGCGGGCAAAAAGCGCCCCCTTGACGGTCTCGGGCAAGTTGACGAGGGCGAAGACGGGGCGGTCGAGGTTGGTGAAGTGAGGGGCGAGGAGCTCCTGCTCTTCGGGGGTGAATTGCTCGACCGGGTAGCGCATCGGGCGATCCTAGCCGGGCGGTCCGACGGGGCGGCCGGGGCAAAAGTGCGCCATTTGCGTGTCGCCGCGTGACAACTTCCGCGATTGCCTTGACTCGGGCCGGGGCCGGCCGTCTTTCCTGGGGCGATGAAGGCGCCGACGCGTGGGACAGCGATGGGTTCATGAAGGTGGTAATCGCGGTTGCCTTGGCGATCGGCTTGGCGGTCGGCGCGCGGCCGGCAACGGCGAGCTCCCGGCTCGCCGGTCGGCGCGATCGTCTCGATCGGCGACAGCTTCATCTCCGGTGAGGGAGGCCGCTGGATGGGCAACGGGACAGATCCGTTGGGGACGCGCTCGGGGACCGACCGCGCCGCCTTCGATTGCGACGGGTGGGGGTGCCGGTATGACCCGCATCGCGTCTACGGCGCCTCCGAGGACAACGACTGCCACCGCTCCGACGTGGCGCCGATCCGCAGCGCGCCTGTCGCGGTCACCGCCAAGGTCAACCTCGCCTGCTCGGGGGCGAAGCTGGAGAACGTTCGGCGGGCCTCGTCGGGAGGGCGATCGCACTTCGGCGAGGCGCCACAAGCCGATCAGCTGGCGCGGGTGGCGCGCCGCGCCGACGTGCGGATGATCGTCCTGACCGCCGGCGCCAACGACGTCGGCTTCGGCGGGCTGGTCGCCGACTGCGCCCTCGACTGGGCGCGCAGCTCCCCGGACCGCCCGCGCCTCTGCCGGCGAGGCGCAGAGGCCGAGATCGAGTCCGCCCTGCCGGCGATGGCGGCCGGCCTGCGCGGAGCGCTGCGGAATATCCGCGCGGCGATGGCGGCCGCCGGCTACCGGCGCTCGGACTACCGCCTGGTGGTAGTCGGCTACGCGTCTCCCTTTCCGCCGGGCGCCCGCTTCCGCTATCCCGAGGACGGCTGGAGCCGCCTCACCGAGGGGGGCTGCCCGCTCTGGAATGCCGACGCCGATTGGGCGAGGCGCCGCGCGACCCCGGCGATCGACGCCGCGATGAGGGCTTCCGCCCATCGCGAGGGCGCCGAATACCTTGACCTACAGCACGCCTTCGACGGCCACCAGCTCTGCGACCGCCGCGCCGTCCGCGTCGGCGCGGCCGGCCCCAACCCGCGCACGGCAGAGTGGTTTCGTCGCCTCGGCTTCAGCCAGGGATCCACCCGCGAGTCCCTGCACCCAAACGCCTACGGCCAGCGCGCGATGGGCGCCTGCATCGCCCTCGCCTACGCGCCTCAGCCGGGCGACCACGCCTGCCACGACACTCCGGGCCGCAGCTACGTCGACGGCATGCGACTTAAACCCCTCCAGGAAGATTCATGAGCTATTCTCATGATCATGAAGCGTCTCAAGATTTCAGCGGGGGGCCAGGTCTCGGTCCCGGCAACCGTGCGCAATCGCTGGAAGACACGAATGGTCGTTGCCGACGACCGCGGCGATCACCTGATCCTTCGCCCCTCTCCGGAGGACCCGATCGAGGCCGCCCGAGGCGCATTCAAGGATTACCCGGGTCCCTCAGCAGACGAGATGCGCCGTCTCGACCGCGAAGAGGAGCGGAGGGCGGAGGAGCGGAAGTTCGGCCCGGATCCGGCTTGATCCTGCTGGACGCAAATGCGCTCATTGCCTTATTGCGAGGCGAGCCGGCCGAGGGCGAGGTTGCCGCGCTCCTGCGGAGCGGTGAGTGCGCGACCCCGGCGCCATGTCTTGCCGAGGTCGTCGATCGGCTGATCCGTCGAGCCAAAGTCAAGCCGGGGGAGGTCGTCGATCAGCTGGAGCCGTTGATAGCGGCTTCGTTGGGGGTCCTTGCAGTCGAAAACCGGATCGCCTGGCAGGCGGGGGAGTTGCGCGGCGCCCACTACAACCGCAATGACGCCGATCTGTCGCTTGCGGATTGTCTTCTTCTTGCTTCGGCTGCGGCCAACGACGAGATCGCTACCTCCGACCTCGCTCTCGCCACCACCGCCCGCGCTCTCGATCTCGCTGTCATTCCTCTGCCCGACAGCGGCGGTAGCCGTCCGAGCGCCTAATGGCCACCCTGCCCAGAGCCGGGGCCCCAGCCGATCCTTGCCCACAGGCGCCGCCAGGCAGAGGGAGGGCGCGGCCGGCTTTGCAGCCATTCTTCTCGGGTCGGCAGCCGCCCGGCGCGGCGGGCGGCCAGCACGCAGGCGGTGTGGGCGTGGCGCCGCCGATTGGTATCGCCCTCGGGGGCGATCAGGGTGTGCTCGCTGAGCGCCGGCAGATAGTCGCCGCAGAATGGGCAGCGGTAGGTGGCCGGCTTGCGGTTCTGCGCTCGTCGCATCGACCACCAGCGGGGCTGGGTTTCGCTCATCTAGCTCCCGGCCCAAGGCGGTTCCGCGGAACCGCCTTGGGCGGAGCGGCCATCAGCTCGACCTTCTGACCGCCGGGCATCGTCGCGAAGGCGCGTGCCTCGCCCCACAGCTCGCGGTGGCGCTCCGGCTCGTAAGCCGGCGGCGTCGAGAGCGGCGAAGGTCGCCTCGAAGTCCTCGACGACGACCGCCGGGTGGCCGAGCGGCGGCACGGTCGCCCCCTCGGCGTGGATCAGGTGGATCTGGGTCCCGGCCCGCTCCAGCCAGGTGACGTAACCGCCGAGCTCGGCGGGCGCTTCGATCCGCTGGAAGCCGAGCAGCTCCCAGAACTCAATAGCGCCCTCGACGTCGCCAGGCTCGACCTCGATCGAGACGTGGTGGAGCATCGGGCCAGCATACGTTTCCTCAGAAGAGCAGCGAGGCGAGTGCGGCGGCGATCACGATCGCGGTCGACCAGGTGACCGCCTCGGCGGTGATCTCCATGTCGAGGCCGTAGGCGTGGGCGATGACGAGGGAGTTGAGGCCCGACGGCATCGCCGAGAGCAGGCGATAGGCGGCGGGCAACTCGATCAGCGGGGCGGCGAGGAGCATCAATAGGGCGGGGACGACGGCAAGGCGGGTGGCGACCGCCAACATCACCGGCCGGGTTAGAGGCGGCGGCATCGGTAGCTCGCCGTGCTCGGCGTTCTCCGCCAGGGTGGCGCCGACGGCGAAGAAGCCGATCGGCAGGATCGCGACGATCAGCGCCTGCGACATGTCGACCAGGATCGTGGGGGCCAGCGCCTTCGGCGCCAGCAGGCCGGCGATCGCGGCGTAGAGGGGCGGGTTGCGGGTGAAGAACGCGCGCACCCGCTCGCGCGGGCCCTCGCCCGCTTTGGTCCCGAACGCCGCCCCGACCGCAAACGCGCCGAGCAGCAGGCACGGGCCGGTGACCAGCACGTCATAGAGAACGGCGGTCGAGAGCTGGTCGCGGCCGAGCAGCGCCACCGCAAGCGGGTAGCCGAGGTAGCCCGTGTTGACGCTGAGCACGCAGCAGACGACGGCGCCGACCTGGAAGCGGGGCAGCCGCAGCAGGCGACTCGCCACCCAGCCGGCGAACAGGGCGCCGAGCGAGGAGGCGACGATCCCGAGCAGCAGGCCGACTCCGTGGCTGAGGTCGATCGAGCTGGCGGCGATGTTGAAGAAGATCACCGGCGGCAGAAGCACGTAGAGCAGCAGCAACAGCGAGCGCCGGGCGGCGCGAGCCGCGCCCAGCGGCCAGCGACGCTCGGACCAGACCCCGACCGAGACGGCGATGACGATCGCCGCGGCTGTGAGGACTACACCCATCCGCGGCCTCTTCAGCTTGCGGATCGACGCTGGGAGCGTGGCGTGCTCTGCACGCGAGCGACCGAGGACGCTGCCCACGGCTCAGAAGAGCGCGGAGCCCGCGTGCTGGGCGAAGTCGACGAGCGGCTGGGGCAGGATGCCGAAGAAGATCACCGCGGCGGCGGCGAGCAGGGCGGGGCCGGTGAGGTAGATGCGGTCGCCCGCCTCGGGGTCGATCGGGTCGGCCTCCGGGGCGGCGCCGGCGATCGCCGGCATGGCCGTCGCCGACTCCTCTTCGCCGGGGCGCATCCACATCGCCGCGATCACCGGCAGGTAGTAGGCGAGGGAGATCATCGTGCCGACCGCGATGAAGACGGCCAGCCAGGTGTAGTCGCCCTGGACCAGCGCCTCGATCAGGTAGAGCTTGCCGATGAAGCCCGCGGTCGCCGGCATCCCCGCCAGGCCGAGCATCGAGATGGTCAGCGGCCAGGCCAGGTGCGGGCGCTCGCGACCGAGTCCCTCGACGGCGCGGATGTCGTCGCCGTAGGCGGTCTCTCGCTCGCGGGCGACGATCACCGCGAAGGCGGCGAGGTTCATCGCCGTGTAGGCGGCGAGGTAGAAGACGAGGGCGTCCACTCCCGACTGGCTGGCGACGACCAGGCCGCCGAGGATGTAGCCGGCCTGGGCGACACCCGAGTAGCCGAGCATCCGCTTCAGCGAGCGCTGGCCGAGCGCGCCGACGTTGCCGACAACGATCGAGGTGGCGGCGAGGACCGCAAGCGCCGGCTGCCAGTCGCTTGCCTGCGGCGCCAGGGCGACATCGAAGAAGCGGACGAAGAGGGCGAAGGCCGCCGCCTTGGTCGCCACCGCCATGAAGCTGGTGATCGGGGTGGGGGCGCCCTCGTAGACATCCGGCGTCCACTGGTGAAAGGGGGCTATCGAGGTCTTGAAGGCGAGGCCGACCGCGGCCATCGCGATCCCGACCAGGACGAGCGGGTCGCCGAGGATGCCCTTCTGGCTGATTCCGGCGGCGATGCCGGCGAAGTCGGTCGAGCCCGAGCCTCCGTAGAGGAAGGCCATCCCGTAGAGCAGCGTCGCCGAGCCGAGCGAGCCGACGACGAGGTACTTCAGCCCCGACTCGAGCGAGCGCTCGCGGCGCAGGTTGGTCGCGCAGAGGATGTAGAGGGGGATCGAGAGGGTCTCGATCGCGACGAAGGCGCTGACCAGGTTCTGCGCCTGGGCGAGCAGCGTCATCCCCAGCACCGAGCCGAGTAGCAGGACGTGGTATTCGCCCAGTCCCGCCTCCTCGGCGGCCGGCTCGCGGATCGAGAGCAGGACCGTGAATGCGGCGGCGAGGACCGCGAGCAGGGAGATCGTGATCGCCAGGCCGTCGATTCGCAGGGCTCCCGAAACCAGGTCGGTCGGGTCGTTCCACTGGATGATCAGTCGCGCCGCCGTCACCGCCAGGACCGCCAGGGTCAGCCAGGGCGCCATCCGCTTGGTCCGCTCGAAGACCGCGGTCAACAGCACCACGCAGATCCCCGCGGTGAGGGCGATCACGGGCGAGAGCCCGGCGTAGTCGAGGTGGGGGGCGTGGAAGTTCATCGGGTCGTGGCGAGGTGCGCGGACGGGGTGTCGGGCTTCTGCACGGCGGAGACCTGCGCCTGGACCGACCTTGTCGGTCCGCTTCAGGATCAGCTGCGGGTAGAGGGCGAGGCCGATGATGCAGAGGACCAGCGGGGCGAGGACGATGCCGTCGCGCCAGCCGATCTCACGCGAGGCCAGCCCCTCCGGCTTGCGGTTGTGCATCGTGCGCTGGTAGAGGCGCAGCGCGTAGTAGGCCGACATCGCGACGCCGCTGATCGCGATGAAGGCGAAGACGATCTTCGCCTGGAAGAGGCCGTTGAGGATGTAGAACTCGCCGATGAAGTTGGCCGACCCGGGCATCGCCAGGGTCGCCAGGGTGACGATCAAAAAGAGCGCCGCCAGCACCGGGGCCCGCATCGCCATCCCGCCCATCTCACGCAGGTCCTCGCTGCCGGAGCGCTCGGCGAGGATCGCGACGACGATGAAGATCGGCGCCACCACGAGGCCGTGGTTGACCATCTGCAGGACCGCCCCGTCGGCGCCGTCGGCGCGCAGGGCGAAGATCCCCGCGGTGATGAAGCCGAGCTGGGCGACCGAGGAGTAGCCGGCGATCAGTCGCACGTTGGTCTGGGTGAAGGCCATCACCGAGCCGTAGAGGATCGAGGCCAGGGCGATCACCAGCAGCACCTCCTGGAACTGGATCGTCGCGGCCGGGAAGAGCGGCAGGACGATCCGCAGGAAGCCGTAGGCGCCGACCTTGGCGAGCACGCCGGAGAAGACCGCCAGCGCCGGCAGCGGCGCGGCGCGGTAGGCGTCGGGCATCCAGCCGTGCAGGAGGAAGGCGGGCATCTTGACCAGGAAGGCGGCGGCGAAGAACCAGAAGATCCAGCGCTGGCTGCCGACGCCGAGCGGGTGCTGGGCGAGGTGCTCGATCGAGAAGCTGATGTTGCCGCCGTGGGCGGAGAGGATCGCCGTGGCGATCGCCGCGACCAGCATCAGCAGCGAGCCGATCAGCGTGTAGACGATCATCTTCAGGGTCGCCGCCGCGGCGCTCGGGCCGTCCTCGCGGTCGGTCCCCCAGGCGCCGAAGAGGAAGTAGAACGGGACCAGCATCAGGTCGAAGAAGAGGACGAAGAGGAGCAGGTCCTGGGCGAGGAAGGAGCCCAGGGTCGCGGTCTCGCCCAGCGCCATCATCAGGAAGAAGAGGTGGGGGCGCTCCTGCTCGCGGAAGGCGGCGAAGGCGGTGGCGCCGGCCCACAGCACCGCGGTCAGCAGGATCAGGAAGACGTTGAGCCCGTCGACGCCGAGGCTGTAGTCGACGCCGAGGCCGGGGATCCAGCGCACGTCGACGGTGTCCTGCAGGCCCTTGGCGCCGGAGTCGAAGCCGACCAGCATCGCGATCGCCAGGCCGAGGGTGACCAGGGCCCCGGCCGTCGCCCACCAGCCGGCGGAGCGCTTCGGCAGCATGAAGCCGAGGAGGCCGAAGGCGAGCGGTGTCCAGAGCAGCAGGTTGGTCATGAGCTCGCCAGCAAGAAGTAGAGGGCGAGCCCGGCGAAGCCGGCGACCAGCAGCAGCGCGTAGCCGCGCAGGTAGCCGCTCTGCACGATCCGGACGAGGCGGCCGCCACCCCCGACGACGTCCTCGGTGCCGCTGACGAGCCCGTCGACGACGACCCGCTCGAAGGTCCGGTTGGCGAAGCGGCCGATCGCCAGGGCGGGGCGGACGACGAGGATGTCGATCGCCTCGTCGAAGTACCACTTGTTGACGAGGAAGGTGTGCAGCGGCCCGAGGCGACGGATCAGCGCCGCCGAGGTCCCCGGCCGCAGCACGTAGACCCAGTAGGCGATCGCGATCCCGGCTACGGAGATGGCGGCGCCGATCGCCAGCCCGGCCCAGGAGGCGGAGACCGAGGGCACGATCGTCGCCAGCGGCGAGTCGGCGAAGACCGGGTCGAGGAACTTGGTGATCGTCTCGTCGACCCCCGGCACCTGGACGAAGCCGGCGAACAGCGCCAGGAAGGCGAGCACGCCCATCGCGATCCGCATCGGCGCCGATTGCTCGGCGATGTGGTGCTCGGCGCCGGGGAAGCCGACCTCGGTGTCCTCGGCCTCGCCGGTCGCCGGGTTGAACGGGGCCTCGTGGGCTATGTGGCCGGTGTCGATCAGCTCCTGCGCCTCCTTGCACGGCACCCCGGGGAGGACGCGGAAGATCAGCCGGAAGGTGTAGATCGCGGTCAGCAGCGCGCCGACGTAGCCGAGCACGGTGAAGGTCAGGTACATGCCTCCGCGCGCGGTCGCGTAGGCGAGGATCTCGTCCTTGGAGAAGAAGCCCGAGGTGCCGGGGAAGGCGGCCAGCGCCAGCCCTCCGCAGAGCATCGTGATCGAGGTGAAGCGCATCGCCTTGCCGAAGCCGCTCATCTTGTCGATGTTCTGCTCGTTCGCCATCCCGGCGATGATCGAGCCGGCCGCCATGAACAGCAGCGCCTTGAAGAAGGCGTGGGTCATCAGGTGGAACATCCCGGCGCTGTAGGCGCCGATCGAGACGCCGACCACCATGTAGCCGATCTGGCTCATCGTCGAGTAGGCGATCGCCCGCTTCAGGTCGGTCATCACCAGCGCGATCGTCCCGGCGACCAGCAGCGTCGCCAGCCCGATGAAGGCGGCGATGTCGGCGGCGGTCGGGGCGAGCAGGAAGAGGACGTGGGTGCGGGCGATCAGGTAGACGCCGGCGGTGACCATCGTCGCCGCGTGGATCAGCGAGGAGACCGGGGTCGGGCCCTCCATCGCGTCCGGCAGCCAGGTGTGCAGCGGCAGCTGCGCCGACTTGGCGAAGGCGCCGACCAGCAGCAGCAGGCAGATCGCGGTCGCCGTCCAGCCGTTGGTGTGGAGGACGTGGGGCGCCTTGGCGAAGACCGCCTGGTAGTCGAAGGTCCCCAGCTCGCGGAAGATCAGCAGGGCGGCGAGGACGAGGCCGATGTCGCCGACCACGTTGATCACGAAGGCCTTCATCCCGGCGCGGGTCGCGGTGGTGCGCCGGTACCAGAAGCTGATCAGCGCGTAGGAGGCGAAGCCGACGAAGGCCCAGCCGACGATCAGCAGGACGAAGTTGCCGGCGAGGACCAGCAGCAGCATCGAGAAGACGAAGAAGTTGAGGTAGCTGAAGAAGCGGTGGTAGCCCTCGTCGGATTGCATGTAGCCGAACGAGTAGAGGTGGATCAGGGTCGAGACGCCGGTGACGACGAGGACCATGAAGACCGAGAGCGGGTCGACGAAGATGCCGAGCTTGATGTCGAGCCCGGCGGCGCTCGCGTAGTCCCACAGCGAGGAGGCGTGGTGGCGGGCGTCGGGCGACTCGCCGAGCAGGCTGAGCAGGGCGCCGATCCCGCAGGCGAAGGCGGCGGCGATCGCGACGGTGCCGATGATCCCGGCGGCGCGGGTCGGGATCGTCCGGAAGCCGAGCGCGATCGCGATCGAGCCGAGCAGCGGGAAGAGCAGGACCAGCCAGGCCCAGGTTGTGGCGCTCATCCGCGCAGCTCCCGCAGGTCGTCGACGTTGAGGGGGATCTTGCGGCGGAAGATCGCGACGATCAGGCCGAGGCCGACGACCACCTCACAGGCGGCGACGACCATCACCACCAGGGCGAAGACCTGCCCCTGCTGGTTGCCGACCATGCGGCTGAAGGCGACCAGCGCCAGGTTGCCGGCGTTCAGCATCAGCTCGAGGCAGAGCAGGATCACGACCGGGCTGCGCCTGATCAGGACCCCTACCGCGCCTACTGTGAACAGCAGCGAGGAGAGGACGATGTACCACTCGATGCTCATGACGCACCTCCGACGGGGACGGGGGTCGCAGGGGCTCCTCAGAACGCTCGGCAGGAGCCTCGCTTGAGTGTTCGGAGGACCCCCCTGCGACCCCCCCGACGAGTCGCGGCGTCCGGCGAGCACCACAGCGCCCACTGCCGCCAGGAGCAGCAGGATCGAAGAAGCCTCGAAGGGCACCAGGAATCGTTCTAGGAGCAGGCGTCCGATCGCGGCGGGGTTGCCGAAGCCGGGGCCGACGTGTGGGCCGTCGTGGCCGAGCGCCAGCAGGGAGGAGGCGAGGACGGCTACGGAGAGCTCGACGAAGACGGCGACGCCGAGCAGCGGCGCCAGGAACTGCTGGCCGGGGATCGGCTCCCAGGCCGACTCCTCGTCGCCCCCGACGTAGGCGACGACGAAGACGTAGAGGACCATCACCGCCCCCGCGTAGACGACCACCTGCGCGGCGGCGACGAAGGCCGCGGTCAGCAGCAGGAAGAGGACGGCGAGGGAGAAGAGGTGGACGATCAGCGCCAGCACGCTGTAGAAGGGGTTGCGCAGCGCGACCACGCCGATCGCGCCGCCGAGGGCGCCGATCGCCGCCAGGAAGAAGAGCACCGCCTCCACTACTCGCCCTCCGCTTTCAGCGGCGCCCGCTCGAGCGACTCGGCGAGCAGCATCTCCTTGGTGAAGATCAGGTCGTCGCGGTCGTAGTCGGCCATCTCGTAGTCGTGGCCCATCGTGATCGCGTCGAACGGGCAGGCCAGCTCGCAGTAGCCGCAGAAGATGCAGCGCGAGAGGTTGATCTCATAGACCGCGGCGTAGCGCTCGCCGGCCGAGACGCGGTCGCCCGGGATGTTCTCGGCGGCGACGACGCGAATGCAATCGGCCGGGCAGGCGGCGGCGCAGAGCGAGCAGCCGACGCACTTCTCCAGCCCCGTGTCCTCGAACTTGTGGAGTTTGTGGCGGCCGCGGAAGCGCGGGTAGACCGGGGTCTTCTCCTCGGGGTACTGGATCGTCAGCGGCCCCTCGATCAGCCGCGCCATCGTCGTCTTCAGCCCGCGCAGCGTCTCGCGGAAGGAGCGCCAGGCGCCGCCGGGGCCGCCCGGCTCGGGCCCGCGCTGCACCTCGATCACCTCGAGGTCCTTCAGGTAGGGGAACTCTTCGCTCACGTCACCACCACCAGCACGGCCGTGACCAGGACGTTGAGGGTCGCCAGCGGCAGCAGCACTTTCCAGCCGAGGCTCATCAGCTGGTCGTAGCGCAGCCGCGGCACGGTCGCCCGCACCCAGATGAAGACGAGGACGAGGCAGAGCATCTTCGCCAGCATCCAGATCGGGTCCAGCCAGCCCGGGCCCGGCCCCATCCAGCCGCCGAGGAACATCGCCGCGGCGATCCCGGAGACGACGATGATCTCCATGTACTCGACCAGCAGGAAGCTGCCGAAGCGCATTCCTCCGTACTCGGTCATGAAGCCCTGGACCAACTCGGCGTCGGCCTCCGGCAGGTCGAACGGGGCGCGGTTGGTCTCGGCGAAGCCGGCGATCATGAAGATCAGGAAGCCGACGAACTGGGGAATGATGAACCAGATCTGTCCCTGCGCCTCGACCACGTTGACCAGCGAGAGCGAGCCGCTCATCATCACCACGCCGAGCAGCGCCAGCCCCATCGAGACCTCGTAGGAGATCAGCTGCGCGGCCGAGCGCATCGCGCCGAGGAAGCTGTATTTCGAGCCCGAGCCCCAGCCGCCGAGGACCAGCCCGTAGAAGGCGATCGAGCCGACCGCGAAGAAGTAGAGGATGCCGATCGGCACGTCGATCCCGTAGAGCCCGACGCCGTCCTGGACGTTGCCCCAGGGGATGATCGCCAGCGCCAGCACCCCGGAGAAGACCGGCAGCAGCGGGCCGAGGATGAACAGGATCGGCACCGCGTTGGCGGGCCGGAACGCCTGCTTGCCGAGCAGCTTGCCGACGTCGGCAAGCGGCTGCAGGATGCCGAACGGGCCGACCCGGTTGGGGCCGTAACGATGCTGGAAGCGGCCGATCAGCTTGCGCTCCAGGACCGTCATCAGCGGCAGGATCCCGAAGATCACGCCGAAGATCACCAGCGACTTGACGATCATCACCCAGGTCGCCTCGGCGTAGCTCGGGTCGGCGATCGGGATCACGCAAGCTCCTTGCTGATCTGCACCTCGACCGGCCCACCGTTCAGCAGTGCATTTGCGTTGCCCTCGGTCGCTGTCCCTTCGACCAAGAAGCAAACCCCTTCGCTCACTCGCTCCTTGATCGCGACCTTGGCGCGCACGCTGGACGCCGTTTTGGGCCACAGCTGACCTCGTCGCCGCTTCGCAGCTCCAACCGTTCGGCGTCGGCCGGTGACAGCTCGACTCGTTGCTGGGGCGTCAGGAATCTCAGCGGTGGGTTCAGTTCGGTGATCGGGCCCGGCCCACAGGTCTCTGTACGTGCCGAGCTTGAGCGAGGGCGCCGGTACCCCCTCCGAACGTTTTGCGCGGGAGGAGGACTGAGCTTCGGGCGACAGCACTTCGACGTCGCTTCGACGAGTTGCGAGTGAGGAGGGGGTACCGGCGCCCTCCTCGCCCAAGGTGGGCAGTTTCGAGGCCGAGGGACCGTCCTGCCAGCGGATGCCCGCGGCCGCCGATGTCCGAGTCCGTCGATGCCGGCGTAGAAAGCGACGTCGTCCGTGAGTGCGGCGAAGGCCGAGGGCTGGGAGTGGATGCCGGTGTCGTGGCCGAGAAGCGACGAGAGGTCGGCGAGGACTTGGACGTTCGGGCGGATGTCGCCTGGGCGGGAGGCGCTGGGGCGGACGCGCTGGAGGCGGCCGTCCGGGTGCGTGACCGTGCCGTCTTTTTCGGCGTGGGTTTCCAGCGGGAGGACGACGTCGGCGATGGCGGTCGTGGCGTTCTCGAACATCGAGAAGGCAGATCGACGTGGTCGGCGGCCTGGAGGGCGCGCTTCCAGGCCTCGGTGTCCGGGAAGTCGCGGAGCGGGTCCACTCCGAAGAGCACGACTGACTTCAGCTCGCCCGACTCCAGCGCGGCGCGGATCTCCTCCGTCGATTTCCGACGAGTGCATGGTTCTCCTCCGTATGGGAGATCAACCGTGCACTCGGCTCGGTCAGGCCCGGGCCGGCGTCGGGGAGGCAGCCGACCTCGCGCAGGCCGCGAGCGTTGGTGGCGTCGGGGATCTCCAGGAGGCCGGAGCCGTCGGTGTCGGCGATGTTCAGTGCCGCCGCCACGTCGAGCAGGGCCGCGACGGCGCCTGCTCGCGCCCGATCCGCTCGCCCCAGACGACGACGACGCGTTCGGCGCTGCGGAGCATGTCGGCCACTGCCGGGGCCCCCTCCGAACGTTTTGCGCGGGAGGAGGACTGAGCTTCGGGCGACAGCCCCTCGGCGTCACTTCGACGAGTTGCGAGTGAGGAGGGGGCCCCGGCAGTGGCCAGCACCGCCGCTAGTTCGGCGAGGAAGGCGCCGGCGCCGCCCGGGGCGTAGCGGGCCACCGCTTCGGCGCCGCCGTCGAGCGCCGTCGGGCGTTCGGTGGCCACCGCGAGGCGGGCGCCGTTGCGGCGGATCGCCTTGCGGATGCGGAGGTCGAGGATCGGGCTGCTGTGCAGCGGATCGGTGCCGAGGACGAGGATCGCGTCGGCGTCGTCGATGTCGCGGACCTTCGCCGAGATCTCGGGCTGGGAGAGGCGGACGAGGTCCTCGCGGCTCGGGCCGCCCGCCGCCCGCGACTCGACGTGGGGCGAGCCGAGCGCCTCGCGCATCAGCTTCTGGACCAGGTAGCCCTCCTCGTTGGAGGCGTCGCCGACGATCGCCGCGACGCCACTCTTCGACGATTTCGAAGTTGACCTCCCTATAGCAGGGTCAACTTCGTAATCGCGTAGGCCCTCGGCCGCCTTGGCGAGCGCCGTCTCCCAGTCGGTCGCGCGCGCCGCCCTTGAGGCGCGGCCCGTCGATTCGCTCCTCGGACGCGAACATCTCGAAGCCGTAGCGGCCGCGGTCGCAGAGCCAGCCGTCGTCGACCTCGGCGTTGTCGCGTCCCAGCACCCGTTTCACCTGCTCGTCGCGGACCGTGAAGCTGACGTTGCACTGGCTCGGGCAGAGCGTGCAGACCGAGCCGGCCTGCTCGATGTCCCAGGGCCGGGCGCGGAAGCGGTAGGTGTAGGAGGTCAGCGCCCCGACCGGGCAGAGCTCGGTGATGTTGCCGTGGAAGGGGGCGATGTAGGGGCGGTCGTCGAAGGTGCCGACGAAGGAGCGGTCGCCGCGCTCCAGCAGCTGCAGCTGCTCGTCCTCGGCGACCTCCTGGCTGAAGCGCACGCAGCGGTAGCAGAGGATGCAGCGCTCGCGGTCGATCGCGATCAGCGGCGAGAGCTCGATCGGCTTCTGGAAGTGGCGCTTTTGGTCGGTGAAGCGGCTTTTGCCGGGGCCCCAGCCCATCGAGATGTCCTGCAGCGGGCACTCGCCGCCCTTGTCGCAGACGGGGCAGTCGAGCGGGTGGTTGACGAGCAGGAACTCGACCACGGCGCTCTGCGCGCCTTTGACCTGGTCGGTGCGGGTGTGGACGACCATCCCGTCGCGGACCGGGGTCGAGCAGGAGGTCTGCAGTTTCGGCATCCCCTCGATCTCGACCAGGCACATCCGGCAGGCGCCGACCGGCTCGCCCAGCTTCGGCTCGTAACAGAAGACCGGGATCTCGACGTCGCCTCGCTTGGCCGCGTCGTGGAGCATCTCGCCCTCGGTCGCGGTCGACCTCGCGCCCGTCGATGATCAGGGTGATCTCTTTGCCGCTCACGCCGCCACCGCCTCGGCCTGGCCGGCGGCGATCACAGCTTCGAACTCGTCGCGGAATTTCCGCACCATGGCGCTGACCGGCATCGCCATCGAGTCGCCCAGCACGCAGAGGCAGTGGCCCGATGATGTTCTCCTGGACCGAGCTGATGATGTCGAGGTCCATCGGCGTCGCCTCGCCTCGCACCACCCGCTCCAGCATCTTCACCGTCCAGTTCGTCCCCTCGCGACAGGGGGTGCACTTGCCGCAGGACTCGTGGTGGTAGAAGCGCGCCGTGCGCAGCGCCATGTGGGGGATCGAGACGCGGTCGTCGGCGACGATGATCGAGCCCGAGCCGAGCATCGAGCCCGCCTCGGCCATCGCCTCGAAGCTGTAGGGGAGGTCGAGCCCGTCGGCGGTGAGGACCGGGGAGGAGGAGCCGCCGGGATAGAAGGCCTTCACCTCGTGGCCCTCCTCGGGGCCGCCGGCGAGGTCGTAGATCAGCTCGCGGGTCGGCACGCCCAGCTCGACCTCGTAGTTTCCGGGGCGCCGCACGCCGCCGGAGATCGAGACGACCTTGGTCCCCGGCGACTGCTCGGTGCCGAAGCCGCGGAACCACTCGGCCCCGTTGGCGACGATCCCCGGCACGTTGGAGAGCGTCTCGACGTTGTTGATCAGGGTCGGCCCGCCGTAGAGCCCCTGCACCGCCGGGAAGGGAGGCTTGAGGCGCGGGTTGCCGCGCTTGCCCTCGAGCGCGTCGAGCAGCGCCGTCTCCTCGCCGCAGATGTAGGCGCCGGCGCCGCGGTGGACGACCAGCTCGAGGCTGCGCCGGCTGCCGAGGATGTTCTCGCCGAGGTAGCCGGCCTCATAGGCCTCGGCGACCGCGGCGTCGAGGATGTCGGCCTGGAGGTCGTACTCGCCGCGGATGAAGATGAAGGCGTGGCCGGCGCCCGCCGCGATCGCCGCGATCGCGATCCCCTCGATCAGCTGGTGGGGGTTGCGCTGCATCAGCTCGCGGTCCTTGAAGGCGCCGGGCTCGGACTCGTCGGCGTTGCAGCAGAGGTACTTGTTCATCTCTCCGCCGCGCGGCAGGAAGGAGGCCTTTTTGCCCATCGAGAAGCCGGCGCCGCCGCGGCCGCGCAGGCCCGAGTCCTCGAGCTCCTTGAGCACCTCGTCGGCCTCCATCTCGCGGTAGGCCTTCTCGAGGGTCGCGTAGCCGCCGTAGCGCTTGTAGCCGGCGAGGGTGCGCAGCTCCGGGTCCTCGGCGTTCTTGAGCAGGACGCGCGTCTCAGGCATCGGGGCCTCCCGCCGCGGCCGGGCTGTCGCCCGCCAGCGGGCGCTTGGCCAGCGCCTTCTCCGGCAGCACGTCCTGTCCGCCGCGCAGCTGCTCGATCGCCGTCGCCGCCTCGGCGGCCTCCAGCGGTCCGAAGTAGCGCTCGTCGATCGAGACCATCGGCGCGATGTCGCAGGCCCCGAGGCACTCGAAGCCGGTGACGAAGACGTCCTCGTCGCCCTCGGCGGCGGCGCGGAAGGCGTCGAGCAGCTCGTCGCCACCCCGCATCCAGCAACTGATGTTGGTGCAGACGGCGACTTTGTGGCTGCCGACCGGCTCGGTGTGCAGGAGGTCGTAGAAGCTGGCGACCGACTCCAGGTAGGCGGGCGTCACCCGCATCACCGCAGCCGCCTGGCGGATCCCCTCCGGCGTGCACCACCCGTAGAGCCGCTGGACCGCCCACAGCGCCGGGATCGAGGCCGATTTGCGGTCCGGGTAGCGGCCCATCAGCTCCTCGATCCGCTCGCGCAGCTCGGGCGGGCAGTCGACCTCGTGCAGCTCGGGGACCCCCTCCGGGGCGCGGTCGGGGACGCGGCCCTCGGTCAGCGCCTGGTCGATCGGCAGGCGATTCATCGGTCGACGCCTCCGAGGATCGGGTCGAGCATCCCGAGGCTGGCGATCATGTCGGCGACGTAGCCGCCCACCGACATGTCCTTGAAGGCCTGCAGGTTGACGAAGGAGGGGTCGCGGAAGTGGACGCGGGCGGGCTTCGCCGAGCCGTCGGCGAGGACGAAGCAGCCGAGCTCGCCGCGGGGGCTCTCGATCGCGTAGTAGATCTCGCCGGGGCCGACCCGGAAGCCCTCGGTGACCAGCTTGAAGTGGTGGATCAGCGACTCCATCGAGGTCGACAGCTCCGAGCGCGGCGGCAGCACGTACTTGCGGTCGTCGGCGATGTGCGGCCCCTCGGGCAGCCCGTCGAGCGCCTGCTCGACGATCCGCGTCGACTCGACCATCTCGGCGAGGCGCACCCGGTAGCGGTCGTAGCCGTCGCCGACCGTGCCGACCGGGATCTTGAAGTCGAAGTCGGGGTAGGCGAGGTAGTCGAAGGCCTTGCGCAGGTCCCAGGGCTCGCCGGCGGCGCGCAGCAGCGGCCCGGTCACGCCCAGCTCCAGCAGCCGCTCGCGGGGCACGACGCCGACGCCCTTGGTCCGCGAGAGGAAGATCTCGTTGCGGTCGAGCAGGTCCTGGTACTGGCCGACCCGCTTCGGCATCTCCTCGATGAACTCGCGCAGCTTCGCCTCGAAGCCGAGCGGGATGTCCTCGATCACGCCGCCGACCTGGAAATAGCGGGTGTGCATCCGCTGTCCGGCCGCCATCTCGAAGAGGTCGAGGATTCGGTCGCGCTCGCGGAAGCAGTACCAGAGCATCGAGATCGCGCCGAGGTCGAGCGCGGTCGTCCCCAGCCAGACCAGGTGGGAGTGGATCCGGTTCAGCTCGAGGAAGATCACCCGCAGGTACTTGGCGCGCTCGGGGATCTCCAGCTCGACCAGCCGCTCGACCGCGCCGCAGAAGGCCTCCATCTGGAAGAAGTAGGAGACGTAGTCCATCCGCTCGACGAAGGGGATGACCTTCCAGTAGCTCTTGTCCTCGCAGGACTTCTCGATCCCGGTATGGACGTAGCCGATCACCGGCTTGAGGTCGCGGACGACCTCGCCCTCGAGGTCGACGACCAGCCGCAGCACCCCGTGCGTCGCCGGGTGGTGCGGGCCCGATGTTGACCGTCATCAACTCGGTCGTGCGGTCGCCGGTCATGCGTCGCCTCAGCCACGGGCGCCCTCGTTGTAGGTGAAGGTCACCGGCTCGCCGCCGATCGGGAAGTCGCGCCGCTGCGGCCATCCCACGTAGTCCTCGGGCAGCAGGATGCGGGTGAGGTCGGGGTGGCCCTTGAAGACGATCCCAAAGAAGTCGTAGGCCTCGCGCTCCTGAAACTCGGCGGTCGGGAACAGCTCGACGCAGGAGTCGATCTCCGGCAGGGCGTCGGGGCCGGGGTCGGCGAGCATCGCCTTGACCCGTAGGCGCTCGACCCGGTCGCGATTGAGCAGCTCGTAATGCACCGCGAAGCGGGGCTCGGCCGGCAGGTAGTCGGCGGCGTGCAGCGAGGAGAGGAACGTGTAGCTCTGGCCCGGCGCCTCGCGCAGCCAGCTCAGCACCGCGAGGATCTGCGCCGGGTCGACGA
Organism: uncultured Solirubrobacterales bacterium; assembly: GCA_963837585.1. Lineage (GTDB taxonomy): Bacteria > Actinomycetota > Thermoleophilia > Solirubrobacterales > 70-9 > CAWINX01. The sequence continues at coordinate 29,955 of CAWINX010000003.1, read as the reverse complement.
CCAGCGCCGCGCAATCGCGGTCGAAGCTGGTGTCGAGAACCGCGCCGGGGTGGTCCTGCTCGATCTCCCCGCGGATCAGCTCGAGCCCGGGAGCGTCAGGCACGGATCAACTCCCGCGCCGCCGCGTAGGCCTCGGCGGCCTCGGGGCTCGGCGTGCTCGCGGGGCCGCCGCGCGCCCACTCCTCGGTGCCGGCGGCGTCGTAGCGCTGCCGCCAGCCCTGGTCCGGGTTGCCCATGATCTTTTTCTGCAGCTTGGTGAAGCCGTAGAGGACCGCCTCCGGCCGCGGCGGGCAGCCGGGGATATGCACGTCGATCGGCATGAACTTGTCCGCGCCCTGGACCACCGCGTAGTTGGAGAACATGCCGCCGCTGGAGGAGCAGGCGCCCATCGAGATCGCCCATTTCGGCTCCAGCATCTGGTCGTAGAGGCGGCGGATGACCGGCGCCATCTTGATCGAGACTCGGCCCGAGAGAATGATCAGGTCGGCCTGGCGCGGCGAGGCGCGCCCGGCCTCGGCGCCGAAGCGGGCGATGTCGTAGCGGGCGGTGACGGCCGACATCGGTATCCCCTCGATTGCGCAGCAGGCGAGGCCGAAGGTCAGCGGGAAATCGAGTTGGCCCGCGACCAGTTGAGCATCTGCTCGAAGGTGGTCATCACGACCTTCTCCTCGACGTAGCGCTCCAGCTCCTCGCCCTCGAGGTCGCCGCGCAGCATGTCGCGGGCGCGAGCCTGCTTGACCCGCAGCGTCTGGCGCTCTATTTCCAATTCAGGGCTCCTTTGCGCCAGACATAGACGAAGGCGACGAGCAGCAGGACGACGAAGGTGATCAGCTCGCCCAGCACGAAGACGCTGTCGGCTCCCTTCAGGATCACCCCGACCGGGTAGAGGAAGACGACCTCGATGTCGAAGAGGATGAACAGCATCGCGACGAGGTAGAAGCTGATTCCGAAGCGGAAGTCCTTGGCCGGCTCGACCGGGATGCCGGACTCGTACGGATCGCTCTGGCGCCGCGTCGCCGCGGTGGCGCGCTTCGGGCGCTTCGGCCCGATCAGGTGGTTGAGCATCGCGAAGGCACTCCCGACCGCGAGGCCGAGGAAGGCGAATACGAGGATCGGTAGGTAGCTCTTCAGCACAGGTGTCTCCGTCGCCGCACGGGCGTCGAGCGGGGCACCTGCCGCCGCCCGCCATCCCGGCGTGCGCAGCCGCTGTTATACACCCACCTTGTGACACATTGCTACATAGTGATTTTCCGCATCAGGAAGCGGAATCCCGATCCTTTAGGGCGGATATAGAAATGGCCGAGGTCCACCTCGTCATGGGCATGGCGGTTCTGCTGCTCAACCTCGTCGCGGGAGCGGTCGGGGGGATCGCCTGGTACCGCGACCGTCCCTCGATTCGCTTCTGGTACCTGCTGCGCGCCGCCCAGACCGCCGTCTTCATCCAGGTGATGCTCGGCGGCCTGCTCGTCTTCACCGGCCACAAGCCCGCGAGCAACCTCCACTACCTCTACGGGATCCTCCCGCTCCTCGTCTCCCTGCTCGCCGAGAGCGCCCGGGTCGGCGCCGCCCAGCGCGAGATCGGCGACACCGACCTCGAGGCCCTGCCGGTCGAGCAACAACAGTCCCTCGCCCTCGCGATCGTCCGCCGCGAGATGGGGATCATGGCCGTCAGCTGCGGCGTGATCTTCTTCCTGGCCCTACGCGCCGCCGGGACCAGCGGCCACTTTTGAGAGCCCCTCCAAAAATAGTCGCGGCTCGGATGAGGTCGAATGACACTGCGCGGATACGACCCCTCCCCGACGTTCCGCGTAGCTCCGCTACGCGGAAGCCGTGTCGTTGCCGTCCCGCTTGGTCATCGCCCTCCCCGATCTCGCGCCTATTTTCGTCGGCGCTCTCTAACCGATTTCGGGACTTGAGAGCGCCAGGAAACTCAAACGCTCCCGGCTCAACGCGCCCGGGCGGCGCCCTTGATGGCGCTCATCTGCTTGCAGAGGGCATGCACGCGGGCCAAGCGCTCGCTCATCGGCAGCGCCAAGTCGGCCTCCCGGCGCAGATCGGCCGCGCGGTCGAAGTCACCGATGTCCCTGCTATTCGGCAGGTTCTGAGTTTTCGTTTCGCTCCGCGCCATCGCCCAGATGGTACAGCGGGGCTCGCGACCTCTGGCTAGGCGCTGCCGCGGTCCTGGGCGAACTGGATTACCGCGACGATGCCAAACAGGGCGCCCGTGCTGAGGTGCAGGAGCGCGTCGGCGTCGTTGTTGGGGAAGGCGAAGACCCCCGCCGGGCTGGTGCTGAGCGCTGCCCAGATGCCGGTGACGATCAGCGCGGCGGAGACGTAGACGGCGTAGAGGAACGCCCAGCGCGGCCGCAGCGCGAAGTAGAAGGCGGGGCCGAAGAGCAGCAGGCCGGAGAGGGCGTGGACGCCGTTGAAGTCGACGCCGAGGACGCGCTGCGTCGGCGCCCCGTCGCCGAAGTGGAAGCTCGGCTCGGCGATGAAGCCGGCCAGCGCCCAGGCGAGGTTGACGACGGCGAGGACGACGATGCCCCACTGGGCAAAGGTCCAGGTCTCGCGTGGTGCGGTGGTCGCTTCCATCGCCGGCCGCGAGGGTATCTCAGGGATCGGGCTCTCAGGGACCGGGCGCCGGGGAGATCCGGAAAGCGGGGTGGTCGGGCGCGATCCGGCGCAGCTCGGAGTCCGGCGCCTCCGGGCCGACCCCGCCGAAGAAGGCGCCGACCTCCCACTTCCACTTCTTCAGGTAGGCGCGCAGCAGCTCCGGGCGCTCCTCCTCCGGGACCTCGGCGGCGACGAAATCCTCCGCCCGCCGGCCCAGCAGCAGCCTGCCCCGGCCACTGGCGCGCAGATTGCGAACCCACTGGGTGTGGCCCCGCGGCGCGACCAGGTAACGGCCGCCCTCGAAGCTGAGCAGGTTGACCGGCGTGCGGCGCGGCTCGCCGCTCTTGCGTCCCCGCACCTCCAGCACGCGCGAGCCGGCGACGCTGACTCCCTGCCGGGTCAGCCAGGCGACGATCCGGTTGAACACATTCTTGGTGAACCAGCCCGGCTTCTGAAAGCGTTCGGTCACGGTTCGATTGTGGCAGCCCCGGAGCGCCTCAGCGACGGCGTTGTCTTTGTCCTGACTTCAGCCGCCCGCGTGCCTCCAGCTTCGAGCGCGAGGACTCGCCGGCGGGGACGCGCTGGGCGCCGATCAGTTGAGGAATCAGCAGCTCCTCGGCGCAGCGGCGGTGCCAGTGGTGGTGGTCGGTGCCACCGAGGCGGCGGACGTACTGGACGATCACGTGGTCGCTGCCGATCTCGATCTCGCCGTGGCAGCCCGGGCAGCGGTAGAGCTTCTGGGAGATGCCGCGGATCAGCCAGACTTCGTCGCCCTCGTCGTTGCGGCCTTTGAGGCTCCAGCGTGTGCTCGGCCCGTCCATCGTCAATCGGAGAGGGGTAGGTAGCGGCCGCCGTGGAAGACCAGCGGCTCGCCCTCGCCGCTCTCCAGCCCGGTCACCTCGCCGGTGACGATCACGTGGTCGCCGCCGGCGATCACGTCGCGCAGCTCGCAGGCGACCCAGACGAGGGCGTCGTCAATTGCCGGCACACCGTCGCGCTCGCTCCACTCGACGCCCTCCCACTTGTCGGCGACCGGGGCCTTGGTGGCGAAGGCGCGCGCGACTCCCTCCTGGCCCGCGTGCAGGACGCTGACGCCGAAGCGGTTCGCCGCCTGGACGGCGAGCAGGGTGCGCGAGCCGCGGTCCAGACAGGCCAGCATCAGCATCGGTTCGATCGAAAGTGAGCTGACCGCGTTGGCCGTCGCGCCGGCCGGTCCATCGGGGCCGGTTGCGGTGACGACGGTGACGCCGGTCGGCAGCATCCCCATCGCGGCGCGGAAGCGGGCGGGGTCGGGGGGACTCATGGCAGGTCCAGACAATATGATGCGCGCCGCGTGCGCCCAGCCCTAGCAACAGTTCTGGCCGTCGCCGCGGCTTTCGGGCTCGCGGCCTGTGGCTTTGGCGAGCAGGGGATCTCGGTCTCCAAGGACAGCTCGAACTACAACGGGGCGGTCCTCTTCGCCACCCACTGCTCCGGCTGCCACTCGCTCAGCGCCGCCGGCACCCAGGGAACCGGCAATCGCGGCCAGCGCACGCAGGGGCCGAACCTCGACCAGCGAACCGAGACCTATGACGACGCTCTCTTCGCGGTCCAAAACGGCGGCTTCTCCGGGGCGATCATGCCCCAGAACATCGTGGTTGGCCGCGAGGCCGAGGCTGTCGCGCACTTCGTCGCAAAGTACGCGGGCGACGATGCGCAGACATCTCCGCGTCCCGGCGAAACCTCTCCTTAGCGCGCCCGGACCATGCTTGACCTGAAGCTGATCCGCTCCGACCCCGAGCGGGTCAAGGCGGCGCTGGCGCGGCGCGGCGCGGCCGAGCAGGTCGACGAGCTGCTCGCTCTCGACGCCCGCCGCCGTGAGCTGCTGCCCGCGGTCGAGACCGCCCAGGCCGAGCGCAAGACCCTCTCCAAGAAGATCGGCGAGGCCAAGCAGGCGGGTGAGGATGCCGCCGAGCTGATGGCCGAGGTCCAGGGGCTGAAGGAGAAGATCGAGTCCGGCAAGGCGGAGTTGGAGGGGGTCGACGCCGACCTCGAGCGGCTCGCCGCCGGCCTGCCCAACCTGCCCGACCCCGACTCCCCCGACGGGATGACCGAGGAGGACGCGGTCGTCCTCCGCGAGGTCGGCGAGCGCCCCGAGTTCGACTTCGAGCCGCGCGACCACCTCGAGATCGGCACCGAGCTGGGCCTGATCGACATGGAGGCGGGGGCGAGGCTCTCCGGCTCCCGCTTCGCCTACCTGAAGGGCGACCTCGTCCTGCTCGAGCTGGCCCTGGTCCGCTTCGCCCTCGAGCTGGTCCGCGCCGAGGGGCACGAGCCGGTGGTGCCGCCGGTCCTGGTCCGCGAGGAGGCCCTCTACGGGACCGGCTTCCTGCCCGGCGACCGCGACCAGATCTACGAGATCCCCAAGGACGAGCTCTTCCTGGTCGGCACCTCCGAGGTCGCGCTCGCCTCCCTGCACGCCGACCAGATCCTCGACCCCGGCGCGCTGCCGCTGCGCTACGCGGGCTTCTCCAGCTGCTTTCGCCGTGAGGCCGGCGCCGCCGGCCGCGACACCCGCGGCATCTTCCGCGTCCACCAGTTCGACAAGGTCGAGATGTTCTCGTTCGTCGAGCCGGGCGAGTCGGCGGCCGAGCACGAGCGCCTGCTCGCGATCGAGGAGCGGATCCTCGCCGAGCTGGAGATTCCCTACCGAGTCGTCAACGTCGCCGCCGGCGACCTCGGCGCCCCCGCCGCCAAGAAGTACGACTGCGAGGCGTGGATTCCCAGCCAGGACCGCTACCGCGAGCTGACCTCCTGCTCCAACACGACCGACTACCAGGCGCGCCGGCTCGGCTGTAGGTACCGGCCGGCCGAGGGCGAATCGCCGCAGGCGGTGCACACGCTGAACGGGACGGCGGTGGCCGTGGGACGCACGATCATCGCGCTGATCGAGAACCGCCAGGAACGGGACGGTAGTTTCACGCTACCTAATACTTTGCATAGATACGGCTCGCCTGAAAGAATTCAGGCACAGTGAGCAGGGAACGAGTGAGCATCCATAACGAAAAGTTGTCATGAGCACCGCGGTCCGGGAGGCCAAGCGCGTCGTCCTCTGCGACGACCACGAGATCGTCCGCGAAGCGATCAAGTCGCGGATGGCCGATTCGAGCGTCCTCGAGATCGTCGGCGAGGCCTCCGACGGGCGCGACGTCGTCGACGTCGTCAAGGAGCTGGAGCCCGACGTGCTGATCATCGACGTCGAGCTGCCCAAGCGCGACGGCATCGAGGCCACCAAGGAGGTGCTGAAGGCCCGGCCGCGCACCAAAGTGATCATCTTCACCGCCCACGCCCAGCCCGATCTGCTGGCGCTGGCGCTGCGGGCCGGCGCCTCCGGCTACGTGCTCAAGTCCGCCCCCGCCGAGGACATCGCCAAAGCCGTCAAAGCGGTGACCGGGGGAGGGACCTTCCTCGGCGGCGATTTCGCCGGCGGCCGCCCCTCCGAGGTGGAGAAACTGCTCGACCTCTCCCCGCGTGAGCGCCAGATCCTCGAGCTGCTGGCCGAGGGGCTGCGAGTCAAAGAGATCGCCGACCGCCTCTCGCTCAGCCCGGCGACCGTCCACACCCACGTGCGCAACGCGATCGCCAAGCTCGAGGTCGACACCCGCACCGAGGCGGTCGCCCTCGCCGTGCGCTTCAGCTACCTCGGCGCCGGCGGCACTGTATAAAGCGGCGTCTCCTCCGCGTCCGGGAATGCCTTATTTCTCCTCGAGCGTGAGGGCGCAGCCGTTGATGCAGTAGCGCTGCCCGCCCTGGTCGGCCGGCCCGTCGTCGAAGACGTGCCCGAGGTGGGCGTCGCAGTGCTTGCAGACGACCTCGGTGCGCTTCATGAAGAGGCTGTTGTCGGGCCGCAGCTCGACGTGCTCGAGGTTGACCGGCTCGGTGAAGCTGGGCCAGCCGGTGCCGGAGTCGAACTTGGTGTCGGAGGAGAACAGCTCGGCGCCGCAGCAGGCACAGCGGTACATGCCGTCGGACTTCTCGTCCCAGTAGGGGCCGGTGAAGGCTCTCTCCGTGCCCCCGTTGCGGGTCACCTCGTACTGCTCGGGCGTCAGCTCGTCACGCCACTCCTGCTCTGACTTCTTGACTTTCTCCATGACCTCAAGGGTACGGGGTCGGTCCAGCCGCGCTTTTGCTTCCGCGGCTCATACGTATGTCTGCTGCGGGCAAGCACGGTCGGGGAGCCGGGTCGGGTGGCGACATCAAGAGTATGAGCCGCCGTTTCGCACTGACCCTCGCCATCGCAGCCCTGCTGGGCCTGGCGATCGCTCCCTCTGCCGGGGCGAGGAGCCTGCTGGCGCCGACCGCGGCCTGCGCGAACCAGACGGATCTGGGCGCTCCGGTCGTCGTTCAGGAGCGGGCGATGCGCTGCATGACCGACTTCGCCCGTCGCCATGCCGGGCTCGCGAATCTGGGCCACGCCTTCGTGCTCGACCGCTCGTCCGAGGACAAGTCGCGGGACATCCTCCGCTGCAACAGCTTCAGCCACTACGCCTGCGGGCGAGGCTTCACCTACTGGATGCAGCGGGTCGGCTACCTTCCGGCCCGCTGCTGGAGCGCCGGCGAGAACATCGCCTGGGGGACCGGCCGCCTCGGCACCGTGCGCTCGATCTTCAAGCGCCTGGCTGCACTCGCCCGAGCACCTCGCGAACATCCTCGGCCCCTATCGCCAGCTCGGCGTCGGCCTGCGGGTCGGCCGCCTCGGCGGCTACCGAGGCGCCCACGTCTGGACCCAGCACTTCGGCACCCACTGCTGACGCTCGTACGTTTTACCTTGCCCCAGCATGGTCAAACGTACGAGCGGCCCGTAGGATCGCCGCCGTGCCCGAAGCCTTTTACGTGCCCGACGGCGACGGCTATATCGCCACTGAGCTGACCCGGGGGCCGTGGGACCCGGGCGCCCAGCACGCCGGCCCGCCCTCGGCGCTGCTCGGCCGTGAGATCGAGCGGCTGGAGGACGCAGGGGAGTTCCACCTCGGGCGGATCACCTTCGAGATCCTCCGCTCGGTGCCGATCGGGCCGGTCCGGGTCGAGGCGAAGGTGGTGCGGCCCGGGCGGCGGGTGCAGCTGGTCGAGGCGTCGCTCTCCGGTACCGAGGGCGTGCTGATGCGGGCGCGGGGATGGCGGATCCGCGCGGCGCCGATCGACTTGCCCGAGTCGATCGAGTTCCCGCCGCCTCCACCCGGTCCCGAGCAGGGCTCCCGGCCCGAGTTCTTCGCCACCGGCCAGGACGCCGGCTACCACACCGCGATGGAGTGGAAATCGGTCGGCGGCGGCTTCCTCGAGCCCGGCCCGGCGACGGTCTGGATGCGGATGCGGGGACGGCTGGTCGAGGGTGAGGAGCCGACGCCCCTGCAGCGGACGCTGGTCGCCGCCGACGTCGGCAACGGAATCAGTGCCGTGCTCGACTGGCGCCGCTACCTGTTCATCAACGTCGACCTCAGCGTCCACCTGGAGCGGCTCCCGGAGGGAGAGTGGGTCTGCGTCGACGCGGTCACCCTGCCGCAACCCAACGGCGTCGCCACCGCCGAGTCGGTCCTCTCCGATGAGCGCGGCCGGATCGGCCGCGCCGCCCAGACCCTGCTGATCGCCGAGCGCGACTGATTCACCGGGGGCTCAGCTCGCGGGGGCGCGAGCGGCCAGGGCCGAGCGGGCCTGTGGAGCGATCGTCAGCGCGATCGTCGCCGCCGAGACGAGGCCGAAGCAGGCGGCGAAGAGGAAAGCGCCCTCGTAGCTGGTGATCGCCGCGGCGGCGCCGGCCAGCGGGGCGCCGAGGCCGACCCCGGCGTCGAAGAAGGCCGTGAAGGTGCCGAGCGCGGCGCCGCGGCGGTTCTCCGGCACCTGGGCGACGACGATCAGCGAGAGGGACGGGTAGAGCAGGGAGAAGGCGGCGCCCATCGCCAGGGCGCCGGCCAGGGCAACCGGCAGGCTCTGGGCGACGGCGATCGTCGCCAGCCCGAGCGCCTCGGCCAGCGCCGCGACGACCGCGACGCGCGCCGGCCCGACCCGGTCGGGCAGGTCGCCGCCGACCAGTCGGGTCAAGCACGACCATCGTCGCGAAGGCGCCGAACACGGTCGCCCCGTGCCCGACCCCGCGGGCGTCGAGGTGCAGGACGACGAAGGCGGCGACCGCCGCGTAGCCGATCGAGGCGAGGGCGAGGGCGGCGCCGGGGCGCACCGCCTCGCGGGCGATCAAGGGGTGGTGCTCATGCTCCGCGGACGGGTTGGGACGGAACGGGTCGGGGAGGCGGAGGGCGACCAGCGCCCCCACCAGCGGCACCGCTCCCGCGAAGATCCAGACCAGCGTGTAGCCGGAGGCGTGCAGGAGCAACTCGCCGATCAGCGGGCCGACGCTCAGCCCTCCCCAGACGGCGAGGCCGTAGAGGCCGATCACCCGGCCCCGCCGATCGGGCGGCGCCAGGTCGACGATCCAGGCCGAGCCCGCGGTGAACACCGTCCCCTCGCCGGCGCCGAGCACGAGCCGGGCGGCGATCAGCCCCCCGACGCCGAGCGGCAGCAGGTAGAGGAAGCCGCTGACGGCGACCAGGATCGAGCCGACCAGGACGGTCGGCTTGCGGCCGCGCCGGTCGGCGAGGCGGCCGGCGACGGGGCGGAGCAGCAGGCCGGTGATCGCGTAGGAGCCGATCACCACGCCGACCGCGACGTTGCCCGCGTCGAGCGGCCCGTGCACGTAGCGCGGCAACACCGGCAGCACCGCGCCGACCGCGAGCAGGCCGCAGAAGGTGACGGTGAAGACGCCCGCGAAGGCAATGCCCGGACGGGGGATCGGTGGCGTCTCGGGGGTATTCACCCCAGCAGTCCAGCCAGGTCGTCGATGACATGGTCGGGCGCCGGCTCCGCCACCTCCGCCTCTTCGCGGGACGTCGCCCCGCTGAGCACGAGGACCGTCTCCAGCCCGGCCCGCCGCCCGCCCTCGATGTCGGAGGCGACCCGGTCGCCGACCATCGCCACCCGCTCGGCGCCGGGGATCAGCGCGAGCGCCGCCTCGAACAGGTGGCGCTCCGGCTTGCCGCCGATCGTCGCCGTCGCTCCGGAGGCGGTCTCCACCGCGGCCAGGGTCGCCCCGGTGCCCGGCCACGGGCCGTCGGGCATCGGCAGGGTCGGGTCGCGGCTGGTCGCGAACAGCGCCGCGCCGCCCTGGAGGGCGCGCGTCGCCGTGAACAGCTCGCCGTAGTCGAACTCCCGGTGGCCGGAGATGACCACGGCGTCGGCCCTTTGCCCCTCTTCGCCGCTCAGCAGCACCACCCCGGTCGCGGCGACGGTCTCCTTGAAGCCCGGCGCTCCGATCACGTAGACGGTGCCGCCCTGACCCACTCGCTCGGCCGCCAGCTGGGCGGTCGACGCTCCGGCGGTAACGACGTGACCGTCTTTCACCGGGACGCCGATCTCGCGCAGTCGTTCCACGTAGGCGGCAGGCGCGCGCACCGAGTTGTTGGTGACGAAGACGATCTCCTTGCCGGCGTCGAGCAGCGCGTTCAGCGCCTCGACCGCCCCGGGTATCGGATCCTTGCCAGTCCAGACGACCCCGTCCAGATCGATCAGAAACCCTATCGAAGCTTTCCGCCAACGTCGTCGCCATCGGCCGCCCAGGCTATTGAGGCCGATCCCGGCAGGGGTGGAACGTCTTGTACTTTTTCCGCTTGTGCGGCTCCACGGACGACTCACAGACTGTGTTCGGAAAAAGTTAAGTGGAACCCCTGCCAGGACGGCTCCAGTCGAAGGGATCTATACGGTGAACGCTGTGAACGACCGACCGGCAAGGTGGTCGAGGCGCTTGACGTTACGCGCCGCTACGGCGAGGAGGCAACCGCCGTCGATGCGCTGGGGGGGTCAGCCTGGGCTGGACAAGGGGAGCTTGACGGCGATCATGGGCCCGTCGGGCTCGGGCAAGTCGACCCTGATGCACATCCTCGCCGGCCTCGACCAGCCGACCGGCGGGACGGTATCCTCGACGGCGTCGAGATCACCGCGCTCGACGACAACGAGTTGACGAGCTGCGCCGGCGACAGCTCGGCTTCGTCTTCCAGTTCTTCAACCTGCTGCCGATGCTGACCGCCGAGGAGAACATCCTGTTGCCGGAGCTGATCGCCGGCGAGCGGCCGGATCAGGAGTGGTTGGCCGAGCTGCTGCGGCGGGCGGGCTGGAGGGGCGCCGCGGTCACCGTCCCGCCGAGCTCTCCGGCGGCCAGCAGCAACGCGTGGCGATGGTCCGCGCGCTCGTCTCGCGCCCGACCGTCGTCTTCGCCGACGAGCCGACCGGCAACCTCGACTCCGCGGCGGGGGCGGAGATCCTCGGCCTGCTGCGCTCATCGGTCGACGCCTACGGCCAGACCATGCTGATGGTCACCCACGACGCCAACGCCGCGGCGATCGCCGACCGCGTCCTCTCCCTTGCCGACGGCAAGGTCGTCCGCGACGACTCCCCGACTCCACGCGACGATGTCATCGGCTACGAAGCAGCTCGCCTAGCCGGTCGCCGTCAAGAGCCTCTGGTCGCGCCGCGGCCGCACGCTCGCTGATCGCCCTTCGCGGTCGTCATCGGAGTCGCGATGGTGCCGGCACCTACGTCCTCACCGACACCATCATCAACGCCTTCAACGAGATCTTTACCGCCTCCTACGAACACCAGCGCCGTCATCTCGGGCAAGAGCACGGTCCAACACGACCGCGGCAACGTCACCACTTCCGCGCTCCCTGCGCCGGAAGGTGCGGAAGCTGCCGGGCGTTCAGGCCGCCGGCGGGGCGATCTTCACGCCGACAGGGCGCAGCTGCTCGACCGGCAGGGCAAGACGATCGGCGCCGACTTCGCCCTCGGCTTCATCTCCTCGACCCTGCCCGATTCAACCCGAGTCGCTGACCGCCGGCGGCTCGCGCCGCCAACGGCGACCAGGTCGTGCTCGACAAGGCGGCAGCCGACAACTACGGGCTCTCGATCGGCGACACGGATCGGCGTCTCCGCGCACAGCCCGACAAGCCTACACGACTCTCGGGCATCGACCACCTTCGGGTCGGTCGACTCGCTTCGGCGCGACCACGATCGCCGCATCACGCTGCCCGAGGCGCAGCGGATCACCGACAAGGGCGGCCGCTTCGACCCCATCTTCCTCGCCGCGAAGCCGGCTTCACGCCGGGGCAGCTGAGCGAGCAGATCGCGCCGCCTCATGCCCCCGCTCGGCCCAGGTCGAGACCGGCGACCGAGCAGGCCGTTCGGATCCGAACACATTCCAGGCGCCCTCCGGTTCATCCAGTACCTCCTGCTCGCCTTCGCCGGGATCGCGGTCCTGGTCGGGGCGTTCGTCATCTTCAACACCTTCTCGATCACCGTCGCCCAGCGAATCACGCGAGTTCGCGACGCTGCGCTCGCTTGGCGCCTCGCGGCGGCAGATCCTGCGCTCGGTCCTGATCGAGGGCTTCTGCTCGGCCTGCCGGCGCTCGGTGCTCGGCTTGCTCGGCGGGCTTCGCGCTCGCAAGGGCCTCGAGGCGATCTTCGTCGGGATCGGGGTCGACCTGCCGACCGCCGGCACGGTTTTCGACACCCGCACCGTGATCGTCTCGTTGCTGCTCGGCATCGGCGTGACGCTCGTCTCCGTCGCTCGTCCCCGGCCCTGCGGGCCACCCGGGTCCCGCCGATCGCCGCGATGCGCGAGGGCGCGACGCGACCCCGAGCCGGCGTCGCCGCGGTCGCCGGCCGTGTCGCTGTGCTCTCTGCGGTCGCGGCCTGCCCTGCTCCTCTTCGGGCTCTTCGGCGGCCTCGCTCCGACGCGGCGGCGACGGCTGATGGGGGCGGGGTGCCTGGCGATGGTCCTCGCCGTCTCGCCTCTTCGCCCGCAGCTGGTGCGCCCGCTTGCCTCGCGGTCGGGCGAGCCGTGCGCGCGGCTGCGGGCTGACCGGCCGGCTGGCGCGCGAGAACGCCCAGCGCAACCCGGGGCGCACCGCGGCGCACCGCCGCGGCGCTGATGGTCGGCCTCGCGCTGGTCACCTTCGTCGACCGTCTTCGCTGCGGGCATCAAGGGGTCGGTCGCCTCGGCCGTCGACGACAGCTTCCAGGGTGAGCTGGTGATCCGAACAGCGACGGCTTCTCGCCGTTCCCGCCGGGGGCGGCGCCGTGGCCGGGGGGTTCCCGGCGTCGCGCTCGTCTCCACCCTGCGAGCCACGCAGGCAAAGCTGTTCGGCGGCTCGGGCAAGCCGCGCGTCTCGGCGTCGACCGCGACGCCGGCCGGGTGCTGACCCTGATTGGACCGAGGGCGGGCCGGCGCGCTGCGCCGCCTCAGCGACGACGAGGTGATCCTCAACAAGTCCTTCGCCACGAGCACGGGCTGAGGGTCGGCGACCGCGTCCGCTTGCTCACCCAGACCGGCAGGCTGCCCGGCTTCCGGGTGCTCGGCGAGTACAGACAGGTCGCCGGCTGGTCGCCAAGGTGTTGATCACCCAGGCCGCTTTCTGACCGCTTCTTCACCGCGACCGTGAACATCTACACTTTGTCAACTGCCGCCGGCGGCGAGTCCCCCGCCAACACCGGTCGTCGCAGCGCGCTCGAAGCCCTATCCCGACGCCGTCGTCTACACCAAGGCCGGCTGGCTCAGACAAAGGCGCCAGTGGGATCGACAAACTGCTCAATCTGCTCTACGTGCTGCTGGCGCTCTCGGTGATCGTCAGCCTCTTCGGGATGGTCAACGCGCTGGTCCTCTCGGTCTTCGAGCGGACCCGCGAGATCGGGATGCTGCGGGCGATCGGGATGACGCGGCGGCAAGTGCGCAGATGATCCGACAGGAGAGTGTGATCACGGCACTGATCGGCGCTGGGCTCGGCCTGCCGCTCGGCATCTTCCTCGCCGCTGTCTTCACCCAGGCCCTGTCCGACCAGGGCATCGGCTTCTCGCTGCCGATCGGCTCGCTGATCGTCTTCACGATCGTCGCAATCGCCGCCGGCGTCCTCGCCGCGGTTCTTCCAGCCCGCCGCGCCGCCCGCCTAAATGTGCTGGAAGCGCTCCACTACGAGTAGCTGCCCGCCCACCGGAGGCTTTAGGCGAGACCCATCCGGACGCGCGCCGGCCGCCTCGAACATCGCCGCGCGGGCGGCGCGGCTGACCGCGGTGAGCTGGCCGAAGCCGTGGATCAGGCTGGGGTGGCGGCGCAGCGCCACTCGCACCCCCGCCTCGCGCATCTTCATCGCGTAGGCCTCTCCCTCGTCGCGCAGCGGGTCGAAGCCGGCCGTGGCGACGTAGGCCGGCGGTAGGCCGGAGAGGTCCCTCGTCTGGAAGGGCGAGGCGTCTGGATGGGCCGCGTGGGCGGGGTCGATGACGTAGTGATCGCGGAACCAATCCATGTCGCCGGTGGTCAGCAGGAAGCCCGAGGCGAAGGTGCGGCGGGAGGGCCAGTCCTCGACGTCGTCGGTCACCGGGTAGAGCAGCAGCTGCATCGCCGGCAGCCGTTCGCCCGCGTCGCGCGCGGTTCTGCTCACCACGGTCGCCAGGTTGCCGCCGGCGCTGTCCCCGCCCACCGCGATCCGCGCCGGGTCGGCGCCCAGGCCCGCCGCGTTCTCGACCGCCCAGGCGAACGCCGCGTGCGCGTCCTCGCCGGAGGCGGGGAAGGGATGCTCGGGGGCGAGGCGGTAGTCGACCGAGAGGACCAGCGCCCCCGTCGCGGCGGCGAGGAAGCGACAGAGCCCGTCATGGGTGTCGAGGTCGCCGATCACCCAGCCGCCGCCGTGGTAGTAGACGAGCATCGGCCGCGGCGTCGCGGTCCCGACGCCGCGGTCATAGAGCCGCGCCGCGATCGTCCCGGCGGGCCCCGGGATCGCCAGCTCCCCCACTCGTGCCATCGGGATCGGCGCGCCGGTCGTGGCCGCCGATCCGAGTCGGTACTGGGCGCGAGCCGCTTCGACCTCGCCGCCGCCGGTCACCGAGGTCTCGCCGGCCAGGGCCGCGAGGCGGATGACGACGCCGATCTCGCTCGCGAGCGCCTGCCCGTCGAGCTTCACGGGCGGCCCGGCGATGAGCCGGCGCAGGGGCCGCGGCAGGGAGCAGACGGCCCGCACGATCGCGAACTCGGCCCGGGGCGGGAGGCGGACGGGGGCTGGCACGGCGGGCCCAGGCTACAGACCGCCAGAACCGGTACGAGGGCAGCGGGCGAAACCTGACCTGATTTGCGGGTTTAGGTTTGCGTGAGCGTCATCTGGCACTATGCCCGTCGCATGAATCGGGTCCGGGGAATTCTCGCCGCGGCTTCTGTAGCCGCTTCGCTCGCTGCCGCCGCGACTGCTTCGCCTGCCGCCGGCGCCTCCATCGGCTCGCATCGGGTCGCCGGCGCCGCCGGCGCGGCGCGCTTCTGGACCCCGCAGAGGGTGCGAGTCGCGCTGCGGCACGGCTCGCCGGGCGCCCCGCGGAAGTCCTCCGGCTCGACGGCGAAGATCAGCAGCATCGGCGTCGCCGACGCCACCGCTGTCGACGAGCGCATGAACGGCCGCATCTTCGCCGTCGACCCTCGCGAGGGCCCCTACTCCTGCTCGGGGACGGCGCTCGACACCCCGAGCCGCTCGATCGTGCTCACCGCCGGCCACTGCGTCGTCGAGAACCGCAGCTGGGGCACTCACATCATCTTCGTCCCCGCCTTCGATCACGGCGCGCACCCCTTCGGAGCATTCACTGCCGACACCGTCCACGTCACCACTCAGTGGCGCCGCAGTGAGAACAACGACTTCGACGTCGCGGCCCTGCACGTGCTGCCGAACTCCTTCGGTGTCCTCGAGGACGTCGTCGGCGCCCGCGGCTTCGCCTACAACCGGTCGCGCCACCTACGCCTTCAGATCTTCGGCTACCCGGCCGCCGCCGCCGGCGGCCAGCAACTGCGGGAGTGCAAGGGCCTCGGCCTCGGCAGCGACCCGCTGACCTTCTCCCTGTCCGGCCCGCCCACCCTGCCGGCCCGCTGCGACATGGCCGCCGGCTCCAGCGGCGGCGCCTGGGTCGCGCCCGACGGCCTCATCGACGGCGTCACCAGCTACAGCTACGACGGCAACCGCAACCGCCTCTACTCCCCCTACTTCGGCAGCTCAATCGCCAACTTCCTAAGGCACCTTCCGTGAGCTGAAACGGCCCTGAGGCCTACGGCCTCAGCCGCAGCCCGTGTTATTTCCGCACGAGCTGCACGTGTAGCAGGAGCCCGTGCGCTGCATCATGCCGCCGCACTGGTCGCAGGCGGGGCCGAGGTCGAGGCCCGACATCTTGGCCGGGACGACCGGCGGGGTGTCGGTGAAGGCCGCCGCCGCGGGGACCGCTTCGCCGCCGCTCGCCTTCGCCTTCTCGGCGCCGTTGCCGTTGGCCGGCTTGGAGTGGCCGTTGCCCCCGTTGGCGGGACCGGCGGTGTCGGTGGCGATGCCGAGGCCGAGCTGGCTGGTCTCCGCATCCTTCTTCGCCCGCACCTCCTGGGTGAGGATGCCGAGGTCTTCGAGCTCGTCGATGTCCTCGATGAAGCGGCTCGCCAGCCAGCGCATGATGTAGTCGGGCATCGATTTGGCGAAGGGGATCTCGGGGTTGCCGGTGATTCCCTCCGGCTCGAAGCGCATGTAGCTGAACTTGCGCACGAAGACGTCGAGCGGCACCCCGTACTGGAGGCCGATCGAGATCGCCGTCGCGAAGGCGTTGAGCAGCCCCCGCATCGTCGACCCCTCCTTGCCGATGTCGGTGAGGAAGATCTCGCCGACCGTGCCGTCCTCGTACTTGCCGGCGGTGATGTAGCCCTCGTGGCCGGCGATCGAGAACTTGTGGGTGATCGACTCGCGCTCGCGCGGCATCCGTTTGCGCTCCGGCGGCTTCGCCGCGACCGGCTCCTCGGCCTTCGCCTCCTTCTCGTCCTGGGCGTCGGTGCGCAGCGCCTGCGCCGTCTTCGAGCCGTCGCGGTAGATCGCCAGCGCCTTCAGGCCGCCCTTCCAGCCGCGCGTGTAGGCGTCGGCGATGTCGTCGATCGTCGCCGATTGCGGCAGGTTGACCGTCTTGGAGATCGCTCCGGAGATGAACGGCTGGGTCGCGGCCATCATGTCGATGTGGCCGGTGTGGGAGATCGCCCGCTCGCCGACCGCGACGTCGAAGACCGGCAGGTGCTCGTCCTTGAGGCCGGGCGCGCCGACAATTGTGCTCTGCTCGGCGATGTAGGCGTCGATCTGCTCGACCTGCGGCTCCGCGTAGCCGAGCGTGCGCAGCGCCAGCGGCACCGAGCGGTTGACGATCGTCATCTGCCCGCCGCCGACCAGCTCCTTGAACTTGACCAGGGAGAAGTCGGGCTCGATCCCGGTCGTGTCGCAGTCCATCAGGAAGCTGATCGTCCCGGTCGGCGCCAGCACCGTCGCCTGCGCGTTGCGATAGCCGTGCTCCTCGCCCAGCTCGACCGCCTCGTCCCAGGAGCGCTGCGCCGCCTCCAGCAGGTCGCCCTTGATCCCGGTCGAGTCGATGTCATGGGAGGCGTCGCGGTGCATCCGCATCACCCCGTTGTGGGCCTCGCGGTTGCGCTCGTACTCGGCGTAGGGCCCGGTCGCCCCGGCCGCGATCAACGCCGACTGGCGGTAGGCGCGCCCGGTCATCAGCGCGGTGATCGCCGCCGCCACGTTGCGCCCCTCGTCGGAGTCATACGGCAGGCCGTCGGACATCAGCAGCGCGCCGAGGTTGGCGTAGCCGAGCCCGAGCTGGCGGAAGGCGTTGGCGTTGACGCCGATCTCCTCGGTCGGGTAGCTGGAGCAGCCGACCACGATCTCCTGGGCGAGGAAGACGATGTCGACCGCGTGCTCGAACTCCGCGGCGTCGAAGGAGCCGTCCTTGCGGCGGAACTTCATCAGGTTGATCGAGGCGAGGTTGCAGGCCGAGTCGTCGACGTGCATGTACTCGGAGCACGGGTTGGAGGCGTTGATCCGCCCCGACTCCGGGCAGGTGTGCCAGCGGTTGATCGTCGTGTCGTACTGGACGCCGGGATCGGCGCAGCGCCAGGCGGCGTCGGAGATCTGGTTCATCAGGTCGCGCGCGTCGAGCGTCTTCACCGCCTCGCCGGTGGTCCGCGCGGTCAGGTCCCACTCGCCGCCGGCCTCGACCGCCTCCATGAACTCGTCGGTCACCCGCACCGAGTTGTTGGCGTTCTGGTACTGGATCGAGGTGAAGCCCTCGCCGTCGATCGACATGTCGAAGCCGGCGTCGCGCAGCGCCCCCGCCTTCTCCTCCTCTTTGGCCTTGCACCAGATGAAGTGCTCGACGTCCGGGTGGTCGACGTCGAGCACGACCATCTTCGCGGCGCGGCGCGTCTTGCCGCCCGACTTGATCGTCCCCGCCCAGGAGTCGGCGCCGCGCATGAAGCTGACCGGGCCGCTCGCCGTGCCGCCCTTCTTCAGCGGCTCCATCGAGCCGCGGATGTTGGAGAGGTTGATCCCCGAGCCGGAGCCGCCGCGGAAGATCTTGCCCTCTTTGGTGTTCCAGTCGAGGATCGAGTCCATGTTGTCCTCGACGCTGAGGATGAAGCAGTTGTGGACCGCGATGTTGTTGCTCAGGTACTCGCCCGACTCGGTCTGGATGTCGTAGACCTCCTGCTCGCCGAGCTCCTCGATCGCGACGATCTCCTCCTCGCGCAGGTCCGGGCAGAGCTTCGGGTTGCGCAGCTCCAGCGACTCGAGCAGGCGGCGCTGCTTGTCCTCGCCGACGAACCCGATCAGCTCCGCGAAGCGAGCTCGCTCCGAGCCGATGTTGATCGAAAGCTCGTGCATGTCGTGCCGATCCGCTCGCTTCTCGTGCTTCCGGGTGCGGCGGGAGTAGATCCCGACCGAGTTGAGGAGCATCTGGACGTCCTCCGTCCACCGCTCGCCGATCACGGCGAAGCCGATCCGGGCGTTCTCGTAGTCGTGCTTGCGCTGCACGGTCATGTAGCCGTCCGCCTGGAACACGCTGCGCAGGTAGGCGCAGATCTCCTCGTGGGTGGCCGTCCACAGCCGGGAGGGAACGCGGATCTCCGTCCCACGCGGGGAGAGCTCCCAGCGCTCCACGAAGTCGCGAAGCACCTCGCCGTAGAGGCGGATCCGCCGCACCTCGACCTCCTGCGTGTCGGCCACCCGCACCTTGCGGTGCACGTCGGGCAGAGCGATGTCGAGGTTCTCCATCACCCAGGCGTACTCCTCGTCGTTCGCGACCTGGAACTCGATGCGTCAGCGAGCTGTTCGTCCCGCCCTGGTACTGGCCGACGAAGCCGTCGGCCTGCAGCCAGCCGGCAAGCGCCGCCTCGGCGCGGTCGACGCGCGTCGTCTCGTCGAGGGCCTCCAGGTAGTCGGTGCCGTCAAGCTCCGTCGAGGCGGGCCCGCCCGCCGCGACTAGGGTCCGGTCGGCGACCTTGGCCCGGTGCGGGTGCAGGTGCAGCCGCATCCCCGGCGCGAGCTGGTCGACGCGCAGCCACTGTGGCTCGGTGCGGCGCTCTGCGACGGCCTTGACGACGTGATCCGGCGTGGCTTCGACGAAGCCGCCGTTGCGCAGCCGCACCCGCATCACCGGCTTGCGGCCGTTGGCCTTGACGGCGACGACTCGCGTCACGCCGCGCGCGTCGTACACCTCGCGGCCGATCTGCTCCCCCTCGACCATCTCGCCGATCGGGACCATGCCCTCGGGCGTCGAGACAAGCGCGTGATACGGCTGGCAGGCCGAGCACTGCGGCGTCTCCTCGAAGCCGACGTTGAACCAGACCGGCGAGTTGAAGGCCGCCTTCTGGTTGAGCAGGATCGAGGCCAGCTCGGCCTCGAAGGCGTCGGCGTCCTCGGGCGAGGCGAAGTAGCCGCCCTCGCGCCCCCAGTTCGAGATCGTCCCCGCGACCCGGCCGATCATCTGTTTGACCGAGGACTCGCGCTCGGGCGAGCCGAGCTGGCCGCGGAAGTACTTCTGGGCGACGATGTTGGTCGCGTTCTGGGACCAGTCCACCGGGAACTCGACCCCGCGCTGCTCGAAGGCCGGGCTCTCGGGGTTGCCGATCACCGCATCGCGGGTCTCCCACTCGACCTCGTCGAAGGGATGGGTCCCTTCGCGGCTAAATCGCCGCTCTATCGAGAGGCCCTGCAGACCGGTCTGGGGGGAGCTGGTGGCGGTCTTGGACATCGAACTTCTCCTCTCGCAGCGACTTTCAGGGGGAGCTGCCCAGGATCGTCATCGAGTCGGACAGACTTTGTCGCCGCCGAATCCGCAAACGCCGCAGATTTCGCGGCCTCACCCACTATGGTGACAAGGCGATGCTGCGGGCGAGGGCCGCCGAGAGGGCGGAATCTGCAAAGGAAGTTGCAAGCGACGCGATTGCCGCGGTCAAGCCGAAGCTGCGCGGCGTCTCCCACCAGTGGGCCTTCGTCGTCTCACTCTTCCTCGGCGCCGGCCTGATCGTCGCCGCCAAGACGCCGAAGGCGACGCTCGCGGTGGCGATCTATGCGGCCAGCCTCTCCGCCCTGCTCGGCACCAGCGCCCTCTATCACCGGGTCAACTGGCGCCGGCCGGATGTGCGCCGCTGGATGCGCCGGCTGGACCACTCGATGATCTTCTTCCTGATCGCCGGCACCTACACGCCCTTCGCGCTGCTGGTGCTGAACGGGTCGCTGGCCGCCGCCATCCTGGTCGTCGTCTGGATCGGGGCGATTGCCGGCGCCGCGGTCGAGATGGTCTGGATCGACCACCCCAAATGGGTCGCGGCGCTCATATATATGTCGCTGGGCTGGGTCGCCGCCGTCGCCTTCCCGGAGCTGTGGAACGACATGGGAGTGGCCGGGACGCTGCTCGTCGCCGCCGGCGGACTCCTCTACACGGCGGGCGCGGTCGTCTACGCGACCCAGCGCCCCAATCCCAACCCGCGCGTCTTCGGCTACCACGAGGTCTTCCACGCCCTGGTCATCGCCGCCGCCGCCGCCCACTTCGCCGCGATCGCCTTCTTCGCCCTGCCCGCCGGCTGACGATTGATTCCACGGGCAACCACGCCGGCGGTTCCGCGGAACCGCCCCAGTCATCGTGATCTCGCACTTCCTGACCGCCGCCTCCTCGCGGCTGTCCGCAACCACCTGAAATCAACCAGCGGAGCACCCGCCGCCGGTGTAACGCGTAGGTGGTCTATTTGCCCACCTACGCGTTACACCGCTGATGACATCCCAAGTCTTCCTTGCCGGTGCAACGCATAAGAGGGCTATTTGCCCACCTACGCGTTACACCGAGGCGATGGTCCCCATCGCCAAAGGCTGCGCCCTGCGTCCTTGACCTGCTTGGCCACGCGCGCCCCCAGTCACACGCGGTCGTGGAATCACTCATCTAGGCCCGCACTCCCGGCCCCGGAGGGCTCAGGCCGCTACCGCCAGGCCGACCTCTGCTTCCGCCGCGGCGAGCAGCTCGGCGAGGATCTCCTCGAGCCGCTCGGATTGCTCGTTGCCCAACTCCAGGCGGTCGCCGTCGAGCAGCTCGTGCGCCCCCGCGACCGGCAGCTCCGTCTCGACCACGCGGCCGCCCATCGCCGCCAGCACCTTGCGCAGCTCGGCCTGAGCCCAGACCGCGCCGAACATGCCCTTTGAGGCGCCGACCACCGCCGCCGGCTTGCCGATCAGGGCGCTCTGCCCGGCCGGGCGCGAGGCCCAGTCGAGCGCGTTCTTCAGCTGGCCCGGGAGGGAGTGGTTGTACTCCGGGGTGGCGACCAGCACCGCGTCGGCGGCGCGGATCGCCTCGCGCAGCTCTTCCACCGCCTCCGGGACCGGCCCCGCCTCGGAGTCCTCGCTGAAGGGAGGCACCTCTCCCAGCCGGTCGAACGTCACCAGCTCCGCCCCGGCGGACAGCCGCTCGGCGGCTGCCCGCAAGAGGGCGTCGTTCAGCGAGTCTCGGCGCAGGCTCCCGGAGATGCCCAGGACCCGCACGGTCAGGCGCTCCCTTCCGCGACCAGCTCCAGCTCGACCGTGATGCTCACCTCGTAGTCGAGCACCTCGCCGCCGCTCGGCAGCTCGGTGTTCCAGTCGATCCCGAAACTGCGACGGTCGATCGCCGCCTCCAGCGAAAGGCCGACCCGGGCGCCGCCGCCGAGATCGGCGCCGATCTGCGCGAACCTGCCGCTTGCCTCCACCTCGTGGGTCTTGCCCTTGATCTCCAGCTCCCCGCGCAGGCGCACCGCGCCGTCCTCGCCAACCTCCAGCTCGGTGGAGCCGAAGCGCAGTTGCGGGTGGCGCTCCGCGTCGAAGAAGTCGGGGGAGAGGAGGTGGCCCTTCAGCTGCTCCTCGTTGATCTCGACGCTGGCGACGTCCACCGAGCCCTCGAGCCGCGGCGCATCGCCGCCGGTCAGCCGCGCCTCGTAGGAGCCGAAGCCACTGCGGAAGGTCGAGACCCCGTTGTGGGTGATCGCGAAGCCGATCGAGGAGTGGACCGGGTCGACCGCGTATGCCCCGACTGGAACTTCCCGTTGGATCGTTTGCGTGCTCATTGCTGTCTCCCTTCATAAGTTGTTGCCTGGTAAATAGTTGACGAAGAAAAAGATTAGCAGGAAAAGCTTTCTAGGACAACTATTGCCTGAACAACGAATATCTGCGATCATCTGAGGAGTGAGCGAGCAGGCGACAACGGCGGAGCCGACTTCCCGCGACGGCGGGAGAGCAAAGCGGGCTTCCGGGGGAGGCACGGCGTCGCGCGCCGCCCACGGCGACGCCTGGGGCGCGCTGACGCGTACGCACGCGGCGATCGTCCAGCGCCTTCAGGAGGCGCTGTCCACCGCCGACTTCCCGCCGCTGCCCTGGTATGAGGTGCTCGCCACCATCGCCGAGGAGCCCGATCAACGGATGAAGATGGGGGACCTCGCCGAGGCGATGGTGATCACCCGCGGCGGCCTCACCAAGCTTGTCGATCGCCTGGTCAAGGCCGGCCTGCTGGAACGAACCTTCTGCGAGACGGACCGCCGGGTCAGCTACGCGACGCTGACGCCCCCCGGTCGCGAGCTGCTCGCCGAGATGCGCCCGGTCGTGGTCGCCGAGCTGGAGGTCACCTTCGCCGCCAAGCTCAGCGTCGCCCAGGCCAACGACCTGCGCGAGGCGCTTGATCGGGTCCGCAGCTCAGCCTGCGACGCGGGCTGACGACGGGCCGGCTGAAGCCCGGCCCTAGGCCAGCGCCGCCGCGGCGCGCTCTTTGGCGGCCTCGATCAGCGCCAGGACTTCGACCTCGCGGCCCTCGCGGAGCAGCTCGACCGGGTCGGGGTCGCCGTTGACGATCCCCTCGAAGAACTCCTTGCGGTCCTGGTAGGTCGGCAGCGTCCCCTTCGCCCAGCCGCGGGCGTCGTTGAGGACGACCGCCAGCCGCGCGTACTCCTCGCCGAACAGCTCGGCGACCTCGCGCTTCATCCGCTTCGCCAGCGCGGGGGAGGCGCCGGCGGTCGAGATCGCGATCGCCAACGGGCCGCTGCGCACGATCGCCGGCAGGATGAAGTTGCACAGAGGGGGGACGTCGACGACGTTGACCAGCATCGCCCGCCGCTCGGCGTCGTCGTAGACGCCGATGTTGACCTCGGTGTCGTCGGTCGCGGCGATCGACCATGAAGATGCCCTCGAGGTCGGCCGCCCCCTCGTAGGGGCGCTTCTCCCACTGGATCGAGCCCTCGGCGGCCAGCTCCTCAAGCGCCGGGTGGGCGGTCGGCGCGATCAGCGTCACCTCGCCGTCGCAGGCGAGCAGCCCCTCGACCTTCTCCAGGCCGATGTCGCCGCCCCCGACCACCAGGCAGCGCCGCCCCTTCAACTTCAGGCAGGCGATGTAGAAGGGCGTCTCCAGCATGTCGCGCACGCAGGACTGGTCGCAGATCCCCTTGCGCAGTTGGCAGACGCACTCCTTGCCGGCATAGGCCTGGGCGGGCATGACCGGAAGGTTAGAGGGCGGGCCGCCCCTGCCTCGGTGCAACGCGTTGGCGGCCTCTCAGCCCACTTACGCGTTACACCGGGCTGACGATCACGCGTTACACCGGACTGACGATCGACTCTCCACCCTCGGTGCAACGCGTTGGCGGCCTCTCAGCCCACTTACGCGTTACACCGAGAAGGGATCAGACCGCCCTCACCCACGGTGTAACGCGTAGGTGGGCTATTTCCCCACTTACGCGTTACACCGGGGCGGGACGACCACCCCCCGCGAGCGTCAGAGCGTCAAAGCGACCTGAGCGTCAGAGCGACCTGAGCGTCAGAGCGACGCGAGCGTCAGCCGCAGGCCCTCTTCGAGGCCGACCGCGGCGCGCCAGCCCAGCTCGCGCTCGGCGCGCCCCGGGTCGATCGCGATCCGCTGCACCTCGCCGGTGCGGGCGGGGGCGAGCTCGGGCTCGAACTCGACGCCCTCCAGCTCGCCGAGCTGTCGGGCCAGCTCCAACACGTCGGTCTCGCGTCCCGTGCCGATGTTGATCGGCCCGCTCGCCTCCGACCCCGAAGCGGCCAGCGCCGCGGCGACCACGTCCCCCACATATATGTAGTCGCGGGTCTGGCGGCCGTCGCCGAACACGGTCGGCCGCTCGCCGGCGCGCAGCTTGCCGCAGAAGATCGCGATCACCCCCGCTTCGCCGAGCGGGTCCTGGCGCGGCCCGTAGACGTTGCCGAGTCGCAGGCTGACGCTGGAGAGGCCGTAGAGGCGCTCGTAGAGCGCCAGGTATCCCTCGGCGGCGAACTTGCTCTGCCCGTAGGCGGAGAGCGGCTCGACCGGGGCGCCCTCGCCGAGCGGCAGCTCCTGTCCCTCGCCCTCGCCGTAGATCGCCCCCCCGGTGGAGACGAAGACGACGCGCCGCGCGCCCGCGCCCCGCGCCGCCTCCAGCACGTTGGCGGTGCCGCCGACATTGATCGAGGCGTCGAAGGCCGGATCGGCGATCGACTTGCGGACGTCGATCTGCGCCGCCAGGTGGAAGACGACGTCGGGCCGCGCCTCTGCCGCCAGCTCGCTCAGCGCCGCGCCCGTCGCGGATGTCGAGCTCGGCCAGCGTCGCGCCGGCGGCGAGCGCTCCGTCGAGGTTTTCCAGCCGCCCGGTCGAGAGGTCGTCGACCACCGCCACCTCGTCGCCGCGGGCCAGCAGGGCATCGACCAAGTTCGAGCCGATAAACCCCGCGCCGCCTGTCACCAAGCTCTTCATCGGCCGCCGATCCTAGGGGGATCGGCGCGCGCGAGGCGGGAGGGGCCGCCGCGCGCCCCTGCTACCCTCGCCGCCCCATGCGGCTGATCGTCACCGAGAAGAACAACAGCGCCAAGAAGATCGCCGAGATCCTCGGCGCCGCCAACGGCGGCCCGGCCAGCGACAAAACCTTCAAAGTCCCCTACTACACGTGGACCGACGCCGACGGGGATCACATGACCATCGGCCTCAAGGGCCACGTGCTCGGCCCCGCCTTCCCCGAGGGCTACTCGAACTGGCAGAAGACCGACCTGCACGACCTGATCGACGCCGAGCTGATCAAGGAGCCGACCGACAAAAACGTCGTCAAGGCGATCAAAAAGGTCGCCAAAGAGGCCGACGAGCTGGTGATCGCGACCGACTTCGACCGCGAGGGCGAGCTGATCGGCCTCGAGGCGCTCGAGGAGATGCTCGACGCCAACCCGGCGCTCGGCTCCCGCGAGGGGACCAGCGACGGCACCCTGAAGATCCAGCGCGCCCGCTACTCCGCCCTCACCAAGGAGGAGATCGAGCGCGCCTTCTCCGAGCTCGACGAGCTCTCCTACCCGCTCGCCAACGCCGGCGCCGCCCGCCAGGACATCGACCTGCTCTGGGGGGCGACGCTGACCCGCGCCGTCTCCCTCGCCACCCGCCGCTTCGGCTCCAACTTCCTCTCGGTCGGCCGCGTCCAGAGCCCCACCCTGGGGCTGATCGTCGAGCGTGAGATGGAGCGCCGCGCCCACGTCGCCAAACCCTTCTGGGAGCTGTTCGCCAAGTTCCAGCACCCCGACGGGGCGTTCGAGGCTCACCACACCGTCGACAAATTCTGGGAGCGCGCCGAGGTCGACGCGGCCCTGGCCGGCACCTCCGGCCCCGGCACGGTCAAATCGGTGACCGCGCGGAAGAACACCCGCCGCCCGCCGACCCCCTACAACACGACCGCCTTCAGCACCGACGCCTCCAGCCGCCTCGGCATCACCCCCGCCTCGGCGATGCGGATCGCCGAGGACCTTTATATGGACGGCTTCATCTCCTACCCGCGCACCGACAACACGGTCTACCCGTCCTCGCTGCCGGTTCGCGAGCTGGTCTCCTCGCTGGTCCGGATCAAAGAGTTCTCCGCCGCCTCCGGCCTGCTCGACGGCGAGCTGACCCCGACCCGCGGCAAAAAAGAGACGACCGACCACCCGCCGATCTACCCGACCCAGGCGATCCACCCCGGCGCCCTCGAGGGCCCCAAGCGCCGCGTCTACGAGCTGGTCGTGCGGCGCTTCCTCGCCACCTTCAGCCCGCCGATGATCACCGAGTCCACCCGCGCCGAAATCGAGGCGGGCGATCAGACCTACTTCGTGCGCGGCTCGGTCGTCGTCGACCCCGGCTACGCCGGCATCTACACCTACGCCCGCTCCTCCGACGAGGAGATCCCGGCGCTGGCGGAGGGGCAAAGCCTTGACCTGGACGGCGAGCCCTGGATCGTCGACAAGGAGACCCAGCCGCCCTCGCGGATCTCCCAGGCCAAACTGATCGAGATGATGGAGGAGCGCGGCCTCGGCACCAAGGCCACCCGCGCCGACATCATCCAGAAGCTCTTCGACCGCGGCTACGTCTACGGCAACCCGCCGATCCCCTCCGAGACCGGGATCGCCCTCTATGAGGCCTTCAAGAACTACGTGCCGGCGATGGCGACGCCGGAGATGACCGCCCAGCTCGAGGCCGAGATGGACCGGATCGCCGCCGGCGATGCGACCAAGGGCGCCGTCGTCGGCGAGAGCCGCGACCTCCTCCACAAGACCTGGGGGGAGATCGAGGAGAGCAAAGAGGACCTGGCGAAAGTCGTCTGGAAAGGGATGGACCAGGACCGCATCCTCGGCCCCTGCAAGGTCTGCGAGGAGGCGGGGCGCAAGAAGGACGACGGCTCGCCCCACATGCTGCGCATCATCCGCGCCAAAAAATCGGGCAAACGCTTTGTCGGCTGCAGCGGCTGGACCCTCGACGACCCCGACTCCTGCGACCAGACCTTCCCGCTGCCCCAGCGCGGCGACGTCTTCCGGCTTGGAGGACCGCTGCTCGATCTGCGACCAGACCCCGCGCCTCAAAGTCGTCCCCTTCCGCGGCCGCCCCTGGAACCTCTGCCTCAACGACGACTGCGAGTCGATGCAGGAGATGAAGAAACGCCGCGCCGAGCGCGAGGCCGCCAAAGCCGCCAAAGCGGCGATGGCGAAAAAGCCGCCGCCCGACGGCTCGCAGGACGGAGTGGCGCCGGCCAAATCCGACACCGCGACCCGGCGCCGCAAACGCGCCAAAACCGCCGCCAAAGGCTGAGGCCCGCCGTTGTTCGTCTCCCTGGAGGGGATCGACGGTTCCGGCAAGAGCACCCAGGCGCGCCTGCTGGCCGAGGCGCTCGGGCCGCAGACGCTGGCGATCCGCGAGCCGGGGGGGACCGAGGCGGCGGAGCGGATTCGCGAGCTGCTCGCCGACCCGGCGCTCGACCTCGACCCCTACGCCGAGCTGCTGCTCTTTCTCGCCGCGCGCGCCGACCTCACCGCGAGGGTGATCCGTCCCGCCCTGGAGGCGGGCCGCGACGTCGTCTGCGACCGCTTCGCCGACTCCACCGTCGCCTACCAGGGGGCGGCGCGGGGACTGGGAGTGGGGGAGACGATCTCCCTCACCGACGCCGCCACCGACGGCCTCTGGCCCGACCTCACCGTGCTGTTGCGAATCGACCCCGAATTGGGCGTCGAGCGTGCCGACGGGGACGATCGCTTCGAGTCCGAGGGCCTCGACCTCCAGCGCGCCGTCGCGGAGTCCTACGACGAGATAGCCAAGATCGCCTCCGACCGGGTCGTGGTCGTCGACGGCGCCGGCACGGTCGAGGAGGTCCACGTCCGCGTGATGGAGGCGGTCAAGGGCCGTTGGGCGTCCGAGAGCCGCGAGGCACCGAGCCGGTGAAACGCGTAGGCACCGAGCCGGTGAAACGCGGTTGGCACCGAGCCGGTGAAACGCGTAGGCGTCCCCACGGCACGCCAAAGCGTTACACCGCCGGGCGTGCGATCCGGCCCGGCTGTCGGTGTAACGCGTAGGCGTCCTCACAGCACGCCAACGCGTTACACCGTGGTGGGGGGGCGGAGGGGAGGGACGTGACCGACTCTGCGACCGGCGCCGCGACCGATGCCGCCACCGAGCACCAGCCTCGCGCTCGCGTCGCGCTGAGCGCGGCGCTTGCCTCCGGCCCCTCGCACGCCTACCTCTTCCGCGGCCCGCGCGGGGCCGGCAAGCGCGCCGCCGCGCGCGCCTTCGCCGCCGAGATCCTCGCCACGGGCGCGCCCGATCCCGAGGACGCCCGCCGTCGCGCCCTGCTCGACCCCTCGCCGCACCCCGACCTCGTCTGGCTCGCGCCGCGCGGCGCCCAGCACCTGGTCGAGGAGGTCCGCGAGGGGGTGATCCGCGCCGCCGCCTACCGCCCCTTCGAGGGCGCCAAGCGCGTCTTCGTGATCGAGGCGGCCGAGGCGATGCGCGACGAGAGCCAGAACGCCCTGCTCAAGACCCTCGAGGAGCCGGCGGACTACGCCCACCTGATCCTCCTCACCGCCGAGCCGGAGTCCCTCCTGGAGACGGTCGCCTCCCGCTGTCAGCCGATCGACTTCGCCCCACTCCCCCTGGCGGCGCTCGAGGCCGCCCTCTCCGGCGGCGACCCGGACGAGGTCGCAGCAGCCGCGCGCCTCTCGGCGGGCGACCTCGAGCGCGCCCGCTTCCTGCTCACCGATCGCGGCAAGGAGCTCCGCGCCGAGGCCGAGGAGTTCGCCTGGCGGCAAATCCTCGCCAGCGCCGAGGCGGCCGGCGAAGACGCCGAGTCAGCGACCCGCGAGGCCCTGGAGGAGGAGGCCGAGGCCGGCCTCAAGCGCTCCGCCAAGGACATGACCGACGAGGCCAAACGAGCCGCCCGCCGCCGCCGCACCCAAACCCTCGACCTCGGCCTTGAGCTCTGCGCGGCCTGGTTCCGCGACCTCGCCGCCGTCGCAACCGGCGCTCCCGAGGTCGCCTACAACCGCGACCGCCTCGCCCAGCTCCAGTCCCGCGCCGCGAGCCTCGACCCGACCCGCCCCCGCCGCGCCGCCGAACTCGTCCAGGACACCCGCCGCCGCCTCGACCTCAACGTCTCCGAGGAGCTGGCCCTAGAGGCGCTCTCCTTCCGGGTCGAGCGTGATATTGGCGAACCCGTATGTAGGCGCAGTACATAGTGCGGTATACATTGAGCATGGCTAAGCGCATGTCTCATTGATCTGGAACCCGTCGCTGCTGGATGAGGCGGCGCGGATTCTCGGCACCGAGGGTCTAACGGCGACGGTTCAGAGATCCCTGAAGAAGACGGTGCGCCAAGAGTCATCTCGAAAGGCTTGCGGAGCTGGGAGTTGCCAGAGGACTTTCCGCGTCGACTTGCCGAGATGCGCACTCCCCGGGCGTTCGACGTCGACTGACGACGCTGTTTTATCAGTGCTGAATTGGGCTAGAGAAGTTCCACTTCTGTAGCCGTGCGAGCGCCATGTCGCGAATGCGCGCCGCTACGGTGCAGTCGTGCCCTGGGGCCTTGCTCAGACTCCCTATTGCCGGGACCTTTACGGAACTGGTCTCGGGTGCCGCGGGGGCGGTGGTCGTGCTGACGGGACTCTGTGCCGGCGGCGCCCGAGCCTGCGCGATCCTTCTGGCCTTCCTCAGGAGCGAGTCGAGTGGATGACCGCTCTCGGATTCGTCGTGGGGGCTGCTATTGCGCTGCTCATCATCTTGGTAGACGTGGTGCGGGGTTAGACTCGTGAGCATGGTTCGCGGAATGGTGATCAAGGGCGTCGCGGTATTGATCGGCGCGGCGCTTCTCACGAAGCTGGTCGATGTCGCTCATGCGCAACCGGGTTGGCGCTCGCGGTGCTCTCGTTTACTCGATCGCGGGAACGCTGTTCATTCTCAGCTATCCGCTCAGGCTACCCGGATGAGATTCCGGTGAGGCCTCGCCACCCCGACCACCACTCCTGAGCGGCTCCTTCTCAGCCTGCTCCCGCGCCCGTTCCAGCGCCTGTTCCTGGGCCAGCCGGGTGATCTGCTCCGCCTGGCGGGAGGCGATCACGCTGAAGCTCAGCGCCAGCCCCAAGAGCAGCACGAAGAGCAGCGAGAAGAGG
>CAWINX010000002.1:0-66090 GCA_963837585.1 uncultured Solirubrobacterales bacterium | reverse complement strand
TCCGTACCTACAAGAACGCGCTCGTTGCCTTTACCGCGGTCGGGTTCAGCTTCATCACGATCCCGCTCTTCCTGAACCTGTGTCTCAGGGGGCACTTCCACCTGGATGCGTTCCGGCGCACTCGTCGGGACCGTTCCGGGGGTTCTCGCACTCGGAGTGATCCCGCTCGTGGCCCGCCGCTTCGACGTGCTCTATCGGCGGAGCCCGCCGAAGGCGCTCGTGCTCGTCGGCGCGCTGTTCATTCCGTCAGCGTTCCTCATCCCGCTGCAGATGGGCATGCCGAACCCGTGGCTCTTCGCTGCGGTCGGCGGAGTCGTGGGCGTCATCACCGCAGCCCAGTTCGTGATGATCCCGCCGCTGTTCGCGGCGGTGAACCCGTATTACATACGAGCGCAGGGGACCGCCATCGGGGTCGCGCTCATCTTCGGGATCGGCGGCTTCGGAGGCGCGGTCGTGGGCGGGCTGCTCTCGGACGCCTTCGGCATCCGAGTCGCGATCATTGCGATCGTCATTCCCGCCAACCTCATCGGTGGGCTGCTCATGATCAACGGCGCACGGTTCCTGCGCAACGACCTCTCGATGGTGGTGGAGGAGATCCGCGAGGTCGAAGAGGAGAATCAGCGGCTCGCAAGTGATCCCGACCTCTGTCCGGTCCTGCAGCTCCGCAACATCGACTTCTCGTACGGCACCGTGCAGGTGCTGTTCGGCGTCGATCTCGAAGTCCAGAAGGGCGAAACCCTCGCGCTGCTGGAACGAACGGCGCGGGGAAGTCAACGGTGCTTCGAGTGATCAGCGGACTCGGCATCCCATCGCGGGGTCGTGAGGCTCAACGGCCACACCATGACGCTCACGTCGGCGGAGACCCGCGTCCGTTGGGGCATCCACCTGCTTGCCGGCGGCAACGCGGTGTTCGCTCCACTGACTGTCTCGGACAACCTCAGGATGGCGGGCTTCGAGTACCGCAAGGACCGGACCGATCAGGACCGCCGCGTCGAGAGGGTCCTCGACATCTTCCCCGAGCTCCGGAGCCGACTCGGCGATACCGCGGGCGACCTGTCCGGAGGCCAGCAACAGATCCTCGGGCTGGCGATGGCGCTGATGCACGAGCCGGAGGTGCTGCTGATCGACGAGCTCTCGCTCGGGCTCGCCCCCGTGATGGTCCAGCAGCTGCTCGAGGTCATCGACCGACTGAAAGCCGCCGGCCAAACGATGATCATCGTCGAGCAGTCGCTGAACGTCGCACTGTCGATCTCGGACCGGGCCATCTTCATGGAGAAGGGTCGCATCCTGTTCGAGGGACCGGCCGCAGAGCTCCTCGAACGCGACGACCTCGCGCGTGCCGTGTTCCTCGGCCGGGGCAGGCCTAGCCTCGTGCTCGCCGGAATCGAGATCCCGGGCCAGGTTGTCTTCATCGGCCTGATTCAAGGTCTGTCGATCGGCCTGCTCGCGCTGGGTATCGTCCTCGTCTACCGATCGAGCCGGGTGATCAACTTCGCCGTCGGCAACATCGGCGTGCTCGGCGCAGCCATCTTGGCAATGCTCGTCATCAACTACTCGTGGCCGTTCTGGCCCTCTGTCGCCGTAGCGATCTTGAGCGTTGCCGCATTCACCGCGGCGATGGAGGCGACGGTCGTTACGCGACTCTTCAAAGCTCCGCGGTGATCCTGCTGGTCGCAACGATTGGCATCGCGCAGCTCGCGGAAGCACTTCGGGTCGCCCTCCCAACGGCCGGCAACAACCTGAGCACCGCGTATCCCAGAGCTCTCGACGGCACGTGGATGATCGCCGGACTCCGGGTCACCGGACCCGACGTGGCAGTGCTGATCGTCGTTCCTCTGCTGACCGTCCTGCTCACGTGGTTCCTCGAGCGAACCGACATCGGACGGGCTATCCGTGCCGCGGCAGCGAATCCGAGCGAGCTCGGCTCGCTGCGATCAGTCCCAAGGTCCTGTCCACTCTGGTCTGGACCATTTCGGGAGCGCTGTCCGGCGTCTCGTTGATCCTTCTCGCCGGATCGTCCGGCAGTGTCTCGACGCTCGCGTCCCTTGGTCCCAACACGTTGGTTCGGGTTCTTGTCGCAGCACTCGTCGGAGGGCTGGTCTCGTTCCCCCGTGCGATGGCAGCAGCAATCGCCATCGGCGTCGGCGAAGCTCTGATCCAGTACAACTGGCCATTGCAAAGCGGCCTTGTCGATGCACTCCTCTTCGTGGTGGTGCTCATCGCGGTCTGGTTCGTCAGCCGCGGTCAACGCGAAGACGCAGAGGCGTCGTTCTCGTTCGCCCCGCGGGTCAAGCCGGTCCCAGAACGAATTCGCAACCTCTGGTGGGTCCGGGCGCTGCCAGTCTTGCTCTCTGGGTTCGCGCTCGTTCTGCGCAGTGATCGTCCCGATCATCATCACCGAGCCGTCGCGACAGTTCCTCTACGCGCGCATCCTGCTCATGGCCGCCATCGCCGTCTCGTTGGTGGTGCTGACCGGGTGGAGTGGTCAGGTGTCTCTCGGTCAGGCGGCCTTTGCCGGGCTGGGCGCGCTTGGTACCGCCGCGCTCGTCAACGGCAACAACCTAGGCATCGGATGGGGCACCACTCGTCTCGTCGTCGAGCTGCCGAAGGTGCCGTTCCTGCTCTCGGTCGCCGTGATGACGCTGCTGTGTGCGCTCGTCGCGGTGGTGATCGGGGTCGGAGCACTGCGCGTGCGCGGTCTCTTGCTCGCGATCGTGACGTTGTCGTTCGCGCTGGCCGCGCAGCAATACCTCTGGTCGCGGCCGTTCTTGTCCGGTGGTGATCCGTCGAGCGTCCTGCTCAAGCGTCCCAGCATTGGTCCGTTCGATCTGTCCGATCAGCGCGTCTATTACTACGCAGCCTTGATCGCGCTCGTCATTGTGATGGGTCTGTAGCTCGGCTCCGCCGATCGGGGATCGGACGGTCGTTCATCGCGGTGCGGGACAATGCCGACTCGGCTGCCGCCGCAACGATCTCGCCGGCGCGCGCCAAGCTCCTTGCGTTTGCGCTGGCAGGCGGGATAGCGGGCTTCGCCGGAGCAATGCTCGGTGGCCTGCTCTCGACCATCAGCTTCACTGAGGTGTTCACCGTCTCGGACTCGATCCAGGTGCTGTCGATCGCGGTGATCGGGGGCATCGGATCCGTGGCCGGCCCGATCCTTGGTGCCTTGTGGGTCGTCGGTCTTCCATCGTTCTGGCCCGACAGCTCACTCATACCCCTGCTGACCAGCAGCATCGGACTGCTCGTTCTGCTCATGTACTTCCCCGGCGGCCTGGTTCAGCTCTGGTTCTCGACCCGGGATGCCTTGTTCGCGTTCGTCGAGCGCAAACTGCCGGACCAGGAGACTGCAGCGAAGCAGACCGCAGTTCCCGATGTACGCCGACCGGCGGCGCGTCGCGCCGCGTCCGGCGAGCGCCAGGAGATCGCGCTCTCGGGGTCGAACGTGAGCGTCTCCTTCGGGGCACGGATGGTCGTCAACGACGTGAGCTTGACCGTGCACGACGGGGAGGTCGTCGGTCTCATCGGGACCAACGGCGCGGGGAAGACCACGCTCATGAACGCGATCGGAGGTTTCGTCCCTGCGGACGGTCTGATCATGGTCGGAGAGCATGACGTCAGCGGACTGAGCCCGGCGCGGCGTGCACGTGCGGGACTTGGTCGGACGTTCCAATCGGCGCGGCTCTACCCGGACCTCTCCGTGCGTGAGACGGTCCAGGTCGCACTCGAGGCGCAATTCCGGACTGGGTTCGCAGCGACGGCATCGATGCTGCCGCGAGGGTTTGCCGTGGAGCGGCGGCAACACGCCGAGGCACTCTCACTCATCCATTTTCTCGGTCTGGGACGGTACGCGGATCGCCTCACCGCCGAGCTCTCGACCGGCACTCGGCGCATCGTCGAACTCGCATGTCTCCTCGCAGTCGGCGCGCGTGTTCTCTGCCTCGACGAACCAACGGCCGGCGTTGCGCAACGCGAAGCAGAAGCCTTCGCGCCGCTCATCGTGCGGATCCGAGAAGAGCTCGGGGCGAGCGTCCTCATCATCGAGCACGACATGCCGCTGATCATGAGCATCAGTGACCGCGTGTACTGCCTTGAAGCGGGCGCGGTCATCGTGGAGGGGACTCCGGAAGAGCTTCGGAACGACGCGGCCGTGATTGCTTCGTACCTCGGGACCGACGATCGGGCGATCGAGCGCAGCGGGGCTGCCGGCGCAACACGGGCCACGACGGTGCCGGGGCCAAACTAAGTAACAACGTTACTAGACTTCACTCACCATGTTCGATACTGTGAGATCGCGCATCTTTGAAGGTGCTGCGATCTCGGGGGGTAGCTCAATGCTTTCGTCACGATTGGTGAGGGTCTGCGGTGCGATTGCACTCGGCGCGCTCACGCTGTCGCTCGTCGCTCCGTCGACCGCGTTCGCGGCGGCTCCGGCGAACGGGGTGTCCAAGGGCACGATCAAGATCGGCTACGCCTACATCGATCTCGAGGCCCTGGCGAAGGCCGGCGTCGTCAAGATCGACCATGGCCCTTACGAGAAGATCGTGAGCGCGCAGGTTGCGGCGATCAACAAGGCCGGCGGCATCAACGGGCGGAAGCTCCAGCTCGTCTTCGCGAAGTTCAGCGCGATCGGTAACGACGGTCAGCTCGCAGCGTGCACGAAGCTCACCGAGGACGACAAGGTGTTCGCGGTGATGGGTGACCTCCAAGGCGACAACGTGCTCTGCGTCAACGAGCAGCACAAGACCGTCATGATCGGTGGGTCGCAGCAGACCGCAGACCGGCTTGCGCGCTCGAAGGCGCCCTGGGCAATCACCGGCGCGACTGCGGAGCGCAACACGCAAGCGTTGGTCGATGCGCTGAAGAAGAACGGTCAGCTGAAGGGCAAGAAGATCGCGCTGTACTCCGCGCCGTCGACCGGAAGCTGGCCGCCAGCGCCAAGCGGCAGATCACGGCCGCCGGTGGCAAGGTTCGGTTCGAAGCCGTGCAGAGCGCGGGCGACAGCGACACGCAAGCCGCCACGGCGCAGAACAAGGTTCTGGTGGAGAAGATGCGCAACGCCGGCATCAACGCGGTCTTCGTCGTGGGCAGCTACATCCCCGCAGCCGACTTCGCGACGGACGGGTTCACTCCCAACCTTTGGGCCTCAGACCCCGATTCCCTCGCGGCATTCGCCTTTACGAACGACCTGCGCAAGTTTGCGACCGCTGAGACCATCGGAAGCCAGACCGAAGAGAAGATCTACAACTCCAAGCCGATGAAGAAGTGCCGTGCGATCTATCAGAAGGCTTCGGGCGTCAAGGTCTTGACTCCGGCGGGTGAGAACAAGAAGGGCAAGTCGACTGGGTTCGTAGCCCTGACGAACTCCTGCGGCATCCTTGACGTGTTCGTCGCCGCCGCGAAGGCGGCGGGGCCGACGCTCAACAACACAACGTTCGCGAAGGGCCTCACCTCGGTGCGCACGATTGACCTGCCGAGAGGCAAGGGCTCGTTCGGACCCGGCAAGTCTGATGCACAAGACGTCTTCACGCTGTTCAAGATCAACCCGAACTACGAGCCGGGGGGATCGGAGACGACCTTCGTTCCGGCAAGCAAGTCGTTCACGCTTCGGTGACCGCAGCTCCGACCCTGTTGCGGGTCGAACATCTCGACGTCGCACTGGGCATCGACGTCAGAATGCCCCGACTGTCGTGGCAGCTGCCCGTCGAGACCGTGCGGCAGCGCGCGTATCGACTGCAGGTCGGATCATGGGACTCGGGCGTCGTCGAGTCCGACGCCAATGTCATGGTGGAGCACCACGGGGCCGCCCTGCGTTCCGGTCAGCGCATGGAATGGCGAGTGAAGGTCTGGACCGATGCGGGGGAGAGCGCATGGTCGGAGCCGTCCTGGTTCGAAGCAGGCCTGCTCGACGCGACTGACTGGCAAACGCGCTGGATCGAGCCGATCGACGCGGCCGACGAACCGTCGATCCGCCGACCCGCTCATCTCATGCGGGGTGTCGTTCATCTCGATCGCACCGTGAAGCAGGCCCGGCTCTTCATGACTGCGCACGGGATCTACGAGCCGTACCTCAATGGTCGGCGAGTCGGCGAGATGGAGCTCACTCCGGGGTTCACGAGCTACCGGCACAACCTGCAGGTGCAGACCTACGACGTCACCGGGATGCTCCGGACTGGAGACAACGTGCTTGGCGCCGTCGTCTCTGACGGATGGTGGCGCGGCCAGATTGGCTATACACGCGAGCGCAACATGTACGGCCGATCCGTCGGCCTGTTGGCACAGCTGCACGTCGTCTACGACGACGAGACGTCAACCGTTTGGGGTACGGATGCGACCTGGACTCATTCGACGGGCGACATCCTCGGCGCGGACATCATCGACGGAGAGACGGTCGACTTCCGGCGTGCTGAGCCAGGCTGGTCGGAGTCGACCTTCGATGCCGGCTCGTGGAGTCCCGTCCAGATCATCGACTTCGGCAACGCGAACCTCTGCTCCTCGCCGGCGCCTCCGGTGCGCCGGGTCGAAGAGCTGCGCCCTACCGCAGTCCGCGTGATCGACGCCGATACCCAGGTGGTCAACCTCGGGCAGAACATCAATGGCTGGATTCGCCTTGGGAACGTCGGCCCCGAGGGTACGGCAATCGAACTCACGTACGGCGAAGCCGTCGACGAGACCGGCAACGTGACGATGGATCACCTCCGGCCCCAGAAGTGGGACACCGGAGAGTGGCTCTCGAGCGGTCAGACCGACCAGGTCATCTCGGCTGGCGACGACGAGGCTTTCGAACCCCGGCACAGCACGAAGGGATTTCAGTACGTCCGAGTTACGGGACATCCGGATGCGCTCACGTGCGACGACGTCACGGGCATCGTGGTCCACACCGACTTACGCCGCACGGGCTGGTTCCGATGCAGCGATGACCGGATCAACCGCATGCACGAGGCCGCAGTCTGGAGCTTCCGTGACAACGCGTGCGACATACCCACGGACTGCCCCCAACGCGAGCGCGCAGGCTGGACGGGGGACTGGCAGATCTTCTTTCCGACGGCGGCGTTCTTGTTCGATGTCGCCGGCTTCTCGACGAAGTGGCTTCGCGACCTCGCGTCGGATCAACGGCACGACGGAGCCATCAGGAACTTTGCCCCCGATCCGGCGTACGAGAACCAGGAAGACCATCCGGCGAAGGTCTTCCTCGAGGCATCAACGGGCTGGGGCGATGCAAGCGTCATCGTCCCGTGGAAGATGTGGCAGACCTACGGCGACAAGCGCATCCTGGCCACGATGTGGCAGACGATGGTCGGTTGGGTGGAGTACGCCGCGCAGAACGCACGATCGAGTCGTCATCTCTCACGGCAACAGGCTCATCCCGAACCGCAGGCCCATGAGGAGTTCCTCTGGGATACCGGCTTC
This sequence comes from uncultured Solirubrobacterales bacterium, assembly GCA_963837585.1. Lineage (GTDB taxonomy): Bacteria > Actinomycetota > Thermoleophilia > Solirubrobacterales > 70-9 > CAWINX01. The sequence continues at coordinate 58,683 of CAWINX010000002.1, read as the reverse complement.
CACTGGGGTGAGTGGTGCGAGCCGGGTCAGAAGGATGTCGACTTCGTCGAGCTCTTCCAACAGGACCGCGCGCCGATCGCAACGGAGTACCTCCACCTTTCGAGCTCGTTGCTCGCGCGCATCGCGAACCTGCTGAACCGAGATGAGGACGAAGCGAGGTACCTCGAGCTAGCAGCACGGACGCTCGCTGCATGGCGTACCGAGTTCGTCGACCCGAACGGCGACCTGAGGATCGATACGCAAGCCGAGCTCGTCCGGGCACTCGCACTCGGCATGGTGCCTGACGCGAATCGCGAACAGGTTGCGGATCGCCTGGTCGCCCTGATCCGCGAAGCCGACACCCACCTCACGACCGGGTTCCTCGCCACTCCATTCCTTCTCGACGTCCTGGCCGATCATGGCCATCACGACGTCGCCTATGAACTGCTGTTCCAGGACACCCCGCCGTCATGGTTGGCGATGATCGATCGCGGTGCGACGACGATCTGGGAGGACTGGGAGGGGATAGACGACGATGGCAAGCCCCATGCCTCCCTGAACCACTACAGCAAGGGGGCCGTCGTCTCGTTCCTCCATCGCCGAACGGCCGGCCTCCGCATGGTCGACGACTTCCCTGCGTACCGACGTTTCCTCGTCCAGCCGGAACCCGGCGGCGGGATCACGTGGGCTGAGGCGATCCACGATTCACCGTACGGACGGATCGCGGTGTCGTGGCAGATGCGCGGCCGGGAACTCACGCTCGATCTCGTCGTCCCGCCCGGGACGACGGCCGAAGTTGTGCTTCCGGACGGGGCGCGCCACGAAGCTGAAGCCGGCACACACTCGTGGCGGTCATCTGCGGGATAGAGATGCTGGCTGCACGACTCCCGCGCCTCAGCGTTCGATCCGAGTTCGTGGCTCACGGTGTTGGATCGGGATCCGCGTTGCGATCGGGGTGTTCAGGTGGGACGTTGAAACCGTCGCCCGGCATCCATCCCGACTCGATCACGTCTTCGATGGCATGCGCCATGTTCAGGATGTCCTCCTCGAACCTGAAGAGGCCGTTCCCGCCATACAAGAGGAGCGAGATCGCAGTCTGTTCGAACGGTGTCCCGTCGGGTCGCGTCCGCGGGATGACCTGCCGCCACTTGACCACCAGCCAGTCGCCTGCCACGGCCGTGAAGTCGATGGGGAACGAGAAGTCGACCCCCGGCATCGCAGTCGCGAACAGATCCCGGATGCCATCCCGGCTTTCGACTCGACCCCATGCCGGATCGACGAAGACGGCGTCGTCGGTGAACATCGTTGCCATATCCGTCCACGGGGCTTCGCCGTGTTCGATCTGCTCGCGAACGGAGACGTAGTGGTCCGCTGCGGCGCGAACTTCAGACTCAGGAAAGCTGTTCACTGGCGCTCCTTGCAGGTGCTCTTCGCGTTTCAAGTGTCGTGGTCAGCTGCGTGGAACCTCGCGCCAGGGGCGACCGTGGGACGGGTCCGGTTCGCGCGGCAACCCAAGGACCTGCTCGCCGAGAATGTTGCGCATGACCTCAGACGATCCGCCCTCGATCGTCGCAGCGCGAGATCGCAGGAACGCGACGTACGGCCCGCGTGTCCACGGCGAACCTTCACCGTCGTCGATCCACAACATGCCCTCGGCGCCCAGCAACCCGAGGATCACTTCGTACACGCGCTGGACGTGTTCCGTACCGAAGAGCTTCACGACGGATCCCGCGGGTCCGGGCTGACGGGAGCGCTCCGCGAGCAGCCGGATGAGCTCGGCTTCGATGTACATCCGAGTGACCGCGTCGCGTGCCACCGGGTCTCCCTGATGATGGGTCCGGTAGAGGTCGATCGCCACTGCGACGGGGCCGCCGCCGCTGACGCCGAATGCGCTGCCGATGGAGGCCCGCTCGTTCATCAGCGTCGTCGACGCGACCTTCCAACCTGCACCGAGCGGGCCCAGTCGTGCGTCACCCGGAACCCGCACGTCCTCCAGGAATACCTCGTTGAACTCGGCGTCGCCGGTCATCTGCCGCAGTGGCCGCACCGTCACGCCGGGCGTCTGCATGTCGAGCAGGAACGCGGTGATGCCGTTGCGCTTTGGCGCGTCGATGTCGGTTCGAGCCAGGACGAGCCCGTATCGAGCGCGATCGGCGGCCGATGTCCACACCTTCTGGCCGTTGAGGAGCCACCCGTCGCCGTCGGGCTCCGCGCGTGTCGCAAGCGAGCTGAGGTCCGATCCGGAACCCGGCTCGGAGAACAGCTGGCACCAGATGTCGAGGCCGGCCCACATCCGGCGCAGATGTCTCGCGTGCTGCGCGTCAGTTCCGTGAAGCAGGATCGTCGGCCCGATCATGCCGACTGCGATCGGATTCCTAGGAAAGGGATCTGGCGCGCCGCTCGCCCGGAGCTGCGCTTCCACGAGCTGGCGTTGAGAGAGATCCGGGATCCACGCCAGTCCGGCGTCGTAGCGGGCGAGGAGGAACTCGGTCGCGTCGGTCGTCGCGGCCGGGTACTTGGCCAGCAGCTGGTCGACTCGACCGAGAAGGTCGGCCTGGGCACTGGCACCGTTCATATAATAACGTTATTCTAAAGTTCGAGCAGGCGTCCACCGCTGACCGAGGAGATCGACCATGAGCGACTACCAATCCCGCTTGGCCGAGGTGCTGACTCCGTGCGCGCCGCCTGAGGTGATCGAGGGTGTGTATCGCGACGGCGAGTTCGAGCGGATGCTCGATGTCGTGAAGCGCGAAGGACCATGGCCGACGATCATCTCGCATCACTTCGACACGGTCGACGAGCTGATCGCGACCGTGACCGGTGTCGTGCCGGAGAACCACGGGCTGACGCTTGACGACGTCGCCGGACCTCACTTCCGCGGGTTCTTCGGTCAGAACTCGGTGTGCTTTTACCCAGAACTCCACGACCTCTTCTTCAACGAACGCTTCCTGGAGATGGTCAAGGCGTACTGGGGCTGTCAGTACGCGAAGCCGACCCTGATGCTCTTCAACATCTGCGGCCCGCACGAGTCGGGTCGCGATGCGCATCTCGACGCGGTGACGTTCCGGGGTGTTCGGATCGAGAACACGCCCGTGTGGTTCCAAAACGTCATGGCGAAATCCGGGCTCTTCACGGACTACGTCGTGAAGATGGCTCAGGTCATCACCTGGTGGTACCGGGGCGAAGAGGGAACGTTCACGTACTGGCCCGCCGGTCCGCTGGCAGCACCGCAGAAGCTCGAACACCCATTGTGGAACAAGGGCGTCGTCGTGCAGAACGAGATGATGTTCCACCGTGGTGACTCGGTCGGTCGACCCGATGAGCGCCACGTCGAGGGCGTCAAGTGTCGGTCGACCTTCGATTACAACGCGCCGGACGACGCGTGGGATGTCCTGACCGACGGTGAGCGAGTGCACCGCTACCAGCCGGAGCAGATTCGGTTCCTCGCCCACTGGAACGCCGAGCTCTACTCGGATATGGCCGAGCTGAAGAAGGTGATGGACCACACCGACGATCTGACGCATCAGCGCGTCGTCGACGTCCTGATTGCTGCCATGCGCAGCCAGGGGATCACCGTCGCCGAGCCGAACGATCCCTTTCACGACGTCGACTGGATCCAGAAGCTGATCCATACCTACACGATCGCCCCGACGACAGACTGGCTCGCCGCGTGACCATCCCGGAGACGGAGACCTCGCTCGAGGATCCGACAACGACCGACAATGCCGGTGCCAGCGAAGGGCGCCAGCTCACGCCGAAGGCGATGGCGACACGCAACCGCATCATCGAGAGCGCGACCGAGCTCTTCGCGACCGAGGGCTACGCCGGAGTCTCGGTGCGCACGGTCGCGGGACGAAGTGGCGTCAGCAGTGGCGCCATCTACGCAACGTTTCGCGGGAAGGCAGATCTGCTGATCGAAGCCCTTCGCGCGAGCATCGCGGTGGATCTCGCCGACGTACCGCTCGAAGTGCTGTCTCGGCCGTTGCCTCAGATCGACGGGTTTCAGTTCACCTCAGCCGCGAGCCCGCGGCGTCAGCGCCTCCGCATGCTGATGCTCGAAGCCGCCGTCGCAGCCCGGACCGATCCGACGGTGCGCGACCAGCTCGGAGCACTGCTCGGGGAGCGGCTGGCCGAGTGGACGACCTCGCACGAGGAATGGCAGCAGGCGGCCAACGTCGACCCGGCACTCGACATGCGTCACCTCACCGCACTCTTGATGTGCGTGGAGATCGGCGCCGGAGTGATGAGCTCTGCGGGCATCGAAGCCCCGAGCGTGGAGCAGACCGCCCTGCTCGTCGAACGGATGCTCCAAGGACTCGTTCCGAAGCGAAAGCGATGACGGACGTACTCGTTGAGCGGCCGCGGCCCGAAGTCGCGGTCGTGACCCTGAACCGTCCGGTCGCGCTCAATGCCCTGACGTTCCCGCTCGTCGACGAGCTCCACTCGGTGCTCGATGACATCGATGCCGACAACACATGTCGCGTCGTCGTGCTCACCGGCGCTGGCCGCGGCTTCTGTGCGGGCCTGGACCTGAAGGAGATCGGACCGTCTTCGCGTTCCGAGGGCATCGCGTCCGGGGCTCGCGCGGGCATGCGTTCTCAGGAGCACATCGCTGCGCTTGTGCCGCGCCTGCGCACCATGCAGCAACCCGTCATCGCCGCGATCAACGGACCCGCATATGGGGGCGGGTTGGCGCTCGCGTGCGGTTGCGACGTTCGGGTCGTCGCGGAGTCAGCTCGGCTCTGCGTGCAGTTCGTCAAGGTGGGGATCGGTGGCTGCGACATCGGGATCAGCTACACGCTGCCGCGTCTCGTCGGAGTCTCTCGAGCCCACGATCTGATCCTCACTGCCCGGGTGATCGACGCGGCCGAAGCCGAGCGCATCGGTCTCGTGAGCAGGGTCGTGCCCGACGGTTCGGCCCTCGACGCTGCCTTGGAGATCGCCGACACGCTCTGCACCTACAGCCCGTTCGGCGTCGTCATGACCAAGCAGGTCATGTTGGCCAACGTCGATGCAGCAAATATCGAAGCTGCGATCCACCTCGAGAACCGCACGCAGATCCTCGCCAGCACCACCGGCGACGTCATGGAAGCGGCAACGGCGTTCGCCGAAGGCCGCCCGCCCGTTTGGAGGTAACGCAATGATCGAGCCCGCCGCGGTGCAAAACCTCATGGGGGCCTGGTGGTTCAACTACGACGAAGGGGACTTCGACGCGCTGACCGCGATGCTCACCGAGGACTGCCACTTCACGGTCCGCACCGACACGGACACCGTCGCGTGGGCGGAGTTTGCCCGCGCCGACGTCCGTGGCCGGAGCGAGGTGATGGCCTGGCAGAAGCAGCACCGCCTCGACAGTCCTTATCCCTTGCGTCACCACGGTTCGAACCTCCACCTGGTCGATGCCGCTGACACCGAAGCGTCGTTCGCGAGCTACATCAACGTGACCCACGTTGTCGACGAGATGCCCGCCAACATTCCCGGCGGGGTAGTCCGCGGTGTCGTGCACGCCGATGCCGATCGCCTGCGCCTTGCCGAGCTGCACGTCGTGCTCGACACGATGACGTCCCAGCCGATGTCAGCAGTCGTGGCGGATCGGTGACCGAGCCCGGGACCGCGACGACGCCGCGCCGCATCGACTACGCCGGGAGCGTCCACGACGAGCGGGAGATCGAGGCCGTCGTCGAGGTTCTGCGCGGTGGGCCGCAGGCGTTGCGGATCGGACGATCAGTCCGTGATTTCGAACGCGCGGTCGCGACCCTCTTCGGCAAGCGCCGTGGGATCATGTGCAACTCGGGCTCCTCTGCGCTGTATCTCGCGATCGAGCTCCTCGGGCTCGCACCCGGTGACGAGGTCATCACCCCCGCGCTCACGTTCTCGACCGACATCGCGCCGATCGTGCGGGGCGGATTGGTGCCGGTCTTCGTCGATGTCGAGCCGGACACCTACAACATCGATGTCGACGCGATCGAGGCGATGATCGGCCCGCGCACGAAGGCGATCCTGGTGCCCAACCTCATCGGCAACGTTCCGGACTGGGACCGGATCCGTGCAATCGCGGACGAGCACCAGCTCGCCGTCGTCGAGGATTCGTGCGACGCGCTTGGTTCGACGTTGCGGGGGACGCCGACCGGCGCGCGCTCGGACATCTCGGTGACGTCGTTTGCGCTCTCGCACATCATCACCGGGGCCGGCACTGGCGGAATGGTGTGCGTCGACGATCAGGAGCTGGCCGACCGCTGCTTGTTGCTGCGGCGGTGGGGCCGTCGCTCCGAAGTGCAGATCTACGGGTCGACCAAGGGCGTCGACCGTCGCTTCTTCTCGACCATCGACGGCGACCTCGAGTACGACAACCTGTTCATCTTCGACGAGCTCGGTTGGAATTTCGAGCCTTCGGAGCTCTCAGCGGCGTTCGGACTGGTGCAGATCGACAAGCTGCCGGACAACCTTGCGGGCCGCAAGCGGAACTTCGCGCGACTCTGCGACCTGTTCGGCCAGCGAACCGACGTCTTCGCTTTGCCGCGGACGACCGAGGGTGCGGATACCGCGTGGCACATGTTCCCGGTCCTGATTCGCCCGGAGTCTGGGATCGAGCGGAGCGCGTTTCAGGCGCACATGGAAGCGAATGGCGTCGATACTCGAATGGTCTGGACGGGCAACGCCCTGCGCCAGCCGGCATTCCGGTCGATCACGCACCGGCAGCCCGACGCAGGTCTGCCCAACACCGATCGGGTGATGGATCACGGCCTGATCCTGCCGTCGAACCACAGCTTGGGCGACGACGACATCGACTACATCTGGGCGACCGCCGAGGCGTTCCTTCCGTGAGCAACCGGTTTGCGGGTCGGCGCGCGCTGGTCACCGGCGCGAGCCGTGGCATCGGCGCCGCGACGGCGGTTCGGCTCGCGGCAGAAGGAGGTGACGTCGCGATCGTCGCCCGCACGCGCAATCGCCACGACCACCTTGTTGGCACTCTCGACGAGACCGCGTCGCGGATCGAGTCGCTCGGTGGCCGGGCAGTGGTGATCGTCGCTGACCTGAGCGATGCAGGCGATCGAGAGCGAATCGTTCCTGAGGCAGTCGCTGAGCTGGGCTACGCGGTCTCGGGCTCGGGCAAGCTGCCAAGGCTCGCCTTCATCCTCGACGGCCAGGTGACGATCGTCCCCCGCGCCACCACGGTGGGGATCAGGGGCGGGCGCCTGAAGACCACCGTCCCGGTCATCCCCGACGCCCCGATCGGGCACTTCTCCTTCCGCCTCTTCGGCGGCCACCGCGGCTACCTGGTCAACACCCGCAACATCTGCCGGAAGCGAGCCGGTCTCGGTCGTCTCCTACGTCGGTCAAAACGGCGCCAGGCGCACCCAGAAGGTGGCGTTTAAGGCGAAGTGCGGGAAGGCGCGGCATAAGCGCCACCACTTGAGCCACAGGCGCCACCACCGCCGCCAGCGCGGCTGAGCCGATCTCGCCACCACGGCGACTTTAACCCCCGCGCAGTGTTAGAGAAGCCGAAACCCGTATAGATTGCGCTCGGGTATCAAAGGGAAAATCGGAGGGAGAAGCAGGATGAACGCAGGGACAAAGCGCCGGCCCAGCCCGGCAATGATCGTCGCACTTATCGCCCTCTTCGTGGCGCTGGGCGGCACCGCGATGGCCGGCCTGGCAAGGCCCCATCACAAGCGCGCACCGGCCAAGAACTCGATAGGCACCCGCCAGCTGAAGTCAAAGGCGGTAACCACCGGCAAGCTCGCCAACAACGCGGTCAACTCCCGCAAAGTCGCCAACCACTCCCTAAACGGCTCCGACATCGACCTAAACGCCCTCGGCACCGTCCCCGAGGCAGCCCACGCCGCCTCGGCCTCAAGCGCCGACGCGGTAAGCGGCCACGGCGCCTCCTGCCCGGCCGCCACCTCGCTGATCAGAGGCGTCTGCTTTGACTCCTCGCCAAACTCAGCCGTCGCGACGATCCAAGACGCCGCCGATGCCTGCGCGACAAAGGGCGGCTACCTGCCCACCCCGATGGAGCTCTACTCGACCAAAGGCGTGATCAACCTCGGCAACGGGGTCGGCTCAAACCACCAATACACCGACACCTACTACGGCAACGACGCCGGCGGCGCCTACTTCACCGTCGTCATCGACGGCACCGGGGCGATCTCCCAGCAAAGCGCCTCCTCGGCCTCCCAGTACGTCTGCGCCTACCCGCTGGTGCGCTAGGGAGACAGCGAAGATGGCGATCCGCACCCGAGCCCTCAGATACGGGGCCCTCCTGGCCCTCGCCGCCCTCTCGGCCCTTGCCCTCGCCGGGATCGCAAGCGCTGAGCTGGGCGCCAATGCCAACCTGCGGATCGCCTTTCACGGCGGCATCTCCCCCCAGCGCCTGCCCCGAACAACAAAGGCCCCGATCGGCGTCTTGATGGGAGCAAAGATCTCCACCTCCGATCACGCCACGCCCCCACAGCTAAAGCGGATCGTCTTGGAGATCAACTCCCACGGCACCCTCAACCCCAAGGGCCTGGCGACCTGTCCGCTCGGCAAGCTCAACCGCTCCTCGGCCTCCCAGGCGCTTAGGGCCTGTCGAGCGGCCCAGGTAGGCCACGGCAACGTCTCCTCCCGAGTCGCCCTGCCCGGCCAAGCCCCGCTGACCACCAACGGCCCCCTGCAAGCCTTCAACGGCCGCTACAAGCACCGCCCGGCGATCTTTGCCCAGGTCACCTCCAAGGGCACCCTGGCGCTCACCTACGTGATCGTCTTCCAAGTCAAAAAGGCCCACGGCACCTACGGCACCAAGCTCGACGCCAAGCTGCCCCCGATCGCCTCCCGCTACGGCTACATCTCAAGCTTCGACCTCTCCTTGAAGCGCAAGTTCGTCTCCCACCGACATAAAGCGCTCCTACCTGAGCGCCAACTGCCCGGTGCCCAAGGGGATCAACCTCGCCTCCTTTAACTTCGCCCGCTCCTCCTTTCAGTTCGGCGACGGGCGCAAGGTCAGCGTCACCCTCAACCGCACCTGCAGGGCGCGGGGTTGAGGGCACCTTTGTCTTTTGGGCGGCGCGACGCAGCTTTCACTCAGCCCGTCGAGGCCCGCATCTCCTCCTGCGCCGCCTCCGGCCCCAGGTAGGGCAGCACCGCGAAGTACATGAGCGAGGGGACGAGCGAGGCGAGGTCGTCGAGCTCGTCGCGGTAGAGGCGGGAGTAGAGCAGGGACTCGATGCCGCCGATCACGCCGACCGGGGTGAGGCCGGAGGCGGCGGCCGGCTCCGAGACCTCGTCGCCGACGGTGCGGGCGACGCAGGAGGCGAAGCGGTCGAGCAGTGCGTCGCGATGGTCGAGCGCGCTGGGGGAGGCGGCGCGGCCCTCGATGATCAGCATCCGCGCCGCGTCGGGTTGCTCGGCGACGAGGCTGACCAGCTCGACGATGCCCGAGCGCAGGCGGGCGCGCCAGTCGGCGCCGATCTGGGCCGCCTCGGAGATCCGTTCGTAGAAGCGCTCGCCCGCCGCGTCGAGGGCGGCGAGGAAGCAGTCCTCCTTGTCGGCGAAGTGCTCGTAGAAGGTGGGGCGGGAGACGCCGGCCCGCTCGAGCACGCTCTGGACGCTGAGCCGGCGGTAGCCCTCCTCGGCCGCCGCCGCGGTCATCGCGGCGAGGATCCGCTCGCGCTGGATCGCGGTGCCGGCCGGCGAGTAGCGGCCGCCGCTCGCGCCGATCGCCGGGCACTCCCCCTCGGTCGACTCAAAAAGCGCCTCCCGGCCCAGCTTCAGTCGTCTCGGTGTCATCGGGGACCCAATCGCTCGTTGAAAACTGCTCCGTACGCCTAACGGTACGTAAATGGAGGTCGCTATGGGTAAACCTTCGGTTTCTTGCTGCGTCAGCCCAGTGGATTCGTCCAGCGCAGGCCGCCGAAGCGCGAGAAGTCGGTGTCGCATGAGCACAGCTCGGCGCCGTGTTCGATCGCGAGCGCCGCGAGGTGGGCGTCGCTGACCAGGTTGCCCGCCGCCCCCAACGGCTCCAGCAGCTCGCGCAGCACGGCGGCATGACGATTACCCGGCGCCACGGTGGTGACGCACGGTTGCGCCAGCCAGCCCTCGACGTAGTCGAGCGCCTCCTCGGCGCTAAGCGGCCCCTGAAGCACGGCCGGGTTGGTCGAGATCCGCAGGAAGCCGACGAGGACAGCCCATGCGAAGGCGACGGTCTCCGTTCCAGAGAGAGTGTCTTCAAGCCACTTTCGCGCCCCCTCGTGACGCGGGGACCCCTCGTCGATCGCGTAGAGCAGGAGGTTGACGTCGGGCAGCTTCACTTACGCAGGGAGAGCTTGCGCACGACCTCGGCGTCTTCGAGTTCTCCGGCCAGCGCCAGCGCCTTGTCGAGGTCAATGCCGGGTCGCACGCCGAGACGGCGGGTCGGCACGCGGTAGGGGCGAGCGCCGGCGCCACCATTGCCAAGTCCCAGCCGCACACTCTCGTTCAGGGCCTCCTTGAAGGAGACGCCTCGCTCCCTGGCGGTTTGCTTCAGCTTCGCCGCGACATCGGGGTCGAGAGTGACGGTGGTGCGCATTCCCGCATCATAACAGCGAGGCATTGTGCAATCATGATGCTTCAGCGCCCGAACCAGCGGGCGGTGCGGGTCGCGCCGAAGTGCTCCTTCTCGGCGACCAGGGCGGCGGAGGGCTCGTGGAAGGCGCCGGTCGGCTTTGGGCCGGAGAGGAAGTCGACGTCGACCTTGCCGACCCGGCCGGCGCCGAACTCGATGTAGCAGGAGCCGAGGCCGTCGTAGCCGTCCGGGGGCTCCTCGCCGCGCGCCTTGGCGATCAGCTCGGCGGCGACGGTGCGCGCCGCGCTCTCGGAGAAGACGCCCGCCTTCGGCACGCCGACGGTCGCCACGTCGCCGACCGCGTAGACGCCGGGGTAGCGGGTCTCCAGGGTGCGCGAGTCGACCGGGACGTAGCCGTCGACGGTCATCCCGCTCTCTATAACCACGTCGGGGGCGCGGTGCTTGGGGACGCCGAGGAAGAGGTCGTAGGGCAACTCCTCGCCGTTGTCGAGTCGGGCGACGCGCGCGGGCCGTGTCGACCGAGGCGATCCGCACGCCGGGGACGAAGGCGATCTCGCGCTCCTCGAAGGCGGCGAGCAGACGCCGCCGAGGTCTCCGGCGAGGGCGGCACCGGGGTGGGGAGGGGGAGGGTGAAGACGATCTCGCAGGCCCCTCGCACGCCGCGCTCGGTCAGGTGGTCGTGGAGGAGCAGCGCCGCCTCGCTCGGCGCCGGCGGGCACTTGAAGGGTGCGTCGCAGACGCCGATCACCGCGCGCCCCTCGCGGAACTCGGCGATCGGGGCGGCCATCCGCTCGGCGCCGGGCACCGAGTAGAACTCGCCCGCCTCGGCGACCCCCGGGGTCGCGTCCAGGTCGTAATCGGCACCGAGCGCGACGACCAGCGCGTCGGCCTCATGGACGCCGCTCTCGGTGGTCGCGGTGCGCGCCTCGGGGTCGATCGCGACGATCTGCTCGCGCAGCATCCGCACCCCGGGCTTGGCGAAGTCCTTATAAGGGAGGCGGACCGCCTCGGCGCTCTTGCGCCCGAACATCAGGTCGAGCTTCGAGTAGCCGAAGACGAAGGAGTCGTTGCGGTCGATCAGCGTCACCTCGACCTCCTCGCCGAGCGCCTCCGACAGCATCGTGCTCAGCTCGAGGCCGCCGAAACCGGCGCCCAGCACGAGGACTCGCATCGCCATGCGACGACCATATCCAAGCGTCGCAGCCGGGTATCCTCGCTCCGATGGCTCATGCACTCCCAGCGCAGCGCTTGCGGAGGCCGCCGACGCCGCCCGCGCCGCCGAGGCACGGCATGACGACGCCGCGGCCGGCGAGGCCTGGCGGCGCTACCGGTTGATTCGCGACGCCGCCCGCGACCCCGACGAGCTCCTCGCCGAGGGCGTCGCACTCAGCGAGCAGGCGGCGCGGCTCGCCGCCCTCGATCGGTGAGCGGCTTCGGCCAGATCCTCGAAGACCTCAACCGCGCCGGCGTCCGCTATGTGCTGATCGGCGGCATCGCCCTGATCCGCCACGGGGTGGTGCGCGCCACCCGCGACGTCGATGCTGTCTTCGATCCGGATCGCCGGGAGGGCTCCGACTGAGTCCAACCGGCGGTTAGGGGATCGGGATCGAGCAGGAGGCGGACTGGGCGGCGGCGTATCCGTCGCCGGCGGCGATGCTCGCGACCACGCTCCAGCTGTAGTCGCTGCCGCCCTGATGGCGATCGAAGTTCTCGCTGAAGTCGCCGTGCCGCGTCGGTCGCGACCGAGTCGACTCATCGGAGCGGGCAGCGGGGAGGGCCCGGATGACGGGCGTGTAGGTGAGCGTCACCTGCGCGCCCGCGCGGGGGGGCGTGAGCGTGCCGGACACACCGTGACGGACGGTGGGGTGCCGACCGACGCGCGCCAGCGCAGCTCGTAAAGCTACAGCGCCTGTGTTTGCTCGCCGCTCTCCTCAGCGTCTCCGAGCGCACCCCCGCCGGCAGCAGCCTCACGGCCGGGAGGAGCAAGCCTCGTTGAACCAGAGCGGTGCGCCGGCCGCGGACGACGACGATGATCGCCCCGTGCAGGGTGCGCCTGTGTCCCGTCACCCATTTCCTCAGCGGGGAGGGGACGGCGAGGCGGAAGATTTTGACGCTGCCGTCGCCCATCGAGAACTTGCCGGCGCCGCCCAGGCCGACCCGCGTCGAGCAGGGCCTTCTCCCCCTCGGACATGCGGACCGCGGCAGGGAGATGGTGAGTCTCCCCTTGCAACGGGCGCTCAGGCAGTCGACCCTGGCCAGCAGGGACGAGCCGCGCTTGCCGACACGCAGAAGCGTCGCCACGACGGGCGGAGCCTTGCCGCCGCCGCACGGCGGCTTGCTTCCCGCTGTGATCTTCGCCTTCGCGTAGCCGATCGCGATCTTCTCCTTGAGCGTTTGTCCGTTCCCGCTTGAAGCGACCTGGTCCGAGGTGACGTAGGCGTCGGTGAGGCAGAGGCCGTGGCCGCCGTCGCTCGTCCAGGAGAGCGACGCCTGCTTGAAGTGGGTGCCCTTGGCGGCGGCCTTCGCCAGCTTTGGCGTCGCGCTGTCGACCAGCTTGGTAATCGTCAGCTCCGACGCCGAATGGGGCGTGTATCCGCGCCCGCCGTAGGCCTTCGAGGGAAGTTTGCCCTGGATCGAGTTCGAGAAGGACAGCAGCGAGGAGCTCGGGACCTGGATCGCGGGGAGGTTGCCGCCGCCGGTGAGCACGAGGGGCCCGATCGAAGCGGCGGTTCCGGCCGCGCGGGAGCGGCGGCGACCCCGGCCCCACGGCGCTTGCCGTCAGTGCGAGGCAGAGAGCGTGTCGCCGAATCGAGATGCGGTGACGTTAGCAGCGTCGGTTCGGACGCTCAACGGCTGTATGAGTCATGAGCGGGGGTTTCGCACTTAACTTCCCCATCAAACCGGACTGCTACCGTCGTGTATTGGCCGGCTGAGGCGCCGCGCCGATACGTGGCGACGACTGGCAAGAAGCAAGAGAGGGTAATCGTCCGGTTCGCCGGGGATTCCGGCGATGGCATGCAGCTGGTCGGCGGCCGCTTCACCGCCGCCACCGCGCAGGTCGGCAACGACCTCTCGACCCTGCCCGACTTCCCGGCCGAGATTCGCGCCCCCGCGGGCACGCCGCACGGCGTCTCCGCCTTCCAGATCCACTTCGCCTCGCGCGACATCCTCACCCCCGGCGACCACCCCAACACGCTGGTGGCGATGAACCCGGCGGCGCTGAAAGCAAACCTGGCGGCGCTGGAGCCGGGCGGCACGCTGATCCTCAACGAGGACGCCTTCACCGACAACAACCTGCGCAAGGCCGGCTACGAGGCGAACCCGCTCGACGACGACTCGCTCGACGGCTACCAGGTCTTCCGCGTGCCGATGACCTCGATGACGACGCGCGCCACCGAGGACATCGACGGCCTCAAACCCGCCGAGGCGCAGCGGACCAAGAACATCTTCGCCCTCGGCCTCGTCTCCTGGATGTTCGGCCGCCCGGTCGAGGCGACGATCTCCTGGCTGGAGGCCAAGTTCGCCAAGCATCCGACGATCCTCGCGGCCAACCTCGCCGCCCTCAAAGCCGGCTACAACTTCGGCGAGACGGCCGAGCTGGCCGTCACCCGGATCGAGATCGAGCCGGCGCCGCTCGCTCCCGGCGAGTACCGCAACGTCGACGGCACCCAGGCGCTGGCGCTGGGCCTGATCGCGGCCAGCGTCAAGAGCGGCCTGCAGCCGCTCTTCGCCACCTACCCGATCACCCCGGCCTCCGAGCTGCTCCACCACCTGGCCCGCCACGAGCGCTTCGGCGTCTTCACCGCCCAGGCCGAGGACGAGATCGCCGCTGTCGGCATGGCGCTCGGCGCCTCCTTCGCCGGCCGGCTCGGGATCACCGCGACCAGCGGCCCCGGCATGGACCTGAAGGCGGAGACGATCGGCCTGGCGGCGATGATGGAGCTGCCGCTGGTGATCGTCGACGTGCAGCGCGCCGGCCCCTCGACCGGGATGCCGACCAAGACCGAGCAGACCGACCTGCTGATGGCGATCCACGGCCGCCACGGCGAGTCGCCGCTTGCCGGTGATCGCCGCCGCGACCCCCGCCGACTGCTTCGACTCCGCGGTCGAGGCGGTGCGGGTGGCGATCCGCTACCGCACCCCGGTGATCCTGCTCAGCGACACCTTCCTCGCCAACTCCTCCGAGCCCTGGCGGCTCCCCACCACCGACGACCTGCCCGACCTCGACCCGCGCTTCGCGGAGGGGCCGAACGCCGGCGACGAGTTCCTCCCCTACCTGCGCGACGAGAACGGCGCCCGGCCCTGGGCGATCCCCGGCACGCCCGGCCTCCAGCACCGGATCGGCGGCCTCGAGAAGGAGAACGGCAGCGGCAACATCAGCTACGACCCGGGCAACCACGCGCTGATGACGCGGCTGCGCCAGGAGAAGCTCGACAGGCTGGCCGAGGATATCCCGCCGCTGGAGGCCGACGCCGACGAGGGCGCCGAGCTGCTGGTGCTGGGCTGGGGCTCGACCTACGGCGTCGTCCAGGCCGCGGCGCGGCGGGTGCGCGAGCGCGGCATCCCGCTGGCGACCGCCCACCTGCGCCACCTCGACCCGCTGCCGGCCAACACCGGCGAGGTCGTCCGCGCCTTCGACAAGGTGCTGATTCCGGAGATGAACACCGGCCAGCTGCTGGGGATGATCCGCGCCGAGTTCCTCGTCGACGCCATCGGCTACGACAAAGTCGAGGGCGTGCCGATCTTCGCCGAGGAGCTGGAGGAGGCGATCCTCCAATGCTGACCAAGGCCGACTTCCAGTCCGACCAGGAGACTCGCTGGTGCCCGGGCTGCGGCGACTACGCGATCCTCGCCGGCGTCCAGGCGCTGATGCCCGAGCTGGGCGTGCCGCCCGAGAAGACCGTCTTCGTCTCCGGGATCGGCTGCGCCGGGCGCTTCGTCTATTACATGGACACCTACGGGATGCACGGCATCCACGGCCGCGCGCTGGCACTGGCGACCGGGATCGCGACCGCCCGCGACGACCTCTCGGTCTGGGTGGTGAGTGGCGACGGCGACGCGCTCTCGATCGGCGGCAACCACCTGATCCACGCCCTGCGCCGCAACGTGCCGATCAAGCTGCTGCTCTTCAACAACCAGATCTACGGCCTCACCAAGGGCCAGTACTCGCCGACCAGCGAGGTCGGCAAGATCACCAAGTCGACGCCGTTCGGCTCCGAGGACCATCCCTTCAACCCGGCGGCGCTGGCGCTCGGCGCCGAGGCCTCCTTCGTCGCCCGCACGATCGACGTCGAGAAGAAGCACGTGGCGAGCGTGCTGCGCGCCGCCGCCGAGCACGAGGGCTCGGCCTTCGTCGAGATCTACCAGAACTGCAACGTCTTCAACGACGGCGCCTTCGACGCGGTGCGCGGCAAGGAGGGGCGGCCGAACCAGATCCGCCTCGAGCACGGCGAGCCGATCCGCTTCGGCGCCGAGGGCGAGCGCGGGGTGATCCGCGGCGCCGACGGCCAGCTCGAGCTGGCCGAGGTCGCCGAGGTGGGGGAGGACGCCCTGGTCGTCCATGACGCCCACGTCGAGGACCCCAGCTACGCGACCGCCCTGGCCCGCCTCGCCGAGCGCCCGACCGGGCCGACCCCGATCGGCGTCCTGCGCGACGTCGTGCGGCCGGTCTACGGGGCGGGGCGCCAGGAGGAGCTGGCGGCGGCCCACGCGAGCGCCTCGCTCGCCGATGTCGACGAGCTGCTGCGCTCCGGCGACACCTGGACCGTCTCCTAGTCGTTCAGCAGCGCTTGCCGACCGGCGCGTTCGGCCCCGGCTTGGGCCGGCTGCTGAAGCCCCTGGCGCCCAGCGACATCAGGAAGCGGACCATCGTTCGGCCCGAGTTGGTCGGCATGCCTTCGTGGTAGCAGGGGTAGGCCCGCGGGCTGCCGTTCGGCGTCGCCCAGCCCCACTCGGTCCCGGGCCAGCCGGGCACGGCGGTGGCGATGATCTGGCCGGCCCTGACCCGGGTTCCCGCCGGGGCGAGGTTCCGCAGGTGCTCGGCCACGTAGACGATCGCGCCGGCGTGGTCGCCGTTGAGCAGTCGGTACCAGAGGAAGGCGCCGCCCGGCCAGCCGCTGTGCATCGAGGAGCCGATGATCTTGGCGTCGCCGATCGCGACCACCGGCGTGCGCCGGATCGGCATCAGGTCGATGCCCATGTCGATTCTGCTCACCGCCCAGCGGTTGCGCCGCAGCGGGTTGACGTAGCCGTGTCCGCAGCTGCCGGCCTGGATCGAGATGCCGCCGAGGGCGCCGGCGCCGCTCGAGCAATGGGGCGGCGCGGTCGGGACGCGGTGGCCGGCGGGATCGGTTGGCGTGGGCGTGGTCCCGGCCGGTCCGGCGCCACCGGCGACCTGGCCCAGGGCGGCCGACGGAGCGATCGCGATCGCCGCGATCGCCATCGCGGTCCGAGTATCGCCTTCGACTTGTGCGTGGGCGTACGCAAACCAGTCTCCTTCGTCGGCCTGCGGGGTTAGCTGTCGGGCTGGCGCTGGAGGAGCCTGCGCCCCCTTGTAGGGGTTCGCCCCAAACTGTCTGGTTCCCCCGCTCTCGGGCCGGGCCCGAGATTCGGCGTACCGGTATTCCGGAAGGGCGGCAGTCTACAGCTCGAACCAGCTGCCAGAGGGACCGAGGTTGCGCACCGGCGTCTCGCCGATTTGGCTTTCGCATCCCCAGGACTCGTGGATGTGGCCGCAGACCGCGAGGCGTGGCGAGGTCCGCTCGATCGCCTCCAGCTCGCGCCACGCTGCCGAAGTGCATGCCGGGCCCGCCCTCGTCGCAGTGTCCCTTCGGCGGCGAGTGCAGGACGAGGACGGCGCCCTCCGGGCAGGGGGCGAGCATCGCCGCCGCGGCCTCCTCGTCGAGGTCGAAGCTCCACTCCCAGGGGGTGACCGGGACGCCGCCGCCGAGCCCGAAGAACTGCATACCGGCGATCTCGGCGCCCTCGCCGTGCAGGACCGTCGCCGCGGGCCAGGCCGGCGCCGCCTCGCGCAGGGCTTCCACGGTCTCGTTGTTGCCGGGGACGAGGACGGTCGGCGCCTCGATCGCCGCCAGCGCGCCGATCGTCTCCTCCAGCCCCGAGTGCACGGAGGCGAAGTCGCCGGCCCCGATCACGACGTCGGCCTCGGCCGCCATCTCGACCAGGACGGCCGCCTGCTCGAGGTCGCAATGCAGGTCGCTGAAGGCGAGGATCTTCACGGCCCAAAACCTACCGCTCGGCGTCCCCGAGCCGGCCTACCGGTGGGTGGTTCGATAATCTCGCCGCCGTCATGCCTCCCGTCTTCTGGATCGGCCTCGGCATCGCCGGGTTCGGGTGCCTCGTCGGCCTCTTCGCCGGCGCGAAATCGCACGGCACCCGCACGCTGACCGCCCTCGGGATCGGCGCCTTCCTTGGCGTGATGGCCGGCTTCCCGCTGCTCGCCCTCGGCCTGGCCACCAGCTAAGTCCCGCCTGCCGACCGTTCCCCGCTCGACAGGGCCGCTGCCAAAGGCCCCGCATCGCTCTCAGTCGTCTCGCGGTGTAACGCGTAAGCGGGCTGAGGGCACGCCAACGCGTTACACCACGGGCTCGTTCTTCATTCCAACTCGCGGTGTAACGCGTTGGTGTGTTGACAAGACGCCAACGCGTTGCACCGCGGTCCATCGGCGGGGTTTGACGGTTCTCACGCCCCGGCCGGACGGCGCCTGAGAGGATTGCGGCGATGAGCGGGGATCGAAAGCCGGAGGCGCCGCGGGCCGAGCGGGTGCTGCCCGGCGTCTGGCGACTGCGGCTGGCGCTGCCCTGGCCCGGGGTCCCGCACGGCAACGCCTGGGCGGTCGCCTCCGACGGGGGCATCGTCCTCTTCGACACCGGGATCGGCGGCAAGGGACGGCTGCGCCAATTCGACCTGGCGTTGGCCCAGGCCGGGTTCGGCCTCGAGGACGTGCGGCTGCTCGTCTGCACCCACTCCCACACCGACCACTACGGGCTCGCCGCGCCGATCGTCGAGGCGGCCGGTTGCGAGCTCTGGATGCACCCCGCCTGGGAGCACGTCCGCCTGCTCGCCGACGACCCCGCCGCGGCGCTGGAGCAGCGCATCGAGGTAGCCCGCCAGAGCGGCGTCCCGCCCGCCTCGCTGGAGCGCTACCGGGAGGCCCGCAGCGGCGACGAGGAGACCGGGATCGACGCCCTGGCGCTGCCCGACCGCGATCTCCTGCCCGGGGTCGAGGTGGAGACCGACCTCGGCGCCTGGCAGGTCCACGAGACCCCCGGCCACGCCCCGTCCCACGTCGTCCTGCATCAGCCGCGAGCGGCGGCTGCTGATCTCCGGCGACCACCTGCTCGGCCGCACGGTCCTCTTCTTCGACTACGGCCACAGCCCCGACCCGATCGGCGAGTTCCTGCGCGGCCTCGACGAGATCGAGCCGCTCGAGGTCGACCTCGTGCTGCCCGGCCACGGCCGCCCCTTCCGCGACCCCGAGGCGAAGATCGCCGAGGCCCGCCGCCAGGTCGAGGAGCTGCTCGGCAAGGTGCGCGCCTCCCTCGCCGAGGGGGAGAAGCCGGCGTTTGAGATCGTCGCCGAGATCGTCGGCCCCGACGGGGTCAAGTCGCCGGTCAGCGCCTGGGTGCTGCAGATCGTCCTCTCCTGCCTCGACCACCTGGCGATGCTCGGCGAGGTCGTCAAGGTCGAGGGCACCGACCCGCAGAAGTGGAAGCTCGCCTGAGGTAGCCTCTCGCCGATGGCAAGCTTCAGCCTCAAGCGCCAAATCGCGGCGCCGCCCGAGACCGTCTTCGAAGTCCTCACCGACCATCGCGGCTACGCGGACATCACGCCGATGCGCAAGGTCGAGCTGGAGCGCGAGGGCGAGCCGGCGCCGAACGGGGTCGGGGCGATCCGCGTCCTGCGCGCGGTCGGACCGCCGCTGCGCGAGGAGGTGATCGCCTACCAGCCGCCGACCCGCTTCTCCTACAAGCTGATCTCCGGTCTACCGGTCCGCGACCACGTCGGCACCGTGCAGCTCGCCCCGGCGGACGGCGGGACCAAGGTCACCTACGTGGTGCGCACCATCCCGACCGTCCCGGTTGGCGGCTTCGCGGTGGTGGGGGGGACGAAGCTCGCGGTCAAGCAACTGCTGAACGGGATCGCCACCGAGTCGGAGCGCCGCGCGGGGGCCGGATTACGCAATTGCCTGCCCCCAAGGACGCCTCAAATGGCTGACCGCCGACCGCCGACGGCTGGAGACCGCCCTCGCGATCGCGCATCCTCGTCCTCGGCGGGATCGGCTGCTCGCCTACGAGCTGCTGAAGCGCCCCGCCGACGTCCATAACCAGACCGCCGACCTTCAAACCCCAGCCGCCGCCGAAGCCGAAGGCGACGACGGTCAACTGGCCGATCTTCGGCTACAACGCCGCCCGCACCCGCTACCTGCCGGCGAAGGGCGTCAAGCCTCCCTTCCGGCGGCTCTGGCATTACGTCGAGCGGCCGCTGCTCGAGTTCCCGCCCGTCTACGCCGACGGCAAGCTCTACGCGGTCAACAACAGCGGCAACGCCTTCGCGCTCGACGCCGACACCGGCAAGCTGCTCTGGCAGCGCAGCATCGGCCGCCTCAACGCCTCCTCGCCGGCCTATTACAAACACCGCCTCTACATCGTCAACCTCGTCCCCGGCCACGTGGTCAAGCTGGACGCCAAGACCGGCCGGGTGCTCTGGAAGCGCTGGCTGCCGGGCCGGGCGGAGTCCTCGCCGCTGGTGCTCGGCGACACCGTCTACTTCGGTTGCGAGAACGACCAGCTCTTCGCCCTGAACACGCGCAACGGCCACCTGCGCTGGGCGACGACCCTGGGCGGGCCGATCAAGTCCGCCCCCGCCTACTACCACGGCATCCTCTACGTCGGCGACTACGGCGGCCACATGAACGCGGTCAACGCGAAGACCGGCAAGATCAAGTGGCAGAGCGGGTCGCTCGGGCAGGGCTTCGGGACCTCGGGCGAGTTCTACTCGACCCCGGCGGTCGCATTTGGGCGCGTCTACGCCGGCAACAACGACCACCGCGTCTACAGCTACGACCTCAGCGACGGGACGCTCGCCTGGACCCATTCGACCGGCGGCTACGTCTACTCCGGCCCGACCGTGGCGCGCACCCGCAACAGCCCGCCGACCGTCTACATCGGCTCCTTCGACGGCAACATCTACGCGCTCGACGCGAAGAGCGGCGAGACCCGCTGGTCCCACTCCGCCGGGGGCTCGGTGATCGGCTCGCTCTCCGCGGTCGGCAACATCGTCTATGTGGCCGAGTTCACCGACGGCTCGACCAACGGCTACGAGATGAGGACCGGCAGGCAGGTCTTCCACTACAAGACCGGCACCTACACGCCGGTGATCTCCGACGGGCGGCGCCTCTACCTGGTCGGCTACTCGAGCATCAACGCGCTGCAGCCGTTCAAGCCGAAGCCGAAGGCGAAGGTGGCAGCGGGGCGCGCTAAGGCGAAGGCGAAGCGCCGCCGCCGACGAGCACGGCGGAACGGCGGCCACCACCGACCAGCGCACCCTGTCCCAGCACGCGCAAAGGCACGCGCACGGGCCGCGCAGCGCGGAAACGGGTCAGGGTGAAGTTGTAGGAGACCGGGCGCGACTCGACCCGGTGGAAGGCGGGCGGAAGCAGGCGCCGGGCGTTCTTGGCCGCGGCTGCCGCCGAGCCGACCAGGTCGATCTCGCGCAGCGGCGGAAGCGGCCCCGTCGGGGGTCGGGCGCCCAGGTAGTACTCGAGCGGCATGTTGCCGCCGTAGCGGATCGTCACGACCACGCGGTCGGGCCGGGCCGGGCCGAGAACCGCGGCGGCGTTGCGGAGGTCCTCCCGCTGCAACCGCGGCAGGCGGTCGACCTCGAGCGCGAAGGCGAGCGAGCAGAGGCAGAAGGCGCCGGCCAGCGCCAGGCCGGCCCGCCCGGCGCGACGGACGCCGAAGCCGGCGGCGATCAGGATGATCAGCGGCACGAAGACCGGGATCAGGTTGCGCCCGTCGAAGTAGTCGGAGCCGACCGCGCCGAGCAGGAGTGGCAAGAGGATGCCGGCGCCCCCGACGATCGCGGCGATCGACGCGACGCGGCGCTCGCGCCGGTCGGCGAGCAGCGCCAGCAGCGCCAACCCGGCGATCGCCAGCGCGGCCGGGACCGCGAGCGGGATCGGCCCCGGTTGGCGGATCCCGTGCTCGTTGCCGTTGTCGTCGCCGGCCAGCTTCGCCCCGGCCCGCTCGAGTCGTTGCGAGAGCGGCTGGCGGGCGATCCAGCCGGCGTGCGCTTGGTCGGCCTGTTGGAGGGCGATCGGCGCCAGCAGCGCCGCGGCGATCGCCACGACGCCGACCGCGATGCCGGCGCGGCGCCGATTACTCGACCAGACCAAGAGCAGAACCGCCTCGGGCGCGACGACGAAGCCCGCGAAGTAGTGCGTGGCGATCGCCAGCGCCGAGAAGATCGCCCACCAGCCGAGGTCCGACCGGCGGGGATCGCGTAGGGCCCGGGCGAAGAAGAGGAAGGAGAGGGCGGTGAGCAGGAAGACCAGGGAGTAGGCCCGGGCGTCTTGGGAGAACCAGATCAGCACCGGGCTGACCGCGACCATCGCGGCGGCGACCAGTCCCGCTCGACGCGGCAGCGGCAGCGCCACGGCGCCCAGGTAGACGACGACGATCGACGCCGTTCCGGCCAGCGCCGAGAGGGAGCGCAGCCCGACCTCGCCGATCCCGAACGGGCGCGACCACAGCCATGCCGCCAGGTAGTAGAGGGGCGGCGTCGACTCGCTGCCCGGGACGGCGGAGAAGGTGTCGAAGACGCTCGGGTGCAGGATGCGGACGACGGTGACGGCCTCGTCGTAGCGGTAACTCTGCAGGTCGAGGGTCGCGAAGCGAAGCGCCGCGCCGAGCGCGACGATTCCCGCCAGAACCAGGAGGTGCGGGGACTCCAGGGCCCGCCTGCGAACGTCCACGGCTCGGGAGGCTACGGGGCCAGCCCCCCGGGGGGCGGTGGAGGCGGCGTCGGGAAGGCAGGCGCGAAGGCCGGGAAGATCGGAGAGGCGAGGTGGCGCTGGAGCACGGCGAGGCTCGACGGGAAGTTCTGGATCCGGTAGGCGTTGGACGAGCCGAAGTCCTGGTAATAGACGAGCATCCGGCAGCGCCGGTGGTGCTTGACCCAGGCGAAGATCCGCTTGACGAAGGTCGGGTCGTCGCTGTTCTGGACTCCCCACTCGGTGAGTACGAAGGGCTTGCGCCGGTAGCGGTTGTAGAGGTGGGTCAGCGCCTTCCAGTTCGCGTAGGGCGAGTAGAAGTCGGTCCCGGCCCAGTCGGTGTAGCGGGCGCCGGGATAGAAGCGGTCGGGGCGGCTCGCCTTGCTCGGCGGCGAGCCGAACGGCAGTGGGCTCCAGATCACCGCGACCGGCGCCTTCGGCAGGCCGCTGGGCAGGACGCCGCCGGGGCCGCGCAGCGGCTTCAGGTGGGCGGCGCGCAGGCGGGCGTCGATCTTGGCGACCTTGCCGCCGCCGTGCAGGACGATGTACATGCGGCGGAAGGCCAGCTTGTACCAGTAGGGCCGGTGCGAGCCGTCGCGCAGCTTGCCGCCGCAGTCGTAGGAGGAGTAGACGTTGAGGCAGCGGTTCGGCTCCCCCAGCGGTCGCACGTAGGCGCGCATCCCATTCGACCAGAAGATGTTGTTGAGCCGGATCAGGTAGCCGTCGCCGCGGCCGTTGGCGATCGCCCGCGGGCTGATCAGCTCGTGGCCGTCGTTGGGGTCGGCGGTGGTGATGTGGAGGATCGGCCTCGCCTCGGCCCGCTGCCAGCGCTTCACCGAGCCGTTCAGCGTCCCGCCCCAGTGCTGGAAGGTCTCGATCACCGGTGGGTGCTTGCCGACCGCGTCGCCGAACTCGGTGAACTGCGAGGTGACGCCGGTGTCGGAGGCGCCGAAGTAGACCTTGCCCGGGCGCGGTTGCAGCCGAGCGGCGCCCGCCGTCGCTGCCGGGCCGTCAGCGCCAGCAGCGCCGTGGCGGCCAGCGCTACGAGTAGCGTTGTCGTGCTGCGCACGCGGATCATCCGCACTCCTTCGACTGGATGGGCACCACCACCTCCCCCAACACACCCCGGGCGCAATGGTTCTTGTGGGGCGTCATCGGGCTGACCGCCCTGGCCGCGGCGGTGCGCTTCTCCACGCTCGGCCTGCAGAGCTACCGCCACGACGAGGCGGTCACCGCGGGGCGGGTGCTCCTCGCCGGCCTCGCCCCGACGATGCACCAGGTTTGGGCCGGCGAGTCGACCCCGCCCCTGTACTACTTCGTCGCCTGGCTGTGGACGCACCCCTTCGGCGTCGGCGAGGTCGGCCTGCGCTCGCTCTCGGCGCTCTTCGGGACGGCCACGGTCCCGGTCGCCTACCTGGTCGGGCGAGAGCTGATCGGCCGCCGCGCCGGCCTCGTCACCGCGGCGATCGTCGCCGTCAACCCGATGCTGGTCTGGTATTCGCAGGACGCGCGGGCCTACTCGCTGCTCGTCCTGCTCAGCGCCGCGGCGTTCCTCTTCTTCCTGCGGGCGCGGAGGACCGGCGCCGGGCGCGACCTCGCCTGGTGGGCGGTCTTCTCGGCGCTCGCCCTGGCCAGCCACTATTTCGCCTTCTTCCCGCTGGCGATCGAGGCCGTGTGGCTGCTGGTGACGGCTCGTCGCCTGCGATCCGTCCTCCTCGCGATCGGCGGTATCGCCGCCGCCGGGCTGGCGCTCGCCCCGATCGCCCTGCACCAGGCGCAGGGCAAGAACAACGACTGGATCGCGACCTTCGGCATGGCCGGCCGCCTGCGGGAGACGGGGATCAGCTTCTTCGTCGGCGAGGCGGGACTGCTCAAGCACGCGGTCGTGCCGATGGCGCTGTTCGCCGTCGCGGTGGCCCTGCTGCTGCTTCGCGGCGGGGAGCGTGAGAAGCGTGGCGCCGGTGTGGCGCTGACGGTTGGAGGCGGAAGCATCCTTGTCGCCCTCGCCTTCGCCGCGGTGGGACAGGACTTCGTCCTCGAGCGCAACCTGCTGCCGGCGCTGATTCCGCTGATCCTGGTCGGCGCGGCGGGGATCGCGGCACCGCGGGCCGGCCGGCTGGGGATCGGCGTCGGCGTCGCCCTCGTCGCCTACTTCCTGGCCTTCTGCATCTACTCGGACTTCCGTCCCGCCCTCCAGCGCGACGACTGGCGGCCGGTGGCGGAGGCGATCGGCCCGCCGCACGGCCCGCGGGCGATCCTCGTCTGGGAGCAGGGCGACGAGCCGCTCGCCTTCTACCTCGATGGGGGAGAGACGCGGGTCAAGTGGAAGCAGTGGCGCCACGCGCCGCGGCCGGTGAGCGAGGTCGACGTGGTCAGCGGCCGCCCGCCCGCGCCCGGCACCCGCACCACCCTGCCGCCGCAGTTCCGCCAGGTTCAGCGGGTCACCCTCGGCCGGATGACCCTGATCCGCTACCGGGCGAGGAGTCCCCGGGCATTGGCGTGGGGGCGGATCGTCGGCAACTTCACCGGCTACAAGAACAACGCGGTCCTGATCGACGGGCCAGGCGGCTGAGTCAAATTCCTCAGCGCTCCCTTGTCGAGTCGCCATCTTGATGCAATGATGCATTGATGGCGAAGACGCGAACCACGCTCACCATCGACGAGGACGTGTTGCGAGCGATCAAGGTCAAGGCGGCGCGGGCCGGCAAGCGAGATTCCCAGGTGATCGAGGAATCCCTGCGGCGCGACCTGGGCCTCGATGTTCTCGAGGACATCTGGTCGAAGGTGCAGCCGATGAGCGAGGACGAGTCGATGGCGCTGGCGCTCGAGGCGCAGCACGAGACCAGGCCGCCCCGGCGTCGCTGAGCCGTTGCGCGCGATCCTGGACGTCAACGTCCTCGTCTCGGCGCTGCTCTCGCCGAACGGGGCCCCAGCGCAGCTGCTTGTGGCCTGGAGGGAGGGTCGATACGAGCTGGTCGTCTCGCCCCTCCTCTTGGAGGAGTTGGAGCGATCGCTCTCCTATCCCAAGATTCGCAAGCGCATCGACGCGGCGGACGCCGACCGGTTTGTCGGGTCCTTGCGGAATTCGGCCTCCATGGTCGCCGATCCCGACGAGGAGCCGCTGCTGCGCTCGCCCGACCCGGGGGACGACTACCTCCTGGCCCTCGCCGTCGCCGAGAACGTGCCGATCGTCTCGGGGGATCGCCATCTGCTCGAACTGGCCGATCGAGCCCCGGTATTCGCCCCGCGCAGTTTTCTGGCGACCCTGGAGAACTAAGCAGCTCAGAAGCAGCTCAGGCTGCCGGTTCGAGTCCTGTCATCTGGTGGGAGGAGATGACCGCCAGGACATCTGCCGCGTACTTGGAGATGAAGCTCGGGGCCGATGCCGCGGATCGCGCCGAGGCGCTCGGCGTCGGCCGGCCGGGTCGCGGCGATCGCCCGCAGGGTGCTGTCGTGGGCGACGGTGAAGGCCGGCTTGCCGGCGGCGGCCTCTTTGCGCCAGGCGCGCAGCGCCTCGAACAGCGGCGCGTCGGCGGGGGAGAGGTCGGCCGGGGCCGGTGCGGCCGCGCCGCCCTTGCGCGCGGCGCGGCGCGGGCGGATCTCGATCGTCTCGGGGTCGGGCATGCCGCCCTCCGGGTCGCAGACGTCGCAGCAGCGCCCCTCGGGCCGCGGCACGCTGTCGTCGCCGAAGTGGGTGAGCAGGCGCCGCCGCCGGCAGTTCGCCGAGAAGACGAACTCTTTGACGACGCGGAAGTCGCGCCAGCCGCGCTCGCAGGCGATCGCGAGGTCGGGATCGCCGCTGCGCTGCTCGTTGAAGCGGACGAGGCGGCCGAGGTCGGAGCGCATCGCCAGCAGGATCGCCCGCGCCGGGAGGCCGTCGCGCCCGGCGCGTCCCGCCTCCTGGTAGTAGGCCTCGACGCTGGTCGGGATCGTCAGGTGCCAGACCGAGCGCACGTCGGCTTTGTCGACGCCCATTCCGAAGGCGTTGGTGGCGACGACGATCTCGGCCTCACCGGACATAAAGCGCCGCTGGGCCGCGGTGCGCTCCTCCGACTCCATTCCGGCGTGGTAGGGGACGGCGGCGAGGCCGGCGCCGCACAGCGCCTCGGCGACCTCGTCGGTGTCGCGGCGGGTCCCGCAGTAGACGATCGCGGGTCGGTTGGCCGCCTCGGCAAGGCCCTGCTCCAGCAGCGCCATCTTGCGCGCCTTGGAGCCCTTGCCCTCCAGCGCGACCACGTCGAAGGAGAGGTTGGGACGGTCGAAGCCGGAGCGGACCAGCAAGGGCTCGCGCAGCCCGAGCCGGGCGACGATCTCCCGGGCAACCGCCGGAGTCGCGGTGGCCGTGCAGGCCATCACGGTCGGCCGTCCCAGTCGCTCCACCACCTCGGGGAGGCGCAGATAATCGGGCCGGAAGTCGTGCCCCCACTCGGAGAGGCAGTGGGCCTCGTCGATCGCCATCAGGTCGACGCGGCGCTCTTGCACCGCCGCCATGAAGGAGGGGGCGGCGAAGCGCTCCGGCGCGCAGTAGACGATCCGCGCGCGGCCGTCGCGGACCTGGGCCAGCGCCTCGCGGGCGGCCTCGTCGCTCATCCCCGAGGAGATCATCGCCACCGGGTGGCCGCCGTCGGTGAGGCGCCGCCACTGGTCGTTCATCAGCGCGATCAGCGGGCTGACGACGATCGTCAGGTCCTCGGAGGCAAGCCCGGGAAGCTGGTAGCAGAGGCTCTTGCCGCCGCCGGTGGGCATCACGATCAGAGAGTCTCGTCCCTTCCAGCCCCGCCTCAACCGCCTCGCGCTGTCCCGGCCTCCAGCTCTCGAAGCCAAGCTTCGCCAGCAGCGCATCGGCCTGCTCTGTCGTTCCGGCGGTCATCAGCAGTCAGCCTAAGCCGATGACCGGCGGGTGGCGTTTAGGCGGTGCTTTCGGCGGCGACCGTTTGCGGTCGCCGAACCCGAGCACGGCGCACTCGCAGCCGGTCGGGCCAGAGCACGTAGAGCACCATCGGCACCGCGTAGAGCAGGTAGACGAGCGCCTCGCCGACGGTCGGGGAGGGCTGAAGGCCGAGCATCCCGGTCAGCAGCGAGCCGGAGACGCTGCCCGGCTGGACCAGCCAGGTGAGGTCGACCGCGTGCCCCTGGAGGCCGTTGAACCAGCCCGCCTCGTGGGCGGTGTGGATCGAGGTCGCCAGCAGGCCGGCGGCGACGAAGACGAGGACGACGCCGGTGACGCGGAAGAAGCGGGTCAGGTTGATCCGCACGCCGCCGCGGTAGAGGCCGAGCCCGATCGCCACCGCGGCGAGCAGGCCGATCACCGCGCCGGCGCCGGCCGCGGTCGTGTCGGTCGCGTCCTGGAAGGCGGCGAGCAGGAAGACCGAGGTCTCGAAGCCCTCGCGCAGCACCGCGAGGAAGGCCATCGCCACCAGCGCAATCGTCGAGCCGGCAGCCAGGGCGGAGGCCGCCTCGCCCTCCAGCGCCCCCTTGATGCCCTTGGCGTGGCGGCGCATCCAGACGATCATGTAGGTGACGGCGGAGACCGCGACCAGGCCGATAATCGTCTCGAGGGTCGCCTGGCCTTTCTCGGGAAGATCCTGGCCGACGACCCGCAGGATCACGGCGACTCCGAGGCAAAGGGCGATCGCGACGGCGACGCCGACCCACATCTGGCGCAAGGCGTCCCGGCGCCCCTCCTTGACCAGGAAGGCGGCGATGATCCCGATGATCAGCGCGGCCTCGACGCCCTCGCGCAGGGCAATGACGAAAGTCGGGATCATCTGGTCGGCGGTCTCCTGTGCTGGCGGTGGGGAAGTTAGGCGGCCCTAATTAGGCGCTGCCGAAACCCTAGCAGCCGACTGGGTATTGCGGCCGGCTCAGGGGAGCCAGGGCTCGTACCAGCGGCAGAGCCCGCGGGTCAGCTCCTTCGCCTCCTCCGGCCCCCAGCTGCCCGGCTCGTAGGGATGCACCGGGCCGGGTTCGTCGAGCAGCGGCTGGACGATCCGCCAGGTCTCCTCGACCGCGTCCTCGCGGGTGAAGAGATCGCTGCGGCCTCGGAGGGCGTCGTCGAGCAGGCGCTCGTAGGGCTCGGGGTCCTCGCCCGGGACCTTCTCGAACAGCACCTCGAGGTCGGACGCCTCGAACGACTCCACGCCGGCCTTCTTCGAGTAGAAGCGCAGCCGCGCCCCGGCCTTGGGGTCGATCCGGATCACCATCTGGTTCTGGTCGGGCAGCTTGCCGCTGCCGACGCCCAGCGGCGGCGGCTGCTTGAAGGCGACGTTGACCTCGGTCTCCCGCACCGGCATCTCCTTGCCCGCCCGGATGAAGAAGGGCACCCCGCTCCAGCGCCAGTTGTCGATCGCCAGCTCCAGGGCCACGTAGGTCTCGGTCTTCGAGTCCTTGGCGACGCCGTCGACGTCGAGGTAGCCGTCGTACTGGCCGCGCACGTAGCGCTTCGGGTCGGCGCTGCGCACCGCTTTGAACAGCTCCAGCTTCTTGTCGCGGATCGAGTCGTGGTGGTTGCCGGCGGGGGGCTCCATCGCGACCAGGGCGAGGACCTGGAGCATGTGGTTTTGGACCACGTCGCGCAGTGTCCCGACCGGGTCGTAGAAGCGGCCGCGGTCCTCGACGCCGAAGTCCTCGGCCATCGTCATCTGCACGTGGGAGACGTTCTGGCGGTTCCAGACCGGCTCCAGCAGCGAGTTGGCGAAGCGCAGGTAGGCGATGTCCATCACCGGCTCCTTGCCGAGGAAGTGGTCGATCCGCAGGATCTGCTCCTCGTCGAGGGTCCGGTGCAGCTCGTCGTTGAGCGCCCGCGCCGAGTCGAGGTCGTGGCCGAACGGCTTCTCGATCACGACGCGCGCGTGCTCGGTCAGCCCCGCCTCGCCGAGGCTGCCGACGACGCTCGCGAACAGCGAGGGCGGGATCTCCAGGTAGAAGACCGGGCGCTTCTCTTCGGCGATCGCCTCGGCGACCCGCTTGAAGGTGTCCGGGTCGGCGTAGTCGCCGCCGACGTAGCGCAGCCGCGCCGCGAGGCGGGAGAAGACGTCTTCGTCGGGGTCCTCGACGGTCGAGCCGACCGCGTCGCGGACGTGCTGGACCAGGTCCTCCCGGGACCAGTCGTTGCGGGCGACGCCGACGATCGGGCAGTCGAGCTTGCCGCGCGCCTCGAGCCGGTAGAGCGCCCGGAAGGTCATCTTCTTGGCGAGGTCGCCGGTGATCCCGAAGATCACCAGGACGTCGGCCGCGTCGTCGGCGCGCTTGGCTTTCCGCTTCGCCATCCGCTCGCAGGCTATCCGAGGTGGCGTAGGGTTACGGCATGGAGCTTGGAATCGTCGGGCTGGGCCGAATGGGCGCGAACATCGCCCGGCGCCTGATGGCCGACGGCCATCGCTGCGTCGTCTACGACGTCAACCCGGCGGTGGTCAAGGAGCTGGAGGGCGAGGGCGCCGACGGAGCGGCTTCGCTGGAGGAGCTGGCCTCGAAGATGAGCGCGCCGCGCGCCGTCTGGGTGATGGTCCCGGCCGGCGAGATCACCGAGCAGACGGTGAAGTCGGTCGCCGAGGCGCTCGACTCCGGCGACGCGATCATCGACGGCGGCAACTCCTACTACCGCGACGACATGCGCCGCGCCGCGCAGGTCGGCGAGAGCGGCATCGACTACATCGACTGCGGGACGAGCGGCGGCGTCTTCGGCCTCGAGCGCGGCTACTGCCTGATGATCGGCGGGCCGGAAGGGGCGGTGCAGCGGCTCGACCCGATCTTCGCGACGCTGGCGCCCGGCGTCGACTCGGCCGAGCGCACCCCGGGGCGCAGCGGCGACCCCGGACCGGCCGAGAACGGCTACCTGCACTGCGGGCCCAGCGGCGCCGGGCACTTCGTGAAGATGGTCCACAACGGGATCGAGTACGGGGTGATGGCCGCCTATGCCGAGGGCCTCAACATCCTCAAGAACGCCAACGCCGGCAAGGTCCAGCGCGAGGCCGACGCCGAGACCGCGCCGCTCGAGCAGCCCGAGTACTACCAGTACGACATCGATATCCCGGAGGTCGCCGAGGTCTGGCGCCGCGGCAGCGTGATCGGCTCCTGGCTGCTCGACCTGACCGCCGCCTCGCTGCAGGAATCGGGCGACCTCTCCGACTTCTCCGGCCGCGTCTCGGACTCCGGCGAGGGCCGCTGGACCTCGATCGCGGCGATCGAGGAGGGCGTGCCGGCGCCGGTCCTCACCACGGCGCTGTACGAGCGCTTTGCCTCCCGCGGTCTCGATGACTTCGCCGACAAGGTCCTCTCGGCGATGCGCAAGCAGTTCGGCGGGCACGACGAGAAGCCTTCGTGAGCATCGAGCTCGAGGTCGTCGCCGACGAACGGGCGGCGGCGGCGCGCGGGGCGGAGTTGATTGCGGCGGCAGGACGGGAGGCGGTCTCCGAGCGCGGGTTCTTCGCGATGGCGATGAGCGGCGGGCGCACTCCCTGGGCGATGCTGGCAACGCTCGGCGACGTCGAGGAGATGCCCTGGGAGGAGACCGAGCTGTTCCAGGTCGATGAGCGGATCGCCTCGCCCGGCAGCGAGGAGCGCAACCTCACCCACCTTGTCCTCGGCCTCTCGATCGCCCACCAGGCGGTGCTGCGGCCGATGCCGGTCACCCAGCGCGACCTCGAGGCGGCTGCGCACGACTACGAGACCTCGTTGCCGGAGCGCCTCGACCTGGTCCACCTCGGCCTCGGCCCGGACGGCCACACCGCTTCGCTGGTGCCCGGCGACCCCGTGCTCGAGGTGACCGACCGCCGCGTCGCCCTCACCGAGTCCTTCTACCAGGGACACCGTCGCATGACCCTCACCTACCCGGAGCTCTCCCGCGCCCGCCGGATCCTCTGGCTGGTCACCGGCGAGTCCAAGCGCGAGCCGCTCGCCAAGCTGCTCGCCGGCGACACCTCGATCCCCGCCGGCCGGGTCGAGAACGACGAGATGCTCGTGCTCGCCGACGAGGCGGCGGCGGGCTAAGTAACCGAGTTTCGTTCGCGTATTCGCTAACATAGATCTATGCCTGTTTTTACCGGTGCATCAATGGCGGCAAGTCCCGGCAGCCGGCTCTCACGGGAGAGATCCACCGCCTCAGTGGCTTGAGCCAGGCGGAATTGGCCCGGCGGGCAGGCCTGCCTCGATCCGTCGTAAACGCATACCTGCGAGGGCATCGCGAACCGGGCGTGGACACCTTGGCCCGGTTGGCGGCGGCGGCGGGCCTCGGCCTCGAGCTGACACCTCGCAAATCGCCGTTGGACCCGGAGCGGGCCGGGCGAATCCTGTCCAGGTGCTCGAGCTCGCCGAGGCGCTCCCATTTCGTCCCAGGGCGGAACTCGACTATCCGCTGCTCCGCGACCGCCTTGCGACCGGGGGCTCAGCACAGGTGAGCGAGCTCGTTGACAAGCTCTTCGGCGATTCACGACTCCGCTCACGGAGGCGGGGATCGCGCATGCATTCGGAGGGGCCATCGCTCTCGCCTACTGCATCGAGGAGCCACGCGGGGACGCGCGATCTCGACGTCAACATCTTCGTGGACGCAGCCAGGGCGAAATCAGTGCTCGCCGCACTGCCGGCGGGGGTCAGGGTCGAGAAGCAGGACGTCGCCAAAGCCAAACGCGATGGACAGGTCAGGTTGTTCTGGGACGGCACTCCAATAGACGTCTTCTTGAACAATCTTCCGCTGCATGACGCCGTTGCGGCATCGGTGGTCTGGGTCCCGTTGGAAGGTCGGCGAGGCTCCAGTGATCGACTGCGCCTCGCTGACAATTTTCAAGGCGTTCTTCGATCGCACCAAGGACTGGGCCGACATCGAGGCGATTGCCCAGGCGACACCAGAAGATGTCGACGAAGCGGCAAAGGACGATCGCCGAACTCGTCGGCGAGGACGATCCGCGCTTTCGAATCGCCTCGAGGGCGTTCGGAAACGAGTGGCCCGCCTGAGCGCCTGTGCTCAGCCGAGCAGGTCGCAGGCGGCGTTCATCGCCTCGGTGGCCGCGCGCAGGCGGCTGCGGGCCTTCTTCACCGCGCGGCGGGCCTGGGCCTTGCGATGCGCCGAGCCCTTGTGGGCCTTCTTGAGGCGCTTCTGCGCTCGCTTCAACGCCGCCTTTGCCGCGGTGACCTTGGTGGTGCTCGTCTGGCACTGCGCCTTGACCGCGACTGCGGTGCCGAGTGCGCCGGAGGGATCGGTGCTGAGCTCGAGGCTGTAGGCCTCGTCGAGCTGGTCGTCGAACTCGGCTGTCACCAGGACGAAGTATTTGCCGGGGTCGAGCTGGTCGTCGAGAGCGTCGGATTCTTGGCCGAAAACATCGGTGGAGTCGATGAAGTTGCCGTCGGAGTCGTCGAGCTCGACGTATACGCCGTTGTCGGAGACGGTCGGGTCGTCGATGTTCACCTGGACGTCGGCGCCGTCCTGCCTGGTCACGTAGAAGTAGTAGTAGTCCTCGTCGTCGGCGGTCGCGATCGTGTCGGCGTAGGTGACGCCGGTGGCGAGTGGCCCGTAGGCGGTCTCGAAGCTGTCGTTGGGCTCGAAGGACGGAGTCGCCTTCGCGACCGCGGCAAGGGTGAGGGCGAGCGCGAGCACCAGTGCGAACGAGGTCGCGAAAAAGGCTTTCGATTGCAGGGCTCGCATCGGCTATCTCCCTATCGACAGGACAGCCGCGATCTTGAGCGGAGTCAGGTCAGGCTCAAACGGTCCACAGCGCCCCCTCTTCCCACCAGCACTTCGCTGACCATATCGGCTGGAAAGAGGCCGTGGGCGGCGATTCCGGGATCGGCTTCGAGGCGGGCGGCGAGGGCCGCCGGGTCGTCGATCTCGCCGCGATAGTCGGCGATCACCCCGTCGTCGGGGCTGGGGGGCGCGTCGCGCAGGTCGACCGTGCCGAGCCGGGCGAGGGTCGATTTCAGGCCGAAAGCGAAGAGCTCCAGCGGCACCGGCGCGGTGAGCGCCTCGACCGGCTTGCTGGAGTCGGCGATGACGACGAAGCGCTCGGCCGCCGCGGCGACGATCTTCTCGCGCAGGTGGGCGCCGCCGCCGCCCTTGATCAGCCAGCCGTCCGGGGTCACCTGGTCGGTGCCGTCGATCGCGATGTCGAGTCGCTCCAGCTCGCCGAACTCCTCGACCGGAATTCCCAACTCGCGCGCCTGGTTCTCGGTCGCGACCGAGGTGGCGACGCAGCGGATGCCGCTCAGCTTGCGCGCGGCGAGGGCGGGGAGGAGGAAGGCGACCGTGGAGCCCGTCCCGAGGCCGACAGTCATCCCGTCGGAGACCAGCTCCGCCGCCGCCTCCGCGGCGATGCGCTTTTCGTCGTCCCCCGCATCGCGCGCACTCTATCCCGGTCTCCTGCGGTGCAACGCGTAGGCGTGCTGTAGGAACGCCAACGCGTTACACCGCATCGGCGCCCAGGTTGACCCCCCGCGGTGTAACGCGTAGGCGTGCTGTGAGGCCACCTACGCGTTACACCGCGGCGTTGGCGGAGGAATAGGATCGACGGCCGATGGCAGACACGCCGCGCGACATCGACCAGCTCTGCATCGACACGATCCGGACGCTTTCGATCGACGCGATCCAGAAGGCGAACTCGGGGCATCCGGGGACGCCGATGGCGCTGGCGCCGCTCGCCTACACGCTCTGGCAGCGCTTCCTGCGCTTCGATCCCGCCGACCCGATCTGGCCGGGACGCGATCGCTTCGTGCTTTCGGCCGGGCACGCCTCGATGCTGCTCTACGCGCTGCTGCACCTGGCCGACGTGCGGGCGGTCGACCCCGACTACGAGGTGGTCGGCGAGCCGGCGGTCAGCCTCGCCGACATCGAGAGCTTCCGCCAGCTCGACTCGCGCGCCCCCGGCCACCCCGAGTACCGCTGGACCTCGGGGGTGGAGACGACCACCGGGCCGCTCGGACAGGGCATCGCGACCTCGGTCGGGATGGCGATCGCCTCGAAGTGGCAGGGCGCCCGCTACGGGGCCGACCTCTTCGACTTCGACGTCTACGCGATCGCCGGCGACGGCTGCCTGATGGAGGGGGTCTCCAGCGAGGCCGCCTCGATCGCCGGCCACCTGAAGCTCGACAACCTCTGCTGGGTCTACGACAACAACCACATCACGATCGACGGCAAAACCCACCTCGCCTACGACGACGACGTGCCTGCCCGGTTCGCCGGCTACGGCTGGAACGTCGCCCACGTCGTCGACGCCAACGACACCGAGGCGATCGCCGCCGCCTTCGACGACTTCAAAGCCGAGGCGGGTCGCCCGACCCTGATCGTCGTCGACAGCCACATCGGCTGGGGCTCCCCCCACAAGCAGGACACCGCCGCCGCGCACGGCGAGCCGCTCGGCGAGGAGGAGGTGCGGGAGACCAAGCGCGCCTACGGCTGGCCCGAGGACGCCCAGTTCCTCGTCCCCGACGGGGTGCGGGAGCGCTTCGCCGAGGGCGTCGGCGCGCCGCGGCGCCGAGGCGCGCGCCGCCTGGGAGGAGAAGCTCGCCGCCTACGCCGCGCGAGCACCCCGACCGCGCCGCGGAGATCGAGGCGATGCAGAAGCGCGAGCTGCCCGCCGACTGGGACGCCGAGATCCCCAGCTTCGAGCCCGACGAGAAGGGGATCGCCACCCGCAAGGCCTCCCAGAAGGTCGAGAACGCGATCGCCGCGCGCCTGCCCTGGCTGCTGGCCGGCTCCGCCGACCTCACCGACTCGACCTCGGTCCGCCTCGGCGGCGACGGCGCGGGCGACTTCGAGCCCGGCGCCTACGACGGCCGCCAGCTCCACTTCGGCATCCGCGAGCACGAGTCGGCGGCGATCTCCAACGGCCTCTCGCTCTCCAAGCTGCGGCCGCTGTGGTCCACCTACCTCACCTTCTCCGACTACGCGCGGCCGGCGATCCGGCTCTCGGCGCTGATGGAGCTGCCGGTGATCCACCTCTTCACCCACGACTCGATCGGCCTCGGCGAGGACGGCCCGACCCACCAGCCGGTCGAGCAGCTCGCCTCGCTGCGGGCGATCCCCGGCCTCGACGTGATCCGCCCCGCCGACGCCAACGAGGTCGCCGAGGCCTGGCGGGTGGCGATCGACCGCGCCCACCAGCCGGTCGCCCTCGTCCTCACCCGCCAGAACGTGCCGGTGTTCGACCGCTCGCGCTACGCCCCAGCGGAGGGCCTGCGCCGCGGCGGCTACGTGCTCGCCGATTCCACTCCCGTCGCCGACGGAGCCGGCGACGGGGTGCCCGAGGTGATCCTGATCGCGACCGGCAGCGAGGTCGCGCTGGCGCTCGCCGCCCACGAGGAGCTGATCGCGGACGGGGTTCGCTCCCGCGTCGTCAGCCTGCCCTGCTGGGAGCTGTTCGACCGCCAGGACGCCGCCTACCGCGACGAGGTGCTGCCGCCGAGCGTTACGGCCCGAGTCTCGGTCGAGGAGGCGTCGACCCTCGGCTGGGATCGCTACGTTGGCCTGGAGGGAACGAAGATCGGGATGCACACCTTCGGCACCTCGGCCCCGCTGAAGGACGTCCAAACCAAGTTCGGCTTCACCCCCGACCGGGTGGCCGAAGCCGCAAAGGAGCTGCTGACATGAAGCCGACCGAGCAACTGCACGAGATCGGACAGAGCCTCTGGCTCGACAACATCACCCGCACGATGCTCGCCGACGGGACGCTCGCCCGCTACATCGACGAGCTCTCGGTCACCGGCCTCACCTCCAACCCGACGATCTTCGACAAGGCGCTCTCCGGCGGCGACTCCTACGACGAGCAGATCGCCGCCGACGGCCCCGCCGCCGCCTCGCCGGAGGAGCTCTTCTTCGAGCTGGCGATCGCCGACCTGCGCGGCGCGGCCGACCTCTTCGCGGCGGTCCACGAGCGCACCGACGGCGTCGACGGCTTCGTCTCCCTCGAGGTCTCGCCGCTGCTCGCCGACGACACCGCGGGGACGATCGAGCAGGCGGCGCATCTCCACGCCAAGGCGGCGCGCGACAACCTCTTCATCAAGATCCCCGGCACCGAGGCCGGCCACGCCGCGATCGAGGACTCGATCTTCGCCGGCATCCCGGTCAACGTCACCCTGCTCTTCTCGACCGAGCACTACCTCGGCGCCGCCGAGGCCTACATGCGGGGGGTGGAGCGCCGGGTCGAGGCCGGGCTCGACCCCAACGTCGCCTCGGTCGCCTCGCTTTTCGTCAGCCGCTGGGACGTCGCCGTCGCCGACGAGGCGCCCGAGGAGCTGCGCAACCGGCTCGGCGTCGCCGTCGGCCACCACTGCTTCCGCGCCTACCACGAGCTGCTCGACTCCGAGCGCTGGCAGCGCCTGCTCAACGAGGGGGCCCGCCCGCAGCGGCTGCTCTGGGCGAGCACCGGGACCAAGGACCCCGACGCCTCCGACACTCTCTATATAGAGGGGCTGGCCTCGCCGTTGACCGTCAACACGATGCCGGAGCCGACCCTGCTCGCCTTCGCCGACCACGGCGAGCTCGGCGAGCTGGTCCCCTCCGACGGCGGTGACGCCGACGAGCTGCTCGCCGAGTTCGAGGCGGCCGGGATCGGCATCGACGCGCTCGCCGCCCGCCTCCAGGAGGAGGGCAAGGAGAGCTTCGTCAAGTCCTGGCAGGACCTGCTGGCGACGATCGAGTCGAAGACGGGGGCGCCGAGCCCGTGAGCGCGGAGCGAGCACTTTATATGACCCTGCGCGAGGGTGCCTGCCTGGCGGACGCTGGAGGCCCATTACGGCGAGCTGAAGGATCGCTCGCTGCGCGACCTCTTCGCCGCCGACCCCGAGCGCGGCGAGCGCCTCGTCGCCGACGCCGCCGGCCTGCACCTCGACTTCTCCAAGAACCGGATCACCGACGAGACGGTGATCCTGCTGGGCGAGCTGGCGCGAGAGCGCGGGGTGGAGGAGCGCCGCGATGCGATGTTCGCGGGCGAGCGGATCAACGTCTCCGAGAACCGCTCGGTCCTGCACGTCGCGCTGCGGATGCCGCGCGGGCGCTCCCTCTTCGTCGACGGGGTCGACGTCGTCAAGGAGGTCCACGAGGTGCTCGACCGGATGGGCCGCTTCGCCGAGCGGATTCGCTCCGGCGAGTGGACGGGACACACCGGCAAGCCGATCCGCAACGTCGTCAACGTCGGGATCGGCGGCTCCGACCTCGGCCCGGTGATGGCCTATGAGGCGCTGCGCCACTACAGCCGCCGCGAGATGACCTTCCGCTTCGTCTCCAACGTCGACGGGACCGACTTCGCCGAGTGCACCCGCGACCTCGACCCCGAGGAGACCCTGTTCGTGATCTCCTCGAAGACCTTCACCACCCTGGAGACGATGACCAACGCCAGGACGGCACGCGAGTGGAGCCTGGCTGGGCTCGGGGGCGATGAGGCGGCGGTCGCCAAGCACTTCGTCGCCGTCTCCACCAACGCCGAGGCGGTCGCCGAGTTCGGCATCGACACCGAGAACATGTTCGGCTTCTGGGAGTGGGTCGGGGGCCGCTACTCGATGGACTCGGCGATCGGCCTCTCGACGATGCTGGCGATCGGGCCGGCCCGCTTCGCCGAGATGCTCGCCGGCTTCCACGCGATGGACGAGCACTTCCGCGAGGCGCCGCCCGCCTCCAACCTGCCGATGCTGCTGGGGCTGCTGGCCGTCTGGTACGGCGACTTCTTCGGCGCCCAGACCTGCGCCGTCCTGCCCTACGACCAGTACCTGCACCGCTTCCCCGCCTACCTCCAGCAGCTGACCATGGAGTCCAACGGCAAGCACGTAACGCTTGACGGCGCTCGAGTGGACTATCAGACCGGTGCCGTCTACTGGGGCGAGCCGGGCACCAACGGGCAGCACTCCTTCTACCAGCTGATCCACCAGGGAACGGAGCTGATTCCCTGCGACTTCATCGGCTTCATGCACACCCTCAACCCGCTCGGCGACCACCACGATCTGCTGATGGCCAACGTCTTCGCCCAGACCGAGGCGCTCGCCTTCGGCAAGACGCCCGAGCAGGTGCGCGAGGAGGGGACGCCGGAGGAGCTGGTCCCGCACCGCACCTTCGAGGGCAACCGCCCGACCAACACGATCCTCGCCGAGCGGCTCGAGCCGCAGACGCTCGGTTCCCTCGTCGCCCTCTACGAGCACAGCGTCTTCACCCAGGGCGCCGTCTGGGGGA
The DNA here is from genome assembly GCA_963837585.1 of uncultured Solirubrobacterales bacterium. Taxonomy (GTDB): domain Bacteria; phylum Actinomycetota; class Thermoleophilia; order Solirubrobacterales; family 70-9; genus CAWINX01. Next base: position 20,004 of record CAWINX010000002.1, on the reverse strand, counting down.
TCGACTCCTTCGACCAGTGGGGGGTCGAGCTGGGCAAGGCGCTGGCGAAAGCGATCGTCCCCGAGCTGCAGGCCGGCCACGAGCCGAAGCTGCGCCACGACAGCTCGACCAACGCGCTGATCCGCCGCTACCGCGCGGCGAGGCGCGAGGCCTAGCCGGGTGCCGGCGCTCGACCCGCTCCCCCTGGCGGCGTCGGCGTCCAATCTGCTCGCGGCGCGCGAGCAGATGGCCTTCACGCTCGGCTTCCACATCGTCCTCTCCTGCATCGGCGTCGCCTTTCCGGCGACGATCCTGATCGCCAACTACATCGGGTTGCGCCGCGGCGACGACGCGGCGATGCAACTGGCGCGGCGCTGGTCGAAAGCGATGGCGGTCACCTTCGCCGTCGGAGCGGTGACCGGCACCGTGCTCACCTTCGAGTTCGGGCTGCTCTGGCCGCGCTTCATGGACCGCTTCGGCAGCGCCTTCGGCATCGCCTTCGCGATCGAGGGGATCTTCTTCTTCACCGAGGCGATCTTCCTGGCGATCTACCTCTACGGGTGGAAACGGCTGAGCGGCTGGGCGCACTTCTGGTCGGGCGTGCCGATGGTGATCACCGGGATCGGCGGCGCCTTCGCGGTGGTCGCCGCCAACTCGTGGATGAACCAGCCGCAGGGCTTCACCCTCGACGCCGCCGGCAAGGTGGTCGACACCGACCCGGTACGGATCATCTTCAACCCGGCCACCTGGTACGAGGTCCCGCACATGATCCTCGCCGCCTACATCGTGGTGGGGTTCCTGGTCGCCTCGATCTACGCGGTCGGGATGCTGAAGGGGCGGCGCGATCGCCTGCACCGGCTGGGGCTGCTGATTCCGCTGACGATCGGGCTTGATCGCCTCGCCGCTTCAGTTCCTGGTCGGCGACACCGCCGCGCGCGCCGTCGCCGATCACCAGCCGGCCAAGTTCGCCGGCATGGAGTGCATCGATAAGACCGGCACCCACCAGACCGAGTACATCGGCGGCATCTGCACCTCCGACGGGGTCAAGGCGGCGATCCCGATCCCCGACCTCGACTCCTTCCTGGTCGGCTTCAGCGCCGACACCAAGGTCACCGGACTGGACTCGATCCCGCCGCAGAACCGGCCCCCCGCGAACACGTTCCTGCACCTCTCCTTCGACGCGATGGTCGGGATCTGCAGCGCCTTCATCGCGCTCGGCGCCTGGTTCGCCTGGGTTTGGTGGCGGCGGCGCGACATCCCGAAGACGGTCTGGTTCCTGCGCGCGGTCGCGGTGTCCGGCGCCGCGGCGGTTATCGCGCTGTGGTGCGGTTGGATCGTCACCGAGGTGGGCCGCCAGCCGTGGATCGTCCAGGGCTTCATGCGCACCGCCGATGCGGTGACGCCCGCGAAGGGCATCTGGTTCGCCTTCGCCGCGGTCCTGCTGCTCTACGCGGCGGTGGGGACGGCGGCGATCCTCGTCCTGCGCGCAATGTCGAAGCGCTGGCGCGAGGGCGGGGTGGAGCCGGAGGGCACGCCCTACGCGCCGCCCACGGAGGCCGTGCCGTGACCCGCGCCGATATCGCCGCCGGGATCCTCTGGGTCGGGGCGACCTTCTACGCGCTGTTCGGCGGCGCCGACTTCGGCGGCGGCTTCTGGGACCTCGTCGCCGGCGGCGCCGAGCGCGGCGAGCGGCCCCGGGCGCTGATCCAGCGCTCGCTGACCCCCGTCTGGGAGGCCAACCACGTCTGGCTGATCTTCATCCTCGTCGTGCTCTGGACCGCCTTCCCGCCCGCCTTCAGCGCGGTGATGACGACCCTCTACGTGCCGCTGGCGCTGGCCGCGGTGGGGATCGTCCTGCGCGGCTCCGGGTTCGCCTTTCGCAAGTCGATCGAGGGGCTCTCGGCGCGTCGTGCGGCCGGCGCCACCTTCGCGATCTCCTCGGTGCTGACCCCGTTCTTCATGGGGACGGTGGTCGGCGCGGTCGCCGCCGGCAACGTCCCGGCGGCGGGTGACGGTGACGCGATCTCGAGCTGGCTGCAGCCGCTGCCCCTGCTGGTCGGGGCGCTCTTCGTCGCCACCGGCGCCTACCTCTCGGCGATCTTCCTGGTCGACGATGCGCGCCGGAGCGGCGACTCCGAGCTGGAGGGCTACTTCGCGCGGCGCGCGCTGGGCGCCGCCCTCGTCGCCGGCATCGCCGCCGCATTCGGGCTGGTGGAGCTCCACGAGGATGCCCACTACGTCTATGACCGCCTGATCCACCAGGGCCTGCCGCTGGTCGTCCTCTCCGGGCTTAGCCGGCCTCGCCGTGCTGGCGATCCTCCTCACCCGCCTGCGCATGAGCGGGCGGGGATTCGGCGTCGGGCCGAAAAGCTGAGCCGGAGTCGACGATGCGGCCCGTCGATCGGTTATTGCGGCCGCTGGCCGCGCTTGCCGTGGTCGCGGTGATCTGGGGCTGGGGCGTCGCCCAGTTCCCCTATCTGTTGCCGACCTCGCTGAAGATCTCCCAGGCGGCCGCCCCCCACGAGACCCTGGCCGCCGTTCTCATCGTCTTCATCGCCGCCGCGGTGATCGTCCTGCCGGCGCTCGGCCTGCTCTACTGGCTCTCCCAGCGCAACCTCCTCGAAGGCGAGCACTGAGGCCAGGGCTATACGCTCGCCTCTGAGCGATGATTGAGGCGGTTCTCTTCGATATCGATGGCACCCTGGTCACCACCGGCGGGGCCGGGGCGGACGCCTGGCGGCGCGCCTTCGAGGAGCTGCACGGGACCCCGCTCGACATCCGCGAGGTGACCGAGTCGGGGATGACCGACCCCGAGGTGGGCCGCGTCGCCCTGCGCAACATCCTCGGCCGCGACCCCGACGGGCGCGAGCTGGCCGCGGCGATGGGCCACTACCTGCGCCACCTCTCGGCGGCGGTCGCCGACTCCGACGGCTACCGGGTGATGCCGGGAATCGAGGAGCTGCTCGAGCGCCTGGTCGACGGCGGCCACCTGCTCGGCCTCACCACCGGCAACGTCGAGGCGGCCGCCCACATCAAGCTCGCCCGCGCCGGGCTCAACCGCTTCTTTTCCTTCGGCGGCTACGGATCGGATTCCAAGGAGCGCGCCGAGCTGACCCGCAGCGCCCTGGCGCGGGGCAGGCTCGTCTCCGGCGGCCTCCTGATCGAGTCGGCCTGCATCTCGGTCGGCGACACCCCTCGCGACGTCGCCGCCGGCCACGGCGCCGGCATCGAGGTGGTCGGCGTCGCCACCGGCAACTTTTCAGCGTCGACCAGCTCCGCGAAGCCGCCGGCGCCGACTACGCGATCGAAACGGTCGAAGTCGGATTTCCCGTACAGGCCGACTGACCAAGCAGACCAAGGACGCAGGGAGCGTGGCGTGCTTCTGCACGCGAGCGACCGAGGACGCCGTATGCACCGTACCAGGCGGCCTGTCGCAGCGAGCCTGGTAGATCGATGTGAATCCGCTCTCGAAGCCGTTGCGCGCGGCGCGCAGGTAGAGGCGCCAGACGCGGACTCGCTCGGGCCCGGCTAGGCGCACCGCCTCGTCGAGGTTCTCGTCCAGCCGCCTCGCCCAGTGGCGCAGCGTCTCCGCGTAGTCGGCGGCGAACTCCTCGACGTGGCGGGTGACGAAGCCGGCCCGCTCGAGGGCGAGCAGGACGCGCGAGAGGTGTAGCGGATCGGCGTCGGGGAAGACATAGCGCTCTGAGAACGGGCCGGCGTCGGGGTCGCTGTGGCGGAGCCGGGCGATGCCGTGGTTGAGCAGCCGCCCCCCGGGCTCGAGCAAGGTCGCCAGCGTCCGCGCGTAAACGTCGATCTGCTCGACGCCGACGTGCTCGACCATGCCGATGCTGGCGATCGCGTCGAAGCGCTCGCCGGCCAGGTCGCGGTAGTCCATGACCCGGATCTCCACCCGGTCGCCGACTCCCGCGGCCTCGGCCCGCTGCCGCGCCTTCTCGGCCTGGGGCGGCGAGAGGGTGATTCCGGTCACGCGAGCGCCGTGCCGGGTCGCCGCCCAGAGCGGGAAGCTGCCCCAACCGCAGCCGACATCCAGCACGCGGTCGCCCTCGGCGAGCGCCAGCTTGCGGCAGACCATCTCCAGCTTCTCCTCCTGCGCGGCCTCCAGCGTCTCAGCGCCATGGGAGAAGACCGCACAGCTGTAGGTCATCGAGTCGTCGAGGAAGAGCGAGAAGAACTCGTTGGAGACGTCGTAGTGGTGGCGAACGGCGCGGGCGTCGCGCTCCTTGCTGTGGCGGCGGCCGCTGGGGCGGAGCTCGGAGGTCGGACGACGGGGCGGCCGGGAGATTCCCGCGGCGCGGACGGCGCCGAGCAGCAGCCGCGCCTTATCGGCGCCCTCCAGAGCGGGCGGCTTCCAGCTGTCGAGCAGCTCGATCACCGCGTCCATGTCGTCGACCTCGATGTCGCCGCTGACGTAGGCGCGGCCGAGGCCCAGCTGCCCCGGAGCGCGCAGCGCGTGGGCGGCGGCGCGGGGTGAGCGCACGTAGAAGGTCGGCCCCTCGCCGTCGGTCGCCGGCAGCCGCGTCCCGTCCCAGAACTCGACCGCGAACGGTCGCTCCGGAATGCGGCCCTCGATTTCCCGCCGCAGTGTCGCGGTACTGGCGAACGGCATTACGCTCAGCCTACCCCGATTCTTGGCTGCGAAGCCAGGGAAAGCGCGCGTATGATCGATGGGCATGGCAGGCGCAGGTCCACTCCCCTCCGACATTCAGCCGGTTGCGAACGAGACTCGCGACCGCATCATCACCGGGCTGGTGACGCTGATCCCATTCCTCGCGATCGGCTTCGCCGCCTGGCAGGTCTGGGGCAAGGCGCTGCACTGGAGCGACGTCTTCCTTTTCGTGGGCCTCTACCTGCTGACGGGCCTGGGGATAACGGTCGGATTCCACCGCCACCTGACCCATCGCAGCTTCAAAACGTACTCCTGGCTGCACGGCCTGCTGGCCATTCTCGGCTCCGCGGCGATCGAAGGCCCGGTCATCTCCTGGGTCGCCGACCACCGCAAGCACCACGCCTTCTCCGATGAGGAGGGCGACCCGCACAGTCCCCACGTCGACCACGGCGTCGGCTGGAGCGGCGCCCTGCGGGGCCTCTTTCACGCCCACATGGGGTGGCTCTTCATCCACACCCAGCGCGGCTCAAAGGATCGCTTCGCGCCGGATCTGCAGCAGGACCCGGTGATCAGCTGGGTCGATCGCACCTTCATCTACTGGGCGATCCTCGGCCTGCTGCTTCCGTTTGCCCTCGGATGGGTGATCGGCGGCACGCTCTTCGCGGCCTTCACCGGCCTGCTCTGGGGCGGCCTGGTCAGGGTCTTCGTCCTGCACCACTTCACCTACAGCATCAACTCGCTCTGCCACGTCTTCGGCCGCCGCGACTTCGAGACGACCGACGAGTCCCGCAACCTCGCCCTGATCGCCCTGCCGACCTTCGGCGAGGCCTGGCACAACAATCACCACGCCTTCCCGACCTCGGCCGTCCATGGCCTCGGGCGCTGGCAGTTCGACTTCTCGGCGGTCGTGATCAACTCGCTTGAGCGCGTCGGCCTGATCTGGGATGTGGTGCGAGTCTCTCCCGAGCGCCTCGCTTCTAAGGCCGCCTGACCGGCGCATATCGGCGTCCTCGGTCGCTCGCGTGCAGAGCACGCCACGCTCCCTGCGTCCTTGATCTGCTTGGTCAGGCAGCCTTAGGGAGAGGCAGGAGACCGATACCAGTCGATCCAGTTTCCGCAAGCCTTTTGTAGCGGGACGATCCGGTGGGGGTGGGCCGGAACCGCGACCAGCTCTCCCAGGTACGCCTTGCCGTCGTAGCCGGTGAGCTTCTGGATCTCGCTCGCCTTGGCGGCCGAGACCGTGAACGTGGTCGGCCCCCCTCGACTGACGTAGGCGCCGGCGGGCCAGAACTGGCCGTCGTTGGCGAGGCTGATCGTGTTCGGCCGCTCGCCGTCGAGGGCGGGCTTGAGGGCCTGGCTGAAGCCCGGCGCCGAGATGGTCAGGCCGAAGGGCGAGAAGTACTGGAGGGAGAGGTACCAACGGCCCGGGCCGAGGTTGAGGGCCTGGGACGTCTGCTCCCCGGTCTGCAGCACCGAGCCCCCGTCCCAGTTTGCCTTCGGGCCGATCGTCGGCGTCGGGAAGAGCGAGGCCCGCCCGGCGTTCTCGGCGAGGATGCGGATCTCCGGCGCGGCGCAGCTGCCGAACGCGGCCGCTTCGGTCCCCTCGATGATCGTGTGCCGGTCAGGCGGGGTGGGCCCGGTTCGCTTCCAGAGGATGTAGGAGGGAGTCGCCGCTACGCGGCGGAAGTTGGCCGGCGGTCCGCTGTTCCAGGCCGCCCTTCCGGTGACCACCCAGGGGAAGCGGTCGAGCGTGCCGCGGGAGAAGGAGTCGAAGTCGACCGGGCTGTAGGCGTCGCCGGTGTCGAAGGGCTTCTCCGGGTTCTGCGCCACGTCGGAGTCGGGGTACTCGACCAGCGGCACGTGGGTGTCGGCGCCGCGCAGCTCATAGGCCGCGTAGCGGTCCTGGCCGGCGTAGAGCACCGGCTCGCCGTGGAGGTAGGGCAGGAAGGCCTGTAGCTCGCCGCCGTGGCCCGGGGGACCGACCGACACCTCCCGCAAGGCCAGGAAGCTCGAGTAGACGGCGCCGCCGATGAAGGCGACGGCCAGCGCCGCCCAGGCGAAGCGGCGCAGCCCTCTGGCTACCGGAAGCTCGGCGAGCAGCGGTCGCAGCGCGACCAGCATCGCCAGCGGCGCGGCGATCATCAGCGCCTTGGCCTGGGAGTAGTCGCCGCTGAGCGGGATCGAGGCGAGGTAGAGGAGGGCCGATGCGCCGAGCGCCACCGGCGGGGCCAGGTCGCGACGCCTCACCCACCAGACGATCCCGGCGAGGACCGCGACGATTGCGATCGCCGCCGCGAGGCCGGCCAGCGGCGCGCCACCGGCGGCGTCGAGGCGGTAGTTGGCCGCCGGCCAGACGCCGAGGGCCTCGATCGGCGAGACCGGGCCGTAGGTGTTGTAGCCCGCGACCTTGTTGACGCTGTGGACGAAGCCGAACGGCCCGACCACGGTGAACGCTGCGGTTGCCGCGATGGCGAGGAGGATCGCGCGAGCGTCGCCGGCCGGGTCAGGATGCGCAGCAACGCGCGCGGTCGCAGCGCCCGACGCACCTCCGGCACGGTCAGGCCCCAGAGCGCGACGATCGCGATTGGCCAGGCTAGGCCGGGGAAGCTGTAGGAGAAGACCACGCCGCCGGCCAGCGCCAGTCCCGGCAGGGCTAAGAGCGCCCACCCGATCGGTTGCTTGGCCCGCCGGAGGTCGATCTCCCGCAGGCCGAGCGCGACGGCGAGGACGAAGAGCGCCTCGGCCGTCTCCTTGAAGGCGCCCTGGGCGAAGTAAGAAGCGCCCAGGTAGGTGACGGCGACGAGGCCGGCGCCGAGCAGGCGGCGCCCCGGGCCGAAGTCACGCAGCGCGGCGAGGGCCGTGAGGCCGGTCAGTGCGGAGATCGCGAAGATCTCCCCGATGAACGCCTGACCCAGCCCGATCCCCGGCAGCGCCGACACCGCGACGGCGAGCCCGTGCGGGCCGAGCGGGTAGCCGGAGTCGGGGGCGGGCCCGAAGCCGTTGCGCAACCACTCCCCCCAGGCGAGGTGCAGGCCGAGGTCGTTGTTGAAGCCGACGCCGAGCAGTCCCCAGCGCCCGCTGACGAGGAAGGGGATGGAGAGCGCGGCCGCGACGACGATCACGACCGGCAGCCCCTCGGCGAGGGCGCGGCTCGCCCCGTATGGCCGGCGCAGCAACAGCGCCGCGACGACGATAAGCGCGACGAGGGCGAGAGTCGCCGTCGTCCCGTGCCCGGGCGCGCGGGCGAAGAAGCCGGTGACCGTCAGCACCGCCCCAAAGCCGACGGCGGGTTCCAGCCACGACCAGGAGTCCCGTCCCGACAGCGCCAGGACGGCGCGCCCCACCAGCAACGAGGCGGCGCAGATCAACGCCGCCGAGACGTAGGTCTCGATCATCAGCCGCGGAAACTATGGCAGCGGCGGGGACGGCGCAGCGCCGACGCAGCCCGCATCAGTACTTCTCGGCCGCTCGCTCCAGCGCCTCGCGCAGGCCCTCGCCGGCCAGCGGCCGGTCGTGGCCGGGGGCGATCGTCGCCGGGTTGAGCGCCGCCAACTTGCGGACCGACTCCTTCGCCTTCTGGTGATCCCAATTCCAGGCCGGGTGGGGAACGCTCGCCTCCCCCTTGGGGAGCGGTTTTCCGAGTCGCGTCGAGTCGAGGAGGTAGACGACGTCGCTGATCAGCGCCAGCCGGTCACTCTCGCGCCAGAGCCCGATCAGCCCGGGCGCGTGGCCGGGGAAGTGGACCACCCGGAAGCCGGCGACCTCGTCGCCCTCCTCGACGGTGCCGGCGATCTGGAGGGCGCCGCCGTCCCAGCGTCGCATCAGCGTCGGGTAGATCCATCGGGCTGGGGCGGGCAGGGTCGAGATGTCCATATAAGGGGTGATCGCCGCATCGCTCTCGGCGTCGGCCCGGTCGTCGGGATGGCAGTAGATCGGCGCGCCGCTGACCGCGGCGGTGCCGCGGTGGTCGGCGTGGGCGTGCCCGAGGACAACCCTGGTGACGCCGCCGAGGCGCTCGCCCGTCGCCTTGACCGACTTCGTCATCGCCTTGGTCCCGGCGTCGAACTGGACCACTCCGCTCCCGTCCTGCACGAAGTAGACGTTCATCTTGCCCAGCAGGTCCCCGCGCAGCAGCCAGACCCCGTCGGCGATCTTCTCCTCCCGCATCGCGCCGCGAGTCTAGTCTTGCCGGCCGTGCCGGTCACCTGGAAAGTCGGATTCGCGCTGCTGATCGCCTGCCTGCTCGCCTCGATGGCGATCGCGATCGTGCGGTTGACGACGACGCCGACCGAGATCCTCGGCGCCGGCTTTCGCGGGCTCACGCCCGCCGCGCGCAACGCCTACCTCCGCCGTTAGTATCGGCCGCGTTCAGCGGGCGACCGAGCAGAGGAGGCGGAGGCGTGTTCACTCGTATCGTGGTTGGCACCGACGGGTCCGACACCGCGGGGGAGGCTGTCCGCCAAGCGATCGACCTGGCCAAGCTGGCCGGCGCCAAGCTTGAGATAGTCAGCGCCTATGACCCGGTCCCGGCATCCAAGGTCGGGGGAGAGCAGCTCGACGCTCCGGCCGATGTCCAGCATGAGATCGGCCCGCGGGAGGACGTCAACCTCGTCCTCGACACCGCCGCCTCGCTGGCCCGCAAGGAGGGCCTTGAGGTTCAGACGCACCCTGTGCAGGACGATCCGGCCGATGCGATCCTCGATGTCGCCGACAAAACCGGCGCCGACCTGATCGTCGTCGGCAACAAGGGCATGACCGGGGCGCGGCGCTTCCTGCTCGGCAGCGTTCCGAACAACATCTCCCATCACGCTCCCTGCAGCGTGATCATCGTCCGCACCACCTAAGGCCGCTTCGATCCCGGGGCCGCGACCTTGAAGGTCCAACTGCTCAACGTCGGCTGGTTCGCCACCCCCGCCGGCGTGTGGCGCCAGGGCGAGGAGGACCCGGGACGGCGGGCTCGCTTTCCGGTTCCCGCCTACCTGATCGAAACCGAGACGGAGCGGATCCTGGTCGACACCGGCCTCAACCCGGCCGCCGTCGCCGACCCCGAGGCTCACTACGGGCCGGGCTTGATCGCCTTCTTCGAGCTGGAGCAGGAGGAGTCGCTCGCCGAGCAGGTCGACCTCTCCTCGCTGAGCATGGTCGTGCTCACCCACCTGCATTTCGATCATGCCGGCGGCCTGGCGCTGATCCCGGACTCGGTGCCGGTCGTCGTCCAGCGCGCCGAGTGGGAGGCCGGCCAGGATCCCGCCGCGCTGGAGCGCAACTTCTTCATGTCCCGCGACCTCGCCGAAGCGCCGGCCGACCTCGTCCTCGTCGACGGCGACCACGATCTGCTCGGCGACGGCTCGATCGAGCTGCTCAGCACCCCCGGGCACACCGTCGGCCACCAGTCGGTCCGGGTCGGCGACGTCGTCATCGGCGGCGACGTCGTCCACTACGCCACCACCCTCGACGACCGTCGGTTTCCCTCCTTCGGTCACGACCTCGACGAGCAGGCCCGATCCGCCGAGCGCCTCCGCGAGCTGCGCGATGACGGCTTGACGATCCTGCCCGGGCACGACCCGGAGGCGGTTCGCCCCGGCCCGGTGGCGGCCTGACCGCGTCGTTCTGAGGGCCGCGCTCGCTCAGGCCGGATCTACGGCGAGGGCGCCGTCGCCTTGGCGGCGTCGATCAGGCCTGCTCCCTGGGCGACGCGGGGGAGGCCGATGTCACGGGCCGTCGCGCGAAGTCGCCGCGCCACGCGACCGGGGAGGGCGCGGCGCGGCGCCTTCTTGACGACGCCGGCGGCGATGACCATCGCCGCGACGCCGGAGACGTGCGCCGCGGCCATCGAGGTGCCGATGTAGCCACGCGGCAGGCCGAAGTCGAAGGTGCCTTCCCGGAGCCGGACCGCTGAAGGTCATCTGGTAGATCGGATCCGACAGCCCCGACGAGCAGCTCGACGCCCCCGCGCCCCCTCCTGGCGCGACCAGGTCGACGCCCCTGCCGGTCAGCGAGTACCAGCCGAGGCAGCCGCCCTCGGTTGTCCCGCCGACTCCGATCACGTGGGGCTCGGTCGCCGGCGGCGAAATGCAGGACTCGGAGCCCTGGTTGCCGACCGCGGCGACCATCACCGCGCCCCTTCTCGCCGCGAAGCGGATCGCGTCGTCGACCTCGGGGACCGACTTGCCGCAGCCGAAGTTGAAGCTCATGTTGATCACCCGGGCGCCGTGGGCCGCGGCGAAGCGGATTCCGTTGGCGATCGCGCTTGCCTGTCCTTGCCCCTGGGAGTTGAGCACCTTCACCGGCATCAGCTTCGCCCCGTAGGCGAGGCCGGTGACGCCGGCGCCGTTGTCGGTCGCCTCGGCGATCGTCCCGGCCACATGGGTGCCGTGGCCGTTCGTGTCGACCGGCGCCTGGCCCCTGTTGACGAAGTTGTAGCCATGGACGAACTGCCGTGCGGAGAAGTCGGGGCTGCGCCGCAGGAATCGCAAGTTGCCGGGGTACGGCGGCCGCAGGCGGGAGTAGCGGTAGGCGACACCGGTGTCGAGGACGGCGACCTTGACCCCCTTGGCCCCGGGCCGCCCCGCGGCGATCAGGTTGCGCCAGGCGCCGATCGCGTCGATGCCTCCCGGAGCCGTCGGCACCAGCGCGTTCCCCGGCCCGGTCGAGGGCAGGAAGTTCCACTGCTTGAGAACCCAACCGCTGGGGTTGGCGGGGGCGCCGGAGGCGCCGGGTGTCCCGGCAACCGTGCCGGGGTCGTTGGGAAGGAAGGGCGTCTGGCGGGTGATCGCCGAAGCGGTGGCGGTGAAGTCCGGCACCGCGTAGGCGACGCGCGGGTTGGAGCGCAATGTCGCGGCCGCCTGGTGAACTCCGACCCGGGGTGGGAGCTTTATCGAGCGTCCGAAGCGCTGGCCGTTGAACTTGACGACGAGGCGGTTGGGAGCGAACCGGTGCGCCGAGTCGACGCCGATGGCAGCGTCGGCGGGCGCTGCGTAGATGCAGAGCGCCAGGGCGAGAAGGGCAGCTGTCAGGGCTGGGAAGGGTCGGTTCATCGCGAGCTCGTGGAGTCCCTGCAATCGAACGAGCACTTCTCTAACACCAGCCCGCCGGCGGAGTTTTGGGTCAGGCTCTCCGCCGGACATACTCCCCAATGACGATGGGCACGTCCTTAACATCCGTTCACGAGGATCTCATGCGCCGGGCGATCGCGCAGGCGCGCCAGGCTGAGACCCACGGCGACGTCCCGATTGGCGCGGCGATCGCCCGCGACGGGGAGGTTCTGGCCGCCGCCGGCAACGAGCGCGAGCTGCGCGGCGACCCCACCGCCCACGCCGAGATCCTCGCGATCCGCGCCGCCGCTGAGGCGCTGGGCGGTTGGCGCCTGCCGGACACGACCCTCTACGTGACCCTCGAGCCCTGCGCGATGTGCGCGGGAGCGATTGTCCTGGCCCGCATCCCCAAGGTCGTCTTCGGCGCCCCCGACCCGAAGGCCGGCGCCGCCGGCAGCGTCCTCAACGTCCTTGCGGAGCCGTCCCTGAATCACCGGCCCGAGGTCGGCGGAGTCCTGGAGGAGGAGTGCGCCGCACTGCTGCGAGACTTCTTCCATGCCAAACGCTCCTCTGGCGCTCCCGGGGGCAAGCATACGGCCAAGGAAGATAGGCTCAGCTAAGGACCGTCTGACCACATCCATTTTCAGCGTTTCGCCGCTCTAGCGAGGGTTCCAGCCCGGCCATGCACCTCAGTATAATCGTCCACTGTCGCCTGCGACCGCATTTGGTCGGCGGCCTAGATCCCGCCCTCCTGATACCGCCACCAACCCGTCCGCTCGCACAGCCGCCGGCGGCAAAGGCTGAACAAAGGGCAGCTCAGCAGCATGCTTCCGAACTTATGCCCTCGGTTCGCCTCAGTCATCCGTGCCCGCTAGCGGGTCGGCGCCCTCAAGGTCCTAGGCCGAGCCGGATTATGCAGACAGCTCTTGGCGAACCTCTCAGCGCAAGGCACCGCAACGCTGCTCCAAAATTGCGCCTGCATGCAGATGCGAACGTCTCCGACATCCCGGCCCCCGGCATGCGGGTCACGTTGAACCGTCGCGCCGCTCCTCCGTCCTCGCTCCCCGGGCCCGGGCCATCCCGCGGTCGACTGGTCCGCTGTCCTCAGCTGCTGGACCAAGTCCAAGATGCCTCGACTGATCGCGCGTGTGACGACTGTCCGTCGATATCTCGTCGCCGCCAGTGGACGTCCCAAGTCGACGATTGCGACCCGCTCGGCGCCGAGCTGCTGGCGCCTTAGCGGCCTCCAGCGCGACGTTTCTGCAAGAGGCAGAACCCCACCGCGCTCCGCCGCACGAACTCGATCCCCTTTTTGGCCGTGACCATCGAGTGAGCTCAATCGTAGCGGCAGCTCAATAGTCCACCAGAACCGCTCTCGCAGTTCCATGCTCGCTGTCGTTCTTGAAGCAGCGCCGAGCATCATCCAGCTCCGTCTTGCCCATGCCGCGTTCGAGTCCGACCCAGCGTGCTCAGCGCTAGCGCGGCGCCAGTACCTGGCAAATGGATGCTCGTCGTGCTTCGTCGTGATTGCTGACGCTTTGTGTCCATTCCCAGCGATCTTCCTCGTCAACATATACCGGCTCGCGCACGGATAGCGTTGCTCGAGCGCGGTCCGCGCAGTCCTCGAGCGTTCCACAGACCTGCATCGTCTCGGGGCAGTTGCGTCCTCGGCTCTCCGCATGCCGGACGCCCAGAACACTCGTCGCCGCTCGGTGCGGTCCAGGCCTATGCATCGACGCCATCTCTCGGGGTTGTCCTTTCCAGCGCTCTTCATAGACGAGTGGTCGTCTGCGATACTCATCGCGACTCTGCCACCCCGCTCGCCCTCTCTTCCATGCTCAGTTTTCAACGGGTTTCCACCGAGCGCTTCGCCCCGCGACCTGCTCGTAGCTCTCCGCGGGTCAAATGGGCGTTTCGCTGGGAGGTCTAGCGAATCCGTCGAATCCCAGATCGTGCTTTGCACAGCGAGGCGACCGATGACAGCCGGCGCCGCCAGCCCAGCGCCGGAGCGGAGAGGGTGGGATTCGAACCCACGAGGCGGGTTAACCCCGCCCACGCGATTTCCAGTCGCGCTCCTTAAGCCACTCGGACACCTCTCCAGGGTTTCTCGCAAAGCCTAGCCACGTCATCGCGGCCGAGCGGCGCGAGGTCCGTAGAATCAGCCCCTCGACTGAGTCCCGGAGGGGTGCCGGAGTGGTTGAACGGGGCAGTCTCGAAAACTGTTGGCCGTCGTAAGGCGGCTCGTGGGTTCGAATCCCACCCCCTCCGCTTTGTGATGTGTCGCGACATCGGAGACAGATGTCTCGCGACATCGTAGACACCTCAACCCCCTCCGATCGGCTGGTAGTCGCGGCTGGGATCGAGGGTGAGCCGGCGAATCAGCTCGCCCGTCTCGAGGTCGAGGACCCGGATCTCGAGGTCGGCGACGAGCAGCTTGATCGCCTTGCCCTTGTGGGCACGGCCGATGCCGATGTGATGCAGCCGGCTGTCGTGGCGAAGGGTGACCGTTCCCTGGGCGTCGACCTTGTCGTGGCGAACGCGGAAGTGGGTCTCAGGCCCGGCTTCTTTGGCCGGGCGTGCCTTGATCCGGCGCTGTAGGCCTGCAGGGGCGTGCGGCCTGCGTGGGCCCGGTGGGGCCTGATCGCGTTGTAGTAGTCGGCAAGGCCGTCGAGCTGGCCCTGCAGCTCGGAAGGGCATCTTAGCGAGGGCCTGCTTGTCCAGGTAGCGCTTCAGCGTCTGGTGCAGGCGCTCGACCTTGCCGCAGGTCTGGGGGTGGTAGGGCCGTGAGTTCTTGGCCGCGACGCCCAGGCGCTCCATCTCGACCTGCAAGAGCACCTTGCCTCCCGCGGGGCCTCGCGGTGAACACGGCGCCGTTGTCGCAGAGCAGGGACGCCGGGGCCCCGTGCAGGGCAATCGCCGAGCGAAAGACGTCGACCACGTCGGCGGCCTTGGCGGTGGGATAGGCGCGCGAGGCCAAGAACAGCCGCGAGTGGTCGTCGACCATGTTGAGGATCTCCACGTCTTGGCCGCCGGCCAGCCGCCAGTGGGTGATGTCGGCCTGCCACATCTCGTTGGGCAGCTCTGCTTCGAAGCGGATCAGCGAGGAGCGCGGGCGCTTTTGAGGCGGGGGGCCACAAGGCCCTCGCGGCGCAGGATCCGCCAGATCGTCGAGACCGAGGGAACGCGCTCGAAGCGCTTCGGGCGAGGTGGTGGGTGATCGTCTGAGCGCCGCCGTCGTGTCCCTGCGAGAGCAGCTGCTCTCGCAGGGACACGACTGGCCGCCACTACCTTCTCGGGCGTCTCGTTGGGATTGCAGCGCGGCGCCCTGGAGCGGGACTCCAGGGCCACATAGCCCCCTTCGCGGTAGCGGGACAAGAGCTTGTAGATCCAGCTGCGATGGACTCCGTGGGCCGCTGCCAGCTCGCTGACCGAGCGGCCCTCCACCAGATGCGCCTCGACCAGTACCGCGCCTTTGCCACAGGAGATCTCCCCTCATTCGGTGTCTCCTATGTCCTGACACAGGTGTCGCCTATGTCGCTGAAACCGGACACCTCCCCCTCCGCTGTCAGAGTAGCCGCGCCGCTCCATCTCGTCATCCGACCACCAGATCAAGCTCGTTCGCAATCGTCACGCGGCTTTCCACAAGAGCTGATTCAGGCGTCCGATCGTATAGCCCCTGCGACGCTCAACTTGAGTCGAGTAATCCGACGAAGGTCCGCGTCGCATCGGCATAAGATCTATTTGGCGCCACCGAGTCAAGTTCAGCCAGATTCTGGAAGTAGATCGCGTTGAAGATGACCGCCTGGTTGCGAAAGGATCCGCTTGGAACGAGCGCAAAGAAGCCCTTGCGATCGCCTTGGCCTTGTGCAGGGCGGTATGCGCCCCCGTGGCTCGGTAGAGCTGTAGGTAGGCGCCAAGCATCATTCCCTGGTTGTAGCTCCACTCGCTCTTGTTGATCCTGCCGTCGAGGCTGACGTGGTCCCAATCGAGCCTACGTTTGGTGCGCGCAAGGGGGCGTCGATCCAGGCGAGCATCGACCGGCGGTTTCATTTCGCTTGTATCGGTCGACAGGTAGACCTCCAGGCCGAGCTTCGCCGCCCCGACGGCGCTGATCTGTTGCGGTCCCGCTGGCTCTGGCTCTACGTCTAGATCACCCCGCCAGGACGGGTCGGAGGAGTTTGTGTCCCAGCTGCTCTTCGTGGACGCGGAGACCTATTAGCTCGTCGCCGCACGCCCGGTCGCCGATGAGAGCGATGGCGCGGACAGATCGAGCCGATCCACACGTTGGCCTCGTAGCACCGGATGCCACCGTGCCCGAGGTTCGCACACAACCCTGTCATACCGGGCGTCGACGCGCTCCCGGCCCAGTAGTGGCAAGTTCCCGCCTGGTCGCGGTGGACTCGAGCCAAGCCCACCCTCGATGCGCGATGTCTGGGTGACCGCGAGCTTCTCGGCTAGACGTCTGGGAGAAGATCCAGGCATACCCGTACGGCGCTGTCCCGCGTTGCTTCATCAACTCTTTGAAGAGCCCCGGAGCCGCCCCGAAGTATCGGTGCATCGCGAAGTCCGCTCGCTTGGCGGAAAAGATCGGCCGAGCGGCGGGCAGCGCGGGTGTTGGCCGCTTCGGCTTCGGGTGGGGCGGTGGCGCCGCGGACACCGCCGGGAGATCCTGTACGCACAGGGCAAGCGACGCACCGGAGAGCACCTGATCGCGAAGGCCCTCAGCTCACTACGTTTCCTCTGATGCCAGTTCCGGGTTTCGTTCCGTGGCCCGAGGCCGCCGTGGCTAACCGGCGTATCTTTGCGAGTCGGCGGAAGACGATGACTCGCGAACCTCTTCGGGAGTGTCCTTGCCGGTGAGATCAGATCGGCGAGAAGCCGGCGTCTGCCGCCAGGACGAAGCTGACCGGGCCGTTGGCCAACGCGAGAACACCAGTGCGTGGTAAACCGCCAGCCAATCGACGAAGCAAACGCCGAGCGGTCGAGCGACCGCCTAGCGAACCAGAGGCCCGGATCGAGTTCATCCCGCAGCGCCCGTAGCGATCGCTGCGACGCGTCACGGCGGGAAAGACAGCCGAGAAGAAGCTCAACCCGCGTGACCGCGGTCAGATCGCCAGCCGTGGTGCCCGAGCGCAACGTGGCGAGGACCGCGCCCTTAGACTTTCCCGGCTGGCGTGCGGATGGGTGATTCGAACCGTCCCCTCCTGAGGTATACCAGGCCCTGAAGACGACGCGAGAACGCGGCGTAGGCAGTCGAGGCGTGTAGGGATCGCCGAGGCCGACTTGGAGCAGTCGCGCCGCCTTCGTGCCGCGCGACCATGCGACCGCCAGCCAGTTGGCCCAGCGAACGTAGCGATCGGTGGAGAACTGCAGGTAGAGGGCGATCACGAAGGCGATGCCGCCATCAGGACCGCGATCTCTGGCTCGATCTGGTGAGATCGTGGATCGGGGTCGACGCCCCCGTCGCGGTGGTCAGCGCCTTGACGATCCAAGTAGCGTACCTCGGGCCCTTTGAAGAGCGGTGCTCGATCAGCCGGGGACCCGGGATTGAGCGGCTCGCCGACGCGTACATGTGGAGTTGGCGCTCCATGACGCGTGAGGCCGGCGCGCGGCTATAGAGCAGCGCGCCTACGCGAATGGGCGGTGGCATGCTCGCGCTGCGGGGATGGCCCCCGACCTTGGCCTTTATCTCCCCCTTGCTATCGGGACTTAGGTGTGCGGATGGACTGCCCCGCAGCTGGCCTGGCCGGGCGTGATCGATTCGCCGGATATGGCTAACCCACCGCCGAACGCTTCGGATAAGGAACACCGAGAGCAGCGGCGCCGTGAGGCTGCTGCCAGGCGCCGGCGGCGGCGGCGGATCTTGGCCGCGGCCCTCCTTGAGCTGCTATTGCCGGCGAGCTATTGATATGCGGTCTGGTTGCTGCGACCTGTTCAAGCTTCACCTTCGGCCTGCGCAGCCTCGATGGCTTAGAGCCGACGCACCCTTCGACTCGTTGGTCGATGAGATCGAGGACGTCTATTATAGCTGGAAGGCGCTGGAAGGGTGGGCCGCAGCTGAAGAGCCTGCCGCCCATCGTGCAGGCGCGAAGGGGCCTAATGGCGGCTGCATGGCCGCCTTGATCACGGTCCTTGCGCTCCGCTACGGCAGGGCTCTGGAGCCGACCGGCCCCGCTATATGCCCCGGTGCGGCTCACTACCCCCGCGCCGAGCTGACTATCCGAGCATCGTCGCCCTCCAGCCTTTCGCTCACACGCGCACGGCGCTCGGACTATCCGTCCGCTTCGAGCCGCCGAAAGCTGCGTTCCGCGGGCCAATGATGGTCCCGGACACCAGCGCCGGCGACTGCTTGCGCCCTCCAACAGCGGCTTCATCTACACGGACGTCAACAACGGCTCGACCGACAACGGCCGCGTCAACGAGCCGCTCCGGATGGCAAATGCCACGCTCGTCGGCTATCGCGACGGCCGCGTCGCGATCCTGAAGTTGAAGCGGCGGCCCGAATGCAGGTATGAGCCGCCTACGTAGCCTTGGCCCGCCAGAGCTTGATGCCGATCGTCTGGAACGGACGTCTCAGCCCCGCCTTGAACGACAGTTCCCAGTGGGGCTACACGCTCGGGGAATGCCAGCCGTGTCTGGCGCACCGACGTTGGCGGTCGGTCGCCGCGGCAACCTCATTTACGCGAGCTGCGGACGGCCTACCGTGATCCGTTGGCCCGTCCTCCAGCGTTCAAGCGCGGTTCGTGCATGGTTCGACATCAATCCCGTTTCGTACCCCCTGATCCGTTCCCCCAGCACTCTAGCTTTGCTCCCGACGGAGGTCGGGCCGAACCCTTTGCGGCCCTTCACTCGCTACCTCACTCTCGAAAACCGTGACTTCTTCGCCGTCTACGGACGGCTGCCTGGGTTCGAATCCGTCACTGTTCCCTTCAAATAGGGTGCGTCGTGAAGACCGAGCGGGGAATCATGGTGATCAATCAGTGGGAGAACGAGGAAGGCATGGAGATGACCGCCGCTGAAGTTCGCCCGCTTTTGTGATGTGTCGCGGTCGGCCGAACTCGCAGCGGCGCGGCGACTCAGGTAAGTGGTGCTACGTTCTGGAATGTATGCACAAGGGGGGCCAGAGGGCGTTTGGGAGGGTGTTGGCTCGCGCCGCGCTCGCTGTGTCCTGCTGCGCGCTCTATCTGGCTCTCGGAGCGGTTGGTGCCGCGGCCGCCGACCGGGTCTACTGGACCAGCTACGGGACCAACGCGATCTCCTATGCCAACCTCGACGGCAGCGGCGGTGGCGATGTCGATGTCGGCGGCGCCACGATCCACCAGCCGAGCGGCATCGCGCTCAACCCTGCTGCGAACCGGGTGTACTGGACCAATTACGACAAAGTCGGCGTGACCGACACGATCGGCTTCGCCAACCTCGACGGCTCCGCGGGCGCCGGCAACCTCGACCTCACCGGCGCTTTGCGGAACTCGCGAGCGGCCTCGCCGTGGACCCGGCCGCGAACCGCTCTACTGGTCGAATCAGGGGAACAACACGATCTCCTATGCCAATCTTGACGGTTCCGCCGGCGGTAGCGACCTGGCCGGTGTGAGCGCGATGAGCCCGAATGGCCTCGCCTTGATCCCGCCGCCGACCGGATCTACTGGACCAACCAGGGCGACAACACGATCGCCTATGCCGGCCTCGACGGCAGCGGAACCACGGCCGTCGGGACAGGATCGACGATGCCGAATTTCCCGACGGGCATAGCGTTGGACCCGGCGGCAAACCGGATGTACTGGGGCAACCAGAACGGCTACACGATCTCCTATGCCAACCTCGACGGCAGCGGCAGCTACGGAACCATCGACATGAGCGGCGCGACCACGGGCTCGGGGAAGTTTCCCCATGGCATTGCGATTGACCCGGGCGCGAACCGGATCTACTGGGCGAACGGCGTCACCGGCGGCACCGTCATCTCCTACACCAACCTCGACGGGGGCGGTGACGGCCACGACCTCAGCCTCGCGGGGGCGACGCCCGGCGACCCCGAGATGCTGGCCCTGCTCAAGGCTCCGGCCGGCAGCGGCTCGCCGCAGATCAGCGGCGGCTCAATGCAGGGCGCGACTCTCACCTGCGCGCCGGGGACCACCTGGGCCGGCGATCTGCCCGGCGCTCAGCTCTACCGTGCCCCGACCACGACCTCGATCGAGTGGACTCGCGACGGGGCGACGATCACGGGAGCCGGCACGACGACGCTGACCGCGGACGCCGCCGGCGCCTACCGCTGTCTCGACGTCGCAACGAACGCCGCCGGCTCGACCAGCAGCGCGAGCGCCGCGGTCCAGGTTGCGGCAGCTCCGCCGTCGAACAGGTTCCGCTTCG
>CAWINX010000001.1:0-141123 GCA_963837585.1 uncultured Solirubrobacterales bacterium | reverse complement strand
ACCTGCTGCCGTCCTCACCGCGGTCGAACTCGAAGGTCCAGGCGCCGTGGCTGGCGTTCTCGCCGCCTCCGGGGTCCTCCATCACGCCGTCCAGCGAGATGAGCTCGGTTACGACGATCTTTCCCATGGTCTTCTTCCTTTCGGTTGTTTGCGGCTATGACCGACGGTGGGGGCAAAACTCACCGAGCCGCCCCGCGGGTGAACCAGATTGGCACGGCGTCGAAGGCGCTCCTCCCCCACTTCAAAGGCGCTGGATGCTCAGGCGCCCGGGTGCTGGGCGGGCTCAGACGTGCAGGGTGGGTCGGTAGATGAGCTCCTGGATGTTGCCGTCGAGGGTCCGGCTCTCGATCAGCTCGAGGTCGAAGTCGGCCGCACCCTGGAAGACGGGGTCCGCACCGGTCTGACCGGTGACAACGGGGAAGAGCGTCACCTGTACGCGGTCGACCAGACCTGCGGCCATCAGTGCCCGGTTCATCGACAAGCTGCCGTGCGAGCGCAGCGGTACCTCGGACTCCTTCTTGAGCCGGGCAACGACCTCAACGGCGTCACCGCTCGCGACGCTCGCCTCGGGCCAGTCGAGGGGCCCCTCCAGGGTGGTCGACACGACCGTCGCCGGCAGGCTTCTCATCCGGGTGACCCACGCGTCACGCACGTCGGAGTCCTCGGTGCTGGAGGCCAGCATCCGGGCAAAGGCCCGATACGTGTTGGCCCCGAAGACCATCCGCTGCTCCTCGCCGTACAGGGCGAGGCGGCGGTCGAGCAGCTCGGGGCCCTGCTTACCCCAGTAGCCGGTCCAGTTGCTGGCGCTGTCGGCGCTGCCGAAGCCATCGAGGCTGGAGAAGACGTCGAAGGTGTAGGTGGCGGTCATGTTGCCCTTCCTGGTTGCGGTTGATCAGGTATGTGGGTACAGACTGGAAGCCCTGGCGAAACTCATCGCCGCTGGACGCCTGGACCGAGAGGAGCGGCCACGACAACTCTGCGACCTTCGGTCCGATCAGGGCGAGCCCCGGTCGGCCTCGACGAAGATCAGCAGGCGACGGACCAGCTCGCGGGCGTGGCCGGCATCGGCGGGGCGACCGAAAAAGAGCGGGTGCAGGTAGAGGGGCGCGGTGATCCCCTCGAGCAGCTCGGCGATCGTCGGCGTCTTCTCTCCGCGCGCCGCCGCCCGGTCGAGCATTGCCTGCAGCTGGTCGGCGCGGGTACGTAGCGTGACCGGAGCCTCGGCAGTCGGCGCCGCCAGGGCCGCTGCACGCATCATGATCGTCCCCAGTGGCGCGATCGCCTCGGCGAACCTGACCGCCGCCAACTCCAGGTCGCCGCGCAGAGTCCCGGTGTCGGGAAGCGGCGCCACCTCTCCCAGTCGCTCGGCGACGACGTCGTCGACCAGCCCCGCGACATTCCCCCAGCGACGATAAAGCGTGGCCTGGTGGACTCCCGCACGCTCCGCCACCCGCGGAATCGTCACCTCCTCCGGCGGCTCGGCGCCCAGCAGCTCGATCGCGGCCGCGTGGACCCGGGCGCGAACTCGGGCGGTGCGGCCTCCCGGTCGCCGACGTGGTTGCTCGCTGGTTGAAGCCATCGGACTGGAGTCTAAACGCGAAGCCTTGCGCGTTTATATCCAATCCAGTACCGTCCTAACGCAATGATCCTTGCATTAGGAGAAGACCTGGATTAGTTCGCGCGACCGAGGTCGTCGTAACAACAGGGAGAGCCAACGGGGCTCCTCGAACCACAGGACGGGAGATCGAAAATGGGCAAGCTGATCGCGACCACCCAGGCCACGCTCGACGGCATCGTCGACCCGGTCGCCGAATGGGTGAATCCGGACGGCGACCACGGCGAGTACTCGTTCGAACGCCAAGCGAGGTCCGCCGGGCTGGTGCTGGGCCGCAAGACTTACGAGGGTCTGGCGGAATACTGGCCGGACCAGACCGGCAACTGGGCCGACATGGTCAACCCGATGCCGAAGTACGTCGGGTCGACCACCCTCGGCGGAGACCTCGATTGGAACGCGACCCTGCTGGAGGGGGACCTCGGGAGCTCCATCCCGAAGTTGAAGGAAGCGGTCGACGGCGACCTGTTCATGCACGGAAGCGGTGAGTTCGCCTACGCGCTCGCGGAACAGGGCCTGATCGACGAGTACGAGGTCTACCTGAACCCGGTCGTATGGGGCAACGGCAACCTCCACGTGCTTGGCGACCGGGGCACGGTCTGGATGGAGCTCACCGACGTCAAGCGGTTCGACTCCGGTGTCGTCCTGCTGACCTACCGCCCCCGTCGCTCTTCCGACTGACCTCGACCGAGACCGCAAGCAACCAACGTCCCCCAACTCACGAAGGAGCACCAGCAATGTCACTCGCCCGCGTCCAGAACTTCTCCATCTCCCTCGACGGCTTCGGCACCGGCGAGGGCCAAAGCGCCGAGCTTCATTTCGGCCACGCCGGGATCGGCTGCACCAATGGATGTTCGCCACCCGCTGGTGGCAGGGCGCGAAGGGGGCGGCGGCAGCGGTGGCATCGACGACGCCTTCGCGCAGCTGTTCGCGCCCGGGATCGGCGCCGAGATCATGGGCGCCGGGAAGTTCGGTCACCCCGGATGGCACGAGGATCCGGAGTGGAAGGGTGCCTGGGGCCCCAACCCCCCGTTCCACACCCCGGTCTTCGTCCTTACCCATCACCCGCGCCCGTCGATCGAGATGGAGGGCGGCACGACGTTCCACTTCCTCGACGCCTCTCCCGCCGAGGCGCTCGAGGCGGCCCGCGAGGCCGCCGGCGGCGAGGACGTGCGAATCGGCGGCGGCCCCACCGTGGTCCGCGAGTTCCTCGCCGCCGGGCTGATCGACCACATGCACGTCGTCGTGGTCCCGATCCTGCTCGGCCGCGGCGTCCGCCTCTGGGACGGGCTGGAGGGCGCCGAGGAGGGCTACGAGGTCGAGGCCACCTCCTCGCCCAGCGGGGTCACGCATGTGACCTTCACCCGGGCGAGTGCCTGAGCCGATTCGGCGCGAACCCAATCTGGACGCCTCACCTCCCGGATGAGGTGGGTGACCCGATCGCTGTACACGACGATCGAAGGGTCTTCCCAGCAGCGGCAGCTCGGCCTGCTTGCCGATGGCGAAGAAGGGCGGCCGGAGCCGACGACGGCTGGGACCTGGTTGAGGATTCGCCGCATCATCACCCCATTCAGCGACATAGCTGAAACTCGCTTGTGCAGGTTAAACGTCGAACTTAGTACCCACTTAGTACCCGCGGGCCATCAGGCGACAGGCCTCGGACACAAAAAAGGCCCCGTTACCGGGGCCTTTTCCTATAGCGGGGGCGGGATTCGAACCCGCGACCTTCGGGTTATGAGCCCGACGAGCTACCTGGCTGCTCCACCCCGCGGCGTTCGCCCATGCTAGCAACGCCCGAGGGGCGCGGACTAGAGTGCCGCCGGCATGAATGAGGATGTGAAGAGGGTCGCGGTGGTCGACATCGGCACCAACTCGACGCGGCTGCTTGTCGCCGACGTGGCGGGCGGGCGGGTCGAGGAGGTCGAGCGGCGTAGCCGGGTGACGCGGCTGGGGCGCGGCGTCGACCTCAGCGGGCGGCTCTCGGCCGAGGCGATCGAGGCGGCCTGCGAGGCGATCGGCGATTACGTCGCGCTCTACCAGGAGGCGGGGGTTGACGACGGTGAGCGCAATCGCGACCAGCGCGGTGCGCGACGCGGCCAACGGGAGCGCCTTCGTCGCCGAGCTGCGGGAGCGCTTTGCGCTCTCGGCGCGCGTGCTCGACGGCGAGGAGGAGGCGCGGCTCACCTATATGGGGGCGACCTTCGAGCACCCTCCGGCGGCGCCGACCCTGGTGGTCGACATCGGCGGCGGCTCTACCGAGCTGATCGTCGGGACGGGCGAGGCGATCTCCTTCCACGCCTCCCTCCAGGCCGGCGTCGTCCGCCACAGTGAGCGCCACATCTCCTCCGACCCCCCGACCACCGCCGAGCTGGAGGCGCTGGCCGCCGACGCGCGGGGCGCGATCGAGGCGGCGATCGCCGACGGGGCCGGCCGGCGACGGTCGAGGCCGGGATCGCCGTGGCCGGCACGCCTACCTCGCTGGCCGCGGTCGAGCTGGAGCTCGAGCCCTACGACCCCGCCCGCGTCCACGGCCATCGCCTCTCCCTCGGCTCGATCCAGCGGATGCTCTCGCGGCTCGCCTCGGCGCCGCTGGCGGAGCGGATCGAGATCCCCGGGTTGCACGCCGACCGCGCCCCGACGATCGTCGCCGGCGTGGTGATCCTGATCGAGACGATGCGGGCCTTCGGCCTCGCCGAGATCGAGGTTTCCGAGCACGACATCCTCTACGGGGCGGCCCTCGCGGCGGCCACGCACGACGATTAGAGAAACACGAAAGCCTATTTTGTAACTAATTGGACAGGGCGTCCAAGACCGCCGCTCCAGGTGGGTAGAGCAATTGCTCTAATCCATATAAGTAGGTACGAGACCCCCCAGCTGGTAGTGAGTAGTCCGAGCACAATCCGCTAGACGCATGGGTGGGCGAAGCGCATAATCGGCTCACCGGGGAAGAGGTGGGATCAAACCCCCTACCGACGATCCGGGAAGGGTTCAGACGAATGCCGCATCATGGCGCCTCCCGCCGTCTGGGCCCACCGAATACCCATGGTCCCTGAAGACGTACCCCTGCCCGTCCTGAGGGATCAGCTTGAATCGGCCGCCCCACTCGGGCGGCCGATTCTTGTCTGGGCCGCTCTTCCCTTCCGGCCCTAGGCGAGGTTCGACTTGCGGGGGTAGACGACTTCCGGGTCGGTGAGGACGTTGACCAGGGTCGGCCTTCCCGACGCGAAGGCGCGCTCGAGCGCCGGGCGCAGCTCGGCGGGCTCGCGGACGAGGATGCCGTCGCAGCCGAGCGCCTCGACCATCTGCTCGTAGCGAGTCTCGGGTCGCAGCTCCGCCGCCACCGAGTAGCCGTAGAGGAACTTCATCGGGTGGTGCTCCAGCGCCCAGATGCCGTTGTTGCCCATCACGCCCACCACGCCGAGGCCGTGGCGAGCCATCGTGTCGAACTCAATCCCGGCGAAGCCGAAGGCTCCGTCGCCGAGCAGCAGGCAGACCTGACGGTCGGGATGGGCGATCTTGGCGCCGATCGCCTGACCGGGGCCGGCGCCGAGGCAGCCGAACGGGCCGGGGTCCATCCAGCAACCCGGCTGGTAGGTCTCGATGAAGCGGCCCGCGTAAGAAACGAAGTCGCCGCCGTCGCCGACGACGATCGCGTCGCGGTCGAGCACCTCCCCCAGCTCCCTATATATACGGACCGGGTGAAGCGGCGAGCGGGCGTCGTTCAACTCCTCAGCCTCGGCGGCGCGCTTCTCCGCCTCGACCGCGCGCAGGTGCTCCAACCACGGCTCGGTGCGTCGCCGTCCCCCACCCGCGGACTCGCGGATCGCCGCCAGGGTCGCGGCGACGTCGCCGACCAGGTCGACCTGCGGCGCGCGGTTGGCGGTCAGCGCGTTGGGGGCGACGTCGAGGCGGACGATCTTCGTCTCCTCGCCGAAGCTGCCGCCGAAGCCGAGGCGGAAGTCCATCGGCACGCCGATAACGAGGGCGACGTCGGCTCCCTGCAATGCGGCGCCGCGCGCCCGGCTGAAGGCAAGCTCGTGGTCGGCGGGCAGGCAGCCGCGGCCGAGGCCGTTGAGGAAGACGGGGATGCCGAGGGCCTCGGCCAGCGCCCGCATCTCGCCCTCGCCGTGTCCCCAGTACAGGCCCGTCCCGGCCATGATTGCCGGGCGCTCGGCGGCGGCGAGCAGCGCGGCGGCCTCCTCGACCCCCGCCGCGGGCTCCCCCGCTCCCGCCTCGGGAAGCGCCGGGACGTCCGGCTCGGCCTCGGTGAAGACGACATCAAGCGGGTAGTCGACGAAGGTCGGGCCGTTGGGCGCGGCCAGCGCAAGGTCGAGCGCGGCGGCGGTCGTCGCTGCGATCCGCCCAGGCTCCTTCACCGTCTCCGCCGACTTGACCAGGGGCGAGACGAAGGGCAGGTGGTCGATCTCCTGCAGCGACCCGGAGCCCCAGCGCAGCTCCGGCGCCCGTCCGCCCAGCACGCAGAGCGGCGAGCAGTTGGCCTGGGCGCCGGCGATCGCGCTGACGCCATTGGTGACGCCGGGCCCGGCGGTGAGCGCCGCGACCCCGACTTGGCGGGTCGCCTTCGCGAACCCCTCGGCAGCGAAGGCGGCGGTCTGCTCGTGGCGAACGTCGACCAGCCCGATCCCCTCCGCCAGGCAGCCGTCGTAGATCGAGAACAGGTGGCCCCCGGAGAGGGTGAAGAGCCGGCTGACCCCTCGCGAGGCCAGCGCCTTCGCCACCAAGCGGCCGCCGTGGACGGCGGTCGTCTCGCGAGCCTCGGTCGCCATTTCACGAGCGTATAGGAGGTCGTGCCCCTCGCCTCCGGCGAGACGCCGTCGCCGATTACCATCGACTGTGCCCGGGTGGCGAAACTGGCAAAAGCGGCGCACTTAAAATGCGCTGCCCCTTCGGGGGCTTGCGGGTTCGAGTCCCGCCCCGGGCATTTCACGCGAAAACGGGCCTCTTTGCGCCTGGAGTAAAAGCCCCATAAATGTTGTAGCGACCGCAACTAGGGCGCTGCTACGGTGTCTCTACTCATAGAAACAACGCCTTCCCTGGAGAATTCGCTTGGAGGCTTCCGCTCTAACCCACGCCAGTCAACGCGGACTGCTAGCCCGGCGCTCACCACTGCTCAAACTCCAGGGCGACGAGCGACTGATCGCGATGGCTCGGGCAGGGAACTCCGGCGCCTTCGAGACGATCGTCGATCGCTACCAGGGACGACTGCTTGGGTTCTGCCGGCAGATGCTCCGCTCCACCGAGGATGCCGAGGACGTCCTACAGGAGGTCTTCGTCAATGCCTACCGGGCGATGCTCGCCGACGAGCGCGAGATCAACCTGCGGCCCTGGCTGTACCGAATCGCCCGCAACCGCTGCCTCAACCATCTGCGCAAACCGACCGCCGACGCCCAGGAGTCGATGGACATGGTCCCGGCGGTGGAAGCTGCATCGACCGCGGAGAAGGTCCACAACCGCGAGGAATTCCGCCAGCTGCTGAAGGACGTGCAGAAGCTTCCCGAAACTCAGCGCTCGGCGCTGCTGCTGCGGGAGATGGACGCCCTCTCCTATGAGGACATCGCGCAGGCGATGGAGACCAGCGTGCCGTCGGTCAAGTCGCTTTTGGTGCGGGCGAGGATCTCCCTCGCGGAGGCCAACCAGGCGCGCCAGCTGACCTGCGGCGAGGTCAGGCTCGAGCTGGCCGAAGCCGCCGAGGGCCTTCGCAAGGTTTCCGGCCCGGTACGCCGCCATGTGCGCGAGTGCGAGGGCTGCGCCGACTTCCGCACCCAGGTCCGTTCCAACGAGAAGGCGCTGGCGGCGCTCGCCGCGCCGGTTGGACCGCTGCTGGCGCTGAAGGGCTTCATCGCCTCCAAGCTCGGCTTGGGCGGAGCGGGCGCCGGGGCCGGAGTGGGCAGCGGCGCCGCAGGAGCCGGAGCGGGCGCCGGGTCATTGGCCGGCGCCGGTGCGGTCGGCTCGGTCGGCAGCGCCGCGCTCAGCGGCGGCGGCAGTGCGGTTGGCGGCGCGATCGGCGCCAAGGCGGTCGCCGGAGTCGTGACGGCCGCGGTCCTGACGGCAGGCGCCGGCGAAGCCGTGAACGTGATCCAGAGCCCGGCCCACCGCGGGGCACCGATCGCCCATGTCCGCCACCATCACCCCCGACTGAATATCGCCGCCGCGCAGGCGATGCCGCCGGCGGAGCCCGCCGCCGAGGCATCCGCGGCGCCTCTGGCCCCGGACCCCGACTCCGACCACCGATCCGGCTCCCGCGCCGACCCCCACCCCGACCACGACCCCCGTCGCCGCCCCGACCGGCGATCCGGCGGGACAACCGGCTAGCGGAGGCGACGCGGCGAGCACTCTGACGCTCGCCGATCACTCTCCCGCCGACGTGGCCGGCACCGCGGGAACGCGCTCCGGCGGAGCGATCGCCGTCGTCACGGTCGGCGGCCCCGACTCCTCGACTCCGCCGCCCCCGCCCGCGAGTTCGTCGACCCCACCGTCGTCGGGCAGCTCGTCGACCCCACCGGCGGACCCGAGCGCCACCCCCCCGCCCAGCGGCTCCGGCGCATCCACCTCATCGGCCGACTCGTCGACGACGAGCAGCACGACCGACCCGGCCGACCCGGCGTCGCCGGACCCAACCCCCGCCCCTTAGTCAGCCCAGGCCGATCACTTTGAGGCGGCGCATCAGGCAGGTGCCGGCGAACTTGCGCGTGTCCTCGAGCGTGTAGCCGAACAGCTCCCAGTCGGTGTCCTCGTTGACCCAGGGCGGTGAGAGGACGCCGTCGGCAACCGGCAGCGACTCCTCGAGGGTGCGCTGGATCGCTTTCTTGTAGCGGTCGTCCTCGCTCGCCGCGTCGCGCAGGAAGACGGAGCCGAAGGCGACGTGGCGGTGCTCGTCTCGGGCGACTTTCTGGAAGCCCTCGACGAATCCCGGCAGGGTCCCCTCGCTCTCGTTGTAGTCCATGATGAAGTGCTGCCCGGTGAGGGCCAGCATCCCCTCGATGACCATGTGGTAGAGGGTGATCGCCTCGACCAGCGCCTCGGTGTCCTCGGGCTCGGCGGAGAGGCGGTCGGTGCGCGCCTTCAGCATCTCGTCGAAGAGGCGGCCGAAATTGTCGTTGAGGTGCTCGGAGGTCTCGGCCAGCATCTCGTGCAGCCCGTCGGACTCGAGCACCCCGACCTCGCGGTAGAAGCGCTCGAAGAAGCGCACGTGGCGCGCCTCGTCGGCGATCTGCGTGCAGAGGAAGATGCGCTGGTCCTCGGTCGGAGCGGCGCGCATGATCGGCCCCAGCTCCTCCGCCACCTTCTGCTCGCCGATGAAGAAGGACGAGAGCCCGTACATGCGCTGGAAGCGCTCCTCCTCGCTGAAGCCCTGCCAGTCCTCGCGGTCCTTGGAGAAGTCGAGCTCCTGGGTCTGCCACTGCTGGCGCTCCCAGAGCGAGTACAGCTCCTCGTAGGTGAGCAGCTTGACGTCGGCGG
This sequence comes from uncultured Solirubrobacterales bacterium, assembly GCA_963837585.1. GTDB lineage: Bacteria > Actinomycetota > Thermoleophilia > Solirubrobacterales > 70-9 > CAWINX01. The sequence continues at coordinate 132,032 of CAWINX010000001.1, read as the reverse complement.
TGTGGTCGGCCGCCTCGTTCAGCGCCGGGTCGGCGGTGGCCTGGAAGTCCTCGCGCTTTGTCCGCTCAGCCGATGACATGCGACTCTCCAGGTGAGAGGAGAACGACCTGCGAGGCGGTGCGCGACTCGACCTCGTCCTTGAAGGCGGCGGCGTCGGTCTCGATCGGCGGGAAGGTGTCGTAGTGCATCGGGATCACCGTGGCGGCGCCGATCAGGCCGGCGGCGTAGGCGGCGTCGTGGCGGTCCATCGTGTAGTGGCCGCCGATCGGCAAAAGGGCGACGTCGACCGGGTTGCGCTCGGCGATCAGGCCCATGTCCCCGAACAGGCAGGTGTCGCCGGCGTGGTAGACGGTGATGCCGCCGATCTCGATCACCAGGCCGGCCGCGGTGCCGAGTGAGGTGCCGCCCGCGGTGGCGCTGTAGGGCGCCTCGGAGTTGCCGGCGATCGTGCTGGTGTGCCAGGCGGGGACCAGCTTCACCCAGCCCCAGTCGAAGGGGACCGTGCCGCCGAGGTTGGGGTCGGCGACGTCCTCGACCCCCTGCTCGCCGAGCCAGTTGGCCAGCTCGACGATCGCCACGCAGGATGAGCCACAGCGCTTTGCGACGGCGGCGGCGTCGGCGCAGTGGTCGACGTGGCCATGGGTGATCAAGACGTGCGTCGCGTCGACCTCATCGGCGCTGACAACCGCCGCCGGGTTGTTCGGTTTCAGAAAGGGATCGACCAGAACCTTTGCCTCACCGTCGATGAGGCTGAAGCAAGAGTGGCCGTGAAACTGGATCTCCATTCGCGAATTCCTTTCGTCGTTGCCGTTCTACGCAGTCCTATTCCGCTCGGCCGGCGCCACTCTCGCATCCGCGACGACTACTCGCCGCGCACCGCCGAGGCCGCCAGCCCGGCCAGGCCGCCGACCGCGCCGCCGACCAGGCCGGCAAAGACGTTGGCGGTCGAGGCGAAGATCGGCAGCATCAGCAGGACTGCGGCGGCGACCGCGACGGCGACCGCGTCGAAGTCGTCGTCGATCGCGCCGTGGACCTCGGCGCGGCGGATCGCGAACCAGGCGGCGAGCGCGCCGAGCGCGACGCCGTTGCCGCCGGCGATCACCGTGATCTCGCCCTGGGCGTCGGCGATGCCGCCGGCGACGAGCATCCCCAGCGAGCCGCAGGCGATCAGCAGCAGCGCGGTGGCGAAGCTGCCGAGGCGTCGCTCGAGGCCGATCGAGAAGATCGCCAGGGCGACCGCGACGACGAACATGTAGCCGATGTCGACGTAGGCGAAGGGCGCGGTGAGGAACCGCCACCAGCCTCCCTTCGTAGGGGACGATCAGGCCGCCGAAGGTGGCGAGGGAGTCGCCGGTCGCCTTCTGGACGAGGAGCAGCGCGGCCGGGCCGAGGATCGCGGCGAGGGTCGCGTAGGGGCGCCAGGGGCGCGCCTCTCCCCCGCTGCGGCGGCGGCGCGGGAGGCGCAGGCGTCGCGCCCGCCCCGAGAGCTTCGCCTCGAGCGCGTCGCCGCGTCGCTCCAGCTTCGGCGCCCGCTTGCGCAACCGCGCCCCGCAGTAGGGGCACTCGGTGACGTAGGGACTGACCTCGGAGCCGCAGTTCTTGCAGATGACGCTGAGCTCAGTCTCGCTCATGGTCAGTCGAGGATAACCGGCCCGACCGGGCACCCGAAACTGCTCCCGGTGGCATACTGCGGGCGCACCCGTCTTCGAGGAGGAAACCGAGTGGAAGTGAAGAGCCTGAGCGAGCAGAAGTCACTGCTGGCGGTCCTGCCCCCCGGCAAACGCGCCCGTCTGCACCGGCTGCTGTTCGAGTTCGGCCCCGGCAACGGGACGCTGATGCTGCTGCCGATCGACCAGGGCATTGAGCACGGCCCGCGGGACTTCTTCCCCAACCCGGCCTCCAAGGACCCCGACTACCAGTTCCGGCTCGCCGCCGAGGCCGGCTACTCGGCGCTGGCCTGCCAGATCGGGATGGCCGAGAAGTACTACCCGGACTACGCCGGGCGGGTGCCGTTGATCCTCAAGGTCAACGGCAAGACCGACGTGCCGTCCTCGGCAAAGGCCCTGTCGACCTGCAACGCGAGCGTCGAAGACGCGGTGCGGCTCGGCGCCGACGCGGTCGGCTACACGCTGTACGTGGGCTCGCCGCGCCAGGACGAGGACCTCGCCCAGCTGCGGGGGGTGCGCCAGGACTGCGACCGCTTCGGGATGCCGCTGGTCGTCTGGTCATACCCACGCGGCGAGGCGATCGACGCCAAGGGCGGCGCCGGCTCCTTCTACGCGATCGACTACGCGGCGCGGATGGCGATGGAGATGGGCGCCGACGTGGTCAAGCTCAACATGCCGAAGTTCTCCGACAAGGACAAGGACGCACCGGCCCCCTACAACGAGATGGAGGTCGACCAGGCGGAGGCGATTCGCCATTGCGTCGAGTCCGCGGGCCGCGCCCTCGTCGTCCTCTCGGGCGGGTCAAAGACCGACGACGAAACCGTCCTGCAGAACACCCGCGACGTGATGGGGGCGGGCGGCTCCGGAGTGATCTTCGGACGCAACGTCTGGCAGCGTGAGTGGGACGACGCCCTGGAGATCATCGGCCAGATCAAGGAGACACTGCTCTCCAACGTGCGCCGCACTCCGTAGCGTCGGGCCGGGGCACATATCCGGGCGCTCAAATGGAGCGGATGAGCGCGGTCCCGCCGTCCGCCTGACACGACGCGTCGAGCGCCGCTATCACGGTGTAACGCGTTGGCGGCCTGTCAGAGCACCAACGCGTTACACCGGGCATGGAAGCAACCCGCCGAATTGACGGTGTAACGCGTTGGCGGCCCCACAGCCCACTTACGCGTTACACCGAGTGGGGGGGGAGAGATTGGGCTCGCTCGGGACTTGAGCATGTGTGAGCGCGCATTCGAGGCGAGAGCGGTCAGGGCGAGGGCGGTCGAGCCGGTGGTCGGGGGGAGGGTGGATCGGCAGCGCCGTGATCGTCGTTGCCGTGGCGCTGGTCGTGGTGCGGCCCTGGGAGGCTGGGGACGGTGGCGCGACGGGACCGGCGAGCGCCGCCGCCTACGTGAGCCGAGTGGTCGATGGCGACACGATCGAGGTGCGATTTGACGGGCATGAGGAGGCCGTCCGCTACATCGGCGTCGACACGCCGGAGACGGTTAAGCCCGACACGCCGGTGCAGTGCTTCGGACCGCGCGCCTCGGCCTTCGACCACCAGCTGGTCGAGCATCGGCGCGTCCACCTCGACTTCGGCGTCGAGCGCCGCGATATCTACGGGCGGCTGCTCGCCTACGTCCACCTCGGCCGGCGCTTCGTCAACGCGATCCTGGTGCGGCGCGGATTCGCCCGGACGCTGACGATCCCGCCGAACGACCGTTTCGCGCCGCTCTTCCGACGCCTCGCGCTGGCTGCGGCGAAGGCGGGCCGCGGACTCTGGGGCGCCTGCCCGAGCTGACCTGGAATCGTGCGGTTCGTCACTTTTCCCCTTCGCGGGTCTGACGATGCTTTGCTACGGTGCCCGCGGCCCCCGGGCCACCCGAACTATGCGAATGCGCCAGAGCATCTCCCAGTTCGAGACCGCCTTCGAGCAGGAGACGGACCTCGAACGCCGTCGCCGCGAGCAGCTGCGGCGCCGTGCCGCGAACCGCTCGCGGGCCCGTCGCATCGACCGCACCGAACAGCAGGGCAAGGTGAGGTTCAGCGTCCTCGCCGTCTGCCTCACCGTGACCGTAGTTGTCGTCGTCGTCGCGATGTTCGAGGCGCTCGCCTTCCTGATGGCCTGAATGCCGGCCGGAGGCGGTCCACGCCTGAAGGCGGCCCACCCCGCCGGTTGAATAGACTCGCGCGCCGATGGCCCGACGTTCACTGAAGCCGCAGCTCAACCAGATCCGCGCCTGGGTACGCCAGGGGCGGACCGACGCGTGGATCGCCCACCAGCTTGAGGTGAGTGCCTCGGAGCTGCGCGAGTTCCGCAAGCAGCACGACCTCAATGCCGACGGCGAGGACACCGGCTCACAGGATGTCGACCTCCGCGACGAGATCGAGGCCGAGATCGAGGCGGCCACGGCCGAGGAGGCTGAAGCTGAGGAGGAGGAACCGGCGGAAGCGCCCGATGCCGCCGAGGACTCCGACGACGAAACCGACGCTGACGGACGGCGAAGCCGGCGAGAAGACCGGCGAGGCGCGCCCGAAACGCAGGCGTCGCCGCGGACGGCGCGGCGGTCGCGGCCGGCGCAAAGAGCTTGAAGCGGCCTTCGACCATGGCGAGAAGGACGGCTACGGCCTCTGGCTCGACCCCTCGGTCAAGGACAACCCGGTCTACGCGGAGCATTGGGCCGGGCAGCGCGAGGTGACGGTTCGGATCGACCCGGACCAGATCGTGATCCGCCGCCCCGGAACGCCCGAGCCGGGCGACGCCGGCAGCGACGACTGACCGACCTCAGTCGACGCTGAGGCGCCGTCCGCCGGCGAAATCGCCGGCCCCGCGCAGATACAGCCAGAAGGCCGCGTCGGCGATCGACTGCGGGTCCGAAGCCAGGGCCGGAGCGGCATCGAGGGCGACCCGAAGGCACCAGTCGGTGCCCCGCCCGTACAGCTCTGCCAGCTCGTCGGCGCTGAAGGTCGGGCCGATCTGCCGCCGCAGCTCCTCGCGCACCGCGGCGACGACGCGGTCGGCGCGACGGCGCTCCGCCGGATCGTCGCGTAGGTCCTGGAGGGCGCGCCACCCCTCCTCCCACTGAAAGAGCGCGTTCTCGAGCGGATAGCCCACCTGGCGCAGGTTAGGCGGTTGGCGAGTTGGGGATGCGACGCAGCGGCGCGTTGGCCGGGCCGCAGGCCGAGGGGTCGAGGCGGCCGCGGATACGCCAGATCGTCACCTGGCCGCTGCGCCGAACCGGCACGACCGCCCGCTCGCCGCGCAGCCAGCCCGCCTCGGGCGAGGCGATCGGGTCGCCGGGGTGGATGAAGTTGAGGAAGGGTGAAGTGACCAGATAGTCGAGCCGGGCGTCGTTGACCGCGGCGCGGAACGCGCGACAGTCGGGGATCGCGTTGAAGGCGCCGTGCGGTCCCCTGGCGCCAAGGGGGACGACCCGGTTGGAGAGGTCGGCGCCGTAGAAGCCGTACTGGCTGAACTCGGCCGTGGTGCCGGCGAGGCCGATGCGCAGGCCGCTCGTCCCCCGCGCCCAGCGGTAGGCGGAGTCCAGGTGCAGGCCGGGGATGGAGGTCGCAGCGTCGGCGTTGCGAAAGCGGTCGTGCAGGTAGTCGCGCTGGATCGGGTAGCCGATCGCGAATATGGCTAACGCGAGGCCCGCGAATCCGGCACCGACGACGGTCGTGGGGGCGCCGCGACCGCGTGCGTAGAGCAGCGCAGCCGGGATCCCGACCAGGGCCACCGCCAGCAGGACGCCGAAGACGCGGTCAGGGTCGCGCAGCACCGCGTCGGAGCGATCGGTGACGACGAGGACGACGAGGAGCGCAGCGAGCAGGGCCCACTGGCGCCGCTCGCTTTCCAGTCCCCGCGCCAGGGGCAGCAGCGCCAGGCCGATCAGCAGAGGCGGGATGACGTAGCGCACGTTGATCGCGAAGGCGACCGGCGCCCCCTCGGCGCCGGCGGCGCTGAGGGGGGTGAAGGCGTAGGCGAGCATCCCGAACAGGGCCGCTCCGCCCATCCAGCGCACAATCGCGCTCCGACCCCGAAGCAGAGCCAACAGGCCTCCCAGCACGGCCGCGGCGACGAGCAGCGGCCACAGCGCCCCAAATGCGTGGTGGAGGCCGGGGCCGAAGTAATCCCGCCATACCGCGGTGTCGGTCGCGTAGTGGGCGACTGTGAAGTCCGGGCGGGCGGTCTGGAGCCGCTCCGGGTGCGGTAGCGATATCGGGCCCAGGTGCTCCAGCTGGGGCAGTGGGTTGCCGACCGCGACGAGGTTGCGCAAATACCAGAAGGCGCCGCCCGCGAGCGCCGGCAGGAACCACCACCCCGCCGCCGCCCAGCGCCTTCCCACCGGGGCCAGAACCACGACCGCCAGGGTCAACGCCGCGGCCAGCGCCATCACGGTGAACTTCGTCCCGGCCGCGAGCCCGACCGCGAGACCGGCGGCAGCGAGCGGCCAGCCGATCGGCAGCGCCCCCCGGCGCCCCTCCCCAGAGGAGCCCTCCCAGGCGTTGATCAGAATCGCCACGGCGGCGAGCAGCAGCGCCGCGGTGGCGACGTCGTTCTTCGCGGCGCCCGGCTCACGCACGACCAAGGTGTAGGCCTCGAGCACGAGGGCGGCCGCGACGAGGCTGAGGTGCTGACGGCCGTAGGGGCGGCCGATGCACCAGGCCGAGAGGAAGGCGACCGCCAGCCAACCGAAGTTGACGAACAGCGACAGCGTGTCGCGGTGGGTCAGCAGGATCCCGACGCTGTGGATCAGCTCGGAGTTCTGCGGGTAAAGCCAGTTGGTGAAGACCGTGTCGGTGTAGTGCAGCCCGGTGACGCTGTGGCTCTGCGCCATGTCGACGGCGAACGGCAGGTGGTACCAGAGGGAGTCGAAGTTGAAGATGCCTCGGTCCAGGGCGTCCTTTGTCGTCAGGCCCCAATGGGCGACAACAAGCCCGACAACAGCAACTGCGATCAGGGACATTGCGCTTAGGCCGGCGGGTCCTGTCACTGCAGGGGACCCCCCACCCCCTCCGGTCGCTAAAGCGTCCTCAGGGGTGGGCCCCCCTACAGTGCCACCCCCCGGCAAGAGCGAATTGTCTGAGCGCGAGGGACGAACGAACCAGGCGACCGCCCCGGCCAACAAAAGGGACGAAACGACCAGGGCCCCGGAGTAGAAGAAGCTGAAGGTGCCCAGTAGCTCGCTGAGCCAGATCAGTAGGGCTATGCCGACTATTGCCTCTACCAGGCGGGCTGGGGCGCCTTGCCAGGCTGGTAGGAGGCGGCGGCGTAGGGCGTAGGCGCTGTAGCCGAGAGCCAGGGCGAGGACGGCCAGCTGGGCGGCGCTGAGGATGTAGGAGCCGGCGCTAACCACGGCAGCCGGGGAACGGGCGTCGAGTCAGTTGAGGTTGTGGACGACCAGGGCGGTTTCGCCGGGGGCGATCATCCCCTGGGCGCGTGCCCGGGCGTCGATCGCGACCGGATCGTCGGCCGACTGGACGCGGCGATGCAGGCGGGCGTTCTCGTGGAGCATCGTGTGGAGCTGGGCCTTCTCGGCGCTCGTCGCCCGGTATGTCTTGACGAAGTCGATCGCCGGGTTCAGGTAGGAGTAGAGAACCGCGGCCAGGACCAGGGTCAGAGCGACGCGGCCGACCCTGTCCCAGTGGATGCGACTCGCGCCTTGGCGGGCAGCGGGGCGTCGGCGAGCCGCCGGTCGTCGGCGAGCCTTGTGGACCGTCCTCGAACCGGCATAGGCGCGCGCTGCCATGCCCGGTCCTTTGCGGCCGGGCCTCGCATTCCTCCACTACTTGGACGCCTGGACGAAGGCCTGCAGGCCGGGAAACTCGGCCGCTCCCCCGAGCTCTTCCTCAATCCGCAGCAGCCGGTTGTACTTGGCGACGCGATCCGAGCGCGACGGCGCGCCCGTCTTGATCTGCCCGGCGCCGGTCGCGACAGCCAGGTCGGCAATCGTCGTGTCCTCGGTCTCCCCGGAACGATGGGAGATGACCGTCGTGTAACCGGCCTCTCGGGCGGTACGGATCGCCTCCAGCGTCTCGGTGAGCGTGCCGATCTGATTGACCTTGACGAGGATCGAGTTGCCGACCCCCAGCTCGATGCCGCGGCGCAACCGCTCGGGGTTGGTGACGAAGAGGTCGTCGCCGACCAGCTGGATCCGCTCGCCGAGGCGGTCGGTGAGCAGCTTCCAGCCGTCCCAGTCCTCCTCGTCCATCCCGTCCTCGATCGAGAGGATCGGATAGCGGGAGCAGGCGTCCTCCCAGTAGTCGGTCATCTCTTCAGGCGAGAGGGCGCGGCCCTCGTGCTCGAGGACATAAGCGCCGTCGCTGTACACCTCGCTGGTCGCCGGGTCGAGGGCGATGAAGACGTCGGCGCCCGGCTCATAGCCCGCCGCCTCGACCCCGTCGAGCACCGCCTGCAGCGCCGCCTCATTGGACTCAAGGTTGGGGGCGAAGCCGCCCTCGTCGCCGCCGGCGGTCGAGAGCCCCTTCGCCGCAAGGCTCACCTTCAACGCGTGGAAGACCTCGACGCCGACCCGCAGGCACTCCGAGAAGCTCTTCGCGCCCGCCGGGACGACCATGAACTCCTGGAAATCGACCGAGTTGTCGGCGTGGGCGCCGCCGTTCAGCACATTCATCATCGGCACCGGCAGCAGGGTCGGCTCGCCGCCGCCGTAGAGCTCCGCCAGGTAGCGGTACAGCGGCTGTCCCGAGTCCATCGCTGCCGCCTTCGCCGCCGCCAGCGAAACGCCGAGTATCGCGTTGGCGCCCAGCCGTCCCTTGTTCGGGGTCCCGTCCAGCTCGATCATCGTCCGGTCGAGGGCGATCTGCTCGGCCGCCCGGGCGCCGCTCAGGGCCGCGGCGATCTCCCCGTTGACGTGGGCGACGGCGCGCGAAACTCCCTTCCCGGCCCAGGCGTCGCCGCCGTCACGCAGCTCAACCGCCTCGAACTCGCCGGTCGAAGCGCCCGACGGGACCGCGGCGAGGCCGCGGGCGCCGGACTCGAGCGCCACCTCGACCTCCACCGTCGGGTTGCCCCGAGAGTCGAGGATCTGGCGCGCATGGATGTGAGTAATCGCGCTCATGGATCGCGCAGTCTATGCGCCCCCGGCGGCGTTACGGCGCGGTGGTGGGAGCGCCGGGGGCGCCCGTGGCGCCGGGGACGGCGCCCGGGATCCCGCCGGGAATCGTGGGCGTCGCCGGAGTCGGTTTGAGGCCTGCCGGCTGAGGACGCTGCGGTAGCTGCTGTCCTTTCGGAGTCAGCAGCGTCACCGTGCCGGGCAGGGCCGGAGCGAGCTGTTGGACCGGCGCCGGGCAGGCTGTCGGGCAGGCCGCCTTTCGGGTTCGCCTCATAGCAAGCGGGGTCGGCGCCGGTGGGGTGCCCGTTGCCCTTGAAGTTCGCGCAGCGGTCGATCACGTAGCCGGAGGCGCACCAGGTGCGCGACTGCCACTTGCTTCCGTAGCCGGCGAGGAAGGCGGTGAAGGCATCCTGCTGGGCCTGCTGCTGGAGCTGTGAGCTGATCTGAGACTGGACGTCTTTGAGCGACTGGACTTTCTCCGGCGTGACTTTCTCGACCTCGAAGACGTAGTAACCGAGGGAGGTCTTGACCGGGCCCTCAAGCTGGCCGGTGGGGGCGTTGAAGATGTCGGTGTTGAGCGGCTCCTCGACCAGGCCGTTGCTGAGCCCCGAGCGCAGGCCGCCGTTGGTTTTCGACGTCGCGTCGGTCGAGTACTGCTTGGCGACCTTCCCCCAATTGAGGACCGAGCTGTCCTTCTCAAGCGCCGCCTTCGCCTGCTCGACCTTCGCCTGGTCCTTGTTGAGGATGAGGCGGACGTCGCGCGTCGCGGGTTGGGTGAATTGCGACTTCGCCGCGTCGTAGTAGTCGCTGATCTGGCTGCTCGACGGCTTCGGCACGTCTTTGGCGAGCTGCTGCTGGATGTCCTGGCTGAGCAGCTGCAGCTTCACCCGCTGGTCGACGTCGGCCTGGGTGAAGTGGGAGGTCTTGAGGAAGTCCTGGTAGGCGGCGTCGGTTTTGAAGTTCTGTTTTTTGATCTGCTCAAGTTGGGCGGTGATCTGCTGCTGGGTCACCGTGACGCCCATCTCAGCGGCCTGGCCCTGGATCCAGACGGTGTCGAGCAAATCGCCCATCGCCGCTTTCTGCAGGTCTGCGTACTGTTTGTCCCCCGGCTTCGGAATCGATTTGAGGCCGGCGCGAGCGGCGGTCTGAACCACCGACTTGTCGAAATCGGCTTTGGTGATGTTGCCGATGTCGCTCGGCACGTCTTGGACCAGCGCGACGTCCCCGGCGGGGACGCTCGGATGGCCGATGCCGTCGGCGATCGCAATGCCGGCGAAGAGGACGACCAGAGCGACGCCGAAAACGAGCAGGCCGAAGCGCTGCAACGGCGCAATGCCGGAGGAGCGTTTGGCGCTCCCGCTCGTCCCCTTGCCCGTCGTGGGTCTCTTGCGCTTGCTTGGACTCACGCGGCGGGCAGCATATCCGATGAAACCTTTGCGTCCCTTAAAGCCGCCGCAATGGCCAGCACCGCGGCGAGGCGAGCCTCGGGCTGATCCGAGACGCGAACGGCCGCCGTCTTCTCCCGCCACTCGTAAACCGCCCCCTCGACCGCCTCGCGCAGAGCCCCGGCCTGCTCTGAGTCGAGCTCTACGCCGGTGACGCTGAGTCGCCCCCCACGGAACTCGACGCTGCGCGCGCCGGCCAGCCCCAGCTCGATCCTCGCCCGCTGCAGGGAGAGCAGATTCTCAACCTCGGGAGGCGGTGGGCCGAAGCGGTCGCTCAACTCGTCGCGGATCGCCCGCAGCTCGCCGGGGGCGCGCGCCGCCACGATCCGCCGATGCACATCGATCTTCGCCGCCTCGAAGGGGATGAAGGCCGCCGGCAGGTAGGCATCGACGGGGACGTCGAGGCGGACCGGCTCGGGTGCCTCCTCCCCGCCCCCGTCGCGGCCGGCGGCCTCGCCCACCGCCTCGTCGATCATCTGGCAGTACAGCTCGAAGCCGACCGCGGCTACGTGACCGGACTGCTCGTCGCCGAGCAGGTCGCCGGCGCCGCGGATGTCGAGGTCGCGCATCGCGATGCGGAAGCCGGAGCCAAGCTCGGTGTGGTCGGCAAGGGTCGAGAGCCGCGCCGCCGCCTCCTCGGTAAGCGCCTCGGGCGACGGGTAGAGCAGATAGGCGAAGGCGCGCTCGCGAGAGCGGCCGACGCGGCCGCGGATCTGGTAGGCCTGAGAGAGCCCGAGCTGGTCGGCGCGCTCGACGATCAGCGTGTTGGCGGTGGGGATGTCGAGGCCCGACTCGATGATCGTCGTCGTGACCAGGCAGTCGGCGCCTCCGCGCAGGAAGCCGAGCATCGTCTCCTCCAATTGCGCCTCATCCATCTGCCCGTGCGCCTCGACGAAGCGTGCCCCCGGGACGAGGCCGCGCAGGCGCTCGGCGACCTCGTGCAGCGAGTCGATCCGGTTGTGGAGGAAGAAGGCCTGGCCGCCGCGCTCGATCTCGCGTTCGATCGCCCGCCGCACCAGGTCCTCGTCGTAGGGGCCGACGTAGGTGCGCACGGGACGGCGGCCCTCGGGAGGGGTCTCGATCACCGAGATGTCGCGGAGGCCGGCGAGGCTCATCTGCAGGGTGCGGGGGATCGGCGTCGCCGAGAGCGACAGCACGTCGACCTTCAGCTTCAACTGGCGCAGCAGCTCCTTCTGCTTGACCCCGAAGCGCTGCTCCTCGTCGACGATGACCAGTCCCAGCTCCTTGGCGCGAACGTCGCGCGAAAGCAGCCGGTGGGTGCCGATCAGGATGTCGACCTTGCCCCCCTCGAACTCCTTCAGCACCGCTTTCACCTCGGCCGGCTTGCGCAGGCGGGAGACGCCCTCGACGACGAAGGGGAGATCGGCAAGCCGCTCGCGGAAGGTTCCGAAGTGCTGCTGGGCGAGGATCGTCGTCGGCACCAGCATCATCACCTGCTTGCCGTCGGAAGCCGCCTTGACGGCGGCCCGCAGGGCGACCTCGGTCTTGCCGAAGCCGACATCGCCGCAGACGAGGCGGTCCATCGGGCGCTCGGACTCCATGTCCTCCTTGACCGACTCGATCGCCTCCAGCTGATCGGCAGTCTCGCGATAGGGAAAGGCCGTCTCCATCGCGATCTGCCACTCGCCGTCGGCGCCGAAGGAGTGCCCTTTGCGGGTGCGCCGCTCGGCGTAGAGGTTGAGCAGTTCGCCGGCCAGAGCGCCCGCCGCCTTGCGAGCGCGAGCCTTCATGTTCTGCCAGCGCTTGCCGCCCAGCGCCGAGAGGGTCGGTTCGCCACCGGCGCCGACGTAGCGACTCAACTTGGCGAGCTGGTCGGTGGGGACGTAGACGCGGTCCTCCCCCTTGTACTCGAGGTAGAGGTAGTCGCGGGTGACGCCACCGACCTCGCGCGTCTCGAAGCCGGCGAAGCGAGCTACGCCGTGGTCCTCGTGGACGACGTGGTCGCCGACCCTCAGGTCGCTGAAGGCGAGGCGGCCACGGGCGGTGCCGGGAGCACGGACCTCGGTTCGGGCGCGGCGATGGACGAGGCGACGAAAGGGGTAGACGGCGAGTTTCAACTCCGGGCTGACGAAGCCCTCGCGCAATCGCGCCGCGGCGAAGGAAAGGCCGGGGTCGGGTGAGACACGGCCGCCCTCGAGCATGGAGACGTCGAGGCGGTCGAAGTTGTAGCGGGTGCGCTCGGCCTCGCCGAGGTTGTCGAAGGCAACTACCGTGCGGTAGCCGGAGCGGATCAGTTTCTCCAGCTCCGGCTCGGCCTCCTTGACGCTGCGAGCCGGTGATTCGGCGCGGGCGGCGCGGAAGGCGTCGGAGTCCTCCTCACCGGCGCCGGTGAGGGAAAGGGCGGCGCGCTCTCCCAGGGGCGCCGCGACATCGACGTAGAGATGGCGGGCGTCGTCGGCGTGCATTGCCGCGGTCGCGTCCTCCCAGTGGTCTCGCAAAGCGGGGTCGATCTCGTCGGCGGCGGCGAGGATCACCGCCGCGGAGTCGGGAACCAGGTCGAGCGGCGCCCCGAACTGCTCCAGCGGCAGCACGTCGGCGAGGCTCGGTATCTCCTCCCCCTCCTCGGCAGCCTCCATTGCCGCCAACTCGGCCAGCTCGCGGTGTTCGACGTCGAGCTCGGCGGCAGGGGCCAACTCGACCAGCTCGGCGTCCCCGAGCGAGCGCTGGGTGAAGGTCGAGAACCAGCGCATCGACTCGACCTCGTCTCCGAACAGCTCGATCCGCACGGCGCGATCCTCGGTCGCGGGAAAGGCGTCGAGGATGCCGCCGCGAACCGCGAACTGGCCCCGCTCCTCGACCTGCTCGACCCGCTCGTAACCGGCGGCGGAGAGGTCGGTGGCGACGGCCGCGAGGTCGACCTCTTCGCCGCGGGCTATGGCGAAGCCGGCGGGGCGCAGCGAGGCGTCGGGAACCGCCTCGGCGAGGGCGGTGGCGGAGGCGACGACAATCGCGTCGTCCTCCCTGGACAGCGCATCGAGGGCGTCGATCCGCAGCCCGATCAGGTGCGGAGGCGGGGTGACGTGGGAGGCGTAGCCGGTGCCGCGCGAGGGGTAGAAGCGGACCCGGCGGGGCGCGAGATAGGCCCGCAGGTCGGCGGCCATGTCGCGGGCGGAGCGGTCGTCGGCGGCGACGATCAGGGCGGGGCGCTCGGCGAGACCGCGGTCGTCCTCGAGCAGCGCAGCCAGCAACAGTGGGCGCAGCGTCGCCGAGGCGCGAATGGCGACGGTCTCGCCGCCGCCGGCAGCGTCGCGAACGCGACCGGAGAGCGCGTGGACGCGCTCGTTCTCGAGCGCCAGGTCTATGAGGGGGCGAATTGAGATGGCTCGGGGATTAGACAGTCATGTGGGCAACGCAAACGACCGGACACCGGGTCCGGCACGCTCGACGCCCGGCACGGGCCGGGCGCGCGGTCGATCCTAGCGTGGCTGGGCGAGGAGCCATTTGATTACCATATGGTCGTAATGGCGCGCAAACAGACGCTCGTACAGCTCTCCGAGGAGCTACTCGAGCTGCTCGACCGAGAAGCCGCCCGGCGCAGCGTCTCCCGCTCCGCGCTGATCCGCGAGGCGATCGAACAGCACCTCGACGCCGAGCGGCGCGCTGAGATCGGCCGACAGATCGTCGAGGGCTACCGGCGAATCCCGCAGACCGAGGAGGAGCTCGAGTGGGCCGATTGGCAGACGGCCAAGATGATCAGACAGGAGCCCTGGTGACTCGCGGGGAGGTCTGGTGGGTCGAGCTTCCAAACGAGGGACGGCGTCCTGCCTGCATCCTCACCCGCGACGAGGCAATCTCCGTACTCAATGCCGTTCTCGTCGTACCCGCCACGCGAACCATCCGAGGAATCGCCACGGAGGTTGAGGTCGGACCGGTCGACGGCATGCCGGGGACATGCGTGTTCGCGTTCGACAACCTATGGACCGTCCGCAAGGCGCATCTGACCGATCGGATCACCAAGCTGTCACCGCCCCGCATGAGCGAGATCTGCGCCGCCCTCGGCGCCGCGATCGACTGCTGAGCGACTCAAGAGCGCGATCCCGAGTCGCTGCCCCCGGTCAGGCCCGGCGAGGGCAGGCCCGGGCCGGTGCGCTGCCACTCGACCTGGCCGACGCCTTCGGCCTGAGAACGCCCCTCGACGTCGTCCCACTCGTGCAGCATCCGCTTGAGGCGGGCGACCGCCTCGGGGGGATGGACGGCGACTTCGGCGGCAAGGCCGAGCGCCGCCTCCTCGGTCGCGGCGGCGGGGGCGATGCGGTTGACGAGGCCGAGCCGCAGAGCCTCGTCGGCGCTGACCGTGCGCGAGGAGAGCAGCAGGTACTTGGCGGCGGCCAACCCGCAGAGGGTGACCAGGCGGGCGGGCCCGACCGGCACGCCCAGCGCCGCACCGGGGAAGCGCATTCGCAGATTTGAGCCGCCGACCCGCATGTCGCAGGCGATCGCGATCTCGGCGCCACCGCCGACCACGTCGCCGTGACAGACGGCGATCGTCGGCTTGGGGAAGGCGACGATCTCGTCGTAGAGGTCGGCGAAGAGCTGCATGCGTCGGACCTTGCCCTCCTCGTCGAGCTCCTCGCGAACGTCGGCGCCGGCGGAGAGTCCCATCTGGTCGGAGGAGCTGACGAGCAGGACGCGGACAGCGTCGTCGGAGCGCGCCACCGCGAGGCGCTCGAGCATCTCGGCGAGCATCTGGGTGTTGATCGCGTTGCGGGCGTCGGGCCGCTGCAGGCGGAGGATCCCGATGCCGCGCTCGTCGAGTTCGTAGCCGATCAGCTCGCTCACGGGGCGGAACCTAGCTCTTCGACCAGCCGCTCGGCTTCGTCGGCGGCGCGGCCGATCAGCTCGGCGACCTCGTCGCGGGGCTCGCGAAAGCGCGAGAGTACGTAGGAGGAGACGACCTCGGGGTCGGTCGAGTCGGGCCTCCCCACCCCCACCCGGACCCGCCAGAACTCGGCGTCGCCGAAGCCCCGTTTAAGGCTCTTCAGCCCGTTGTGGCCGGCGAGGCCGCCGCCCAGGCGCGGCTGGACCTCGCCGAAGGGGAGGTCGATCTCGTCGTGGAGGACGACGACGCGGTCCAGCGGCGCTTTCAGCGAGCCGCGCGCCGGCCCGGCCGAGTTGCCGGAATCGTTCATGTAGGTCTGCGGCAGCAGGATCGCCACCCGCGGCCCGCCGGGGCCTGTCCGGCCCTCGGTGAGCAGACCGCCGAACTTCTGCTTGGCTCGGGGCAACTCCCAGCGACGCGAGAGCTCGGCGCCGACCTCAAAGCCGACATTGTGGCGGGTCCCCTCGTACTCGCGACCGGGGTTGCCAAGGCCGACGATCAGGATGCGGTCGCCCGCCCCGCCGTCTTCGCCACGATCGGCCCGGCGGCGAAAGAGGGGCAGCGGTTACTCCCCGTCGGAGTCGCCCGAGTCGCCGCCGCCGTCGCCATCTTCGGCGGGTGCGGCCTCGCCCTCGGGCGCCTCGCCCTCTTCGCCGACCAGCGCGGTCTCCTCCTCGACGGAGGGCTCGGGCTCCTCCTCGACACGAGGCGGCGAGAGGGTCGCGATGGTGACCTCCTCGGGGTCCTCGGCGGTGAACTTGACGCCGTCCGGCACGATGACCGTAGAGAGCTGAAGCGTGTCGTTGATCTCCATCGCCGAGACGTCGACGACGATCTTGTCGGGGATCTCGGTGGGCAGCGCCTCGACCGTGATCTCGCGGGTGACATGCTCGAGCACGCCGCCCTCCTTGACGCCGGGAGCGCCCTCGGCGCCCTCCAGCTCGATCGCGACCTCGGCCTGAATCGCCTCGTCGAGCCTCACCTCTTGGAGGTCGATGTGTTGGAGATTGCCGCGCACCGGGTGCAGCTGCTGCTCCTTGACCACCACGGGGACAGCTTTCGCACCCTCGATCTCGAGGTCGAAGAGCGCGTGACCGTCGGCGAGGACGGTGCGGACCTCGCGTTCGGCAACCTGGAAGGAGCGCGCCTCGGCGCCACCGCTGTAGACGACACCCGGAACGAGGCCTTCGCGTCGCAGGCGACGGGAGGTCCTCGAGCCGAAATCGGCGCGCGGTGCAGCCTTCAGGGTTTCGCGGGAAGCGGCCATCGGACGGGAGAGGATAGAGAAACTACGGAAAAGGGATCCTGTGGGAACCTTTGTTCGTGGCTGACGAGTCGAAGATCCCCAAGGGCCGAGTGCGGCGATCGGCCAAGCTCGGCTCGATCGTCGGCGTGCAGGGCGCCCGTTACGCGGGCACCAAGGCCGCGAACGTCGCCCGCTCTGAGGAGGGCGGCAAGGAGCGCATCGAGCAGCGCCATCTGGAGACGGCGATGAAAATGGTCGGCGCGCTCGGCCAGATGAAGGGCGCCGCGATGAAGCTCGGCCAGTTCGCCTCCTTCATCGACACCGAATTCATCCCCGATGAGTACCGCGAGATCTACCAGGAGCAACTGGCCAAGCTGCGCACCGACGCGCCGCCGATGCCCTGGGAGAAGGTCGAGAAGGTGCTCGAGGAGGAATACGACGGCGAGCCGATCTCCGAGCTGTTCGGCGAGTTCGAGACCGAGGCGTTTGCAGCAGCTTCAATCGGCCAGGTGCACCGCGCCGAGTTGCTGGACGGGCGCCGCGTCGCGGTGAAGATCCAGTACCCGGGAATCGCCGAGGCCCTGGACGCTGACCTACGCAACGCGGGAACCCTGGTCCGCCTTGCCCGGGCGATCGCCCCCGGCCTCGACGCGAAGGCGATCGCCGATGAGTTGCGCGAGCGGGTGATGGAGGAGCTCGACTACGAGTACGAGGCGCAAAACCAGCGCAGCTTCTCCCGCGCCTACCGCGACCACCCCTTCGTCTACGTGCCCGACGTCGTCACCCGGCTCTCGCGTCGCCGCGTCCTGGTCACCGAGCTGGTCGAGGGGCTCGGCTTCGAGCAGATCAAGGAACTGCCGCACGAGGAGCGCAGCCGCTTCGGCGAGATCGTCTTTCGCGGCAGCTTCGGCTCGATCTACCACCTCCAGCACTTCAACGCCGACCCCCACCCCGGCAATTACATCCTCATGGAGGACGGCCGAGTCGCCTTCCTCGACTTCGGGATGACGAAGAAGCTCGACCGCGAGCAGATCGTGCTCGAGCAGAAGGTCTTCGACGCGATCGTCCGCGACGACGTCGAGGGCATGCGGGCGTCCCTGCACGACCTCGGCTTCATCAAGAACCCTTCGAAGCTGGACGCCGAGCGGCTGATGGAGCACGTGATGGCGGTCGGCGGCTGGTACCTGGAGGACCGCGAGATCGAGATCAGCGCAAGGCGGGTGATGAAGATCATCGAGTCGACCAACGACCCGCGCTCGGAGTACTTCGACCTGATGCGCCGCGAGTCGTTGCCCGCCGACGAGCTGATGGGTCGGCGGATGGAAATCGGCGTCGTCGCCGTCCTCGGGCAGCTGCGCGCAAAGCGCAACTGGCACCGAATCGCCCGCGAGTGGGTCTATGCCGACCCGCCGGCGACCGAGCTGGGCGAGCAGGAATGGGAGTACTTCGAGAGTCGCGGCGTGAAGCGCACTCCGGGCCTGGCCGAACCGGTTTAGAGGGCGGCGAAAAGGCGAGGGTCGTTCGAGCAGAGGCCGTGGACGCCGTGCTCGCGGAGGCGTTGCATCCGCTTGATGTCGTCGACCGTCCAGGCGATCAGCTCGACCTCGGCGATCGAGGCGATGCGCGCCAGTCGAGGGCTGATGAGCGGGTGGTAAACCCACATCGCCGAGACGCCCAGTTTCGGCAGCTCCTGGGCCGCCAGGCCCGGCAGGCGCTGGCGCATCACCAGGAGCGCCGCCCGCATGGGGGCCTTGGCCCAGCGCTTCGAGGCCCAGTCCTTGGTGACTTTGGGGTAGGTCCAGCCGCGACGCAGCGCCGGCTCCAACTCGCGGATGCGGGCGAGGCTGTACATCTCCATGGTCGAGACCATCGCCCGCTCGATCAGGTCGCGCTCGCGCAAGGCGTCGACGATCTCCTCCTCGCGGCCGGGCAGCTTGATGTCGATGTCGATCTCGATCGCATCCAACGGCGGCTCCAGAAAAGCGTCGAGGGCCTCGGTCAGCTTCAGCGGCGTACGTCGCTCGGCGTCGTGCCAGTCATGGGCGACGACAAGGGGCGCGCGCTGCTCGAGCGGCAGGTGGGCGTCGCGGAGCCAGAGCACGTCGAGCTCGATCGTGTCGACCCCCGCGGCGGCCGCCGCGTGGAAGCTCTCGACCGTGTTGCCGGGCGCGATCAGGTCGGCACCCTTGTGGCCGACCAGCCGCAGATCGTTCGGCATCAGAACAGCTGGTTCTCGCCGGCGAAGATCTCGGAAACCGAGTCGTCGGTGAAGATGCGGCGAATCGAGTCGGCGAAGGTGCCGGCGGTGGAGATCGTCGTGATGTTGTCCGGGGCGCCGGAGCGCAACGGCAGCGTGTCGGTGACGACGATCTTCTCGATCCCCGAATTCTCGTAGGCGAGTCGCTCGTAGGCGGGGCCGGAGAAGACGCCGTGCGTCGCGCAGGCGATAACCCGCGCGGCGCCCTCGTCGAGCACCGTCTGGGCAGCGGCGCAGAGGGTGCCGGCGGTGTCGATCATGTCGTCGACCAGGACCGCGGTTCGACCCTTGACGTCGCCGACCACGTAGCCGATCTCGGCGACCTGCTGGGCGGGGCGCTCCTTCTCCATCACCGCCCAGTGAGTGCCGATGCGGCGGGCGAAGTTGCGGGCCGTCTTCACCCGGCCGGCGTCGGGAGAGACGATTACCAGCTCGTCGGTGAGGTGCTGGTCGGCGAACCACTGGGTCAGCATCGGCATCGCAGTCATGTGGTCGACCGGGACGTGGAAGAAGCCCTGGACCTGGCCGGCGTGGAGGTCCATCGTCAGCACGCGGTCCACCCCGACTCCCTCCAGGCACTTGGCGACGATGCGGGCGGAGATCGGCTCGCGCGGCGCCGACTTCTTGTCCTGGCGGGCATAGCCGTACCAGGGCATGACGGCGATGATCCGGTGCGCGGAAGCGCCCTGGGCCGCGTCGATCATCGCCAGCAGCTCCATCAGCGAGTCGTTCGGGGTCAGCCCGGTCTGCTCATTGGCGCAGGTCGACTGGACGATGAAGACGTCGGCGCCGCGGATCGACTCCTCGTAGCGGCAGTAGACCTCGCCGTTGGCGAAGGTCTTCAGGGTCGCCTGGCCGACGTCGAGATCGAGCTTGCCGGCGACCTTGGCGGTCAGCTCCATCGAGCTGCGGCCGCCGAAGACCATCAGCCGCTTCGAGTAGTCGTGCGGAATCGCCGTCGGCGCCGCCTCGGGGCGTTCCTCGATCGTGCTCACGTTTTTTCCTCGTCCTTCATTTCGGCTGCCTTGCGCTCGGCAAAGCCCTCGATGTTTCGCTGCTTGTTTTCGCTCACGGCGAGTGCCCCTTCAGGAACGTCTTCCATGATCACCGCGCCAGCGCCAGTGTAGGCGGCGTCCCCGACTTCTACCGGGGCGATCAGCGAAGTGTCAACGCCGATTCGCGCGTTTTTGCCGATCACGGTGCGGTTCTTGCGGAAACCGTCGTAATTTGCGGTGATCGTCCCGGCGCCGAGGTTGCTGCCGGCGCCGACCTCGGCGTCCCCGATGTAGGCGAGGTGGGGAACCTTGGCGCCCTCGCCGATCCGCGAGTTCTTGATCTCGACAAAGGTGCCGGCCTTGGCCCCCGCCTCGAGGACGGCGCCGGGACGCAGGTAGGCGAAGGGACCGACCAGGCAGCCGTCGAGGACCTCGCACTCGACCAGGTAGGAATGCGGGACGGCGACGTCGGCGCCCAGCTTCGAGTCGATCAGCGTGGTCAACGGGCCGACGACGGAGCCGGCGCCGACCTCGGTGCGGCCGCGCAGGCTGGTGGCGGGCTCGATCCGCGCATCGGCGGCGATCTCGACGCCGGCGTCGACCCAGGTCGAACCGGGGTCGACGACGGTGACGCCGGCGAGCATGTGCGTCTCGAGGATGCGGCGGCGACCCTCCGCCTCGACCGCGGCGAGGTCGGCGCGGTTGTTGATCCCCATCGTCACCGCGAGGTCATCGGCGACGTGGGCGGCGACCGTGTGGCCGGCCTCGCGCAGGGCCGGGAAGACATCGGGAAGGTAGTACTCGCCCTGGGCGTTGTCGTTGGAGAGGCCGGCGAGGGCGGCGGCGAGCGGCGCGGCGTCGAAGACGTAGGTGCCGGCGTTGATCTCGCGGATCGCGAGCTGCTCGGGCGCGGCGTCGCCGGCCGCTTTTGCCTCGACGACTCGCTCGACCTCGCCGGAGGGAGCGCGGACGACGCGACCGTAGGCGGCGGGGTCGTCGAGCTCGATCGTCAGCATCGTCGCGGCGGCGCTCGAGGCGGCGTGGGCTGCGAGCAGGCCGGAGATCACTTCGGCGGAGAGCAGCGGCACGTCGCCGGAGAGGACGAGGACGGTCTCGCTCCCCTCGATCAGCGGCAGGGCGGCGCGCACGGCGCCGCCGGTGCCGTCCGGCTCGGGCTGGGTGACGATCTCGACCTCGTCAGGGAGGCCCGGTGAGATGTCGCGGCCCGGCGAGACGATCGCCGCGACCCGCCCGGCGCCGCCCATCGCGCGCGGCGAGGATCGGCCAGGCGACCATCGCCCGCCCGCAGACGGGATGGAGCATCTTCGGCGTCGAGGAACGCATGCGCGTGCCCTCGCCCGCCGCCATTACCAGGACCAGGGGCGAACTCACTCCGCGAATCGTAGTGGGGATGGGAGAGGAGGGGTGCCCCTTCCGCTTGCTGGGTTTTCGCCACCAGCGGGGAGATCCTCACTGACGCGTGACACGCACAGGACGCCCCGCTGCAGGGGCACCCCTCCTCTCCCGCCTCGACTTCAAGCCGGGCGCGAAGCCTCAGTCAGCTTGTCTGGGCGCGGGCGAGGTCTTTTCCGACGAGAGCCACCGAAGTGAGGGTCCAGCCGGCGAAAATGAGGTCGATCCCGACGAGGAGGCCGATCGCCCAGTCGGCGGAGCTGGGGAACTTGGCGAGGACGAGGATGCCGATCAGCAGGCCGGCGAAGCCGCTGAGGCCGACCAGGCCGGCTCCCGGCTGCCCCCGCCCGGCGAAGGCGACGGCGATCCGGGTCAGGCCCATGAAGAGGAAGTAGATGCCGAGGATGAGGGTCAGGGTGAGCGTGCCGTTGTGGGGCTCGGCGATCAGCCAGACCCCGACGAGCACGGTGAGGATGGCCCAGATCAGGCGCAGGACGACCGAGCCGATCGTGTGCGC
Source organism: uncultured Solirubrobacterales bacterium (assembly GCA_963837585.1). Taxonomy (GTDB): domain Bacteria; phylum Actinomycetota; class Thermoleophilia; order Solirubrobacterales; family 70-9; genus CAWINX01. Next base: position 110,588 of record CAWINX010000001.1, on the reverse strand, counting down.
CGAGAAGGCGGCGGCGACCAGGAACACCCCGGCGATCAAGAGGATGATGCCGATGAAGATCGCCGTCCCGACCGCGGCGACGGCGGGGACGAGGATCGCGATGCAGCCGATCAAGATCGCCACCACGCCGACCGTCATCAGTCCCTTCCAGCCGCGCGCGAGCCCCTCGCGAACCTCCGGGTCCATCTGCATCGCCCCCATCTCCATGACGCAGACCCTAAGCCGCCCCGGACGCGGTCAACCAAATCGATGTTGTTTCATCCCAGGGATGAACAATCGTGCTTTCGTCATGTCTGGCGCTAGTCTCGGGCGTGCGATCCGGGGTGGTGTAGTTGGCTAGCACACCTGGTTTTGGTCCAGGCAGCGGGGGTTCGAGTCCTCCCCCCGGAATCCGCCGATGTCTACTCCTCCGAAGAGCGCGGCACTTTGCCGCCTTCGGCGCCCGCCTCCAGAGCAGGGCCGCGAGGCGAGGCGATGCCGAGGACTCGCATCGCCTTGAGGCCGAGGCCGAGCTTCTCGCGGCCTTCGGTGGCGGAGACGTCGTGGCCGCAGAGCTCCTTGGCGCGCTCGAGGCGGTAGCGGATCGTGTGGCGGTGGGTGAAGAGCTGTTTGGCGGTGGCGGCGACGTTGCCGTCGTTGTCGAGGTAGGCCTCGATCGTCGTGACCAGCTCGGTCTCGTACTGGTCGTCGTAGTTCGAGAGCGGCTCGATCGTCTCGGCGTAGAAGCGCTCCAGCTCGCGCGGGTCCTCGCTCATCGCCGGCAGCAGGAGGCGGTAGGCGCCGGTGTCCTCGAAGGCGAGCAGCGGGCGCGCCTCGGCCTCGCCGACGTTGACCGCCAGGCGGGCCTCGTTGCCCGCCCTGTAGAGGTCGACCGGGTCGGCGGCGCGGCGGCTGCGCCCGATCGTCACGTGAAAGCCGGAGAGGCCGTCGGAGAGCTCGCGCGCCAGCCCGGCGGCGGCCCGCGCCAGGCGCTCGTCGTCGGCGGCCGGGACGATCGCCGCCACCTCCACCGCCACCTCGCTGTCGCCGGCGCCGGCCAGCGAGCCGGGAGCGAGCGAGCGCAGCGCTCGCATCGAGAGGGTCAGCACCCGCGCCCGCCACTCGCCCGTCTGGGCGGCGCGCGGCGCGGCGCGGACGATCAGCACGCCGGCGCCGGGCTCGAGGTCGGAGCCCATCTCGGCGGCCCGCGCGACGATGTCGCCGCGATCGGTCACCTTGCGGCCCATCACCGCGGCGACGAAGGCGCCGGCGACCTCCTCGCTCTCCCACTCCGGCGAGCGCGAGCGCTCCAGCTCCAGGGCGAGCAACGTGGTCACCATGCGGGTGATCATCGGGTCGGGCGCGCCTTGGCGCGGTAGCGCAGCTCGCCGACGGCGCTGTCGGCGACCCGCAGCTCGACCGTGGTCACGTCGGCGCCCCCGGTCAGCAGCTTCTGCTCCTGGTCGGAGGAGGCTCCCGCGACCGCCAGCACGGCGCTGGAGCGATCGATCAGCGCGACGCTGGCATCGAGCACCCGGGCCGCGGCGCGGGCCACCGCGGGCAGCCCGGCGCCGGACTCGACCGCTTCGGAAAGCGCGTCGAGCGTCTCCGTATCTGCCTGCTTTGCAGGAGTTTTTTGCCCTTTGGAGGCGGCTGGCATCGCGCCATTATCCCTGGATGGACGCTCCCGGGCGCAAGGGCCTACCCGCCCAGGACGGTTTAGCGACCGTGGAGGAAGTTGACGATGTCGGTGTAGTAGTAGACGAATACGAGGCCGATCGAGGACGCCGAGGATCATCAGCGCCGCCAGCACAAAGAGGGAAAGAAAGCCCGCCGCCGCCTTCTCCCAGATCCGCCCGTAGGAACTGAGCGCCGGGACGAGGATCAGGCCGACGAAGGCGACCAGGCTGATCAGCCCGGCCGCGCCGAACAGCAGGTACTGGTTACCGATCTTGGTCAGGGCCAGCAGCACGGAAGCCATTCTGCCGCACCGTGACGATGACGAGGGCTATCGCCGCGCAGAAGGAGAATGCCGCAACCCCAAGCGCCCAGCCGGCGCTGACGTCGCTCAGGTAGTGGACGCCGAGATAGACCCGGGAGAGCCCGACCAGCGCGGTGAGGGCGATCCCGGCGCCGATCACGGCCGCGCCGCGCGCCATCCCGGCCCGTAGCCGCAGCACGATCGTCACCGCGATCCAGACGTAGAGAGTCGAGTAGGCGGCGTGGCCGCTGGGGAAAGAGGAGCCCCTGTAGGAGACCAGGGCGCCCGCCGGGCGCGGCCGGTCGACCCATGCCTTGATCTCGTGGACGCCGACGATGACGATCAGCATCCCGACGACCAGCACGCCGAACTCCGCCCAGCGTCGCCGGGCGGCGAGCACCACAGCGCAGAGCGCTGCCAGCGGCCAGATGACGGCAGCCGAGCCGAGCCAGGTGAAGACCTTCGCGAAGCTGGTCAACCAGGCGGTGCGGATGCCGTCGGCGACGTCGGACGCGGTCACGTCGCCCGGGGTCGGGCCGGGATCGCCGCCGACCACCACCGCATAGGCGATCAGCACGAAGAGAGCAACGGAGAGGGCCGCCATCAGGGTGGTGAACTCCAGCCCGAAGGTCCCTCCGGGGGTGACGCGGTTCCAGAGGAAACGCAGCTGCGGCCGGAAGCGGCGGCCGAGGATCACCATCCAGCGGGTCGCGAAGCGGCCCTCCATCCAGCGCACGGCGGCGCGACGGTTTTCCTCGACGCGGAAATGGCGGACGAGAAAGATCGTGCCGACGACGACGACGATCAGCGTGGCGAGCAGGAAAGCGCCTTTGCCGGCGTACTTGGCGGCGGTGTCGATGCTGCGCGAGAAGAAGTAGCCGACGAGAATGTGGGCGGAGACGAACAGCCCGCAGCCAAGGATGCTGTACGGGACGAAATCGCGGTAGCGCATCCCTGAGCTGCCGGCGATGAACGGGGCAAAGGCGCGCATCAGGCTGACGAAGCGGCCGAGGAAGATCGTCTTGCCGCCATGGCGACCGAAGTAGTCCTCGAGCCGCTCGAAGCGCTCGTGGGAGAGGCCGAAGCGGGGGCCGTGGCGGATCAGGAAGTCGCGGCCGAGCCGGCGACCGACGAAGAAGCTGGTGCTGTCCCCGGCCCAGGCGGCGAACCAGGCGATTGCGATCAGCAGGTAGACGTCGACCGCTCCCTGGCCGGCGACCGCGCCGCCGAGCAGCATCACGGTCTCGCCGGGGACGAGCAGCCCGACGAAGGCACCGACCTCGGCGAAGGCGAAGACGCCGACCAGGAGATAGGTCCAGGCGCCCAACGTGTTGGAGATGTCTTGGAGCAGCTTGTCCAGGTTCTGGTGGCCGAGGACCCGGGTGAACGCGTAGTAGCCGGTGGCGATCACCACCGCAATCAGCAGCCGCAGGGCCCATTTGCGCTGCCGCTTGCTGCCGGGGAGCTTCAAGGGGCGCTCCCGGCCTCGCAGACGATCGCGTCGTCGCGGCCGATCCGCTCAGCCGCCTCTTGCGCCGCCGCGAGGTCATCGAAGAGGCCAAAGGCGGTCGGCCCGGAGCCGGTCAGCAGGGCGGCAGCGGCGCCGGCGCTCGCGCAGCGCGTCGAGCGCATCGCCGATCTCGGGACGCAGCGAGCGGGCCGCGGGCTCGAGGTCGTTGGCGAGCAGCTCCAGGTAGGCCAGTGGCGAGGCGCCGGCGCCGGCCGCCTGCCCAAACGCTCCGCCAGCTCCTCGAGCTCGTCCGCGTCGCGGCCGAGGCCGAGCCGGTCGGCCTCGGCGAAGACCTCGGCGGTGCTCAGCCCGCCACCCCCGGGCAGCAGGACGACCGCGTGGGCGCCGGATCGGGCAGCCGCTCGACCCGCTCGCCCGCGCCCCGCACCAGAGCCAGCGACGGGTCGAGCTGAGAGGGGACGTCGGCGCCGAGCTCGGCGGCGATCTCTTCCAGGTCGGGGATCCATGCGGCGAGCCGCACCGGATCCCGCGCCAAGCGCAGGACCGCCGCGGCGTCGGCGCTGCCGCCGCCGAGCCCGGCGGCGACCGGGATCCGCTTCTCGATCTCGACCCGCAGCGGCGGGGCCTCCCAGCCCCGCTCGCGCAGCGCCGACCAGCGCCCGCGTCGCGAGGTTCTCCCCCTCTACCCGCGGACAGATCACCTCGTCGCGCTCGGCCTCGGAGATCTCGATCGTGTCGGCGAGCGCCAGCGGCTCGAACAACGAGCACAGCTCGTGCAGGCCGTCGCTGCGACGCGGCCCCAGGTAGAGGCAGAGGTTGAGCTTGGCTGGGGCGTGGATAAGCATCGCGAGCGGCCGGTCAGTCGCCAGTCCTCAGCTTCGCCGAGAGCGCCGTGAACTCCTCGGGCGAGAGCGCCTCGGCGCGAGCGTCCGGCGCCAGGCCGAGCTCCTCCAGCGCCTCGCGCGCCGGGCCGAGCGACCCGGGCCGGGCGTGCTCGAGCGACCGGGCAAGGGACTTGCGACGGTGGGCGAAGGCATCGCGAACCAGCTGCCGCGTCGCCGGGTCGGCGGCGGGGCCGGTGCGACGAAGCCGCAGGATCGCCGAATCGACCCGGGGGCGGGGCCTGAAGACCGCCGGGTCGACCCTGCGCGCCAGCTCGACCTCGCAGGCGATCTGGGCGAGCGCGCTCGGCGAGCCGTAGACGCGGCTTCCCGGCGCCGCACGCAGCCGATCGGCGATCTCGCGCTGGACCATCACCGTCCAGGAGCGAACGGTTGGCAGCTGCTCAATCGTCCTCAGGATCACCGGCGTCGCAACCGAGTAGGGAAGGTTGGCGACGACCGCGGTCGGGGGCGGATCGAAGTCGGCGAAATCGAGCTTCATCGCGTCCCCCCAGTGAAGCGTGACGTTCTCGAGGGCAGCGATCGGCGCCAGCGCGGACTCCAGACCGCGGTCGATCTCGACCGAGTGGACCTGGGAGGCGGCCGGCGCCAGCCGCTTGGTCAGCACCCCCTCCCCCGCGCCGACCTCGAGGACGACGTCATCGGGGGCGAGCTCGGCGTCGCGGACGATCGCGTCGAGCAGGTTGGGGTCGACGAGGAAGTTCTGCCCGAGCCTGACCACGGCTACCAGCCGAAGACGGCTCGCGCGTTCGCCTCGACCGTTCGCTCCAGCTCCTCGTAGGAGACCCCGCGCACCTCGGCGACGACCTCCGCTGTGGCGACGACGTGGGCCGGCTCGTTCGGCTTGCCCCTGACCGGCTGCGGGGCCAGATAGGGCGCGTCGGTCTCGACCAGGACGAGCTCGTCGGGCAGCTTCGCCGCGGCCTCGCGCAGGGCGTCGGACTTGGGATAGGTGACGATCCCCGAGAAGGAGCAGTGCCAGCCGCGCTCGATCGCGTCCTCGACCCGCCAGGGCGCGAGGAAGCAGTGCAGGATCACCGGGTGGCCGGGGGCCCTGGCGTCGAGGATCTCGAAGACCTCGTCGGTCGCGGTCGTCTCCCCCTCCGGGTCGCGGGCGTGGATGACGATCGGCAGCCCCTGGTCGCGGGCGATCTCGATCTGCGCCTCGAAGGCGCGACGCTGGTCCGCCGGGGACGCCGTCTCGCGGTAGTGGTCGATCCCGGTCTCGCCGATCGCGCGGACCTTCTCGTGCGCGGCCAGGCGGGCGATTTCCGCCGCCGCCGCCTCGTCGAACCCGGCCGCCGAGGTCGGGTGGCAGCCGACCGTCGCGAACACGGCCTCGTGGCGCTCGGCCGCGGCGATCGCCACCTCGTTGGTGTCCTCGCCGAGGCCGACGTTGAGCATCCGCGTCGACCCCCGCCTCGAGCGCCGCCGCGACCAGCTCGGCCTCCGGCCGCTCGCAGAGGAACAGGTGCGTATGGGAATCGATCATCGTCGCTCAGCCTATCCTCGCGGTATGTGGGCCCTGCCCCGAGCGGCCGCTGTGCTCATCGCCCTGCTTGCCGCCGCAGCCGGCGCCTCCGACCCAACCGCGACAAGCGCTCGTGCGGCTGCCCGCTCCCGCGTTGTCTTGATCGTGCTTGAGAACCACGAATATGAGGATGTCGCCGGGAGCCCCGATGCGCCTTTCCTGAACGGCCTCGCACGGCGCGGGGCGCTGGCCAATCGCGACTACGCGGTCGCTCACCCCTCGCTGCCCAACTACCTTGCACTGCTCGGCGGCTCGACTTTCGGAATCACGGACAACTGCCTCGACTGCAACGCTTCGGGCTCCAACCTGGCGCTGCAACTCTCCCGGGCCGGCGTCTCCTGGCGCGCCTACATGGAGGACATGCCCAGCCCCTGCTTCGAAGGCGACGGCGCCGGGAACTACGTGAAGCGCCACGACCCGTTCATGTACTTCCCCTCGATCGCCGCACGACCGGGTCGATGCAAGCGCGTGGTCCCAGCAACCTCCCTCGACGCCGACCTCGATCGAGGCACGCTTCCGTCGTTCGTCTGGATCACACCCAATGTCTGCAACGACGCCCACAACTGCAGCATCGCCACCGCCGACGAGTATCTGGCCGACCTCGTGCCTCGTCTGACCCGGCGGCTCGGCCCCCGCGGCCTCCTGATCGTCACCTTCGACGAGGGCAAGACCGACCTGGGCTGCTGCGGCAAGCCCGGGGGCGGGCGCGTGATGACGGTCCTCGCCGGCCCGCGCGTCCGTCGCGGCGCCCATCTCCACCGCCACTACAACCACTACTCGCTGCTGGCGACCATCGAGGACGCCTTCGGCCTGCGCCGCCTCCGCCACGCCCGAGGCGTCCGCTCGCTGCGCGCCGCCTTCCGCCCCACTCCGCGGTGAAACGCTTTTTCCCCGTTATGGATGGGGAAAACGTTTCACCCCATCAACTCGGCGCGTCGATCTTCGGGAAGAGGGGCGGCACCCGCTCGACCTTCTGTCCCCCGGGGCGCGCGCCCAGCTCGGCCAGCTCGCGAGACTCTTCACCCAGCACCGTGAGCAGCTTTTCGCTCGTGCGCGGCAGGTATGGGACGAGCAGCAGGGTCGTCACCCGCAGTCCCTCGACCAGGTTGTAGAGGACCTCGTCGAGGCGCTCCGGGTCGGCCTCGTCCTTGGCCAGCTCCCACGGCTTGGTCTCCTCGACGAAGCGGTTGAGGCGGCGGACCAGCTTCCAGGCCTCCTCCAGCGCCTGGGTCAACTCGGCGCGGTCGAGCAACTCGGAAAAGCGCCCGACGGCACCCTCGAAGTCCTCGGCGAGGACGGCGTCGACAGCGGCCGACGGCACCACGCCGGCGCGGTAACGGTCGACCATCGCCAGCACGCGGCTGGCGAGGTTGCCGTAGTCGTTGGCCAGCTCGGTCTCATAGCGGGCCTCGAAGCCGGCGGTCGAGATCGACCCGTCCTGCCCGAAGCTGACCTCGCGGAAGAGGTAGAAGCGCAGCGCGTCGGCGCCGAAGCGGTCGATCACCTCGAAGGGGTCGAGCACGTTGCCGAGCGACTTCGACATCTTTTTCTCGCCCATCAGCAGGAAGCCGTGGATCGCCATCCGGCGCGGCAGCTCCAGCTCGGCCGCCATCAGCAGCGCCGGCCAGATCACCGCGTGGAACTTGAGGATGTCCTTCGCCATCAGGTGCAGGCTGGCCGGCCAGTAGCGCTCGGTCAGGTCCTCCCCCTCGCGGGCGAAGCCGAGCGCCGTGTAGTAGTTGAGCAGCGCGTCGAACCAGACGTACATGCGCTGCTCGGGGTCCCACGGCAGCCTCATCCCCCACTTCAGCTTCGGCCGCGAGAGCGAGACGTCCTCCAGCCCCTGCTTGATGAACGCGACCGCCTCGTTGCGGCGGAAGTCGGGGACGACGAAGTCGGGCTGCTCCTCGTAGAGGGCCTCGAGGCGCTCCTGAAAGGCGGAGAGCTTGAAGAACCAGTTCTCCTCGCGCACCTGCTCGAGCACGATCTCGTGGATCGGGCAGGTCCCCCCGGGCCCCAGCTCGCGCTCGGTTTTGAAGTCGGCGCAGCGCGGGCAGTACCAGCCCTCGTAGACCCCCTTCGTCACCCAGCCGTTGTCGTAGACCCGCTGCATGACCTCGGCGACCCGCTCGGCGTGGCGGGGGTCGGAGGTGCGGATGAAGAAGTCGTTGGTCGCGTCGATGATCGGCATCAGCTCGCGGAACTTCTCGGCGTTGCGGTCGGCCAGCTCCTGCGGGGTGATCCCCTCGCGCTCGGCGGCGGTCTCGATCGGCTCGCCGTGCTCGTCGGTGCCGGTCAGGAAGAAGACGTCCTCGCCGCGCTGGCGCATGTGGCGGGCGAGCACGTCGGCGGCCATCGTCGTGTAGGCGTGGCCGAGGTGCGGCTCGGCGTTGACGTAGTAGATCGGGGTTGTGACGTAGAAGCTCACTACTTGCGGGCCTCCCTTCCGGTCAGCGCTCGGTAGAGGTCGTTGGCCCGGGTGCCGGTCAGCGCCGCGACGACGCTGGCGGCGGCGCGCGGCCGGGCGCCGGAGGAGACCAGGTGGCGCAGCGCGTCGACCGCGAAGCCGATGTCCTGGTCGTGCTCCTCGGACTTGGCCGGCGCGATGACGAGGACGATCTCGCCTTTGACGTCGCCGCGGAAGCGCCGCGCCAGCTCACCGAGGCTGCCGCGCGAGACCTCCTCGTGCATCTTGGTCATCTCGCGACAGACGGCGGCCGGGCGGTCCGGCGCGATCGCCGCCAGCGCGGCGAGCGACTCGCCGACCCGGCGCGGGGACTCGAAGGCGACCACGGTCTCGGCCGAGCGCAGCACCCGCTCCATCTCACCGGAGCGCTTCGGCAGGAAGCCCTCGAAGCGCCAGCGGTCGGTCGGTAGGCCGGAGGCGACCAGCGCCACCGGCACCACCGAGGGGCCGGGCAGCACGATCACCTCGAGGTCGCGGTCGATGCAGCGGCGGATCAGCCGGTAGCCGGGGTCCGAGATCGCCGGCATCCCGGCGTCGGAGACGAGGGCGACGGTCTCGCCGCGCTCGATCCGCTGCGCCAGCTCGGTCGCCCGGGCGGTCTCGTTGCCCTCGTGGTTGGAGATGAGGCGCGGCGCCGGGCGGATGCCGAGCTTGTCGAGCAAGCCGCCGGTGCGGCGCGTGTCCTCACAGGCGATGTAGTCGGAGGAGACGAGCGCCTCGCGGACCCGCGTGGTGACGTCGTCGAGGTTGCCGATCGGGGTCGGGCAGACGATCAGCCTTCCCGGCATCAGCCCTCGCCCCGCTCCAGCTCGATCCGCGCCATTGCGGCGGCGCCGATCATCCCGGCGTCGGGGCCCATCTCGGCGGGGACGACCGGCGTCTCGTTCATCGGCGACAGCGCCCGGCCGCGCAGCTCGCGCCGCGCCGGCTCCAGCAACAGGTCGCCGGCGGCGATCACCCCGCCGCCGACGACGATCGCCTCCGGCTCGAAGACGTTGGCGAAGCTCGCGAACGCGACGCCGAGGCGGGTTCCGATCAGCTCGAGGGCGTCGACAGCGGTCGCATCGCCGGCCAGCGCCGCCTCGGTCACGGCCTTGCCGTCGATCTCGCGACCCTCGGCCGCGATCTTCGCCAGGGCGCTGTCGGGGTTGCGCTCGGCGGCCAGCCGGCCCTCCCGGCCCAACGCCGTCCCCGAGGCCAGCGACTCGACGCAACCGCGTCCCGGGCAGTTGCCCTGACAGGGCGGACCGTCGAGCTCGATGACGACATGGCCGAGCTCGGCGCCGGCGCCGGTCGAGCCGCGGTAGACCTCGCCGCCGAGAATCAGGCCGCCGCCGATCCCGGTGCCGACGGTGATCATCACCGCGTTGCGAGCGCCGCGCGCCGCCCCGTAGAGGTGCTCGGCGAGCGCCGCGACGTTGGCGTCGTTGTCGACGAAGACGGGCAGTCCCGTCCGCTCGGAGACGAGGTCGCGAACCGGCAGGTCGTGGATCGGCAGGTTGACCGCGGCGACGGCGACGCCGCGCTCGCGATCGATGGTCGCCGGGATGCCGAGGCCGACGGAGGTGACGCCAGGACAGGCCGCCTTCGCCTCCTCGATCTCGCGCACCAACAGCTCGAGCAACGCGTCCTCGTCCTGCCCGGTCGAGGCCTCGCGACTCTCCCAGAGGACCTTCGAGTCGGCTCCGAGGACACCGATCAGCATCTTCGTCCCGCCCAGGTCGACCCCGATCGTTTCCCCTGCGTTCACGAGGAAGTCGAGCGGAGGTAGAGGCGGGCGACCGCGAGCATCGGCATGATTCCGGAGTCTTTCATGCCCACCAATGGCGAGCAGCAGCCCTCGGGGCCACCCGACTACAAGGTCTTCCGGTCCCGGAGGAGCCTCCTGTCGCGGTTGCGCAAACCCGAGCTCTCGGGCCTACGGGATCTGCGCAAGCGCTCCGAGAAGCGTGATGTCCGACCCGGCCGGGAGGAGCGACCGGCGCCGCCGAAGCGCTGGACCGCCAAGCGGGTCCTGAAATGGGTCGCGATCGCCGCCGGCGGCTGGATCCTGCTCAGCTTCCTCGCCTTCGCGGTCTCGTCCCAGATCCAGGCCTTCAAGCTCTCCGGCGACGCGAAGTCGACGCTGCACGGCAACCCCTTCCTGCTGCCGAGCGCCCAGACGATCCTCGTGCTCGGCACCGACGCGCGGCCGCCCGACACCAAGGAGCCCGGCGCGGCGCCCTCGCAGAAGTGCTTCGACCAGCAGTCCCACGGCGACGCGCCCCACGGCGGCTGCTCCCAGGGCCAGTTCCGCGCCGACACGCTGATGCTGATCCGCGCCGGCGGCGGCACCTTCCGCAAACTCTCGATCCCCCGCGACAGCTACGCGGAGATCCCCGGCCAGGCGCCGCAGAAAATCAACGGCGCCTACGCGTTCGGCGGCGCGGCGCTGCAGATCAAGACGATCGAGCGCTTCCTCGGCATCCAGATCGACCACGTCGCGATCATCGACTTCACCGGCTTCCAGAAGCTGATCGACGCGGTCGGCGGGGTCACCGTCAACGTCCCGCACAAGCTCTGCGCCGACATCTCCGGCGGCGCCGGCCACGGCCAGGGCGGCATCACGCTGCACCTGCACGCCGGCGAGAACACCCTCGACGGGGAGAAGGCGCTCGCCTACTCGCGGGTGCGCGAGCCGAGCCCCTGCCCGGGGCCGGGCAAGAGCGCCTACTCGCTCGGCTACAACGACTTCAACCGCGAGCATGCCCAGCAGGCGGTGATCGCCGGCATCAAGGACCGCCTCACCGACCCGCTCCGCCTCCCCTACAACTTCATCAAGGGCCCGATCATCGGCTGGGACGCGCCGAAAGCCTTCGTCAGCGACATGGGCTTCCTGACCATGCCGCAGCTGATCCTCGCGGCGGGAATCGGCGGCAACGCCCCCGCCCATGTGCTCTGCGCCGGCGCCAAGCGGCGGCTGCGGGCCGGGTCCGGGCGGCAGCATCGAGATCCCGAGGTCAGTGCGGCGCCGGGCGGTCAGGCAGTTCCTCAACGGCTAGTCGGCGGCGGCTTTCGCCTTCGAGTCGCCCGACTTGGAGTCCGAAGGCTTTGAGTCGGAGCTCTTCTCCGCCGAGCCCTCGGAGGAAGAGGAGCCGTTGCCGCCCCCGCCCTTCTTCTTGCCGTAGTCGGTGTTGTAGAAGCCCGAGCCCTTGAAGTGGACGGCGACGGGATGCAGGACGCGCACGGCGGGAGCGCCGCATTCCTGGCACTCGGTCAGCGCCTCGTCGCTCATCTTCTGGATCACGTCGAAGACGTGTCCGTTCTCGCACTTGTATTCGTAGATCGGCACGGGCGGGGGATTATCGCAGGGCGATCTATACGGTTCCGGCATGGCAGCCGCAGAGGAGACGCGCCCCGAGCGAGGTCTCGATGGAGGAGATCGTCGCGCTGTGCAAGCGGCGTGGCTTCGTCTTCCCCTCCTCGGAGATCTACGGCGGGCTCGGCTCGACCTATGACTACGGCCATTACGGCGTCCTGCTGAAGAACAACGTCAAGGCCGAGTGGTGGCGGGCGATGATCCAAGAGCGAGACGACATCGTCGCCCTCGACTCGGCGATCCTCCAGCACCCGAAAGTCTGGGAGGCGTCCGGGCACCTGGCCGGCTTCACCGACCCGATGGTCGACTGCCGCACCTGCAAGCTGCGCTTCCGCGCCGACAAGCTCGAGGACGGCCAGTGCGGCAAAAAGCCCTCGAAGAAGCCGGGCGAGGGGCCCGACTGCGACCTCACCGAGCCGCGCCAGTTCAACCTGATGTTCGAGACCCACGTCGGGCCGGTGGCGGGCGAGGGCTCCGAGGTCTACCTGCGCCCGGAGACGGCGCAGGGCATCTTCATCAACTTCAAGAACGTCCTCCAGTTCGCGCGGCGCAAGCCGCCCTTCGGGATCGCCCAGGTCGGCAAGTCCTTCCGCAACGAGATCACCCCCGGCAACTTCATCTTCCGCACCCGCGAGTTCGAGCAGATGGAGATGGAGTTCTTCGTCCCGCCCGATGACGCGGAGCGCTGGTACCGGACCTGGATCGAAGAGCGCGAGCGCTGGTACACCGAGCTGGGCATCCGCCCCGACCACCTGCGGGTGCGGCCCCACGACGACGACGAGCTCTCCCACTACTCGTCGGGGACGAGCGACGTCGAGTACCTCTTCCCGATCGGCTGGTCGGAGCTGGAGGGGATCGCCAACCGCGGCAACTTCGACCTCACCCAGCACGCCAAGTTCAGCGGCGAGAAGCTCGAGTACTTCGACCAGCAGACCAAAGAGAGCTACGTCCCCCACGTGATCGAGCCGGCGGCCGGCGCCGATCGCGCCACCCTCGCCTTCCTGGTCGACTCCTACGAGACCGAGGAGGTCGAGGGACGCGGACGCACCGTCCTGCGCCTCCACCCCCGCCTCGCCCCGGTCAAGGTCGCGGTCCTCCCCCTCGTCTCCAAAGAGGGCATGCCCGAGAAGGCCCGCGAGGTCTACGAGGACCTGCGCCGCAAGCTGCCCGGCCGAGTACGACGAGGGCGGCTCGATCGGCAAGCGCTACCGCCGCCAGGACGAAATCGGCACCCCCTGGGGCATCACCGTCGACGGTCAGACGATGGAGGACGACACCGTCACCCTGCGCGACCGCGACACCCTGGAGCAGACCCGAGTCCCGATCGAGGGCCTCGGCGACGAGCTGGCCGGGCGTCTGGAACTGCCCTGGCGCAGCCCGAAGCTGGGCGCATAGCTTGGAGCCCAAGGCAATCGACCCAGACGAGTTCCGCGAGGCACAGCACCAGCAGTGGAATTCCGCTGCGCTGGGATGGAAAGAGTGGAGCGAGTTCACCGACAACGCCGCCGGGCACATCAGCGAGCGGCTGGTGGAGCTCGCCGGCGTGCAGCCGGGAAGCCGGGTCCTGGACATCGCCGCCGGCTATGGCGAGCCGGCGCTGACCGCGGCGCGGAAGGCCGGCCCGGGGGGCCGGGTGGTCGCGACGGACATCTCCCCCGAGATGCTCGCGTTCGGGCGTGAACGCGCGCAGGCGGCGGGCCTGGGCATGGTCGAGTTCATGGAGTCGAACGCCTCCAGCCTCGATTTTCCGCACGAGAGCTTCGACGCCGCCGTCTCGCGCTGGGGAATCATCTTCGAGCCCGATGCCGAGGCCGCCGTAGGGCGCATCCGAGGCTTCCTCAAGCCGGGCGCGCGGATGGCGATCAGCTCCTGGGGCGAGCCCGATCAGGTCCCTTTCCTCTCGATTCCGATGAGGACGACGATGGAGCGGCTGGGCGTGCCCCCGCCCCCGCCCGGAACGGCCGGGCCGCTCTCCCGGCCCACCCCCGACGCCATCGGCAGCCTGCTCGAAGAAGGTGGGTTCTCAGAGGTCGCCGTGGAGCGGGACGAGGTCACCTTCGAGTTCGACTCTCCGGAGCACTTCACCGCCTACGTCAGGGCTATCGCCGCGCCGATCCGCGCGATGATCGAGCAGCACGCGGGCGAGGCCCAGGAAGAGGCCTGGGACGCGATCACGCAGGCCGCAGCGGATGCGGGGGGTGGCTCGAAGCCGCTGAGCTTCTCGAACGTGGTGTTGCTCGCCTCGGCAACCGCCTGACCTCCTGCAACCCCAGTCTGTCAATTGCTACGCTTGTAGCAGATGGAAAGAAAAACCATCCCCCAGCGGGAGTTGCGCAACGACGTGGCCCGGATACTGAGAGAGGCCGAGGCCGGCGCGGAGTTCGAAGTTACGGTTCGCGGCCGCACGGTCGCCCACCTTGGCCCCCCCCGGGCTAAGCCCGCGCCACGGACGGACGTAGATCGACAATCGCTTCGCGAAATCTTCGCCTCAACGCCGGTTGATGAAGACTTTGCGAGCGACCTTGCCGAGCTTCGTTCGGCTGAGTCCGAGCCCGGCGATCCTTGGGTCGAGCACTCCGAGTGACAAAGGTCCTCCTCGACACGTCGGTCGTGATTGCCGGCGACGACGGAGCGCTTGATCTACCCGACATAGCCGCGATCTCAGTGGTCACGCTCGGCGAGCTTCGCGGTGGAGTCCTCCTGGCGGCGAATTCGGCGGTGCGCGCCACGCGGCAGGCTCGGTATACGGCGGTACGGGACGCATTCGATCCGCTCCCGATCGACGAAGCAGTCGCTGAAAGCTATGGAGAAGTACTGGCGGGTGCCCGCACCGCCAAACGAATCACAACGGCAACCGACCTGTTGATCATCGCCACCGCAGCCGCAACCGGCAGAGCGCTCTTCACGTTCGACGAGCGCCAAGCGAAACTCGCGACAGCCCTGGGCATCGCGGTCTCCAGCTAGCCGCAAGGCCCAGCGCCTACTTCACGACCCGGTACTTGAGGTGCGTGACCCCGGGCGCCTCGATCGCGCGCACCTGTTCGAGCTTCAGGTCGTCGCCGACGCCGTCGAATAGCCGCTCGCCCGCGCCGAGCAGGAGCGGGGTGACGTGAAGCTCCATCTCGTCGACCAGCCCGGCGGACAGATACTGGCGAGCAGCGCCGGCGCCACCCCCAAGCGAGACGTCCGCGTCGCCGGCGGCCTCCTTCGCCTGCGCAAGCGCAGCCTCGATGCCGTCGGTAACAAAGTGAAAGGTGGTCCCGCCGTCCATCTCCAGCGGCTCACGCGGGTGGTGGGTGAGGACGAAGACCGGGTGGTGGAAGGGAGGATCGTCACCCCACCATCCCGTCCAGGGATCCTCGCCCCACGGCCCCCTGACCGGGCCGAACATGTTCCGGCCCATGATCGTCGCGCCGACGTTCTCGAACATCTCCTCGACCACCGGGGTGCTGGCGTTGACCTCGCCGCCCTCCCTGCCGTGGCTCTCGCGGAAGGCCGCGAGCGGAAACATCCACTCGTGCAGCTGCATTCCCCCGACCCCGATCGGGTTCTCCTCGCTCTGGTCGGGGCCGGCGACGTAGCCGTCGAGGGAGATCGCGATGTTCAAGCGCAGCTTGCTCACCGGTCTGAACCTACAGACCATGCGCCGCGCATGAGAGTAAGTTGGACCGGCAGGCGGGGATGTCCAACGGAAGGATCGCGATGCGCGATGGATCACGTTGTCGCCGTCTGGCACTACTCGCCCTCGCGGCCGGGACGCTCCTCGCGCTGATCGGCTCATCCGGGGCGACAGCCGCCTCCGGCAAGCGGGCGGTGGTCGAGGTGAGGACCGTCAAGGTCGGCGCGCCCGGCAATCCCTCCGTCGGGATCGTTCCCTTCACGGACGCCGTCTACCAGTCCTGCGCAGACGCGCCCCAGGGCAAACCCGCCTGCCAGCTCGGTCGGTGGCGTCGGCTACCGCTACGGGATCGGCCAGCTCGAGATCACCGTGGCGCAGTGGGTGGCGTTCCTCAACACGGTCGACCCGAACGGCCGCAACCCACACCACCTCTACAACGCGACCGAGGGCTCCTCGGCATGGCCGAAGTACGGCCAGATCAACTTCAGGTCTCGCGCCCGCAAGAGCCGCCACTACTCGGTGGCGTATCCGCAGTGGGCGGACAAGCCCTACGGCTTCGCCAACTTCCCGAGGGCGGCGCGGTTCGTCAACTCCCTCTACAACGGGCGCGTCCTCTCCAAGCAGTCCAGCAGCGCCGACGGCTTCAGCTACGTCAGCTACCGGGTGCGACTCTCGACGCAGACCGAGCGCGGGATGTACGACCTGGCCCGCCACAAGCGCACCGGCGCGACCCGGGCCCGCAAGCTCGGCTTCGTCGTCCCCTCCCAGAACGAGTGGATCAAGGCCGCCTACTACGACCCCAGCGGCGGCGGCACCTTCTCCTACTGGAAGTACCCGACCAACCCGGGGGTCTTCGGCGACAACACCGCGACGGCCCCCAGCTCGACCACGCTCGACCCGACGACCGGCGACGTCACCAACGCCGCGACCCAGCCGCTGGCGACCTACCACGCCACGGGCCTGGCGGCGCCGAGCTGGTGCCCGGCGGCCGTTCGACCCGACCGACTGCTCGAGCGTCAACCCGTTCGGGATCGACCCGACCACCTACGCCGACCTCTACCAGGGCAGCCTCGGCACGGTCGGCCAGGCGAAGACCCCTTCCCCGTGGGGCACCCTCGACCAGGGCGGCAACGCGGTCGAGTGGACCGACACGATCACCCTGCCTCCGTCGGGCAAGAAGGACGGTCGAGTGTGGCGGCGGCTGCACGGCGGCATCGCCAACGCCCCCGCCTACCAGCTGTGGCTCTCGGCGATCGGGCCGCAACCCCAGACCAACGCCTTCTTCGACCTCACCTACCCCTGGCTCGGCTTCCGGGTCGGGGTGATCGGCAACCTGAAGGTGACCAAGCCCTAAGCGCACCGCTCGCTCTTCTAGGCCGCCTAGGATTTTGGCTTGGGCCGCCGGCACGAGTGCCAGGGCCGTGTGAAGAGGTCATATGACTTGCGAATCGCGCTGAATTCGATCGCTCGAGCGGCTCCGCAGTACTGCTTCGGAGAAAGCTCGTACTCGGCCTCGAAGACCGCCTTGTCGTGGCTGATGAAGGTTCGGTAGGGACCGCATTCGTGGTACTGGAAGCACTGCTCCACAATCGCGAAATCGAAGCTATGGACGAGTCTGGCGGCCTGGCGGCCGTCGTTCTTCAGGGCTACCGCCATCCCGAGGTTGTGGACCCGGCGGGCAATCCAACGGTTGAATCGGAGTTGGTCCCGCCGGCTGATCGGAAAGCCCGTCTTGTTCTCCCAGCCCGTCAAGTTATCGGGCTCCACAGCGTCAAAGCCCTTGCGCCTGCACATGGCGAAGCGACGCTCGAGCGGTCGTGCGAAACGGTGAAAGTGCCGGACGTCGAGCCAGCGCTCGTCAGGGAAGCCGGCGTACTTGCGGCCGATGACCGAGCGGGGGAAGCGGTTGGCATCGGGCCGGTAGGACTCCCAGCTGCCCACGTCCAGGTAACAGATGACCTTGCGGTGCCGCCGGTGAAGCCGTCGGATCATTGGCCGAGGCGTGTCGAACCCGTCGATGTCGAAGATCCGAGCGGGAATGCTGGTGTTGATCTTTCCCTGTAGCTGCCACTGCCACGGAGCGATGGTCGGCTCGGGACGCCAGCGCTGGCCGTAAAGTCGGTTGGGCTCGCTGCCATGGCTGCGCCACGCCGAGCCCCGAGTAGGTAGCCCCAAAGAAAGCGCCGAGAGCAGGGAGGCCATGAGGGCGAGGCTCAAGAAAGGTGATCTCGCCATGGCCCGAGCCTACTCCGGCGCCTGCCTTCAGCTGGCGCTTGACGATGTTGTGAATTTCCCGAGGACTAGTTCTGCTGATCGATCCAGGCGAAGATGGCGCGGGAGTGAGTGATGACCGTCCCATCGGCCAGCTTGAGCGTCGGTAGCTTCGTCGCTCCGGTCGCCTCACGGAGCTCCTCGCGCGAGCCCTTGCGCAGGAAGGGGATCGGGCTACCGTGCGCGGCGACCACTTTGTCGTACTGGATGCCGGCAGCGCGAAGTGCCTCCTGCACGCGGCGACAGGGGTGAATCCGCGGGCCGCCGTCATCGCCGTGGCAAACGAACA
Organism: uncultured Solirubrobacterales bacterium; assembly: GCA_963837585.1. Classification (GTDB taxonomy): domain Bacteria; phylum Actinomycetota; class Thermoleophilia; order Solirubrobacterales; family 70-9; genus CAWINX01. The sequence goes on along the minus strand of CAWINX010000001.1, from coordinate 92,720 downwards.
GGGTTGGAATGGCTGAAGTTGAGTCGCTCATTTACTACTCATCCTGGGCGCGCAGTGACTTTTACCTTGTCATGGCAGGGCGAAAGTCCACGGGGGCGCTACTTGAGGTGCCCCCGTGGGCCATTCGCTCCGACAACGCCGCCTGTGCTTAGCCCGCCAGGCCGATCATCAGCTGCGAGTGATCCTCTGGGTCGACCTTGACCGGGATCTGCGCGCCGGGCTGGAGCTGGCCGATCAGCGCCGGCGAGACGACCTGGGTGTGGGTGACGCTCGACTGCTGACCGCCGACGTCCACCGTCATCTCGAACTGGAGCTCCGGCTGCATGTTGATCTGCTTGCCGGTGGCGACCATCTGGTTGATCGTCGCGGTCCCGTCTATCCCCGAGTTGGCGAGCTTCTCGGCCAACGCCTGGTCGGACTGGACCTGCTGCACCGCCTCGTTCGCCTGTGCGAGGCCGTCCTTCATCATCTGGAAGCTGCCGCCGCGCTCCTTCTTCATCTGCTTGCCGGTCTTGCTCAGATCCTTCATGTCCTTGAACATGCCCATTGCGATCTCTCCAATCGGTTTGAGGGCGCCCCTTCGCCCTGGGAAATATCGCCTCGACCATAACGCGCTCGGGGGGAGCGGATGTAGATTTGTCGTCTGATGTTCGTGATCGGCCTGTTCCTGCTGGCGATCGGCCTGGTCGGGGCGTTCTTCGCGATCGTCCCTCCGGTCGAGGCGGCGCGGGGCGGCGCGATCGGCGTGGCACTCGGCTGCGGGCTGAGCGGAGCGCTGCTCGCCTACCTGGACTGGCCGAGCCGGCGCGCCAAGGCGCCGCAGGGAATGTCCCGCGCCAAGGCGACGATCCTCGACGCGACCGGCACGCCCGGCTCGGTCGCCGGCTACCAGATGATCGAGCTGACGCTCGAGGTCAAACCGAAGGACGGCCTGCCCTTCCAGGTGAAGCGCAAGTTCTCGGCGGGACGGCTGGGCAACGTCACGCAGGGCCGGCGGCTCGATGTCTTCTACGACCCCGCCGACCCGAACGTGGTCGAGCTGGCCTGAGGCATCGGGCTAGCCTTCCTCGCGAGCCTCACGGAGGCGCTCCAGGTCGATCAGGTCCTCCGGCCTCCCGGCTGCCTCCTTCATGGCCACCAGGTGGTCGTAACCGCAGAATCGCACCCGGTGACCGAACACCTCATCTTCGACTGCCGCTGACTCGAGATCGGCGAACTCGAAGTCGGGCCCGACGATCTGCATCACGTCCAATCGACCGCTGCTCGTCAGGAGAACGAAGTTGCCACCCATCCGCAAGCCCTCGGCGTCTGGCTGAATGACCTCCTCGGGGGTGAAATCCTCAACTCCCAGCACGGCGGCGTCGAGCTCTTCGAGAACCGCTGCAAGGCGCTCGATGTTGGTCGGATCGGGATCGGGAACGATGTCAAGATCCTTTGTCGCGCGTGGATAGCCGTGGGCGCCCACAGCGAACCCCCCGATCACGACGAAGCTCACATCCGCATCCAATAGGGCCTTCAGTAGGCCAGGAACGTCAAGCGGAGAGATTCCGCTCAACTGCGCTCCGCGCGTCGTCCGGCCAGCTGCGTCATCTCGCGACTCAGGACTATCGCCTGCTCAACCCGTTGGCCCGGCGTAGACCGCGCGTAGTCCAACCTGAGCGCTTCACGGCGGGCCCGCGCCAGATAGTCCTCGTCAACTCCCTTGTCCTTCCTCGACGCCATGCGCTGAGGATACCCAGGCGGTTCCGCGGAACCGCCTAGTTGACGCTGAGCAGATCGACGACGAAGACGAGCGTCGAGTTGGGCTTGATCGTCGGCGGCTGGCCCTTGGCCCCGTAGGCGAGGTCGGGCGGGATGATCAACTCGCGACGACCGCCGACGCGCATGCCGACGATGCCCTTGTCCCAGCCGGGGATCACCTGGCCGGCGCCGAGCTGGAAGGGGAACGGCTGACCGCGGTCCCAGGAGGCGTCGAACTGCTTGCCGGTCTTGTAGTCGACGCCGACGTACTGGACGGAGACGAAGTCGCCTGTCCGGGCGACGCGGCCCTGGCCGACGACCAGGTCCTTCTCGACCAGCTTGTTCGGCGGCGGTCCCTTCGGAACCTCCACCTTCGGCTTCCCGCGGTCTGAAGCCTGCGCCGCACCCGCAGTGGTGGACGGCGTCGCGGTCGTGCCGGTCGACGTCGATGAGCCGCCGCCCCCGCAGCCGGCGACGAGCAGCGCCGCGCAGAGAGAAGCGATTAGCAATAGTCCCTTCACGGCGCGAGATCCTAGCGATCAGCCGCGACCGGAGAGGCGTCCCAGGCGCGGCGCAACGGCCCGCGCCCGCCGTCCTTGGTCAGGTCGGCGGGATTGACCGACATCGCGGCGGGGTTTGGGCCCGGCGCGGGCAGCCGCTCGGCCTCGGCGGCGTCGATCTTGAGGACGACGCCGCGCTCGTAGATCTCCGCCACCTCGGGGCCGTCGACGAAGCGGTGGCCGCCCGGCAGCGCCGTGGTGTCGAGGACGAAGCCGTCGAAGACGTCGAGGTTTGGCGCGGCGAGCACCCGCGCCACCCGGCCGAGGTCGACGCCGTCGCTCGAATAGACCCGCACCCCCTTCTGCAGGGCGAGGTAGGAGCTCGGCTGGCCCAGATCCTCCATCGAGGCGAGCTTAGCGGTCGCGTAGGCACTCCTTGTCCCGGGAGACCGCGGCTGGCTATGCTCGACCGACTGGTTCCTACTAGGAGGAGCGACACGATGGCAATTGGGCTACGACTCAAGTTCGCCGGCGGGACGCAGGAGCAATACGACGCGATTCAACGCAGCACATGGGGATCGACGCCGATCCTCCGGAGGGTTTGATCTTCCACTCGGCCGGCCCGATCGAGGAAGGCTGGGGCGTGATCGACTTCTGGGAGTCGCGCGAGCACTTCGACCGCTTCCAGCAGGAGCGGCTCGGGCCGGCCGTCGCCGCGCTCGGCGACCAGGCCCCTCCCGGCCCGCCGGACATCAAGGAGTTCCCGGTCCACCACTTCCTCAAGCCGTAGGCGCGAGGCACGACGCCATCCGGCTTCAGCCATGGGCCTGAACCTGGCCTCGATCCTCACCGACAGCGCCGAGCGGGTCCCGGACAATCCGGCGATCCGCCTCGGCGAGGTCGAGCTGACCTACGCCGAGCTCGACGAGCGCTCGGCGCGGCTCGCGACGCTGCTTACCGCGAAGGGCATGGCAGGTCGGGCGACCGGGTCGGGGTGATGCTCCCCAACGTCCCCGATTTCCCGATCGCCTACTACGGGGTGCTGCGGGCCGGGGGCGTGGTGGTGCCGATGAACGTGCTCCTCAAGGAGCGCGAGATCGCCTTCTACCTCGAGGACTCCGGCGCGAGGCTGCTGCTCGCCTGGCACGGCTTCGCCGACGAGGCGCGGGCCGGCGCCGCGGCCGCCGGCGCCGAGCTGATCGAGGTCGAGCCGACGGCCTTCGCGGCGCTGCTCGCCGAGCATGAGCCCACCACCGACCTCGTCGAGACCGCCGAGGACGACACCGCGGTGATCCTCTACACCTCGGGGACGACCGGCAAGCCGAAGGGCGCCGAGCTGACCCACGTCAACCTCTTCCGCAACGCCGAGGTCTCCTCGCGCACGACCTGCGAGATCGGCGACGGCGACATCGTCCTCGGCGCCCTGCCGCTCTTTCATTCCTTCGGGCAGACGGTCGCGATGAACGCCTCGCTGAGCGTCGGCGCCTGCCTCACCCTGGTGCCGAAATTCGACCCCGGCGAGGCGCTGGCGACGATGCAGCGCGACGGCGTCACCCACTTCTACGGCGTGCCGACGATGTATGGGGCGCTGCTGCACCACCCCGAGCGCGAGGAATTCGACACCTCGTCTCTGCGCAACTGCATCACCGGCGGCGCCTCGATGCCGGTCGAGGTACTGCATGGCTTCGAGAAGGCCTTCGACGCCGTCGTGCTCGAGGGCTACGGCCTCTCGGAGACCTCCCCGGTCGCCTGCTCCAACCATCCCGACCGCGAGCGCAAGGCGGGCTCGATCGGCACCCCGATCGAGGGGGTCGAGATGCAGGTGGTCGACGAGGACGACAACCCGGTCCCCCAGGGAGAGGTCGGCGAGGTCGTGATCCGCGGCCACAACATCATGAAGGGCTACTGGCAGCGCCCCGACGCCACCGAGGAGGCGATGCGCGGCGGCTGGTTCCACTCCGGCGACATGGCCCGGATCGACGAGGACGGCTACTTCTACATCGTCGACCGCAAGAAGGACCTGATCATCCGCGGCGGCTACAACGTCTATCCGCGCGAGGTCGAGGAGGTGCTCTACGAGCACCCGAAGATCCGCGAGGCGGCGGTGGTCGGCGTCCCCCACGACGAGTGGGGCGAGGAGATCGGCGCCGCGGTCGTCCTCCACGAGGGCGAGGAGCTGGCGCCCGAGGAGGTCAGCGCCTACGTCAAGGAGCGGATCGCCGCCTACAAGTACCCGCGGGTCGTCTGGTTCATCGACGAGCTGCCGAAGGGGCCGACCGGCAAGATCCTCAAGCGCGAGATCGACGTCCCGGCCCCCGCCGACGCCTAGGACTGGCTGGGCAGCCAGTCAGCCGCTAACCTGCTCGGTGTCGCCGAGGCACCACTCAAAGGAGAAAGATGAGCGTCGCAGCCCAGAGCCTGATGGAGAGCGTCACCTACGAGGACCTGTACCGCCGCTGGGAGCACGGCAACTGGAGCGCCTACGACATCGACTTCTCCAAGGACCGCGAGGGCTGGCAGTCCCTCAGCGACATCCAGCGACGCTCGGCGATGTGGATCTACTCGATGTTCTTCTACGGCGAGGACCGGGTCGCCGACACCCTCGCCCCCTACATCACCGCCGCGCCGACCGAGGAGCAGGCCTACTTCCTCGCCACCCAGCAGGTCGACGAGGTCCGCCACTCGGTCTTCTTCCACCGCTTCTTCAAGGAGGTGATCGGGGTCGGCGGCGACTCGATCCAGCAGACCCTTTCCTCCACCCTGCCCCAGCTCAACTGGGGCTACCGGGGAATCTTCGACCGGCTCGACCGGATGGCCGAGGAGCTGCGCAAGGATCGCTCGCTGCCCAAGTACGCGCAGGCGATCACCCTCTACCACCTGATCGTCGAGGGCAGCCTCGCCCAGCCGGGACAGCACTTCATCGAGGACTTCTTCGCCGCCGAGGAGACGATGCCGGGCTTCAGCTCCGGGATGGAGAACGTCTCCAAGGACGAGCAGCGCCACATCGGCTTCGGCGTCAAAGTGCTCTCCGAGCTGCTCGACGACCGGCACCCCGCCTCGGAGGAGTGCAAAGCGGCGGTGGTCGAGCTGCTGCGCGAGGTCCTGCCCTACGGGCCGGCGGTCTTCTCGCCGCCGAACCTGGACCGCGAGTACACCGAGTGCTACGGCTTCTCGCTGGAGGACATCTTCGCCTTCGGCCTCAAGCTGATTCGCCAGCGCTGGCGCACGATCGGCTACCCGACCGAGGAGATGCCTCCCGGCGTCTTCCCCTTCGACCCAGAGGCCAGCGAGGAAGAGGTCGCCGAGCGCCAGGTGAAGCTGATGATGGCCGGCATCCTCGGCCCCCCCGACGGGCCGAAGCCGGACTCCTCGCCGGAGCTGCAGCAGCTCTACTTCGACGTCGTCTCCCGCGTCGTCGACCCCAAGGCCGCCAATGGCTCGCGGCTGGTCTACCAGTGGCGCTTCACCGACGCCGACCCCTGGCACCTGGTGATCGACAACGGCTCGACCCGCGTCGAGCCGGGCGAGGCGCCCGATCCAGACCTGACTCTCGAGGCGAGCTGGGGCGACTTCCTCGCCGCCGGCAAACCCGATGCCAACCCGGTGAAGCTGATGCTGCAGCGCAAGATTCGCCCGCGCGGCAAGGTCCGCGAACTGGTGCGGATGCGCAAGGTGTTCGGCTGATCATCGGCCGAGTGGTCATTTGAACCCCGTATACGTGGGAAAACCGTTCAGCCAGTAACTGACCGACTGCTCGCGCGGTCCGGGGATGGCGGGCGGGCTCAGGAGATCGGGGGGCGGGCGTCGGCCCAGGGGCGTTCGGCCTCTATCTGGGCCGCGAGTGAGAGCAGGGTCGCCTCGTCGCCGTGGCGACCGATGATCTGCACCGCTAGTGGCATGCCGTCGGCGTCGAAGCCGGTCGGCACCGACATCGCCGGGTTGCCGAGGTGGTTCCAGGGGACGCAGTAGGGATAGAAGCGGCTCATCCCGAGCACCGTGCGCAGGGCGCCCTGGCCCTCCCAGCGCCGCACCGGCAGAGCGGTGCCGCCCATAACTGGCGTGACCAGGACATCGTGGGAATCGAAGATCGCGTTGACGCGGGCATCGTCGGCCGCGCGGTTCCTCAGCGCCCGCTCGAAGACCGCGTCCGGGAGCCGCCGACCGAGGCGGCCGAAGCCGCGGGTGCGGCGCTCGAGGCGCTCGGGGTGCTCAGCCGTCGCGACCACATCGGAGACGCCGCGCAGGAAGCGTGGCGTGATGTTGTTGCCGATTCCGCCCCAGGCGGGATCTTGCTGGGCCACCTCGTGGCCGAGTGAGCCGAGCACGCCGGCGGCATCGGACACCGCGGCCTTGGCGTCATCGGAGACCGTCGCCGGGGCGGCGGCTCGTGGCGGCACGGTCGACCAAGCGACCCGCAGCTTTCCGGGAGCGGCCTTTGCCGAATCGACGAACGGCCGCTCGGGAGGCGGCGGCGCCCCGGCCTCCTTCGAGCCACCGGCGGTGATATCGAGCCAGAGGGCCGTGTCGAGGACGTTGCGGCTGAGACAGCCGAGCACGGCGAGCCCGTTCCAGAGCTCCAGGTCGGGGGCCAACGAGATCCTGCCCAGCGAAGGTTTGAGGCCGAACAGCCCACAGGAGGCAGCGGGGATACGGATCGATCCTCCGCCGTCCCCGGCCGAGGCAATCGGCACCAGCCCGGCGGCGACCGCGGCGCCCGACCCGCCGCTCGATCCGCCCGGAGTCCGCTGCGGGTTCCACGGGTTGCGGGTGACTCCATAGGTGGCCGACTCGGTGAAGCCGCAGATCGCCATCTCCGGCGCCAGGGTGAGGCCGACGACGATCGCCCCCGCCTCGCGCAGGCGCCGGACCATCTCAGCGTCCTCCTTCGCGGGGGTGCTGAATGCGTCGGTGCCGATCGTCTTCACCTCGCCGGCGACGTTGATCTCGTCCTTGATCGCGATCGGCACGCCCAGCAGCGGCCGCTCCTCGCCTGCCTTCAGTCGCGCTTCAGCCTGCTCGGCCTCGAGCAGCGCTCGCTCGGCGAAGACCTTGCGGAAGGCGTTCAACTCGGGATTGAGGCGCCCGATCCGCTCCAGGGACATCCGCACGAGCTCGGTCGGGGAGACCTCGCCGGCCCGCACCATCTCAGCCTGCTTTGCCGCTCCCGGCGAACGCGAGGTCGGCGTCTTTGCCGGTCTGTACGTCAATAGCCACGGCAGCATCCTATGCGCCCCTGGCTCCCCAGCCAAGGGGACGGGACACTCAAGCCTCGGCGGGCTCGAGCTCGGCGCCGGGAGTCTCGAAGCTGAGGTCCGGCAGCACCCGGTCCAGCCATGAGGGCATCCACCAGTTCCAGCGGCCCAACAGCACCATCGCCGCCGGCACCAGGATCAGCCTGACCAGGGTGGCGTCGAGCGCGATCGCCACGGCGCAGCCCAGACCCAGCTCCTTGATCGACGGAACGCCGGTGAGGACGAAGACGCCGAAGACGGCGGTCATGATCAGCGCCGCCGAGGAAATCGTGCGGGCGCTGGAGGAAAGCCCCTCGGCCACGGCGCGCTTGTTGTCGCCGTGCTTCATGTAGCGCTCGCGGATCCGCGAGAGCAGGAAGACCTCGTAGTCCATCGAGAGGCCGAAGACGATCGCCAGGATCAACGGCACGTTGATCGTGTCGAGGGCGCCGAGGCTGTCGAAGCCGAGCACGTTGTCGAACCAGCCCCACTGGAAGACCGCGACCAGGACGCCGAAGGCGGCGCCGATCGAGAGCAGGTTCATCAGCACCGCCTTCAGCGGCAGCAGCAGCGAGCGCAGCATCACCATCAGGACGATGAAGCTGAGCCCGAGGATGAAGGCGAAGATCTTCCACATCGAGCCGCCGATCTGGGCGCGGAGGTCATGGGTGCGCGCGGACTCGCCGCCGACGTCGATCGTCGCGACGCGGCTCAGCGCGGTCGCCGGGACGACGCTGTCGCGCAAGCGGTCGATCAGGGCCGCCGCGGCGTCCGATTCGCTCGGCGCGCTCGGCGTCGCCTGGATCAGGGCGCTGTCTCCGGAAAAGGCGGGTGGTGCGACCGAGCTGACCCCCCGTACCGCGGCGAGCCCGCGGGCGAATGCGACGACACGGGCACGATTGGCGGGCGCGGCGGCCGGGGCGCCGCTGAAGGCGGCGGTGATCTGAACCGGGTCGGTGCCGCCGCCGAGCTGCTTGGAAGCGAGGTCGTTACCGACCCGGACGTCGTTGTCCTTGGGGAATTGCCCGAGCGCCTCGGTGCCGGTGGTCAGCGAAAGCACCGGAATCGCCAGGAAGAGGAGGATGCCGGTGACGCCGACCACGGCGAACCACGGGCGCGCCATAACGCGATTGGTCCAGCGCTCCCAAAAGACCGGGCGGCCGTCGGTGACCGCCACCCGTTCGGGGCGGCGCAACACCCGCCGCTTGAGGAAGGAGAGAGCCTTGGCGACAACGCCGCCGGGCAGCACCCGGTCGCCGAGCATCGCGATCAGGGCCGGCAGCAGGGTGATCGCGGTGAGGATCGAAACGGCGACGACGGTCATCGCGCCGAGCGCCATCGAGCGCAGCGCCTGGTTGTCGACCATCCAAAGGCCGGCGAGGGAGACGATCACGGCGAGGCCGGAGAAGCTGACCGCCAGACCCGAGGTCGACAACGCCTCGGCGCGAGCGTCCTCCTCGCTGCGGCCGGCCTGGCGCTCCTCGCGATAGCGGGCGAGGATGAAGAGCGAGTAGTCGATCGCCACTCCGATCCCGATCATCGAGGCCATGTTGGTGACGAAGACCGAGGTCTCCATGTGCAGCGAGATGAAGTAGATGAGCGCGCCGGTGACCATGACGCTGACGAAGCCGAGCACCAGCGGCAGGGCGGCCGCGGCGAGCGAGCCGAAGACGAGAAGCAGGATCAGCGCGACGATCGGGAAGCCGCTCGCCTCGGCCTTCGCCAGATCGCGCTTCGAGAGCTCTTGCAAGCCGGCCCAGATCGTCGGCTGGCCGATCAGGTAGGTGGTGACCCCTCCCTGCGCCGTGCCGGGTTCGAGGCCGGTGCGCAGGGTCGCGGCGGAGTCGATCAGCTTGTCGGCCGACTGACTGCTGCGCAACGGGACGAGGGCGGTGCCGGTGCGGCGCAGCTGCAGTCGGGCGCGAGCCGCGACCGCGGGCGACAGCGTGACCTCGTCGAGCTGCGCCACCTGATGGCGGACTCGCCCGAACGCGGCGGCCTCGGCGGCCGGGGTGGCGCCGGGCGCGGCTCGAAGCAAGACGGCGATCCCGTCGGCCCGCTTGCCGAAGTCGCTCTGGAGGGAATCGGTGACCGCCTTCGACTGGCTCCCCGGCACGTCGAATCCGCCGCCGGTGAGGTGGTCTGTCTGGCGCGAAGCGAGAGGCAGCGCGACGACGACGATCGCGACCCAACCCAGAACGACCCAACGGCGGTGGCGTCCCAGGAACCCCGCGAGCTGGATCATCGATTCACGCATTGGCTGGTTAGCCAGCCTTACGGTCGAACACACGTGCGTGTGTGACCACGGTCGTTTACGACCTGCTGGCGGAGCGACCTTCGACATAGCGGCGTCGAAGTCGCCTTTAGTTGGGACCGGGATCTCCAGCCCCTTCTTGGTCTTTTGTGTCGTCTTTCGTTTAGCCATCATCGGCGGGGACCGGGAATAGGTTTTTCGTGATTACAAGCACGACACCGATGACCTGAATCACTGTGGCTGCCAGCCATGTCGTAATTGCCGCAGGCGGAATGTCCCAATCGTTCCAGAAGCCGTAGAAGTAGAAGGCGAGGTCAGCGATGAATACCTGCCCGATCATTAGCCCCAACGCGCCATTGCCCACGCGCTTGTGGAGATCGACTTCGTTCTGCTTTTTCGTCCTACTGAGTTCTGACAGTCTTTTGGGCAAGCGCGAGTAAACCTTTTCTAGTAGCGCGTCCGATTGTGCTGTCCCTCGCGCAAAGCCGCCATGGGAAGGACCGCCAGATGCGGTGTCGGTCATTTCAATCCGAGATTGTCAAGACGAAAGCTCATGGCATCCGATGAGACTGCGAAGTCCGCCGCAAGCGCTGTACGGAGTACTGCTCATAGAGAGCAGCTACCAGTCCGCGCTGCATTAGCAATGCTGCAGCGAACTTGTTCTCCCAAATCTCCTCTAGATCTAGCCCAGTGCCCGAGAGCTATTCCGTAGTCAATGAACTCCCAGTTGTCAACGTCTCAGACGCGTCGTTGAAGTGCTCTTGACATAGTGACCCAGCTCTTGCACTCACGTAACCGCTAGCCGCTCTTATAGTCTCTGCCATTGATGTAAATCTCTTATCCATCACCAATCTCTTTACTAGCATCCCCTAAACGTTGTCCTCCAAGCCAACCGCAAAGACCTTTATCCCTAGTTTCTCCGCTATTGCACCCTGTCCACTTAGAACTTTATGGTCTCTCCATCCTGAGACCATGTGTCATCAATATTTCTTCTGCCACCTGTTCAATCTGATAGCTCATTCTACTTACCTTCAACCTCCTTTACAATTGCGGCCTGCGCCCCCGTTTTTCTGTCTTAGACCGCAGTCATGATCTTTTGGCCACTCTGTCAGGAGCGCCCACCTATGTCGTCTTTTCCATAACCTCACCTAACAAGCTATATCACCACTACTCTCCTACTTTCGTCATCTTCTTTAAGCCCTTTAGCGCTCCTCTTTCATTTCCTTCGTCCTCCCCTTGACAATGCCTGTAGACGTAGCTTATATACCAATTTCTGTCCGCGAATCATTGTACGCCTCTCTGACGCCAAAGCCTTACTCAAAAAGCCCGCAAACCTCTCCAGCAAGCCAAGTATATTTTACAAATCGCTGTTTCTTACCCTCTATTGCGCTTTGTCACCCTCTCCATAGAAGTGCCAACCCGCCAACCACCACCACCAATTTCCTCCCAGCTTCTACAAAGAAGGGATATACGTGACCACGGTCACTCAGCGTCGATTTACTTGCTGACCAGCAGGAAACGCGCCGAGGCGGCACCGGCGGCCAGGGCCGGGGCATTGTCGCGCCCGGGATCCGAAAGCGCCTGCAAAGCGAAGCCGTCGCCGACCGCGAAGAGGTAGGAGACGATCGCCTCGGCGTCGTAGCGGAGGCTGAGCACTCCCTCCCGCTCCTTTTCCATCAGGACCTCGGCGACGTGGGAGCGGGTGCGCTGGAAGAGCTGGCCGACCTCGCGGCGGATGTCGGGGTTGCGGCGGCCGGCGCTGAACAGCTCGTAGAGGAGCAGGAAGAAGGCGGGCTCGTTCTCGATCATGTCGGTGAGGCTGGCGAGCAGGACGTCGATCACGTCATCGACGCTCTTCGCCTTGGCCAGCGGCTCGTCGAGGCGGGCGACGCGGATCTCGGCGTCGAGGCGGACCACCTCGACCAGCAGCCGCTCCTTGGTCCCGAAGTAGTAGTGCAGAAGGCCGCGGCTGACCCCGGCCTCGGCGGCGACCTGCTCGAAGGTGGAGCCGGCGGCGCCGCGCTTGGCGACGCTCTCGCGCATCGCGTCGACGATGCGCTGCGCCTTCTCGCCGCTCAGCTCCCGCTCTTTGGTTGCCGCCTCCATCCGATCAGTCTATTTAGTGCCGCTGACGAGGCCCAGGCGTTGTCAGACCAGGACGCAGGGAGGCCGGCAAGGGGAGCGCACTTCGGTGCGTGACCCGCAGCCGGCCGACCGAGGACGCCGTATGACGACGCCTGGGCCTCGTCAGGAGCCGTTGATGCTGGTGGTGGAGGTGTACTCGAACTCCTCTTCGGCGCCGAAGAGGGCGTCGAGCACGGTCTTGCGGGCGTCCTCGCTGAGGATCAAGGCAAGCCCCGCGCCGATCAGCGCGAGCAGGACCAGACGACCGAGGCGGCTCTTGCGCCGCTTCGGGGCGCGCAGCTGTTCGGAGGCGTCGCGGAGGCTCTCGGCGGCGGCGCGCAGGTCCTTTTGGACCTTGCGGTCGCTGGTCATCGCCTTGACCGGGCCCTTGCCGTTGCTGTTCGCGCGGCCGTAGGCGCCGCGGGCGGCCTCGAAGGCGTCGCGGATGTTGTCGCGCAGCTCCTTGTCCTCGATCAAGCGCTGCACGTAGGGGTGCTCACGCGCGGTCGCATAAAGGTCGGCGGCCTGGGTCGCCCTTGTCTTGGTCATGCCTTCTCCTCGCTGAGGTCGGTCGAGACGTTCAGGATAACCCGAATCGGTTTATATGGTTAGGCGAGCGCCGCTTCGATCGCCTTCGACACTTCGTCCACGTAGACGAACTCCAGCTCGCTGCGCTCGTGCTCGGGGATCTCGGTCACGTCGCCCTCGTTGCGCTCCGGCACGATCACCCGCTTGATTCCCGCCCGCTGCGCGGCGAGGGACTTCTCCTTGAGCCCGCCGATCGGCAGCACCTGGCCGGTCAGCGTCACCTCGCCGGTCATCGCGACGTCGTTTCGCACCGGGCGCCCGGAGACCAGCGAGGAGAGAGCGACGGTCATCGCCACCCCCGCCGAGGGCCCGTCCTTGGGCACCGCGCCGGCGGGGACGTGGACGTGGATGTCGTGCGTGGCGAACCAGTCCTCTTCGAGGCCCGGAGCGATCTCGTTGAAGTGGCCCCGCACGTAGGAGAGCGCAGCCTGCGCGGACTCCTTCATCACGTCGCCGAGCTGACCGGTGATCGTCAGCTTGCCCGCGCCCGGCATCGCGGTCGCCTCGATGAAGAGGACGTCGCCGCCGGTCGGCGTCCAGGCGAGCCCGGTGGCGACCCCGGGGTCCTTGGTGCGGCGCCGCTGCTCGGCGAAGACGCGGCGGCGGCCGAGCAGCTCACGGGCCCGCTTTGCCGAGATCTTCACCTTGCCGTTTTTCAGCTTGCCCTCGGCGACGTCGCGGGCGACCTTGCGGCAGACCGTGCCGATCTGGCGCTCCAGATTGCGAACGCCGGCCTCGCGCGTGTACTCCTCGACGATCGCGGTCAGCGCCGCGTCGGTGATCTCGATCTGGGAGGGCTTCAGCCCGTTGGCCTCGATCTGGCGCGGCACCAGGTAACGGCGGGCGATGTGGCGCTTCTCGTCGAGCGTGTAGCCGGCCAGCTCGATCGTCTCCATCCGGTCCTGAAGCGGGCCGGGGATCGTCTCGAGGACGTTGGCGGTGGCGATGAACATCACCTCGGAGAGGTCGAACTCGAGGTCGAGGTAGTGGTCGCGGAAGGAGTCGTTTTGGGCCGGGTCGAGCACCTCGAGCATCGCCGAGGAGGGGTCGCCGCGGAAATCGGCGCCCATCTTGTCGATCTCGTCGATCATGAAGACGGGGTTGCGCGAGCCCGCGTCACGCAGGGCGCGGATGATCGTCCCCGGCAGCGCGCCGATGTAGGTGCGCCGGTGGCCGCGGATCTCGGCCTCGTCACGGACGCCGCCGACGCTGATCCGCTCGAACTCGCGTCCCAGCGCTTTGGCTATCGAGCGGCCGAGGCTCGTCTTCCCCACCCCGGGCGGGCCGGCGAAACAGAGGATCGGCCCGGGCGAGTCCGGCTTCAGCTTGCGGACGGCCAGGTACTCGAGGATCCGATCCTTGACTTTCTCCAGGTCGTAATGGTCGGCGTCGAGGACCTCGCGGGCATGACCGATGTCGAGGTTGTCCTCGGTCTCCTTCGCCCAGGGCAGCTCGACCAGCCACTCAAGGTAGGTGCGGATGACGCCGTGCTCGGCCGCGGCGGGCGGCAGTTTCTCCAGCCGCGAGAGCTCGCGGTCGGCGGCTTTGCGCGCGTGCTCGGGGAGGTCGGCAGCCTCGATCCGCTCGCGCAGCTCGTTTACCTCGGCCTGCTGCTCGTCCCCCTCGCCCAGCTCGTCCTGGATCGCTTTCATCTGCTGGCGCAGGAAGAACTCGCGCTGCCCTTTGTCGATCTCCGACTCGACCTGGGATTGGATCTGGGTGCCGAGCTGGACGACCTCCAGCTCGCGGGCGAGGATTTTGGCGAGGTGGCGGAGGCGCTTGGCGACATTGACCTGCTCCAGCAGCGCCTGCTTCTCCTCGGTTGAGATGCGCAGGGCGCCGGCGATCAGGTGGCCGAGGGCGGCGGGGTCGTCGATGTTGGCGACCGCCATCTGCAGTTCCTCGGGCAGGTAGGGAATCTGCTCGATGATCTCCGAGAAGGTGCGCTGAACGTTGCGGGTCAGCGCCTCCAACTCGGGACTGGGCTCGAGGGCGTCGGGCTGCTCGGCAATCCGCGCGACGAGGTAGGGCTCCTCGGCGACGTAGGGGCCAAGCTTTACCCGCTGGGCTCCCTGGACGAGGATGCGAATGGTCCCGTCGGGGACCTTGAGCATGCGGGCGACGATCCCCACCACTCCGACGTCGTAGAGGTCGTCGGGACCGGGCTCCTCGTTCTCGACATCGCGGGAGGCGACCATCGCCAGCATCCGGTTGGCGCCGAGCACGTCATTGACGAGTTTGATTGAGCGCTCCTGCCCGACCGCGAGCGGGGTCAGCGTGTCCGGGAAGGTGACCATTTCCCGCATCGGTAGGACCGGCAGCGCATCGGGCAGCGGCTCATTCGAGCGAATCGCCTCCTCCACGTCGCCGGCATCGACGACTTCGAGGACCGGCGCGCCCTCCATCAGTCTCGCCCGATCGGGACGCGGCGGGTGGTCTCGGCGGGGTCTCGCAACGGCAGCTCGATCCGCAGGATGCCGTCTTCGTAGTTCGCCTTGGCGCGCTCGGCGTCGACGTCAACCTGGAGCTCGACGACCCGGCGAAAGGGACCGGACGGGATCTCCACCTGCTGGTAGACGCGACCCTCGGTCTCCTGCACCGGGCGCTCTCCGTTGATTGCGAGCTGGCGAGCGCTGACCTCGATCGTGACGTCCGCCAGCTCGACTCCCGCCAGGTCCACCTTGACCACGGCGCGCTGCGGATCGCCGCAGTAGTACACGTCGACGTTGGGCGAGAAACCGGGGCTGCGGCGACTCACGTAGGTCGTCCGGCTCCAGCCTCCTCCAAGCATTTGGTCCATCTCGCGGCGCATGCGGGCGAAATTGGCGAACGGGTCACGTTGCGGCACGGCCAAAACATAGCCCGATGGCTTGGCGGGCGGGTCCTGTCGCGGCAGGGGACCCACCGCCCTTCCGGTAGCTAAAGCTTCCTCAGGGCGGTACCCCCTACCGCGCCACCCGCCCGAGAAGCCGGGGAAGCTTTCGCGACACCCACGCGAGCCGCATCGCCGGGCTCAAGCCCCCATGCCGCGCGAGACGTTTCGGGAGCTGATAGCTAGCCATGCGGAATTGTGTCTCCCAGCGGGGGGCCCTTGTCACGGTCCGTGGGGCCCGCGGGGGCTGCCTCGACGGTGCCTCCCCCGGCACCGCGGAGAGATTCGGGGCCCCCGAAGGGGGCACTCAGTTCCACCGCCCGAAAGGGCGGTGGTAGGCATCCGGCGAGGTTGCCCTCGCGGGCCCTACGCAGCGCGAGACTGAGTCGCCCAGCGCGGGGGGCGCATGAGCAGGGCCGGTTGGCGGGGCGGGACGAGGCCCTCGGGGCGGTTGGGGCGGAAGGTCGCGCAGGGCTCGTTCAGCTCGAGGGCGCAGAGGAGATTGCGGTGGAAGTAGCAGTCCTCGCAGCTGGGGGCTTTGGGCTTGCGCGGCATGGCGGCGCATGTTGGCAGCGCAGGGCCGGCGCCGCGGGGGCCAATTCCGCAAATCGCAACCTCTTTGACACAGTCTCGTCACAACTTTCCCCGCGTCTTGCGAGGGTCGCCATCCGGCGCCGCTACCATTCGACCTCGGGATGGAAGCCCACGACCGGACCGACAAGCTGGCGGCCTCGCCGCAGCTCTTCGAGAGCGACTTCCTCAACTTCTTCTCGCGGGTTCACCCGGCGATCCCGGCCATCGTCTTCGTCCCGGTGGTCGTCGCGATGGAGTGGCTTGGCGCCGATCGCGGCTACGCCGCCTGGCAGCTGGCGCTGCTCACCCTGGCCGGAGTCGGGATCTGGACGATGACCGAGTACTGGCTGCACCGCCTCGTCTTCCACTGGGAGCCCGACAACGCGTCGGACGGCGGATGCACTTCATCATCCACGGCATCCATCACGACCACCCCAACGACAAGCTGCGCCTGGTCATGCCGCCGGCCGTCGCGATCCCCCTCGCCGCCCTCTTCTTCCTCGCCTTCACCCTGCTGTTCGGAACGCCGGCCGCCTATCCCCTCTTCGCCGGATTCATTGGCGGCTACCTCTTCTACGACTACACGCACTATTACGTCCACCACTTTGTGCCGAAGTCCGACCTCGGCAAGCGCCTGCGCGAACAGCACATGCGCCACCACTTCCAGGATCACCGCTACGGGTTCGGCGTCTCCTCGCCGATTTGGGACGTGGTGTTCAGAACCCTGCCGCGCACCAGGCGCAAGGGCTGAAACGACCCTGTAACCCGGATCGTCGGTCCGAGTAATAGGGCCGATGAGCCGCGTCGAGAAGTACGCCAACCTGGGAGCGGTGGTCGTGCCGTTTGTCGCGACCCTCGCCGCCATTGTGCTGCTCTGGAACAGCCTGGTGAGCCCAGCGGACCTGGTGATCGCCGCGGTCATGTACCTACTCACCGCGATCGGGATCACCGTCGGCTTCCATCGCTTGCTCACCCACCGGGCATTTCAGACCTCGAAGCCACTTGAGTACGCCTTCGCCATATTCGGCTCGATGGCGGTCCAGGGACCGGTGATCTCCTGGGTTGCCGATCACCGCAAGCACCACGCCCACACCGACAAGGAAGGCGATCCCCACAGTCCCCACGTCGGCCACGAGGAGGGCGTGCGGGGCGTGCTGGCCGGGCTGTGGCACGCCCACTCCGGCTGGTTGATGTCCACGCAGGGAAGGGCCGACTGGAAGCGCTACGCGCCCGACCTTTACGAAGATCGCGGGATGCGCCTGATCGGACGCCGCTTCGTCTGGCTCGTCGTCCTCAGCCTGGCGATCCCGGCGCTGGCGGGATACATCGTCAGCGGCAGCCTGGTTGGCGCCGCGACCGGCCTCCTCTGGGGCGGTTTGGTTCGCATCTTCTTCGTCCACCACGTCACCTGGAGCGTCAATTCGGTCTGTCACTTCCTCGGCACACGGCGGTTTGAGACCGACGATGAGTCGACAAACGTCTTCTGGTTGGCGTTGCCATCCCTCGGTGAGTCCTGGCACCACAATCACCACGCGTTTCCCCGCTCGGCCGTCCATGGGTTGAAGCGCTGGGAACTCGATCCCTCGGCGCTGGTGATTGGAGCGATGGAGAAGCTAGGCCTTGCCTGGAACGTGGTCCGAATCTCACCGGAACGCCAAGCGCAGCGCGCCGCCTGAGATTGGCCAAATCTTCTTAACCATTTCCATAGTCACACTCACTGTGACTATGTGCCACACTGCCACCAGGGCAGGAGTTACTGATGAAAGGAAGAGATGGCAAGCATTTCCAGTGTGATCGATGAGGCTCGCGAGCTTCTCGAAAAGCGACTCCATGAGTTGGACGACGAGCGTAAGCGCCTTGAGCGCGCTCTCGCCAATCTGGTTGAGGGCAAGGCCCCCGGTCGTCCCCGTGGTCGTCGCGGCCCCGGTCGTCCCAAAGGCTCCACCTCCAAAAAAACCGCCGCCCCCCGCAAACGCCGCGGCCGTCGCGGTGGCACTCGCGCCGATCAGGCGGTGAAGTTGATCGCCGACAATCCCGGCATCAGCGCCTCGGAGATCGCCAAGACGATGAAAATCAAGCCCAACTACCTCTACCGGGTCCTCGGCGACCTGCAGAAAGAGGGACGGGTCACCAAGAAGGGTCGTCAGTACACGGCCAAGTAGGCAGCTGTGGGCGCATCCCGGTAGGGGTTCCGCTTAACTTTTTCCGAAGACAGTGGTCGTCTGTCCGCGGGCGTCACTCCGGAAAAAGTACAAGACGCTTCACCCCTACCGGGAGTGCCTAAACCAAGCCGAGAGCACTGACTGCTTCGCGCTCCTCGCGCAGCTCGGCGACGGTGGCGTCGATCCGCTGTTGTGAGAACTCGGGGACTTCTAGTCCTTCGACGATCGTGTACTCGCCGCCGGCGCAGGTGCATGGGTAGCCGGTGACTATGCCCTCCTCGATTCCGTAGGAGCCGTCGGCCGGAACCGACATCGACACCCAATCCCCCTCGGGGGTGCCCAGCGCCCAGTCATGGACATGGTCGATTGCGGCGTTGGCCGCGGAGGCGGCGCTGGAGGCTCCGCGAGCCGAAATCACCTCGGCGCCGCGCTTGGCCACCCGCGGGATGAACTCGTCGGCGATCCAGGCCTCGTCGTCGACGGCGTCCCAGGCGCCGGATCCGTTCACCTTGGCGTTCACCAGGTCGGGGTACTGGGTGGTCGAGTGGTTGCCCCAGATCGTCATCTTGGTGACCGCACTCACCGGCACTCCCAGCTTGTTGGCGAGCTGGGAGATCGCCCGGTTGTGGTCGAGCCGGGTCATCGCGGTGAATCGCTCGCGCGGCACGTCGGGCGCGTTGGACATTGCGATCAGGCAGTTGGTGTTGGCCGGGTTGCCGACCACCAGCACCTTGATGTCGTCGGCGGCGCCGGCGTTGATCGCCTCACCCTGCGGTTTGAAGATGCCGCCGTTGGCCTCCAGCAGGTCAGCGCGCTCCATGCCCGGACCGCGCGGCCGAGCACCGACCAACAGCGCCACGTTGGCGCCTTCGAAGGCCTGCTTCGGGTCGTCGTAGATATCGATTCGACTGAGCAGCGGAAATGCGCAGTCGTCGAGCTCCATCGCGGTGCCCTCCGCCGCCTTGACGGCATCGGGAATCTCCAAGCAGGCTCAGCTCCACCGGTGTGTCGGGGCCGAGCATCGCGCCGCTGGCGATCCTGAAAAGAAGTGCGTAGCCGATCTGTCCGGCGGCGCCGGTGACGGTGACTTTGGCTGGGCTGCTCACGAAATCGTCTCTCCTGAGGTCGAATTGGGTGCGACGGCGCTATGCCATCGCCTTTTGAAGGTTCTCGTCGATCGAGGTTAGGAACTCCTGAGTCGTCTGGTACTCCTGGTCGGGGCCGATCAGCAGCGCCAGGTCTTTGGTCATCTTGCCGCTCTCCACCGTCTCCACGCACACCCGCTCGAGGGTTTCGGCGAACCTCGAAACCTCGGGGGTGCCGTCAAGGCGCCCGCGGGCCGAAAGCCCCCGGGTCCAGGCGAAGATCGAGGCGATCGGGTTGGTGGAGGTCGGCTTGCCCTGCTGGTGTTGGCGGTAGTGGCGGGTGACGGTGCCGTGTGCGGCCTCCGCTTCGAAGGTCTTGCCGTCGGCGGTCATCAGCACGCTGGTCATCAGGCCGAGCGACCCAAAGCCCTGCGCGACGGTGTCGGACTGCACATCGCCGTCATAGTTTTTGCAGGCCCAGACGTAGCCGCCCTCCCACTTCAACGCGGCGGCGACCATGTCGTCGATCAGCCGGTGCTCGTAGGTGAGGCCGGCGGCTTCGAAGTCCGCCTTGAACTCATCCTCGTAAACCTCGGCGAAGACGTCCTTGAAGCGGCCGTCGTAGCGCTTCAAGATGGTGTTCTTGGTCGAAAGGTAGACCGGGAAGCCGCGCTCCAGGCCGTAGCGCATCGAGGCCCGGGCAAAGTCGCGAATCGAATCGTCGAGGTTGTACATCGCCATCGCGATCCCCCCGCCGGGGAAGTCGTAGACATCGAGCTCAACGGGCTCGGAGCCATCCTTCGGCGTATATGTGAGTGTCAGCGTCCCCTCGCCGGGGACCACCAAGTCGGTGGCGCGGTACTGGTCGCCGAAGGCGTGGCGGCCGATCACGATCGGCTTGGTCCAACCCGGCACCAGTCGCGGCACGTTGGAGATGACGATCGGCTCGCGGAAGATGACGCCGCCGAGGATGTTGCGGATCGTCCCGTTCGGCGAGCGGTACATGTCGTGGAGTCCGAACTCCTCGACCCGCGCCTCGTCGGGGGTGATCGTCGCGCACTTGACTCCGACGCCGTGCTCCTTGATCGCCTCCGCCGCATCGACGGTGATCTGGTCGCGGGTCGCGTCGCGGCTCTCGATCCCCAGGTCGAAGTACTCCAGCTCGACGTCGAGGTAGGGAAGGACCAGCTGCTCCTTGATGAAGGCCCAGATGATCCGGGTCATCTCGTCGCCGTCCAGCTCGACGATCGGGTTCTCGACGCTGATTCTCGCCATCGACGCGGCACCCTAGCGAGCGTGCGAGAATCAGGGACGATGGCTACGGCAGAGAGATCGACGGGCGCCGCGACGCACGAGGTCTTCAACCAGCCGGCCCCGCTGGAGGACTACAACCCCTTCGACGCGGACCGGCCGCTGGTCGAGGCGCTGCGCCGCGAGGGGGCCGATTGGGCCGAGGACCGGGCGCGCGAGGTTGGCGCGATCTGCGGGTCGCATCAGACGATCCGCTGGGGGTTCGAGGCCAACGAGCGCAAGCCCGTCCTGCAGACCCACGACCGCTACGGCCACCGGATCGACGAGGTCGAGTTCGACACCTCCTGGCACGAGTTGATGCGGATCGGCGTCGGCAACGGGATGCACGCGATGCCCTGGCGCGAGCCGGGGCCGGGCGCCCACGTCGCCCGCGCCGCGACCTTCATGCTGCTGATGCAGGCCGAGAGCGGCGTCGGCTGCCCGATCTCGATGACCTACTCGGCGATCCCGGCGCTTCGCAAACAGCCGGAGCTGGCCGCCGAGTGGGAGGAGCGCTTCCTCTCGCTCGATTACGACGAGCGCTCGATGCCGGCCGATCGCAAGAGCGGCGCGCTCTGCGGAATGGCGATGACCGAGAAGCAGGGCGGCTCCGACGTCCGCGCCAACACGACCACGGCGACGCCGCTGAACGGCGGCGGGCCTGGCGCCGAGTACGAGCTCCTCGGTCACAAGTGGTTCTGCTCGGCGCCGATGTGCGACGCCTTCCTCGTCCTCGCCCAGACAGACTCGGGCATCTCCTGCTTCCTGATGCCGCGCTGGACCCCCGACGGGGAGCGCAACCGCTTCCACATCCAGCGGCTCAAGGACAAGCTCGGCAACCGCTCCAACGCCTCCAGCGAGATCGAGTTCCGCGGCGCCTGGGCGCGGATGGTCGGCGAGGAGGGGCGCGGGGTGCCGACGATCATCGAGATGGTCAACCACACCCGGCTCGACTGCGTGATCGGCGCCGCCACCGGCTACCGCGCCGGCGTCGTCCAGGCCCTCCACCACACCGCCAACCGCTCCGCCTTCGGCGCCAAGCTGATCGACCAGCCGCTGATGCGCAACGTGCTCGCCGACCTCTGCGTCGAGTCCGAAGCGGCGACGGTCTCAGCGATGCGGCTGGCCCGCGCCTACGACGAGGTGGCGGCCGGCGACGAGGAAGCGATCGAGTTCCGCCGCCTCACCAACGCGGTGCTCAAGTACTGGCTCTGCAAGCGCGCCCCCTCCCACGCGGTCGAGTGCCTGGAATGCCTGGGAGGCAACGGCTACGTCGAGGAGTCGGGGATGCCGCGCCTCTACCGCGAGGCGCCGCTCGCCTCGATCTGGGAGGGCTCGGGCAACGTCCAGTGCCTCGACGTGCTGCGCGCGATGGTCAAGGACCCGGCCTCGATCGAGGCCTTCTTCGCTGAGGTGCTCGAGGGCGCCGGAGCGGAGCCTCGCCTCGACGCCTACGTCTCCTCGCTGCGCGACGAGATCCCAGGCGACATCGAGACGATCCAGGCCCGCGCCCGCCACATAGTCGAGCGCATGGCCCTCGCCCTGCAGGCTTCGCTGCTGATCCGCTATGGCGACAAGGCCGTCGCGGATGCCTTCTGCGCCTCGCGCCTTTCAGGCGACTGGGGCCAGGCCTTCGGAACCCTCCCCGCGGGCACCGACTTCAAACGAATCATCGAGCGGCATCGGCCGGACGCCACCGGGTAGGGGTGGAGCGTCTTGTACTTTTTCGGCTATCCAATCTCGGACGGCGAGTAACGCCCCACCGAAAAAGTTAAGCGGAACCCCTACCCGGTGCGTCCCGCAATGCCCGCCCGACCTGCTCGGCGGTGATCACCCCGCTGAGGCGACCGTCGGCGTCGACCGCCATCAGGGCGCCGAAGCGGCGCAGGTTCTGGTTGCTGAGCAGCGAGTCGAGCGGGGCGTCCTCGCTGACGTGGTAGGAGCCCGTGGTCTCGCTCGAGCAGCTCGGAGACGAGCGAGGTGGTTCGGGAGATCTCCGGGACCTCGTCGGCGCGGTCGCGCTCGAGCAGGCCGAGGAAGCGGTGCGCCGCGTCGACCACCGGGAACCATGGCCAGCGGTAGCGCAGGAAGTACTCGTCGAGGGCCTGCTCGACGCTGAGCTCGCCGGGAATCGCGACCGGCTCGCGATCCATCACGTCGGCGACGCGGACTCCCTCGATGCGGCTGGTGAGCGCCGTCTGCATCGTCGCCGCCCGGGCCGAGCCGTGGACCACCATCCCGATCAGCGCCAGCCAGACGCCGCCGAAGACCTGGCCCCGGAAGACCAGCAGCAGGCCGCCGGCGATGAACAGGTAGCCGAAAACGCGGCCGAGGCCGGCCGCGAAGCGGGTCGCCGCGCTGCGATCGCCGCTGCGCCGCCAGGCGATCGCCCGCACCACTCGGCCGCCGTCCATCGGGAAGGCGGGGAGCAAGTTGAAGATGAGGACGAGGAAGTTGATCGAGGCGAGCCAGGCGACCATCGCCAACGGGCCGGAGACCCCGGCGCTGCTCTCGACCAGCATCGCCTTCTCGAACTCCTGCGGGCCGGCGGCGGCCAGCCCGACAACGGTGAGGGCGACGACAATCGCCAGGGTCACCGCGGGGCCCGCAATCGCAACCTTGAACTCGGTCCCGGGGCTGTCGGACTCGCGGTCCATCCGCGCCACGCCGCCGAAGATCCAGAGCTGAATGCTGGAGATGCCGATCCCGTTGCGCAGCGCGACCATCGCG
Organism: uncultured Solirubrobacterales bacterium; assembly: GCA_963837585.1. Lineage (GTDB taxonomy): Bacteria > Actinomycetota > Thermoleophilia > Solirubrobacterales > 70-9 > CAWINX01. Next base: position 69,571 of record CAWINX010000001.1, on the reverse strand, counting down.
TGGCCCAGCTCGTGGAGGAGGATCGAGGCGAAGAAGCCGAGGGCGCTGACCACGGCGAGCGCGAACGGCTCGGTGGCGGAGCTGGACTGGCCGAGCACGTCTCCGTAGAACTGAGAGAGCCAGAAGATCACCAGGAAGAGGACGAGGAACCACGACCAGTCGACCGCGATCCGGATCCCGCGGACGTGGAAGAGGGTGATCGAGCTGCCGCCGAGCATCCCTCAATGGTAGGCGGCCCGGATCCTGGGCCGGGCTTGAAATCCGACTGCGGGATCGGATTTCGCATCTATAGGATCGCCAGCCGTGCCTACCCACGACGTACTCGTAATCGGCGCCGGCCTGGCCGGGCAGCGGGCGGCCCTGGCGGCCGCCGAGGAAGGCGTATCGGTCGGGATCGTCAGCAAGGTCCACCCGGTGCGCTCGCACTCCAACGCGGCGCAGGGCGGGATCAACGCCGCGCTCAACCCCGGCGACTCCTGGGAGTCCCACGCCTTCGACACGATCAAGGGCTCCGACTACCTCAGCGACCAGGACGCGGTCGAGATCATGTGCCGCGAGGCGCCGGAGGAGATCCTCCACCTCGAGCACCTCGGCGTCACCTTCCACCGCAACGAGGAGGGCAAGCTCGGCACCCGCGCCTTCGGCGGCGCCTCGGCGGCGCGCACCTACTACGTCGCCGACATCACCGGCCAGGCGATCATGCACGTCCTCTACGAGCAGCTGATGAAGCACGCCGACTCGGTCGCCCGCTACGAGGAGTGGTTCTGCACGGCGCTGGCGATGGACGAGCAGGGCGAGTGCTGCGGCGTCGTCACCCGCAACATCGCCGACGGCTCGATGGAGCTGTTCCGGGCCAAATCGGTGATCCTCGCCTGCGGCGGCAACGGCCAGGTCTGGAAGCCGACCACCAACGCGCTGATCTGCACCGGCGACGGGATCGCGATGGCCTACCGGGCCGGGGCGAAGCTGATGGACATGGAGATGATCCAGTACCACCCGACGACGCTGGCGGGCAAGGGCTTCCTGATCACCGAAGGCGCCCGCGGCGAAGGCGCCCACCTGCTCAACGCGAAGGGCGAGCGCTTCATGGAGCGCTACGCGCCGAACAAGATGGAGTTGGCCTCGCGCGACGTCGTCAGCCGCGCCGAGCAGACCGAGATCGACGAGGGCCGCGGCTTCCCCGACGGCACCGTCGCGCTCGACATCACCGTGGTCCCCAAGAAGCGCGTCCACGAGGCGCTGCGCGAGATCGTCTTGGTCGGCCGCGACTTCGCCGGGGTCGACATCACCAAGGAGCCGATCCGCATCAAGCCCGGCAACCACTACACGATGGGCGGGGTCAAGACCGACGTCGACGGGCGCACCGACATCCCCGGCCTCTACTCGGCCGGCGAGGCCGCCTGCGTCTCGGTCCACGGCGGCAACCGGCTCGGCGCCAACTCGCTGCTCGACACGCTGATCTTCGGCCGCCGTTCCGGCGCCGACGCGGCGGCGCGGGCCAAGCGGATCGAGGGCTCGCGCCCCTCCAAGCAGGTGCTCGAGGCCGAGCAGGCGACGATCGACGCGATCTCCGCCCGCGAGAAGGGCTCCGGCCGGCGCGTCTCGGAGATCAAGCTCGACCTCGGCACCGTGATGGACGCCAAGGTCGCCGTCTTCCGCGACGAGGCGGGCATCCAGGAGGCGCTGGAGACCGTCCGGCGCCTCAAGGAGGAGGCCGAGACCGCCTACATCGACGACCGCGGCAGCATCTTCAACCAGGACATCCTCGGGGCGATCGAGCTCGGCTACATGCTCGACAACGCCGAGGCGACCTGCGTCGCCGCGCTGGAGCGCAAGGAGAGCCGCGGCGCCCAGTACAGGACCGACTTCCCGGAGCGAAACGACGAGGAGTGGCTCAAACACATCGACCTCCAGCAGGGGGACGACGGGCCGGAGATCTCATACTCAGAGGTGACCATCACCCAGTGGGAGCCCCAGGAGAGGACGTACTAGGACCATGGCCGAGTACACGCTGAAAGTCCGCAGGTACCAGCCCGAAAGCGGCGAGGCCGCCTACTGGGAGGAGTTCAAGGTCGACCTCGACCCCTCGCTCTCCGTCCTCGACGGGATCCTCCAGGCCAAAGACCGCGACGATGGCTCGCTCTCGGTCCGCTGCTCCTGCCGCGCCGCGATCTGCGGCTCCTGCGGGATGAAGATCAACGGCCAGTCCGGCCTCGGCTGCAAGACCCAGATCGGCGAGGCCCAGGAGCTGGCCGACAAGCAGGCCGAAGGTAGAGCAAGCGGCCCCGGACGCGGGAGCAAGATCGCCGGTGATGATGAGCGCGACCGGCGGGAGCGGAGGATGCCGCGATTGTTATCGAGCCGATGGGCAACATGCCGGTGATCAAGGACCTGATCACCGACATGGAGTCGACGCACTGGACCAAGATCCGCCGCGTCACCCCCTGGCTCCTCCCCCACGGCGAGGCGCCCGAGCGCGAGTACGTGGTCGAGCCGGAGTCGATGATCGACATCACCCAGTCGATGGCCTGCATCCAGTGCGGCGCCTGCGTCTCCTCCTGCCTCTCGATGGAGGCCGACCCCGACTTCATCGGCCCGGCCGCGCTGGCCAAGGCCTACCGCTTCGTCGGCGACCCGCGCGACGCCGAGACCGTCGGAGCGCCTCCACGACCTCGCCAACGACCCGCACGGCATCTACGACTGCACCCACTGCTTCAGCTGCATCGACGCCTGCCCGAAGGGCGTCGCGCCGATGGACCAGATCATGCGGCTGCGCCGCAAGGCCGGCGAGGAGGGGATCGACACGACCCCAACAACGGCCACAACCACGTAACGCCTTCGTCAAGATCATCGAGAAGAAGGGCACCCACGACGAGGCGCTGCTGCTCCAGGAGTCCTACGCGCCCGGCGTCAAGGGCAAGCTGAAACCGACCAAGGGAGCGATCAAGGGCTTGCTCGGCTCACTCCCGACCGCGATTCGCGGCATCAAGACCGGCAAGATGCGCTCGCTGCCGAAGCTGATCCCCGGCGTCCACCCGAAGCTCCCCGACGGCGCCCAGGACGAGGTGAAGGCGATCTACAAGCACGCCGAGGAGCACCGCGAGGAGTTCAACATCTACATCAAGGGAGAGGAGGGCGAATGAAGCTCGCCTACTGGCCCGGCTGCGTCTCGCGCGGCTTCACCTCCGAGCTGCACGGCTCGATGGCCTTCACGGCCGAGAAGCTCGGCATCGAGCTGGTCGAGCTGGACCGCGCCAACTGCTGCGGCGCCGGCGTCATCGCCGAGCACAACCAGGAGCTGGCCGACACGCTCAACGCCCGCACCTTCGCGCTCGCCCAGGAGACCGGCCTGGCGATGATGAACATCTGCTCGACCTGCCAGGGGGCGCAGTCGGAGTGCCAGCAGCGCCTCGACGCCGACTCCGCCTACCGCGCCCACATCAACGAGGTGCTGAGCGGCCAGGGCCTCGCCTACGAGAAGGGCAAGGACGGCTTCACCAACAAAAACTTCCTCTGGGTCCTGGTCGAGGACTACGGCCTCGACAAGCTCGCCGAGAAGGTCGTGCGACCGCTCTCCGGGCTGCGGGTCGGCCCCTTCTACGGCTGCTACGTGGTGCGCCCGAAGGAACGCCTCGGCTACGACGAGTACCCCGACCGCGACATCTACCTGGAGAAGGTGATCGAGGCGCTGGGCGGCGAGGTCGTCGAGTACGACGGCGCCCGCAAGTGCTGCGGCTTCCCGGTGATCACGATGAACCGCGAGACCTCGCTGCGCCAGGCCGGCACCCACGTCGGCGACGCGCTCGACGCCGGCGCCGACTGCCTGGTCACCCCCTGCCCGCTCTGCCACCTCAACCTCGACATGCAGCAGCCCGAGGCGGCAAAGGTCGTCAACCGCGACCTCGGCCTCGCGGTCCTTCACCTCCCCCAGCTGGTCGGCCTGGCGCTCGGCGCCGAGCCCAAGCAGCTCGGCATGAGCAAGCACATCGCCTCGACCAAGTGGGTCGAGGAGCGCCTCGCGGCGACGCCAGTCTAAATCCCCAGGCCAGGCGCTTTTCGTCCTCCGTCAACCTGTACAACTAGTGGTACCCTTCGATGTATGGCCTCCCGCGGCAAGAGTCCGGTGGCGCTTGGGACGAGCGAAGCGCGGCGCAACCTGCCGAAGCTGGTCAAAAAGGCGTCTGCGCGACGAATGCCCTCGCCGGATCCCGAAAGCCACGCGATCCGTATCAAGACCAGAGGGCAGGAGGGCTCGGCTTCGCTCGTTCCCACGATCGACCTGGTTGCCGCAAAGGATCGCATCGAGGAGCTGGAAGAGGAAGTCGAGAATGCCGGGCTGGCGCTGTTTCTTCAGGAGCGCCTGGCGAAGAACAATGGCGACTGGCTGAGCGCCGGGCATTTCCTCCAGGAAATCGGAATGGGGGAATTCGTTGAACAGCTCCCCGGGAGCTGAGCACGAGGTCAAAGCGCTGGCAGAGGCGACGACCGACGCCAACCAGCTGAACGCAGACTTGAGGCGTGAGGTAGCTCGTATCGTGGTCGAGCTTCATCGCAACCCGCATCTCGGCGAGCTGATGGGAGACAAACCACCCCGCATACTTGAGGGCTGTCGCAAGGTTCGGTTCGACGATCCCAGTTGGCGCGGCAAACCGCGCTATCGCTTCGTCTATCGCAACGAACCCGCCGACGGTGCGCCGGCAACAAGCATCGTCCTGGCGATCGGCCGCCGCGACCGAATGATCGCCTACGCAAAGGCCGCGCGCCGAGTCAAGGAGCAAGCATTGCTTCAAGAATGAAGCAAACTAGCCGATTTTGGCCTTTATGCTTCAATAACGATGCGTTGTGCGGATACCTGAGACCACAACCGATGCGGCGGTGCTCGAAGAACTCGGGGGCCGGTTGCGGCGGCGGCGGCTCAACCGCAACATAAGCCAAGCCGAGCTGGCCGAAACGGCCGGCATTGGCCGGGTCACGCTGCAGCGCATCGAGGACGGGCAATCGGCCTCGATGACGAGTCTGATCCGTACCCTTCGCGCCCTGGACCTGCTGGACGGAATCGACCGGTGGATCCCGGAGCCAGCCCCCAGCCCAATCGACGAGATGAGGCGACGCGGCAAGCAACGCCAGCGCGCCGGCACACCTCGCGACACCAGCGGCTCGGAGCCCAAGTCACCGCCATGGCGGTGGGGAGATGAGGGCGGGACTTGAGCACACTTGCACGCGTGGGCCGACCTTCGAGGTTCTAATCGCCGGGCTTTCCGCCTCGCTTGCCGCGCTTCGCAGGCAGCGCTGACGTCAGTCGAGGCCCGCGGTACCGAGGTGGCCGCCCTCGTCGGCCGCTTCGAGGCCGGTCCGGCGCGCCATCCAGCGGGCGCCGAGGGTGTCGGTGAGGCCGTGGGCGACGATCGAGGCGATGATCGCGACCGCGGCGATGTCGAAGATCAGCTCGCCGTTGCCCACCTGCGATTTCAACACGAACAGCGCGAAAAGCATCGAAGCGACTCCCTTCGGCCCGAACCAGGCCATGAACAGCTTCTGCGGGCGCGGGATGCCTGTCCGCAGGAACGAGACCATCACCGCAACCGGGCGGGCAACGATGAGGACGAAGAGGACGAAGAGGATCAACGGCGGGATGCTGTGGTGAAAGCCGGTGGCGACGATCAGCGCGCCGAAGATGAAAAAGGTCAGGACCTGGAGGATCGCGCTTGAGTTCTCGGCGAACTCGACGAATCCCTGGGGGACGTCTCGCTCCGTCGCCCCCATCGCGATCCCGCAGACGAAGGCCGCGATCAGCCCGTTGCCGAAGGTGACATCGGCAAGGCCGAAGGCGACGAGCGCGAAGCCGACGGCGTAGATGCCCTCATAGCGGGCGGTGATGCCGCCGCCGGGCAGGTGATGGTGCAGGCGCCCGCCGAGATAGCCGAGCGCAATGCCGATCGCGGCCCCGACCACGGCCTCCCCTGCCAGCTTCGCCGCTTCGGTGCCGGGATGGCCGCCCGGCGCCGCAAGGACCAGAAAGAAGAGGACGAAGGGCAGCGCCAACCCGTCGTTCAGCCCCGACTCGAGGTTGAGCGTGTGGCGGACCGCGCTCGGGACCAGGCGCGAGGTGACGACGGCCGAGGTGACGACCGGGTCGGTGGGCGAGAGCACCGCGGCGAGCAGGAACGCCTCTGCCCAGGTGAGGTCGGGGAATAGCGCCTTCGCGGCCAGCGCCAGCAGCGCCATCGTGATCGGCATCGCGATCACCAGCGCCCGCGCCACCGGGCTCCAGTGGCGGCGCAGCAACTCGCGCTCGACGAACATCCCGTCGGAGAAGAGGGTGAGGATCAGCGCCAGCTCGATCAGGGTGACGATCGACTGGTCGGTCGCGTCGACGTGGACGACATCGGTCGCGGCCAGGCCGATCCCGAGCCCCACCGAGAGAACCGAGGCCGAGAGCACCGTCCCTCGAATCAACCCCGACAGCGCCGCGACCACGGCCAGCAGCCCCCCGAAGATCAGCACGGCCTCGCCGAAGCCGATGTCCACTGCCTACTCCCGGCCGGCGAGCAGCAGCTTCCGCTCGACCAGCAGCTCGGCCACCTGGACGGCGTTGGTCGCCGCCCCCTTGCGCAGGTTGTCGGAGACGATCCACACATCGAGAGCTCGCTCGTTGCCCGGGTCGCGGCGGATCCGGCCGACGAAGACGTCGTCGCGGCCGGCGGCTTCGATCGCCATCGGATAGCGCCCGGCGGCCGGGTCGTCAGTGACGGTCACGCCGGGAGCGGCGGCGAGCAGCTCGCGCGCGCGCTCGGGCGAGAGCGGCTCCTTCGTCTCGACGTTGACGGCCTCGGAGTGCCCGGTTACGACCGGGACGCGGACGCACGTCGCGCTGACTCGGATCGAGTCGTCGCCGAGGATCTTGCGGGTCTCGTTGATCAGCTTGCGCTCTTCGTCGGTGTGGTCGTCCCCGTCCGCAAAGCTGCCCGCCTGCGGCAGGGCGTTGAAGGCAATCCGGTGCGGGTACACGGAGGTCGCCGGGGTGCGATCCTCGAGCACCGCGCGAGATTGGTCGAGCAGCTCGTCGATCGCGGCCTTGCCGGTCCCGGACACGGCCTGGTAGGTGGAGATGACCAGGCGCTCGATGCCGGCTGCGTCGTGGAGGGGCTTCAGCGCGACGACCATCTGCATGGTCGAGCAGTTCGGGTTGGCGATGATCCCGTTGTGCCCGGCGATCGCGTCGGGGTTGACCTCGGCGACGACCAGGGGCACGTCGTCGTGCATGCGCCAGTAGCTGGTGTTGTCGACGACCACAGCGCCGGCGGCGACCAACTTCGGCGTCCACTCGGCGCTGACCGCCCCTCCGGCGGAGGAGAGGACGATGTCCAGTCCCTGGATCGTCTCCTCGTTCAGCGGCCGACACTCCAGGACCGAGCCGTTCCACTCGATCTCACGGCCGGCGGAGCGCTCCGAGGCGAAGGGCACGACCGCCGCGACCGGAAATTCACGCTCGGCGAGCAGGCCGAGGATCGTCGATCCGACCAACCCGGTCGCGCCCAATACCCCGACTTTGTAGCCGTCGCCAGTCATCTCGTCGAGTATGACGGCGACTCAGCCCGTAACCGTGGGCCGGTGCTGACTGCCGGTCGGGTCTTCGGGGCGAACCGCATCGGCGCCGAGGTCGAAGGCCTCGTGGAGGGCCTTCACCGCATCGGGGACACGGTCGGCGCCGATCACGCATGAGATCTTGATCGGCGAGGTGGAGATCATCTCGATGTTGATCCCCTCGCCGCCGAGCACCTCGAAGACCTTGGCGGCGACGCCGGGGTGGGAACGCATCCCGGCGCCGACAATCGAGACCTTGCCGATCCGCTCGTCGGTGCGCACCCCATTGCTGACGCCGCCCAGGCCCTCGACCGTGTCGACAGCGGTGAGCAGGTCGGAGCGATCGACCGTAAAGGAGAGGTCGGCGAGCTGGTCGTCGCCCACCGGCTCGTTCTGGATGATCACGTCGACGTTGACGCCCGCTTCGGCGAGCGCTCCGAAGATGCGCCCGGCGACGCCGGGCTCGTCCTGGACGCCGGTCAGCGTCACGCGGGCCTCGCCGTCGGAATGGGTCACTGCTGTTACGAAGGGCTGTTCCACTGTCTCGTCCTCGGCTTGCACGAGGGTACCGGGGCCGTCCTCGAAGGAGCTGCGGCAGTGGATCGGGACACCGTGGTTGCGCGCGTACTCGACCGAGCGCAACTGCAGGACCTTGGCGCCGGAGGCCGACATCTCGAGCATCTCCTCGTAGGAGACGACCGGCAGCTTGCGCGCCTCCGGCACGATCCGCGGGTCGGCGCTGAAGACGCCGGAGACGTCGGTGTAGATCTCGCAGACGCTCGCCCCGAGCGCCGCGGCGAGGGCGACAGCGGTGGTATCGGAGCCGCCGCGGCCCAGCGTGGTGACGTCATGGCTGTCGGTCGAGACTCCCTGGAAGCCGGCAACGAGGACGATCCGGTCCTGCCCGAGCGTCTCGCTGATCCGGTCGGCGCGGACGTCGATGATCCGCGCCTTGGTGTGGGAGGAGTCGGTGACGATCCCCGCCTGAGAGCCGGTCAGCGAGATCGCCTCATGTCCCATGTCGTGGATCGCCATCGCGCACAGGGCGCAGGAGATCCGCTCGCCGGTGGAGAGCAGCATGTCCATCTCCCGCGCCACCGGGCGCTCGGAGATCTCCATCGCCTGGGCGACCAGCTCGTCGGTCGTCTTGCCCCGCGCCGAGAGCACCGCGACGACCCGGTTGCCGGCCTCCCGCGCGGCGACAATCCGCGCCGCGGCGCGCTTGATCTCCTCGGCGCCGGCCACCGAGGTGCCGCCGAACTTCATCACGACGATGTCTGAGCTTCGATCGGGCATAGAGGGCTGAGGATAGATTGCGGCGCGATGCCAAGGGAGGCAAAGCCCTCGCTCGCCACGATCCTCCGCGAGTGGGGCCGGATCGGCGTCACCGGCTTCGGCGGCCCGCCCGCCCACATCGCCCTCTTCCGCGACCTCTGCGTGAAGCAGCGCCACTGGCTCAGCGCCGAGCAGTTCGAGGACGCGATCGCCGCCACCAACCTGCTCCCAGGGCCGGGCTCGACCCAGCTGGCGATCTTCTGCGCCTGGCGCCTGCGCGGTATCCGGGGGGCGCTGCTCGGCGGCGCCGGCTTCATCGTCCCCGGCCTCGTCGCGATCCTCGCGCTCTCGGTGCTCTTCCTCGCCTCGGCGCCGCCCACCTGGGTTATCGGTGCGGGCGCCGGAGCCGGCGCCGCGGTGGCGGCGGTGGCGGCCCGAGCCGGGCTCGGCCTGATCCCCGGCAGTTGGAAACGGGCACGGGACACCCATCCGCGGCGCTGGGCTCTCTACACGGCGGCCGGCCTGCTCGCGACCGTTCTTGTCGGGCCCTGGCTGGTGCTCGTCCTGCTCGCCTGCGGCGCCTTCGAGTTGCTGCGGCGACGTCCGGGCGCCTTCGGGACGAGCCTGGGCAGCTGGGCGATCGCACCCCTGGCGGCAGCATCCATGGGCGGCGTCGGCGCGCTCGCCTGGGTGGCCTTCAAGGTCGGTGCCCTCTCCTACGGCGGCGGCTTCGTGATCATTCCGCTGATGCAGGCCGACGCGGTCAACCACTACCACTGGATGACCTCGGGCCAGTTCCTCAACGCGGTCGCGCTCGGCCAGGTGACCCCCGGCCCGGTCGTCCACACGGTCGCCGCCGTCGGCTACGCGGCCGCCGGCATCTGGGGCGGGCTGCTCGCCGCCGCGGTCGCCTTCGCCCCCTCCTTCTCCTTCATCCTGATCGGCGCCGAGCGCTTCGACCGGCTGCGCTCTGACGCGAAGGCAAGGGCTTTCCTCGACGGCGCCGGGCCGGCGGCGATCGGCGCGATCCTCGGCTCGGCGATCCCACTCGCCCTGGCCCTCAGCGAGGCCTGGCAGATCGCCGTCCTCGCCGCCGCGGCCCTGGCGCTGCTGGCGCTGCGGCGGGGCGTCGTTACTACTTTGCTCGCCGCGGCCCTGGTCGGCGCGATCGTCGGCCTCACCGGCGGCCCCTTGCCGGGGTGAGGCCGATAGCTTTGGCGTCGATGGCGAATTCCGACCAACACCTTCCCGAGACAGTCGACGCGACGCGGCGGACCCGGCTGGCCAGCGAGCGAACCGAGCTGGCCTGGTGGCGGACAGGACTGACCGCACTGGCGGTCGCCCTGGGCGTCGGGCGCGTCGTCCCCGAGCTGAACCGCAGCGGGATGCGTTGGCCGTACGTGGTCGCCGGAGTCGGCTTCGCCCTCTGGGGCATCACCGCAATCGGCTACGGCTCCAGCCGCCGCGCCGCGGTCGAGCAAGCGCTCTCCGAGGGTCGCTTCCACCGCGCCTCGGAGATGACGCTGAAAGCGCTGACCGTCGCCGGGATGGCGCTCGGCCTGCTCACCGCGGTGCTGATCCTGCTCGACTGAGCCGGGCGGGACCGTCGCGGCCCCCGGTCTCAGTTCTCCTGCACGTAGCCGTTGAAGACGGCGCTGTCGAATGCGAAGGCGCCCGGGTCGGTCGCGTAGCCGATCGACTGCAGGCCGAACAGGGTCTCGATCGTCGACAGCATCGAGAAGTGGTTGAAGTAACTGGCGTCGTTGGTGGTCCCGGCTTTGACGAACGGGGAGATCAAGAGCATGCCGACGTGACCGCCGCCGCCGGTCGGTTTGATCGGGCCGTTTGCCGGCGGAACGACGTCCGCCGGCACGGGAAGATTCGGGTATTGGGGCACGACGCAGCAGGCGCTTGAATCGGCATTGGGCCCGGTTTGCGGCGCCTGGGCGAAGGTGATCGCGATCAGGCCGTTGTCTTTGTAGGCGGGAGAGCTCTGGATCTGGGGCACGACCGTTTTGAGGAAGTCGTCTGCCGTCTGTAGGCCCGCCGGCTGGCCCTTGTCGCAGGGCTGCTCGCTGCCGTCGTGGCAGGCATTGGGGACGATGTAGGAGAGCGTCGGCGCGGTGCTCGCGACCTTCAGGTCGGCGCTCAGTTGCTCGAGGCCGACGTCGTTCTGAGCGCAGGAGCCACCGTCGAGCAACGAGTGGAAGTAGACGAAGGGGTTGCGCCAGGTCTCGTAGGCGTCACCGGATATCGGGACCTGGTTCGGGTCCTGGTCGCCGATCGTCGGGCGACGGCAGCTGTTCGTCTGACCGGCCGTGTTGGCGACTCCTTCAACGTAGGCCCTCCACGTTTTCCCAGCCGTCGCAAGCTGATCGCCGACCGTGAGGATCGGCGCCGGGAATACACAGCCGGTTCCGGTCGCCTGCCCGGTCGCGTCCGCTGTGCCCGGAGTCAGCTCGGTGTAATTGGGGCAGTTCGCGGCGATCTCGGGGGTCGGCCCCTGACCGCTGATCAGGGCGACCTCATTGGCGAGATCGCCCTGGGCAACCGCGTAATAGTTGCTCAGCAGCTCTCCCTGACCGGCAAGCGTTTTCGAAAGGTAGGTGTCGGTCGATTTCGGCGCGAAGGTCTGGTCGTACCCCTGATCGCCGAGCACGATCATGTACAGGTGCTTGACCGGGGGAAGGGTCGGCTCGGGCGGAATATCGGGTGGAAGCTTTATCGGAGGCGCCGACGGGTAGGGGCCCGCGGCGGGGGCGGCAGGTGCGGGGGCGGGCGCAGCCGCGGGGGCGATCGGTGCGGCTGCCGGCGGTGCGGCAGCGATGGGCGCTACCGGAGCCGGGCTGCTCGCGGTCGTCGCCGGCGCCTGGAGCAGAAGGGGAGTAATGCCCGCGCTCTGAGCAACCTGGCTGGTCACCGAGCCGAGCAGGACGCCGAAGGCGAGCAGACCCATGACCGCCACGGCGGCGACTTTCGGGTCGGGCATGAACTGAGCGGCCGAGCCCGCCAGGCCGGCCGCGGCGGCGGGCGCGTCGGGAGGGAGCTCTTCCTCGGCGACCGCCTTGGCGCGTCCCACGTGCAGCATCGCGCTGATCCGCGAGGCGATTATCGCCGGCATCGCGCCGCGGCGGGTGCCGCACTCGAGGCAGTAGCGCTGCCCGGGCGCAAGCACGGCACCGCAACCGGCGCAGCCGGTCGCGGCGGCGACTTCAGAACCCCCGTCATCGATGGAAACGCTCACGCTCAACAAATGAAGTTTCCGGGTCGGGCGTTGCCCAAATGTGAAGATCTTGGTGCCTGAGAGCCGCGCTTCTTCACAACTCTTCAACACTTTCCCGGCTCCGGGCCGGGAGTCTCTGATGCATGGAATGGGCCACGCAAGACGAGCAGCTCGGACCCGGCGGCGAGCCGCCGGCCTACGAGCCGCCTCCGGCGACCGCTCGACTGCCTGTCCACGCCTGCGACACGATCGCGCGATGGCGCCGGTGACCGCAGCGGCGGTGCCGGCCTCGCCGTCGCCGGCTTCCAACGGCGAGCAGTGCCAGTCCTGCGGAGCCCACATCGCCCCCGACCAGCGCTACTGCCTCCAGTGCGGACAGCGTCGCGGCGATCCCCGCCTTCCGATCATGGACGCCTCGGCCTTCATGGAGACGTCGATGCAGCAGCGGCGCCCGCCGGCCTCGCCTCCCACCCCGCCGAAGAAGTCGCGGATGTCGCCCAACGCCTCGCTGATCGCCGGCGTCGGCACGCTGCTGCTCGCGATGGGGATCGGGGTGCTGATCGGCCGCTCGGGCGACCACTCGGGATCGACCGCGACCGCCCCCCCGGTCCAGGTCGTCACGGCGCCGAGCGCCGGCGCGGCGACGGGCGCGGCCGACAAAGCCGCCGCGGCGGCAGCCGCAGCGGCAGCCAAGGCAAACACGACAAAGGCCTCCTCGTCATCGAGCAGCTCCAAGACGCAGGCCGCGAACTCGATCCTCAAACCGACCAAGAAAGCGGGCAAGCTGCCGCCCTCAACGGTGGGAGTCGGCGATCCGGGCAAAGGCCGCGGTTACAAAGAACGGCAAATTCACCGGCGACTTCTTCGGACAGTGAACTTGAACTTGCCAGGGAGGGATCTCTGATGAAGATCGGCAAGCCGACCCTCGGTGGGCGCTTCCGCGCGGGTGCTCGCGCGGGCACTCAGGCCGGCGGCCAGCCCACCGCGCCCGCTGCCCCACCCGCGCAAAACGGGTCAGCCCGCCCCAACGGCAACGTCTGCTCAGCCCGCGCCGGCAGCCGACCGCCGCCCTGGAGGCGGCTTACGGCAATGAGTTCGTCGTCGACCTGGAGCGGCGGCGCGACCAGTTGACCGGCCGAGTCGCCGAGCTGCAGTGGGACCTCGGCGGGCTGGTCTATGAGATGGCGATCCGCAACGACATCCGCGTCGACGTGCTCGTCCAGCGCGCGGCGGCCCTCCAGGACGCCGACGCCGAGCTCAGCGAGGTCGAGCGGATCGTCCGCATGGAGCAGACCGGCTACCGCCGGCGCCTGCGCCTCCTGCGGAGCGCCGCACAGCCACGGCGCGACCTACTGCTGGCAGTGCGGCCAGCCGCTGCTCGAGCAGGTCTCGGGCGACGCGATCCTGCGCCGCTGAGCAAGCGCGGCGCAGCGAGACGCCGGCTCAGCCGAAGCGGCCCGTCACGTAGTCGCGGGTGCGCGGGTCGTCCGGCTGGCTGAAGATCTTCTCGGTCTCGGCGCACTCGATCACCGTCCCCACCTGCTCGCCGCCGCTGGCCTCGAGGCCGAAGAAGGCGGTCTGGTCGGCGACCCGCGCCGCCTGCTGCATGTTGTGGGTGACGATCACGATCGTGTAGCGGGTCTTCAGCGACTTCATCAGCTCCTCGATCGCCGCCGTGGAGATCGGGTCGAGCGCCGAGGCGGGCTCGTCGAGCAGCAGCGCGTCGGGCTCAATCGCGATCGCGCGAGCGATGCAGAGTCGCTGCTGCTGACCGCCGGAGAGGCCGAGCGCGCTGTCCTTGAGCCGGTCTTTGACCTCGTCCCACAGCGCCGCCCCGCGCAGGGCGCCCTCGACCCGGTCGTCGAGCCCGTCCTTCAAGCCCAGGTTGCGCAGTGCCCAGGCGATGTTGTCGTAGATCGACTTCGGGAACGGGTTCGGTTTCTGGAAGACCATCCCGATCCGCCGCCGCACCTCGACCCGGTCGACGTTGGCGCCGTAGAGCTCGTGGCCGTGGTAGGAGACGTGGCCCTCGATCTTGAAGCCCGACACCGAGTCGTTCATCCGGTTGAGGCTGCGCAGGAAGGTCGTCTTGCCGCAGCCCGAGGGGCCGATCAGCGCGGTGATGCGATTGCGGAAGATCCGCAGGTTGACCCGATCGAGCGCCTTTTTGCTGCCGTATGAGACGGAGACGTTGCGCGCATCGAAGACCACCTCCTGCGACACGTCACGGCGCGCGGGCGCCCAGGCCGACGCCGGGCGACTGCGACGACTGCTCGGTCTGGATGCGAACTCGGCGACGCACCGGCGGGGCGTCGGGGTCGAACTGCTGGGTCGAGTCGGGGTAGTTCATGAGGCCAACCTGGCGCGATTGCGGGCGAGCAGCGCCCTGGCTCCGAGACTGGCGAACAAAATCAGGGAGAGCAGCACGAACGACGCCGCCCACGCAAGCGAGATCGCGGTCGGGTCGGGCTGCTCGGAGAGGCTGTAGATCTGCACCGGCACGTTTGGCACGGCGCCTCCGAACGGATTGAGAACGATGGTGTTGGGGAAGATCGCGGTGGTGAAGAGCAGCGGAGCGGTCTCGCCGGCGGCGCGGGCGACGGCGAGCACGGTGGCGGTGACGATCCCGCCCAGCGCCGTCGGCAGCACCACCCCGATCACCGTGCGCCAGCGGCTGACGCCGAGCGCCTCGGCCGCCTCCCGCAGGCCGTGGGGGACGAGGAGCAGCACCTCTTCGCTGCCGCGGGCGATCAGCGGCAGCATGATGATCGCCAGGCCGACCGAGCCGGCGTAGCCGCTCTCCGCGTGTCCGACGACCAGCAGGCCGAAGACGAAGAGCCCGATGATGATCGAGGGCATGCCGTTGAGCAGGTCGAGCCCCATCCGGATCACGCCGCCGAGGCGGCCGCCGCCGAACTCGGTGAGGAAGAGCGCCACCAGCACCCCGATCGGCATCGCGATCACGGTCGCCAGCAGGACCAGCACGAAGGAGCCGACGAAGGCGTTTGCCATCCCGCCCCCGACCCCGGTGATCGAGGGGTTCTTGATCAGGAAGTCGAGGCTGAGCGCGCTCGCCCCGTGCACCAGGACCGAGTAGACGACGACCCCCAGCACCACCGACCGCCAGCACCGCGGCGGCGATCGCCCCCGACTCGGCGACCCGGTTGACGAGGTGACGGCGGCGCAGGTTGCCGGAGGCGATCAGCGGCGCGGTTGGATCGGCAATGCCGCTCACTTGGTTCCTCGCCGAGGGTCGAAGCGCCGACCGATCCACTGGGCGAACAGGTTCGAGGCCAGACCGATTACCAGCAGGATGACGCCGAGATAGAAGAGCCCGGCGACCTGCAGGTCGTTCGCCGCCCCGCTGAATTCGGCCGCGATACGCGAGGCGAGCGTGTCGCCAGTGGTGAACAGGGACGCGTGGATCACCGAGCCCTTGCCGATCACCTGCGAGACGGCGATCGCCTCGCCGAGCGCTCCGCCCCAGGCCGAGGCAGGCGGCAGCGGCGATCCCGGAGCTGGTCATCGGCAGGACGACCCCCCGCACCGTCTCCCAGCGAGTCGCCCCAAGCGCCGTAGCGCCGTCCTGGAGGTCGCGGGGAACGGTGAGGAAGAGGTCGCGTGAGATCGAGGCCACGATCGGCACGACCATGATCGTCAGGATCAAGCTGGCCGTGAAGACGCTGGAGCCGGTGGTCTGGGCGCTGCCGAAGATCGGGATGAAGCCGAAGGTGCCGTGCAGCCAGGGCTCGATGTCGGAGTGGACGAACGGCGCCAGGACGATCAGCCCCCAGAAGCCGAGGATGACGCTGGGGATTGCCGCCAGCATCTCGACCAGGGGCGCGATCACCCGACTGACCCCGGTCGGCGCCAGCAGACTGAGGAAGAGCCCGATCGAGATGCCGATCGGCGTCGCGAAGAGCAGCGCCGTAAAAGAGGTGACCGCTGTCCCGAAGAGCAGCGAGGCGGCGCCGAGCTGTTTGAAGTTCGGTTGCCAGACCGAGCTGGTCAGGAAGCCCAGCCCGAAGTGGGAGATGGCGGGGGCGGCGCCGCTCACCACCTTGTAGCCGATCAAGAGGATCAGCGTCGCGGAGAGCACCGATGCGGCGGCGCAGACTCCGTAGAGCAGGCCGTCCCCGAAGCGGTCCACAGACTTGCGGCGCCGGCGCGCTCGCTCGGCCGCGGCCGGGTCGGCACGCAGGACGGCTTGGCTCGCTGTCGCGCTCATGGCACCTTGACGTCCGCTCGCTCGGGGCTCATCGCCGCGCAGAGTAGACGAGATCGGAGCTCATTCCAGCGCCTTCAGTCGATTTTCACAGGATTGTCACAACTGGACTACGGAGGCGCTCCCATGCCTACTGCTATTTACATTTTTGTGACAGTACTTTCACACTGTGTCATTCACAGCAATGTCACATTTTTGTTCACGGGATTGAAACATCCCGTTCTCGCCGCGCCCTGATTCTTACGTCGCGCCCGGCGATCCAGTCGTCGTCCGCGGTCGCGTGTGACGTAACTGATCAACCATCCGAAAGGAATTCACTTGATTCGCAATAGGTTGTTGAGTGTCTTTCTCGCGACTGTTGGGACAGTTGGATGCATGGCCACCGTGTCGACGGCCGCCGCATCCGCCAGTCTCACCGGCGCGGGGTCCTCGCTCGTGGCGCCACTGATGGCCAACTGGCAGAGGGATTTCGGCATCAAGACGGGCATCACGGGCACCTACGGCTCGGTCGGCTCCGGGGCGGGAATCGCCGCGATCACCGGCAGGACCGTCGATTTCGGCGCCTCCGACGCCCCGCTCAACCCCGACCAGGCCGCGGCCTGCAACGGCTGCGTGCAGATCCCCTGGGCGCTGACCGCGGTCGGCCTCGGGTTCCACCTCAACGGCGTCAAGCACCTGAAGCTGAGTGGGCCCGTGCTTGCCGCTATCTACTCGGGCAGGATCACCAAGTGGAACGACCCGAAGATCAGGAAGCTCAACAAGGGCACCCACCTGCCCGGCGTGACGATCACCCCGGTCTTCCGCAGTGACGGCTCCGGGGACACCTACGCCTTCACCAACTACCTCTCGAAGGTGAGCAAGGCGTGGAAGCGCTCGGTCGGCTACTCGACCTCGGTCGGCTTCCCCGCCGGCGTCGGTGGCAAAGGCAACTCCGGTGTGACCGCGGTCGTCAGCTCGACCAACGGTGCGATCGGCTACATCTCCGGCTCCTACCTGATCGCTGCCGGCCTCGGCGCCGTGCAGATGAAGAACAAGGCCGGGAAGTTCACGTACCCCAACCTGAAGAACATCACGGCGGCCGCTGCGATCGTCAAGAGGGTCCCGGGGAACAACGAGCTCCACATCGTGGAGCCGCCGAAGAAGGCGAAGAACGCCTACCCGATCTCGACCTTCACCTACTGCATCGCTCCCCACGGGGCAGCGCAGAAGAGTGACCTCTCGAGGTTCATCCTCTACGCAATGACGACGGGTCAGAAGTACGGCCCCGCGCTCGACTTCGCGAAGCTGCCGAAGGTCGTGCTGAAGGCGGCGAAGAGGACGCTCAACGGCCTCTAAGCCAGTAGCGCAGCACCCAGTTCAAACGGCGCGGGGCCTTCGGGTCTCGCGCCGTTTTTTTATTGTCCCGGCGCGGAGAGCGGCGAAGCGAGGATCAGGCGAAGGCCTGGGCGGCGCGGCGGCGCAGGTCGGCATTGAGCAGCCCGGTCACCTGGCTGGGGCTCTCGCCGGCCGAGGGCACGGCGTCGCCGATCAAGCCGCTGGCGCGGTAGCCGAAGAGCGGCGCGACGAAGCCGAGCTCGCGGACCTTGCGGACCAGCTGGACCGCGTCGGGGGTGCTGGCCTCGGGGCCACAGAGGACGATCGCGGTCGGCTCCAGGGCCTGCAGCGCCCGCTCCAGCCGCTCGTCGCGGAGCTCGGTGGAGAGCATCAGGACGCGGAAGCCGGCGCGGCGCAGGGAGAGGTCGAGCGCCTGGGCGTGGACGGCCTCGAGGTCCTGGCCGCGACTCGAGTCGAGCAGCAGGATCCCGGCCGGGCGCGAGGCGGTCGAGGACAGCCGCCGGGCGCCATGTAGCCATCCCATCGCCCAGCGGCTGGCGAACTCGACCTCGGCCTCGTGCTCGTCGTCGCCGGCAAGCGCGTCGACGGCCGGCAGCAGAAGCTCCTCCACGGTGCGCTCCAGCGGCCGCAGCGCCAGGCTTTCCTCCATCGCCCGGTCGGCAGCGGCCTCGTCAAAGCTCTCGAGGGCGGCGCGCAGATCGTCGCCCGTCGCCGGCGCCGACTGGCGCTGTTGCGCAAGCTCGATCGCCGAAGAGATGTTCCCGGTCTGGGCGAGCGCGTCGCGCAGCGTCTGCAGCTCCACCAACTCGTAGTTGCGGTGGTTGCCTGGGGTGCGCTTCGGCGTCGGGTACCCGTAGCGGCGCTCCCAGCTGCGGAGCGTGTTGGGGCTGACGCCTAGTACCTCGGCGGCTGCGTTTGTGCGGATTCCTGGCATCTCTCTATAAGAAGGTCGTTCGAGTGCGGGAAGTGATTCGCCGCATGAGCGGCATTCTCCCACCCGATTTCCAGGTTTACGCCGGTTATGGACAAGATTTGGGAATCTGTCAGCGATCTTGCAAGACGCCGACGCCCACCGGCTGGCCCAGTGAGCGGGCTCGCCACATCGCCCCGTCGGCCTCGCGCAGCAGCCGCTCGGCTGAAGTTCCGTGCTCGGGGCAGGAGGTAACGCCGGCCGAGATCGTCACCGGCAGGCCCCCGGCGGCCTCTCGCTTGGCCAGCACCCGAGCCAGTCGCTGGGCCATCTGCACCCCGTCGACCGTGCGCTGGTGGGGGGCCAACACGCAGAGGGCGCTCCCCTCCAGCCGAAAGGCTTCGTCGGCGAGCCGAATGCTCTCGCGCAGCGCAGCGCCGACGACCGTCACCACCGTCTCGGGGCCGGCGCCCTCGACCCCTTCGCGGGCGCCCGGCCCCTCCGCGTCGAGGATGACGAGCGAGAACGGGTGCCCGTAACGGTCCTGGAGGGCGAGGAGCTGGTCGAGGCGCCGGCGCATCTGCGCCTCGCCGTAGAGGCCGGTGATCGTGTCCCGGTCGCTGTCGGACCGTTCCAGAAGCGTGTCGATCGCCGTCGCCGCCACCGCCCCGAAGGAGTCGGCAAGGCGCTCGGCGGCGTCGGCGAACAGCTCGGCGTCGCTCTCGGCGAGCTCCTCGCGCAGGCTGACCAGCAGCCTGGCCTGGAGGGAAGAGACCTCACGGGCGAGTCGCGCCGCCGCCGAGCCTTCGCGAGCCTCGGGATTGCGCGGACCGTTGAACACGCCGAAACCTTGTCGTAGCGGCCGGACGGCGAGCGGGCGCGACTTCGCTATTTGCGGGGCGACATCCGTCGATGCCCCGTTGAAAAGTCAGTCGAGGCTGCGCCGACCCGCGAACGCCTTGCCGAGGGTCACCTCGTCGGCGTGCTCGAGGTCGGCGCCGACCGGGAGGCCGCTGGCGAGGCGGGTCACCGCTGCCTTGCCGCGCAGCAGCTCGGCGATGTGCAAGGCGGTCGCCTCGCCCGTCGTCGTCGGGTTGGTGGCGAGGACGACCTCGGCGACGCCGCCCGCCTCGACCCGGCGCAGCAGCTCGGCGATCTTCAGGTCCTCGGGATCGATCCCGTCGATCGGCGAGAGCGCGCCGCCGAGCACGTGGTAGAGGCCGCGGTACTCGTGGGTGCGTTCGATTGGAATCACGTCGGCCGGCTCCTCGACCACGCAGATCGTCGCCCGGTCGCGTGAGGAGTCGGAGCAGATCCGGCACAGCGGGCCCTCAGAAAGGTTGAAGCACTCCTCACAGAGGCCGACCTTCTCCTTCACCTCGCGGATCGCCTCGGCGAGGGCCGCGGCCTCCTCGTCAGGGGACCGCAGGATGTGGAAGGCGAGCCGCTGGGCGGTGCGCTGGCCGATCCCGGGAAGGCGCGACAGCTCGGCGACGAGGCGCGCGAGCGGCGCGGGGCCCTCGGCGCTCAAGCTCCAGGGAGGCCCAGGCCGCCCAGGCCTCCGGGACCGCCCATGCCGCCGCCGATGCCGCCCATTTTCGAGGCCGCCAGCTCCTGGGCAGCGCGAATCGCCTCGTTGACCGCCGCCTGAACCATGTCGGCGAGCATGTCGGCGTCCTCGGGGTCTACCGCCTCGGGGTCGATCGAAATCTCGCGCAGGACCAGGTCGCCGCCCATCTTCACCTTGACCATGCCGCCGCCCGCGCTGGCGTCGACGACCTCCTCTTTGAGCTGCTCCTGCGCCTGCATCATCTCGGCCTGCATCTGCTGCGCCTGCTTCATCAGGGCGTTCACGTCGAAACCGCCGGGACCACCACCTCGTGCCACTAGCCCACCTCTTCCGCGTCGAATTCGCTTTTCAGCCGCTCCACCAGCGCATCGTGGTCGATCTCCTCGCTCGGCGCCTCCTGCGGCGGGGCATCTTCGCCCTCGAGCAGGACGTAGGTGGGGCGCAACCGCTCGCCGGCGACCGCCTCGAACGCGTCGGCGATCAGATCGCGCTTGTCCGGAGCCTCGGCCTTGCGCTTGTTGAAGGTGAACTCGGCCGGGAATCCGATCGTCAGGCCATCGTCGTCCAGAGCTAACCGGACGAGCACCATCGAACGTCGCCGCCAAAGCCGGGCTCGTCTGACCGCAGCTTGTCGAGGACAGCAGGCCAGATCCGAACTACCGCATCCAGGTCGAGAGCGGTCTCGCCTGCGGGTCCTGTCGCCGCAGGGGACCCCCCACCCCCTCCGGTAGCTAAAGCTTCCTCGGGGGGGTCCGCCTGCGGCGCCGGTCGCGGAGGGGACCCCCCGGCGGCTCGGGTAGGACAGCTTGTGCCTGCAGGGGTGGGCCCCCCTACGCGCGCCACCCGCAGGAGAGGCCCGCCGCGTCAGACGCGGGAACAACAGCATTCCGTCCCTTGTTCGAGCCTTTCCACTCGTGCGGAGCAAACCCTCCGTGGAGGGGTCGAGGTCCGGGCGGGCTGCCTTGAGCAGGGCGATTTCTACTGCCATGCGGGCGTCGTCTCCTTCGCGCACGGCGGTCAGCGCGGCGGCCAGCTCGTCGATCGTGCGTACGAGGGTGGCGGCGCTGATCGCGTTGGCTTGCGCGGCGAGGCGGTCCGAGTCGGTGGCGGTCACCACGAAGGTGTTGGGCACCTCGCCGACCGTCTGGGTGACCAGCAGGTGGCGCAGGTGGGCGAGCAGGTCGCGGGCGAATTGGCTTGGATCGCGTCCCGAGCGCGCCATCTTCTCGACCCCGAGCAGGGCGCCCTTGGGGTCCTCGGCGATCACCGCGTCGACGGCCTCGAAGAGCAGGTCGGCATCGACGGCCCCGAGCACCTCCAGCACCGACTCGAGGCTGACCTTCTCGCCGCCGAAGGCGACCAGCTGGTCGAGCGTGCCCAGCGCGTCGCGGAAGCTGCCCGAGGCCGAGCGGGCGATCATCGCCACGGCGCCCTCCTCGACCTCGATCCCCTCGGCGTCGGCGACCCGGTTGACCACCTCGGAGATCTGCTCCAGCGAGGGGCGCTGGAAGTCGAAGCGCTGGCAACGGTCGGCGATCGTCGCCATCACCTTGTGGGCCTCGGTGGTGGCGAGCACGAAGACGGTGTTGGGCGGCGGCTCCTCGAGCGTCTTCAGGAAGGCGTTCCAGGCCTCCTTGGTCAGCATGTGGGCCTCGTCGAGGATGTAGACCTTCCAGCGCCCGGCGGCCGGCGCGTAGGCGACCCGCTCGCGCAGGTCGCGGACGTCGTCGACCGAGCGGTTGGAGGCGGCGTCCATCTCGATCACGTCGACCGAGGTGCCGGCGGCGATCGTCAGACAGGACTCGCACTCGCCGCAGGGGGTGACGGTCGGCCCGCCGCGCTCGCAGTTGAGCGAGCGGGCGAGGATCTTCGCCATCGAGGTCTTGCCGGTCCCGCGCGAGCCGACGAAGAGGTAGGCGTGGTGGACCTTGTCCTTCTCGACCGCGTTGCGCAGGGTGCGAACGACGTGGCGCTGGCCGACCACCTCGTCGAAGGAGCCGGGACGGTGGCGGCGGTAGAGGGAGGTCGACTCGCTGGGAGAGGGCACCGCAGCCAGTGTATCTGCGCCTATACCGTGCGCCGGTGCTTCGAAAGTGGCTGACTCCGGCCGCCTGGGTCGGCGGCGTGACGGCGGCGCTGCTGGTCGCCTTCCCGGTCGGCTTCCCCAACTACGACACGATCTACGCGCTGCTGTGGGGACGCGAGCTGGCCCACGGGGTCAGCCCCGACTACGGCTCGGCGCTGCCCCCCACCCCCCACCCGCTGGCCGACCTGGTCGGCCTGGTCGCGACGCCGCTCGGCGATGGCGCGATCACCCTGACGATGGTCATCGCCTACGCCTCCCTCGGCCTGGTCGGCTACCTCGTCTACCGACTCGGCTCGCTCTGGTTCGACCGCTGGATCGGCGCCGTCGCCGCGGCGATCGTCCTCACCCGCGCCCCCTTCCTCTCCAACGGAATCCGCGCCTACGTAGACCTCCCCTACATAGCCCTATGCCTAGGCGCCCTCGCCATAGAGACAAAGAAGCCCCGAGCCGGCTGGCCCGTCCTGTCCCTGCTAGCCCTCGCCGGCCTATTGCGGCCGGAAGCTTGGCTCTTCTCGCTGGCGTACCTCAGCTGGATCGCACTTGCGCCGGCTTCGGCGCCGGAGGGGTCGCGCGGTGGCCCCGATAGGGGAGACGAGGATGCCCCTCGAACGGGCGGATACTCAAAGTGCCGGTCTAATTAGACCGGCACTTGTCCGGGCGAGGGGCATCCTCGTCTCCCCCCACGGTGCTGCCCTTGTCTTGCTGGCGTTGGCAGCGCCTGTCGCCTGGGCCCTGTTCGACCTGATCACGACCGGCAGCCCCACCTACTCGTTCACCGGCACCCGCGACACGGTCGAGACGCTGAGTCGCCAAACCGGGCCGGTCGACCTCGTCCTCTATGGCCCGCGCCGGCTCGGCGAGGTTCTGCAGTGGCCGGGGATGATCGGCGCCACCGGGGGAGTCGCCCTCGGCTTCGCGTTCTTGCGCCGCCGCTCGCTGCTCGGCATCGCCGCCGCCGCCCTGGCGCTGGGCGCCTTCGCGGTATTGGCCTGCGCCGGGCTGGCGATCATCCCCCGCTACACGATGCTCGCCGCCTCGGTGCTGGCGATCTTCGTCGCCCTCGCCCTGCTCGGCTGGCGCCTGCTGGAGGCCGACCACCCCTGGCGGCGTCGCTGGCAACTCTTCGCCGGCCTCGTTGCGCTGATGTTCGTCGTCTGGCTCCCCAACCAGTGGGACCTCGACTCGCGGGTCAACACCGACCTGACCAACCAGGCGCGGATCGAGTCCGACCTCACCGACCTGGTCGACGCGGGCGCCTTCGAGCCGCTCTGCGGCCCGATCGCCGTCCCCAACCACCGCGCCATCCCCCGCCTCGCCTTCGGGCTCGACATCAAGCCGACTCGGATCGTCAGCTCAACCGAGCAGCGCCCGCCCGCCCGCGGCTACTTCGTCGCCCCGGCCAACTCCTTCGTGATCCACAACTTCATCCTCGACCCCAACGACCCGACCCGCTTCTCGCTCGGCAGCGCCCCCCGCGGCTATCGCCCGCGTCGCCCGCAACCGCTCCTGGGTGGTCTACCGGCGCTGCTAGCCGCCGGAGGCGAGGGTCAGCCCGCGTGCTCGACCCGCTCGACCGCCGCGTGAGTATCGGCGGCGAGGTCGGGGTCGGCGAGCAGGACGCGCGGCGGCAGCTCGACGTGGAGATCGCTGGAGGGATCGAGCTGGACGCGCAGCGGGCCGGGCCGGGAATCGAGCACGTGGCCGCCGCGCGAGCGGTCCTCGGAGATGAAGTGGAGGTGGTAGCCGCCGATCTCGATCCCCTCCGCGTAGGCGGGAAAGCGGAAGCCGAGCATGGTCCCGGTGACGTCGACCAGCTCGAACACGTGCTGCTCGGCGACGACTTCGGAGAGCGGCCGGTAGGGAGGATCCTGCCGCGGGACCGAGCGAGCGCGGACCAGGTCGAAGCGGCCGTCGAGGCGGATCGCGCAGGAGGGCGCGTCGATCGGGATCAACTCGTCGAGTCGCCTCAGCAGGCCGTCGTGGGAGTGGGCTCCCTCGATCTCGGCCTCGATCGACGGCGCGAACGGCGCGACCACGGCGAAGGGCGTCATCGCCTCCGATGGGACGGGATGGATCGCGCCGTCGACGTCGGCGCGGAAGAAGCGCCCGTCGAGGGCGATCATCTCGCCATCGAGGCCGTTCAGCGTGCCGAGCCCAAGGTCGCCGTGCTCGGCCAGCTCGGCGAAGCTGAGGTCGCCGTCGTAGGCGCCGTCGAGCAGGGCGCCGATCGTCGAGGCCTGGAAGAGCACGTGCGAATCGTGCTCAGCGTGGAGGTCCGCCCGGTGCAGCGCCTCCACGTGCAGCGACCTGATCCAGCGCTCGTCAAGCACCGCCGCAGTCTCGCGAAAAGAAGTGGACCGTGCACCCGTCCCTCGAAGCGAGGTCCCCGGGCGTGTCCGTCGCGTTTGGCTCGAGCCGGGCTCGCCTGCGGCACCCGCGGCATCCGCTTAAGGCTGCTTCCTTCCGGACCTGACCTGATTCGCGTGCCCACGTCGCGCAGGACCCGGCCGTCAACGCCGCCCGCGGCGCACTGACCCCGAAGGCCGGCCCCTCAGAACGGTATTCGGCCCCGCTAGAGCGGATTGCGGGTTATAGGGCACCGCTAATTCCCCGCCTAGCACGGTCCACTGTCGATCCTACCCATCCGGGCGTAGGATCGCCGGGCACCGCATGATCCACGTCGACACAGAGTCCTTCTTCGTGATCGTGATGATCGCCGCCCTCGCGGCGGTCACGGTCGCCTCGGTGCCGGGCCGTTTCGCACCGCCGGTCGTCGTGGTCGAGCTCTTCCTCGGGATCCTCGTCGGCCCCCAGGTCTTCGACATCGCCAAGACCGACAGCTTCATCGACTTCTTCTCCAACCTCGGCCTCGGCATGCTCTTCTTCTTCGCCGGCTACGAGATCAACTTCGAGCGGATCAAGGGCAGCGCCGATGAAGCTCGGCGCCTGGGGCTGGCTGCTTTCGATCGGGCTCGCCTACGCGATCGGCGGTCTCCTCTACGCCAGCGGAGCGATCGACTCCGCCCTCTACACCGGCTCGGCGATGGCGACGACGGCGATCGGCACGCTGATCCCGATCCTCCGTGACAACAAGGAGCTGAAGACCAAGTTCGGCACCTACCTGCTGGCCGCCGGCGGGGTCGGCGAGTTCGGCCCGATCCTGCTGGTCACGCTCTTCCTCTCCACCGACCATCCCCTGCGCGAGGCGGTGATCCTGATCGCCTTCGTGATCCTGGCGATCGCCGTGGCGCTGGTCTCGGTGCGGCTCGCCTGGCGCGGCTGGCCGGCGCTGGAGCGCACCTTCGAGGCGAGCAGCCAGCTGGCGGTGCGGATCACCGTCGTCCTCGTCTTCGGCCTCGTCCTGCTCGCCGGCAAGCTCGGCCTCGACGTGCTGATCGGCGGCTTCGTCGCCGGGATGATCACCCGCCTGGCGCTGAAGGGGCACGAGCTCCAGGTCTTCGAGTCGAAGCTGACCGCGGTCGGCTTCGGCTTCTTCGTCCCCTTCTTCTTCGTCACCAGCGGCATCGGCTTCGACCTCGACGCGCTGGGCTCGGTCCCGGCGATCCTCAAGCTGGTGATGTTCTTCGGCCTCTTCCTGGTGGTGCGGGGGACGCCGGCGCTGCTCCTCTACCGCGGCGTCTTCGACGCCCGCGACCGCGCCGCCCTCGCCTTCTACTCGGCGACCGAGCTGCCCCTCGTCGTCGCGATCACGACGATCGCGGTCGAGGTCGGCCACATGAAATCCTCGACCGCGGCGGGCCTGGTCGGCGCCGCGATGCTCTCGACCCTGGTCTTCCCCTTCGTCGGCCTCGCCCTGCGCAAACGCGCCAAAGAGGAAGCGAGCGAGGAGCCCCCGGCCCCAACCGGAGAGGTCGCCCCCGCCGCCCTATGATTTGGCCCCCTCCGGGGCCCGTAGCTCAGTGGGAGAGCGCTCGCTTCACACGCGAGAGGTCGCTGGTTCGAAACCAGCCGGGCCCATCGACGAAAGGCCTTATTCGGTCATCATTTTGCCCGGGTCTTGTACTTCGAGGTTCCGTTGCACGTAGCGCTCTTGGTGAAATCGGTCGTCACCGTTCCGCTCTCGTGCTTTTTCGCGCCGAACTTGCCGCTGATCTTGACGAAACCCTGCTTCTGCTTGGTCGGTTCGAAGTAGATCGGGAGCTTCGCGTTGAACGTGCCTTTGCGCGTGATATTCGTGCTGGCGTTCCGGGTTGTGCCGAACCCTCCCCCTTGGCAATAGACCGGATAACCCTCCGGGAGGCTGAATTTGCTGACCTTCTTGCCATTGCCGGACACCTTGAAGCTGATCGAGAACGTCGCGGCAACTTTGCCCCCGACAACCACGTTGATCCGTCCGCTGTAGGTCTTGCCCTTGGCGGGCTGAGCCGCAAAGACGATCGCCGAACAGAGCAGCAACGTCCCAAGGAGGAGCGCCGTAACCGCCGTTACAACACCGAGAACTACGCGGCGACTTGATCCTGAGCCTTCGTTCATCTCTCCTCCTCAATCCACGATCTGCCGATTGCACGGCACTCTAGTCCTTGGGGCCCTCCGGCTTAGGGGATCGTGCAGGGAGTGCCTCCGTTGAACCTGTCGAGATCGACGGGGATTGAGATCCCAGGCACACTTCCATGGTCGCTGTATTGCCAGAACTCCCAGTCTGACCACTCGGACGGCAAGACCGGCGGGGGCGCAGCCCAACTCGCGACCCACAGCGGGTATCCCTCCGCGGCAAGACCGGCTTCGACATCGGGGTCCCAGATAGATTTGGCGGTATAGATCAGCGGCCTCACCCCGAGCGCGTCTTGGACCGTTTTCAGCCAGGCCGACAGGTGTTCCATGAGAGTCGAAGGCGACATTCCACCGGCCCCCTCGACATCGAGCACGGGCAAGAGGTTGCCTGAGCCAAGCGCGGCGTCAGCAAGGAACTTGTTTGCCTGGGCGACGGGGTCTTGGCCGGGCTCAAAGAAGTCGTAGGCCCCGAATGCGAGGCCGGCGCTTTCAGCGCCTGCCTTGTAACTGGGGTAAAGCGTGCGGCTGATCATCCCGTCGTCGGCGGCGGCGAAGACGAACCGAACGCCTGAGCCCGCGACCTGAGCAAAGTTGATCGATCCCTGGTAGTCGCTGACGTCGATCCCGCTGACGGGGCTCCCAGCGTTCGGGACGCAGGGGGCGCTCAGGGCTTTCACCGGGGTCGTGACGGTGACGGTGCCGGGAGCCACCCGACACTTGCCCTTGCCCTTGTGCTTGTGCTTGCGCCTGCCCTTGCGCTTGTGCTTGCGCCCTTTTGGCTTGCCCCGGTAGTTCGTGCAGGCGATCACGTGGTAGACCCCGACACCGATCGACGGGCCGAAGGTAACGCTGAGGCTCCCCTTCGAGATATGACCGGGAAGCAGCCGGGGGATCCGCCGCTTGCCGAGCATCGGGTCGGTCCCGCCACTCCTTGTATCTACGGAGAGCAGATATGTGGTCTTGCTGGGCTTCGCCCGGGTCTTGCCAACGTTCTTGGTCCAATCGCCTAGCGTGAGCGATCCGCCAAGCGGCACGCTCGCCGCGGACGTCGAGACGCGCTTCACGACAAGAGCTGGGCGCCCGTGCTTCTTTGCCGACGCGGACGACGGCGAAGCAGATGCCGCGAGCAGGCACACGATTGAGAGAACAATCACTGCGGGGTGCCGGATTCTGGGTGAGACCATCGCGCGCACACGGTATACCGCGCTCATAAACGACTCCGGGATTCACCCGGGCCCGCTCAGCGGTACTCGGGGTTCGGGAAGTCGAAGCTGCAGCCGGCGTCCCAGGCGGTGCGCTGGTTGCCGTGGGCGGGGATGCCGCCGGCATCCTTGAGCATCCGCGCCAGGTGGAGCATGTTCCAGGCGGCGAAGGTGGTGTTGCGGTTGGTGAAATCGTTCTCGGGGCCGCCGGAGCCCTCGTCGAGGTAGGAGGGGCCGGGGCCGGCCTCGCCGATCCAGCCCGAGTCGGCCTGCGGCGGGATCGTGTAGCCGAGGTGCTGGAGCGAGTAGAGAGTGTTCATCGCGCAGTGCTTGACCCCGTCCTCGTTGCCGGTTACCAGGCAACCGCCGACCCGCCCGTAGTAGGCGTACTGGCCGTCGTCGTTGAGCAGGTGGGAGTTGCCGTAGAGGCGCTCGACGATCTGGGTCGCGACGGAGGACTTCTCCCCCAGCCAGATCGACATGCCGAGGACGAGGATGTCGGCCGCCATCACCTTCTCGAAGATCGCCGGCCACTCGTCTACCTCCCAGCCGTGCTCGGTCATGTCGGGCCAGACGCCGGTGGCGATCTCGTGGTCGACCGCCCGGATGCACTCCACCGAGACGCCGTTGCGCCGCATGATCTCCATCGAGATGTCCATCAGTCCCTGGGTGTTGGAGACCTCGGGGCTGCGCTTCAACGTGCAGTTGATGAAGAAGGCGCTGAGGTCCGAGTAGTCGGTGTCGCTGCGCTCGCATAGCTCGGCCTGCTTCTCGGTCAGCTCGGTCACCTTGTCTCCTCGGTCGGCGGGATCGTGGTCAGCGGCCCAACTCGGGGATGTGCCGCTCGATGTGGCGATCGATCGTCTCACGAACCCAGCGCTGAGTGTCGACGTCGGCCATCCGGTAGCGGCCGAGGAGCATCTTCTGCTCGGTCAGGGGGAGGTCGGCGATCTCCCAGCGGACCGCGAGCCGTTCGAAGAGCAACTCCGAGCGGCGGCGCCAGGCGTCGTCAAGCGACGCCGCGCTCCCGGCGGGCCCCTCGCCGATCTTGGCGATCGTCGCTGGGCTGAGCGACTGTCGCAGGGTCAGGACGTTCCCCTCCGCGTCGGCGTAGTCGACGGTCGGGGCCTTCTGCCTGGGCTTGCGTCGTTGCTTGCGCTTGGCCATCGTCGGCCCGAGTTTGGCAAAGGGCCTGAAGGGGACGTGACGACCGGTAGTCTGGCCCCGATGAACCAACCGGACCACGGATTCGAGGAAGGCGACCCGGTCTGGGTCGAGGACGGCGACGGCAAGCACCACCCCGGCGTCTTCGTCGGCAACAACGAGAACGCCGGCTGGTTCGGCGGCGGGCCCAGCGCCTACGTCGTCCACCCCGAGGCCCACAACGCCGAGGTGGTCTCGATCTTCCGCATCACCCCGCGGGACGAGTAGCTCAGTCCTCGGCTGACGGCGGGCGCCTGTCCCGCTTGCGCGCGGAAGCTTGGCGCTTCTGCTTGAGGCGCCGCTCACGCGCCGCCCTGCCCGGCTTGGTCGGCCGGCGCCGCCGCGGCACCTTGAGACCGGCGCGATCTTCTCGGCGAGGCGACCGAGGGCGAGCTCGCGGTTGCGCGCCTGGCCGCGCGAGTCCTGGGCGACCGCCGTCACGACCGGCCCGAGTCGCTCCAGCAGCCGCGCCCGCTGGGCCTCCGAGAGCGACGCAGACGCTTCGACGTCGAAGACCGCCTCGACCCGCGACGCGGTCACGTTGGCGTGCTGTCCGCCCGGGCCCGACGAGCGACTGGCGCGCAGCTCGACCTCGCCCAGCGGGATCGCCAGGCCCGCGTCGATCCTCAGCTCCTCGCTCACCGAACCAGGTTCTCAGACGGCCCGGGCTACCCCTCGGTGGCGCCGCCAACGTCAGGCAAGGTCGTCGACCTTTGCGGCGAGCTCGAAGTCGGCTTCGGTGAGGCCGCCCGCGGAGTGGGTCGAGATCGTCACCTTGACGGTGCTCCAGGAGATCTCGACATCGGGATGGTGATTCATCGCCTCGGCCGGATCGACCAGCGCCCCGACGAAGCCGACCGAGCCGACGAAGTCGCCTCGCTCGAAGGTCTTGGCGATCGCCTCTCCCTCTCGCCCCCAGCCGGGCAGCCCGGCGAGCCGCGTTTCGATCTCGGAGTCGCTCAGCAGTGCCATTGGACACCGCGACGATATATGCGCACGCGGTGCCTGGAGGCTGCCCACAGATCACGCGGGGAAACGACGCCGCAGATGCCGGAGCTCCAGTGGCCGTTCTCTCGCGTCAGGAAGAGACCGTAGACCTGCTTGGTGCGACTGGGCAGCGCGCAGGCAGCGGCGCTCCTTGTGCTGCGAACCGAGACGACCTTGCCGCGCTTGATCGTCCCCCCGCCCCGATAGACGCGCTTCACCCGGTAGCGATAGACGGCGAGGGAGCGGCCGCGGGGACGACGCGGATCAGGCGGCCGACGATCGCCGCGTCGGCTTCCGCCATCGAGGCCGTCGGGGTCGAACGCGCGCAGGAGCAGGCCTGCGCGCTCGGGGCAAAGAGCATGCCCAATAGCGCGACACACACCCCTGCGATGGCCGGGTGCCTTGCTCGCACCTCTTCACTTTATCCAGGAACGTGTCGGTTTACAAACACTTTGCTCACCGAACGTAGAAACTCCCGCAAACCACGCGTTTTCCACGCCGCTGTTCCTTTGCCTCTCTATATGCGGCAAAGGAACAGCGGAACCGGGTGTTACGGAGTGAGGACGATCTTCAGCGCCTCGCGCCTGTCGTAGAGCTCGTAGGCCTCGGCCGCATCGTCGAGCTTCATGTGGTGGGTGACGAGCGGCGCCGGATCGAGAATGCCGGCGTCGAGCAGCGCCAGCACCCGGTCGACGTGGGCGATCACGTTGGCGAGACCGAGTCGCAGGGTCAGCCCCTTCAGCCAGGCGAGGCCGAGCGGGACCTCGCCGCGGCCGGCGTAGGCGCCGATTCCCGACACCGTCCCCGCATCGCGGGCCAGGCTGATCGCCATCCCCAGCGGGCCGGGGTCGCCGACCGCGTCGACGACGACGTCGACGCCGCGGCCCTCCGTCGCGGCCCGCACCGCGCGCTTCGGGTCCTCCTCAGTGAGGTGCAAAGACGTGGCGCCGAACGCGCGCGACATCTCCAGCCTCGCCTCGACCGTGTCGATCGCGAAGACCCGGGATGCCCCCGCGGCTTTCGCCGCCTGCACCGCGCAGAGGCCGACCGGGCCGAGACCGAGCACGGCGACCGTGTCGCCGGCGCGCATCCCGGCGTGGGCGATGGCGTGGAACCCCGTCCCCATCACGTCGCCGGCGAAGAGGGCGACATCGGCGGACATCCCCTCGGGCACCCGCCGCAGGGTCAGGTTGGCGCGCGGGACCAGGAGCTGCTCGGCCTGAGCGCCCTGAAGGTCGCCGAGCTTGGAGCCGTGGCCGAAGGTGCGGCCGTCCTCACAGCGGTGGTAGTCGCCGCGCAGGCAGGCCGTGCAGGTCGCGCAGGCCGTGTGGAAGCAGCCCAGCACCCGATCCCCAACCGCGACCCGTTCGACGTCGTCGCCAATCGCGAGCACGGTGCCGACGAACTCGTGGCCGATCGTGAAGCCCGGCTCGACCGGGACGCGCCCGTGGAAGATGTGCAAGTCGGAGCCGCAGATCCCACTCGCCTCGACCCGGACGATCGCCTCGTCGGGCGCGCCGATCCGCGGATCGGGCTTCTCCTCGATCCTTACCTCGCCCGGGGCCTGGAAGGTGACGGCGCGCATCGGTGCCGAACCGTATTAGACGGCCGGCCCGACGGCCGCGTGCGCCCGGGCGGGGCTCAGCCGACTGTGACGCCGGGCACTTGAAAGCGGCCGTGCCCGTTGCGGTCCTCGGGGCTTGCCGTCTCGTCGATCCGGGCCTCCAGCGCCAGCTCCTTCTCGAAGTCGGCCGCCTCACCGTGCTGGAAGGAGACATCCTTGCCCTCGAGGACCTCGATGAACACCTCGACGAAGCGGGCGTCGAGCTGCTTGCCGGAGACTCGGCGCAGCTCCTGGATCGCGTCATGGGTCGAGACCGGCTGGCGGTATGAGTCGCGCGCCGTCATCACGTCGTAGGTGTCGGCGACCGAGATGATCCGCGCCAGCTCCGGGATCTCGTCCCCGCTGATGCCGCGGGGATAGCCGCCGCCGTCGACGCGCTCGTGGTGGGCGAGGATGATCTCGGCGACCGGGCCGTAGCCGTCCAGCGAGGAGACGACCCGGGCGCCCTGCTGCGGATGGCGGCGGATCAGCATCCAGTCCTCGTCGGTGAGCGGCACGTTGGCCTTGAGGATGCGGTCGGGAAGGATGAACTTGCCGATGTCGTGCAGCAGCGCGGCGATATGGACGAGCTCCTCGTCGCGTTTCGAGTAACCCGCCCGCTGGGCGATCGCCCGCGAGTAGCGGGCGACCGCGGCGCTGTGGCGGGCGGTCATCTGATCGCGCAGGTCGAGGGTGCGCAGCATCGCGCTCAACATCCCGACCTGGAAGCTGGCCAGCTGCTTGGTCCGCTGCTCCAGCTCCTTGGCGCGCTCGCTCGGAGAGCAGCAGCTGGCCGAACAGGTACTGGAAGGTGACCAGGACGATGCCGAAGAGGGCGATCGCGGTGAGCCCGACCTGGTGGTAGATGAAGGCGACCCCGACCGCGAGCATCGCGCTGGCGAACTCGGAGGGCAGGACCGGTGGCAGCAGCTTCAGTTTCTCCGCAAACGAGGCCCGCTCGACGTAGCAGCCGTAGCCGGCGACCATCAGGAAGTTGAGCGCCAGGGAGAACTGGAAGAGGGCGAAGATCATCAGGTAGTAGCTCGCGTCGTTCGCCGTGATGCCCGTTCCCTCGGCCACCGCCCTGAAGGCCATGCCGCCGACCAGCGGGAAGAGCGCGAAGGTGATGACGTTGTTGAGCAGGTAGCCGAAGCCCTCGCGCCAGCGCAGCCAGCCGGCGAGGATCGTCGCGACGCCGATGATCGCGGCGGGCGTGCCGCCGAGCAAGACCATCGCCACCACGATCGCGAGGAAGCTGCCCGAGACCGCGATGTGGGGGTGAGCATCGACCGCGGTGAGGTCGCTGAACACCGAGAAGGCGAGCAGAACCGCGAGAGAAGCAGATTCCAGTCGGCCAGCGGCGCCCGCCAAACGGCGATTGCGGCCGTAAGCAGGAGACCGACGAACATGCCGGGATAACCGTGCGGGAAGGGCGATTGTCAGGCATTGGAATACGCCTCAGCGCGGATCTCACGTGCCAAGCCGTGGGATGCATTCCTGAATCCATCGGCATTCCCTGCGTAAGAAAATGAGCCTCTTACCGCCTCAAATGCGGGATGAGGGTGCTGTGCGCGGGGTTTTTGGCCACAGAAGCGGGAAATCGCCGCCCGGCCCCGAAAAGCAAAGAGGGCGCCCCGCGCGGGACGCCCTCTTCATGACACGAACGTTGCAAACCCTCGTCCGTGCCTTAAGTCTCTTGACTGGTGCTTACTTGCCGCGGAAGCCCATTTGCAGCCCTTTCGGTTGGATAGATTCCCTTTTTTGCATCAGATCTGCTTAGCCCGCGAACTGAAACTTCCTAATCGCTGGTCATTTTGTACCACAGGTTGTTGAAAAGTTGTGCATCTGCAGGAAATCTTGTGCATATACCAGTAGAACGCATGGCCATCGATGCGTAGAAGCACGCCTGACCGACCCCCTGCGCCGACCGCTCTTCCGCCGCCTGGCGACGACCTATGCGGTCAACGAGCTGGGCGACTGGATGGGAATCGTCGCCCTCTCGGTGCTGGTCTTCGATAAGACGGACAGCGCCCTCGCGACCGCTGCCCTCTTCCTTGGCACGGGATTTCTGCCGGCGATGCTCGCGCCGCTCCTCGTCGCCCGGGTGGAGCGCCCGCCGCCGCGCTTCGCGCTACCTACCATCTATTGCCGTGAGGCGGCCGCCTTCGGCGCGCTTGCCCTGCTCGTCTCGCACTTCTCCCTGTCCCTGGTGATCGCGGTGGCCGCAATCGACGGCGCGCTGGCGCTGACCGGCCGCTCCCTCACCCGCGCGGTCGTGGCCTCGCTTCTGGAGCCGGCCGGCGAACTGCGCGCCGGGAACGCGATCCTCAACATTGCCTTCACCGGCGGCGCGGCGCTCGGCCCGGGGATCGCCGGCCTGGTCGTCGCCGGCTTCGGCGCCCAGACCGCGCTGCTGCTCGACGCCGTCTCCTTCTATTTGATCGCCTGGATCCTGCTCACCGCGGGCCGATTCCCCGCGCCGAGCCGGACCCGGCCGGATGCGCGACCGTGTCCGCGCGGGGGTTGCCTACATCAGCGAGCAGGCGAATCTGCGCAGCCTGCTGATCGCCCAGGGCGCCGCCTTCATCTTCTTCGCCGCGGTGATCCCGATCGAGGTGATCTACGCCAAGGAGACGCTCGGCGCCGGCGACTCCGGCTACGGCCTGCTGCTTGCCAGCTGGGGAGTCGGAATGGTTCTCGGCAGCATCGTCTTCGCGGTGGTGCGGCGAACGCCCCTCCCCTACCTGCTGTTCTTCAGCACGGTAGTGGTCGGCGTCGGCTATCTCGGCCTTGCAGCCGCACCGACTTTGGCCGCCGCATGCGCAACCTCGGTGGTGGGAGGCGCCGGCAACGGGGTGCAATGGGTGGCCGCGGTGAGTGCCGTACAGGAGCTGACCGTGCAGGGGATGCAGGCGAGAGTAATGAGCGTCCTGGAGTCAATCGGAGCCGCGATGCCCGGTGTCGGCTACGTCCTTGGCGGCTTGGTCGTCACCGGAGCGGACCCGCGCGCGGCTTTCCTGGTCGCAGGCGTGGGCGTGCTGGCGATAGTGGTCATCGCAGCCCCTCTACTTGGATCGAATTGGCCTGAGCGAGAGGGAAAATGGACCGGGACGGCCTTGACGGGGCCGACGAAACTATGGTGGAGTTGATCCCGCAGCGGCGCGTCGTCCACGACCCGGTCCAGCGTGTGACCAAGTCTGACTCGGAGGTAGTGAGTTGAGGAAGCTTGGCGCGGTTGTCTCGGTCCCTGATCCTCGCGGCGGCGGTTGGCCTGCAGCCTGCGGCAGCTCCGGCAAGGAGGGCGGAACGCTGCAGGGCAGCTATGCGTCATTTCCCGATTACCTGGACCCCCAGATCTCCTACGACGGCGGAGGGCTGGACGGCGATGTACAACACCTACGTCCCGCTGCTCACATATGCGCACGCCGGCGGGGACGCCGGCAGCCAGGTGATCCCCGGGCTGGCGAAGGCAATGCCGAAGATCACCAACGGCGGCAAGACCTACAAGCTGAACCTCCGCAAGGGCCTCAAGTACTCGGACGGCACCCCGGTCAAGGCTTCGGATTTCGCCAACGCGATCGAGCGGATGTTCAAGGTCGACTCGGGCGGCTCGTTCTTCTACACCGACATCGTCGGCGCCGCCAAGTTCCAGGAGACCAAGAGCGGCCATATCTCCGGCATCAAGACCGACGACGCCACCGGCGAGATCACGATCGAGCTGACCAAGCCGCGAGGCACGTTCAACAACGAGCTGGCACTGCTGTTCGCCGCGCCGGTTCCGGCCGACACCCCGGACAAGGACCAGTCGGCGAGCCCGCCGCCCGCCACCGGCCCGTACGCGATAACCAAGTCCGAACCCGGACGCGGCTGGTCCTACGTGCGCAACCCGCAATGGGAGAAGAACAACGCCAAGCTGATGCCCGACCTGCCCAGCGGCCACGTCGACAAGATCGACATCTCCGTCGTCCGCAACCAGTCGACCCAGGTCAACGATGTCGAGCAGGGCAAGCTCGAACTGGATGTTCGACCCGCTCCCGACCGACCGCTAGCCGAGGTTGAGAACAAGTACGCCGGCACCCAGTACCGCCCCGAGCTCACGATCAGCACCTACTTCTTCTGGATGAACACGAAAAAGGCGCCGTTTGACGACCTCAAGGTCCGCCAAGCGGTCAACTACGCGGTCGACCCCGAGGCGCTGGATCGGATCTACAGCGGCCAGCTGGCGCCGTTGCAGCAGGTCCTGCCGCCGGGCATGCCGGGCTACGAGAAACTCGAGCTCTACCCGCACAACATGGCCAAGGCGAAGCAGCTGATCAGCCGAAGCCAACCCGTCGGACCGAGACATCACGGTCTGGACCGACGACCTAGAGCCCCAACGACGATGCCGGCGCCTACTACCAGGACATGCTGAAAAAGCTCGGCTTCAACGCGAAGCTGAAAATCCTCAACGCCGACAACTACTTCACGGTGATCGGCAACCCCTCGACGCCCGACCTCGATATCGGCTGGACCGACTGGTACCAGGACTACCCGCATCCGAACGACTTCTTCCAGCCGCTGCTGGCCGGAGCGAGCATCCTCCCGACCAATAACGCGCAACTTCTCTACACCGACGATCCGTCGCTGAACAAGAAGATTGCCGAGCTCGCCACCCAGGAGCCGGACCCTCGCAGATAGACAATACGCCGCAGCTCGACCAGGCCTACATGGAGCAGGCGCCCTGGGCGCCCTACGGAGTCCGGGTCCTCTCGACCTTCGTCTCGAGCGACATCGACCTCGACAAGGTGATCTGGAACCCGACGTTCAAGCGACGACCTGACGAGCTTCCAGTTCAAGTAGCGCCTCTCCCGCCTCACAATAGGCGGGTGGCTTCCGATCCCTACGCCGAGCCAGACTCCCCGGCTCGGCGCCGGACGACGATTCCCGCCCGCGCCGGCGGGGTGTCGGTGCAGGGCGCAGCCCCTGGTACCCCGCCTACCGGCGGCTGCGCGCAACCGGGTCGCGCTCGCCTCCCTGGGGCTGTTCTGCGATCGTCGTCTTCGTGCTCGCTGCACCGCTGTGGGCGAACGATGTCGCCCACACCGGCCCCAATGAAACCCACACTCTGGAGAAGATCGACGTCGACGGCCAGACGCGCGACGTGGTCACCCCCGACGGCACGCCGATCGGCCCGATCGGGTTCAAGGCCGGCGGCAATTTCTTCCTCGGCGCCGACGGCCGACTCGGCCGCGACGAGATGGTGCGCCTGATGTACGGCGGCCGCACCTCGCTGTTCATCGGCATCGATGGCGGCGATCATCACCACCCTGCTTGCCGTCGCTCTGGGCTTGATCGCCGGCTACTACCGAGGCTGGCCGGACTCGGTGATCTCGCGGGCGATGGACGTGATCTGGGCCTTCCCGGTGCTCTGCTCGGAATCGCACTGGGCACCGCGCTGGCGGTCGGCGGGCTGCAGCTCGGCCCGATCTCGATCTCCGGCGGCTCGATCTGGATCCCGATCCTGATCATCGGCTTCGTCTACACGCCCGTACATGGCGCGGCCGATCCGCGGCGAGGTGCTGGCGCTGCGCGAGAAGGAGTTCGTCGAGGCGGCGGTCGCCCAGGGAGCCGGCCCGCTGCGGGTGATGTTCGGCGAGCTGCTGCCCAATCTCTGGTCGACGATCATCGTCTTCTTCACCCTCAACATCGCCAACAACATGCTGCTCGAGGCGGCGCTCTCCTTCCTCGGCGCCGGCGTGCAGCCGCCCGAGTCCTCCTGGGGCACGATGATCTCCACCGGCTTCGAGTTGATCTACAGCGCGCCGCTGCTGACGATCATCCCCGGCGCTGATGATCCTGCTCACGGTGCTCTCGCTGAACGTCTTCGGCGACGGCCTGCGCGACGCGCTCGACCCCAAATCGAAGGTCCGGCTCGAAGCTCACGCGGGCAGCTTCGAGCCTGAGGGAACGGCCGATCTGATGGGCCGCTTCATCGGTCCAGGCGCCTGCTCGGCATGGTGCTGGTGCTGTTCGCGATCTCGGTGATCGTCTTCCTGATCTTCAACGTGATCCCCAACTCCGACCCGGCGCAGCGGATGGCGGGCAAGAACGCGACTCCGCAGCTGGTCGCCAACATCACCGAGGACTGGGGCTTCGACAAGCCGCTGCCGGTCCAGTACCTGACGACGATGAAGCTGATCTTCAGCGGGCAGCTGATCTCCTACTCGAGCCAGCTCGACGTCGACGAGCAGATCTGGAAGGGCATCCCCGCCACCTTCTCGCTGTGCATCGGCGCCGCCGTGATCTGGATGTTCTTCGGCATCCTCTTCGGCTACCTCTCGGCGGTGAAGGCCGGCAAGCTCACCGATCGCGCGCTGACCGTCCTGGCGCTGGTCGGAATCTCGATGCCGGTCTTCTGGCTCGCCTCGATCTTCCTCTACTACCTGACCTTCAAGGTCGCAGCTCTTCCCCTCCGGCGGCTACGTGCCGCTGACCGAGAACCCGCTCGACTGGGCCTACCACCTGATCCTGCCCTGGATCACCCTGGCGATCCTCTTCGTCGGCTTCTACAGCCGCGTGCTGCGCTCCAACATGCTCGACGCGATGACGAGGACTACGTCCGCACCGCACGACCAAGGGGCTTGACGAGCGCCAGGTGCCCCCTGATGAACGAGGACTACGTGCGCACCGCGCGGGCCAAGGGGCTGAGCGAGCGCCAGGTGAGGATCCGCCACGTGCTGCGCAACTCGCTGATCCCGATCGTCACCCTGTTCGGGCTCGACTTCGGCGCCGTGCGTCGGCGGCGGCGCGATCATCACCGAGTCGATCTTCAGCCTCGGCGGCGTCGGCCAGTACGCGGCCGACGCGATCTCCAACCTCGACCTGCCGCCGATCATGGCGGTGACCCTCTTCGGCGCCTTCTTCATCGTCTTCTTCAACACGCTGGTCGACATCGCCTACGCCTACCTCGACCCGCGGATCCGGCTCGGGGAGAGCGCCGCAGTGAGCGAGCAGCGCTGCTCGAGGTCGAGGACCTGCGGGTCGGCTTCGCCACCGAGGACGGCCGGCTGCAGGCGGTCGACGGCGTCTCCTTCGAGCTGGGCGCCGGCGAGGTGCTGGCGATCGTCGGCGAGTCGGGCTCGGGCAAGAGCGTCACCGCGCAGACGATCATCGGCCTGACCCGCTCCCCCAACGCGCGGATCGAGGGCTCGGTCAGCCTGCGCGGAGAGGAGCTGCTCGAGGCGAGCGAGGCGGACCTGCAGAAGGTGCGGGGCGAGGAGATCGCGATGATCTTCCAGGACCCGATGACCTCGCTCAACCCCGTCTACCGGGTGGGCGACCAGATCGTCGAGGCGATCCGCGCCCACGCGACAGGTCAGCGAGGGCGAGGCGAAGCGGCGGACGATCGAGCTGCTCGACTCGGTCGGCATCCCCGACGCCGAGCGGCGGGTCGACGACTACCCGCACGAGTTCTCCGGCGGGATGCGGCAGCGGGCGATGATCGCGATGGCGCTGGCGCTGGAGCCGAGCGTGCTGATCGCCGACGAGCCGACCACGGCGCTCGACGTGACGATCCAGGCGCAGATCCTGCGCCTGCTGGAGGATCTCAACCGCGAGCGCAACCTGGCGACGATCCTGATCACCCACGACCTCGGCGTCGTCGCCGAGTTCGCCGACCGGGTGCTGGTCATGTACGCGGGTCGGGTCGTCGAGGAGGGGACGCTCGACCAGATCTTCTACGACCCCCAGCACCCCTACACCTGGGGCCTGCTCGGCTCGCTGACCCGGCTCGACCGGCCGCGGCCGCGACGGCTGCCGCAGATCAGCGGCGCGCCGCCGTCACTGCTCTCCCCGCCACAGGGCTGCGCCTTCCGGCCGCGCTGCCCGCACGCCTTCGGCCGCTGCACCGAGGTGCCGGCGCTGGAGGCCCATGTCGCCGATGCGCCCGAGCACCGCGACCGCTGCTGGCTGGAGCCGGCGGGCAGGGCGGAGCTGCGCGAGGTCGACGGCCGGATCGGGCTGGAGAGGCCGGCGGCATGAGCGGCGAGCCACTGCTCGAAGTCACCGACCTGGTCAAGCACTTCCCGATCAAGGAGGGGCTGCTGATCGACCGCGAGGTCGACCGGGTGCGCGCCGTCGACGGCGTCAGCCTGACGGTCGCCCGCGGCGAGACGCTCGGCCTGGTCGGCGAGTCGGGCAGCGGCAAGTCGACCCTCTGCCGCACCGTCCTGCAGCTGCTGGAGCCGACCTCGGGCTCGGTCCGCTTCGAGGGCCGCGAGATCGCCGGGCTCTCACGGCGTCAGATGCGGCCGCTGCGGCGTCGAGATGCAGATGATCTTCCAGGACCCCTTCGCCTCGCTCAACCCGCGCAAGCGGGTCGGGCAGATCGTCGGCGACCCGCTGAAGCTCCAGGGCGTCGCCTCCGGCGGCGAGCTGCGCAACCAGGTCCAGGAGCTGCTCGAGCGGGTCGGGCTCTCCTCCGAGCACTACAACCGCTTCCCGCACGAGTTCTCCGGCGGCCAGCGGCAGCGGATCGGGATCGCCCGGGCGCTGGCGCTGAAGCCGAAGCTGATCGTCGCCGACGAGCCGGTCTCGGCGCTCGACGTCTCGATCCAGGCGCAGATCATCAACCTGCTCGACGACCTCCAGGACGAGTTCGGCCTCACCTACCTCTTCGTCGCCCACGACATCGGCGTCGTCCGCCACGTCTCCGACCGGATCGCGGTGATGCACGAGGGCAAGATCGTCGAGGAGGGAACCGCCGACCAGGTCTGCGAGCGCCCGTCCCACCCCTACACCAAGACCCTGCTGGCGGCGGTGCCGATTCCCGACCCGCAGGGAGAGCCGGGCGCGGCGCGAGCGGGCCGCCTGAGCGGTGGCCCTCCCCCTCTCCCCGCCGATCAAGCCGCAGCTGGCGCTGACCCGCAAAGCGCTGCCGCTCGGCGAGGAGTGGGTCTACGACCCGAAGCTGGACGGCTTCCGGGCGATCGTCTTCGTCGACGGCGAGGAGGCCTACATCCAGTCGCGCGGCGGCAAAGCGCTGGCCCGCTACTTCCCCGAGCTGAGCTTCGCCCCCGGGCGCTACGTGCTGGACGGAGAGCTGGTGATTCGCGACGCCGAGGGCAACCTCGAGTTCGACGCGCTGCAGAGCCGCATCCACCCGGCCGAGTCGCGGATCAACCTGCTGGCGAAGGAGATCCCCGCCGGCTTCGTCGCCTTCGACCTGCTGGCCGAGGGAGAGGAGGCGCTGCTCGACCTTCCCTTCCGCGAGCGGCGGCGGCGACTCGAGGCGCTTGCCGAGCGCACCGGCGTCGAACTGACCCCGCTGAGCGCCGACCCGGCGCAGGCGGAGGAGTGGCTGCGCACCACCGAGGGGACGATGGCGAAGCAGCTCGACGCCCCCTACATCCCCGGCAAGCGCAAGGGCATGGCGAAGGTGAAGCGCGAGCGCACGATCGACTGCGTGGTGATGGGCTGGCGGCCGGGCAAGGAGGAGGGCACGGTCGGCTCGCTGATCCTCGGTCTCTACGACGGCGAGGAGCTGCGCTCGGTCGGCCACATCTCCGGCTTCAGCGCCGCGGCGAAACGCAGCATGCGCGAGCTGCTGGCGCCGCTGGAGACGGGACAGAGCGGCACGGCGGAGCCGAGTCGCTGGACCGGCGGCCGCGACCTCGAGTGGGTGGCGTTGCGGCCCGAGCTGGTGATCGAGGTTGGCTACGACCACGCCAGCGCGGGGCGGATTCGACATGGCGCGAGATTTCACCGGTTCAGGGACGACAAATCCCCACGGGAGTGCCTGTTCTCTGACTTGGACGAGGGGTGATCCGGCGGCGAGCGCGGGTACCCCTCCGCCTGACTCGCGGTCAGCTAATTGGCTGGACCGCTCTGAGTAGCCGCCCGCCGGAGGGGCCACCTGTCACGCTCCTCAAACGCTTGGCCTGGCTCAGTAGCAGTCGTAGCCGGGACTGCGCGGCCAGGCTGGAAGGGTCGGCGGCCCCCTCGACGGGCGGATACTCAGAGCCGTCACCCTCATTAGGGCGACGAGTCCGGGCAGGGGTTGCCGCCCTTCCCACCGCTGCGCGCTCCGTCCCCAACCTTTGACGACGCTGCTGACGCGATTGCGATCCGCGGGGCGCATGTAGGCGCGGCCGCCGGAGTAGAGCTGTTCGTAGCGGGGGAGGAGGTCGGGGCGTTTGG
Source organism: uncultured Solirubrobacterales bacterium (assembly GCA_963837585.1). Classification (GTDB taxonomy): domain Bacteria; phylum Actinomycetota; class Thermoleophilia; order Solirubrobacterales; family 70-9; genus CAWINX01. The sequence continues at coordinate 27,680 of CAWINX010000001.1, read as the reverse complement.
CCTTCAGCCAGCCGAAGAAGACCTCGCGGACCTCGTCGCGTAGGTGCAGGGCGAGGCCGCCCAGGAAGGTGGCGCCGGCCTCGCGGGCCCGGTCGACTATCGGCTGGACCTGCTCTGGCGTGTCGTTTATGCCCGGCATCAACGGGGCGATCAGGACTCCGGAATCGATCCCGCGGCGGCGCAGCTCGGCGACCGCGTCGAGGCGGGCGGCCGGGCTGGGCGTGTGCGGCTCGGTCGCCCGCCAAGCCTTCTCGTCGAGGGTCGGCACCGAGAGGTTGACCGAGACCGGCAGGCCCCTTCCGCGCCATCCGCTCGAAGATCTCGACGTCGCGCAGCACCAGCGGCGACTTGGTCAACACCGAGACCGGCGTGTCGGCCTCCTCCAGCGCCGCGAGGATCTCGGGCATCATCCGGTAGCGGCTCTCGACCCACTGGTAGGGATCGGTGTTCGTCCCCAGCGCGACCAGCTCCCGCCTCCAGCTCGGCCGCGCCAACTCAGCCCGCAGAACCTCGGGCACATTGACCTTGACGACGATCTCCCGCTCGAAGTCTCGACCGGCGTCGAAACCGAGAAAAGCGTGGGTGCTACGAGCAAAGCAAAACACGCATGCATGAGTGCATCCTCGATACGGATTGATCGTCCAGCCGAATCCGTAGCGACCGCCAGGAACCCGATTTAGCGCCGAACGGGCGCGCACCTCGTGGAAGTTGATTCCCATCGCTTCCGGCGCATCGAAGGTTCGCACCACGGTGCCGTCGCCGACCCCGGGCAACCGCAGGTCCCTTTCAACTCTTTGCTCGTCCCACCTCATATGCGAACATACGTTCGTATATGAGTCGGACAGATCGACTAGATGCTCGAGCCGGTCTCGTCGCGCATGAAGGCCTCGAGCTGGTCGAGGGCTTTGGCGCGGGCCTTGGAGCGCAGCGGGGGAAGCAGAGCCACGAGGTTGCCCGTTGGGCCGAGCGCCTGGCGGGCCCAGCGGCGGAAGTCGAAGTCGTCGACGTGGTCGACGATCTAGGCCGTCGACGAAGCGGAACTTGGCCTGGATGTCGTTGACGACGGGGCGGCCGGTCGAGAAGGTGTAGCGGGCGATCCAGTGGGCGGTGCCGGTCTCTTCGTCGGCGTCGTGCTCGTGCAGCTCGATCTTCAGGTCGGTGGCGCGGCCGGTCAGCATCCGCCACATCGCCCCCACCTTGTCTCCCTCAAGATCGCCGAAGGCCGGGTCGCGGAAGTGGGCGTCGGGCGCGTAACAGGCGGTCATCGCGGCGCCGTTGCACTGGCCGAACGCCTCATAGAAACGGCGGATCGTCTCGCGGTTGGCGTCGGCGCTCACCCGCCCACCCTATCCCGGGACTCGCCCGAGGACGAAATCGATGTTCTTCATCCCAGAGATGAAAAAAACGACTTTCGTCAGGGCAACTCGCCGCGGATCACGTAGCGGAGCACGTCGACGACCTGCTCCGCGGTGCGGGCTGTCGCCTGGGCGGCGCGGTCGACCTCCTTCAGCGCATGATCAAGCTCGGTGTCGTGGAGAGTGACGATCGGCTTGGCCAGGGCCGCGGCGTAGCCGGCGTCGAAGGCAGCGTTCCACTGGCGGTATTTGTCGCCGAAGCGCACAACGACGACGTCGGCCGCGCGAATCAACGTCTGGGTGCGAACCGCGTTGACACCGGCGCCCATGTGGTCGCGCCAGAACGGCTCGCTCTCGGGCCCCAGCGTGCCGACGCCCGGCGTCGTCGGAGGCGGCGTGGTCGGTTACCGGCGCCGAGAACTCGACCGGCAGGCCCGCCTCGCGCGCGCCGGACTCGATCCGCTCGCGCCAGTCGGAATGGATTTCACCGGAGAGATAGACGTTCCAGGTCCGCTCGGCCATGCGGAAATCCTAGAAGCTCGGCTCAGGACTGGCGCTGTAGCCCGTCAGGACGCCAATCATGCGTGGCATGGGCGGGCTGCTCAACCTGCTCGGAGGCCCAGCAACGCCGGCAGCGGAGGTAGTAGCCCTCCCGAGGCGCGATCGCGCGGCGCCAGTCGTGCCCGAACAGCGTGCAGCGGACTCTCTGGTTGAACGGTGCAGTCATCCACCCCGTCTGTCGGCAGCGAGGACGGGTTCCTTGAGCCCCCGGACGCTCGTTCGAGCGGCTCAGTCGCCCTCGCCCGAAGCCGCCCCCGGCGCGCCCGCGGTCTGCTCCTCGAAGTGCTTGCTGAGCATCGTCACCTGGCCCTGGTAATTGGAGCCGAGGCCTTCGCCGTAGAGGCGCTCAGCGGGCGCGGCCATCCGCTCCATCGCCAGCTTGCAGACCGGCTGGCGGTGCTCGATCATGAACGGGACGTCGCGAGCGCGGACCTCAAGCGCGGCGCGACTGCCGTGACGATCCCCGGTACCGTCGAAGCCGAAGCCGGGGTCGAAGAACCCCGCGTAGTGGGTGCGCAGCTCGCCGGCGGTCGGGTCATAGGCCATCATCTCGGCGGCGATCTGCGGCGGGATGCAAACACCCTCCGCTGATAGCAGCAGATAGAAGACCTCCGGCTCGAGGACGATCCGCCCACCCGCCTCCGGGTAGACCGGGTCCCAGTAGTCGGTCCAGCGATAGGCGCGAATCCGCGAGAGGTCGATCGGCAGGCTGTTCTTCTTCGCCCGGTAGCCGACGATCCGGTCGCTCGGCCCGGAGAGGTCGACGCTGAGGAAGAGGCCGTCGGCGAGGGCCAGCTCGGACTCGCGCAGCGGGTGGGAGTCGAGGTAGAGCAGCGGGAACTCGTCCTGCAGGGCCCGCACCTCCTCGTCGCCGAGGCGGGCGTCGCCGCGCGAGAGCCGCAGCTGGTTGAGCGAGAGCCCCGTCTTCACCTGGATCGCGTAGGAGCGCGGCACGACCTCCAGGTAGAGCCGGCCGTGGTAACCGGGCTGGATTTCGTCGAAGCGGTGGTGGCGGTCGGTGATCACTCGGGTGAAGACGTCGAGGCGGCCGGTCGAGCTCTTCGGGTTCGTTTTGGCGCGCACCTCCGGGGGCAGCGCCAGCCCCTCGATCAGCGGCACCAGGTAGGGACGGTCGCGCTCCAGGGTCGCCCCGTCGCGCAGGTCCACTTTCTGAAAGGCCAGCCCCTCGATCTTCTCCTCGACCGTCGAGTCGACGTCCGGCAGGAAGCTGCAGCGCAGCGCCCAGGCGAAGTCGCCGAGGCGCAGGTCGATGCTGGCCGGTTGGATCGCCTCGGAGTGGATCCGGTAGTCGCCGGAGCTGACCCACTCCGCCTCGATCGCCCGGGCCAGGTCCTGGGAGGGCAGGACGCCGGTCACCGTCTGCGTCCCGCTCGCCCGCCGGCGCGGCCTCTCTCGACGCCATCTCGGTCATCGCGCAGAGACTAAGTGACTATCCGGAAGCTCGCGTGTGCGACTTAGTGACCATCCGAAGCTCGCGCGTCGACTATGGGGCGCGCCGCGGCGGCGCCACCCTCCGCGCCGCGAAGGTGTGCTCGCCGCCGCGCGCCCGAACCCGCGCGTAGGCGCCGTCGCAGGAATGCCTCACCGGACGTCCGCCCTCGCTGACGAAGTCGGTGCAGCTCTGCCACCGGGACGGCGACGGTCCCCCGCGTCCGCCGCGGCGCGTCGACGGTGAGCTTGAAGGCTCCCGGCTCGATTCACCCAGCGCGACCGCAGCGGCCCCTCGCGGCGTCCCAACCTGCCCCTGGGCCCAGCGCAGCCCGAGCGTCTGCGGCTCGACGATCCAGGTCCGCCAGCCGGGAGCGCGGGGCCGCATACCCAGCACGTAGGCCGAGAGGGCGTAGATCGGGGCGGTGCTCCAGCCGTGGGCGAGCGAGGTCCGGCCCGGGTAGACGGCGCCGCGGTTCAGGGCCTTCGGAGTCCCGTCCGGGGCCATCGCCTCCCACAGGGTCGAGTGAGGGTCGGAGTCGACCATCTGCCCCCAGAGGCGCTCGATCAGGCTCCTCGCGGCGGGGCCCTGGTGCTCCTGCAGCTCCGCGATCAGCTGCCAGCCCGACATGTACGGGGAGATGTATTGCTCCGCGTAGGGGTCGCTCGACAGGTCGGAGGTGAGCGGGCCGAACTGGCTCTCCAGGCGCGCGTCGGTCGTCGCCAGCAACTGCCGCGCTGCATCGTCTTGAGCTGTGCCGGAGAGGACCGCGCCGACGTTCGCGTCCTGAGGATGATCGGCGAGGCCGACGCCCCCCACGAACATGCCCGCCGAGATGTCGAAGAGCTGGGCGTTGAGACGGGACTGTAGGTCGGCCGCGGTCGCCCGGAACCGCGCGGCCGCGCCATCGGAGCCGATCCTCCCCTCCACCCCGGCCAATGCCTCCAGCGCCTGCGCCCAGAGCTCATTCGTGTAGGTGTCGACCTGCGGGGTCTGGTCGAAGACCCGCCAGTTGATCGCCCCGGGAGGGGTCTCGAAAAGGCCGTTGGGGGCGTGGGCGGCGAAATAGCCCATTGCCCGCCGCATCGTCGGCAGCAGCGCCCTGGTGCCGACGGCGTCCCCGGTCAACCCGAAGCGGTTGCAGACGGCGATCACCCACCAGGCCGTATAGCCGGGCAACGACCCCGAAACGGCGAGGCCGGGGAGGAACCGCGTGGCCGAGCCGGGGGGACCGTCGGGCGGCCCCGGCCGGCGCGGGCAGCGCACGTTGACGTCGGAGGCCATCGGGATGTAGCCGTCGGGCAGCTGCTGGCAGGCGAAGAGGCGCAAGCGACCCGTCGATCACGGGGCCGAGCCGCCTCACCGTGTAGCGGCCGGCGAGCGCCTCCATCGCCAGGTCGCCCAACCAGACGAGCCGGTCCCGCTTGGCGCCGTCGATCAGCCGGAAGCGCCGCTGCTCCCCGCCTCGGGTCGTTGGCGGTGTCGAGGTCGAGCGTGTAGGCGCCCGCGTACCAGATCCGGTTGAGCAGCCTGCTGCTGGAGAGGAAGTGGCCGCCGTAGTCCCTCGGGCCGACCGCGAGGTGGGTCGTGACGACGCGCAGCGCGTCGATCGCGAAGCGACCGCGGGGGAGCTGGATCAGGATGTAGCGCTCCGCCCCCCGCAGCCCGCGGGATTTGAAGCGGCCGGGCCGGCGGATCGCGTCGGAGCGCCCGTTGTGGCCGTCGCTTTTGCCGATCGACCCGCCGCCCTGCATGTCGCCGCCGGGCTGGAGATAGCGGGCGGACTCGCTGTAGGAGAGCTCGACCGGGCCGCGGTGCGCGCCCCGCACGTCGCTCGGATCCAGCCGCCGGTGTTGATCCCCAGGTCGACGACCAGTTGGGCACCGGAGCGCAGAATCGTCACCGGACCGCCGGGGCGCGCCAGCCCCCGTGGGTGGACGACGGTCGAGGGAGCGCTGAGGACGGTAACCCGCCGCGGGTAGACCGCGCGGCCGTCGCGATCGAGCACGTAGCGAGTCCAGCCGTGCTTGACCGGCACCGGGGACGCCTGCGCTAAGCCTGCGGTCGCCAGAGCAGCCACCGCGAGCATGAGGGATGTGAGAGGTGCGCGCGCCATGGCAGTGCCGCAGGGACAGCACTCTACGAGGCCGAGGCGAAGTGCCCCCAGGCGCAACGGCGGGTCGCCTAGCGAGCGAAGGCGCCGGTGGCGCGATGGAAGGCACCGCCAACCAACCAGCCTGTGATCGGACCCAGTGCCGGGGTCGCGACGATCCCCTCGGGAGCGCCAATCACGACCATCAGAGCGATCCAACCGGCACAACCGATGAGCGCCCACCGGCCCCACTGAAAGTCGCGTTTGCGGGACGTTGTCGCGGGCATCTTTCCCTCCTAAGTAGAGAGTAGAGGCGCCCCACACCGGGCACATCGGTAGTTAGCCCTATGGCCGATCGAGGAACTCATCGACCGCCCGGACAAAGGCGCGCCGATCCTGGAAGAGGAAGGCGTGGGCGCCCGGGAAGACCGCGAGCTGCGACCGCGGGATTCGGGCGGCGATTCGCCGTAGGTTGACCGGCGGGACCACCGGATCGGCGGCGCCGGCCGCCTCCAGGCTGGGGGCCCGGATGCCGGCGAGCTGACGGTAGTTGCGGTTGCTGCGCAGCCAGGGGTCCTCGGCGGCAACCTGAGCGCGAGCGGTGGAGGCGGAGACGTGGAAGTCGTCGGGGATCTCACCGCTCTGGCTGGCCCGCTCGAGGCGGCGCAGGAAGCGGCGTCCCTCGGCCTGGCGACCGGGCGGGTAGAGCTCATGCAGGATGTCGCTGTCGGAGGGATGGGGCTCGCTGTCGATCGCCTGCGCCCGCGGCGAGCCGAGCACCGCGCGGTCGCCCCCGGGATTGGTCCCGGCGAGGATCAGGCGAGAGACCGTTCCCGGGTGATCGACGGCGAGGCGCTGGGCGACGAACCCGCCCATCGACCAGCCGAGCACGGCCGCCCTGGGGACGCCGATCGCGCGCATCAGTTCGGCAGTGGCGTCGGCGAGCGAGTCGAAGGAGCGCCCGTGCCAGGGGCCCGACATGCCGACCCCGGGATAGTCGAAGAGGATCAGCCGGTGGCGGCGGGCCAGCAGGCGCAACAGCGCCGGGTCCCACTCGGCCATCGTCGAGTCGGTGCCGATCAGCATCACCAGCGGCGGCCCGTGCCCACGCTCATACCAGGCGATTCTGGTCTTGCCCACCGGGGCGACGTGAACCCGGGCCTCGAACGCGCGGGAGGCGTCCCCGCCGCATCCAACCACCAGCCCGATCAAGGCCAGACAGACCGCCAAGCGAATCATCCTCATGCGACGCCAGCCTATTTCGTCGCCTGGGAGCGGTCTTGCAGCGCTGAAGGCCGGCCGCCCCGCCCGCCGACCAACTCGCATGCGAGAAGACGGCTTCACCCTGATCGAGCTTCTGGTCACGATGCTGATCCTCTCGATCCTCGCGGCGATCGCGATCCCCGCCTTCGCCAGCCAAGCCTCCAAGGCGAAGGACAGCCGCGCCAAGGAGACCGCGCACGCGGCCGAGGTGGCGATGGAGTCCTGCATGGTCGACTCCTCCGGCCTCTACAACGCCTGCAACGCGAACGCCCTGCGGGCGCTCGACCCGAGCCTGCCGGATTCGCCGACGCTGAAGGTGAGCGTGCCGGCGAAAGGCACCTCGTACACGATCACCGTCCAGTCCGACCCCAAAACGCAGACCTTCCTGGTCAAGCGCTCGGCAAAAGGCGTCGTCACCTTCCCCTGCAAGAAGGTCGGCGTCGGCAACTGCCCGGCATCGGGCTCCTGGGGCTGAGCCCCTCGGCTCGATCCGACCGGCTCTACGCGACGGGCGGCTGGTCGATGCGGACCAAATTGCCGGACGGGTCGCGCACCGCGCAATCCCGCGTGCCCCAGGGCTGCTCAGTGGGCTCCTGCACGATTTCGACATCCGCGGCTCGCAGCTCCTCGAAGGTGGCGTCGAGGTCGTCGGTGTGAAAGTGGACGCCGTTCAGAGCCCCCTTGGCGAGCAGCGCGGTGAGCGCGTCGCCGTCGGCCGGGCCGCCGTTCACGTAGTTGGTGAGGACGATCGAGACGTCAGGCCGGGAGGCGGCGCCGACGGTGATCCAGCGGAAGTCGCCTTTGGCGACGTCGTTGCGCAGCTCGAGGCCGAGCTTGTCGCGGTAGAAGGCCAGCGCGAGGTCGGGGTCGTGGACTTGAACGAAGCAGGTGGAGAGAGTGAGGTTCATGGCCGCAAGGCTAGGGAGCCGGCGCCCCGGCCGTTTCTCCAATCCTGCTCGGCTTGCGGCTCGGCCGGGTGAGGTCCCTGGCGATGCAGCCCGGCGTGCCGGCGAGCGCGCCGTGGTCGCGACCCCGGTAGGCCGTTTTGAGCGCGGCCACGTCGAGTGACTCGCGTACTCGCGGTCGATCAGATCGCGAGCGCGGCGCAGGTGCGCAGGTCGGCGAGTTCCATCAGCCGGCGAATCGCCGCTCGACGCCGTCCAGGACGATCTGCAGCCCCAACTCGATCGATCGGCTGGGGATGTGGAGCGGGAGCGCAGTGTCTCCTGCAGTGCGGCAAGCTCCGGGAACTCGACGACATCGGTCTGAGAGATCGCATCCGCCAGGTCGCTGCCCATCGGCGGGGAGACGGCGCGAAGCGAATAGCCGAGCACGAAGTCGTTGACCGTCCCGAGCAGGTTCCAGGTGTCGCGCGGCTCGAGCGCAAGCCCCGCCACCGCTCGGGCCATCTGCTTGGCGAGCCTGGTCGCGTTGGCGCTGAACCTGGTCTGCCGCGCGTAGAGTTGGACAGCCCACGGATGAGCCACGAACGTGGCGTGCTCCCGTCTGGCGATCAGGGCGATCGCCTCTCGCCAGTCCTCCGGCAACGGCTTCCGAACGAGCATCTCCTCGGTGACCCGGTCGGCCATCGACGCCAGCAGGTCGTCCTTGCTGGGGATATGGCCGTAGAGGCTCATCGGACGAGCGTCGAGCTTCGCGGCGACACGGCGGATCGAGACGGCGTCGAGCCCCTCGGCGTCGGCGATGTCGATCGCCGCGGCGACGATCGTTTCGGGTGTCAATCGGCGTTGGCGCGCCTTGCCTCGCCCTCTCTCCGGCACTCCGCAAGCCTATCCGCGTTCCGTACAGGGCTTCGGGTCTGGTGATACGGTGTATCGGAAGCGGCCGGGACCGGGTTCAGGGCCGTTCGGCGATCAAATAGTCTTAGGAGGGCGAAGTTGCGAAACCCCGGCGTAGGTTGGGTCTCGATCATTGCGGCGCTCGCTCTTCTCATCGCTGCCTCGGCGGCGGGGCGGCGCAGGCGGCGCCCTTCTCGATGACCTTCACCGAGGACCGCGCCAACGTCGGCGTCCAGCTCGACGACGCCCCGATGTTCCAGGCGCCCGAGACGGCGACCCTCCAGGGGCAGATCGATCCCGGCACCGGCGACATCTCCGCCGGCACGCTCACGGTTCCCGATTTCGTCACTCACATAACGACCCCGATCACCGCGGACGTACCGTCCACTTCGCGATCGGGCCGATCACCGGCCCTTCGACCAGGGCACCGGCGCCCTCTCCCTGAGCGGCACGGCCGGCGGCACGCTGAGCGCCAACGGACACCAGTGCACGGTCGCCACGGCGCCCTCGACCCTCACCCTGACGACCGCCGGCAACAGCGGCGGCACAAACCCCCGATCCGGAGCCCCCTTTGTCGCGGGCCTCAACGGCGACGGAGCGATCGCCGGTCAGTGGACCGACATGACCGCGGCCCCGGTGGACACGGAGCCGGGGGGCGACACGAGCTTCTGCGAGAACGTCTACGGTCAGGTCGGCGGCGCGGGCGGCATCTGGCTCGTGCAGGACAACCCCACCGATGCGCCGGTCTGCTCGCCGGCGGGCGCCGAGACCGGCTTCCAGGCGCCGGTCGCGCTGGCGCTTCCCTGCACGGGCGCCTTCCGGGTCATCTCGATCGGCAGCGGGCCGTCTCACGGCGTTCTCGGCACGATCGACCAGGCCACCGGCAAAGTCACCTACACGCCCAACGCCGGCTACTCCGGGCCCGACAGCTTCACCTTCTCCGCCATCGACGCCGGCGGCTACTCGCAGCCGGCGACGGCGACGATCCAGGTGCGCCGACGATCGCCGCCGCACCCCAAGCCCCATCCCCGCCCGAAGCGCAAGTGCCCCCGCACGAAGAAGCTAAAGCACGGCCGCTGCGTCAAGAAGAAGCACAAGCACCACCACAAGAAGCACAGGCGCCACCGGCGCCACAAGCGGCGCTAGGCCTGACGGGCCGCACGCCTCCGAGGCCGCACGATCTCGATCCAATCGAGCGGTCGGCCGCAGAGGCGGCTCGCCGCGGCAGGGGGTGCCGACAGCAATCTGGTCGCCGGCCGGGTTGGGTCCAGCGCGATCTCGCTCAGCGTCGTCGACGTGTTGTCACCGCTGCCGGGCGTCAGATCGGCGTCGGGATAGGTGAGGGAAATCGTGTGGACTCCCGGCCCGAGGATGACGGCGCCGACCTCGACATAGCCGCCGATTGGCGACAGCTGGTTCTCGACCCGTCCCAACCGCCGGCCGTCGACCGTGACCTCGAAGCCGCGGCTGAAGCTGCCGCCGAGCCAGAGCGCGTACCGCTGAGGGCCCGCCAGGCGGATGTGGGCGACCAGCGTCCCCGGCGCTGTTCGCCGTCAGCGAATGGGCCGCGTCGTCGTGGAGCCAGGGCCCCGGCCACAGCGTCTGGTCGCCGCGCGCGACCACCGGCGCGGGGCGTTGGTAAGCGACCAGACTGCCGCTCCGCGGGTCTGCGCGCGCGCGGCGATCCCGCGGATGTCGGAGCAGGCGGAATGGCGACCGGGTCAACCGAGCACTCGGCGCGGTAGGCGCCCGTTCTGGGCCGCGCCGCAGTACGGCGAGGTCGTCGAATCGCCGAGCGGGACGTGCTCGAGCACCTGATCTTCCGAGCCGGGTGGGCGCTGCCAGAGGTCGTAGTAGTCGCCCGCTCCAGACGAGGCTGTAGTTGGACGGTGGCCGACTCTCGGCCGGCGAGCGGCGGGTCACGATCGAGGGGTAGGCCTCGATCGTCGCCAGCGGAAACGAGTCCAGATCGGCCCAAGCCGACTTGGTCAGCAGGGTCCCGTCGAGCAGGGCCAGGTTCGCCGTGCGGTACTCGGCGGGCGCGGTCGGCTCGCCTCCGCGCAGGAAGTGGTTGTCGCCGTAGATCTCGTACTCGTTGAGCAGGGTCGGGCCCCTGCCGTCGAGGAGCTCGCCGATCCGCTGCAATTCGGCCAACCGGGCGCGGGGCGCCAGCAGCTCGTCGTGGTAGGCGAGCGCGCCGGTCCAGAGGACGGCGAAGGCGAGGGCCGCCAGGACAAGGACGCCGGCCCGTCGGCGTCGCCAGAGCATCGTCGCTCCGACCAGCGCCGCCAGCAACAGCGCCGGAGAGGAGATCGTCAGCGCCTTGCCGACGACCCAGGGCGTCGTCCCGAGTAGATAGAAGAGCCCACAGGTGCCGAGGCCGGCTGCCGCGTAGAGCGCCAGGCCGAACTGACGGCGGCGAACCGTCTCCCACAGCGCCCAGGCCGCCAGGGCCAGCGCGGAGCCGACCAGGAGGACAGTCGGAAGCGATGGCGGCGAGGTGCGGAAGTCGCCCACCGGCCAGATCCCGGCCAGCTGGAACGGGCTGAGCGGGTGCAGGAGGTTGCCGAGGCGGGTCTGCTCGTCCTGCCCGGCGGAGAAGAGGCCGGCGTCGTGGGAGAGGAAGTCGCCGAGGATGACCCAGACCGGGATCACGAAGGCAGCGGTCAAGCCGAGCAGCCAGGCGAGCCGAGATTGCGCCCCGACGCAGCCTCGACCCGTCGCCTGAGCCCGACTCCCGCGGCGCCACCCAGAGCCAAGCCGGCGAGAAAGGCGGCGAATACGAGCGCAACCCAACCGGCGGCGCCGACCCCGAGCGTCTGGATCAGGGCACCGGCGGCGAGAGCCAACGGCAACAGATCGCGCCCGCGCCGCGGGCCTCTCGCGCAGGAGTGTCGTCGCCAGCACCGCCATCAGGCCGACCAGGAAGGCGGCGGTCAGCTCCTTGATCCCGCCCCAGAGGCTGTATCCGTAGAGCAGGGCCGGCTGGGCGGCGAGGAAGGCGACGAGGGCCCTGACGCGGGGCGAGGCGACGATCGGGGCGATCAGGCCGTAGAGGCAGAGCGCCAGGGCCGCCGCGCAGGAGGCGAGGTAGGGCTGGAAGACCCAGGCGGCGTCGATGCCGGTCAGGGGGCGGGCAACCGCGGGCAGGACGAACGCCCCGCGCGGGTATCTGGAGCCCACCGTCGTGTCGTAGACGAGCGAGTAGGTGGAGCCGTCGGCGGCGGCGTGCGGGCCGGAGCCGAAGTGGTCGATGACGTTGAGCCAGGTGGCGGTGTCGTCGAGGCGCACGTAGCCGGCGAAGGTCGCCTGGCCGCTGAGGATCACCGGCGCGCCGTAGGCGAGGAGGACGCCGAGCGCCGCGAGCAGCGCCCAGCCGTCCAGCCTCCCCCGCCCCGACCACGCCAGCGGCAGCCCCGCCGCCGCGCCCAGCGCCGCGACGGGCATCGCCGCCGGCGCCGTTGCGGCGAAGGCGCCCAGGGTCCCCGCCACGACCAGCGCCGCCGCCAGGCCGGCGGGGATCAGCAGCGCGCCGGCGATCCGGCCGCCCGCAGCCCGGTCGACCAGGAAGCCCCAACCGAGGCCGAGCGCGGCGAGAACGAGCGGAAGGAGTGTCCAGGGGAGGATCAGGATGAGCTGGGGCAGCCTACCCCGGCGCCCCGCCTAGACGGGAAGCTTGTGGGCGCGCTTCTTGCACCTGTGGAGCGCCTTGCCGTTGTGGTTGCGCTTGAACGCCTTGCGGCACTTTGTCAGCGCCTTGGCGCGGCGCTTGGTGTGCTTCGGCTTCGGAGCGCTGCCCGGCCCGTAGACCCAGAGCTCGGTTCCGTGCGCCCCGTCGTCAGCCCTGAAGAGGAGGATATTGCCCACCGCGGTGAGATCGGTGGGGTAAGAGTTCTTGGCCCCTGGGTTGATGTCCTTGACCAGCTTGGTCCCCGCCGCGGTGCCGTCGCTGCGCCAGAGCTCCTGCCCCTGGCTCGGGATTCCGGCGCTGAAGTAGATGTCGCCGCCCAGCTGCGTGAATCCACCCGGGAAGGAGCCGCCTTTCGGGTTGATGTCCTTGACCATGCTCGTGCCGCCCTCGGTGCCGTCGCTGCGCCAGAGCTCGCCGCCGTGGGTTCCATCGCTCGCGTCGAAGTAGAGGACGCCGCCGATGTCCTTAAGGCCGGCCGGGCCGGCGCTTGCGGGGCCGGGGTTGATGTCCTTGAGGATGGTCGTGCCGGCCTCGGTGCCGTCGCTGCGCCAGAGCTCGGTGCCGTGGGCGCCGTCGCTCGCGGTGAAGTAGAGAGCGCCGTCGAACACCATCGGGCAGCCCGGATTGGAGCTAGCGTTGCCGGGGGCGATGTCCTTGAGGATGGTCGTGCCGGCCTCGGTGCCGTCGCTGCGCCAGAACTCTCGGCCGTGAGTGTTGTCGTTGGCGGAAAAGTAGACCGCTCCGCCGAAGGCCACGGGGCAGTTCGGATAGGAGTTTCCCCCCGGATGGGGTTCGATGTCCTTGACCATGCTCGTCGCCGCCCTCGGTGCCGTCGCTGCGCCAGAGCTCGGTGCCGTGGGTTCCGTCGTCGGCCTCGAAGTAAACGGTCCCCCCCGCGCCCGTCATGTAGACGGGAGTGGAGTCCCCCGGGCCCGGGTTGATGTCCTTGACCATGGTCGTGCCGGCCGCGGTGCCGTCGCTGCGCCAGAGCTCGACGCCGTGGGTCCCGTCGTTGGCGTGGAAATAGAGGGTGCCGTCGACGTTGTCGATCTCGGGGGGAGCGCCGCCGCCGATGCCTCCCGGGCCGGGGTTGATGTCCTTGACCATGGTCGTGCCCCCCGCGCTGCCATCGCTGCGCCAGAGTTCGGTGCCGTGGACGCCGTCATCGGCGGTGAAGTAGAGGGTGCTCCCCACCTTGATCATCGCGTAGGGCGCGGAGCTTCCCTTGCCGGGATCGATGTCCTTGACCAGCTTCGTGCCGGCGGTGGTGCCGTTCGTGCGCCAAAGCTCCTGGCCGTGAGGCCGATCCTGGGCGACGAAGTAGCCGACGCCGCCGAGGTCGAAGAACTGGAACGGCTGGGAGCTCAACGGAACGTGCCCGTGGCCCTTCACGGTGTCGATCCCGGGGAGGATGTCCTCGACCAGGTGGGCGGTCACCGCTCCCTTGGCCGCGGTTCCCTGCACGGCGACGAAGGCGCACAGCGCCAGCAGCGCGGCGGTGGCGCCGAGAAGTCTCAGTGAGCGGTTAGGGCCTGAGAACCGACGATGCATGACGCCTCCCTTGATCAACAAGTGCCGTGTCATCCGTACCTAGCGCAACCTGAAGTGGCCGGGATGCTGCGTGCCGGGCACGACCATCCGGTAGCGCCCGCGTGGCAACCGCGCCTCGCCGAGCACGTCGACCGTCGCTTTGCCGTGACGCACCAGGGCGACACCGCGCTCATAGGTGCGCCCGGAGTGGTAGAGCAGCCATCGCAGGGCGCCGCCGTCCAGTCCCGGGGCGAGGACCAAGCAGCGCGCCTGGGCGAAGCCGTGCTTCCTGAAGACCTTGCAGCGAAGCGTGGCGCGTCGAAGCGCCCGGCTGGGCAGGGCCGCGGCGCCGTTGTCGCCTGTGGGCCCGGTCTCGCCGGTCGCGCCGAGCGGTCCGGTGGAGCCGGTGTCGCCTACCGGGCCGGTGGCGCCTACCGGGCCGGTGAGGCCGGTCGGGCCCGTTGCGCCGGTCGCTCCGGTCGGACCCGTGGGGCCCGTTGCGCCGCCGGCTCCCGTTGCCCCGGTGGCGCCCGTCGCCCCAGTCGCTCCCGTGGCGCCCGTCGCCCCGACCGAACCGGTTGTCCCGGTGGCGCCCGTGGCTCCGGTCGCCCCGGTGGGACCGGTCGCCCCCGTTGCTCCGCTGTCGCCCGTCGCGCCAGTCGCGCCCGTCGCTCCCGTTGCGACCTGTCGGGCCTGTCGTCCCAGTGGCACCCGTTGCGCCGGTCGCACCCGTGGCGCCGGTGGCGCCGCTTGGCAGCGCCCCCGCAGTTCCTGTGAGCGAGACCTGGTTGGCGCCGGGGGCGTTTGAGAGCACCGTCATCGTGGCGTCGCTGGTGCCCTGGGGGCGGGGGCGTAGCGGACATTGACCGTGCAGCTTGTCGCCCGGGTCGATCGTCCCGTTGCAGGTGTCCGAGCTGACGAAGAAGTCGTCGGGATTGGCGCCGGAGAAGGAGAAGCCTGAGACGTCGAGGCCGGCTGAGCCGTTGTTGGTGATCGTCACCTGCTGGGGGAGCTGAGCGTCCCCTGCGGGACGGGGGTGGGGGAGCCGAAGGTGAGCGAGGAAGGGCTGGTGTCGGCGGTGGGGGCGTTGAGGAGGACGGAGACGGTGTTGGAGCCGAGGTTCGCCGTCACCAGGTCGGGTTGGCCGTCGCCGTTGAGGTCGCCGATCGCGATCGATTGGGGGTGGATCCCGACGGCGAAGGAGGTGGCGGTGCCGAAGGAGCCCGAGCCGGTGTTGAGCAGGACGGAGGCGTCGTTGGAGCTGTAGTTCGCCGTCGCCAGGTCGGGCCGGCCGTCGCCGTTGAGGTCGCCGATCGCTACCGAGACGGGGATGCTCCCAACAGTGAAGCTGGTGGCCGCACCGAAGGAGCCCGAGCCGTCACCGAGCAGGACGGAGACGTCGTTGGAGCCCCCGTTCGCCGTCGCCAGGTCGGGCCGGCCGTCGTTGTCGAGGTCGCCGATCGCGACTGAAACGGGACCGCTCCCGGCGGCGAAGTTGGTGGCGGCGCCGAAGGAGCCCGAGCCGGTGTTGAGCAGGACGGAGACGTTGTTGGAGCCGCCGTTGGCTACCGCCAGGTCGGGCCGGCCGTCACCGTTGAGGTCGCCGATCGCGACCGACTCCGAGTTGGTGCCGACGGTGAAATTCGTGGCGGCGCCGAAGGAGCCCGAGCCGGTGTTGAGCAGGACGGAGACGTTGTCGTCGAGATAGTTCGCCACCGCCAGGTCGGGGTGGCCGTCGCCGTTGAGGTCGCCGATCGCGACTGAAACGGGACCGCTCCCGGCGGCGAAGTTGGTGGCGGCGCCGAAGGAGCCCGAGCCGGTGCCGAGCAGGACGGAGACGTTGCTGGAGTGTTGATTCGCCGTCACCAGGTCGGGGTGGCCGTCGCCGTTGAGGTCGCCGATCGCGACTGAGCTGGGGTAGGTCCCGGCGGCGAAGTTGGTGGCTGCGCCGAAGGAGCCCGAGGCGGTGCCGCGCAGGACGGAGACGTTGTTGAAGTTTTGATTCGCCACCGCCAGGTCGGGCCGGCCGTCGCTGTTGAGGTCGCCGATCGCGACCGACTGAGGCCCGCTACCAACGCCAAGATCCGAGTGCGGCGCGAACGTCAGCGCCGCCGAGGCCGAGGCGGGGGCGAGCAGGGCGGCCGTCGCCAGGGCGGCGATCGCGAGGGTCAGGCGGTGGGGTGTGCGAGTGCGTGTCTTGGTCTTCATCTGCGTTGGCCGGGGTTAGTGCAACCTGAAGCGGCCGGGGTGTGGGGAACCGAGGACGACCACCCGGTAGCGACCGTGGGGCAGGCGCGACTCGCGGGCAACGTCGACAGTGGCGCGGCCGTGACGCACCAGGGCGACACCGCGCTCATAGGTGCGCCCGCCGTGGTAGAGCAGCCAGCGCAGCGCGCCGCCGCCCACGCCCGGGATGCGCACCAGGCAGCGCGCCTGGGTCGAGCCGTGCAGCTTTGCGACCCTGCAGCGAAGCGTGGCCTGCCCGATCGCCCGGGCGGGGAGAACCGCGAGAACGGTGGGGCCCTTCGCGCCGGTCGCGCCGGTGTCCCCGTGGCGCCGGTCGCGCCGGTGAGACCGGTCTGGCCCGTCGAGCCGTTGTCACCGGTGAGGCCGGTGGCGCCGGTGGCTCCAACGGGACCGGTGGCGCCGGTCGGGCCGGTGGCTCCCGTCGCGCCGCCGGCGCCGGTCGGGCCGGTCGCCCCTGTCGAACCGGTCGAGCCCGTCGCACCTGTCGCCCTGTGGCGCCGGTCGGGCCCGTGGCTCCGATGCTTCCCGTGCCCCCGGTCGCGCCGATCCCCCCGGTCGGCCCGGTCGGGCCGGTGTCCCCCGTCGCGCCGACGTCCCCGGTCGGGCCAATCGGGCCGGTGTCACCCGTGGCGCCGGTGTCGCCGGTCGCGCCGCTCGGCAGCGCCCCTGCTGTTCCCGCGAGCGAAACCTGGTTGGTGCCCGGGGCGTTCGAGAGCACCGTCATCGTCGCGGAACCCGAACCCTCGGCGACGGGGGCGTAGCGGACCTTGACCGTGCAGCTCGAGCCGGGGACGACGGTCGCGTGGCAGGTGTCGGAGCTGACGAAGAAGTCGTCGGGATTGGCGCCGGAGAAGGAGAAGCCCGAGATGTCGAGGCCGGCCGAGCCGTTGTTGGCGATCGTCACGCTCTGCGGAGCGCTGACCGTGTCCTCGAGGACCGGCGCGAGTGCCGAGCCGAAGGTCAGCGAGGTGGGGCTGCGGTCGGCGGTGGGGGCGTTGAGCAGGACGGAGACGTTGTTGGAGTCGATGTTCTCCACCGCCAGGTCGGGCCGGCCGTCGTCGTTGAGGTCGCCGATCGCGATCCAGACGGGGCTCGTCCCGACGGCGAAGGGCGAGCTAGAGGCCGTGCTGAAGGTCCCCGAGCCGTCTCCGAGCAGGACGGAGATATCGTGGGAATCCAGGTTCGCCACCGCCAGGTCGAGGTGGCCGTCGCCGTTGAGGTCGCCGATCGCGATCCCATGGGGATTGCTGATCCCGCCGGAGAAATTGGTCGCCGTGCCGAAGGAGCCGCTGCCGGTGCCGAGCAGGACAGAGACGCTGTTGCCGTCGCCATTTGTCACCGCAAGGTCCGGGTGGCCGTCGCCGTTGAGGTCGCCGATAGCGACCGAGTAGGGAGCGCTCCCGACAGAGAAGCTGGTCGCGGTGCCGAAGGAGCCCGAGCCGGTTCCGAGCAGGACAGAGACGCTGTCGGAGTGGACGTTTGTCACCGCCAGGTCGGGATGGCCGTCGCCGTTGAGGTCGCCGATCGCGACCGTGATCGGGGTACTGCCGCCCGTGAGAAACGAGGCAGCTGCGCCGAAAGAGCCCGTGCCGGTGCCGAGCAGGACCGTGACGTCGTCGGAGTGGTAGTTCGCCGTCACCAGATCGGGGTGGCCGTCGCCGTTGAGGTCGCCGATCGCCACCGAAGTCGGACCGCTGCCTGCCGCAAAGTCAGTGGCCGCGCCGAACGAGCCGGCGCCGGTGCCGAGCAGGACGGAGACGGTGTTGGAGCGGAAGTTCGCCGTCACCAGGTCGGGCCGGCCGTCGCCGTTGAGGTCGCCGATCGCTACCGACTGCGGGCTTGTCCCGACGGGGAAGTTGGTGGCCGCGCCGAAGGCGCCCGTGCCGGTGCCGAGTAGGACGGAGACGGTGTTGGAGGCTTGGTTCGCCGCCACGAGGTCGGGCCGACCGTCTCCGTTGAGGTCGCCGATCGCTACCGAGTAGGGATTGGCCCCGACGCCGAAATCCGTATGCGGCGCGAAGGTCAGCGCGGCCGAAGCCGAGGCAGGGACGAGCAGGGCGGCCGCCGCCAGCGCAGCGATCGCGAAGGCGAGGCGGCGGGATGAGCGTGTGCGTGTCCTGGTCTTCATTCTGTTCATCTGTGCCTAACGCAGCCTGAAGCGGCCGGGGTGATGGGAACTGGGGACGCGGACGCGGTAGCCCCCGCGCGGCAGGCGCGCCTCGCCGAGCACGTTGACCTTGGCCCGGCCGTGACGCACGAGAGCGAAGCCGCGCTCATAGATGCGCCCACCGTGGTAGAGCAACCAGCGCAGCGCGCCGGCGCTGACCCCGGGGGTGCGCACCAGGCAGCGCGCCTGGGTCGAGCCGTCCTTCTTCGAAACCCCGCAGCGAAGCGTGGCTCGCTTCAGCGCCCGGGCGGACAGGACCGAGGGACCTCTCTCGCCGGTCGCCCCGGTCGCCCCGGTGGGGCCGGTCGGGCCTATCGGCCCAGTGTCGCCGACGGGGCCCGTATCGCCGACCGGCCCGGTCGCTCCCGTGGACCCGATCGAGCCGGTTGGGCCGGTTGGGACCGGTGGCTCCAGTCGAACCTGTGGCTCCGGTAGCGCCGGTCGCGCCAACGGAGCCGGTGGGCCCGGTCGCGCCGGTGCCTCCTGTCGCCCCGGTTGAACCGGTGAGGCCCGTGGCGCCGGTTGGGCCGGTCGCGCCGACGTCCCCGGTCGCGCCGACGTCGCCCGTCGCTCCGGTCGCTCCGACGTCACCGGTCGCGCCGGCGTCCCCGATCGCCCCCGTCGCCCCGGTATCGCCGGTCGTGCCGATCAGCGAGGAGCCGGATGTGCCGGTCAGAGCGATCTGGTTCGTGCCGGGGGCGTTCGAGAGGACGTCGAGCGTGGCGCTGCTGCTCCCATTCGCGGCCTGAGGGGTGTAACGCACCTTGACCGTGCAACTCGACCCGGGATCGACCTCGCCGTGGCAGGTGTCGGAGTCGACGAAGAAGTCGTCTGCGTTCGTGCCGCTGAAGTCGAATCCCGTGACCTCGAGCGGCGCCGAGCCGTTGTTGGCGATCGTCACGCTCTGGGCGGGGCTGACGGTTCCCTGCGGGACGGGGGTGGGCGAGCCGAAGGTGAGGGAGGTGGGGCTGGCGTCGGCGGTGGGGGCGTTGAGGAGGACGGAGACGGTGTTGGAGGCGACATTCGCCACCGCCAGGTCGGACCGGCCGTCGCCGTTGAGGTCGCCGATCGCGACTGAGATGGGGAAGATCCCGACGGCGAAGTTGGTCGCGGTGCCAAAGGTACCGCTGCCGTCGCCGAGCAGGACGGAGACGTTGTTGGAGTTGATGTTCGCCGTCGCCAGATCGAGGTGACCGTCGCTGTTGAGGTCGCCGATCGCGACTGAGATGGGGCCGCTGCCAACCGCAATCGGCGAGCCGCTGGCGGCGTTGAAGGAGCCGCTGCCGTCGCCGAGCAGGACGGAGACGGTGTCGGAGCCGTTGTTCGCCACCGCCAGGTCCGGACAGCCGTCGTCGTTGAGGTCGCCGATCGCGACTGAGTAGGGGCCGTTGCCGACCGCAATCGGCGAGCCGGCCGCGGCGGCGAAAGAGCCGCTGCCAGTGCCGAGCAGGACGGAGACGGTGCTGGAGCTGAGGTTCGCCACTGCAAGGTCGGGCCGGCCGTCACCGTCAAGGTCGCCGATCGCGACTGAGACGGGACCGCCTCCGACCGCAATTGGCGAGCCGGCCGCGGCGGCGAAAGAGCCGCTGCCGGTGCCGAGCAGGATCGAGACGGTGCCGGAGTGGTTGTTCGCCACCGCCAGGTCGGGGTGGCCGTCGTTGTCGAGGTCGCCGATCGCGACGGAGTAGGGGCCGCTTCCGACGCCGAAGCTGATCGCGGCGCCGAAGGAGCCGCTGCCGGTGCCGAGCAGGACCGAGACCGTGTTGGAGCTGAAGTTCGCCGTCGCCAGGTCGGGGTGGCCGTCTCCGTTGAGGTCGCCGATCGCGACCGAGGAGGGGTAGCTTCCGACGGCGAAGTCGGTGGCGGCGCCGAAGGAACCCGAGCCGTTGCCGAGCAGGACGGAAACGTTGTTGGAATTTTGATTCGCCGTCACCAGGTCGGGGAGGCCGTCGTTGTTGAGGTCGCCGATCGCGGCCGAGGAGGCGCCGGACCCGGCGGCGAAATCGGCATGCGGCGCGAAGGTCAGCGTCGCCGAAGCCGAGGCGGGGGCAAGCAGGGCGACTGCCGCCAGCGTCGCGATTGCGCCGGCAAGTCGGCCGGATGGGCGCCTCGCCACCTTTTCCTCCTTCTGAGCCATCTTGGCGCGTGAAGGTAGGCGCTGTTCGCCGCCCAGGACAAAACCCTGTAATCGGGTGCCTGAAAACCTGTCAGTCGGTCGCCGACTCGAGTGCGTCGGTGAGCTCGCTGCGACC
Source organism: uncultured Solirubrobacterales bacterium (assembly GCA_963837585.1). Lineage (GTDB taxonomy): Bacteria > Actinomycetota > Thermoleophilia > Solirubrobacterales > 70-9 > CAWINX01. Next base: position 7,273 of record CAWINX010000001.1, on the reverse strand, counting down.
GGAGATACCGAGCTTTCGGTAGACGTTGCCGAGATGGAACGCCACGGTCCTCGGCGTGACGACCAGGCCCTCGGCGATCTCGCCGTTGGTCATGCCGGAGGCCGCGAGCTCGGCGATGTCGGCCTCGCGCTCGGTGAGCGACTCCGGGCCTTCGAGCCGGGGACGGCGCGGTCGGCTGCCGGCCGCGTGAAGCTCGGCCAGGGCATCGCGCGCCAGCGCCCGCGCGCCGCACTGCTCGGCCAGGTCGAGCGCGGCGCGCAGCGTCTCACCCGACGCGTCGGTCCCCGCCTCGCGCTGTGCGCGGCCGAGCGCGTGGAGCGCGTAGGCGTAGTCCAGGCGGGTCTCGCTGTCCTCGAGGACCTCGACCGCACGGGTCATCCAGTCGAGTCGCTCGCCGGGCGACGCCACCAGCCCCCGCACGCGCAGCGCGCCGCCGAGAGCCCGCGGCGCGCCCCAGCCCTCGGCCCGCTCGAGGTCCTCGTCGGCGAGCGCGATCGCCTCCTCGGCGCGTCCCAGCTCCGCCAGCGCGAGCACGGCGTCCGAACGCCACGGCGAGCACGCCGGATTCGTGATCCCGAGCTCCGCCTCCATGCGGCGGCCCGCCTCCTCGAGGATCTCGAGCGCACGCGCGGGATCGCCGCGGACGAGCTCGAGGCGTCCACGCGCGGCCTCGGTCATCGCCCACATCGGGCTCTCGCGGGGGTGCAAGACGAAGTCGTCGGCGGCCGCGAGCACGCCATCGGCGCCGTCGAGGTCGTCGCGATCGATCAGGACGTAGACCAGCGCCGAGGCGGTGATCGGCAGCCACGTCGGACCAGCCGCGCCCGCGCGTCTCGAAGGCGGCGCGGAGCTCCATCTCCGACTCGTCGAGACGGCCCGCGTAGGCGAGCGCGTGCCCGCGCATGTGCTGCCAGGTCGCGATGTCCATGCGACGAGTCCGACTGGCGCGCGGCGGCGAGGCAGCGATCGGCCATCTCGATCGCCTCGCGCTCGGCATCGGCGTTGTGCAGCAGGGCGAAGAGCCGGATCGCGGTGGGATCGTCCGCCCCGCCTCCCGGGAGCTCCGCGGCGCCGGCCCACGCCTGATGCGCCAAGTCGACGGCGACCGTGTGATCGCGCCCGGTGAAGAGTCGCTCCCGCGCCTCCGCGATCCGCTCTTTCATCCCCGGCATCTGCTCGATCGCACCGGTCTCCTCGCCGCCCCCGGAGGTCCAGATGACCGCCGTGTCGTAAGCCGCGGTCAGCTCGGTTCGCAGCTGATCGTCGAGGGAGTCGATGCGCAGCCCCTGCTCGGCGGTCTGCGCGGCCTCGTCGAAGCGAGCCTGGTCCTGATAGGCCCGCGCGAGGCCGAGCAGAAGTCCCGCCCGCTCCTCGTCGGCCTCCGCGGCATCGACGGCCGCGGAGAACGTCTCGACGCCGGCGGCATCCCCAATCGCGGCTTGCGCACGAGCCAGGTCGGCGAGCACCCGCGGGCGCTGCTCGGGCGTCGGTGGCTCCTCGCATGGCGCGTCCCAGCAACTCGACGGCGCGCTCCGGGCTCGCTCCCCGGCGCGCCTGCTCGGCGGCGCCGACCAGCGCCTGCGCCGCCCAGGGCCGGCCGGCGGGGGGGCTGAGCAGCAGATGAGCGGCCACGGCCGCCGGGTCCCCCCGCTCGGCGAGCAGCTCGGCGGCCCTGGCGTGGAGCAACGCCCTCTCGGCCGGCGGTATCGAGGCGCGAACCGCCTGCCCGATCAGCGGGTGCGCGAAGCACAGCTCGATCTCGCCCTCCACCAGGCCGGCGACCTGCAGCTCGCCGATCGCGTTTCGCGCCGAGTCCGCGGCAACGCCGGCCAGCGCGGCGGTGAGCTCGACGGTGCCGTGCGTGTCGAAGACGCTGACCGCCCTGGCCACCGCGGTCGCCGGCTCGGGCAGCCTGCGCAGCGTCCCCTCCACCGCCCAGGCGACCGGCTCCGGGCCGATGCGTCGCAGCAAAGCGAGATCCCGATCGGAGCCGTCGGCTCCATGCTCGGCGAGCCCCCGAGCCAGCTCACGGACCAGCAACGGGTTGCCCCCGGTCACCGAGAAGCATTCGCGACCGAAGGCGGGATGCAGGGGGCGATCCAGTGCCGCGGCGACCATCCTCGCCACCGCCTCTTCGGGCAGCGGCCGGGGCTCGATCCGCAGCGCCCCGGGCGTCTGGGTCAGCTCGCCCAGCAGATGCGCCTCGGCCCCCGGGTGCGACGGACGCAGAGCGACGACCAGCACGACCGGCAGATCGCGGACGCGACGGGCGAGGTAGGCCAGGAAGCGCAGCGACGGCGCATCGAGCTCGTGCGCATCGTCGACGAGCAGAGCCAGCGGCCGCTGCGCGGCCAGGTCGGCGACGAGCCGGTAGAGGCTGTGGATGAGCAGATGCTGGCCCTCGGACTCGCCGAACGTGCCGTCGCCGGGGTCGAGGAACTTGGCGCCCGGTCGTCGACCACGCTCAGGGCAACCTGCACCGCGGCCACCGGAGCGAGCCCGAGCGCTTCGTCCACCTGACCGCGGTTCACGTTCGCGAGGCCGACGCGCGACACCAGGCCGTCCTCGACGAGCCGGGCGAGCGCGCGCACCGACGTCCGCCACGGCGTTCGCGGGTCGGGAGCGTGGAGGAGGTAGAGGTCGATCGGGAGGCCGTCGAGTGCCTCGAGACTCGCCTCGCAGTCCGCGCGGATCGCCTTGGCTCGGCCGTCGGGCACCCAGGCACCCTCCGGCCGCGTCATGCCGCCCTTGGTCACGATCCGCGCAGTCGCGTCGGCGCCACACGCACGCAGAGCTCGGGCGAGCAGCCGCTCGTTGTGGCCGAGCTCCTCCGGCCCGAGCCCGTACGCGCGCGCGGTGTCGAACACGGTGACGCCTGCGCCTGCGGCGGCCGAGACGGTCGCGAGCGCTCGCTCCTCGTCCCGGTCGGCGTCCGTCGAGAGCCGCATGCAGCCGAGCCCGACCTGCAGCTCGCCGGGGCCGGGCCAGGCCGACATCGTCACATCGCGGTGGATTGGCTCATCGTGCCGGTCTTCCGACCTTGCGGCAAATACCCTCTAGGGGTATTGTTGCATCATGAACACGGAACGAAGGACGATTCGGTATCTCGTTCCGGGGATGCACTGCGTGCACTGTGTGGCTGCCGTGGAGGAAGAGGTGTCCGCGGTTCCCGGCGTCGACTCGGTCGAGGTCGACCTCGAGACGAAGCGCGTCGACCGTCCGCGGGCGAGCACCTCGACGACGCGGCGCTCCGCGCGGCGATCGAGGAAGCGGGATACGAGGCAGCCTGATGGCCCGTTGCGCCACCCCCGAAGCCGGAGGCTCCGGCTCGACCTCGAGGGCATGACCTGCGCCTCCTGCGCCGCGCGGATCGAGCGGAAGCTCAACAGGCTCGACGGCGTCGAGGCGACCGTCAACTTCGCGACCGAGCGGCCGCGCGGTGTCGCTTCGACCGGCGTCCGTGGCGGTCGACGAGCTGATCGCGACCGTCGAGGCGACCGGCTACCGCGCCGCGCTGCCGCGCGACCGGGCGCCGAGCGCCGGACCCGGCCCGGGCGCGTGCGGACGCGGCTCGCTCTCGCGGTCGCTCCTGACGGTCCCGCTCGCTGCGCTCGCGATGGTGCCGCCGCTCCGCTTCGACGGCTGGGAGTGGGTCGCGCTCGCGCTCTCGACGCCGGTCGTCTTCTGCGCCGGGCTCGGTTCCATCGCGCGCGCTCCCGAACGCCCGCCACGGCGCCGCGACGATGGACACGCTGATCTCGCTCGGCACGCTCTCCGCCTGGACTGGTCGACGGTCGTCCTCGTCGCGCGGCATCGACGCCGACACCTACTTCGAGGTCGCCGCCGTGGTCACGACGCTGATCCTGCTCGGCCGCTGCCTCGAGGCGCCGCGCGAACGGCCGCTCGGGCGAGGCGATCCGCGCCCTGCTCGAGCTCGGGCGCGAAGGAGGCACGCGTGCTCCGCGACGGCGAGGAGGTGCTCGTCCCCGTCGAGCGAGCTCGCGGTCGGCGACCTGTTCGTCGTCCGGCCGGGCGAGAAGATCGCGACCGACGGCGTCGTCGTCGAGGGCTCGTCGGCGATCGACCAGTCGATGCTGACCGGCGAGCCGGTGCCGGTCGAGGTCGGCGCCGGGTTCCGAGGTCGCCGGCGCGACGATCAACACTACGGGCCGCCTGGTCGTGCGCGCGACGAGGGTCGGCGCCGACACCGCGCTCGCGCAGATCGCGCGGCTCGTCGACCGAGGCGCAGTCGGGGAAGGCGCCGGTCCAGCGGCTCGCCGACCGCGTCGCGGCCGTCTTCGTGCCGGTCGTGATCGCGATCGCGCTCGGCGACGCTCGTCGGTGGCTCGCCTTCGGGGCGAGCGCGGCGCGGCGTTCACCGCGGCCGTCGCGGTGCTGATCATCGCCTGCCCGTGCGCGCTCGGCCTCGCGACGCCGACCGCGCTGATGGTCGGGACCGGCCGCGGGCGCGCAGCTCGGGATCCTGATCAAGGGGCCGGAGGTGCTCGAGCAGACCCGCCGGATCACGACGATCGTGCTCGACAAGACCGGCACCGTCACCGAGGGGCGGATGGAGCTCGACGGACGCCGTGCCGGCTGAACGGGGCCGAGCGCGCACGAGCTCCTCCGCCTCGCCGGCGCGGTCGAGGCGGCGATCCGAGCATCCCGTCGCGCAGGCGGTCGCGGCGTGCGGCGCGAGCCGGTCGGGCGCGCTGCCCGCCGTCGAGCTTCGAACCGCGCGGGTTCCGAGCAATCTTCGACGCGGGCGGTGGCGTCGACGACGGCGATCGTCGGAGCGGGCCATCGAGTCGACGGTCGGCGCGCGCCGTCGAGGAGGCACGCGATCACCGTCGCGCTGGGACGGCGAGCGCAGCGGCGCGCCTCGCGGTCGCGCGACCGGCTCAAGCCGACGAGCGCCGAGGCGATTCGCGAGCTCCGCGGGCTCGGCCTGACGCCGGTGCTCCTCACCGGCGACGACGAGCGCACCGCGGCGCACGGTCGCCGCCGAGGTCGGGATCGAGCGCGTCGTCGCGGGTGTGCTCCCCGGCCGACAAGGTGCGCCGAGATCGAGCGCGCTGCAGGACGAGGGCGGGTCGTCGCGATGGTCGGCGACGGCGTCAACGACGCGCCGGCGCTCGCGCAGGCAGATCTCGGCCTCGCGATCGGCACCGGCACCGACGTCGCGATCGAGGCGTCCGACCTGACGCTCGTGTCCGGCGACCTGCGCGCCGCCGCCGACGCGATCCGCCTCGCGCGGCGCACGCTCGCGCACGATCAAGGGCAACCTCTTCTGGGCGTTCGCCTACAACGTCGCCGCGATCCCGCTCGCCATGGCGGGGCTGCTGAACCCGATCGTCGCCGCCGCCGCGATGGCGTGCTCGAGCCTCTTCGTGGTCACGAACAGCCTGCGGCTGCGGCGCTTCCGGAGCGTCCGGGAGGGAGCCGCAGCGTGAGCGAGGAACGCGCTACACCGAACGGACAAGGACGCGCTCGTCAAGCGCCTGCACCGGATCGAGGGCCAGGTGCGCGGCATCGAGCGGATGGTCGAGGACGACCGCTACTGCATCGACATCCTCACCCAGATCGCCGCGGTAACACGGCGCTCGAGTCCGTCGCCTCCAGCTGCTCGAGGACACGTCAAGCACTGCGTGGCGAGGCGCTCGCGTCCGGCGACGCGGCCGTGGCGGGCAAGAAGACGAGGAGCTGCTCGCGGCCGTCCAGCGCTTCGCGCGCACGCGCTAGGTCGCGAGCGCCAGCGCCACGAGGGTCGGCAGGACGATCCAGACGCCGACCATGAGCACGATCGCGACGATCGCGAACGTACGGCACCGTCCTTCGGCGGCTGTCCGCAGCGGCCGACGTCGTCCCACACGACGTGCAGCGGCTCGCGCGCGGAGAAGGTGGATCCGGCTGCTCGCGAGCGTGGTCCCGCGGACCACGATCCACGAGAGGCCGAGCCCGACCACGACGCCGACGAGGCCGACCAGCAATGCGACCCACCAGTTCGCGACGTGCGCCGCTCATCCGCGCCAGAGCGTCGCCGTGACCGGGATCAGGATCCCGGCGACACGAACGACGGCACGCTGATCTCGCGCGAGCGCATCATCTCGACGAGCGCCGCGCGTCGAAGCGCGCCGGCCGCAGCAGCTTCAGCTCGGCCGAGTTGGACGCCGCCTCCACCGCGCGTCCAGCAGAGGTTCTGCATCTGCGTGACGACGTTCTTCACGTGCGAGACCACCAGGTAGCGGGCGACGAGCCGACGAGCCATCGACGACGTACCGGAACGGCCCCAGCGAGGCGCCCGCCTGCGAGCCGTGGAAGCCGCGCCGGCGCAGGCTCTCGAGCGCTCGAATCAAGCGGCGGTGATCCGCGTCGAAGCGGTCGGTGCGGGCGACTGGCGTTCGTCGCGCGAGCTCCGCGAGCATCTCGCGCTCGCGCGGCGAAGAGACCTCGAGCTCGTCGAGGAACGACGCCATCGCGTCGTCGTCGCCGGACAGGAGCCGGAGCCGCTCGAGCGGGTTGTCGATCTCCTCCTGCGCGATCCCGGTCACGTGGTCTCGATCCTACGCCGCCGGACGCTTCACGCACATGGGCGGCGGGGCCTCGACCTCGCGTTCCGCTCCCGCCGATGATCATCGGCCTCTTCGTTGAGCACTGGCGGAAGAAGACGGTGGCGGCGCAGATGCAGGTCGGTACGGCAACGGCTCGACGGTCGCCGAGCGGCGCGGGAGATCCTCGACCGCATGCGGTCTCCAGGCGGTCCCCGTCGAGCCGTCGTTGCCGCGGCCTGCTCTCGACCACGTCCTGGTGGAAGAAGTCGGTGCACCTCTCGGAGCCCGTGTACGCGGGGCGTCGGTCGCGCCGACGGTGATCGCCGCGCACGCGTCGGTCACGCGATCCAGCACGAGCAGGCGTACGCCCCGTTCCGCTGCGTTCCGCGATGTGGCCGGCGGTCGCGTTCGCTTCCGAGGCCTGGCGCTTCATCCTGACGTCGGCTTTCGCGTAGATCGCCGGCGACTCGATCGTTCGCGAATCGATCCTCTCGCCGTCGTCGTCCCTTCCAGCCGTCGATGCTGCCGGTCGAGTTCGACGCGTCTGCCCGTCGCGCGATGGCGCAGATCTCCGGACATCGGCTCGCTCGTCTCGAGCGGTGAGCTCCCAAGGCGCGCGCAAGGTGCTGACCGCCGCGGCGATGACGTACGTCGCCGCCGCGCTGGCCGCGCTCTCGCAGCTCGCGTACTGGCTGCTCATCCTGAGCCGCAGGTAACCCCTT